>NZ_RDTE01000003.1:4920500-6150625 GCF_004125265.1 Streptomyces lydicus
GGTTGAGAGTGCCCCCGAGGACGATCACGAGGCGGTAGCCGGCGTCCACCGCCTTGGCGATCACGCCCGTGAAGTTGGCCGTCTTCCCGGACTGCACGTACCCGACGACCAGTCCCTTGGACTGGTAGGCGGCCTCGGCGGTGGGGTCGGCCAGGCGCTCGACCACCCGTTCCGCCGCCTCGTCGAGGTTCGCCACGGAGTCGTCCGGCCACCCCTTCGCCGCGAGGTAATCGGCGTACTTCGGCCAGTACCAGTCGTGCCCCTGATAGGCCTTGGTGGCCCGCCAGGGAGCGAATTCCCGGCTGATCACCACGGGGCCGGCCAGCGTGGATACCGGAACCAGGGCGTCCAGCACCTTGCAGGTCTCAGCGTCCAGACCGAGCAACTTGTGCGTGGCCGCCCGCCGCGAGTCCGTGCGCGGTTCGGTATCGGTCCAGCTCGCCTCGGCGTCGAAGTCCCACTGGGTGAGTTGCTTGTGCCACAGCTGCAGCAGCGGATCCGGCCGGTGGGAGCTCGGCAGCGCGTCCCGAAAGGCGAGCTCGGACACGTCGGTGTCGGGAGCCATCTGCATGCCGTAGAAGCTCAGGGTGGGGCCGAGCGCCATGGGTCCGGTGCGGCTCATGCCGTCGAGCGCGGCCCGATGGACGCGGAGGAGGGCTTCGCCGGTTTTCTGGTCGGTCATTCAGGGCCTCGGTTACGGAAGACGGAACGCACGCAGGGCGGCGGGCGGTTCGGGGGATGTCACGGGGGCTTTGTGGGTCAGATCGATGCGGTAGGTGACGTCATCGACGCACTCTCGTGCCTCCTGCGGAAGCGCAGCGAGAAGTGCGGGGGTAAGACGTGGAAGGTCTTCGTCCACAGGCAGCACGAGGGGCGTCGGTCGCATGGTCCAGCGTTCGTCGTCCGTGGCGTCGGAGCACCAACCCCGGGCTGCGAGGCGGACGTCGAGACGGGCCACGGTGGCGGGAGCGGCCTGTGAGACGCGGTTGCGGACGGCGGCAACACACTCGCTGAGCGTGCGGCCGTGCGCGCCACCCCGCACGATCTGGAACGACACCAGCCACAGCGGACGCCCTTCGACAGGGGCCAGCTGGCCCAGACCGTGGATCGTATGGAGGCGGCGCGCCGAGGATGTGGTTTTGACCTCGATGTCATGATCCAGGAGGCCGAAGTCGTGTTCGGTGGCGAAGGAGCCCGTCCAGGCGTCGACCGCGGTTTCCCAACCGTGTTGGCTCCCGAGGGAGTTGAGAACGGCCAGTTCGCCCATCAGTCCGATGCGCCTGTTGGCGTCGAGCGTTCGCGGCCGCTCCAGGAGGGCGCTCCAGGCCCGTACCGTCTCGTTGAAGGCCTGGTCGGGGGTGCGATCGTGGGCGACCACGCGGTCCGCGACCGCATTGAGCAGATCGTGGAAGTCGCGCAACAGGCGCTCTTGAGTGAGCCGGAGCCGGGCCATCCGAATGCCGTTCTGCGCGATCTCGTCGATCCGGACAAGAGGAAGCGGGGAACGGGGCAACCGCTGGCGGGGCCCCAGCTCGAGATGGAGGGCGATCGAGCGATCGTCGGTGACGACGTAGTCCACACGGGGGCCGCGCGCGGTGCGGAGGGGAAACGAAGTGCTCTGGCCCGCGTGGAGGTAGTGCTCGACGTCCACCCAGGAGGTGTATGCCTCGGCGGCATCGTGTTCACTCGACATCGTCGGCCACCCTGTCCAGTTCGCTGCGTGCCGCGGCGATCAGGATCGACTGCCACAACTGCAGGTTGTCCTTCTGCTTCGCGCCGGCGCGTTCGTACTCGAAGATTTTGTGCAGCAGGAGGTACATCAACGACTTGATCATCGGGGCGTCGTTGATGCCTCCTCGTCGGCCGCCCAGGATGGCGGTGCGGTAGTGCTGGTTGAGGACGATCAAGTGTTCCTCGCGGTCGAGGTCGAAGAAGACGTCCTGGGGGAGGCTCTTCCAGATCACCGAGATCGGCTCCTCGTACGGCACCGAGGGCAGCTCTTCCTCGATGACGTGTCGAACCTCGGGAGCGATTCCCTTGCCGGGAGCGATCACCTCGGACCGCGTGGTCCCGGAGCGCTTGCGCGCCGTCCGGTACGTCGCGTCGGCGTCGGCCAAGTACTGGTCGAAGAGGCGGCCCTCGAGATCGGCCGCCTGCTCCAGGGCGGCGGTGAACTCCGGTGAGGCCTCCACGCCGGACTTCTTGACGGTGAGCCGGAAGACATCGCCCGGGTCATCCGGCAGATCGACGGCCACGCGGGCGAGGGACAGGTTCGGTTCCGGCTGGCGGTAGTTGTTCCAACCGCCCGCTTGCACGAGTCGATCGTTCCGGTAGAAGTAGAAGCCCTGCCGATCGATGACCGTGCCCACGGCCTTGTACTCATTGAGATTCGACTTCGCCGGCCAGACGTGGGCCTGCAGGTGCACGCTTCCCACAGACCGGACATCGGCGGTGAAGCGACGCGGATACTCGCCGTTGCCCGTGACGGGATAGCCGAACGGGTCCAGCGGCTCGACGCCGTAGTCGAGATAGACGACGCCCGACCGTACGTCCTCGACCGCGATCGTGATGTTGAAGGTGTCGCGGGAGAGGAAGCGGTGCAGATGGAGGCCGAGGTGGAGCCCGAGCTTGTTGATAGTGCGGTGCAGATAGCGATCGGTCTGACCGCCTCCCCCGACCTTGGGGAAGTCCTTGACGCCGTCCCAGCGGATGACCGTTCCCTGCCATGTGATGGGCTTGTCGTAGTAGCGGTCGATGAGCTTCTGCGCGAAGTCCGGGGCGACGATGTCGCACTGGAATCCCGCTCTGGCGTGCTCCATCAGCCAGCGCCGTCCGACGGCGCGGGTGCGCTTGGTGGTGGAGACCACCGTCACGGCGTCGGCATGAGAGAGGGAAGCGGACTTCAGACCGGTGCCGAACATGCCCAGCGCGCCTACGTCGTAACTGCGGCGCCCACCGACGGTCATGGCGATGTCGAGGGCTTCCTCGTCCATTCCGCGACCGTCGTCGACGACGAGGAGCGAGACCAACCGGTCGTCGTCCCTCAGGAAGTGGATGACCACATCCTTTGCCCCTGCGTCGATGGAATTGTCGACGAGGTCGGCGATGGCCACCTCGAAGCCGTAACCCTGGCTGCTGAGAGCCTCCACGTAGCGTGAATCAGGGGGCAGATGCTTGCTGCCGGTTGTGGGGACATCGAACTGCCAGTCCGTCATTGCTCGCCTTGCACTCACGCATGCTCATGGATTCGTACGACCGATTCCGACCGTAGCGCGGAGGGCTGACAGCGGAACGGCAGATGTTGAAACGCGATCGTTTCGTCCGGCTGTCAAGGCGTTTTTTTGCCCCGGAGATCGGTGAGAGTACGGGCGATGCGGTCCGCGACAGCCACCGGATCCTCGTGCTCCCAGAAGCGCAGCACCGTCCAGCCCCGCGCCACCAGGTGTGCGGTCGTTTCGCGGTCGCGGGCGATGTTGCCGTCGAGCTTGTTGCGCCACCAGTCGGCATTGGCTTTGGGGTGGGTGGCATGTTCGGGGCAGCCGTGCCAGAAACAGCCGTCGAGGAAGATCGCGACCTTGGGTCCGGGAAAGGCGATGTCGATCGTGCGACGGGGGAAGTCGGGGACGCGACGCTGCAAGCGGTAGCGATGGCCGGAGGCATGGAGGAGCCGTCGTACAGCCATTTCGGGGCCGGTGTCCCGACGGGCCTGGACGCTCATACGGGCGGACACGCCGGGGGACGAGGGTGTGGCAGGCACACGGCCATTGTGCCGGAGTGGGCCGGGGGCGTCAGGGCCGACCGTCGGGGCGGGGTGATCGGCCGTGCGGCTCACGGGTCCGGATTCCGGTCCCCAGTGCATCGGTCAGCGCCGGCCGTGCCCAGGCCTGGTAGTACCGCAAATGCTGCAGCAAGTGCTGTTCCCGGTGGAAGAAGTCGGGTGCGGGGCCCAGGAGGTGGGCTCGGCGGCGGTGGAAGGAGAGGGTGGTGGCGACGGTGGCGTACTCGGTGACGGCGCGGGCGGCGGCGGGGCCCTGGGTGGTGCGGGCGATATCGCGCGCCAGGGCGCGGGTTTTGAGGGAGGAGAGGGCGGCGGGTTCGGTGGGGGTGAGCCAGCCGGCGGTGATGTAGGGGGCGAGGTAGCCGCGCAGGGAGAGCAGTTCTTGGTTGCGGGCCCAGATCGCCAGCCAGGTGAGGGCGAGGAGGACGGGGACCATGAAGAGGCCGTAGACGATGAGGAAGCCGGGGTCGCCGAGGGAGGAGGCGCCGTTCCAGATGGCGTGCAGGAGGACGGCGGTGAGGAGCCCGAGGAGGGCGAGCGCGATGCGGGCGGCGCGGCGGCGGGGGTAGCGGTTGGCGGCGATGCCGAACGCGAGGCCGGTGAGGATCGTGAAGAGCGGGTGGGCGAAGGGGGAGACGATGATGCGGAAGAAGAAGGCGCCGGCGGTGAGGGAGTCCAGCCCGGAGTGGCCCATCGACTGGTCCTCGCCGAAGGCGTTGCCCAGGTAGAGGACGTTCTCGGTGAAGGCGAAGCCGGTGGCGGTGATCCCGGCGATGACGATGCCGTCGGTGATGCCGTCGAAGTCGTTGCGGCGGAAGCGGTAGAGGAAGAGGACCGCGGCGGCCTTGGCCACCTCCTCGACGACCGGGGCGATGACCGTGGCGCCCCAGGCCTCGGCCTCGGAGGGGGATGCCGAGGCGATGTTGGCGGCCAGCCAGTCGGTGGCGAAGCCGTTGGCGAGGAGCGCGACCAGGGCGGCGGCGCAGGCGCCCCAGGCGAAGGCGAACGCGAGGTTGCGCCAGGGCTCGGGTTCGACGCGGTCGAGCCAGCAGAACGCCGCGACGAGGAGCGGCACCGGGAAGACGGCCAGGCCGAGGCCGACCAGGAAGCCTTCGGTGCCGGTCTCCTGGCGGACCATGCCGATGATGATCACGCCGGAGAGCGCGAGCAGCGAGATCAGGGCGACGGCGCGGAGGGTGGTGCTGTTCCAGGGCGCCGTCCGGCGGCGGTGTGCGGCCGCGTCCTCGTGCGGGTGGGGTGTGTACGGGGGAGGGGCGGGCGCGGACGGCGGGTGCGGGGGCGGCTGGGACGGGTACACCCGTCGACCCTAACGAGCGGCGTTCGCCCTATGTGTCGCGGCGGCGGAAGAGGAGGTCGTGGACGACATGCCCCTTGTCCAGGCCCTGGCCCTCGAACTTGGTGAGCGGGCGGAAGTCCGGGCGCGGCGCATAGCCGGGGTGGAGGTTTTCGAGCGCCGGCTCGGCGGAGAGGACTTCGAGCATCTGCTCGGCGTACGGCTCCCAGTCGGTCGCGCAGTGGACGAGGGCACCGGGCGCGAGCCGGGTGGCCGCCAGGGCGATGAACTCCGGCTGGACGAGGCGGCGCTTGTGGTGGCGCTTCTTCGGCCAGGGGTCGGGGAAGTAGACGCGCAGGCCGGCGAGGGAGGCGGGGGCCAGCATCTCGCGCAGCAGGATGATGGCGTCGCCGTTGGCCACCCGGATGTTGGACAGGCCGTTCCGCTCCGCGAGACCGAGCAGATTGCCCTGCCCTGGGGTGTGGACGTCGCAGCCGAGGATGCCGGTGTCCGGGTCGGCGGCGGCCATCTGCGCCGTGGCCTCGCCCATGCCGAAGCCGATCTCCAGCACGACCGGCAGCCCGTCGAAGAAGGCGTCGAGATCGATACGGGAGAGGCCGTCGATGTCCAGCCCCCAGGTGGGCCACAAGCGGCGCAGCGCGTCCGCCTGGGTGGGCGACACGCGGCTGCGGCGCGGCTGGAAGGAGCGGATCCGGCGCTCGTGATGCGAACCCGCGGGGTCGGCGGCGGGCCCGGTCCCGTCGGGGAACATGGGCGCACCTCGGCGCGGGGTGGCGGCCGAGACGGCGGTGGAGCCGAGGGGGCGGGGGTTCTGCGCGTCGGCCTCGTGGGCGTCGGTCCCGTGTGGGGTGGCCCCGTGCGTGTCGGCCTCGTATGTGTCGGCTCCGGGTGCCTCGGCTTCCTGCGGGCCGGACTGCTGCACGTCGGTCTGCTGCGGGGCGGCTTCCCGGGTGGGGGAGGCCTGGGCGCCGGCTGTCGGAGCGGCTGCTTCCGCGGCGGGGGTGGCGGGGGTGGTGAGGTTCTCGGACACAGTGCGTCGATTCTACGGGGCGCGGGTTCCGGGGGAGGGGAGCCCGGGGAATGCCTGAGGGTCGGCTGGGGACCGCCCGGGTCTCGTACGGTGCCCGCCCGGTGCCCGCCCGGAGCTCGTACGGAGCCCGTACGGAGCCCGTACGGAGCCTTCGAGCCGCGCGCTCCGTACCGAATCGGCGGGCCGGAACCTTCGCGAAAAGGGAGGTTGGCGCGGTGTGAAGCGGCATGCATACGATGCGGCGCTGACGTGAGCAAAACAAATCAGGGGGTTGGTCATCGTGTCGCAGGGCGGCCAGGGGTACACCGGGAATCCACAGGGGCCACAGCCGCCCGGCCAGGGAGCTCCGGGAGCGCCGCCCGCCGGCCCGCCGGCACCGGGGCAGGCCGTCCCGCCGCCCGCGGGAGCGTTCGGCCCTCCGGAACAGCCGCCGGCCGGTCCGGGGCAGGCGCCTCCCGGCCCGTACGGCGCCCCGCCCGCTCAGCCCGGCCCCGGAGGCGTGCAGTACCCGCCGCCCATGGGCCCGCCGCAGGGCCCGCCGCCCATGGGCCCGCCGCAGGGCCCGCCGCCCATGGGTCAGCCCCAGGGCCCGCCCCCGCAGGGTTACCCCGCGCCGCGCGGCCAGCAGCCACCCCCGCCGTACGCCCAGAACCAGGGACCGATGCCGGGCCAGGTGCCGGGCCAGGTGCCGGGTCAGGTGCCCGGTCAGGGGCCGTATCCCGGTGGCCCCATGGCACCCCAGTTCCAGGGTGGGCCGGTCGGGCCGGGCGGGCCCGGTGGGCCCCGTCGCAGCGGCGTGCCCGTACCGCTCATCCTGGCGATCGTGATGGTCCTGCTGGTGGCTGCCGGGGTCGGCGGGTACTTCCTCTTCTCCGGGGACTCCGCCGACCCGGGCGCCGCGCGGCCCGCGAACGCCCTGCCGCGGAAGTGGGAGGCGGCATCGTCCGTGTCCGAGCGCGAGGGGCAGAACGAGAACGGGCTGCGCTCGATGTGGTTCAACAACGACGACGTCATCTACGGCGACGGCGAGGGCGTACGGGCCTACAACCGCAAGACCGGCAAGAAGAAGTGGACGGTCAAGACGCCCAAGGGCGCGGGCGAGGTCTGCGCGATGTCCGCGGAGCCCAGTGACGACGGTGTGGGTGCCGTGGTCTTCGACGCGGGTGGCGACGACTGCTCCTATCTCTCCGTCGTCGACACCGACACCGGCCGCACGCTGTGGTCCAAGAACCTCCAGGACGGTCACGGTGCGGAGCATGAGCCGCGGGTCGTGGTGAACAGCAAGGTCGTCGCCGTCACGATCGGCCAGACCTATGCCGGCTTCTCCGTCGGCCGTGGAGCGAAGGTCTGGGACCTGACCGCGCGCGGTCACGACTGCACCAACTCGGTCGGGCTGAGCCCCCAGTACCTGGCGGTGGCCAGCGACTGCTCCGACGCGAAGCCGCAGAAGCAGCTGATGCTCCAGGACCTGGAGTACGACAGCATCCATTCGACGGTCACGGGTGAGGATCACACGATCGTGCGAACCCTCTCGGACCGGCCCCTGACGCTGCTGACGGAGAGCGGCAGCACGGCCGATCCCGTGCACTACATCCAGACCTATACGGACAAGCCCAAGCCGGACCACACCTTCCAGCTCTCGGGCGAGCTGAAGGACCTGAAGTTCGAGCCGCGCAACACCTACGTCGATGAGGACGAGCAGATCCTGGTGACCGGTTACGGCGCGGGCAACGGGCTTGCGGCGATGGACATGAAGACGGGCAAGCTGCTGTGGAAGAAGCGCGGCTCGGCGGCCATCGCCGGTGTGAACAACCAAGGCCTGATGATGGTGACCGATTCACCCGACAGCGGCGCCTCCGCAGTGAAGGAGCTGGTGGTCATGGTCGGCTTGCGTGACGGCAAGGAGAAGGTGAAGGGCACGCTCTACGAGAAGGAGCACAATCTTCCGGCCCCCAGCGATATGTCACTGGGCTTGGACAGGGACAACATGCTCTTCATCCAGAGCGAGCGGCTCACTGACAACCGGCCGAGCGTGCAGGCCTTCGAGGTGCCGTTCGGCTGATGCCTTCAGGACGCCGTCGCCGCCACGGATCCGCCGCCACGGATCCGCCGCCTCTCGGCCCCGCCTCGTACCGGAGGAGGGGCCGAGAGGCGTTTTACGAGGGGCAGGCCGGGCGGCTTCACGAGTTCACGAGTTCACGAGGGGGCCCGAGAGGTGTCGCTCACGGGAGGAGGCCCGGGCGCCGCTCGGTCATGCGCGGCTTCGCCCCAGCAGCCCCATGACCCGCCGTGCCACCTCCCGCCCGATGGGGAGCGAGGCCGTGGCGGCCGGGGAGGGGGCGTTGAGGACGTGGATCATGCCGGGGGATTCGGCGAAGAGGAAATCGTCGACGAGGGTGCCGTCGGGGAGGACGGCCTGGGCGCGGACGCCGGCCGGCGACGGCACCAGGTCCTCCTCGCGGGCGGCCGGCAGCAGGCGGCGGACCGCGTCGGCGAAGGCGGGCCGGGACAGGGAGCGGTGCAGTTCGCCGGCGCCGTAGCGCCAGTGGCGGCGGGCTATCCGCCAGGAGCCGGGGTAGGCGAGGGTGCCGGCCAGCTCGGCGGGGCGGATCGTGTGCCAGTCGTAGCCCTCGCGGGCCAGGGCGGGGACGGCGTTCGGGCCGATGTGGACGGCGCCGTCGATACCGCGGGTCAGATGGACGCCGAGGAACGGGAAGGCAGGGTCGGGGACCGGGTAGACCAGGCCGCGGACGAGCGAGGCGCGCTCCGGAGCGAGGGTGAAGTACTCGCCGCGGAAAGGGACGATCCGCATGCCCGGGGCGTCGCCGGCCAGCCGGGCGATCCGGTCGCAGTGCAGACCGGCGCAGTTGACCAGGGCACGGGCACGGTGGACCGTCCCGTCGGCGCTGCGGACCGCCACCCGGCCGGGGCGGCGGCCGATGGTCGTCACCTCGGTGCCGTAGACGATCCGGGCGCCGGCGTCCTCGGCGAGCCGGGCGAACCGGCGGGCGACGGCCCCGAAGTCGCAGACGCCGGTCGTGCCGACATGGATGGCGGCCAGGCCGTCCACCTCCGGCTCGTACTCGGCTATCTGGGCGGGGCCCAGCTCCCGCACCGGCAGGCCGTGTTCGCGGCCGCGCTGGATCAGGCCGTGCAGTCGCGGCAGCTCGCTGCGGTCCGTGGCGACGATCAGCTTGCCGGTGACCTCGTGCGGGATGTCGTGCTCGGTGCAGAACTTCACCATTTCCGCCGAGCCCTGCAGGGCGAAGCGGGCCTTGAGGGAGCCGGGCGGATAGTAGATGCCGCTGTGGATGACGCCGCTGTTGCGCCCGGTCTGGTGACGGGCCGGGCCCGGCTCCTTCTCCAGGACCACGACGCGGGTGCCGGGGGCGGCACGCGTGAGTGCGTAGGCCGTAGAGAGTCCGACGATGCCGGCACCGATCACCAGCACATCGCAGTCGTACGCCGCCACTGCACCTCCCCAACCGCATGACCCGGGCTCGCCCGTCGCCGCGGACCCGCGCCTCATCCGCAGCATCGCCCGACGACGTATCCCATCATGACGCCCGGCACTGACAATGCCGATCGGACGGGTCGGGGTCCGGCCGCTGCCGCCCGCCGGTCCGGCCCCCCGCGCGGCCCGCCCCGTCCGGCCTTCCCCTACGGCCCTTGCTTTAAGCCGGTGCCGCCAGCAGCGGCCTCGCCCGCTCCCGCAGCTCGACCACCCGGGGCTCGTCGCCGTACGGCTCCAGGCGGTGCAGCAGATCGCGGACGTACTCGGTGGTGCGGGCGGAGGAGATCCGTCCGGCCACCTCGACCGCACGGGTGCCCGCCGCGCAGGCCGCGTCCAGATTGCCGGACTCCAGTTCGGCGACGGCGGAGACGACCAGGCGCAGACCGTGCGAGCGGACGAACTCCTCGGTGGGACGGGACAGCGCCTGCTCGGTGAAGCGGCGCACCTGGCGGGGCAGCCGCAGGTCGCGGTAGCACTCGGCGGCGTCGGCGGCGAAGCGTTCGTAGGAGTAGAAGTCCAGCCACGAGGGGTCGGGGTCGCCGCTCCGGGAGCGCTCCAGCCAGCCCTCGGAGGCCTTCAGCGCCACCTCGCAGGCGCGCGCCTCACCGGCCTTGGCCTGCGCCCGCGCCTCGACCAGGCGGAAGAAGCTCATGGTGCGGGCCGTGGCCAGGCCGCGGTTGCGCTCCAGGGCGGCCTGGGCGAGGTCGACGCCCTCGTCGGCGAAGCCCCGGTAGGTCGCCTGGAGGGACATCGAGGCGAGGACATAGCCGCCCAGGGGGACGTCGGCGGCCGCGCGGGCCAGCCGCAGCGCCTGGATGTAGTACCGCTGCGCGGCCTCCTGCTGGCCCGTGTCGAAGGCCATCCACCCTGCCAGCCGGGTGAGTTCGGAGGTCGCCCCGAAGAGCGCACGGCCCACTTCGTCGCTGTACGAGGCGAGGAGCAACGGGGCCGCGTCCACCCGGAGGCATTCCGGGACCATCGACGAACGCCAGTCCCCGCCGCCGTATTTGGAGTCCCAGCGGCGCGCGTCCTCCGCCGCCTCGCGCAGCTTGCTGACGTCGCTGTGGCCGACGTGCTGCGGAACCCCGCCGTCGCCGGCCGCCGCGGCGTCCTTGTCGCGCGCCTCGGCCGCCTCCCGCGCCACCGAGCTGTCGGCCGGGGATATCAGCCAGCGCGAGGCGGGGGTGGCGTACGCGCTGACGGCGAAGGATCCGGCCAGGCTCTGCCAGATACCGCCGCCGCCCGCCCGCCGTCCGGCCAGATCGAGACGGTACAGCTCGGTCGCGGAGCGCACCGCGGCGCCCACATCGCGGGGAAAGGCCAGGCCCACCTCGGGCGCCGGGTCCGCGTCGGCCAGCCCGATCTCGTGCAGCGGAACCGGCCGGCCGAGCTTGCTGCCGATCGCGGACGCGATCAGATGGGGCGCGGCGCCCTGCGGCACCATGCCCTTGGAGACCCACCGCGCCACCGACGTCTTGTCATAGCGAAGCGTCAGTCCGCGCTGCGCACCGAGGTCGTTGACCCGGCGTGCCAGTCCGGCATTGCTGATACCCGCGAGGGCGAGAACAGTGCCGAGCTTTTCGTTCGGCCCGCGTATATCCCTGGACATGCGCACCCCTCGACAAGCGACGGCCGCCCCGGTACCCCGGGGCATGCGTCCACCCAGAGTAGTTCGCCGGATCCCGACCGTTAAGTGCCGGTGTCCCGGATGGCGAGATTCGTGTTCAAACAGGGGTACGGGAATTGGCATGTGCTCCGGGTACGTGTGCCCGTGCGCCCGTTCGTGCGCGCTGGCCGCCCGTTTCCGGGAGCGCTTCCATGTCTTCTGCGTGGGTCGGCCCGCTGCACTGGATCCAGTGGGCTGGGGGATACCGTCACCTCAATTCCCCGCGGGTGGCGGTCCGGTCCGGGGGGCGCAGCCCGCCTCCCGGGCCGTCGCGCAGAGCGGCCGGCGGCCGGTCGCGGCCGGTCGTGTCACCGGTTGACGTCATGCCCGCATACGTCAACTGGGCTGTGTGGTACGGACTTTGGCCGAAAATCGATGGGTGATGAATTCACGCCGCCGCCTGCTCGGGGGTCGCCCTGGGGGCCACACGGGGGGCCTCCCGGGGCCGACGCGGCGGAGTCCCCGCGCCCTGTCCGATCCGCTGTCCGATCCGCTGTGCGCTCCACCGTCCGTGCCCGTCCGCGCCCCGTCTGCGGGGCCTGTGTAAACCCCCGGGAACCCGCCGACGGTCCCTCGACCGGCGCACGCGGCGCGAACTGCCCGTATACAGGCCCGCTCCGGAGCCTCCCGCGCGCCCCTGTCATGGCAGCATGGTCGCCACAACAGCTCGGCGACAGCCGGGCAATCCGCTGTACGGGGCGGCCGTTGGCCCCGGCGCACGGGGAATCGGGTGGAGGCGGCCATGCGCTGGTTGGTGGGGTGGAGCAGTGCCGCCACGGGGCCGGCCGGCCCGGGGACGACGGCGGGCGAGGAGGGCCACGCGGTCCTTCCCGTGGGCGCCCAGCTCCTGTGGGGCGGCCCCGACCCCCTCTGGGCGGTCGGCGACTGGCGGCCGGACGAGGTCCGCGTCGTACAGGCCGACGCCGAGACCCGGCTCGCGGTCTTCGGTGTCTGCGGCGCCACCGAGGACCAGCTGCGGGTGGGCCTGTTCGCGGCGCGCGGAGGCGCACTGCGCCACCTCACCACCTGGCCGGGCAGCTACACCGCCGTCGTCCAGATAGGGCGGCGGATCACCGTCACCGGCGACCTGGCCGGCGCCCGGCCCGTCTTCCACGCCCCCTGGGCCGGCGGCACGGCCTACGCCACCGCCGCCCTCCCGCTCGCCGACCTCGTCGAGGCCGGCCTCGACATCGGCCACCTGGCCGCGCTGCTGGCCTGCCCGGACATCCCCGAGGCCCTGGGCGCCGGCACGCCGTACGAAGGCGTCCGCCGGATCCCGCCCGGCCACGCCCTGGTGCTGCGCGGCGGCGCCCGCGACATCACCTCCTTCGAGCCGACCGCCTCGCTCGCCGTCGCCGCACCCCAACTCGCCCCGGAACAGGCCGTGGACGGCGTCCGCGACGCCCTGGTCGAAGCCGTCCGCGTACGGCTGGCCGGGCCCCGGCACGCCCCCGACCCGGACGGGCCCGGCGGTCTCGACCCCGGACCGGTGCCCGGCATGGGGCCCGCCGAGCGACGCGCGGCGCGCGGGGCACCGGCCCCCGGCGTCGGCGCCGACCTCTCCGGAGGCAGTGCCTCCGGAACCCTCGCCCTCCTGGCCGCCGGTCTCCCCGGCCGGCCCGGACGGCTGGGCGGTCACGGCGAACGCCTCCTGGCCGTCACCTTCAACGACCGTGCCACCACGGGCGAAGGGGCCCACCACGCCGCCGAGTTGGAGCGTGCCCGCACCCTCGCCGACAACCCGCGGCTGCACCATGTCGTCGTCGCGGCCGGCGAAGAGGCCCTTCCGTATGCGGACCTCGGCGCGGGCCCGCTCACGGACGAGCCGGGTCCCTCCCTCACCACCGCGAGCCGCCACCGCCGACGCCTGCTGGCCGGCAGCGCGGACCACTTCGTCGGACACGGCGCCCGCCAGGTCCTCGACGCGCACCCGGCCCGCCTCGCCGACCTGCTCATGGACCGCCGCCGGCGCCATCTGCTGCGCCCGGTCACCGCGCTGGCCAAGGCGGACGGCCCCTTTGCACACTCCGTCCTCGTCCCCTTCACCGTCTACCGCGCCGCCCGCAGGCTCGCCCGTACGCCGTACCCGTCCGGCCTCGCCGATACGGCGCGGCGCCTGCTGGAGCGGCAGTTCGCCGACGAGCCGGTGGCCGGCGGGGCCGTGGACGCCTCGCTGGCCGCGCTCGCCTGGTGCGGGCCGGGGCCCGCGGCGCGCTGGCTCACGGGGGAGGCGCTGGCCGAAGTATCGGTGCGTCTCAGCGAAGCGGCACTCCGCCCGCCCGCCGCCGGCCACCCCGGCGAGCGGCGGGCCCGCGCCGCGCTGGCCCGTCAGGCCGCGGACCACCGCGTCTTCGAGCAGGCCGCCGAGATCCGCAGCCAGCGGCTGCACGCCCCCTTCCTCGACAACCAGGTGGTGCTCGCCTGCCGCGCGCTGCCGGACACCCTGCGGGTGCAGCCGGGGGCGCGGGCCGCCGTCCTGCGCTCCGTACTGGCCGGGGCCGGTGTACGGGATCTGCCGCCCGGCTGGGGTGCCACCTCGCACCTGACCCAGGCGGCCGCCGTACGCACCGGGCTGCGCGGCGCCATAGGCGACCTGGTGCAGCTCTTCGACACGCCGCTGCTGGCCGATGCGGGGCTGGTGGAGGCGCGGGTGGTCCGCAAGGCGCTGCGCTCGGCGGCGGAGGGGGCGGCGCTGCCGTTGGACGGGCTGACCGAGCTGGTCTCCACGGAGCTGTGGCTGCGGCGGCTGGTGGCGCGGCGGGGGACGTGCTGGACGGGGGCGGGGGCGCCGCGCCAGAAGGCGGTCGCGGGTGGGGTCGTTCCTCGCGCGCGGTTGGCTTGAGCCGGTGGCCGGCTTCTGGCAGCCAGAAGCGGGCAGCCGGCAGCCGTAGCCGGAGCGTCGGCGGTCACCCCGGCCCCCAGCCCCTCAACGACAGCTGATCGTCGCCTGCGCCCAGTCCCCCAGCGCCACCACGGCCATGGGCGAGGCCGGCTCGGTCACCAGCCGCAGCGTCGTACGCCCCGTCAGCGGGACATGCACCGGCACCGCCCGCTGCCCGCCGTGCACGGCCCCCGACTGCCACAGCCGCACCCCGTCCGCATAGACGGAGAAGCGCAGCGCCCCCAGCCCCATACCGAGATCGTCGATGCCCGCCACGGCGTCGTACGCGGTGCACCGGCGGTTGAGGTCGATGGTCACCGAGGAGCGCGCGTGCACGCTCGCACCCTGCGCATACGTGGTGCCGGCGATCGTCAGGGACTGCCGCTGCCACAGCCAGCTGCTGCCGAGGGTGCGGACCTCCGGCTTGCTGCCGTCGCCCGTGAAGTCGTGGTCCAGCGCGCCCAGCGGGTACGCGGTCGGGGCGGGCAGCGGCGGCTGGGGTGTGGGCTCCGGCGGCGTGGCCTTCGGCGGCCTGGGACCGGGGGCCGGCGCCGAGGGCGGGGCCGGGTGGGGCGTGGGCCGCTGCGGAGTCCGCGACGGGGCGGGCGCCGGCTCGGGGCGCGATGTCTGCGTCGGCGGCGACTTCGGGGCCGGTGTCGCGCTGTGCTTCGGGGCCGGTGCGGCGCCGGACGCCGGCGGCAGCGACGAGCCCGACGGCTCGGACAACGGCTTCTGCGGCGCGGCCGGGGCCGACTGCGCTGACCCGGCCCGCGGCTTCGGCGCGGGCCCCGGCAAACCGGTCAGCGCCAGCGCCAGCACCGCGCCCGCCACCACCGTCGCCCCCACACCGAGACCGACCTTCACCGCCGCGCCCAGCCCCTCACCCACGGCCGCACCACCGGATCCACCGGATCCACCGGCACCACCGGCACCACCGACACCGCCGGCACTTCCCGCCGCACCGGCACCACCGCCGCCTGTGGCCGCGGAACCACCACCGCCCGCAGCCGCCGCACCGGCACCGGCTGCCGCTCCCGCACCGGCTGCCGCTCCCGCACCGGCTGCCGCTCCCGCCCCCGCGACCGCCGCTTTGACGGCGTACCCCGCGGCGAACCAGCCGATGACCGCGACCGGCAGCAGCGCCCCGATCCGCTGATTGACGTCCTCGACCTCCAGCGCGGCCAGCCGGCACCGGGCACACGCCTCCAGGTGCTTGCGCAGCCCCCGCTCGGCCCGCATCCGCAGCCCACCACGGGCGAAGGCGCCGAGCCGGTCGGCATAGCGTGCGCAGTCGCCGCCCGCGGTCAGCGACTGGCTGACATGCGCCTGCAGATAGGCCTGCCGAAGGCCCTCGCGGGCGCGGTGCGCCAGTACGGCGGTGGCGTTCGCGGTCAGCCCGAGCAGCGGGGCGACCTCGCCGGGCGACTCCTCCTCGACCGTGGTGTGCCACAGCACCGTCTGGTAGCGCTCGGGCAGACTGCGGAACGCCTGCACGGCCATCGACTGCTCGGCCTCGTGCAGAGCGCGCACATCCGCGCCCGGATCCTGGGTCTCCTTGTCCCCCGGTGCCCCGGCCGAGGTCACCGCGAACACCGCGAAGTCCTCGACCAGTTGCTCCCGCCGCGCCGTCTTCGCCCAGGCGGCGGCGACCCGGCGGACGGTGGTCAGCAGATAGGCGCGCACCGCGGAATCGGGCCCCGCGCCGCCGCGCACCGCCTGCAGCGTGCGCGCGAAGACCTCACCGGTCAGATCCTCGGCGGTGTGCGCGTCCCGGCAGCAGCTCCGGGCGTAGCGCCGGACCGCCTCGGCGTGCCTGCGGTACAGCTCCTCGTACGCACTGTCGTCCCCGGCCCGCAGATTGGCGAGCAACTGGCTGTCGGACGGCGGGATTTCGCCCCCCTCAGGGGCGGCAGCCGGGTCCGCCCGGTGGGAACGCCCGCGCTGCGGCGGCACGCCGGCCCCCGCGCCCGCCGGACGACGCGCGCGATCGCGCCGCTCGGCCGACCCGCCGGCCGGGCCCCTCGCCCCCAACGGCCCGGCCTGGCCGGGGAGCTGCCCGGACGGCGTGCCCGTGGCCCCGCCCATCCCGGTCCCGCCCATCCCGGTCTCGTCCACCCCGGCCTCGCCGTCGCGCCGCCCGTCCCGCCCGTCAACACCCATCTTCGAGGCCCCCGAAGCCGCCGTCACACCGGAATACCGCGCCAGAGTGCCACACCGAACCCCCGCGGTTGAGGCTCCTGACCGCCATCCACTCATCCGGGGTGCGCACGCGGACGACCGCACGGACGTTCACCCGTACAAGCCACGCCGCGCATGCGGGCCGGCCCCGCACATGCGCGGAGCCCGTACCCGCCCCAAGGGCGCATACGGGCTCCGCAGTCACATCCGGCACCGTCCGGCGGACCGGCACCGTCCAACCGGCCGGCCCCGCCCGGTGAACCCACCAGCAGCGCCCACCCGACGGCGGCGCCGGCCGCCGGACCTCACTCGGCAGGGCGTGAACGCAGCCCCTCCAGCAGAATCTCCAGCAGCCGAGCGGAGGCGGCCTGCTGGTGACTGGGTTCGGGCAGCGTCGGCGCGCCCGTGGCGATCACTAACAGAATGTCGGCGACCGTCACATCGGCGCGCAGCTCACCCGCTGTCCTGGCCCGCTCCACGAGCCGCCCGACGACCTCCAGCAACGCCTCGGCGCCCGCCATCTCTTCGGCACCGGCACCGGCACCGGCACCGGCACCGTCAACGTCACCGGCAGTGGCAGTGGCCGGCGCGGCGCCGCCCGCCGGGCCCTGCCCGCCCTCCGCGGCATCGCGAGCGGCGACCAGCCGGAGATCGACCGGTACCCCGTCCGTGCCGGGTGCCATCCGCTGCTGGGGCACCCGCGCCTCGCTCAGGCCGTCCGGGACCCGGGCCTCGCCCAGCCCGTCCGGCACCCGTGGCCCGTCCGTGCCGTCCGCCGCCTGCTCCGTGGCCCGGTGGGCGTCCGCGCTCACCCGCAGAATGCCCGGCGGCAGCAGCCGTCCGGCCCCCGAGGCGACCGAGGTCCGCAGGAAGCGGGACAGCGCGGACCACGCGTCCTCCTCCTGGCCCAGGGCCGTACGTGCCTGGTCCGTCAGCCGTGCGGTCTCTTCCTCGGCTATCCGGCGGACCAGCACGTCCTTGCTGGGGAAACGGCGGTAGACCGTGCCGACACCGACCCGGGCCCGCCGCGCCACGTCCTCCATGGGCGCGCCGTACCCCAGCTCGCCGAACACCTCGCGCGCGGCCCGCAGCACATGTTCCAGATTGCGCTGGGCATCCACCCGCAGCGGCGTGCTCCGGCCCCCCGTCGCCGTACGGGCACCGTTCCGCACACCTGTGCCGTTGCCGGAACCGGTGCCGGCGCCGTGGGTGCCGTTGGCCGCGTTGTTGCTTTCCTTCACGCTCCCGGCGTCGTCGGCGGCATGCGCCACAGCGACGTTGGTCTGCCAATGAGAGCCCTGAATGTGCATAGTGATCCCCCGGTAATGACGTCTCCCCCCGGAGACTCCCCGCCCTGACAGTCAGGGCGTACCGATGACAGGGTGCACCCCAACGACATATGAACATAGTTGAGCCCGGGTCAAGAATGAAGGGGGCGTTCCGTGCAATGCGCCCCCCGATCGGACCAAGGGGTCTGATCCGCCCGGATCGCGACCCTGCTCCTCCGCCGCCACCCACCCCCTGACCAGGGAACCTCTGCCCGCACGCGCGGAATATGCCGTTCCGTCCCCAGGGCCGCGACCGGTCATACATTTCGACGGGCCTGTGGACAAAGCCGCTCCGGCAGTGCGTCATGGAACAGTGCTGTGCTTTACCCGGGGGCGCAGCTCCCGAGGGTGGCCGCGCCGCCGGCCGCCCGCCGGATCGGTGCCGCCCGGGCCTGGCCGACACCGCGAGGAGAACCTCTGTGAAGACTGTGTCCTCGAACGACGTGACGCGCATTCTCGTTGTCGGTGGTGGCTATGTGGGGATGTACACCGCTCTGCGGCTGCAGCGGAAACTGAAGCAGGAACTGCACCGGGGCACCGTCGAGATCATCGTGGTCGACCCCGAGCCGTACATGACGTACCAGCCCTTCCTGCCCGAGGCCGCGGCCGGTTCGATTTCCCCGCGCCATGTCGTCGTACCGCTGCGCCGGGTGCTGCCGCAGTGCAAGGTCGTCATCGGCGAGGTCACCGCCCTCGACCACGGAGAGCGCCGGGCCACCATCACCACCTTGGCCGCCGAGGAGACCGGCAACGGCGCCGTCGAGGTCGAGTACGACGAACTGGTCCTGGCGCCCGGCTCGGTCTCACGCACCCTGCCGGTCCCTGGCCTGGCCGATGTCGGCATCGGCTTCAAGACGGTCGAGGAGGCCATCGGACTGCGCAACCACGTCCTCGCCCAGCTCGACATCGCCTCCTCCACCCGCGACCCCGCGGTCCGCGACGCCGCGCTCACCTTCGTCTTCGTCGGCGGCGGTTACGCGGGCGTGGAGGCGCTGGCCGAACTGGAGGACATGGCCCGCTACGCCGTCCGCTACTACCACAACGTCCAGCCCGAGGACATGAAGTGGATCCTGGTCGAGGCGACCGACCGGATCCTGCCCGAAGTGGGCCCCGACATGGGCCGTTACGCCGTCCGTGAGCTGCGCGCCCGCAATATCGACGTCCGGATGGAGACCCGGCTGGAGTCCTGTGAAAAACGGGTCGCCCGGCTCAGCGACGGCTCCCGCTTCCCGACCCGGACCCTGGTGTGGACCGCGGGTGTCAAACCGCACCCCATCCTGGCCGCCACCGGGCTGCCGCTGAACGCCCACGGCCGCCTCCGGTGCACCGCCGCGCTCCGGGTGGACGGCGTCGAGCATGCCTGGTCCGCCGGCGACGCGGCCGCGGTCCCCGACCTGACGGCCGCACCGCCTGCCAAGCCCGACGAGCCCCGCGCCCTGTGCGCCCCCAACGCGCAGCACGCCGTCCGCCAGTCCAAGGTGCTCGCCGAGAACATCGCGGCGGTGGTACGCGGCGGCCCGGTCCAGGACTACGCGCACAAATACGCCGGCTCAGTGGCCTCACTCGGCCTGCACAAGGGCGTGGCACACGTCTACGGGCGCAAGCTGAAGGGCTACCCGGCGTGGTTCATGCACCGCGCCTACCACCTCAGCCGGGTGCCGACCTTCAACCGCAAGGCACGGGTACTCGCCGAATGGGCGCTGGCCGGCCTGTTCAAACGCGAGATCGTCTCGCTCGGCTCGCTGGAGAACCCGCGCGCCGAGTTCGAACTCGCCGCGGGCACCGGACGGCACAACGAGGCCAGTTGACGCGCCGTACCCCGAAGAGGTGAGTGCCGTCGGCCCCCGGGTGGCGGGACGTTCCGGAGCGCGGAACTCCCTGTCGGCCCCCGGGCGTCTGACGGATATCCGTCCGGTCGGCCACACTGGACGTGTGACCATGGGTGCGCTCGTATCTGCAAAGAGTGACAATCACGAGGATTCTGGACGTTTGCTGCATTCCGCGAAGGGGCGCCGAGAGTGTCCCCAGCCGACCTTTCCCCGGCCGCCGGCCGGGCGGTCCCACCCTGCCGACGGCCCGATCCCGCGCGACGACGCGAAGTAAGAGGTACCCCTCCGTGATCTTCACGCGCTGGAGCGCCAAATTCCCCGGCACCCAACGGCGTGCCGCCGCGCGGTCCGACCGCGCCGCGCCCCGCCCCGCGTCCGGCACGCCGGCCGCACCCCCCGCCGCGTCCCCGGTGCCGTCCGCGGTGCCCGCGGCGGACGACGGCACGCCCGCCGCACCGACGGCCGCGACCACCGGCTCCGTCCCCGCGGCCCGCGCCGAGCACGCCGAAGCCACGGCCACCGGGGAACCCACCTCCGTGGCCCTGCCGCCCACGGTCGACGCCCTGTCGGTCCACGACATCCTCGGCACCATCCCCGCCCTCGTCGCCGTCGTCTACGGTCCCGAGCACCGCCTCGCGTACGTCAACGGCGCCTACGCCGGCGTCTTCGGCCCCCGCCCGGCCGGCCGCACCGCCCGCGAAGCCCTCCCCGAGCTCGACGCCCTCGGCCTGCTCCCCCTGATGGACCAGGTGCTGCGCAGCGGCAAACCGCGGACGGTCAAGTCCCGCAAGGTCCCCGGCGGCGCGGGCGGCGACCGCACCCGCGACGGCTACTACACCTTCACCTGCACCCCGATCGAGGTCGCCGCCAGCGGCCCGGCACCCGACCCCGAGGTCGCCTGTGTCGCCCCGCACAAGGGCGTCCTGGTCTTCGGCGCCGAGGTCACCGACCAGATCGAGTCCGCCGAGCGGCTGCGCGCCAGCGAGGCCCGCCAGCGCGAGGCCGCGGTCACCCTCCAGCGCTCCCTGCTGCCCCAGGAACTGGAGCAGCCCGACGACCTCTGCGTCGCGGCCACCTACCAGCCCGGCGGCACGGACGCCGCGGTCGGCGGCGACTGGTACGACGTCATCACCCTCGGCGCCGGCCGTACGGCCCTGGTCATCGGCGACGTCATGGGCCGCGGGGTGCGCGCCGCCGCCGTCATGGGCCAGCTGCGCACCGCCGTCCGCGCCTACGCCCGCCTCGACCTCCCGCCCCACGAGGTCCTGCAGCTCCTTGATGGCCTGGCCGCCGAGATCGACGCCAGCCAGATCGCCACCTGCGTCTACGCCGTCCACGACCCGAACGAGGGCCGGCTGGTCTACGCCTCCGCCGGCCATCTGCCCATCCTCGTACGCGACGTGGACGGCACGGTCATCCGCGCCGCCGAACCGACCGGACCGCCCTTGGGTACCGGCGGCTGGCTGCACACCTCCGGATCCGTCCCCCTGGGCCCCGGCAGCAGCGCCGTCCTCTACACCGACGGCCTGGTCGAGCGCCGCGACAAGGACATCGACCACGGCGTCGAGGCCCTGGAACGCGCCTTCGCCGGTGCCGCCGGCGCCCCGGACATCGTCTGCGACCGCCTGCTGCGCTCCCTGGGCATCACGGCCGCGCACGACGACGACGTCGCCATCCTCGTCATCCAGCACCCGGAGCGGACCGGCCATGACGCCGAGCTGTTCCACAACGCCGCGCTCGAACTCCTCGGCGGCACCGAAGCGGCCCCGCGCGCCCGCGCCTTCGCCTCCGGAGTCCTCGCCTCCTGGCGTTTCCCGCCCGAGCTGCACGACCTCGGTGTGCTGGCCGCCAGCGAACTGGTCGCCAACTCCCTCCAGCACGGCACCCCGCCCATGCGCCTGCGCCTGCGCCGCACGGACCGCCGGCTGATCGTCGAGGTCACCGACGGCGACGACCACCTCCCGCGCCGCCGACGTGCCGAACCGGCCGACGAGGCCGGCCGGGGCATCTCCATCGTCGCCACCATCGCCTCGTCCTGGGGCTCCCGCCGCACCCCGGGCGGCGGCAAGGCCGTCTGGTGCGAATTCGCGCTGCCCCGCGGATAGCCGTATGCCGCCGGCCCCGGTCCGATCGGACCGGGGCCGGCGGCATGAAGACGCGGATCTCTTACGGCACCGGGCGCCGGGTATACGGGACACCGGGCACCGGATACGGGGCTCAGGCCCCGCAGGCCACGGCTTCCGCCTCGGCCGGTACCCGCGCCGCGGGCAGGGAGGCCACCGCACGGTGCGGATTGTCCTGCGCCGGACGCAGCATCCGCCCCAGCCACAGCGACAACGCCGTGATCCCCAGCGCACACACGACGAGCATCCCGATGTACGCCCCGTACATCCCGTGCCCCACCATCAGCGCGCCCACGGCCGGACCGAGCGCCAACGCCAGCTGCTTGACCAGCGCGAACGCCGAGTTGTACTGCCCGATCAGGGAAGCCGGCGCCAGATCGGCCACCAGCGGAGCCACCGTCGGCGACAGCATCGACTCACCGATACCGAACAGCGCATAGGTCGAGATCAGCAGCGTCGTCGCCACCACCTGCGCGCCGTGCACCAGCCCGGACAGCCCGGCGGCCAGCCACGCCACCGTCCAGACCACGCCGACCAGCGCCATCACCCGGCTGCGCCGCCGCCGCTCGACCAGCTTGAGCACCACGAACTGCGCCGCCACGATCGCCGCCGTATTGGCCGCGAGCGCGATGCCCAGGCCGGCCGGCGGTATGCGGGTGACCTCGGTCGCGTAGGCCGCGAGCCCCGACTCGAACTGTCCGTAGCAGGCGAAGAAGAGCACGAACCCGAGGACACACAGCCACACCATCCGCCGGTCGGCGAACATCGCCCGCCAGGCACCCTTGGCCCGCTCCTCGGTCGGCACCGCGTCCTCGACCTTCGGCGACCGCGGCAGCCGTACGCTCGCCACCGCCGCGCCGAGCACCAGGAACATCACGGCCTCGATGGCGAACAGCCGCACGAAGCTCGACGCATGCGCCTCGTCGACCAGCAGTCCGCCGACCAGTCCGCCGACGCCCAGCCCCAGGTTGTTCAGGAAGAACTGGGTGGCGAACGCCCGCGACCTCGTCAGCGTCGTCGAGCACCACACGATCATGGTCGCGAGGGCCGGCTGAATGACCGCTATCCCGGCACCGAGCGCGATGGCCGACGCGATGACCAGCGGCTCGGTGGCGGACAGCCCGATCCCCAGGGAACCGACGGCGGCGGAGACCGTGCCGGCGACGGCCACCGGCAGCGGCCCTCGCCGGTCGATGGCGCGACCGGTCAGCGGCAGGACGACCAGCGCGGCCACCGCCAGCAGGGCGAGCACCGCACCGGCAGTGCTCGCGCCGAGATCCCGCACCTTCGCCACATAGACGTACAGATACGGAACGGTGAAGCCGCTCCCGAACGCACTCAGCGCGTTCCCGAGCTGGATCCGGCGCAACGCGGCGCCCATCGCGGTGGTCACACTCACCTACCTAGGTCAGGTCATCAGACGGATAAGAGGGACGAACCCACGAGCCGGGACAGACACCAGGGCGAGACCCGTCCGGAGCCGGACAGTCTCACCCTGAAGACTTCAACTCTAAAGTTCGAAGTTGAAGAGTACACCTCGAAGAACTTCAACGCCAATGACTTCCATGTCATACTGCGCCGCATGCCTGAGCCCTCAGATGCGGCCGCCGACGCTGCCGAGCCGAGCCTCGAGGAACAGATCGCGGCCTATCAGCGCGAATTCCAAGACCTCGACCCCCAGGTGGAGCAGGTCGTCTCCGCACTCCAGCGCCTCAACCGACGGATGAACGTCGCCTACGGGAGGCAGACCGCCACCCTTGGGCTGAGCAACGCCGAGTGGGAAGTCCTCAAGGCCCTCGTCGTCTCCGGCGCCCCCTACCAATTGGGCCCCGGCGAACTCGCCAAGCTCCTCGGTCTCACGCCGGCCGCCATGACCCACCGCATCGACCGCATGGCGAACGAGGGGCTGGTGACACGGGAGCGCGACGAGACCAACCGCGTCCGCGTGATCGTCGCGCTCACCCACGAGGGCCGCGAGAAGTGGCTTGAGGCGATGCGCCTGGCATCGGTCTTCGAGGAAGACCTCCTCCAGGACCTCTCCGGCGAGGAACGCCAGCTCCTCGGCCAGGTCCTGACCCGCCTGCTGCGCCGTGTCGAGGACGCCCAGCCGGACGCCGACGGACGTCTGAGTGACCTCGACTGACGCAAGTTGACACCGGCCTCCCCGATACGTAGTGTTCTCCGAGTTGCCACAGAGCCGGAACGGTTCGAGGCGACCATTCGCCGCATCTGCGGCACACCACTACTGCACGGCCCCTCACCGGGACCAATTTCGGCATGCCGAAATTCGACCGTGACGTGATTATGCGTCAACGAGGAATTCCGCTAAAGTAGTGATCACGCCGAAAGGCGCGGCAACGCAAGAAGTCGCACCCGAGGCAAACCCCCCTCCGACGGGGAATCGGAAACGACTTCGGACCGGAAACGGAACGAAATCGGGTCTGGTAGAGTCGGAAAGGCCGGAAAGCGAAAGCGGAACGGCCGACCCGCTCCAACAGGGCGCCGGACACGGAAACGGATCTGGTAAGGTTGGAAACGCGAAGAAGCCGAAAGGCGGAAACGCACCGGCGAAAATCGGGCCCGCAAGGATCTGATAGAGTCGGAAACGCAAGACCGAAGGGAAGCGCCCGGAGATCCTGGTGAAACAGGAACAAAGGAAGCGTCCGTTCCTTGAGAACTCAACAGCGTGCCAAAAGTCAACGCCAGATATGTTGATACCCCGTCCACCGGAAACATCCGGCGGATGAGGTTCCTTTGAAAGCCCACCACGGCCCACGGGTCGGGGTGGCACACACAGCGAGGACGCTGTGAACGAGCAGACCTATTCCGTCCGCTCGTTCCGCTCTCGTGTGTGTTCACCGGCTGTAATTTATTTACTGGCCGAGTAAACATTCACGGAGAGTTTGATCCTGGCTCAGGACGAACGCTGGCGGCGTGCTTAACACATGCAAGTCGAACGATGAACCTCCTTCGGGAGGGGATTAGTGGCGAACGGGTGAGTAACACGTGGGCAATCTGCCCTTCACTCTGGGACAAGCCCTGGAAACGGGGTCTAATACCGGATACGACTACCGACCGCATGGTCTGGTGGTGGAAAGCTCCGGCGGTGAAGGATGAGCCCGCGGCCTATCAGCTTGTTGGTGGGGTGATGGCCTACCAAGGCGACGACGGGTAGCCGGCCTGAGAGGGCGACCGGCCACACTGGGACTGAGACACGGCCCAGACTCCTACGGGAGGCAGCAGTGGGGAATATTGCACAATGGGCGAAAGCCTGATGCAGCGACGCCGCGTGAGGGATGACGGCCTTCGGGTTGTAAACCTCTTTCAGCAGGGAAGAAGCGAGAGTGACGGTACCTGCAGAAGAAGCGCCGGCTAACTACGTGCCAGCAGCCGCGGTAATACGTAGGGCGCAAGCGTTGTCCGGAATTATTGGGCGTAAAGAGCTCGTAGGCGGCTTGTCACGTCGGATGTGAAAGCCCGGGGCTTAACCCCGGGTCTGCATTCGATACGGGCAGGCTAGAGTTCGGTAGGGGAGATCGGAATTCCTGGTGTAGCGGTGAAATGCGCAGATATCAGGAGGAACACCGGTGGCGAAGGCGGATCTCTGGGCCGATACTGACGCTGAGGAGCGAAAGCGTGGGGAGCGAACAGGATTAGATACCCTGGTAGTCCACGCCGTAAACGTTGGGAACTAGGTGTGGGCGACATTCCACGTCGTCCGTGCCGCAGCTAACGCATTAAGTTCCCCGCCTGGGGAGTACGGCCGCAAGGCTAAAACTCAAAGGAATTGACGGGGGCCCGCACAAGCAGCGGAGCATGTGGCTTAATTCGACGCAACGCGAAGAACCTTACCAAGGCTTGACATACACCGGAAAACCCTGGAGACAGGGTCCCCCTTGTGGTCGGTGTACAGGTGGTGCATGGCTGTCGTCAGCTCGTGTCGTGAGATGTTGGGTTAAGTCCCGCAACGAGCGCAACCCTTGTTCTGTGTTGCCAGCATGCCCTTCGGGGTGATGGGGACTCACAGGAGACTGCCGGGGTCAACTCGGAGGAAGGTGGGGACGACGTCAAGTCATCATGCCCCTTATGTCTTGGGCTGCACACGTGCTACAATGGCCGGTACAATGAGCTGCGATACCGCGAGGTGGAGCGAATCTCAAAAAGCCGGTCTCAGTTCGGATTGGGGTCTGCAACTCGACCCCATGAAGTCGGAGTTGCTAGTAATCGCAGATCAGCATTGCTGCGGTGAATACGTTCCCGGGCCTTGTACACACCGCCCGTCACGTCACGAAAGTCGGTAACACCCGAAGCCGGTGGCCCAACCCCTTGTGGGAGGGAATCGTCGAAGGTGGGACTGGCGATTGGGACGAAGTCGTAACAAGGTAGCCGTACCGGAAGGTGCGGCTGGATCACCTCCTTTCTAAGGAGCACTTCTTACCGACCTCTGGTTGGTCAGAGGCCAGTACATCAGCGAATGTCTGATGCTGGTTGCTCATGGGTGGAACGTTGACTATTCGGCACGGTCTGATGATGACTGTTAGTACTGCTTCGGCGTGGAACACAGGATTCGGATGGTCGTGCCGGGCACGTTGTTGGGTATCTGAGGGTACGGACTGTGGTCTGGACCTTCGCGATGCCGGCCCCAGTGAACTCAGCCTTCGGGTTGGGGTGGTGGGTGGCTGGTCGTTGCTTGAGAACTGCACAGTGGACGCGAGCATCTGTGGCCAAGTTTTTAAGGGCGCACGGTGGATGCCTTGGCACCAGGAACCGATGAAGGACGTGGGAGGCCGCGATAGGCCCCGGGGAGCTGTCAACCGAGCTTTGATCCGGGGGTGTCCGAATGGGGAAACCCGGCAGTCGTCATGGGCTGTCACCCGCTGCTGAACACATAGGCAGTGTGGAGGGAACGCGGGGAAGTGAAACATCTCAGTACCCGCAGGAAGAGAAAACAACCGTGATTCCGGGAGTAGTGGCGAGCGAAACCGGATGAGGCCAAACCAGTTACGTGTGATACCCGGCAGGGGTTGCGTGGCTGGGGTTGTGGGAGTTCTCTTTCACAGTCTGCCGGCTGTGAGACGAGTCAGAAACCGTTGATGTAGGCGAAGGACATGCGAAAGGTCCGGCGTAGAGGGTAAGACCCCCGTAGCTGAAACATTGACGGCTCGTTTGAGAACCACCCAAGTAGCACGGGGCCCGAGAAATCCCGTGTGAATCTGGCGGGACCACCCGTTAAGCCTAAATATTCCCTGGTGACCGATAGCGGATAGTACCGTGAGGGAATGGTGAAAAGTACCGCGGGAGCGGAGTGAAATAGTACCTGAAACCGTGTGCCTACAAGCCGTGGGAGCGTCGCACAGAGACTTGTCTCTGTGTCGTGACTGCGTGCCTTTTGAAGAATGAGCCTGCGAGTTTGCGGTATGTTGCGAGGTTAACCCGTGTGGGGAAGCCGTAGCGAAAGCGAGTCCGAAGAGGGCGTTGAGTAGCGTGCCCAAGACCCGAAGCGGAGTGATCTAGCCATGGGCAGGTTGAAGCGGAGGTAAGACTTCGTGGAGGACCGAACCCACCAGGGTTGAAAACCTGGGGGATGACCTGTGGTTAGGGGTGAAAGGCCAATCAAACTCCGTGATAGCTGGTTCTCCCCGAAATGCATTTAGGTGCAGCGTCGTGTGTTTCTTGCCGGAGGTAGAGCACTGGATAGGCGATGGGCCCTACCGGGTTACTGACCTTAGCCAAACTCCGAATGCCGGTAAGTGAGAGCGCGGCAGTGAGACTGTGGGGGATAAGCTCCATGGTCGAGAGGGAAACAGCCCAGAGCATCGACTAAGGCCCCTAAGCGTGTGCTAAGTGGGAAAGGATGTGGAGTCGCAGAGACAACCAGGAGGTTGGCTTAGAAGCAGCCATCCTTGAAAGAGTGCGTAATAGCTCACTGGTCAAGTGATTCCGCGCCGACAATGTAGCGGGGCTCAAGCACACCGCCGAAGTCGTGTCATTGCAACATGAGGACCAACGTCCGTTGTGATGGGTAGGGGAGCGTCGTGTGCCGGGTGAAGCAGCCGTGGAAACGAGTTGTGGACGGTTCACGAGTGAGAATGCAGGCATGAGTAGCGATACACACGTGGGAAACGTGTGCGCCGATTGACTAAGGGTTCCTGGGTCAAGCTGATCTGCCCAGGGTAAGTCGGGACCTAAGGCGAGGCCGACAGGCGTAGTCGATGGACAACCGGTTGATATTCCGGTACCCGCTTTGAAGCGCCAAATATCGAATCCATTAATGCTAAGGCCGTGAAGCCGCCCTGAGCTCTTCGGAGCGTAGGGGAGTGGTGGAGCCGCTGATCCAAGGTGGTAGTAGGTAAGTGATGGGGTGACGCAGGAAGGTAGTCCAGCCCGGGCGGTGGTTGTCCCGGGGTAAGGGTGTAGGGCGTTGTCCAGGTAAATCCGGACAGCATGAAGCCTGAGACCTGATGCCGAGCCGATTGTGGTGAAGTGGATGATCCTATGCTGTCGAGAAAAGCCTCTAGCGAGTTTCATGGCGGCCCGTACCCTAAACCGACTCAGGTGGTCAGGTAGAGAATACCGAGGCGTTCGGGTGAACTATGGTTAAGGAACTCGGCAAAATGCCCCCGTAACTTCGGGAGAAGGGGGGCCATTGCTGGTGATCCGATTTACTCGGTGAGCTGGTGGTGGCCGCAGAGACCAGCGAGAAGCGACTGTTTACTAAAAACACAGGTCCGTGCGAAGCCGTAAGGCGATGTATACGGACTGACGCCTGCCCGGTGCTGGAACGTTAAGGGGACCGGTTAGTCACATTTCGGTGTGGCGAAGCTGAGAACTTAAGCGCCAGTAAACGGCGGTGGTAACTATAACCATCCTAAGGTAGCGAAATTCCTTGTCGGGTAAGTTCCGACCTGCACGAATGGCGTAACGACTTCTCGACTGTCTCAACCATAGGCCCGGTGAAATTGCATTACGAGTAAAGATGCTCGTTTCGCGCAGCAGGACGGAAAGACCCCGGGACCTTTACTATAGCTTGATATTGGTGTTCGGTTCGGCTTGTGTAGGATAGGTGGGAGACTTTGAAGCTATGACGCCAGTCATGGTGGAGTCATTGTTGAAATACCACTCTGGTCGTGCTGGATGTCTAACCTGGGTCCGTGATCCGGATCAGGGACAGTGTCTGGTGGGTAGTTTAACTGGGGCGGTTGCCTCCTAAAGGGTAACGGAGGCGCCCAAAGGTTCCCTCAGCCTGGTTGGCAATCAGGTGTTGAGTGTAAGTGCACAAGGGAGCTTGACTGTGAGACTGACGGGTCGAGCAGGTACGAAAGTAGGGACTAGTGATCCGGCGGTGGCTTGTGGAAGCGCCGTCGCTCAACGGATAAAAGGTACCCCGGGGATAACAGGCTGATCTTCCCCAAGAGTCCATATCGACGGGATGGTTTGGCACCTCGATGTCGGCTCGTCGCATCCTGGGGCTGGAGTCGGTCCCAAGGGTTGGGCTGTTCGCCCATTAAAGCGGTACGCGAGCTGGGTTTAGAACGTCGTGAGACAGTTCGGTCCCTATCCGCTGTGCGCGTAGGAGTATTGAGAAGGGCTGTCCCTAGTACGAGAGGACCGGGACGGACGAACCTCTGGTGTGCCAGTTGTCCTGCCAAGGGCATGGCTGGTTGGCTACGTTCGGAAAGGATAACCGCTGAAAGCATCTAAGCGGGAAGCCTGCTTCGAGATGAGTACTCCCACCCCCTTTGAGGGGTTAAGGCTCCCAGTAGACGACTGGGTTGATAGGCCAGATATGGAAGCCCGGTAACGGGTGGAGTTGACTGGTACTAATAGGCCGAGGGCTTGTCCTCAGTTGCTCGCGTCCACTGTGTAGGTTCTGAAGTAACGACCTGTGATTATGCCGGGTTGGTTAACTTCATAGTGTTTCGGTGGTCATTGCGTTAGGGAAACGCCCGGTTACATTCCGAACCCGGAAGCTAAGCCTTTCAGCGCCGATGGTACTGCAGGGGGGACCCTGTGGGAGAGTAGGACGCCGCCGAACAATCATTGTGGGAAAGCCCCGCACCTTATGGTGCGGGGCTTTTCTGCGTTTACGGAACGGAAAGCGGACCGGAAAGCGGCAGGGGGCCGCTCGGTAGGCTCGTGAGCATGCGCTATGACTTGGTCATCTTTGATAACGATGGCGTCCTGGTGGACAGCGAGCCGATCTCCAATCGGATACTTGCCGCCTACCTCACCGAGCTGGGCCATCCGACCACCTATGAAGAGTCGTTGCGCTACTACATGGGCGGTGCGATGCACCGTATTCACGAGGCAGTGCTGGAGCGGTCCGGCGAGCGGCTGCCAGCTGGGTTCGACGAGGCCTTTCACGGGCGGGTCTTCGAGGAGTTCCGCCGGCGGCTGGAGCCCGTGGCGGGTGTGATCGAGGTACTGGAGAAGCTGGCCGCCGACGGGGTGCCGTATTGCGTCGGGTCGTCGGGGAGCCATGAGCGGATCCGGGTGGCGCTGACGAAGACCGGGCTGATCGAGCGGTTCGCCGAGAGGCGGCACGGGGGCGGCACGCGCCTCTTCTCCTCGCAGGATGTGGGGCGGGGGAAGCCGGCTCCGGACCTGTTTCTGCATGTGGCACGGGAGATGGGCGTGGCGCCGGAGCGGTGTGCGGTGGTCGAGGACAGCCCGCTGGGGGTACGGGCCGCGGTCGCCGCGGGGATGGACGTCTACGGCTTCACGGCGATGACGCCGGCGGCGAAGCTGACGGAGGCCGGGGCCACCGCGCTGTTCGGCCGGATGGCGGAGCTGCCGGGGCTGCTGCGGTAGCGGCGTCGCCGGCGGACGTACACCGGAATTGGCGGTGAGATCCATCTACCCAGCGGTAGTGGGGAGTCCTAGGCTGAGCGGCCATGACGGTCCCCCGGGTACCAGGAGCGCGGTTACGGCACGGCCGGGTCTCGCTCGCCCTCAGCTTCTTCGTCCAGGGGGCGGTCTTCGCCCTCCTCGTGACCCGCATCCCCGCGATCCAGGAGCGCTACGGGATTTCGGACGGCCTGCTGCCGGTCTTCCTCGCGGCGGTGCCGGTCCTCGCGGGGGTCGGCAGCTTCGTTGCCGAGCAGGTGGTGAAGCGGGTGCGGGCCGGCCGGGTCCTGCGGTGCGTGCAGCCGGTGGTGTGTCTGGCGCTGCTGGCGGTCGGGTCGGTCGGTTCGATGGCGCAGGCCGCCGTGGCGCTGGGGGTCTTCGGGCTGTCCGTGGGGGCTCTGGACGCCTCGATGAACATGCTCGGGGTGAGTCTGCAGCGGGCGTACGGGCGGAGCATCATGCTCGGGTTCCACGCGGCGTACAGCCTGGGCGGCATTGCGGGCGCCTCGCTGGCCTGGGCGGGTGCGCACTGGAAGCTGTCGCTCGCGCTGCTGTACGGGCCGGTGGTGGCGGTGCTGGTGCCGCTGGCGCTGCTCGTGGGCCGCTGGTTCGTGGACCGGGACCGCCGGGATCCGGTGGAGGGCGGGGCGGGGCCGGCGGCGGCCGTTGTGCCCGTCGCGATGCGGGTGTTGTTGCCGCTGTGTCTGGTGATGGCGTGCGCGTACATCGGGGACTCGACCGTCTCCAATTGGAGCGCCAAGTATCTGCAGGACGTGCTGGGGAGCTCGGAGCAGCTGGCCACCGTCCCGTACAACGTCTATATGGTCACCACGCTGCTCGGGCGGGCGGTCGGGGATCTGGGCGTGCGGCGGTTCGGGGCGGTCGCGGTGGTGCGGACCGGGGCGGTGGTCGCGGCGGGCGGGTTCGCGGTGGTGGCGGCGGCTCCGGGGGCCTGGACCGGGATGGCGGGGTTCACGCTGCTGGGGTTCGGGCTGTGTGTGATCGTGCCCCAGACGTTCGCGGCGGCGGGGCGGTACGCCGGTGAGCAGCACGGCCCCGGGGCTTCGGACCTGGCCGTCGCGCGACTGAACATTTTCAACTATGTGGGGTTTCTGATCGGTTCTCCGCTGGTCGGGGCGCTCGGTGATTCCTGGAGCTATCGGGGCGCGATGCTCGTACCGATGGCCCTGGTGCTGGTGACGTTGGTGTATGCCCGATCGTTCGGGGCGCCTGAGGCCCGATACGGTGACGGATATGAGCGGCCGCGCACAGCTGATGTGGGATGAGGCAGTAACGGGCTACGACTTCGGGTCCGGGCATCCGATGGACCCGGTCCGCCTCGCGCTGACCATGCGTCTGGTGGAGGCTTACGAGCTGGACCGGGGGCCGCTGGAGGTGGTCGCGGCCAAGCCTGCCGGGGACTCCACCCTGCGGCTGGTGCATCGCGAGGACTACATCGGGGCGGTCCGCAGGGCCTCGGCGGATCCCGCTGCCGCGGATCTCTCGTACGGGCTGGGGACGGCGGACGATCCGGCGTTCGCGGGGATGCACGAGGCGTCCGCGCTGATCGCGGGCCAGTCGGTGGGTGCGGCGGAGGCCGTCTGGCGCGGTGATGCGGCGCATGCGGTGAACTTCGCCGGCGGGCTGCACCATGCGATGCCGGGCGGGGCGGCCGGGTTCTGTATCTACAACGACGCGGCGCTGGCGGTCGCCCGGCTGCTGGAGCTGGGCGCCGAGCGGGTCGCGTACGTCGATGTGGATGTGCACCACGGCGACGGGGTGCAGGTGGCTTTCTGGGACGACCCGCGGGTGCTGACGATCTCGCTGCACGAGCATCCGCGGACGCTCTTCCCGCAGACCGGCTGGCCGGAGGAGACCGGCGGCGGGGGCGCGGAGGGCAGCGCGGTGAATGTGGCGCTGCCGGCCGGGACCGGGGACGCGGGGTGGCTGCGGGCCTTTCACGCGGTGGTGCCGGAGCTGCTGGGGGCGTTCCGGCCGCAGGTGCTGGTGACGCAGCACGGTGCCGACACCCACTTCGAGGATCCGCTGGCGCACCTGGCGGTGAGCCTGGACGCTCAGCGCGCGGCGGCGGAGGCCTGTCACGATCTGGCGCACCGGTACGCGGACGGCCGCTGGGTCGCGCTCGGCGGAGGCGGCTATGCGGTGGTGGACGTGGTGCCGCGCAGCTGGACGCATCTGGCCGCGATCGCGGCGGGCCGGCCGATCGAGCCGACCTCCATGGTTCCGGAGGCGTGGCGGCACGAAGTGTTCCGCAGGACGCGGCAGTTGGCGCCGCTGCGGATGACGGACGGCCGTACGCCGCAGTGGCGGGACTTCGTCGACGACGGCTATGACCCGGCCGACCGGCTGGACCAGGCGGTGCTGGCGACCCGCCGGGCGGTGTTCCCGGCGCATGGGCTGCTTCCGTAGGTCCCTGTAGGCATCTGTAGGGGTCGGAGCCCCGCGGCCTCCCCTGTCGCGCTGTCGCGGGTTGGGCAGGGGAGCGGTGTGGCGCCGTACGGCCGTATCCGGTGCCGTGCCCCCAAAGGTGTGACTACCCGTCGGTCGGGGCACCCGTGGGCCGACCAACCGGACAGTATGGGACGCGTGTTGGGCACCGGGGCGCTGCGGGCGCACCTGATCGAGGCGCGGCTCGCGGGGACGGTCGCGACCCGACGGGAGAAGAGTCTGGCGCGCTACCGGCTCTTTGCGGCGCGCGATCCCCGGGCGCTGCTGGGGCTGGATCCCGAAGGGGACTGGCCGGTCGGTGAAGTACTGCGACTGATGGGGCAGAAGTGCGGGGTTTCGGTCGATCTCGCACATACTTCCGGCCCGGATGAGATCGATCCCGACCGCACCCTCGCGGCGCTGGACCGGTTCGCCGAACGGGTGGGAGAGGCGGCCGGCCGCCGGGCGCCGGTGCTGATCGGTACCGGCCATCCGCACCGGCTGGTGGGGTTCTACGCCACCCTCGCAGACGCTCTCTCGTCGGCGGGCTGTCCCGTTCTCACCCCGGCGTATGGCGCCCGTGTCGACATAGCGACCCGGTTCGGCGTACGTACCTGCACACTCGACTACGTACGGGGAGTCGCGGTGATGCGAGAAACCGGCGTGCGGGGCGCGCCGGGGACGGGGGGCGTACACACCCATTCACCGCTCCCTGTACGGACCGCCCTGGCGGCCTCGGGGGGCTACGCCGGGCCGCTGCCGACCCTGGTGATCGGGGACCATGGATGGGTCTGCGGGGCAGGTCAGCTGGGCATCGAGGCGATCGGGCCGGCGGATGCGGACGATCCGGCGCTGTTCGTCGGCGAGGCCGAGGGGCGGGTGTCGGTGGCGGTGCCGCTCGACGACGGCGTGCCGAGCGCGCACTACCAGCCTCTGGCGCGCTATGTGCTCAATCGTGCATATCTGTCCCGATAGGGGGCTGTTCGCTGCTCCTCTTCCCCACTCGCATCACCCGCCCCTAATCTGGGGAGTGAGCGCATAGCGACGAAGAGTCACCGGAGGGGAAGCCGGTGACCGTCTTATGCGGAAGGTGCAGGTGTGGCATGGCTGCAGACCAGAGGCCTCTGAACGAGGTCGTGTTCCTGACAGTGGCGGAAGTCGCCACGGTGATGCGGGTGTCGAAGATGACCGTGTACCGCTTGGTGCACAGTGGCCATCTGCCCGCGATTCGGGTGGGGAGGTCTTTCCGGGTTCCGGAGCAAGCGGTTCACGACTATCTCCGGGAGTCCTTTGTGGGGGTGGAATCGGCCTGACGAGACCTCGCCGACCCTCGGATTACGCCGTTCGCCCGTCGCCGGGTAGGCTGGCCCGATGTAGGTAGTGTGGGCTCGGACGCCCCGCACCGAGTGATTCGAAGTGAGCGAGGGTAGTCGTGGGCTCTGTTATCAAGAAGCGGCGCAAGCGGATGGCTAAGAAGAAGCACCGCAAGCTGCTCAAGCGCACCCGTGTTCAGCGTCGTAACAAGAAGTAAGCGACGCTGATCGCGAATTCGCAGCCCCCCATCGCCTTGGTGCGATCGGGGGCTGCGGTGCGTTGTGGGCCGTATGGACGGTGGTCGGACGGAAATGTGGCCACGGGCATCCCGCGGACATCACCGCGCAACACCTACCCGATAGCGTGGCCTGCACAGCTCGGCCACGGCGGTCGCGGCGGGTAGGGAAGGGCTGATCTTGGGCAAGGTCGTGCTCGTCACGGGAGTCGCACGGCAGCTGGGCGGCCGGTTCGTCCGCCGTATCCAGCGCGATCCCGACGTCGACCGGGTGATCGGGGTCGACGCCGTGGCACCGGAACACCATCTGGGCGGCGCCGAATTCCTCAAGGCCGATATCCGGCATCCGGCCATTGCCAGGGTCCTGGCCGAGACGGGTGTCGACACGGTCGTCCACATGGATATCAACGGCACACCGTTGAGCAAGCGCGGCGGCCGCGCCTCGGTGAAGGAAACCAACGTCATCGGGACGATGCAGCTGCTCGGCGCCTGCCAGAAGGCCCCGAATGTGCAGCGCCTGGTCATCAAGTCCAGCACCAGCGTCTACGGCTCCGCGCCCCGTGACCCCGCCGTCTTCACCGAGACCACCACGCCGAAGTCGCTGCCCAGTGGCGGCTTCGCCAAGGACGTCGTCGAGGTCGAGGGATACGTCCGCGGCTTCGCCCGGCGCCGGCCCGATGTGGCGGTGTGCGTGCTGCGCTTCGCCAACATCCTCGGGCCGTGCGCGGATTCCCCGCTCGCCGAGTACTTCTCACTGCCCGTGTGGCCCACCGTCCTCGGCTACGACCCGCGGCTGCAGTTCGTCCACGAGGGCGACGCCATCGAGGTGCTGCGGATCGCCGCCGCCGCGCCGCGCCGCGGAACGCTCAACAGCGGCACCTTCAATATCGCCGGGGACGGCGTCCTGCTGCTGTCGCAGACCGCCCGGCGGCTGGGGCGGCCCACCGTGCCACTGCTGCTGCCGACCGTGACCTGGGCCGGTACGGCGCTGCGGTCCATCGGCATCTCGGACTTCTCGCCGGAACAGATCCGGCTGCTCACGCACGGCAGGGTCGTGGAAACGACGCAGATGCGCGAGACACTGGGATTCCATCCGAAGTACACGACGGCGGAGACCTTCGCGGAATTCGCCCGCAGCCGTGGACCCGGGCTGCTGCCGCCCGAGTCCCTCGCCCACACCGTCGACCGGCTCGCCGAGGCGCTGCCGGCCCGCGGCGGCCCGACCCAGTGAGGAGTCCATCCACGATGGCGGACGCCAAGGTCATCCCCTTCGGCGAGGAGCCCCGGGCGCGCAGGAAGGCCAGGAGGGCCGGGCGCACGGGGCACGGTACGGGGCTGGCGCCGGTGCCCGAGGCCCGGACCGAGCACCCGCCGGCGGCGGTGCCGCGGACGAATCCCGGGCGGTCCCTGGACGAGCGGATCGCGGGCGGGCTGGCCTTCCTGCGCCGGCGGATCACCGGCGATTACGAGGTCGACGACTTCGGGTACGACGAGGAGCTGACCGACCAGGTCCTGATGTCGCTGCTGCGGCCCTTCTACGAGAAGTACTTCCGGGTCGAGGTGAAGGGTGTCGAGAACATCCCCTCCGACGGCGGGGCACTGATCGTCGCCAACCACTCCGGGACGCTGCCGCTGGACGGGCTGATGCTGCAGGTCGGGGTGCACGACAACCATCCGGCGCAGCGTCATCTGCGGCTGCTGGCGGCCGATTTGGTGTTCGTCCTGCCGGTGATAAACGAGCTGGCGCGCAAGGCCGGGCACACCCTGGCCTGTGCGGAGGACGCCCAGCGGCTGCTGGAGCGCGGCGAGATCGTCGGGGTGATGCCGGAGGGCTTCAAGGGCATCGGCAAGCCCTTCTCGGACCGCTACAAGCTGCAGCGGTTCGGGCGCGGCGGCTTCGTCTCGACGGCGCTGAAGGCCGGGGCGCCGATCGTGCCCTGCTCGATCGTGGGCGCCGAGGAGATCTACCCGATGATCGGGAACGCCAAGACGCTGGCGCGGGTGCTGGGGCTGCCGTACTTCCCGCTCACGCCGACCTTCCCGTGGCTGGGGCCGCTGGGGGCGGTGCCGCTGCCGACGAAGTGGACGATCCAGTTCGGCGAGCCGATCCCGACGGCCGGCTATCCGCCGGAGGCGGCGGATGATCCGATGCTGATGTTCAACCTGACCGACCAGGTGCGGGAGACGATTCAGCACACCCTCTACAAGCTGCTGGTACAGCGACGCTCGGTGTTCTTCTGAGGGAAGGACCGGAAGAACACCGAGCGCCGGAGGGACTGCTTCGCTGCTTTGCTAATTCGGGTGTGCTATTTCGGGAGATCCTCGCCGTCGATGCCCAGGCCGGGAAGCAGCCCCGGGATCAGCGGCGGGAGGGTGACATCGGGCTGGCCGCCGGTGTCCCGGCCGCGGTGCTGGTGGCCGCGGTCGTGCGGGGACGCGCTGCCGCTCTTGGACGGCGGGTCGAGCAGGCCGCCCGTATTGCCGCCGAGCAGGCCGTCCTCCTGGGACGGTGAGGCCGACGGGCGGGGGGCGTGCGAACCACCGGCGTGTTTGCCGGGGGCGGACCTGCTGCCGGACGGCGCCGGGTGCCCGTCGGACCGCGAGCCGGTGCCCGCGGAGGCGGGCGTGTTGCGGTGGTGGCCACGGCTTTCCGGGGTGGGCGGCAGCAGCGGACGGAGCGGACCGACCTCTTTGTCCATGGCGTCGAAGACCGAACTGACCTTGTCACGGACGTCCATCAGCTGCACCGGGAGCTTGTCGCGCAACTGCGACCAGGTGCGGCGGTGGGACTTGGTGAAGGAGTTCAGCGCCTGGATGGGGTCGAGCGAGCCGTCGCGCTCATACGCCTGGTGCAGCAGGCGGTGGCCCTCGCCCGCATCGTGGGTGACGCCGGCGAGCGCCTTGCGGACCTCGCCGAGCGCTTCGTGGTCGAGGTCGGCGACCCGGGCGCGCTCCATGAGGCGGCGCGCCTCCATCATCCGGATGGCGGCCTGGTCGAGGTAGAGCCGGCCGCGGTCGGAGTCGTCGTCGGCCATGCCGAGCTTCAGGTCCTCCATGCCGCGCTTGAGGCCGTAGAGGGAGTCGCCGGGCAGGGCGTCGGAGCTGGCCGCGGCGACGCCGGTGAACGCCCCGGCGGCGACGCCGACCGTGAGCCCGCCGGCCGCCAGGCCCTTGGTGAGGCGGGAGCGCGGACGCAGCCTGCCGATGGATTTCGTGGCGCGGTGCGCGCCTCTGTGTTCGCGCTGCTCGGGCACCCTGGCACCGTCGGACGGAGCGCCTTCGGCGAAGGCGGCCTCCATCGCGGCGATGAGCTGGGCGCGCTGGACAGTCTTGACCTCGGCTGCCATCTCCGGCCTCGGGAGTTTCCCGAGGCCGTCGGCGACCGCCAACAGCCGTGCTTCGCCCGGCGCCTGGGCCGGATCTTCGACCTGGTCCTCGGTCGCCGTGCCCTCGAGGACCTGCTCCTCAAGGGTCTGGGCGAAGGCGTTGGCCCGCCGGTGCACCGAGACATTCGCGATCACGGGCGGCACCTCCTCTCGTCATCCCGCTCGACTCCCCGGACTGGCTTTGACTGTCCAGACGGACCGGACGGTTGCAAGCCGTTGTCCGCGACCACTCGATCGAGTGAGAGGAAGCGGGCAAGGCATGACCGCATGGAGCCTGCATCCCGCACAACGAGCGGCGCGGCACTCGGGTTACGCACTCACGATGATCTGACCGACCGGTTAGGGAAGGTCACCAGGAGTGAGCGCATGTGGCACGGAACCGGTCGGTGAAACCTGCGGACAGGGGCGGGTCAGGGGTCAGCGGGCGTCTTCGGGGAGCAGCCGCGCCAGGGTGCGTACGGCGCGGTACTGGAGGGTCTTGATCGCGCCCTCGTTCTTGCCCATGACGCGGGCGGTCTCGGCGACCGAGAGGCCCTGCAGGAAGCGCAGCGTGACGCACTCCTGCTGTTGGGGGTTGAGCTTGCGTACCGCCTCCAGCAGGGCGGCGTTGGAGAGGGATTCGAGGACCGAGTCCTCGGGGCTGCGCTCGACCTCGTTGGCGTCGAGCATCTCTCCGGTGGTGACTTCCAGGCGGAAGCGGGAGGACTTGAAGTGGTCGGCGACGAGGTTGCGGGCGATGGTCACGAGCCAGGCGCCGAAGTCGCGGCCCTGCCAGGTGAAGGTGCCGATGCGGCGCAGGGCCCGCAGAAAGGTCTCGCTGGTGAGGTCCTCGGCCGTGGCGCGGCCGCCGACGCGGTAGTAGATGTACCGGTAGACGGTGTCGGCGTACTGGTCGTAGAGGCGGCCGAAGGCGTCGGCCTCGCCCGCCTGGGCTCGTTCGACGAGGTCCATCATGCGACGGCTGTCGCTGTCGGCGGGGCGACGGGCGGTGGTCGTGCCGGTGCCGGAACGGCGGGTTCTGCCGGCGGCCTTGCCGACCGCAGCACTCCCGTCGGCCAGGGCGTAGCAGGGTCCGGCGGCGGGGACGGCTGAGGCGAATGCGGGGACGGCGTACGCGGTGGGGACAAAACTGCGCAGGTGGTCGACGAGTGTCGTACGCAGCGTAGCCAGGCCCGAGGCGTCAACCCCGACGTGTGGGTACACGGGACTCCCAGAGGCAGAGCTTCCATCACGTGCAGTGCGGGACCGTTCACTCGTCGTAGGGACGTGTGGGTTCCGGATTGCGTCTGAGGAGAATAACGCTTCGTACAGGCAGCGCTACACCCAGTTGCTCAAATCATCGATTAGTTACGTTCCGTGCCGGGTTGGTGGCAGATCAAGTATCGATTACTGAGCAACTTTTGATCGGAAGGAAACGCAATCTGCCTGGTTGGAGGGCGTGTTGTGGTTAACCGGCAGCAAAGGGACTGAGGGGACGGCGGAGGGGGTAGGAAGCCGGGATGGTCCGCCGTCCCGTCAGGTGATCAGGCCTGGTCAGCGGCGTCGGCGCTGCAGTGCGACCGCGGCCGCGGCACCGCCCGCCAGGGCGCCCACACCGGCCGCCGCGGGGATGCCGATCTTGGCGGCCTTGCGTCCGGTCCGGTAGTCGCGCAGCCGCCACCCCTGCTCGCGGGCGTGCTTGCGCAGCCGGCTGTCAGGATTGATCGCATAGGGGTGCCCGACGAGCGAGAGCATCGGGATGTCGTTGGCGGAGTCGCTGTAGGCCGCGCAGTGCGAGAGGTCCAGGCCCTCCGCGGAGGCCAGGGCGCGGACGGCCTCGGCCTTGGCCGGGCCGTGCAGCGGCTCGCCGACCAGTTTGCCCGTGTAAACGCCGCCGACGGACTCGGCGACGGTGCCCAGCGCGCCGGTCAGGCCGAGCCGGCGGGCGATGATCGTGGCGGTCTCGACCGGGGCCGCGGTCACCAGCCACACCTTCTGACCTGCGTCGAGGTGGGCCTGGGCGAGCGCGCGGGTGCCGGGCCAGACCCGCTCGGCCATGTACTCGTCGTAGATCTCCTCGCCGATGGACATCAGCTCGGCGACGCGGTGGCCCTGGACGATGGACAGTGCGCTGTTGCGGACGTCCGCCATGTGCTCGGGGTTCTCCGAGCCGGCCAGCCGGAAGTAGATCTGCTGCCAGGCGAAGCGGGCCAGATCGCGCTTGTGGAAGAAGTGCCGCTTGTACAGGCCGCGGCCGAAGTGGAACAGCGCGGCGCCCTGCATGACGGTGTTGTCCAGGTCGAAGAAGGCCGCGGCGGCCGTGTCCCCGACGACCGGGAAGTCGGGCTCCGCCGGGGTCTCGGTCTCCTCGGCGGGCGGCGCTTCCTGGGAGGACTTGCGGGCGGCCTCGGCGGCGGCCTCGCCGGCCAGCACGCTGCGGGCCGTGGCGGGCCGTCTGCGGCGGGTGAGCCAGCCCAGGGAGAAGAGTGCCCCGGTGGGGCTCCAGCGGGGGCGGTGAGCGGGCGACGGGCGGGCCATGGCGCTAGCGTAGCCAGTTTGTTCGGTGCAGCCGGTTACGGGCGCGTGTCAGAAGGGCCTGGAGAGGGGGAAGTGTGCATTACCGCCAGTTCTGGGGGGCCTCTGCGGGGCCTTAGGGGGCGGGCGAACACTTCCCGTAAGGGGAGGAGGAGCCCCCTGCGGGCCACAACGTGGCGAGGGGAGGGGGTATTCCGGGGGGTGGGGTACGGCGGGGCGGGGGCCTGGGAGGGCTGGGGCGCGGCGCGGGAGGGGGCGTCCCTGAGGGGGCTGCGGCGTGGCGGGGGCCGGGTGTTCCCGAAGGGGCTACGGCGCGGCGCGGGGGAGCGGTGTTTCGAGGGAGTTGCGACGCGGCAGGGGGGCGATGTCCCCAAGGGGGCTGCGGCTCGGTGGGGGAAAGGGGGCCGAGGGAGCTATGGCGCGGTAGGGGAAAGGGGCCGCGAGAGGGCTGCGGTGCGGCGGGGGGCCCGGGAAGGCTGGGGCGCGGCGCGGGAGGGGGGCGTTCCTGAGGGGAGCTGCGGGGCGGTGGGGGAAAGGGGTCCCGAGACAGCTGCGGCGCGGCGAGGGAAGGGGTGTTCCTGAGGGGGCTGCGGGGCGGCGGGTGGGGTGGTGTGGTTCGGGGTCAGGCGCCCAGGGCTGTGCGGAGGCGGTTGGGGTCGACGCGCCAGAAGTCGTGCTGGGCGCCGTCGACGAGGATGACCGGAATCTGCTCCCAGTACTTGTGGTGCAGTTCGGCGTCCTCGGTGATGTCCTTCTTCTCCCAGGACGCGCCGGTCTCCGCGCACACCTTCTCGATCACGGCCTGGGCGTCGTCGCAGAGGTGACAGCCCGGCTTGCCGACGAGGGTGACCATCCGGTCGGCGGGGTTCTTGCGGGGGCTGCGGCTGCGCGAGCTGAACAAGGGGGCCATGGAGTCATTGTGCCGGGTTGTGGTGCGTGGGTGGGTGGGTGTGCGTGCCCGTAGCGGCCGGGCCGCCGGGCCTGCCGTCGGGCGGGCGTGTTGTGGCGGTCGGGGCCGTGCTGCCCCAGGGCCGTATCCCGGGCGGGTGTGTCATACGGGCCGGGCCGGCCAGCGCCGCCGGGCCGGCCAGCGCCGCCGGACCTCGGACCCCGGCCCCCCCCGGGCGGCCGGCCCCCGGCCCCGCGCCCCGCACCCCGGCCCCGCGCCCCGCGCCCCGGCCCCGCGCCCCGGCCCCGCACCCCGGTACCCGGCCGTCGCGCCCCGCCCCCGGCAGCCGGTCGCCGTGCCCCGCCCCCCCGGACACCCGCAGCCCGGAATCGAGGCGCGCCTCCGGTTGTCCGGGTCGATTACCATCGATGGGCGATTTGTAGGTTTCCGGGGGTATAGCGGTGAGGAGTGAGGGCGCGTGCTCCCGTGGGTGCTGCCGTGTTTCGCGGGTGGCGCGAGTGAACGGCGTGACGTGGGAGTTGGTTCCGCGGCGGCTTGTAATAGGCGCGTGAGCCCGGTCACTTTGGGCGGACAAACCGGACACCATCTTTGTGCACGCGTTCACAAAGACATAGCCTGCAGAAGACAGGGCGGTCGGGTTCCATGCGGTCGCCCGCAGCCCCGCTCTACCCGCAGGAGCACCGTGGCAACTGGCCGAACTCACCGACCGGCGACCCGCAGCCGAGGCATTCCCGAGGCCACCGTCGCCCGGCTTCCGCTGTATCTGCGTGCACTGACCGCGCTGTCCGAGCGCTCGGTCCCCACGGTCTCCTCCGAGGAACTCGCCGCCGCCGCCGGGGTCAACTCCGCCAAGCTGCGCAAGGACTTCTCCTACCTCGGCTCCTACGGGACCCGCGGTGTCGGCTACGACGTGGAGTACCTCGTCTACCAGATCTCGCGCGAGCTGGGGCTGACGCAGGATTGGCCGGTTGTGATCGTCGGTATCGGTAACCTCGGCGCCGCGCTCGCCAACTACGGCGGCTTCGCCTCCCGTGGCTTCCGGGTCGCCGCGCTGATCGACGCCGATCCGGCCATGGCCGGCAAGCCCGTCGCGGGCATCGGGGTCCAGCACACCGACGAGCTGGAGCACATCATCGAGAGCAACGGTGTGTCGATCGGTGTCATCGCCACACCGGCCGGGGCCGCCCAGCAGGTCTGTGACCGGCTGGTCGCCGCCGGCGTCACCTCGATCCTCAACTTCGCGCCGACCGTGCTGACCGTCCCCGACGGGGTGGACGTGCGCAAGGTCGACCTGTCGATAGAGCTGCAGATCCTCGCCTTCCACGAGCAGCGCAAGGCGGGCGAGGAGACCGGGCCCGAGAGCGGCACCCCGGCCACGGCCGCCCGTGCCGCCGCAGCCGTGGCCGGCGACCGCAAGGGACCTGACGGGGACATGCCCGCCGTGATGCCGGCATGACCCTCCTGGTCGTCGGACTGAGCCACCGCAGCGCGCCGGTGAGCGTGCTGGAGCGGGCCGCGCTCGCTCCCGAGGCGCGCGGCAAGCTGCTGCAGGACGCGGTGTCGGCCGAGCCGGTCACCGAGTCCGCGGTGCTGTCCACCTGCAACCGCATCGAGCTCTACGCCGACGTGGACAAGTTCCACGCCGGTGTCGCCGAGCTCTCCACCCTCCTGGCCCGCCACAGCGGCGCCGGTCTGGAGGAGCTCACCCCTTATCTCTACGTCCACTACGAGGACCGCGCCGTCCACCACCTCTTCTCGGTGGCCTGCGGCCTGGACTCGATGGTCGTCGGCGAGGGCCAGATCCTCGGGCAGATCAAGGACGCGCTGGCCGTCGCCCAGGAACTGCACACCGCGGGACGGCTGCTGAACGACCTGTTCCAGCAGGCGCTGCGGGTCGGCAAGCGGGCGCACAGCGAGACCGGTATCGACAAGGCCGGACAGTCGCTGGTCACCTTCGGGCTGGAGCAGCTCGCGGGCGACCGGGACGTCGAGGCCTGGGCGCGCGGCAAGCGGGCGCTGGTCATCGGCGCCGGATCGATGTCGTCGCTGGCCGCCACCACCCTCGTACGGGCCGGTGTCGGCGAACTGGCCGTCGCCAACCGCACCGTCGAGCGCGCCGAACGGCTCGTGCGGATCCTCACCGAGCCGGGCGGCCCCGGTGCCGCGAACGGGCTCGCCGCCCGTGCGGCCGCCATGACCTCGGTTCCCCAGGAGCTGGCGCTCGCCGACATCGTGGTCTCCTGTACCGGCGCGACCGGTCTGGTCCTGGCCGGCGAGATGGTCGCGGCCGCGCGCCAGGGCAGCACGGCTCCGCTGGCGCTGCTCGACCTCGCGATGCCGCGGGACATAGACGCCGCGGTCCACCGGATCGAGGGCGCGCACCTCGTCGACATCGAATCGCTGGCCGACGCGTCCGCGGACGCGCCGATGGCGGCCGACGTGGACAAGGTGCGCGGCATCGTCTCCGACGAGGTGGCCGCGTTCGGCGCCGCCCAGCGGGCCGCGCACATCACCCCCACCGTGGTCGCCCTGCGCACCATGGCGGCGGATGTCGTCGCCGGTGAGATCGCCCGGCTCGACGGCCGCCTTCCCGACCTGGACGACAAGCAGCGCGCCGAGATCACCCAGACCGTGCGCCGCGTCGTCGACAAACTCCTGCACGCGCCCACCGTTCGGGTCAAGCAGCTGGCCAGCGAGCCCGGCGGCGCCGGGTACGCGGACGCCCTGCGGGAACTCTTCGACCTCGACCCCCAGACGGTCGCTGCCGTCAGCCGGGCCGACACGCGCGCCGACAGGCACGATGCACGGGAGCGGGCATGACCGACAGCACCACGAGAGCACTGCGGCTGGGCACGCGGCGCAGCAAGCTCGCCATGGCCCAGTCCGGGCAGATCGCCGAGGCGGTCCGCCGGCTGACGGGCCGTCCCGTCGAGCTGGTGGAGATCACCACCTACGGCGACACCTCCCGGGAACACCTCGCGCAGATCGGCGGCACCGGCGTCTTCGTCTCCGCGCTGCGTGACGCGCTGCTCGCCGGGGAGATCGACTTCGCCGTCCACTCCCTCAAGGACCTGCCGACCACCCAGCCCGAGACCCTGGTGCTGGCCGCGATACCCGTACGGGAAGACCCCCGGGACGCGCTGATCGCCAGGGACGGGCTCACTTTCGAGCAGCTGACCGCCGACGAGGACCGGGTGGCCCGTATCGGCACCGGCTCCCCCAGGAGGATGGCGCAGCTCAACGCCTGGGCCAGGTCGCTGGACCGGCGTGTGGAGACCGTGCCGATACGCGGGAACATCGACACCCGCATCGGCTTCGTCGAGAAGGGGGAACTGGACGCGGTCGTACTGGCCGCCGCCGGACTCACCCGGATCGGCCGGATCGACGAGGCGACGCAGCTGCTGTCGCCCGACATGGTTTTGCCCGCCCCCGGCCAGGGGGCACTGGCGATCGAGTGCGCTGCGGTCAACGTGGACCTCATCGCCCGGCTCGCCGAGCTCGACGACCCGGACACCCGGGCCGCCGTGACCGCCGAGCGATCCCTGCTCGCCGCCCTGGAGGCCGGCTGTTCCGCACCCGTCGGAGCGCTGGCCGATCTTTCCCCGAGTGCTCGACTTCGTTCGAGCAGGGGAGGCCCCAAGGCCGACGAGCAGGCTGTCACCGAATTGCATCTGCGTGGTGTCGTCGGCACGACCGACGGCAGCACGCTGGTGCAACTGTCCACCACCGGGCACGTACCCGCCTCTCCCGACGACGTGTCGACCCCGCTGAACATGGGTCGTGAACTCGCCGCCGAGATGCTCGCCAAGGGTGCGGCCGGTCTTATGGGGGAGCGAGCACTTTGAACCCCACCGCCCCAAACCACTCCGCCGGTCAGGTCACCTTCCTGGGTGCCGGGCCGGGTGACCCGGGTCTGCTGACGCTGCGTGCCGTGGAGGCGCTGGCCTCCGCGGACGTACTCATTGCCGACCCGCAGGTGCTGGACGTCGTGCGCGTGCATGCCCGCGCACAGGTGGACACACCACTGCAGGCATCAGCTGACGAGGCGTCAATCCCCGCCGACGTCCCTACCCTTAGGGACACCGCCAATCTTGTCATGACGGCCGCCCGTGCGGGCAAGCGGGTCGTGCGTGCCGTCACCGGGGACCCCGGCCTCGACGGCGATGTCGCCGAGGAGATGCTGGCGTGCGCCTCCGAGGGCATCGTCTTCGAGGTGGTGCCCGGTATCGCCGCGGCCGTCGGTGTACCCGCGTACGCCGGTGTCCCGCTGCGTGACGCCGAGGGCACCGACGTGCGTTTCGTCGACGCCCGCAGCGCCGATGCGCGCTGCTGGTCCGAGGTCGGTGCCAGTGACGCCACCGCCGTCGTCTCCACCACCCTCGACTCGGTGGCCGCGGCCGCCGCTGAGCTGGTGTCCGGGGGCCGCAAGCCGGACACCCCGATGACCGTCACGGTCGCCGGCACCACCACCCGCCAGCGCACCTGGACGGCCACCCTCGGGTCGGTCGCGCAGGTGCTGAAGGCCGCAAAGGTGCTGCCGTCGGCGGACGGCGGCCAGCCGGTCATAGCCGTGGTCGGTGAGCGCAGTGCCGCGGCCCAGCGCGACCGGCTGTCGTGGTTCGAGTCCAAGCCGCTGTTCGGCTGGCGGGTGCTCGTGCCGCGGACCAAGGAGCAGGCCGCTTCGCTCTCCGACCAGCTCGTCTCGTACGGCGCGGTGTCGCACGAGGTCCCGACCATCGCCGTCGAGCCGCCGCGTACCCCGCAGCAGATGGAGCGCGCGGTCAAGGGCCTGGTGACCGGCCGCTACGAGTGGATCGCCTTCACTTCGGTCAACGCCGTCAAGGCCGTCCGGGAGAAGTTCGAGGAGTACGGCCTCGACGCCCGCGCCTTCGCCGGGATCAAGGTCGCAGCGGTCGGCGAACAGACCGCCAAGGCGCTGGTCGCCTTCGGTGTGAAGCCCGACCTGGTGCCGAGCGGCGAGCAGTCGGCCGCCGGTCTGCTGGAGGACTGGCCGCCCTACGACGCGGTCTTCGACCCGATCGACCGGGTCTTCCTGCCACGCGCCGACATCGCCACCGAGACCCTGGTGGCCGGCCTGATCGAGCTGGGCTGGGAGGTCGACGACGTCACCGCCTACCGGACGGTGCGCGCCTCGCCGCCGCCGGCCGAGACGCGTGAGGCGATCAAGGGTGGCGGCTTCGACGCCGTGCTGTTCACGTCGTCGAGCACGGTGCGGAACCTGGTCGGTATCGCGGGCAAGCCGCACAACGTGACGGTCATCGCCTGTATCGGTCCGGCCACCGCCAAGACCGCCGAGGAGCACGGCCTGCGGGTGGACGTCATGTCGCCCGAGCCGTCGGTCCACAAGCTGGCCGAGGCGCTGGCGGACTTCGGCGCGGCGCGGCGCGATGCCGCCGTGGAGGCCGGGGACCCGGTCACCCGGCCGAGCGAGCGGCGGCCGGGGTCGCGTCGGCGGGCCCGTAGCTGAGCGGAGCGGTAGCAGCGGGAACGGCTTGAGGGCGCCCCTTTGGGGGCGCCCTTTTGCGCGAGGGCGGGCGGCCGCCCGCCCTCGCCGAGCGGGACTACGCGGTCACCCGCTGCCTTTCACCGGCTGCCTTTCACCGGCTGTCCTTCACCCGCTGCCCTTCATCCGCGGCGGCCCGGAGCAGCACCCCGGTGAGCTCGTCCGGGACGGAGAGCATCGGCCAGTGCCCGGTGTCGAGTTCGAAGAAGCCCACATGAGGCTCGGCGAGCACCTGGAAGCGCGGATCCCCCGACCGCACCAGGGACTCGACCATGGCGATGTTCATCCCCGTGCCGGTACAGAAGACGCCGCTGCTCGGCAGCTCGGCGGTGGCCCCCGACAGCCGGAGCGGCTGGGTGAGCGCACCCAGCGGCTGCGGCGAGGCCAGGCGGGCGAGCCGGGCCAGCGCGTCCGCGGGGACGTCTGCGACGCTGTTCCGGCCCCGCACGGCGTCGAGTGACGGCGGGGGGATCCGCCAGCCGTCCTCGGCCTGTTCGGCCCGTTGCCGCCACCCGTCGCGGACCGCGGGATCGGGCTCGAAGGTGTCCACCAGACTGCGCACCGAGAAGCCGTCCATCGGCAGGGGCGCCGACACGTACACGATCCGGGACACCCGTTCCGGGCGCCGGTCGGCGGCGCCCAGCGCCGGGAAGCTGCCGGAACAGTGGGCGACGAGCACCACCTCGGGCGTGTCCAGGTGATCGATGAGCTGCACCAGATCCTCGATATGGGTCTCCAAGTCCGTTTCCGGGCCCGCCAGATGGCGGCGGTCGCCCATGCCCGTGAGCGTGGCCGCGCAGGCCTCGGCTCCCCGCTCCCGCAGCCGGTCCACCACGTCCTGCCACAGCCAGCCGCCCATGTGACCGCCCGCCACCAGCACATACGCCGTCATCAACGCCTCCTCGTACAGCTCGGCCGCGCGTCCGGACCCCCGATGACCCGGCCGCGCATGCCGTTACGGTAGGAACTCCCCCTGAGGGAGGTTCAAGGCATGGCCGTGTCCGCGTCCCCCGACGGCATGTGGAGCATCGGCGAACTCGCCGAGCAGGCAGGCGTCACCGTCAAGACCGTGCGCTTCTACTCGGACCGCGGACTGCTGCCCGAGGCCACCCGCAGCGCCGGGGGCCACCGCCGGTACGGCCCCGAGGCCGTGGACCGGCTCCGCCTGATCCGTTCGCTGCGCACCCTCGACCTGCCGCTGCCGCAGGTCGACCGGATCCTCGCCCAGGAGGACGTACCGGGCGCGGCGGACGCCCTGGAGGGTGCCGTCGCGGGGCAGCTCCGCGAACTCGGCACGCAACTGTCCGCCCTGCGCTGGCGGGAGGCCGCCCTTCACCTTCTCCGTGACTGCGCCCCCGAGGAACGCGCCGACCGCCTGCGCCTGATCGGTGCCGTGGACATCCCGCCCAGCACGGACGCCCTGGCCCGCTTCTGGCGTCACGTGCTCCCCGCGCGGCTTCCGGCCCGCCTGCTCTCCACGGTGCTCGAAGCGGCGGTGCCGCAGCTCCCCGCCGACCCGACCCCGTCCCAGGTGCTGGTCTTCGCCCGGCTGCACGCCGTCGCCACCGACAGCCGCGTCCGCGACATCGGCATCCGCCGCCTCGCCTCCCGAACCCCTGACGAGGCCTGCCGTCCGGCCGTCCTCTACGAGGGGCTGGTCGAGGCGTGTGCGCTCGCCTCGGCGGACGTACGGGACCGACGGCCCCCGCACGCGGGCGAAGCCCTCGACTGTTTCGTCGCCGCCCACGCCGGCTTGCGCAACGCGCGGGACACCCCCGCCTTCCGCCGCCAACTCAGCGTCCAGCTACGCCGGATCGCACATCCCCTCATCGATCGCTACTGGCAACTCGTCGGCGAACTTCCCTCCGCTGACCGGCAGCCGACCATCGGCGCCATGGACGACTGGCTCCGGGCTGCGCTGGACGCGCAGGTCGCTTAGGTGGTCTGTCCGGTGCCGTGCAAGGCCGGTGCCATGCGGGCTCGCCGACCGCGGTCGGCGAGCGGACCGCCAAGGCGCTGGCGGACTTCGGTGCGGCGCGGCGCGATGCCGCCGTCGAGGCCGGGGACCCGGTCGCCCGGCCCAGCGAGCGGCGGCCCGGGTCGCGGCGGCGGGCTCGTAGCTGAGCGAAGCGGTAGCAGTAGCAGGAACGACTGAAGGGCGCCTCTTTGCAGGGCGCCCTTCTGGTTGTCTTCTGCTCGTGCGCCGTCAGTGCCTGGAGGCGTACGGGAAGACGTCGGTTCAGGTGGTGGGCTTGATCAGGCGACGAGGGCTCCGGTGCGAATGGCGAACTCCCGCACTCCCTGCACGCGGGCAGGCCCATACAGCAGACTCGACGTCAGGGCCCGGAGCGCCGGCCGCCGTACCTCCTGCGGTGCCTCCCGCTCAACGTGGCGCAGTGCTGCGAAGGTCTGCGGCCCATTGCCCAGGGCGTGCCACATGCGGGCGGTGTCCGTCCATGCTCGAGCCTTGCGTTCCGCCGTCGCCATCTGGGAAATGTCAACCGCGACTGCGACCTTCACGCCCTCATCCGGCGTGCCGAGGGCGTTGTGCACGCCGATCCGGTAGATGTCCACCTGCGCCCGTGTGGCTTCTACCGTGAAGAGGCCAGGAACCTCGGGCAACCGCTCGACGTCCTCCTGCGCTTGGTCGAGGAGGCCTAGTGCCGCGGAGCGGTCGCCTCCCGTCGCTGCCGAGTACGCGGCAGTCAGGAGCAGTGTGGTCCGTACCGCACCGGTACGGTGCTTCCCGGCATCCAGGTCTGCCGCTTCACGGGTGAGCAGGTGTACCGCGGACGAACATTGTCCGGAGCGCCGCATCGTGATCGCAAGCACCCGGGAGGCCTCACCGATTACCACCGGCATGTTGCTGGCCCGGGCTGCAGACAGCGCACGGTCAGCGGCAACCCATGCCGCATCAGAGTGCTGCTTCGACGCAAGCTCGGCGGCCAGAACGTAAGCCCGGGCCAGCAACCCGCTCGCCTGTTGGCGGGCCAGGCCGCTGGAAACCTCCCGGGTCGCCTCGGCCGTTGCCAGCAGACCGGGTAGCGCATGCCCAAGATCGGTGTACCGGGCCGCCCGGAAGGCATGCCTCGCTGCCGCCGCCTGCTCCGCCAAGCGGGCCGGTGCCATCGGCTCGGCTGCTGGAAGGTGGAAGAGGACATCGTCCAGGCCGGCGGCCTGAACGTCCGGCGTAGCGGCGGCAGCCGGGCCAGCGCCCATGACAGCCGTCGCCCCGGCGGCAAGGGCCCCGGTCAGCAGTTCCCTACGACGCACCGCATCCTCCTCGTCCGACGGCCAGATCGTCACCGTAGCGATCTGTCGGGCGTCCGGCACAGAGGAATGGGTCAGCCTGTCGAGCGGGATGCCCAATACGCCGGCCAGACGCACAGCCACGGAGTAGTCCAGGCGCATCTGGTTGGACTCGATCCGCGAAATCGCCGACGCCGAATAGCCACACAGGGCGCCCAAAGCCTTCTGCGTGAGCCGGGCGGCGTTTCGGGCACCTCGGATGAGTGCACCGACGTCCACGAATCCCGGTCCATTGCCCATAGGTACCTCCTGTGCACCGACGGGACGCACGACGCTAGCGGCGATTCCTGAGGCCCGACAGGGCGCGCGGCAGGCACACGGTGTGCAGCTTCCGCACACGGAGTGCGGAAGCGCCCCCGGCTGCTCTCACCTCAGTCGTCAGACCGACATGGTGGTGCAGCCGGCGGACGGCGAACCCAGCCGCCCGCGCATCGCACTTCCACTGGAGGCAACCATGGACAAAGTGCTTGTCACAGGCGGGGCCGGGTTCATCGGCTCGCACTTCGTCAAGCGCATCTTGCGGTCCGACGACGTTAAAGAGGTCACCGTTCTCGACGCTCTCACGTACGCCGGCCACATCGAAAACCTCGGCGAGGCATTCCTCAGCCCGGAGCTGACGTTCGTACACGGCAACGTCCTCGACACCCAGTTGGTGAACGAACTCGTGTCGCGGCACACGGCTATCGTGCATTTCGCCGCGGAGTCCCACGTCGACCGGTCCTTCTTCGCCGCCGGCGCCTTCCTGACCACGAACGTACTCGGCACCCATACCCTCGCGGACGCCGCTAAGACACACGGCATCGAGCGCTTCGTCCACGTCTCGACGGATGAGGTGTACGGGCCCCTGCCCGAAGGCTCCGCCACGGAGAACGACCCGGTCAGCCCCACCGTCCCCTACGCGGCGTCGAAGACCGCCAGTGACCTTGTAGCCCTGAGCTACCACCACACCTACGACGTCCCGGTGTGTGTCACCCGCAGCAGCAACAACTACGGCCCGTACCAGCATCCGGAAAAGATCATCCCCCTGTTCGTCACCCGGCTTCTGCAGGGCGAGAAGGTGACCCTGCACGACCGGGGCCAACACATGCGGAACTGGCTGCACGTCGAAGACAACTGCGCCGGGATCGAACTGGTCCTGCGCGGCGGTGTCCCCGGCGAGGTCTACAACATCGGCGGGGGGACGGACCTGACCAACCGGGAGCTGACAGCCGAACTCCTGGGCCTGTGCGGCGCCGATTGGGACTCGGTCACCTACGTACCGGACCGGCGCGCGAACGACATCCGGTACTCAATGGTGTGGACGAAGATCGCCGATCAGCTTGGTTACAAGCCGTCCCGCCCGTTCAAGGACGGGCTCTCCCAGACCGTCGACTGGTATCGCGACAACCCCGGCCGGTGGGCCCCGCTGCTGCGCAACCCGCACGCCGCCCGTGCCATGGTCGCGCTCGGCCCCGGCAAGGAGGAATCCCGTGCCCACTGACCAGCTCGCCCCGCGCAGAATCCTCGTCACCGGTGTCGGTGCCCACCCGGGCCTCGGGCTGACCCGGAGCCTCATGCGCCTGGGCCACAAGGTCATCGCCGCCGACGCCAGCTCTCTCGCCCCCGGATTACTGCTCCCCGAAGTCGTTCCCCAGGTAATCCCCCGCGCTGACGACCCCGGCTACGCCGGCACCATGACCGGGCTGTGCCGGGACTTGGCGGTGGACGCGGTGGTGGCCGGCATTGAGAACGACGTTCCACCGCTGGTGGACATGGCGCCCCAGCTGGAAGCCCACGGCGTCCACCTGTGGCTCCCAGATGCCGAGTCGGTGCGGGCATGCATCGACAAGGCCGCCTTTCACCAGGTGCTGACCAAGCACGGCATCGCGACCCCCCGCACCTGGCGCCCCGAGGCGATCGACCGGATCCCTGCCGGAACGGAGTTGGTGGTCAAGCCTCGGCGCGGCCACGGAGCGCAGAGCGTCCACTTCGTCGACAGGCTGGAACAGGCTCGTGTCCTGTGCGAACTCGTCCCGGAACCCATGGTGCAGGAGCGGGTCCACGGCAGCGAGTTCACAGCGGACTGCCTGGTGGACCGCACCGGACGCGCCTCGGTGATCCTGCGCCGCCGGGATCTGGTGAAGGCCGGCCTCGCCGCGGTCTCCACCACATTCGATGACCCCACCGTCCGCGATCTCGTCGTGAAGACGCTGGATGCGATCCGCGCCCGCGGGCTCTGCTGTGTGCAGGGGTTCATCTCCGACGACGGTGCGGTCACGATCACCGAGCTGAACGTCCGGGTCGCAGGTGGCTTCCTTCTGGCCGAAGCCGCAGGTGCGGAACTCGTCAGCCAGATGGTGAACGGTTTGTTCGGTCTTCCGGTCGACCACGACCGCCTCACGTACCGGCCCGGCGTGTTCCTGACGAACTACGTCGAGACCCTGGTCGTCGGCGATATCGCCGAACTCGATTTCACGGCCGCTGAGAGGGGAGAACCGTCATGACCGCACCCGCAAGGCCGGACGCCGGACGCAACGCCAGCCCGTTCCTGTACGGGCAAGAGGCCGAGGCGGTCGCCCGGGTACTGGAGTCGGGACAGTACGGACACACCGACGTCACCGAGGAGTTCGAGCGTAGGATCGCCGGCTTACTCGGCGTACCCGACGCCGTGGCCGTTGCCTCTGGCACCGCTGCCCTCCACACCGCCCTGCTCGCCGCCGGGGTAGGTCCTGGTGACGAGGTCATCGTGCCGTCCCTGACGTTCTGTGCGACCGTGCAGGCGATCCTCGCCGTCGGCGCCGCCCCGCGCTTCGTCGACATCGACCCCGCCACACTGTGCGTGACCGATCAACTCGTCATGGAGGCGGTCGACGACACCACGGCCGCCGTCATTCCGGTCCTGTTCGGGGGCAGGGCAGTCGATCTCACCCACCAAGAGGAGCTGACCGAGCGCGGGATCGCCGTCATCGAGGACGCAGCGCACGCCTTCGGTTCTCGCAGCGGCACTCGACGCGTGGGCACGACCGGGGCCATGACCTGCTTCTCGTTCGGTCCGATCAAGAACCTCACCTGCGGCCAGGGCGGCATGGTCATCCCTCGCACGCCGGAGGAAGCCGACAGGATCCGCATGATGCGGCTCCTCGGTGTTGCCCGGCCTCAAGGCGAGCGTGCGAACTCGACCACCTACCGCGTGGGCTCCTTCGGCTTGCGCTACCAGCTCTCGGGCATCAACGCCGCCATTGGCTTGGCCCAGCTCGATCACTTCGACACGACCGAGCACACCCGCCGCCGTCTGTGGCGCACCTATCGGGACGCCCTCGCCCCACTGCGCGGCGTGACCCTCGTCGACGTTGATGTCGACCACACGGTGCCGCACCTGTGCCAGGTCCATGTCCCGCATCGAGATGACGTGTTCGTCGAGCTGCGGGCCCGGAATATCGGGGTGGCTGTCCACTACCCGCCCAACCACCTGCAGCCCGCCTTCGCCGCATGGCGGTGTTCCCTGCCGGCCACCGAGGACTGCGGCGAGGAGATCCTGAGCCTGCCCTTCCATCAGCACCTCACCGAGGCGGACGTCGACCACGTGGTGACCACCCTCGGACAGGCCCTCAAGTCAGCGGGAGGATCCTGATGCGCAAGCTGCTGACCGTGTGCCTGGGGAACCACTGCCGCTCCCCGTTCGCCCAGACTGCACTCGCCCGCAGGGGCGGCGCGGCCGTCACACTCCGATCAGCTGGGCTGATCGGCAAGTGGCAGGACCAGCCCGCCCACCCGTCCATGACCAACGCCGCTCGGCGACTGGGATTCGACCTCACCGCGCACCGCGCGCAGCAGATCACCCTGGACATGCTGGACTGGGCCGACGAAGTCCTGGCGATGGACGCCGCCGTCCTCGAAACGCTCCGTGCGATCAGCGGTGAGCACAACGCCCACAAGCTCGGGCTCTACCTCCGTGACCGCGATGTCCCCGACCCGATGGGCCAGGGCGAGGCAGTGTTCAACGACTGCGCCGTGCTCATCGAGGCGGGCACCGCGCTCCACACCGGCGGACACCGCCGGTAACAGACTGGTCAGCCGGACGCGGCGGAAAGGATCACGTCGACCAGCCTGTCCGCCGCGTCCGGGCGACCGTGGGTACGGGCTCTCTCCGCCATCAGGTCCCGGCGGGCCGGGTCCGACAGCAGGGGGCCGACCGCGTTCCGCAGGGCGGCTGCGGTGACGTCACCGAGCAACGCAACTGCGGCGCCCGACTCTTCGAGGTGCCGCGCATTGTGTGCCTGCTCGTTCCCGGCCGAGGAGGCGAGCGGGATGAAGACGGCCGGCTTTCCGAGGGCGGTCAGCTCGGCGAGCGTGCCGGCGCCGCTGCGGGAGATCACGAGGTCGGCGAGCGCCAAGACGTCAGGGAGTTCCGGGCCGACGAAGCCGGTGAGGTGGTATCTGGCGGCGAGTTCCGCGGGGAGGGCTGCGGCGTGCTGCTGGAGACCGGCGAGGTTGGCCGGACCGCACTGATGCACCAGATTGGCCCGGCTCAGCAGCCACGGCAGCGCGTCCCGGACCACCTCGTTGATCTGCTGGGAGCCCTGGGCGCCACCGGTCACGTAGACCGTCGGGAGGCGCCGGTCGAAGCCGTCCAGCCCCAACGACCCGAAGGCCTTGTCCGGATGTCCCGCAAGCACCTCGGGCCGCACGGGGTTGCCGGTGACGACGGCGGCACTGCGCACGGATTCCGGCAGGAGAGGCACTGTCGATTCCGAGGACACCGCGATGCGCGTCGCCGAGCCGGCGAGCTTACGGTTCGCCAGGCCCAAGCGGACGGTCTGCTCGTGCAGCACGAGCGGGCGGTGACACATGCGCGCGGCCAGGCCGGCGGGGACAGCGACGTACCCGCCGGTCGCAAGGACGACGTCCGGCCGGAAGTCGGACACGATTTTGCGGGCCTGCGCCACACCGAGCGGTACCCGGGCCATGTCCCGCAGATTGGCCGGTGAAGCCATCTTGAGCGGGTTGCTCGAACGACGGATCTTGCCGGTGGCCACCGTTGTGAACGCGATGCCCTCGGCCGGAGCCACCCGGGCCTCAAGGCCATCGGGCGTGCCGATCCAGAGCACGTCCAGCGCCTCGCCGGTCGCCGCGAAGCGAGACTGCAAGGTGCGGACCACGGTGGCAGCCGGATAGGTATGGCCGCCTGTGCCTCCCCCCGTGACGATCAGACGGAAGGGACGCGGGACAGGAGAAGCGCTCACCCGGCGCACCCTACGGGCTACCGGGAGCGGACGTTGTGTTTCCGGCCGGTGCCGCGCGAGCCCGCTGCGGCGGCCTGAACGGGGCGGCGGAGGGGCGGCGGAGGGGCCGTGACGGCCGACGATGCGTCGGCAAAGGCAGGGGCAAAGCGGGCGTAGCGTGGGCGGTATGACGAAGTACGGAAGCTTCCCCGGTGCGCGGCCCCGGCGGCTGCGTACCACCCCCGCCATGCGGCGGATGGTGGCCGAACACCGGCTGCACCCCGCTGACCTCATCCTTCCCGCGTTCGTACGGGAGGGGATCGCCGAGCCGGTGCCGATCTCCGCGATGCCGGGCGTCGTCCAGCACACCCGTGACACGCTCCGGAAGGCCGCCGTCGAAGCGGTCGACGCCGGGGTTGCCGGGATCATGCTGTTCGGGGTGCCCGAGGACGCGAAGAAGGACGGCGCCGGTACGGCGGGCACCGATCCCGACGGGATCTTGCAGGTCGCGATCCGTGATGTGAAGGCCGAGGTCGGCGACGATCTCGTCATCATGTCGGACCTGTGCCTGGACGAGTACACCGATCACGGGCACTGCGGTGTCCTGGATGCCGAGGGCCGGGTCGACAACGACGCGACCCTGGAGCGGTACGCCGAGATGGCGCAGGTGCAGGCCGACGCGGGCGTCCATGTCGTGGCCCCCAGCGGCATGATGGACGGGCAGGTCGGCGTCATCCGTGACGCGCTCGACCAGACCTCCCACGAGGACGTCTCGGTCCTCGCCTACACGGCGAAGTACTCCTCCGCCTTCTACGGGCCGTTCCGGGAGGCCGTCGGCTCCTCTCTCCAGGGCGACCGCAAGACCTACCAGCAGGACCCGGCCAACCTCCGTGAGTCGATGCGCGAGCTGGCCCTCGACCTGGAGGAGGGCGCCGACATGGTGATGGTCAAGCCGGCGCTGCCGTACCTCGATGTGCTGGCGAAGGTCGCGGACACGGTGGACGTGCCGGTGGCCGCGTACCAGATCTCCGGTGAGTACGCGATGATCGAGGCGGCCGCCGAGAAGGGCTGGATCGACCGGGACAAGGCGATCCTGGAGGCGTTGACCGGCATCAAGCGGGCCGGTGCCGACATGATCCTGACGTACTGGGCGACGGAGGTCGCGCGGGGGCTGTGAGCCCCGGGGGGCTGTGAGCCGCCCCGACCCGCTGCGCCCGCTGTGCCTGCCGAAGCTCCTGCCCCCGACCACGGGGCGGGAGCTTTGTCGTGGGCGCGACGTTTTGTCCGGCCCCTGCCGGGAACGCGCCGAGTGTCAGGGAAGGCCCCGACCGACCGAGGAGCGGGTAACCATGACTGCCAAGCGCAAGATGCAGGCCAAGGGCGCGCAGGTCATAGGCGCCATGAAGGAAGTCGTCGGCCGGGCCACGCACAACCGCAAGCTGGAGGCCGAGGGCAAGGCCGAGAAGACCGCGGGGCACGGGCTGGACGCGGGCGAGAAGGCCAAGGACGCGGTACGCAGGCCCTGGCAGCACTGAGGCGGCGTCGCTCCTGAAGCTCGGCCCTGAAGTGCGTCCTGAAGCGCGGCCCTGAAGCGCGGCCCTGAACCCGGGTCTCCGGCCCCGCCCCTTGAACCGCCCGGCCGCTCGGTCCGCTCAGCCCGTCACGGCCCGCGCGAGTACCTTCGTCACGTCCGCGATCAGCGCATCGTCGGCGTCCGCGGCCTGCTCCGGCTTGCCCGTCAGGACGGCCAGCACGACCGGGGTGCCGTCCGGGGTCCAGACGACGCCGACGTCGTTGCCGGTGCCCTACGAGCCCGTGCCCGTCTTGTCGGCGAGGGCCCAGTCCTTGGGCAGTGCGGCGCGAAAGCGGTTCGTGTTGGTCTCGTTGGCCTTCATCCATGCCGTCAGCCGGCCCCGGTCCGAGGGGGTGAGCGCGTCGCCCACGAGCAGCCGGGTGTAGGCGTGGGCGATGGCGGCGGGGCTGGTGGTGTCCGTCCTGCGCCAGGGCTCGGCCGAGTTCAGTTCCGTCTCCCAGCGGTCGAGGCGGGTGATGCGGTCGCCGAGGGAGCGGGCGAAGGCGGTGACGGCGGTCGGTCCGCCGAGTTCGCGGAGCAGGAGGTTGGCGGCCGTGTTGTCGCTGCGCTGGAGGGCGGCGGCGCACAGGTCGGCGACCGTCATGCCGGTGGTGACGTGCGCACCGGTGACGGGGGAATTGTCGACGAGGTCGGCGCGGGTGTAGTGGATGCGGCGGGCCAGCGTCTCGCCGTTGTGGTCGAGGTCGCGCAGCACCGCCCCTACGGCGAGGGTCTTGAAGACCGAGCAGAGGGGGACGCGGGTGTGGGCGCGGTAGGCGACCCTCGCGCCGGTGGCGAGGTTGTGGGCGAACGCGCCGACGCGGGACCGGTGTTGGTGTTCCAGGCGGCGCAGCGCTTCGTGCGGATCGGCGGCGGTGCGGGCCTGCGCGGCGGCCGATGCCGGGCGCTTCCGGTCGGATGGGGTGGCGGACGCGGTCGGGGTGGCGGACGACAGGAGACCTGCCGCCAGCAGTCCGGCTCCGGCGCCCAGTGCGGCGCGCCGGGCCGGGGCGGCGGCGGGCGCGGGTGCGGGTGTGGGTGTGTGCGCGGGTGCGGCCGGTTGATCGGTCGTGCGTGGTCCGTGGTGCATTGCTGTTGCCCTCCCCTGGAGACCGGAACGGCCCCGTACACGACCTCTGGTACGGGTCGGGTACGGGGCCGCAGTGGCTGGAGAGTAAGCGATCACGGGTCCGCGCCGTCGGCCGGACGACGCGGGCCGCTCAGAACCGCTCGGGCGAGAACCGCTCGGGCCGGAGCCGCATGGATCAGAGCCGCATGGATCAGAGCCGCTCGGGCGTCCGGATGCCGAGCAGCGCCATGCCCTGGTGGAGGGTGCGGGCGGTCAGCTCGCACAGGAACAGCCGGTTCGCGATCTGGTCCGGGCCGCCCTCGGCCTTCAGGACCGGGCACTGGTCGTAGAAGGTCGTGAAGAGCGAGGCGAGGCCGTAGAGGTACGCGGCGACCTTGTGCGGCTCGTAGGCCGCGGCGGCTTCGGCGACGGTCTCGCCGAACTGGTCGAGGTGCAGACCCAGCGCCCGCTCCGCCGGGGCCAGCGCCAGCTCCGGGTGCGCCGCGGGGGCCGCGTCACCGGCCTTGCGGAAGATCGACCGGATCCGGGCGTAGGCGTACTGGAGGTACACCGAGGTGTCGCCGTTGAGCGAGACCATCTGGTCCAGGTCGAACTTGTAGTCGCGGCTCGGCGACGTCGACAGGTCCGCGTACTTCACCGCGCCGATGCCCACCTGCGCACCGTTCTCGGTGATCTCCTGCTCGGTCAGGCCGACCGCCGCGCCCTTCTCGCGCACCACCGTGGTCGCCCGCTCGGCCGCCTCGTCGAGCAGGTCCTCCAGGCGTACGGTCTCGCCCGCACGGGTCTTGAACGGCTTGCCGTCCGCACCGAGGACCGTGCCGTAGCCCATGTTGTGCGCGGTGATGCCGTCGGTCAGCCAGCCCGCCCGGCGGGCCGTCTCGAAGACCATCTTGAAGTGCAGCGACTGGCGGACGTCGACGACGTACAGCAGCGTCGTCGCCTTCAGGTCGAGGACGCGGTTGCGGATCGCGGAGAGGTCGGAGGCCGCGTAGCCGAAGCCGCCGTCCGCCTTCTGCACGATCAGCGGCACCGGCTGGTCGTCCTTGCCGCGGATCTCGTCGAAGAAGACCACCAGCGCGCCCTCGGAGCGGACGGCGACGCCCGACTCCTCCAGCAGCCGCGCCGTCTCGGCCATCATGTCGTTGTACGCGGACTCGCCGACGATCTCGTCGTCGCGGATCTCCATGTCCAGCTTCTCGAAGACCGAGTAGAAGTAGACCTTCGACTCGTCCACGAACCGCTGCCACAGGTCGAGGGTCTCCGCGTCGCCGGACTGGAGCGCCACGACGCGCTTGCGGGCCCGCTCCTTGAACTGCTCGTCCGAGTCGAAGACGGCGCGCGAGGCCTTGTAGACGCGGTTGAGGTTGCTGATCGCCTGTTCGCCGTCGACGTCGGCCGCCGGGGCCAGCTCGCCGGGGTTCTCGATCAGGTACTGGATGAGCATGCCGAACTGGGTGCCCCAGTCGCCGATGTGGTGCCGGCCGATCGTCCGCTCGCCGGTGAAGTCCAGGATGTGGCGCAGGGCGTCGCCGATGACCGCCGAGCGCAGGTGCCCGACGTGCATCTCCTTGGCGACGTTCGGCTGGGCGTAGTCGATGACCGTGACGCCGGGCTGCTCCTTCAGCGGGACGCCGAGCCGGTCGTCGTCGGCGCGCGCGGCCAGCGTCTCGGTGATCGCCCGGTCGGTGATCGTGATGTTGAGGAAGCCGGGGCCGGAGACCTCGATCTCCTGGAGGAGGTCGTTGTCGCCGATCTCCGCGACGACCTTGGTCGCCAGCTCCCGCGGATTGCCCTTGAGCTTCTTGGCCAGCGCCAGCATGCCGTTGGCCTGGAAATCCGCCCGGTCGCTTCGGCGCAGCAGCGGGTCCGCGGCGCCGGCCTCCGGCAGGGCTGCCGAGAGGGCGTCCGCGACGCGCTGGTGAACCGAAGCTGCGAGGGAAGTGACCGAGGCCATGGAGAAGAGCTCTCTTCCGGAGGGAGGTGAGGAGGTGTCGTCGGAGCGGAATGGGGCGGAAAGGGTTTGCCAACGAGTATCCCACGGCAGTACCACTGATTTTCCGTCTGGGACAATGGGCACCGTCAGGCATTTGTGCGTCGCACGCGCAAGACGGCGCAATCAGGAAGCACCAGGAAGAGGAAGGGCCGATCGTGGCTCAGCAGAGCACCGAGACCGACTGGGTCTCCAGGTTCGCGGACGAGGTCATTGCCGAGGCGGAGCGCCGCGCCCCGGGCAAACCGGTCGTCTGCGCCTCGGGCCTGAGCCCGTCCGGCCCGATCCACCTCGGCAACCTCCGCGAGGTCATGACCCCGCACCTCGTCGCCGACGAGATCCGCCGCCGCGGGTACGAGGTCCGTCACCTCATCTCGTGGGACGACTACGACCGCTACCGCAAGGTTCCGGACGGCGTCGCGGGCGTCGACAAGGAGGCCTGGGCCGAGCACATCGGCAAGCCGCTGACCGCGGTGCCGGCCCCGGCCGGTTCGGCGTACCCGAACTGGGCGGAGCACTTCAAGGCCGCCATGAGCGAGGCGCTGGCCGAGCTGGGCGTCGAGTACGACGGCATCAGCCAGACCGAGCAGTACACCGCCGGTGTCTACCGCGAGCAGATCCTGCACGCGATGAAGCACCGCGCGGACATCGACGCGATCCTCGGCCAGTACCGCACCAAGAAGGCGCCGGCCAAGAAGTCGCAGAAGCCGGTCGACGAAGCCGAGCTGGAGGCCGCCGAGGGCTCGGGCGCGGCCGCCGAGGACGACGGCAGCGGCGGCTCGGCCGGCTACTTCCCGTACAAGCCCTACTGCGGGCAGTGCGAGAAGGACCTGACCACGGTCACCTCGTACGACGACGAGACCACCGAGCTGGCCTACACCTGCACCGAGTGCGGCTTCGGCGAAACGGTCCGGCTGAGCGAGTTCAACCGCGGCAAGCTGGTCTGGAAGGTCGACTGGCCGATGCGGTGGGCCTACGAGGGCGTGATCTTCGAGCCGTCCGGTGTCGACCACTCCTCGCCGGGCTCGTCCTTCGTCGTCGGCGGTCAGATCGTCCGGCAGATCTTCGACGGCGACCAGCCCATCGGCCCCATGTACGCCTTCGTCGGCATCAGCGGCATGGCCAAGATGTCGTCGTCGCGGGGCGGGGTGCCGACGCCGGGTGACGCGCTGAAGATCATGGAGGCGCCGCTGCTGCGCTGGCTGTACGCGCGCCGCAAGCCCAACCAGTCCTTCAAGATCGCCTTCGACCAGGAGATCCAGCGGCTCTACGACGAGTGGGACAAGCTGGAGGCCAAGGTCGCCGACGGCACCGCGCTGCCGGCCGACGCCGCCGCGTACGCCCGGGCGGCCCGTACCGCCGCCGGTGAGCTGCCCCGCACGCCGCGGCCGCTGCCGTACCGCACCCTCGCCTCGGTCGCGGACATCACCGCGGGCCACGACGAGCAGACGCTCCGGATCCTCGGCGAACTCGACCCGGACAACCCCGTCACCTCGCTGGACGAGACCCGGCCGCGGCTCGCCAGGGCCGAGTACTGGATCAACACCCAGGTCCCGGCCGAACAGCGCACCATCGTCCGCGACGAGCCCGACGCGGACCTGCTCGGCACGCTCGACGAGCAGTCCCGGGGCTCGCTGCGGCTGCTGCTCGACGGCCTGGACGAGCACTGGTCGCTGGACGGCCTGACCACCCTGGTCTACGGCGTTCCGAAGGTGCAGGCGGGCCTGGAGCCGGACGCCAAGCCGACGCCGGAGCTGAAGGTCGCCCAGCGTGCCTTCTTCGCGCTGCTCTACCAGCTGCTGGTCGGGCGGGACACCGGGCCGCGGCTTCCCACGCTGCTGCTGGCCGTGGGGGCGGACCGGGTGCGGAAGCTGCTGGGGGGCTGACCGGGCTTCGTGGCTGACGGGCGTCCGTTGGTGGCTGATGGGGCCGCCGGTGGCTCATGGGCTGGCGGTGGCTGACGGGTCGTCGGAGCGTCGACCTCGGGGAATCCTCGTCGGGGAGTCGTAGACACCTCGGGGTGGTCTCCGACCGACGGATGACAGCGGGATGAGAAGGGTTCGGCCCCGGGGACGAGGATTCCCGGGGCCGGACCCTTCACGCTGGAGCCATGAGGGGAATCTTAGGTTTCATCATCATGATCCAGGGCGTGATGGGATTCGTCGGGCAGGTCTTCTTCGACCGCGCCTGGGGGTTGCTGCCCCACTGGTTCGATCTGCCGTCGGCCGCCTATGTCGGCCTCTTCGCAGTCGGTGCGGCACTGGCCGCCTGGGGGGACGCGGACAGGAGGCGCAAGGCGAAGCGGCTGAGGGACCGGACGGGGGCCGGGGCGGTCTAGCGGTCCAGGAGCCCATTGCCGTGCGGCCCAGGAGCTCGTTGCCGTACGGATCCGGGCTGCGGGTCAGGCGATGTGCTCGTCCATCATTTCCGCGTTGAGGCGGTCGCTGAACCGGTCCATGTAGCGGTTCAGTTCCCGTGACCGCAGGCGGGTCCCGTACTGGGCCTCCAGGTTGGCCGCGAAGGCGCCCGGTGTGGGCATGCCTTCGCCCTCTATGGAGTGGCGGAACACCTGGTACAGGTCCTCGTCGGTCGGGGTTGCGGTGGGTGCCTGTGCCTGGGCCTGCGTCGTCTGTGCCTGTGCCTGTGCCTGGGGGGCCGGAGCGGGCTGCGGGGCGGCCTCCGGGGTGCCCATGCCGAGTGGGCGCGTTCCGCCCGCACCGTTCGGCACCGGGAACTGCGGGTCGGGCTCCGGCGTGCGGGGCGGCGGTACGGGGGCCTGCTCGTGAGCTGGTGCCTGCTGGTGCTGCTCGTACGCGGGCTGCTGTGCGTCGTACGGGGGCTGGGGCCGGTGCTGCTGCTCAGGGGCGAACGTCGGGTCGTAGTCGCCCTGGTAGGTCACCTGCTGCGGCGCCGCGAACCACTGGTTCGGCAGGTCCTCGGCCCCGGCCGGCTCGTGGGCCTCTGCCGGCTCGTGGGCCTCGACGGGCGCCTGGGCCTCTGCCGGCGTCTGGTTCCCGGCCGGCTCCTGGGCCTTCGGCTCCACGGCGGGTGCCGCGGACCGCGGGGGCGCCGGCAGCAGCTGCGGTTCGATGCCCGCGGCGGCCAGCCCCGCGGGAGCGGTCTGGGCCAGCGGCACCCCGAACCGGGCGAGCCGCAGCGGCATCAGGGACTCCACGGGAGCCTTACGACGCCAGCTCCGCCCGAACCGCGACCGCAGGCGTGCCTGATACACGAGCCGTTCCTGCTCCAGCTTGATCACCGCGTCGTACGACCGCAGCTCCCACAGCTTCATCCGCCGCCACAACAGGAACGTCGGGACGGGCGCCAGCAGCCAGCGCGTGATCCGCACACCCTCCATGTGCTTGTCCGCCGTGATGTCGGCGATCCGCCCGACGGCGTGCCGGGCGGCCTCGACGGTGACGACGAACAGCACCGGGATGACGGCGTGCATGCCCATGCCCAGGGGGTCGGACGCCGCCGCGGCGTTGAACGCCACCGTGGCGACCGTCAGCAGCCACGCCGTCTGCCGCAGCAGCGGGAACGGCATGCGGATCCAGGTCAGCAGCAGATCCAGCGCGAGCAGGACGCAGATGCCCGCGTCGATGCCGAGGGGGAAGAAGTAGGCGAAGGTGCCGAAGCCCTTCTTGAGGGCCAGCTCCCGCACGGCCGCGTAGGAGCCGGCGAAGCCGATGCCGGCGATCACCACCGCGCCGGCGATGACCACTCCGATGAGTATCCGGTGTGTGCGTGTCAGCTTCAGTGGCGCGGCCACCCGAGGACCCCTCCCAGTCGGTCTGTTGCGGGCGACAGCCTGGCACATGCCTACCGGTGGGCGAAGTTCCGGTAGGGGCGGAGCGGTGGAGCCGGGCAACGAGAGGGCCCGCACCGTACCTGGTGCGGGCCCTCTCCGGGCGGCGTCGGTGGGTCAGCCGTTGGCCTTGGTGACGGCGGTGACCGCCTCCTTGGCGGCGGCCTGAGTCTGCTTGAGCAGGTCGGCGGTCTTGGGGGCGTCCGCGCCCGCCAGGCCCGCGCCGTTGTAGTTGATCGACACGACGACGTTGGAGACGCGGGCGACGAGGGTGGTGTTCTTGAAGTTGGTGCCGTCCCGCTTCACGTCGTAGGTGATCGCGGTGGCTTCGTCGCCGGTGCCGGAGGTCTGGACGGTCGCGAGCTTCTTGGCGTTCTTGGTGGCCTTCGCCTCGGATATCTGCTTGGTGTAGAAGTCCGTGGCGCGCTTTTCGCCGCTGCCGACGCCCGGGTCGGAGTCGTAGCGCTGCAGGTTGGTGTCCAGCCAGCGCCACTGGGTGCCGTCGACGCCCTTCTCGTCCGAGCTGGTCCAGGAGCAGGTGCCGTGGGAGGTGTTGTCCGAGGACTTGCCCCGGTCACCGGCGGCGTCCTTCGCCTTGGGCAGCATCTTCTTGACGCTGTCCTTGGAGAACAGCTCGCACGGGTTCGGCAGCGTCTTGTACTTGGCGGGCGCGACGCTCGGCGACGGCTTGGCCGCGCTCTTGGAGGCGGAGGAAGAGGCGTCACCGGAGCTGTCGCTGTCCGAGCCGGAGCAGCCGGCGACGAGCAGCACCGGTACTGCTGCGCAGGTGAGGAGGCTGGCGAGGCGCTTGGCTGAACGGTGCATGGTTCCTTCGCTGTTCGTCGTCGGGCCGGTCCGCCGGGTCGGCGGCCGGCGGGCGCGGCCGTGGTGGTGGCCGTGGGGCCCGCCCCGCCTCGCGTACGGGGCAGGGCTAGACGGCACGGTACGCGGCGCGGCGAGGTGGGTGACCGATTCATGTCGAAGAGCGCAACGCTTACATCGGGCGTTTCCGCTTCTTTCTCGGCGAATCGGTCAATGCGCCCGATCCGGACTATTCGCTGAGGCTGTCGGAGAGCTCGGTGGCCAGGGAACGGGCCTTGTCCTGCAGTTCCTGGCTGTCCGGCAACATCGACTTGTCCGTGGACCACTGGTCGTAAGTGAGCTGCACGATGACGTTCGACGTGCGAAAGACCACAGTGACATCGCGGTGCACGCCGGAGTCCGCTGTGACCAATTTGTCGTTGAGGAACGCCGCGTCGCCGAGGTCGTCCAGGACGCGCGGGGCGGTGGAGCCGGTGGGGTTCGTGCTCGGGTCCGTGCTGGGGTCCGCACTCGGGTCGGATGCCTGCGAGGGGCTGCCGGACGGGGCCTTGCCCGCCTTCTGTGTGGCGCTCCCGCCCGGGGTGCTCTTGCCTGTGGCGCTCCCGCTCGTGGCGTCCTTTTCCCCCGAGCTGTTCGTGACGGTTCCTTCGCCCTTGTCCTTGCCCTTGGGGGCGGACGGGGACGGGGACGGGGCGGCGGGCGAGGGGGAGCCGGCGCCGCCGGACGGTATCTGCGCGGCCAGCTTCTTCTTGTCGAAGATCCCCTGCGCCTTGTCCTCATCGCTGGTGGCGGCGTCGTACGAGACCACACGCTGGATGTCCAGGCCCAGGTGGCGGGTGCCCGCGGTGGTTTCGCGGGTCCAGCGGCAGCCGACGCGGCGGTCGGTGTCGTAGGTGATGTCGGCCACGCCGCCGTAAATCTTCCGAGCCTCGGCGTCCGACAGGTCCTGGCCGTCGCCGGGGAGCATGCTGCGGATGGCCTTGCGCGAGGGCAGCCCGCAGGCCTCCGGGAGGGTCTGGTAGCGGCCCGGCTCGGCGGCCTGGCTGGAGGAGGAGGCGTCGCCGCTCTTGGCGTCGGCGGCGCCGCCGTCGGGGCTGGAGCTGCCGCTGCAGCCGCTGAGGCCCGCGGCCAGCGCCGCGGCCACCACCAGTGCGGCACCGGGTACGAACGGTTTCCGTGGCATCGCTCGCGGCTCCTTCCCCTGCGAAATGCGGTTGCCGCCGGTCGGCGGCCGATGGACACAATGTCTACCGCACGTCTTGCCGCAAACGCCGGTTCACCGTCCAAGATCGGATAATTTGTCCGGCTTTTGCGTTTTTCACAAGTTCGGGGGAATGGGGAAGTTATGTCGTACGTCGAGGTGCCCGGTGCCCAGGTACCGATCCGGATGTGGACGGATCCGGCCACGGTCGAGGACGTCGCGATGCAGCAGCTGCGCAATGTCGCCACCCTGCCGTGGATCAAGGGCCTGGCCGTGATGCCGGATGTCCATTACGGCAAAGGCGCCACCGTCGGCTCGGTGATCGCCCTGCACGGCGCGGTCTGCCCGGCGGCGGTCGGCGTGGACATCGGCTGCGGGATGAGCGCGGTGAAGACCTCGCTCACCGCCAACGACCTCCCCGGTGATCTCTCCCGGCTCCGGTCGAAGATCGAGCAGGCGATTCCGGTGGGTCGCGGGATGCACGAGGATCCGGTCGACCCCGGGCGGCTGCACGGCTACCCGACGGCGGGATGGGGAGACTTCTGGTCGCGGTTCGACGGGGTGGCCGATGCGGTCAAGTTCCGCCAGGAACGCGCCACGAAGCAGATGGGTTCGCTGGGAAGCGGCAACCACTTCATCGAGTTCTGCCTCGACGACACCGGCGCGGTGTGGCTGATGCTGCACTCCGGCTCCCGGAACATCGGCAAGGAGCTCGCCGAGTTCCACATGGGGCAGGCGCAGAAGCTGCCGCACAACCAGGGCCTGGTCGACCGCGATCTCGCCGTCTTCATCGCGGACACCCCGCCGATGGCGGCGTACCGCAACGACCTGTTCTGGGCGCAGGAGTACGCGAAGCACAACCGGGCCGTGATGATGGCGCTCTTCCAGGACGTCGTCCGCAAGGAGTTCAAGAAGGCCAGGCCGACGTTCGAGCCGGTGATCTCCTGCCACCACAACTATGTGGCGGAGGAGCGGTACGACGGCATGGATCTGCTGGTGACCCGTAAGGGGGCGATCCGGGCCGGCAGTGGCGAGTACGGCATCATTCCGGGCTCGATGGGCACCGGCTCGTACATCGTCAGGGGCCTCGGCAACGCCGCGTCCTTCAACTCCGCCTCCCACGGCGCCGGTCGCAAGATGAGCCGGAACGCCGCGAAGAAGCGGTTCTCCACCCAGGACCTGGAGGACCAGACGCGGGGCGTGGAGTGCCGTAAGGACTCCGGTGTGGTGGACGAGATCCCGGGGGCCTACAAGCCGATCGAGAAGGTCATCGATCAGCAGCGGGACCTGGTCGAGGTGGTCGCCAAGCTCAAGCAGGTGGTGTGTGTGAAGGGCTGAGTGCAGGAGTCCACGCGATCGGCAGGCTCCGGAGGGGGACAGGGGCCAGGGGACAGGGGACAGGGGCCAGAGGTAGGGGCCTCGCCAGGGGGAGGGGCCTCGCCGGGCCGTGAACGGCAGTGCGCGGATCGCCCCTCGTGGGCGTCAGGTGGCGCACGGCGCAGGTGTTCCGTGGTGGGGCGCGTGTACCGGAGCACGTTTTACTGCGCGCAGGGGCACCCCCTCCGGACACTCGCCTGCCTGCGCCGTCGCCACCATGCGCCTCAAACTGCCGGTGGAATACGGAAGTCGGCGGACGTCCCCGGTCAGCGACCCGGCGTCAGCGGAGCCAGCGGACGGGTGAGCGGGACGGGCCGCTCTTCGAGAGCCTTCGGCGCGGCCGGCTGCGCGAACCGTCGCGGCTCGGCGGGCGCATCGCGGTCGCACATCGCCTTCGCCTCGAAGGCCCAGATCGCGGTGTCTATCGGGCCCGGCTTGATGTGACCCGTCGCGTCGAGCTGCTGGTACTTGGTCCGGTTGAGCCCGAACGTCATCTGGCGTTTGCCGTCGGGCGTCGAGTACGTCACCGTCTCGGCGCCCCACACCGAGCCGGTGTGTCCCCAGAAGCGCCCGCACACGGTGTCGATCGCCTCGATGCCGAGGCCGTAGCGCGTCAGTACATTGCCCTCTCCGTCCTTGGACTCGACGGTGGTCTGCATCTGGCGGAGTTCGGCGGGGGCGAGAAGTTCGCCGGTCAGCAGCGTCCGGTAGAAGTCGTTCACGTCCTCCATCGTCGAGACCAGCGCCCCGGCGGTACCGGCCCAGGACATGTCGTATGTGCTGTAGTCACGGGCCGGGTTGACCAGTCCGTAGAAGGATTCGTACATCTTGGAATGTGGCCCGGATATCCGTGCGGAGGTCGGGAAATAGGTGTGCTTCAGCCCGGCCTTGCGGATGACATGGCGGGTGATGTACTCCTGCGGATCCTCGCCGGTGACCTTCTGCAGCAGCATTCCCGCGATGACGTAATTGGTGTTCGAGTAAGACCACTTCTCGCCGGGCTTTCCCGTCGGCGCTGCCTGCAGGCCTATGCGTGCGAGCTCCTCAGGGGCGAAGTGGCGGTAACGGTTGGCGTCGATGCTCTCGGTACTCCCCTTGAGGAGGGTGGGAAAGGCGCCAGGGATGTAGTCGGCTATGCCGCTGGTGTGGTTGAGCAGCATCCGGATGGTGATCTTCCGGCCGCGCTCACCGGGGGCGAGGTCGGGGAGGTAACGGGCCAGGGGGGCGTCCAGATCGATCCGGCCCGCGCTGACCTGCTGCAGCACGGCGACGGAGGTGAACGCCTTGGTGAGGCTGCCCACCCGGTGTTGCATCTGCGGCCCGACGGGGCGGTTGGTGGCGATGTCGGCGACACCGGCCGCACCCCGCCATTCGTCCCGGCCCTCCCGGACGGCCGCGTAGGCACCGTACATACCCGCTTTGCGTAGTGCTGCCAGTCTCTCGTCCAGTGCTTTGTGGTCGAGACGGCCCGGGTGGGCCGTCGTTCCTGCGGCGGCATGGGCGCCGGGCGCGGGGGCCGTTGCGGCCTGGGCCGGTACCGCCGCTGCCACCAGTGAGAGCATCACGGCCGTGGTGGTGCCGGCGATTCGTAAACGACGGCGGCGGGCCGGGTGGGGCAGGGACATGTCTTCTCCCGTCACAACTTCCTGCTATTGCGGCCGATCACGCATGTGATCTCGGTCGCCTCGATTCTCTCGACCGGCCGTCGTCCCCAGAGTCCTCCCGCAGAACGATCTGTCTCATCAACACTCATGACATTTGTCAGGCGTCTACGAGCCCGAAGTGTGCATGCCTGCAGCGCAATTGACGGAACGGTGACTACCGGAACTGCGGCCACCGGAACTGCGACCACCGGAACTATGACTACCGGGACTGTGATTCCCGGAACTGTGGCTGCTGAACGGGGGGTTCAGGAATTGCGCGTGTCCGGAGTGTGCGTGGTGTCGAGCCGTGCTTGGTCCGCGTGGTGTGAGGGCAGCAGGAAGATGCCGAGGCCATGTGAGGACCGTCGAGCAGCGCCTGCGGGGGCCTGCAAGCCGATCGAGAGGTCGTCGATCAGCAGTGGGACCTGGTCGAGGTCGTCGCCGAGCTCACGCAGGTCGTCTGGGTGGAGGGCTGGTCTTCGGTGCTGCGCGTGATCGATGGTCCGTGCCGGCGGCGGCCGTTGGGGCTGAGGGGGTGGCGGCCCGGAGTGGCGGAGATTTCACCAGGGGCGGCACAGTCGCCTTAGCGGAAAGCGTCGCTTATGTGTCTTTCCTTGGAACCGAAAGCTGCGGAAGCAAGAGGCGAGGTGCGGCGGTGGGGATCGATGCGTGATACAAGATCCGGAACCGATATGAAATCGCAGGTTTGAAAGAGGTTTCGGGTATCCGCGCGAGGCAAGCAAGGAGGGCATGAGCAATCCCCATGAACCCATACCCGCACATGACACCTACCACCCCTATGGCCATAACGGGGGCGCCTATGGGCGTAACCAGGATGGCACCGGGGCAAACCGGGCAGCATTGATCATCCATACGCTCGCGGACATCGCGGCAGGATTTCTGGGCCTCTGGATCCTGCTGTACCTGCTTGAGGCAAACCAGGGAAATGTCTTTGTCGGCTTTGTGCACGGTATGGCCGACTTCCTCGCCGGCTGGTCTCAGGACATCTTCACCATGAAGCTCGAAGGTCTGCGGGTTTTCCTCAATTACGGCCTGCCTGCCGTGATTTACCTTCTGCTCGGTCATGGGATCGCTGCGCGGGTACGCCGCCTCTGACCGCATTCGGACCGGATTTGAGAGGCGTGGCCGGTGTGCCCGCCGTCCCGGATACCGGGACTGTGACTGCCGGGACTGCGGTGCCGGGACGGTCCGCGAGCGCGTTGCGTAGGCCGGTGGTCGGCGAGGTCCGTGATCAGATCGTGCAGAGATATCGCGGATCTCGCGACACGGCGTCGCCGGCCGTGCCCGGCGCGTACCAGCTGTCTTTCGCTGTCACGCGGCTCAGCCACTGGTGGTGTCCAGTCACTCGCCCGGCGCGGGTGGCGCGGTGCGGCGCAGCCCACCCTGCGCATTCTCTACGCAGAATGGGCACGTACTCGCTGCCGAATCCCGTTTCGCAGAGGGCACGCCCGCTCCCGGGGTTGATATGTCCTTCGCGTGGCACTGTCGGTGCCTCTCCACAATCCCTGGTCGGCGAAAAGTACGTGAAGGAGTCGTCACCATCCCGTCGGAAATTCCGCCGGCCAACACCGTGCGATACCGGACCGTCTGCAGAAATGACCGACGGGTCGGGGTAGCCGGGCCGCCCGTGGGCGTGGTTTGATCTCGCGGCAATCGGAAGTTGCGCATCCGCTTCCGGGTGTCAGGGGTCGTAAAACCGGCAGGAGCAGCGTGTCGCCGGGCCGGCCGATACCACTCATTGATCGCCGCGAACCACCAAGGGAAGGGCCAGCCATGCGTAAGGACTCCATGCCCCAGAACGAGGCTCACGAGATCGCCGACAGTGAACTGGACAATGTCTCCGGAGGAATTCTCGGGGCCGAAAACCTGCTGGGCGGCGGAGCCTCCTCCCTGCCTGCTCTGCCTGCTCTGCCTGCTCTGCCTGCGCTGCCCGCTCTGGGCGGTTCGGTTTCGGGCGGCGTGAGCGGTCAGCTCGGCCCCGTCTCGGGCCATGCAGGGATTTCCGGCGGCGCCGGCATCTGACGTCATATTCAGCCAGTGAATCCTGGTCTGCCGCACTCACCCCACTGGTTCAGATTCATCCGCATTCCAGTGGGGTGATCATGGGGCAGACCCGGCGCGCCGGGCGGTCTCCAGGGATCGTTGGAACGGTCGAGGTCGTCGCCATGCTCAAGCAGGTGGTGTGTGAAGGGCTGGGCGGCTGAGGGACGGAGAGGGCTGAGTGGCCTGTGAGGGCTCAGTCCCGGGGCGGCCCGGCGCAGTGTGCGCCGGGCCGCTCTTCGTATGCCGCCGGGCCGCCCATGTCTGCGTGCGGCGTGTCCTTTGTGGGGCCTGCCCCGGGTGGGGCGCGTGTCTTACATGGGGCAGGCCGACGTGTCTCAGGTGGTGCGGTGGACCTTGGAGTTGGAGGCCTGGGCGCGGGGGCGGACCACCAGCAGGTCGATGTTGACGTGGGCGGGGCGGGTGATCGCCCAGGTGATGGTGTCGGCGACATCGTCCGCGTTCAGCGGCTGGTCGACGCCCTCATAGACCTTGGCCGCCTTGGCGGCGTCGCCACGGAAGCGGGTGGTGGCGAACTCGTCGGTCTTGACCATGCCCGGGGCGACCTCGATGACGCGCACCGGCTCGCCGCACAGCTCCAGACGGAGCGTTTCCGCGATGACATGGGCGCCGTGCTTGGCGGCGACATAACCGCCGCCGCCCTCGTAGGTGCCGTGGCCGGCGGTGGAGGAGAGCACGACGACCGTGCCCTCGCCGGAGGCGGTGAGGGCGGGCAGCAGCGCCTGGGTCATGTGGAGCACGCCCAGCACATTGACCTCGTACATCGCGCGCCAGTCGGCGGGGTCGCCGGTGGCGACCGGCTCCGCGCCGTAGGCCCCGCCGGCGTTGTTGACCAGGACGTCGACGGAGGGGTAGCGGTCGAGGGCGGCCGCGAAGGCGTCGACGGCGGCGCGGTCGGTGACGTCGAGGGCGTAGGCCTCGGCGTCCGGCAGCTCGGCGGCGAGCTCCTCGATGCGGTCCTTGCGGCGGGCGGTGAGCACCACGCGGTAGCCGGCAGCGGCCAGGGCGCGCGCGGTGGCGGCGCCGATGCCGCTGCTCGCTCCGGTGACGACGGCGGTACGGACCTCGGCGGTCATGGCACTCTCCTCGGGCTGTGTGGGGTCCCCCTGTTGCTCAAGAGCTCGGGGGAGGGCGGTCTGCGGCCAGGATATGCAGGAGCCCCAGTGGCCTCAGCGGCCCCTGGGGGCATACATGATCACTGCCATTCCGGCCAGGCAGATCAGTGCGCCGGTCACATCCCAGCGGTCGGGGCGGTAGCCGTCGGCGATCGCGCCCCACGCCAGTGATCCGGCGACGAAGACGCCGCCGTACGCGGCGAGGATACGGCCGAAAGCGGCGTCCGGCTGGAACGTGGCCACCCAGCCGTACACCCCGAGCGCGATCACTCCGGCGCCGATCCAGACCCAGCCCTTGTGTTCGCGCACGCCCTGCCAGACCAGCCAGGCGCCGCCGATTTCGAAGAGGGCGGCGACGAGGAAGAGGGCGGCGGAGCGGGCGAACAGCATGCGTGAAGCCTACGGAACCGGGGACCTGGCGGGCTCCGGGTGAGGTCCGGCGGGGCGGGCAGGGGGTCTTTCAGCGCCGGGCGGGGATTCGTCTGGGGCGGGCAGGGGGTTTCGGGGTGCTGTGAGCGGCCGGCTGTCAGTGGGGTGTGAGAGTTTCGGGGCATGCTGATCGAACGGGCTTACGTGGACGTTCCGGCGGGGGAGGGGGCGGCCGGGGACGGCTGGCCCTGGACGGTGCCGTGTGTGCGCCAGCTGGTCGACGAAGGGCTGGCCTTCCGTGCTCCGGTCACTTTCCTGGTGGGGGAGAACGGTTCGGGCAAGTCGACGCTGGCCGAGGCGCTGGCGGAAGGCTTCGGGCTGGATTCGTACGGCGGATCGGCGGGATACAAGTACGCGAGTTCGCGGGAAGCGTCGCTGCTCGGTGGGCTGATGCGGTTCGATCCGACGCGGGAGGGCCGCCGGATGGTGCGCGGACCACGGGTCCGCCGGCGGGGGTTCTTCCTACGGGCGGAGACGGCGCTGGAGGCGCTGAACGGGGAGCAGAGGTCGAACCGGCTGTCCCGGTCCCCGGACGAGATGAGCCACGGGGAGGGCTTTTTGATGGCCTTCCGGGAACGGTTCTCGCAGCAGGGCCTGTATGTGATGGACGAACCTGAGGCGGCCCTGTCCTTCTCCTCCTGTCTGGAACTGGTCGGGTTGATGGACGAGTTGGGGAGGGGCGGCGCGCAGATCATCTGCGCCACGCACTCACCGCTGCTGACGGCGCTGCCCGGCGCGGCGATCGTGGAGGTCGGCGAGCACGGGATGCGGAGCGTGGAGTGGGCGGAACTGGGGCTGGTCGACCACTGGCGGCGCTATCTCAACGATCCCCGGGCGTATCTGCGGCATGTGCTGGAGGGGTGAGGGAGGCGGGCCGGCCGGTGGCTATGGAGCCGCCGTCCTCGGGCGGGGCGCCGGTCCAGTGGAGGAGGGCGGAGCGTAGCGCCGCGGCGCGTGCGGCGGGGGCTGTGGCATCGGTGGCCCAGGCGATATAGCCGTCGGGGCGGACGAGAAGCGCCGTGCGGCGGCCGCTGTGCCAGGAGGCGGTGACGAATCGGGTGGCGGCGGGCCCGGGGGAGTCCTCCTTGGGCGGGGGAGTGTGGGGGATGCCGGGCTCGTCGGAGGGGGCGAGGAGGACGAACGTCCCCTGGCGCAGGAGGGCGTAGAGGCGGCCGCCGTCGGCCAGGCGGATATCGGGGGCGCGCCGGCCGGCGAGGGGGTGGGCGCCGGGCCCGGCCGGGTAGGCGATGCCGATGCCGGAGATGGCGCGGATCGCACGGCCGGACAGCGGCCGCAGATGGTTGACGAGCCGGGCGGCGAGCGTGCGGACGGCGCGGCCGGGGGCGGTGTGCAGCAGGGCGAGCCGGATGAGGGCGCCGCTGCTGCGCAGCACCTGCCTGCCCACCGGGTGGCGCTCGGTCTGATAGCTGTCCAGCAGGCTGTCGGGGGAGTGGCCCCGGAGCACCGCGGCGAGCTTCCAGCTGAGGTTGGCGGCGTCCTGGAGGCCGGTGTTCATGCCCTGGCCGCCGGCGGGGGAGTGCACATGCGCGGCATCGCCGGCCAGGAACACGCGGCCCACGCGGTATTGGGGGACCTGGCGCTCGTCGCTGTGGAAGCGGGAGACCCAGCGGACTTCGGGGACGCCGTACTCACTGCCGAGGACGAGTCGGGTGAACTCGTGGACCTCGTCGAGACCGACGGGCGCGTCGTCGTCGGCCTGGCGATGGCGGTTCCAGCCGATGATGCGGTACCAGCCGTCGCCGAACGAGCCGACCAGGGCGAAGGCGTCGTCGTTGGCGGTGACGGTGAAGGGGGACTCGGGCTCCCGGCTCAGCCGGATGTCGGCGAGCACCAGGGAACGGATCACGGACTTGCCGGGGAACGGCAGGCCGAGGGCTTCGCGGACGGTGCTGCGGACGCCATCGGTGCCGACGGCGTAGGCGGCGCGGAGGCTGCCGAGGCCGTCGGCGGTACGGAAGCGCATGGTCACGCCGTCGGCGTCCTGATCGAGGCCGAGCACTTCGGAGTCGTGGCGGAAGACGACCCCGGCCCGGCGGGCCCGCCGCTCCAGCAGCCGCTCCACCTCGAACTGCGGGGTGATCAGTACGAACGGGAAGCGGGAGCGGAGCCGGGTCGCATCGAAGGTGGTGTCCCCGAACAGGCGGATGGCGGGGACCCGATGGCCGCCGGCGACGAGCTCGTCGGCGAGGCCGCGGGCGTCCAGTTGCTCAAGGGTGCGGGCATGGACCGCCAGGGCTCGGGTGAGATTGCTGATCGTGGCGGGGCGGCGCTCCAGCAGCGTGACACCCAGGCCCGCCTCGGCGAGGTCCCCGGCGAGCAGCAGGCCGGTCGGGCCTGCGCCCACGACGATGACGTCCGTATCGCGGGGCGACCGGTCGTGGTCCGTCCGGTCGTGGTCGTGGTTCATGGCATCCATGGCTTCCGCCTCCTGTGCCTATGCCTATGTCTATGCCTGTGCCGGTTTCTGTGTCTGCGCCGTGCCTGTGTGGGTGTCGCTGCCTGTGCCTGCAGCACTGCCAACGCTTGTTGGTCAACGCTTGTTGGCAAGCGTAAGGCGGGCGGATCTGGTGTGTCAACAGGTGTTGGCCTACAGTTGTTGACATGGTCGAACACGCTCCCTCCGCCGCCGATGCCGCGTCTGCAGTGCCTGAGGTGCCCGCCGCGCCCGCCGCGCCCGCCGCGTCCGACGGCCCGGCGGACCCCGCCCGCCCCCGCCGCTCCGCCGCGACGCGCGCCGCGATCCTGGCCGCCGCACGGGACCGCTTCGCCGCGGACGGCTATGAGCGCGCCACCATTCGGGCCATCGCCAGGGACGCGGACATCGACCCGTCGATGGTGATGCGCTACTACGGCAACAAGGCCGGTCTCTTCGCGGCCGCCTCCGAGATCGAGGTGCACGCCCCGGACCTCAGTCACGTACCGCGCGACGAGGCCGGTGCCCGGCTCGTACGCCACTTCCTGGAGCGCTGGGAGTGCGATGAGACGCTGACCGGCATGATGCGCGTCGGCGTCACCAACGAGGCGGGTGCGCAGCGGATGCGAGGCGTGTTCGCCGAACAGATCAAGCCGGTCCTGGCCGCCGTCTGCCCGGTGCCCGACGAGGCGCCGACCCGTGCCGCGCTGATCGCCTCCCAGATACTCGGCATGGCACTGTGCCGCTATGTGCTGCACATCCCGCCGGCCGTGAACCTCAGCCACGACGAGCTCGTCGCCTGGCTGGCCCCCACCGTCCAGCGCTATCTGACGGCCGAACGGCCCTGATGCCCGAACGGCCCTGATGCCCGAACGGCTCTGATGCCCGAACGGCTCTGATGCCCGAACGGCTCTGAGGGCCGAACGGCCCTGATGCCCGAACGGCTCTGAGGGCCCCGGCGGCGGCCGGAGTCAGCGGGCGTAGGCGGTGGGCGGGACCCCGACGGTGGCGCTGACCTCGCGGATCAGATGAGCCTGATCGCTGTAGCCCAGTTCGGCCGCGAGCGCGGCCCAGTCGACCTCCGCGTCGGACACGGCGCGCTCCAGTGCCTCGTGCACCCGGTAGCGCAGCAGTACCCACTTGGGGCTGACCCCGACATATCCGGCGAACAGCCGCTGCAGGGCCCGTACGGACATGCCCTCGGCCTGTGCGAAGTCCGTGACCCGGCGGATCGTACGGTCCGTGCGGATCCGGTCGGCCAGCCCCATGGCGAGGTCGGCCTGGGCGAGGATCCGGGGTCCGGCCCGCACGCGCGGGATCAAAAACGCGTCGAGCGCGGCCACCCGCGCGTCCTCGTCGTCCGGTTCCAGTACGGCGGCCGCGGCATCGGCGACCGTGACGCCGGTGGCCCCGAACACCGTCGCCAGCGGCAACCGGCGGTCCGTCCAGTCCGTGGCGGGCCGCTCCGGGGTGAACGGCCGGAACCCGCCGGGCCGGAACTGCACCCCGCACACCCGCCCGCGCCCCGTCAGCTGCTGCGCGAACAGCTCCAGCCCGACGCCCGCGACCTCACCGAAACCGGGCCGGTCGGCGTACCGCTGGAAGACGAGGTTCACGCAGGGGTGCGGAACGACATGTGTGGCGTACGGCTCGGACAGGTCCCAGTCGATCAGCCAGTAGTGCTCGACATAGGGGCGCAGCGGCGCGGCGGGGGTGCGGCGGCTGAACTGCACCCGCGTGAAGAGTCCGGGGGCGTCGACGATGCCCCGGGTATCGCGCCGTGGAGCGGCCATGCCTGGATTTTAGGGGTGCCCGTGCCGCCCCGCCCGTGTCGTCCCGCCCACACCGTCCCGCCGGCCCGCGAGGGCGGGCCGCAGCGGTCGGGCGGGCTGCCGCGGGCCCGGTCGCGCGGGCTGTCGCATTTTTTCAAGCCACCCCCGGACGCGGCCCCGTAGCGTCGTCGCCATGACCGATATGCAAGACATTCCGGACGAAATATCCGCGAAGGGGGCAGGGGCGGCCCCCGCGGCCTCACCCGCCCCCGCGCCCCCACCGATCAGTGCGCTGCTCGAAGCGGCGGCCGGCGCGGCGCTCCCCATACTGCGCGGGGTGCGTGACGACCAGCTGGAACTGCCCACCCCGTGTGCCGAGTACGACCTGCGGGCGCTGCTCAACCACCTCTTCCAGGTGGTCGTCGCGTTCCAGACGTTGGCCGCCAAGAAGGACGTGGACTTCAGCACCACGCCCGACCGGCTCGGCGAATACGGCGCGCGGTGGCCCGACCGGTTCGCGGACGAGACGGCGCTGCTGGTCGAGGCGTGGGCGGCGCCGGGCGCGGAGGACGGCCTGACCGGCGGAATGAACCTGCCGGCACGGACCGTCGGCGCGATGGTGCTGCTGGATCTGACGGTGCACGCCTGGGACGTGGCGCGGGCCACCGGCCGGCCGTACGCGCCGGCCGCCGGGTGCGTGGCCGAGCTGCGGACGCTGGTCGCACAGATGGCCCCGACGGCCCGGAAGATGAACGTCTTCAGTGACCCGCTCCCCGTCCCGTCCGGCGCGTCCGCTCTCGACGCCCTGCTGGCGGAGACCGGCCGCGACCCGTATGGGACGGCCGGCTGACGGGCCGTCGGCCGCCGGGCGGCCCCTCCGCCCGCGCTCGGCCACCTGGCTCGAATGGGCCCGCACCGCATTGCCGTCGCCCCTAGCCTGGTCCACGACCCGGCAGTCGGTAGCCGGCAGCCGGTAGACCGAGGGGAGGCAGCCGCGGATGGAAGAACAGCGGAGCAACGAGCGGCGGACGGACGAGCAACGGACGGAAGATCAGCGGACGGACGAGCAGCCGATGCCCCCTGACCGGCTCCCCGCGGCGCTGATCGATTTCTACGGACTGGCGCCGCTGCCCCGTGAAGGCGGACGGTTCCGGCGTACCTGGGCGGGCCCCGAGCGTGCCGACGGACGGCCCGAGGGCTCGGCGATCGTGATGCTGCTGACCGCCGAGCCGGGCGACTTCTCCGCCCTGCACCGGCTGCCCACCGACGAGATCTGGCACTTCTACCGCGGTGATCCACTCGCCCTGTTCCTGCTCCCGGAAGACGGCGGTGCCCCGGCCCGCACGGTCATCCTCGGGCCGGACGTGCTCGGCGGGCAGCACGTCCAGTTCACGGTGCCGGCCGGTACGTGGATGGCCGCCGAGGTCGCCGACGGCGGCTCCTGGACGCTCTTCGGCTGCACGATGGCGCCGGGTTTCACCTTCGAGGACTACGAGCACGGGGTCGCCGCCGAACTCGCCGCGCGCTTCCCCCAGGAGGCAGCGCGGATCGCCGCCCTGAGCCGACCATGACCGAACGGTCCACGACGGACCCGATCGCGGCCGAACGGTCCACGACGGACCCGATCGCGGCCGAACGGTCCACGACGGACCCGACCGTCACCGACCCGTCCACGACGGACCCGCCCCCGACCGGCCCATCCACAACGGACCCGCCCACGACCGACCCGAACCCGAGGGGCCGACCGACCATGACCGAGACCACGCCGGACGCCCCCGCCCACTCCTCGCCGCCCAGCAGCTCCCCGCTCCCCACCCACCCCCCTCACCCCGGCCTCCCTGACCTCCGCGGCCAGGTCGCCCTCGTCACCGGTGCCGCCGGCGGCCTCGGCCGCGGTATCGCGCTGCGGTTCGCCGCCGCGGGAGCCGCCGTCGTGGCGCATTACCGTACGGGCGCCGAGGCGGCGCGGGACCTGGTCGAGCGGATCGAGGCGGACGGCGGGAGCGCGCTGGCGCTGGCCGCCGATCTGGCCGTCGAGGAGGAGTGCCACCGCCTGGTGACCGAGGCGGCCGGCTGGCGCGGGCGGCTGACCGCGCTGGTGAACAACGCGGGGGTGCAGCCGACGCAGGAGCTGGCCGGGATGTCGCTCGCCGACTGGCGGGCGGTGGCGGACGTGAATGTGCACAGCGTCTTCGCCTGCACCCAGGCCGCGGCGGCCGTGATGCGGGCGGGCGCCGGAGGGTCGGTGACCCATATCGCCTCCATCGAGGCGGACCGGCCGGCGCCGCGGCATGCCCACTACTGCGCGTCGAAGGCGGCGGTGGTGATGCACGCACGCACGGCGGCGCTGGAGTACGGGGCGTCGGGCATCCGCGTCAACAGCGTCTCGCCCGGTCTGATCGACCGGCCCGGCCTGGAAGGGGACTGGCCGGAGGGGGTGCGCCGCTGGCAGGCGGCGGCACCCGCCGGGAGGCTGGGCACGCCTCAGGACGTGGGCGATGCCTGTGTGTTCCTCGCCTCGCCGATGGCGTCCTGGATCACCGGGCACGATCTGGTCGTCGACGGCGGTGTGTCGGCCCGCCCCACCTGGTGAGGAGTGGCATGCGGCCCCGGGGCACGGCGGGCGCCCGGGCCGGGCACCGCGCCCCGCCCGTGCACCGCGCCCCGCCCGTGCACCGCGCCCCGTCCGGGCGCCGAACCGTTACGGCCAGACCAGGCAGTACGCCTGGTGCCCCGCCTCGTGCAGCCGGTGGCTGAAGTCCTGCCATTCGTGCAGCAGCTGGTAGACGGTGAAGGCGTCGCGCGGGCCGCCGCGGTCGGGGACGGTGGACCAGATGAAGGCGGCCGCGCCGACCGACTCCTCGCCGACGCCCCGCAGCGGGTCGACCACGGTCATCGGGAGCTTGACGACGGCGTAGTCGGGGTGGAGGACGACCAGTTCGAGCGGTGGAACCTTATGGAGGGGTATGCCCTCTATACCGGTGAGGACCATGGCGGCCATCGTCTCCGGCTTGATCTTGCTGAACATGCCGCCCATGCCGAGCTCGTCACCGCCGAGCTCCTCGGGGCGCATGGAGACGGGGACACGGGCCGCCGTCGCGCCGTTGGGCGCGCCGAAGTACCTGTACGTCACCCCCATGCGGCCGCCTCTGATCTCCCCGCCCGTGCTCTCGTGGCCCGTGGTTTCCTCGCGCGTGGTCCGGTCGCCCGTGGTGTCCTCGCGCCGGTGACGGCCGCGCTGGGCGCGCTCGGGACCCCGGTCATTGGTTCCCTCGCCCAGTTCGCCACCGCGATGCATATCTCCACCCGACCACTCGCAGCCCCAGCCGCGCAACCCGATCATCGTCTCAGAGACCTCCCCCGTCACCGGCGCGTGAAACGCCCGGCCGCACGCCCCCGTGCGCCTCTGAGACCATTGCTTGCGTGACTTACTCGTACGTCGGCCCAGTTTCGCAGACGAGTGGGGGCTGACGCCCGGTCGAAGCGAGAGGAATCAAAAATGGGGCGAGGGTGAACCGAGCGGCGCCCACAGGCGTATCGCGAGGCAGATTCCCGCCTTCCTAGTCAGCAGGGCCGCGCCCGAGCGCCGCCCACCCGCCGTTTATGCAGGTCAGGATCACAGTGTCTTTTCCGTATGAAGCCCCTGTTTCGCAGTCGCTCTTCGACCGTGCGTCCGCCGTGACGCCGGGCGGCGTCAACTCTCCGGTGCGGGCGTTCCGCGCCGTGGGTGGTACGCCCCGGTTCATGGTGTCCGGTACCGGTCCGTACCTCACCGACGCCGATGGCCGTGAGTACGTCGACCTGGTGTGCTCCTGGGGGCCGATGATCCTCGGCCACGCGCACCCCGAGGTGATCGCCGCGGTCCAGGAGGCGGTCGCCCGCGGTACGTCCTTCGGCACGCCCGGTGCGGGCGAGGTCGAGCTGGCCGAGGAGATCGTGGCCCGGATCGAGCCGGTCGAGCAGGTGCGGCTGGTCTCCAGCGGCACCGAGGCGACGATGTCGGCGATCCGGCTGGCGCGCGGGTTCACCGGCCGGCCGAAGGTGATCAAGTTCGCGGGCTGCTACCACGGGCACGTGGACGCGCTGCTGGCCGCGGCCGGTTCGGGCGTGGCGACCCTCGGGCTGCCCGACACGCCGGGCGTGACGGGCGCGCAGGCCGGCGACACGATCGTGCTGCCGTACAACGACCTGGAGGCGGTGCGGGCCGCGTTCGCCGCGCACCCGGGCGAGATCGCCTGTGTGATCACGGAGGCGGCGCCGGGCAACATGGGCGTGGTGCCGCCGCTGCCGGGCTTCAACCAGGGTCTCAAGGACCTGTGCGCGGGCAACGGGGCGCTCTACATCTCCGACGAGGTGATGACCGGCTTCCGCGTCAGCAAGTCCGGTTGGTACGGCATTGACGGGGTGCGTCCGGATCTGATGACCTTCGGCAAGGTCATGGGCGGCGGCTTCCCGGCCGCGGCCTTCGGCGGCCGCGCGGACGTCATGGCGCACCTCGCGCCGGTCGGCCCGGTCTACCAGGCGGGCACCCTGTCCGGGAACCCGATCGCCACCGCCGCGGGGGTCGCGCAGCTGCGGCTGCTGGACGACGCCGCGTACGAGAAGGTCGACGCGGTCTCCGCGGAGGTGCGGGGTCTGGTCACCGCCGCGCTGGCGAAGGAGGGCGTGGCGCACCGGCTCCAGGTCGCGGGGAACATGTTCACGGTCTTCTTCACGGACGCCGAGGTGACCGACTACGACGCCGCCAAGGCGCAGGAGTCGTTCCGCTTCACCGCCTTCTTCCACTCGATGCTGGAGCAGGGCGTCTACCTCCCGCCGTCCGCCTTCGAGTCGTGGTTCGTCTCGACCGCGCACGACACGGCGGCCGTCGAGCGCATCGCCGCCGCCCTGCCGGCCGCCGCACGGGCCGCGGCCGCGGCGACGGCCTGAGGACACTTCCGGCGCACGGGCCGGCGACTGCTTGCCGACGACTGAATGAATGGGTGACATGAGCAGCGAAGACATCACCGTGGTGCATCTGATGCGGCACGGCGAGGTGCACAACCCCGACGGCGTGCTCTACGGGCGCCGGCCCGGCTACCACCTCTCCGAGCTGGGGCGGAAGATGGCCGACCGGGTGGCCGAGCACCTCGCGGGGCGGGACATCACACATGTCGTCGCCTCGCCGCTGGAGCGTGCGCAGGAGACCGCGACGCCGATCGCCGGGGCGCACGGCCTGGAGCTGGCCACCGACGAGCGGCTGATCGAGGCGGCCAACGTCTTCGAGGGGAAGACCTTCGGGGTCGGTGACGGTGCGCTGAAGAAGCCGGGGAACTGGAAGTACCTGACGAATCCGTTCCGGCCCTCCTGGGGCGAGCCGTACCTCGAACAGGTCGTGCGGATGATGGCGGCGCTGGGCGCGGCACGGGACGCGGCGCGCGGGCACGAGGCGGTGGCGGTCAGCCATCAGCTGCCGATCTGGATCGTGCGCAGCTTCGCGGAGCGGCGGCGGCTGTGGCACGACCCGCGGAAGCGGCAGTGCACGCTGGCCTCGCTGACGTCGTTCACCTTCCACGGCGACAAGATCGTTTCGGTGGGGTACAGCGAGCCCGCGCGCGACCTGGTTCCCTCCCATCTTCTGGCCGGCGCCAAACCGGTCAAGGGAAAGGCCAAGGCCTTTGGTGCCTGACGGCGCATCATTTGGCGGAACGTCACCTGCAGGCGAAATGACCTGTCCAGGCGCATAACCCGTCACCCCGACGCTCGACATGCCCTCCTCTCCATTGTCCGTTTATATGGATATTGAGTTGGGCGAGCACGGATGGGGACGAGGGTATGCGCGCGATCAGCCGGCGAAAGCTGCTGGGCATGGGAGTCGGGGCAGCCGCTGCGCTGGGCCTCGCCGGCTGCTCGTCGACGGATTCGGCCGGCGCGGGGGCGGACAAGCCGCGGGCAAAGGGGGCGGTCCGGGCCCGGGCGAAACTCATCGGTGACGGTTCGACAGCATATTCCGGCGCGCAGCCCCATCAGCCCAAGGCGCCCGAACGGCTGGAGCCCGGCCAGACCCCGCCGCAGTTCGTGGTCTTTTCCTGGGACGGGGCCGGAGAGGTCGGCAACGGCCTCTTCCCCCGTTTCCTCCAGCTCGCCAGGGACCACGGCGCGGCAATGACCTTTTTCCTCTCCGGTCTGTATCTCCTGCCCGAATCCCAGAAGCACCTCTACGACCCGCCGAACAACGAGCAGGGCGCCTCCGACATCCCGTACCTCAGCGACGTCCACATCAGGGAGACCCTGAGGTACGTGCGGGAGGCCTGGCTGGACGGCCACGAGGTCGGCACCCACTTCAACGGGCACTTCTGCGGCAACGCCCCGACCTCGGTCAAGTACTGGACACCCCGGCAGTGGCAGTCCGAAATCGACCAGGCGATGGACTTCGTCACGAGGTGGCGCACGAACACCGGCTTCACCGACCTCGAACCGCTGCCCTTCGACTACCGCAAGGAACTGGTCGGCGGCCGCACGCCCTGCCTGCTGGGCCAGAAAAACCTGCTGCCCACCGCCCGGGAACTCGGCTGGCGGTACGACGCCAGCTCGCCCGGCGGTATGCAGATGTGGCCGAAGAAGAAGCGGGGCCTGTGGGACTTCCCGCTCCAGCTGATTCCGTTCCCGGGGCACAGTTTCCAGGTGCTCTCGATGGACTACAACATGCTCTTCAATCAGTCGAAGCACTCCACGCAGGCCCCGCCGGCCAACTATCCGGGCTGGCGGCAGCAGGCCACCGACGCATATATTTCCGGATTCCGCCGGGCCTACGAGACCAATCGTGCGCCGTTCTTCATCGGCAACCACTTCGAACAGTGGAATGGCGGTATCTACATGGATGCCGTCGAGGAAGCCCTTAAACACATTGCCAATGAGCAGAACAAAGATGTCCGCCTGGTGTCGTTCCGGCAGTTCACCGACTGGCTCGACGCACAGGACCCCGAGGTGGTGAGCAAGCTCCAGGAGCTGCCCGTCGGAGCGCGGCCGGAAGGCGGCTGGAAGTCGTATTTGTCGGCGGCCTGACAGATACCTCCGGGCGGCGGCGGGCCGTCGGAGGGGGGCGCGGAAGATCCGGAATGGGCCCATGCGAAACTTTTCACATGAGTGCTTGCCGCGCCCCACGCCGCCTCACGAGCCGCCGCCGCATCACCCTGCTCGCCGCAGGGGTGGCGGCCGCGTCGCTGACGCTCAGCGCCTGCGGCGACGGCGCCTCCGGCGGCTCGTCCCAGACCCGGTTCGTCCAGGGCAAGAACGGCATCGACACCGTCACGAAGGACGAGCGGCAGCCGGCCCCCGATCTTTCGGGTGAGACCACCACCGGCAAGAAACTGGACGTCGCCGACTACAAGGGCAAGGTCGTCATCCTCAACGTCTGGGGATCATGGTGCGGGCCCTGCATCGCCGAGGCGCCGAACTTCGCCAAGGTCGCAGGCGAGACCAAGACCAAGGGCGTCCAGTTCGTCGGGATCAACACCCGCGACTCCGAGAAGTCGCAGGCCGTCAGCTTCGAGGAAGAGCACAAGGTGCCCTACCCGAGCCTGTTCGACCCGACCGGCCGGCTGATGCTGCGCTTCCCCAAGGGCAGCCTCAACCCGCAGTCCATCCCCTCCACGATCGCCATCGACCGGCACGGCAAGATCGCCGCCCGCTCGATCGGCCCGGTCACCGAGGACGACCTCCGCAAGATGATCACCCCGCTGATCGCCGAGAAGTGATCACGTGATCGCGCTCGCCGCCGCCGCGGAGAACCAGACCGTCCTCAACGGGACCCTGCTCGCCGCCGTCCCCCTCGCACTCGTCGCCGGACTCGTCTCCTTCTTCTCGCCCTGCGTCCTGCCGCTGGTGCCGGGCTATATGTCGTACGTCACCGGCGTCACCGGCACCGACCTCGGCGAGGCCCGGCGCGGCCGGATGCTGGCCGGCGCCGCGCTCTTCGTCCTCGGCTTCACCGCCGTCTTCGTCTCCGGCGGCGCGCTCTTCGGGTTCGCCGGCCAGACCCTGCAGCAGTACAAGGACGTCGTCTCGCGGGTCCTCGGCGTGCTGATGATCCTGCTCGGGCTGGCGTTCGCCGGTTTCCTCAAGCGCTTCGGACAGCGCGAACTGCGCTTCCACATGAAGCCCGCGATGGGACTGGCCGGCGCGCCGGTGCTCGGGGTGCTCTTCGGCGTCGGCTGGACGCCGTGCCTGGGCCCCACCTTCGCCGCCGTCAGCGCCCTCGCGTACTCCGGCGCCAGCGCCGGCCGCGGCGCCCTGCTCACCGTGGCGTACTGCCTCGGCCTGGGCGTGCCGTTCATCGTCGTCGCCCTCGCCTTCCGCCGGGCACTCGGCGCCTTCGGCTGGGTCAAGCGGCACTACCTGTGGGTGATGCGGATCGGCGGCGGGATGATGGTCGCCCTCGGCATCCTCCTCGTCACCGGCATCTGGGACAGCCTGATGTCCGAGCTCCAGAGCTGGACGCAAAGCTCCACCGTTGGGATCTGATTGATGTCCACCAAGACCGACACCCCCCGCGACCCGGGCTCCGCGGCCGACGCGGGCAGTGATCTCGGCGCGGCCGGATCCCAGCTCTCCACCGCGCCCACGGAAGACGTCACCTTCCCCTCGCTCGGCCCGCTCGGCTGGGCGCGCTGGTTCTGGCGGCAGCTGACCTCGATGCGGGTCGCGCTGCTGCTGCTCTTCCTGCTGTCCATCGGCGCGATCCCCGGCTCGCTGATCCCGCAGACCAGCGTCGACCCGGTCAAGGTCGACCAGTTCAAGGCCGACCACTCCACCCTCGCGGGCATCTACGACAAGCTCGGGATGTTCCACGTCTACAGCTCGGTGTGGTTCTCCGCGATCTACCTGCTGCTGTTCATCTCGCTGATCGGCTGCATCGTGCCGCGCAGCTGGCAGTTCGTCGGGCAGCTCCGCGGCCGCCCGCCGGCCGCCCCCCGCCGGCTGACCCGGCTGCCCGCGTACACCACCTGGCGCACCGAGGCGGACCCCGAGGAGGTCCTCGACGCGGCACAGCGGCTGCTGAAGAAGCGCCGCTTCCGCGCCCACCGGGACGCCACCGCGGTCGCCGCCGAGAAGGGCTACCTGCGCGAGGTCGGCAACCTCGTCTTCCATGTCGCGCTGATCGTGATGCTGGTGGCGTTCGCCGTCGGCGGCCTGTGGAAGTCCGAGGGCAACAAGCTGATCACCGAGGGCGACGGCTTCGCCAACAGCCTCACGCAGTACGACGAGTTCAAGTCGGGACCGTTCTACGACACCGACGACATGGACCCGTTCGGCTTCAAGCTCGACCGCTTCGACGCGACGTACGAGCGGACCGGGCCGCAGCGCGGCACCCCGCGCACCTACCGCGCGCAGATCTCCTACTACCTGGGCGCGGACGGCAAGCAGCACCACACCGCGATCGAGGTGAACACGCCCCTCGACATCGCGGGCAACCGGGTCTACCTGCTCTCGCACGGCTATTCCCCCGTCGTCACCGTCAAGGACGGCCGCGGCAAGACGGTCTTCCACGGCGCCACGGCCTTCCTGCCCGCCGACCCGAAGAACCTCACCTCGACCGGTGTGGTGAAGGTGCCCGGCGCGCAGACCAAGGACGGCAAGCGCAACCAGCTCGGCTTCCAGGCGATGTTCGTCCCGACGTTCGGCGGCCGCGGCACCGGCTCGATGTTCTCGCAGTTCCCGGCGCTGGACTTCCCCGTGCTCTCGGTCAACGCGTACCACGGCGACCTGGGATTGGACTCCGGCCTGCCGCAGAGCGTCTACAAGCTGGACACCAAGCGCCTCAAGAAGTACCAGGACGGCAAGGGCGGCATCCTGAAGAAGATGCTGCTGCCCAAGGACCGCGTGGAGCAGCACGCGGGCTCCAAGAACAAGGCCGCCGTCCGCGCCGCCGAGGCACAGACCACGATGAAGCTGCCGAACGGCGAGGGCTCCATCACCTTCGAGGGCGTCAAGAGCTGGGCCAGCTTCAAGGTCTCCCACCAGCCCGGCAACGGCCTGGCGCTGACCGGTGCGGTCGCCGCCCTGCTGGGCCTGGCCGGATCGCTGTTCATCCAGCGCCGCCGGATGTGGGTCCGGGCGGAGAAGGGCGCCGACGGCGTCACCGTCGTCGAGATGGCCGGGCTCGGCCGCAGCGAGTCGGCCCGGCTGCCGGAGGAACTCGGCTCGCTCGCCGGGGACCTGTTCCCCCAGGCCCCGCCCGCCCCCGACGCCCCGCCAGCCCCCGATGCCCCTGCCCACGACACCGAAGACCCCGCGGAGCCCACTGACTCTGACGGACCTGCTGACCCCTCCGAAGGAGCGCGCGCGTGAACATCGCGGCCGCAGCCAACGAGACACTGGCGCACAACAGCAACCTGCTGGTCTATTCCGCGATGGCGGTCTATACGCTCGCCTTCCTCGCGCACATGGCCGAGTGGGTGTTCGGCAGCCGCAGCAAGGTCGGCCGCACCGCCGCCGCCCTGACCGCACAGTCCACGGCGTCCGCGACGGTCTCCGTCAAGTCCCGGCAGGGCGGCGGAACCGCGGTACTGGAGCGGCCCGAGGTCGTCACCAAGTCCCTCGCCGGCAGCCGCGACGTCCCCGACGGGCCGGGCGCCGCGGGCGACACCGAGAAGGGCGACCTCTACGGGCGGATCGCCATCTCGCTGACCGTCCTGGCCTGGGCGCTGCACGTGGGCGGCGTCCTCACCCGCGCCCTGTCCGTACAGCGTGCCCCCTGGGGCAACATGTACGAGTTCTCCACGACCTTCGCCGCGGTCGCCGTGGGCCTCTACCTCCTGCTGCTGGTGCTCGGGAAGAAGGTCCGCTGGATCGGGCTGCCCCTGGTCACCACCGTCCTGCTCGACCTCGGGCTGGCCGTCTCGGTGCTCTACACCGCCAGTGACCAGTTGGTGCCCGCGCTGCACTCGTACTGGCTGTGGATCCACGTCAGCTGCGCGATCATCTCCGGCGCGGCGCTCTACCTCGGCGCCGTCTCCACCCTGCTGTTCCTGTTCCGCGACTCCTACGAGAGCAAGCTCGCCGACCCCGCGGGGAAGCAGCCCGGCGCCTTCGCCTCGTCCGTACTGGAGCGGCTGCCCTCGGCCGCCTCGCTCGACAAGTTCGCCTACCGCGTCAACGCCACCGTCTTCCCGCTGTGGACGTTCACCATCATCGCGGGCGCCATCTGGGCCGAGGCCGCATGGGGCCGCTACTGGGGCTGGGACCCCAAGGAGGTCTGGGCCTTCATCACCTGGGTCGCCTACGCCTGCTACCTGCACGCCCGCGCCACGGCCGGCTGGAAGGGCCGCAAGGCCGCCTACCTGGGCCTGATCGGTTTCGCCTGCTACCTGTTCAACTACTACGGCGTGAACATCTTCGTGACCGGCCTGCACTCCTACGCGGGAGTCTGACCCGCACGCCCCCGGTGCCGTACGGGACGCCTCCACACGAGGCCGTCCCGTACGGCACCGTCGTTTCCCGGGGAGAGAAGGGACATCCGGCCGGCTACCGCCGCCTGCGCCGCCCCCGCTCCTGGCGCGGCTGCTGCTGCCCCGCCCCCGGCAGCGTCGGCTTCGGCAGGTTCGCCACCTCCCACTGCGCCTCGACCAGCTGCTCGGCGGTGTCACGGGGCAGCCGTGGCGGGCGGGGCGCCCGGTGCCGGAAGCCGAACGCCGACGTCAGATCACCGAAGGCCGCCCGCCGCCAGTCGCTGATGTTCGGCTCTTCGACACCCGTCCAGCGCTCCAGGAACTGCAGCACCGAGGTGTGGTCGAAGGGGTCGCCGGCGGCCCAGCCGCCCACCGTCCACGGCGAGATGATCAGACACGGCACACGGAACCCGCCGCCGATCGGCAGGCCCCGGACGAACTCGTCCTTGGTCCCGGCCGGCGGCACCGGCGGCGGCACATGATCGAAGAGTCCGTCGTTCTCGTCGTAGTTCAGGATGAAGACCGTCTTGGCCCACAGCCTCGGGTTGGACGCGATCGCCTCGATCTTCTTCGCGACATAGTCGGCGCCGGCGGCCGGCAGATAGTCCGGGTGCTCGGACTGGTGGCTGGTGGGGATCAGCCATGACACGGCCGGCAGCCGGCCGGCCCGGGCATCGTCCTCGAACGTCCCGGCCGGCTGCGCCCGCATCCCGCGCTCGTACAGCGGCTCACCCGGCTTGGCGTCCCGGAAGGTCTGGAACTGCTCCAGGAGGTTGCAGCCGTAGTCGTCCTCCTCCTGGTAGACCTTCCAGCTGATCCCGGCCGCCTGCAGCCGCTCGGCGTAGGTCGTCCAGCGGTACGGCTTGGGCGCGGTGTTGTTCAGCACCGGACCGCCCAGGGTGCCGCCCGGATCGAGGGTGCCGGTCATCCAGTACAGCCGGTTGGGCCAGGTCGGACCGAAGACCGAACAGAAGTAGTTGTCGCACAGCGTGAACGCCTCGGCGAGCGCGAACTGGAAAGGGATGTCCGCACGCGTGTGATAGCCCATCACATACGGCCCGTTGACCCCGTCGGCCTTGCGGTGCGCGGGCAGCCAGCGGTCCATCGTGCCGCCGTTCCACGCCTCGTGCTGCACCGACCAGGCATGGCTGGTGGAGGGGATGGCCTGGGCGCTGGTGGTGTGCGTGTTGAGGCGGAACGGCAGCAGATAGCCGTCCGGGTTCTCCGCGTCCGGCTGATGGAAGACGGACCGGCCGTCCGGCAGCGTCAGCGCGTCCGGGTCGGCGAAGCCACGGACGCCGCGCAGGGTGCCGAAGTAGTGGTCGAACGACCGGTTCTCCTGCATCAGCATCACGACGTGCTCGACGTCGTGCAGCGAGCCGTGACGCGCCGGTCCGGCGGCGACGGCCTTTTGCACGCTGGGCGGCAGCAGCGACAGCGCGGCGGCGCCGCCGACCGCGCCGGCCGCCGAGCCGAGGAGTCTGCGTCGGGTCATGTCGGGCATATGTGCCACTCTCCCTGAGTCGCGTGAGCCCTCAGTGGGCCGACATGACTGTGGCGGCGGGCGAGTTTCCCGGGCAGGGGGAGGTTGCTGAACGGTGCATCAATTGGCTGTGAACTGTCGAGAGTTGGCCGGGGACCCCTACGTCCCGTACGTCACACGCACCAGTGCCCGGCGGACCGTGCGGCGGCCGGATTTACGCGTCCGGGAAGGTGTATCAGGACACGCTGCCGAGGCCCGGAGTTCCCCCGGGCGCCGGGTAGGGGCGCTCCTCGGGCAGCAGCGCGGCGGCCGCCGCCATCCCCCCGGCACGCACCAGCTCATGGATCTCCCGGGCCAGCGGCGTGACATCCGTGATCGCCACCGTCCACTCGTCGGCATACCGGCGTGACGCCTCCCCCGCCAGCCCCAGCTGCAGCGACCGGTGCGGCAGCGCCCGCAGCCGCAGATCCCGCTCCGGATCCCACTGCACCCGCGCCGGCGCCCGCTTCAACTCCCGCCGCCAGGAGGCGCGGTCGGCGTGCTCCCCCGAGTCGTAGTGCGACAGGCAGGCCTGCCCCAGCGCCCAATCGAACCCGCCCCGCTCGATCTCGATCGCCAGCACGGTCTCCTGATCCGCCTTCTCCCCCCACCCGCAGCGGTACATCATCCACAGGAACGACGGCTTGATCCACGTCATCCGCTCCCGCTTCCACGCAGCGGGAAACCGCCCGTCCCGCGCCGCCGGCAGGCCCAGCGCGGGGGAGTACGCCTGATAGACGGTGACGGTCGACTCGGTGTACAGGGCGCGGATGCGGTGGGGTGGTTCGGTGGGGTGGGAGGAGGCGTGGACGGGGGCGTGGGCGGTCTCCACGGGGGCGGCAGGGGCGCCAGGGGCTTCGGGGGTGGTGCTCATGGCTGATCATCCTGACGGAGGGCGGGGCCGGCGGCCAGCGAATTGCGGGGCGGGGGAGCGCCGGGGCTTCCGGGCAACCCGCAAGGCCAACGCCTCCGAACCGGGCCTTCGTCGTGGCGCGGGTGAAGGCTGCACGGACGGTCGCGTAACTGCATGCGACGGATCATCAACACCCCGCTGTGGTAACACTTTTCCTGAGAGAAACGCTTGCGTCGGTGAGACGCGTCGAGGTGAACGGCCTTCACCCGGCACGGTGTGATCAAGGGGGAATCGCGTGACATCAGCAGACCCGGCGGGACAGGCGTGGGACACGCCTGCCGGCGCCGCACCCACACCCGGAGGCTCGCCGCCGCCTCCCGTCCCGCCGCAGCCACCGGCTGCACCGCCGCCCCCTGCCGACATCTATCCCGATGTGCCGCCGGCGGGCTCGGCGCGGCCGGCCACGGGGGTCAGCCTGCGGGTCAGCAAGCGGCTGCTCTGGGTCGGTGAGGCCTACTACCCGCTGCACAACATCGCCCGGGTGCACACGCTCACCATCCACCCCCGGCGCAAGGACGCCGTCCTGCTCTTCGTGAAGCGGCTGCTGATCATCGGGGTGGTGGTGACGCTCCTTGGCCTGCTCGCCGGTCTGATCGACTCGTCCAGCGGGTTCGGAAGCAGCGACAGCGGCGGTTCCCCCGGGCTCACCGCGCTCGTCGTGATCGTCGCGCTCGCGTCGCTGGTCTATTGCCTCGTGGAGATGCTGAAAGTGCTCGGCGCGCCGTCACACTACGTCCTGGCCGTCGAGACCTCCGGCCCCTCCACCGCCGTGGTGACCAGTCCGGACCAGGCCCAACTGAGGCGGCTCGCCCAGCAGATCGCGGACGCGATCGAGAACCCGCAGGCGGAGTTCGAGGTGCGGGTGGACACCATCACGATCAGCCCCAAGCACTATTACTTCGGAGACAACGTCAACATGTACGGCGGCACGGGCAACGTAGGGATGGCGGGCTGATGCGCGGCGGAGACCAGCACTACTACTTCGGCAGCGGCGACCACGTCACCATGCACGGCGGCTCCGGCAACGTCGGCATCGACAAGCGCGTCACTCCGGCGCAAGAGCTGCCCCCGGCCGTCCAGGAGGCCCTTCGCGAGCTCCTTGTCCTGGCCCGGGAGCTGCGCGCGCAGGTCCCGCCGGCCAGCGCGGGCGCCCTCGACACCGCGCTGCCGGCGCTCCGCGTCGAGTCGGACGTCCCACCGCAGGAGCGGCACCGCGCCCTGCTCGCGGTCGCGGGCATCGCCGCGACCGCGGGCACGCTCGGCACGCCGATCGTCGAGGCCATCAACAAGATCCTCGAACTCATGGGAGCGAAGTGAGTCACCGGGGGTAAGCCCGTCCCACACGACGCGAGCTCACCGGACAACACACCTGGGTCCGGTCTCGGGGGCGCGGGCCGCCGGATTGCAGGCCGATGGGGGCGGTGTGTGCCTGCCCTCGTCCGGTCACTCGCCCCCGATGTCCTCCTGCCACAGCTCCGGCCGGTTCCCGATGAAGTCCCGCATCATGGCGGCGCATTCGGGGTCGTCCAGCAGCACGATGCGTACGCCGTGCCGGGCCAGCCAGTCGTGGCCGCCGTGGAAGGTGCGGGCCTCGCCGATGACGACGCGGGAGATGCCGAACTGGCGGACCAGGCCGCTGCAGTACCAGCAGGGGGAGAGGGTGGTGACCATGGTCGTACCGCGGTACGTGGACCGGCGGCCGGCGGCGCGGAAGGCCGCGGTTTCGGCGTGCAGGGTGGGGTCGTCGTCCTGGACGCGGCGGTTGTGTCCGCGGCCGAGGAGGGTGCCGTCCGGGCCGTAGAGGGCCGCGCCGATCGGGATGCCGCCCTCGGCGAGACCGGTGCGGGCCTCGGCGAGCGCCGTCGCCAGCATGGCGCGGGCCTGTTCCTGGACGTGGGTGGGGTGGCCGGCCGGGTCGCTGTGGCGGTCGGCGTGGCCGTCGATGCGGCCGTCTACGTGGCCGTGCGGGCGGAGATCGTCGCGGTCCCGGCCCTGGTCCTGCGTACGGTCGTCCATGAACTCACCGTACGCCGGGCGGCACGCTCAGGGAGCTTCCTCGGGGCCGTTCGCCGTACCCCCGTTGGCGGTCCCGCCGTTCGCCGACCCGCCGTCCGAGGCACCACCGCTCTTGCGCCGCAGTTCCTCCTCGCGGCGGCGCAGGTCCGCCTCCCAGTCCTTGAGCAGCGCCTCGTCCTTCTTGTTCTCCTGCTGGAGGGAGCGCAGGAACTCGGGATTGTCGTCGGGCGCGACGAACTTGGTGCGGTGGTTGCGGTGCCAGGCGGAGGGCGTCGAGCCGCCGTCCGCCGCCGGCTGCCGCTGCTTGCCCGCCACCAGCCAGGCGACCGGGCCGACCAGCACCTCACCGAAGAGCAGGATGATGATCACCCAGATCACCTTGGGCAGTCCGCGCACCTGGGATTCGGGGGTGTTCAGGCAGTCGATGAACGCGTAGATCCACAGTGCGAGCACCAGGAGGAACGGCAGATACCTGAGCATTGCGGACGAGCCCCCTGCACGCGACGGCGGGCCCGCGGCGGGGCCCGGTGACCCGTCCAGGGTAGTGCGTACCCGATACTGGACGGCATGGCTTACGACGATCTTCGCTCGTTCCTGCGCGCACTGGAGCGGGAGGGCGACCTGAGGCGCATCAAGGCCGAGGTCGACCCGTATCTGGAAGTCGGCGAGATCGTGGACCGGGTGCAGAAGTCCGGCGGCCCGGCGCTGCTCTTCGAGAACGTCAAGGGCTCGGCGATGCCGCTCGCCATGAACGTCTACGGCACCGACCGGCGGCTGCTGAAGGCACTGGGCCTGAAGACGTACGAGGACATCAGCGCCAAGATCGGCGGGCTGCTCAAGCCGGAACTGCCGCAGGGCTTCGTCGGCGTGCGTGAGGCGTTCGGGAAGCTCGCGGGCATGACGCACGTGCCGCCCAAGAAGATCAAGGAAGCGCCCGTCCAGGAGGTCGTGCTCCAGGGCGACGACGTCGATCTCGACCAGCTCCCGGCGCTGTTCACCTGGCCCGAGGACGGCGGCTCCTTCTTCAACCTCGGGCTGACGCACACCAAGCACCCGGAGACCGGGGTGCGCAACCTCGGCCTCTACCGCCTCCAGCGCCACGACAAGCGCACCATCGGGATGCACTGGCAGATCCACAAGGACAGCCGCAACCACTACCAGGTCGCCGCCAAGCGCGGGGAGAAGCTGCCGGTCGCCATCGCCTTCGGCTGCCCGCCGGCCGTCACGTACGCCTCGACCGCGCCGCTGCCCGGTGACATCGACGAGTACCTCTTCGCGGGCTTCCTCCAGGGCAAGCGGATCGAGATGGTCGACTGCAAGACCGTCCCGCTACAGGTCCCGGCCAACGCCGAGGTCGTCATCGAGGGCTGGCTGGAGCCCGGCGAGATGCTGCCCGAGGGCCCGTTCGGCGACCACACCGGCTTCTACACGCCGCAGGAGCCCTTCCCGGCGCTGACCATCGACTGTGTGACGATGCGCAAGCGGCCGCTGCTCCAGTCGATCGTGGTGGGGCGTCCGCCGACGGAGGACGGGCCGCTGGGACGGGCGACGGAGCGGTTCTTCCTGCCGCTGCTGAAGATCATCGTCCCGGACATCGTGGACTACCACCTGCCGGAGTCCGGCGGCTTCCACAACTGCGCGATCGTCTCGATCGACAAGAAGTATCCCAAGCACGCGCAGAAGGTCATGCACGCCATCTGGGGCGCGCACATGATGTCGCTGACCAAGCTGATCGTGGTCGTGGACGCGGACTGCGATGTCCACAACCTCCACGAGGTCTCCTGGCGGGCGCTCGGCAACACCGACTACGCCCGCGACCTCACCGTCGTCGAAGGCCCCGTCGACCATCTCGACCACGCCTCCTACCAGCAGTTCTGGGGCGGCAAGGCGGGGATCGACGCGACGGAGAAGTGGCCCGAGGAGGGCTATACACGCGACGGCGGCTGGCCGCACATGGTCGAGTCCGACCCGCGGACGGCGGCGATGGTCGACCGCCGTTGGAAGGAGTACGGACTCTCATGAGCAGTGCATCCGCCGCGGTCCCGCAGCCGGGCCGCACCAAGGCCTTCCTGCGCCTGGTGATGATCGAGCACTCGGTCTTCGCGCTGCCCTTCGCCTATATCGCGTCGCTGACGGCGATGTACGAGTGGGACCGGCACGTCCACTGGGCCCGGCTGCTCCTCGTCACCCTCGCCATGGTCGGGCTGCGGACGTTCGCGATGGCGGCGAACCGGATCATCGACCGCGAGATCGACGCCCGTAACCCGCGCACCGCACAGCGCGAACTGGTCACCGGCGCGGTGTCGGTGAAGTCGGCGTGGACGGGCGCGCTGATCGCGCTCGTCGTCTTCCTGGGCGCGGCGGCGCTGCTGAACCCGCTGTGCCTGGCGCTGGCGCCGCTCGCGGTGGTGCCGATGGTGGTCTATCCGTACGGCAAGCGGTTCACGAACTTCCCGCAGGCGATCCTCGGCCTGGCCCAGGCGATGGGCCCGATCGGCGCCTGGCTCGCGATCACCGGTTCCTGGTCCTGGGAGGCGGTGATCCTCGGCCTCGCGGTCGGCATCTGGATCGGCGGCTTCGACCTGATCTACGCCTGCCAGGACGTGGAGACGGACCGTGAGGTCGGCGTGAAGTCGGTGCCGGCCCGCTTCGGCATCCCGGCCGCGATCCGGGGCGCGCGCGGCTGCCACCTCGTCACGACGGCGCTCTTCGTCTGGTACGCGCTGGCGACCGGCGCCGGTCTGTTCTTCTGGCTGGGCCTGGTGATCGTGGCGGCGGCCTTCCTGTACGAGCACACGATCGTGAAGCCGCATGACCTGACCCGGCTGAACCGGGCGTTCTTCCAGGTCAACGGCTTCATCGGGATTGCGCTCTTCGTGTGCGCGCTGCTGGATCTGCTGGTGCGGGGGCTGACGGTGTGACGGCTTGGGGCCGGCTGTCTCGGCCCTTGCCGAGCGGCGCCGGTTCTCTCAGCCCTTGCTGAGCGGCCAGGCAACCAGCCGCGGATAGGTCCACAGCTCACCGCGGGACGCCTTCACCGTGCCGATGACCGCGCAGATGATGCCGGACAGGGCGAAGCCGCCGAAGAGGACGATCACGGTCAGCAGCGGGACCGCCAGGCCGGAGCTGTTGCGCTGTGCCTCCGTGTGGGCGGCCGCGGCGAAGATGAGGGCGCTGGCGAAGTAGAGCACCGTGCCGAGCGCCGCCATGACGGCCTGGGTGATGCCGAAGTTCATGGCCTGGGTGGCGTGGTGGCGGACGTACGGATCGTGCTTGTGGCGGTCGTTGCCGCGGACGGACAGCGGGAAGATCCAGCCGAGCAGGGCGCCCAGCCCGCAGCACATCGTCGAGCCCACGGTCACGGTCAGCAGCGCGCCGAGGTGGGCCCACATCGCGGGGCCGGTCGAGGGCGCGGGCGGCGGGGCGCCGGGGCCGTAACCGGGTCCTGGCGGCTGCTGGGCGCCGGGGTAGCCGTAGCTTCCTGGGCCGCCGTGCCAGCTCTGCTGCGATGCCCCGTACGGATCCTGCGGCGTTCCGTACCCCGGCTGCGATGCCCCGTACGGATCCTGCGGAGTTCCGTACCCCGGCTGTGGTGCCCCGTACGGCTGCTGTGGTCCGCCGGCCGGAGGGCCGTAGCTGGGCTGGTGGTAGTCGGACATGGTCTGCTCCCCCGTATGTACTGCGTACCGCGGCCGCGTGCTGCGCACCCCGCCGTGCCCCGGCGCCGCGCGTGCTGCGAGGCAGTGCGCCGCCGTGGCTCCCGTTCACAGCCGAGGCTACGTGACGGGTCGGACACCGGCCCCGGCGAGGTCGTGGCCGCGCGGGCGCTCCCGGAAGACGAAGGCCGCCAGCACCCCGCCGATCAGCCCGAACAGGTGCCCCTGCCAGCTGATCCCGTTGTCGGACGGCAGCGCGCCCCACAGGATCGAGCCGTAGAGCACGCCGATGACCAGGCCGATGCCGATGTCGAGGGCGCTGCGCTCGATGAAGCCGCGTACCAGCAGATAGCCGAAGAGGCCGAAGACGACGCCCGAGGCGCCGGCGGTGTTGCTGTCCGGTGCGGCGGTGAACCATACGCCCAGCCCGCTGGCGAGGATGATCAGCAGCACGACCGCGAGCAGGCGGCCGATCCCGCTGCGCAGCGCGGCGACGAAGCCGAGCAGCAGCAACGGCAGGGTGTTCGCGGCGAGATGGGCGAAGCCGAAGTGCAGGAACGCGGCGGGCACCACATCGAGCAGTTCGGCGGGCTCGCGCGGCTGGATGCCGAAGGTGTCCAGGCTGCCGCCGGTGGCGGCGTCGACGCCCTCCAGCAGCCACAGCAGCGCGACCCAGCCCAGCATCAGGCAGATCGCGGGCTTCGCGCGTGATCTCATCTTCGGCCGTCCCTTCTCGTCCCCCGGCGGGGCGGCCCTCGGCGGGGCCGCGCGCGGGGCGCCACAGGTAAGAACGGCCGTGGTGGGGTCCGCGGTTCCGCCGGATAGGCTCGATGCGTGGAGCCGCCGCACAACGACACCAGTAAGCAGGGCCCCGGCCGACGCCGTCCGTGGGTCGTGGGGATTTCCGGCGCGTCCGGGACGCCGTATGCGGCGTCCGTGTTGCGCGGGCTGCTCGCCGCCGGGGAGGCGGTGGATCTGATCGTCAGCCGGGCGTCGCGGCTGACCCTGCTGGACGAGACCGGGATCGCCTTCCGGGATGCCCACTGGCGCGCCGGCCTGCGGGAATGGCTGGCGCGCGGGGCGGACGGCAAACCGTCGACGTTTCCGGTGACGGAGGCGGACCTGGCGGATGTGCGGTACTGGCCGGCCGGGGATCTGGCGGCCGGGCCCTCGTCGGGTTCGTATCCGGTGAAGGGGATGCTGATCGTCCCGGCGAGCACGGCGTGTGTGGCCGGGGTGGCGCTCGGGCTCTCGAAGGATCTGCTGCAGCGGGTGGCGAGCGTGACGCTCAAGGAGCGGCGGCGGCTGGTGGTCGCGGTGCGCGAGACCCCGCTGAACGGTCCGACACTCAAGCACCTGGTGACGCTGGACGAGGCGGGCGCCGTGGTGCTGCCCGCCTCACCGGCGTTCTATGCGGGGGCGACGCACATCCAGGATCTGGTGGACTTCGTCGCCGGCCGGGCGCTCGATGCGGCCGAGGTGCCGCACGGGCTCTACCGGCGCTGGGAAGGGGAGCTGCGGGGCGGCTCCAAGGAAGCGGAGGAGGCCCCGGACGCCGGCTAGCGCTTCTTCGCTGCGGCGGCGCGGCCGAAGAGGCGGGTCCGCGGTGCCGCGGCCCGGTGGGCACGTGAACGATTGGCCTGGTCCTGCAGCTCACGCATGCGGGCGTAGGCCATCTCGATCGAGTACACGGTGACAACTCCTGAGATCGTCTGTGATTGTCGTGATCGGCTGAAAGATTCACAGGGTCAAGGCCCTGTATGCCTTAGATTCTACATGCAGAACCCGAATATGCGTAAAGATTGGAAGGCTTGAGGGCATGGACGCGGTGGATAGGCAGCTCATCCAGGCACTTCGCGAGAACGGCCGGGCCTCGTACGCGGAGCTCGGCCGGCTCGTCGGCCTCTCCGGGCCCAGCGTCACGGACCGGATCAACCGCCTCGAAGCGGCGGGTGTGATCACCGGATACCGCGCGACGGTGGACGCCGCCTCGCTCGGCCTCGGTGTCACGGCACTGGTGGGCATCTCGCTGTCGGACGCCACCGACCACGAGGACGTCGCGCAGCGGCTGCGCGACCTCGAAGAGATCGAGGACTGCTGGTTCATCGCCGGCGACGACTCGTACATGCTCAAGGTGCGCGTGGGGGACGTCGACGGGCTGGAGCGCACCATCCGGCGGCTCTCCGGCACCAAGGGTGTCTCCCGTACGCGCACCACGATCGTGCTCTCCACCAAGTGGGAGAACCGGGTCGGCCAGCTGCCCGAAGAGACCGAATAGGGCGGGCGCGGAGGACGGGCAGGCCGATCGGGCTCCCGGCCGGCGCCCGGGAGCGGACGGGCGCGCCAAGGGGCCCCCGTCCGCTCCTGCCATGGGGGAGTAGGCTCGTCGGAGCCCGTTTCCGGCTCCGGACAGGCACCGGAACGGCACCGAATACGGCAGAGACTGGGAGGCGACCGGATGGCTGCGTCGATGGATGTGGGCCTCAAGCGTGAGCTGGAGGCGAAGGTCCACGCCGGGGAGCGGCTGACCCGCGAGGACGGCATCGCCCTCTACGAGTCCGACGACCTGGCGTGGCTGGGCGGCCTCGCCCATGAGGTGCGTACGCGCAAGAACGGCGACGTCGTCCACTTCAACGTCAACCGCCACCTCAACATGACGAATGTGTGCACCGCGTCGTGCGCCTACTGCTCCTTCCAGCGCAAGCCGGGCGAGAAGGACGCGTACACGATGCGCATCGAGGAGGCCGTCCGCCTCGCCAAGGCGATGGAGAACGACAACCTCACCGAGCTGCACATCGTCAACGGGCTCCACCCCAACCTGCCGTGGCGCTACTACCCGCGCTCGCTCAGCGAGCTGAAGAAGGCCCTGCCGAACGTCTCCCTCAAGGCCTTCACCGCCACCGAGATCCACCACTTCGAGACCATCTCGGGTCTGTCCGCCTCCGAGATCCTCGACGAGCTGATCGAGGCCGGCCTGGAGTCGCTGACCGGCGGCGGCGCCGAGATCTTCGACTGGGAGGTCCGGCAGCACATCGTCGACCACCGCACCCACTGGGAGGACTGGTCGCGGATCCACCGCCTCGCCCACGAGAAGGGCCTCAAGACCCCCTCGACGATGCTCTACGGGCACATCGAGGAGCCGCGTCACCGCGTCGACCACGTCCTGCGGCTGCGTGAGCTCCAGGACGAGACCGGCGGCTTCCAGGTCTTCATCCCGCTGCGCTACCAGCACGACTTCGTGGACATGCAGGACGGCAAGGTCCGCAACAAGCTCCAGGCCCGTACGACCATGGCGACCGGCGCCGAGGCGCTGAAGACCTTCGCGGTCTCCCGCCTCCTCTTCGACAACGTCCCGCACGTGAAGTGCTTCTGGGTGATGCACGGCCTGCAGACCACCCAGCTCGCGCTGCAGCACGGCGCGGACGACATGGACGGCTCGGTCGTCGAGTACAAGATCACGCACGATGCGGACAACTACGGGACGCCCAACAAGCTGACCCGTGAGGACCTGCTCGACCTGATCCGCGACGCCGGCTTCCGCCCCGTCGAGCGCAACACCCGCTACGAGGCCATCCGCGAGTACCCGGGCCCCGACCCGGACCGCCGCGAATCCCCCCAGCCGATGCGGGTCTGACCTGCGCGGGGCGCTGTCGGCAGCGGCAGAGGCCGCGGCAGCGGCCCAGGCGGCGGAAGTTAGGGTCCGGGTCATGGACGTGCGTTTCGACCTGGACCCTTCCGTCACCCCCGGACTCCGCGACGGGATATGCGCGTTGTGGGCCGATGTCTCCAACGCCGGGGGCGCGGTCGGCTTCGTCCCGCCGGTGTCGCCCGCCGAGGTCCGTCCCGATCTGCTCACCCATCTGACGGCCATGGCCGAGGGCCGTACCCGCCTGATGGTCGGCCGGGACGCGCGCGGCCGGGTGCTGGCCACGGCCTTCCTCACCTTCAACGGACACCGGCTGATGACGCACTGGGCGTGGGTCTACACGGTCATGGTCCACCCCTCCCTCCAGGGGCAGGGCGCAGGCCGCCGGCTGATGGCCGCGGTCGCCGAGGCCGCCCGCACCTTCGACGGCGTCACCGCGCTCCGTCTCACCTGCCGCGGCGGCACGGGCGTCCACCGCTTCTACGAGGCCTGCGGCTACCAGGAGGTCGGCCGCGTCCCCGGCGCGATCAAGCTGGCCGACGACGACTTCCGCGACGACATCACCATGTGGCTGGAGCTGGGCTGAACCACGGGTCCGGCGGGGGTCACGAAGATCGCCCGAAGCGCTGTGCTTGACTGGATGCAGACCCTTTAGGTTGCCGTTGAGGAGAAGGTCCCATCCGTGAGTAGCCACAACTTCGCCACGCTCCGCTACACCGCCCTTCGCATCGGCCTCTTCGTCGCCTCGTTCGCCGTGGTGTGGGCGCTGGCGTACGTCCATGTCATCCCGATCGCCATCGGTGCCTCCAACGCCGTCTGGCTGCTGCTGCTCGCCATCGTGATCTCCGCGCCGCTCAGCTTTGTGCTGCTGCGCAAGCAGCGGGACGCGATGTCCGAGCAGATCGTCGCCAAGGTCGACCGCCAGCGCGAGCGCCTGATGGCGAACGCCGGCCAGGAGGACGGGGCGCAGTAGCCCGCAGTATCAGGCGGCAGTAACGGGCCGCGGCGGCGGTCCGCGGCGGCGGTCCGCGCCGAACGGCCTGGACCTTGTGTAAGACGCCTCACAGTCGCTTCTCCACCACAGGCGCCCGGCCATGGATTTCGCTCCATGGCCGGGCGCCTGTGGTGTTTTTGACGGAGGGTCCGCTGCGCCCGCCGTACCGCCGGCCTCTCCGGAACCCAAAGATTTTCTTTGGGTTCCTCAAAGTTCAAGTGTTAATGTACGTGACATGAAGACAGCAGCCGCGCCCCCGTCCCCCAGGAGCACTCCGCTCGTGGCGCGCCTGCACGTCGATCTCTGCCGCTGTATGTCCGCGGCCTGTTGCCGCCGCTGACCGCTTTCCCCAGCGGCCGGAGATCTTCTCCCCGACCCCTCCGGGCGGGAGAGGCCCCCTTCGCGCCTGCCCTGCAGCCGCGCTCCTCCCCGGCGCGCTTCTTTTCGCCGTCCCGCCGTCCTTGACGTCCCCGACGTCTCCCCTGTCCCCGGAGTGTGTCCGTTGTCCACGTCTGCCGAGACCGCCGAGCCCCCACAGGCTCCCCAGGCCCCCAAGTCCTCCCGCATACCCAAGGTCCCGTTCTGGGTGCAGATCCTGGCCGGCCTCGCCCTGGGCGTGCTGCTCGGCTGGATCGCCAAGAGCGGTGACCTCGGCTGGCTCACCACCACGCTCCAGCACATCGGCGATCTCTTCGTCCAGCTGCTGAAGCTCGCCGTGGCGCCGCTGGTCTTCTTCGCGATCCTGGTGTCGATCACCAATCTGCGCCAGGTCAACAACGCGGCCCGGCTGGCCACCCGCACCCTGCTGTGGTTCATGGTCACCTCGCTGATCGCCGTCGCGATCGGCCTGGCGATCGGCCTGCTCACGAACCCGGGCGCGGGCACCGGCCTGACCCCCAAGGACGGCAAGCTCCCCGACCACGCGGGTTCCTGGATCGACTTCCTGACCGGCATCGTCCCCACCGACATCATCACGCCGTTCACCGAGCTCAACGTCCTGCAGATCGTCTTCATGGCCGCCGTGGCCGGCATCGCGGCCCTCCAGCTCGGCGAGAAGGCCGAGCCGGTCCTCACGATCAGCCGCTCGGTCCTCGAACTGCTCCAGAAGGCCCTGTGGTGGGTCATCCGCCTCGCCCCGATCGGCACCGTCGGCCTCATCGGCAACGCCATCGCGACCTACGGCTGGAACCTGATCGGCAAGTACGCGACCTTCACCGTCGACATCTACGCCGGCTGCGCGCTGGTCCTCTTCGGCGTCTACCCGCTGCTGCTGTCGACCGTCGCCAAGGTCAACCCGCTGCAGTTCTTCCGCGGCGCCTGGCCCGCCATCCAGCTGGCCTTCGTCTCCCGCTCCTCCGTCGGCACCATGCCGGTCACCCAGCAGGTCACCGAACGTCTCGGTGTGCCGCGTGAGTACGCCTCCTTCGCGGTGCCGTTCGGCTCGACGACCAAGATGGACGGCTGCGCCTCGATCTACCCGGCGATCGCCGCGATCTTCATCGCCCAGATCTTCGACGTCCCCCTCGGCATCGGCGACTACGTCCTGATCGCCTTCGTCTCCGTCATCGGCTCCGCCGCCACCGCCGGTCTGACCGGCGCGACGGTCATGCTGACGCTGACCCTCTCCACACTGGGCCTGCCCCTGGAGGGCGTCGGCCTGCTGATGGCCATCGACCCGATCCTGGACATGATGCGCACGGCCACCAATGTGGCCGGCCAATCAGTATGCACGTTGCTGGTGGCTGCGCGTGAGGGAATCCTCGATCGGGAGGCGTTCAGCGGCCCGAAGAGCATCAACCTGGACACGGCTGCTGCTGGCGGCGCGGAGGAGAAGGTCTCCGTGCCGGCTGCTGCATAGCTGAGCTGGTCCATCGACTGCGCCCTGACTCTCCCAAGTCGGGGCGCAGTCGTGCGTGCTTAGGCAGTGTCCGAAGGGACTTCCGCACTTGTGTCGACCAGTGGCACCAGTACCGCCACAACCGCAAGGGAACTCAGTACCAATGCGGTTGCGCACTCAGCACTAACGACTTACCGCCTGCCTTCAGCCTCGTCGGTGCCGCGCTGTGAGGTGTATCCGCCACATGTGCCACGTCAGCCCCCGCTGGTATTCAGCCACGCTGGGTCTCTCTGGCTGGCGTCTGGTGGCGCACTGCAGACCTATCGGGAGGAATCCCGCCATTGGCTCGTTCGGGCGCAGCGCGCTGAAGGCCCCATTGGGTAGCATGCCGGATGCTAATCGACTATGCGGGGGTGTCATGGCTGGGGCCAGGGACGAATTTTCTGTCCATCCGGAAGACATGAAGAGCGTTGCGCCGACATTTTCCAGAGAAACTGCAAACCTGGAAAAGGCGCTCAATGCTTTGAAGCATTCCTTGAGCAGCCTGGGTGAACCCTGGGGGGCGATGAACAGGGAAAGAAGTTCGGGCACTCCTACACGCCGAAACGTGACGAAATTGTCAAGGCAATTGGCGTTCTAGTGAAGGGCCTCGACAGCATTCATGACGGTCTGAATGCGCACGCCGAGAACCACGCTCACGCTGATCATCACACTGCGAGTACCTTCAAGCGCTGACCGACCACGAACACAGGGGGGATCCACGTGGGTGAGTCTGCCGCAGCAGAAATCGTCCGCAAAACCACAGGCATGTAGTGGCCAGATGCCGATTCCGACGGACTTCGCCAAGCTGCCGATGCATGGAGAGTCATGGCGACGGCCCTTGATGACGTCGCAGCGTCATGCAACAAGGCAGAAAAAAGCGTCGTAGAGGGGGCTCATGGAAAATCCATTGATGCCTTTGAGGCTTTCTGGCATCGCTACAAGAATGGCAGCAAGGGTTGGCTTCCGGAGACGGCTCACGCCTGTCGCCAGATGGCGAAGGCTCTGGACGACTTCGCTGACAAGGTCGATGAGGCCGTACACAAGCTGGAAGAGGAGGCAGCCCTCGTTGGCGCCACTCTGGTAGCCGGGACTGCCTTGGCGATCTTCACCGCCGGAATCTCTGAAGCTGCCGCTGGCGCGGCCACTGCCGGTATTATCGCTGCCGCCGAGTCCGTAGGAGTGGCTGTTTCAGAGACGGTCGCTTCCATCGCCGCAACTACCCTTACTGGCGCGGCATTCGGAGCCGTCGAATCTGTTGCCGTCGATGCTGCGGTAGCTCAGCCCATACGCATCTCCTTCGGGGACGGAGGGTTCAGCGGGACGGAACTGCTCACCGCGGCTGGGACCGGTGGCGCAGGAGGTGCCCTGGGTGCTGGCCTCGGCAGCGGCGCCCGTGCAGTTGGCCAGGCGGCGAGTGGAGCTGAGGGCGCATCGACCGTTCTGGCGGGTATCGGAAAGATTTCTACAGGCATGGACACCATGCCCGGTCGGATGGTTACCGGCGCTGCGCTAGGGGCCGGCCAAGGCGCTCTCTTCAACGGCGGTCACATCAACCCACTTGATGTGGCAACCGGTGCAATCGGGGGCGCGGCAGGCGGACGGCAATCGAGGAACCGGACCGTGGGTACAGAAGATTTTCTGCCATACTCCGGTTCCTCTGATCACATCGATTCCCCGCAATCCCCGAAGGCTGAAAGGACGTATGAGCGAATACGGCAGACCGAAGGGGATACGCATCGAATCTCGGAAAATACCGGAATTAAAAAGGATGTCCTTGATCGCATCAAGGGGCATATCTTTCATGATAAACATGAAGACGTGGTGGTAGATCGCGGAAAGAAGGCGACCGGCAGGTTTGCGCCGATGGATCACATTGCCGATCTATGGACGAAGGCTGAATCCGGCACGCTATCCGGAGAGGAAGCGGGGACTTTCAAGCGTTGGGCAGCTCACGAAGGTGTGGAGAGTGCACTGATGAGGGAGGGGATACCCTATCGGTCGGACGCGTTGGAAGCATACGACAACGAATTGGAGATGTACGACCCGTCGCCGGAACACTGGGGGGCTCACGATGTTGCACCCCATGAGTACGCGAAGAACCCGGATACCGGGGAAGATGAGCCCTTTAGGGCGTGGCCCAAAGTTGGACTTCCTAGGCCCGACTTGAAAATCGCCGACGATCTCTCCAACCTGGACGAGGTCATTGCCCTGATACGAAAAGGTAAGTCGATATGACTGGCACCTGTGTGAGCCGTCTGGCGCAGCGCATTATCGCCATCGATTGGAACAGCTCGGACGAGGATTTCCGAGAGAGGGTCAACTGTATGCGCGAGTTTTTGCGTCGCAGTGCCCGGTGGGCTCGACGGCTGGGGTCGCCCTTCTGGCCCTTCTTCGATGTGGCCGAGCAATTGAACCCAGCTATCCGGGCGTCTGCGCAGACGGTAGATGAGGTGTTGCAGAGTATCCCAATGCGGCCTTCGGCTGTCGCAGATACCTGCGTGTGGGCGCTCCACTTTGCCGCTCTGCGTGACGCGGGTGAGGTCCCTTCCGATCTTCCCGACCCCTACGAGACGCTCATTGATATGTACGAACTCGGGGGTGGATTTTCCCTCGACGGAACAGGGGCTGTCGAGATCGATCTGCGGACCATGCCCCTCAAAAAGCCTGAGGACTGGATTGACCGGCCGCCGTTCATCTGAGAAGAGTGTCGACGGTGCGCTTGACTGAGCCTCCTGAGCGTCCTCCAGTGCCCCTCTGCTGGGGCCGCCCAATCGACGGGCGGCCCCCGTCGGGCGGCGCCTCACCGCTCCGGACGCCAATAGAGATGGCCTTCGAGGGAATCAGTCCTCTGCCTGATCCCGCTCAGCGCCGACTGGCCACACCCTGATGTTCCAGATTCTTGGACCTGGGGCCAAGGCCGATCGAAGCCGGATCGGTATCTGCCGGAAGGTCCTCGGGTTTCGGATCGCGGATGTGGACAGTGCCCTTGGCGGTGACGAAAAGCCCTTGTGCGGGAGCCTTCACGTCGGCAAGGTGTTGCAGGTCATCCTTGGCTTTCTTGAGCTCACCATAAACGTCGGCCAGAATTCCGTGTATGCCCTTGGCCTCAACCCCGGCGGCATCAAAATCTTTGTGGCACATGGCCAGCTTCATCCGGGCCACCTGTACGGTCATCATCGGAGAGGTCCGCTCAGCCGCATTGAACGGCTTCTCCACGTGATCCGTGAAAGAGGTGAGTAACCCTTTCATGCGGGTCGGCATATCGGCCCAGCGCTCCACTGCCTCCCTGAGATTTCGCAGTTCCAGGTGGTAGAGCTGTTCATAGGTAGGCATGGACAATCCCCCGTGCGTTCAATAAGTGATCAAGGTGGCGCTGTCAGGCAGAATGCAGGCGGTGGGGTTCACCCAAAGGGTGACCGTCTGCCCATGTCTGCGTTCTGAACGACCGAAGTATTCTCCGTCTCGGTGGAGGAGTAGTTCGCCGCGGTTTCTTTGCACTGGCTGCCCAACGTCACGCAGATAGCCTGCAGCCCCGAGGACTGCTTGGACCACGTTTCGGCAACGTCGGCCAATGCCTTTCCCAGTCCCCCTCCCAGTTGCTCCCGCCGAAATCCTTGGCGGCGGCCAGGGTCTCATCAACCGGTCGGTGTCCGACTGCCTTCGTTTCGCCCGCCACCTCGGTCGCGCCCGCGCCGGCCTTGCTTAACGACTTGGGATTCCCTATTTCTGTGTCTTCGAATTTCACTGCTATCCCCTGTGTTCTCCCTGCCGGACCGGCAGCGTGAGTCGTTCCGTTCTGATCATGGACCCTAACAGTCATAAGTCCGCTGGCCGCCGTAGATTTCAGCCGAAACATCGCATGCTGATCAGTGGTGTTCATTGCCTCGATCGCGGCATTTTTTATGACTGATCCGCGTTGTGGTCAAGGGGGCTTGCCTCGACCGGTCCACCGCCGTACGAGGCTGAAATCCGAGGTGCTGTGGAACGACGCCAATCCTTGACCGTGATGCGTAGGACGGCTTGTTGTCGGACGGCGTCAGCTTTCTGTCGCTCCCGTATGGCCCAGGATTGCCGCGGCGAGTGGCTTCAGTACGGCGGGCGGCAGTGCGTGTCCCATTCCCGGGATCTCGACGAGGGACGCGCCGCGGACGCACTGTGCGAGGTGCTGGGGGTGTGGCGGTGGGAAGACCGGGTCGGCGGGGGCGCAGATGACGAGTGCCGGCACCTCGTTTTCGGCGAGCTGATCCGTGCGGAGCATCCCGTCGTGTGCCGCGCGGCCGTGTGCGGTGCTCGTCCGGTAGTGCCCGGTGTGGTCGATGACGCGCTGTGCAAGCGTACGGAAAGAGTCGGCGTCGAAAGGGAGTTGGCCACCGGCGAGTACCCGACAGTGTTCGATCTGGCGCTGCACCTCGGCCGCCTGGCCGTGATCCTCGACCGGGCGGGCCCACAGCTCCAGGAGCTCGGGCGCGATGCCCGGCAGCTCGTCGACCGGGACCGTGCCGCCGTCAGGGCGGGTGTACGGGGTGCTGCTGAGGGCGTTGGTGCTGATGAGAGTGGCGCTGAGCAGTCGGTCGGGGTGGTCGGCGAGCACCATCTGGGCCAGCATGCCGCCCAATGACATGCCGACGATATGAGCCCGGCCGATACCCAGCCCGTCCAGGACCGCGATCACGTCGTCCGCGAGATCGGCGATCCGGTAGGGCTGCTCCTCGAAGGGCCAGGTCGAGCGGCCGGTGTCGCGGTGGTCGTAGCGGATGACCCGGTGGTGCGCGGCAAGCGCATCCACCAGTGGCTCCGGCCAGCCGATGCCGCTCGCCTGCGCGCCCATGAGCAGCAGCAAGGGGTCCGCATCGTCGGCACCGCGCTGCTCGGTCCACAGGCGGATGCCGGGGGCGGCGTCGATGAACTGCTGCATGGGGCTGTCCTCCAGGAGGGGAGCGGCGCAAGGGCATCGCGTCCGGATTTGCGTGCAGGCGTTCCTGATGTGCGGGCGCGTCAGCATTTGACGGCGCGACGATACGTATCGTCTCGCTATGGCGGGAACGTGTCAAGGGGGGGAGGCCGGGGGTCGAAGATCGTAAACTTACTTTGCAGTAAAGGGGCGGGACGGAGGGACATCCAGGGTGGGAGCTGTGAAGAGCAAGCGGGTGCCGCGCGCGGTCCGGGAGCAGCAGATGCTGGACGCCGCGGTGCTGACGTTCGCACGGCGTGGTTATGCGGCGGCCTCGATGGACGAGATCGCCGAGGTGGCGGGGGTCTCCAAGCCTCTGGTCTACCTCTACCTGAATTCGAAGGAAGACCTGTTCAGCGCGGTGATCCGGCGGGAGTCGGAGGCGCTGGTGGCGGCCGTGACGGCGGCCGTCGAGCTGGGGGCGACGGCTGACCGGCAGCTGTGGAGCGGTCTGCGCGGGTTCTTCGCGCACACCGCCGAGTACCCGGACGGCTGGGCCGTACTCCATCAGCAGGCACGGACGCACGGTGAGCCCTTTGCGCGCGAAGTGGCCGTGGTGCGGGCGGAGATCGTCGCACGTGTGACGGAGCTGATCGGTGCGGCCGCAAAGGAGGCGGGATGCGCCGGCGAGCTGGCCGAACGGGAGGTCGCCGGCCTTGCCCATGCCCTGGTCGGCGCGGCCGAGTCCCTTGCCGGGTGGGCCAACGCCCGTATGGATGAAGGGCCTTCGGGGGAGCGTGAGCATCCGTCGGCGAGGGACACGGCGGCCACGATGATGAACTTCGTCTGGGCGGGCCTCGGCCGGCTGATGGAGGGCGAACGGTGGGCGCCCGGCGGGCTCATCGGTCAGCAGGGGCGGTCGACGGTCGGGGGGTGAGGGGGGTGCCTTACCTGTCTGCTTGCTTGCCTCTTGATTGCCGGCCTTACTGGCCTGCCTCGCTGACCGACGCGGCTCGCCGGCCGGGCCATGGATCCGGCCCGGGCGCAGAGTTGGGGTGGCGGCGCGGGCTGCGGCAGACCGGGACGGTCAGGGGCGAGGCGGACGAAAAGCCGGTCCAGGGGCGGCCGACGGGGTGCGGGCGAAGAGCCGGCCCGGGGCTGCCGATGTGGCGGCCGGAGGGGCGACCGGGCCCGGAATTGCAGAGATCAAGGGAGTTACGGCCATTGGCCAACTCCCGGTCCTCGCGTAGATTTACTTCGAAGTAAGGTTACTGTCAGGTCAGAAGCTGGGGCGAGGATGTGTTCCACGGATTCCCCCGCCGGGGGCGAGCCTTCCGCCATCGGCTGTTATCGCCGTTCCCGCGCCGCCGTAACGCCCCCTGCGCCAGCGGGTGTCCGGACCTGAGGTCCGCAATGCCAGGATGACGCCCGGTAGTCCGGCAGTCCGGTAGTCCGAAGCCCGCTCTTACAGACAGGCCGGGCGCGGGGCAGGGCACGGCGCGGGCTTCGTCCGCCGCTGCCCGGTGGGGCGATCCCTTCACTTCTCTTCCCCTCCCGACCCCGCGGTGCCGGTGGCCCCGGCCGGCTGTGGCCGGGGACCCGCCATGGCCCAGCGCGGCCCCGCGGACGGCCCTTGAGCGATCCCGCCGCCCTGCATGCATGCCCCCCATGAGCAGCCCGCCGACGAGTCCCTCCGAACCCTCGCATTCGCCCCTTCGCCCCTCCCCGCACTCCACAGGAGAAACGAGGACCCGCTCGTGTCCAACCAGGAAAGTGCACCCCCCGCCTCACCCGCCGCCCACCCGGCCGACACCCCCACTGCCCCCACAGCCCCCGCCGGCTCCACCACCCCCTTCGCCCCAGCAGCCCCCACCGCCCCACACCCCGCCCCCACCCTCGTAGAACCACAAAAAACCCTGGTGGACGGCACGGTCCGCGAGGTCTACGTCCCGGCACTGGCCCCGCCGGTCCACAGCGGCTCGCTCGGCGACCTCCCCTTCCTCAACGCGGTCGAGGCGCCCGCCGACATCGTCCTGGCGCGTAAGCAGCCCAGCGGCACCTGGCGCGACATCACCGCGGCGGAGTTCGCCGTCGAGGTGCGCGCGGTCGCCAAGGGCCTGATCGCGCACGGCCTCCGCCCGGGGGACCGGCTCGCGATCATGGCCCGTACGACCTACGAGTGGACCCTCATCGACTTCGCCGCCTGGGCGGCCGGCCTGGTCACCGTCCCCCTCTACCCGACGTCCTCCGCCCGTCAGGCGCAAGGGATCCTGCACGACTCCGGCGCCCGCGCCTGCGTCGTGGAGAACGTCGAGGAAACCCGCCTGATCAGCGGTGTGCGCGCCGAACTTCCGGGCCTAGACCACCTCTGGCAGTTCAACACCGGCGCCGTCGCCCAGCTCGTCGCCGAGGGCCGCGCCCTGCCGGACTCGGTGGTGGACGAGCGCCGGGCCACCACCGGCCCCTACGACCTCGCGACACTCATCTACACCTCGGGCACCACCGGCCGCCCCAAGGGCTGTGCCCTCACCCACGCCAACTTCTTCGCCGAGGTCGACAACACCGTCGAACTCCTCCACCCCGTCTTCAAGTCGGTCAGCGAGGAGCCCGCCTCCACGCTCCTCTTCCTGCCCCTGTCACACGTTTTCGGCCGGATGGTCGCCGTCGGCTGCCTGCGCGCCCGGGTCCGCCTCGGCCATGCCCCCAGCCTCCAGACCGACGACCTGCTGACCGACCTGGCGGGCTTCCGGCCGACCTTCCTCCTCGGCATCCCGTACGTCCTGGAGAAGGTCTACAACACGGGCCGGGCCACCGCGGAGAAGACGGGCCGCGCCGCCTCCTTCGACCGTGCGGCACGTATCGCCCGCTCCTACGGCGAGGCGGTGGAGGCCAAGGAGCACGGGACGGGCTCCGGGCCCGGTGTCGCGCTCAAGGCTGCCCGCAAGTTCTACGACCCGCTCGTCTACCGCCGTATCCGCGCGGCCCTCGGCGGCAAGGTCCGCTACATCCTCAGCGGCGGCTCGCCCCTCGGCCACCGCCTCGCCGCCTTCTACACCGGCGCCGGCATCGAGATCTTCGAGGGCTACGGCCTGACGGAGACGACGGCCGCGACGACCGTCACTCCGCCCCTGCGCCCCCGTTCCGGCACGGTCGGCTGGCCGCTGCCCGGCACCGCGGTACGCATCGCCGAGGACGGCGAGATCCTGGTCCGCGGCGGCCATGTCTTCTCCGGCTACTGGGACGCGGCCCTCGGCGCGGCCCGTCCCGTCACCGACCAGGGCTGGCTGGCCACCGGCGACCTCGGTGCCCTCGACGCCGACGGCTACCTCACCATCACCGGCCGTAAGAAGGAGATCCTGGTGACCACGGGCGGCAAGAACGTCGCCCCGGCCCCTCTGGAGGACCGTCTCCGCTCGCACCCCCTGGTCGGCCAGTGCCTGGTCATCGGCGACAACCGTCCCTACATCACCGCCCTGGTCACTCTGGAGCCGGACGGCCTCGCCCACTGGTGCCAGATGCACAAGAAGCAGAATCTGCCGCTGGAGCGCCTGGTCCACGACGAGACCCTGCTCGCCGACCTCCAGCGCGCCGTCGACGACGCCAACGAACTGGTCTCCCGGGCCGAATCCATTCGCCGGTTCGCCGTCCTCCCGGTGGATTTCACCGAAGAAACCGGGCATCTCACCCCATCCCTGAAGCTCCGCCGCGCCGCCGTCACCCGTGATTTCGCCAAAGACATAGCGGGCCTTTACGAAAGCAGGTGACCCCTGCTCTGGAGCCCGAGCCCTCGGCGCGTCAAACTGGAACCCCGTGTCACCTCTGTGGGGGAGGTGGCGCGGGGTCTGAGGCATGCGCCCGCGGCGCTATGCCCCGCCGAGATCGCACCAGACGGTCTTGCGGCCCTCTTCTCGCCGTACGCCCCACCGCAGCGAGACGGCATCCAGCAGCGCCAGGCCCCGCCCGTATTCGTCGTCGCCGCGCGCCCGCAGCAGTACGGGCAGCGCCCGCGCGTCGGAATCGGTGACCTCCACCCGGGTGCGGCCGCCTGCCCGGCGGCTGATGCGGACGACGACCGGGGTGCCCTCCCCGACATGCCGGATCACGTTCCCCACTATTTCGCTGACACAGAGCTGGACATCGGCACACGGGCCGCCCAGGTAGTCGTGCACGGTGCGCCGGAGCAGGGGCACTTCCTTGGGCAGGGCGATCAGCTCCAGCGTGAGCGGCGCGGACGGCGGTGTCACCGCGTCGCCGCCTTGCGAAGCGCCTCGGCCAGCTTGCGGGCGGTCGTCGTATTGCAGTTACCGAGCGCAACGAGCGGCACCGCGTAACTGCCGGCGAACCCCGGCAGGTCGATCCCCAGGGACGGCAGCGTGATCCCGTTGTCCTTGAGCGCGCTACGCAGCAGCTCGGTGCACTCGTGCACGTCGTCGTGGTGGTGATGCTGGATATGGCTGGGCATGTCCGTACGCCTTCCTGTGCGCATGGTGACGATGTACTCACAGAGTGACGTCGCGGGGCGTAGCGTGGAAGGGGTTCAGAACCCACTGCGCGAACCGTGGAACGGTGAACCATGCCCGCACGCAAAGACGTTGACGGATCGGCGAGCGTCCCCGCCTTTTACGGTGCCGAGCTGCGCTGGAAGCGGGAAGCGGCGGGCTTCACTCTTCAGGAGACTGCCCACGGCAGCTTCTTCGGGCCGAGCTACCTGAGCGAGATCGAGCGCGCCAAGCGACGGATGCCGCTGGAACTGGCCCGGCATGTGGACCGGGTGCTGGAGACCGATGGGTTCTTCGAGCGGCGATGTGAGGACGTACGGAAGGCGAGGCAGGGGGCGCACGCCGAGTATTTCGCTCCGATTGCGGAGGCGGAGACGCGGGCTCGGGTCATTGAACGGTGGAGCAATGCGCTCATCCCCGGTCTGCTGCAGACCGGGGCTTACGCGCGGGCGGTCATTCACTCCACGCACCCCCTCGATCTACCCGAGGAGGTCGACGCGAAGGTCCGGGCTCGGTTGCAGCGAGCCAAGCTCTTCGACGCTCCGAAGAAGCTGGAGTACTGGGTCATCCTGCACGAGTCTCTGGTGCGAGGCCCGGATCCGCTTCTGCCGCCTTCGGAGATGGCCGAACAGCTCGACCAGATCGCCGCCTTGGTGCGGCGCCGCCGCGTCTTTCCACAGGTCCTGCCGTGTAATGCCCCGACTCGCCCCTTCATGGAACTGTCGCTCATGTTCATGGAGTTCGATGACGAGCCGCCGCTGATGTACACGGAGGGGCCCTACCACGGCCAGACCATCGACGATCCGGCCCTCGTGCACCAGTACCGGAAGGCATACGATCGGCTCAGGGCCGCCGCACTGCCACCGGAGGCGTCCCTCGCCATCATCGAAGAAGCGGCTGAGGACTACCGAAATGGCCAGCAGAACCCTTGACTTGAGTGCCGCATGTTGGCGGAAGAGCAGCTATAGCAATGGCGACGGCGGCGAATGCCTGGAGGTCGCCGACGACTTCCGCGGCCTCGTCCCCGTCCGGGACTCCAAGGCGCCGGAAGGTCCGGTCCTCATCGTCCGCGCCGGCACCTGGAGCCGCTTCGTCACGGCCGTGAAAGCCGACACGCTCGGCGCCTGAAGGTACGCCCCGGCCACGAGCCCTGACCTCACCCGCACGGGTTTCACCTTCACGTCGGGGGCAGGGCTACAGCCGTCTGCATCTCACACGAGTTGCACCAGAACGCCCACCCGTTGGCGTCCACGGACCGCGACCCGCACGCCAGGCACGGGTCGCCCACAAAGCTGGCCGCCACCCACGCGCCGGCCATCGCCGCACGACGCCCCGCGGTCGCGCACTCATCCGCATAGCAGGGGATGCACAACCCGCCCTGCTGACCGGGCAGTTTCATCGACCGTATTCCGCAGGTCGCGCACGGAAGCCGCCCGACGTACTGCGCGTCCAGGCCGACCGGCTTGCCGTTCCTCTCGAAGGCCGCCACGCCTGCCTCCGCCTCCTCTACGCCAGGACGGTTCCGGTGCCACCGCACCCGGAACACTGCGTGGTGACCGCATCGCCCATCGGCGTCTCCCACTCCACGGTGCCTTGGCCGCCACAGTCGGGACAGGGCTTCTGTGGGGGCATGTCCTCGCTCATCTTGCCCAAGATAGGCCGCTCCATGTTGTCATGTGAGCACTTTCCGTGATCACTTCGTCATGAGAGCGCGGGCGGGAGGGAGCTCATGACGAGCCCCGCTGCACATCCAGTCCCGCTACCTCGATGGCGCTGTCCAGAGGCTAATCAGGCTTCTTGGCCCTGAAGCACGCGGACTCGACCGTGACTTCGATCAGGGGGGGTCTGTTTCCGTATTTCCGCTCGTCGTGCAACCTGATGTCGACGGAGAACTCACCCCCTTCGTGATTCGCGACGATCTGCGGAGCCTTGGACGGGCTACCGTCGTGACCGTCTTTGACGATCTTCCAGCTATGCTTGGGGAGGTCGCCCCTGAGTCGGTCCATGGCCATTCGCATGTCGTCGACGGGGGCGTCATACACGCTCCAGGGATGAACGGCCCTGTGCACGTTCCCCCCGGGATGCCCCGAGCACGGCGTGTCGTAGGAGCCCGGATCGGTGACCTTGGCCTTCAGGCCGATGAGGTCCCGAATCTCACGGGAGGTCTTCTCAGTTCCGTCCATTACCTTCTCAATTTCACGCGCCTTCAGGTTGCCGTCGTCCATTTTCGAACATCCCGTCAGTAAAGCGCATGCGAAGATGACGTGTGCCGCCATCGAAATTCGTTTATTCATGCTCGACCAGATCGTAATTTTCGGTGGTGACGGCGGCCTGGTTTCGGAGGCTCAGTGAGCCCTCATTCCAGAATTCGCCGTGACCTCCTGCGTCGCTCTTCATAATATTTCCGCCGAATTTAACATCCGTGGGAATGGTCCGGTCGCCACCGAGACCCACATTCTTACCGCCCTCGCGGACGATCCAGTCACTCCAATCACCACCCATCGCCCACATATGCTTGGGGTCGATGCCGAGGTCTGCGGCGTGGGCCGCCTGCATGCCGGGGCTGCCGGCGACCATGACATCGTCGGCAGGCAACGACGTCCCGTTCCAGCTCGCGGTCTTGGCCGTATCGCCGATCAGCGTGCTGCCGTAGCTGTGTCCCATGACAGTGGTGTGGCCGTGGCTTCCCGTCGCGTACTGATGGGCCGATCTGTTGCCTTCGAGGTATTCGAGCAGTCGTGGCGCACCCTTTTCCGCGAACTTGTCCTGTGGGGCCTCCGTGAAAATGCTGTCCGGGGCATCGTAGTCGAGCCAGGTAATCGTGGATACCTTCTGTCCCGGTGCTAGGCGACTGCTCTGCTTCCAGAGGTTTTCGCTGCGCTTGAGGTCAGAAGGTGTGTCGCCGTCGTCCTCGCCGATTATTGAGATGTCCGACTTGGTGCCAGGGACGTATATGGAGGTGTGGTGGGCTGTGTCGGGATTTCCGTTGGCGAGAATCACTCGTCCGTTGCCCTCACCGTCCGGGTCGAAGCCCAGGAGATATGCCTCCGGGAGACCTCGATGCCCCGTCCGGTCGAAGCGGTCCTGAATGGACTGTATTCCCTTCAGCTTCCCCTCCAGGCGCTCCTTCTCGTGATGCCAGTCCAGCCATTTCTGGCTGTATTTCATATCGCCGCGGGCTCCGACGCTCTCGAACTCGGGTGGCTCCGATTTGTTGATCGCAGCCAGCCTCATCTCGTACTGGCCACGAGTCTCCGCGAGGACCGTACGGTTGGCCTCGTCGCGAGCATCGGCGGGCAGGCCGTTCATCGCTCCGATGCTCGCGGGATGCAGGGAAATGTAGGCGTCCCGTTCATCCGCGGACAGGTGCTTCCACCACTCCGCGTTGTCCTCCGGGGCGCCGTGCTGGGGCGGTTCCTTGATGCTGTCCAGGTAGCGCTCGGCGCCGTCGTTCACACCGCCCGTGTCCTTCTTGGCGTCGACCCAGTCCGCGGCGGAGACCGTCAGATCGTCGTCAGCCTTGAGGCTCCGTAATTTGGGAGCCCACTTCTCGTCGGCGGTCGTGGCCTCTTCGAGGGCTGCGGTGATGCGGTCGGCGTAGGCCTGTGCCCGCGCGAAGTGGGGATTGGGATCGAAGTTGGCCGCCTGCCGGTTGAGCGCCTTGGCGGTCTCGTCCGTGACACCGTTCGCCGTGCCGCCCGGCGGGGTCTTGCCCCGGTACTCGTCGCCTGCTGCCGGGTAGGTGACCGACCCGTCCTTCTCCACGGTGAATTTCTCGCCCTCCGCATCCGCGACCGCCGCATCGAGCTTCTTTTTGGCGGTCTGCAGGTCGGCGGCAAGGGCGCTGAGGGCGGTGCTGATGACACCGCACTCCACCTGGGTGTAGTGGAAGTCCTGGGCCAGTGCGCGGAGTTGTGTGAGAGCGGCCTCCGCGGCCGCGCCGGAGAGCGATTCCCGTAACTTGGCGTTGATGCGCTGCTCAAGCGCGTCTTTGGCGGAGCTCGCCGTATGGCTGACGGCACGGTATCCGTCCGCGGCGTCCTCGAACTCGGACGTCTTGAGGTTCTTGAGCGTCGAGAAGTCCATGGCTCAGGTCACTTCCCCTGCTGCCGGCCACCGACAGCGGGGGTGTCCTCGTACTGCTGGGAGAGCTTGCTGAACGAGCCCTTGACGGCTGCGTCCTTCCCGTACAGCTCGCCGCCCGCCTTCTCCATCCGAGCCTGGATCGCGCCGCACCGGCCGCTCAGGGCCTCCAGGTACCGCTTCCAGGAGCGGTGGACATCCTGCTGTGCCGCAGCGCTCTGCACGCCACTGCCGCCGGTGCCCAGTCCCTGCTGCCCTTCTTCCAGCTTCGCCAGGGCCTTTTTGATGTCGCCGCGTAACGACTGGACCTCGCGCCCCGCCGTGGTCCACACGGATCGCTTGGACTTCAAGTCGCCGGATCCGCCATCCGAACCGCCTCGCCCAGCGTCCCCGTCGGCGCTCGCGAGCCGTAATCCGCGCCCTTCGCCGGCCTCCCGCTTGAGCGCGGCCCATTCTTCGTCCCAAGACACAGCGTCCCCCGTCATCCTCGCTGGCTGTATGGCTGGAAATCCTACGGCGATGGACCCTGCGGGACCTGAGTACGGCTACTTATGAGCCATGAGGTCGAGCCGGATGGCTGCCACCCTGAGGATGAACAGCGCTGCCACGGCCTTGCGTTCGCCTGCTGTGACGTTGCGGATGGCGTCATCCGCTCTCGTGGCTGGGGTCCCTGCTGCGAGAAGCGCTCTCATGTCGACGACGTGGAAGGCCGAAAGGTGGCGTTGTTGCCGAGGCGCTGCCCTTACCGATGGCGGGTATTTGAGTACAGATACTCACGCACTGTCCTCACTTCCCCTGTTAACTTCACACCCGCGCGTGAGGCCGACGCACACATGGCTTGTCAGGGGGCGGAGTGACGTTCGAAGCGGAGTGGGCTGAACTCAAACGGGAGAGTTCTGCCCGTACGAGCCTGGCCGGCGCAGGCGGAGAAGGCTGGAACTCGGACGGCGATACAGGGGATCTTCGTTCGTCCCGCCAGGCCTGGAGCGGAGGTGCGCATGCCGTAGGGTCCGTCCGGGAAAACCTGAAGAGCGCTCTGCGTGCGTTGGAGAGCAGGCACGATGTCGGGGGGAGCGGCGGCAGTGAAGCCGAGGGCCTGCGGAGTGCTGCTTCGCATCTCAGCGCCTATCAGTCATGGCAGCGGCGGCTTGATCTGGTGAGCCGTGAGTGCGACGAGTTGAAGGACAAGCTGCAGAAAACCGGTGACGCCTTCTACAAGACCGACGCAGCGATCGGCGAAGCCTTCCATGAACAGAAGACCGTGCCGGTGAAGAGGCCGGGCGCCGGCTCGCACGGCCGGGGGGAATCCTGATGGTGAGCATTGCGCAGCTGCGGAAGATCAAGCCTTCGGAGTTAGAGGAGGCTGCGGACGGGTGGCACAAGGTCAGCAGCGCCGCCGGCGATGCCAAGCATCGGGTGGACAACGAGATCGTCGGTCGGCTGCAGCGCGATCTGGCAGGCAAGGCCCCTACCGCTGCGCTGGACCGGCTGCGGCGGCTGAGCCGCAACTTCCACTACACCCAGGTGGAGACCGGCCTGATCCGTACCGCATTGAGCGGCCTGGCTTCGGAATTACGCGCGGCACAACGAAAGTTGAATGACGCAATAGCCGATGCTGAGGCGGAAAAGTTCACAGTCAAGCCGGATGGCACGGTCCACTGGGTGTCTCAGAGCGTAAAGATGCCTTTCAATCCCGAGCAGACCGCTTGGGCGGGTGGCCCGAGGGGGGTTCTCGCATTCGATCCGCAACAGGCCAAGGCGCAGGCATACGCCGACCGAATCGGGGCTGCCCTCACGGATGCCACCAAGGCCGATGACCACTACTCCCGGACTCTCGACCGGCTCAAGGCGGACAACGACATCGAAGTCACCGACTCGGACTGGGCCGATGCGCAGCGCGACACGAGCGCCCTCCGGAGGTCCTCAGGAAAGTATCTGCAGCGCGACGACATCCCCAAGGGCAAGTTTCCCGCGGAGAATGCCAGGTGGTGGCAGGGGCTTTCATCAGAAGAACAGGATGAGTACTCCTCTCTGTTTCCATCTGAGATCGGGGCTTTGGACGGCCTGCCCGCCACCGTCCGAGATGACGCGAACCGAACCGTCTTGGACGAGAGCCAGGCACGCATGCGGCTGGAGCTGGACCGCCTAGGGCCTGAGCCGCCGGAGTATGACCCCGGGGACGGGAGCTCCGGTCCGTACGTCAGCAAGAAATGGGAGGATTGGCACAAGAAGCGTGACTTCCTCAAGGCCCAGCTCGGTGGCATGGAGGCTATTCAGAAACGCTTCGAGCAGACCGGGTTCGAGGGTCTTCCGCCTGCCTACCTCCTCGGTTTCGATGCCGACGGGAAAGGGCGAGCGATCATCGCTACGGGAAACCCTGACGCCGCCAAGCACACCGCGGTCTACGTACCGGGTACCGGGGCAAGGCTGGCAGGCGCAGAAGGCGATATTGCCCGGATGACTGATCTTTGGTACGACAGTCAGCAGTTCGCGGGTGGGGGCGACTTGTCCACGATTACCTGGATCGGGTACGACGCCCCTCGTAGCGCCTTTCCTGGTGACAAGGGCGACGCGGTACCCGAAGCATCATCAGTGGACTGGGCAAATGGTGCGGCCCCTCATTTGAACCGCTTCATGGAGGGGTTGCACACGGCACAAGGAGGTTCGGGTGCCAGCCATACCACGCTGATCGGTCACAGCTATGGTTCAACTGTCATCGGTGATGCCTCGCTCGGAGGCCGAATGGCCACGGACGACATCCTGGTCGCCGGCAGCCCCGGAATGCTGGTTCCCGAAGCAGAAGACCTCGGAATCGGCAAGGAACATGTTTGGTCGGAGGCCGCATCACCCGACAAGGACCCGGTTCCCCTGGGAGGGAAGATCGCCGGCCTGGGCGGCTGGAAGTGGGGAGCGCAGTACTGGCATGGCCTCCCATACTCTTACGGCCCCCAGGAAGTCGTGCCGTCGGACGAGGCGTTCGGAGCTCACCGCATGTCCACGGATTCACCGGACCACGGCGGATATTGGAAGCGCGGCTCGGCCAGCCTGTGGAATCAGGCAGCTGTTGCCACGGGGAACTATGACAGGGTCAAATATGACTAGCCTGCGTACGGCGGGATCGCGTCACCGCCTCCGCTCCTTTCCGCGGCTTTTTGCGGTAGTCACCGCGCTCTTGGCCATCACGATGACGGGATGTTCCGGCATGCACGACGATCGGGATGAGGCTCCTGTGCGAGATGTCCCCCTCGCTGAAGAAGACGGCAGGAGCCTCTCCAGTGAGATTTACGCCATGATGGGACTGAAGAACGCCAAGATTACTAAGCCAGGCCCTCATGCTGCTTTGTGCGAAGAGGGAGACCCTGAGCGTTACTACATGGTCCGTCATGCCTGGGCAGTTCATGGCGTCCCTTTCAAGGACTTGGAACAGGCAATGGAACGGCTGAAGAAGGAGATGCCCGAAAAGGGCTGGAATATTGTCAAGTATGGCCCGGATTCCAGCCCTGCCAAGACTCTGGAGCTCATGGCAGATTCAACGGAGAAGAAGTTCTCGGTGGCTGTCCATCTCCTCGATGAGAGGAAAAAGAGTCGAGAATCCCGGATCGCTGTAAGCCTGGTGTCCACTTGCTTTGAGGTCCCCGCCGGGAAAACTGTCACGGAGCGGTGACCCGGTCGTCGAGCATGATGATGGCGCGCCCGCATTCAGCAGATTCGTTGATGGCCTCAAGGCGTCACACGAATCAGGGGCCGGCGGGCACCTCGCTGTGTTCGGACTACGCAGAGCTTTCAGAATCAGGCAGCTGTTGTCCTTGGGTAGTACGAAGAGGTGAAGCGTGCCCGTTAACGCCATCTCGCTTCGGTTGAAGCGTGCCAAGTGTTTTTTCTCCGTGCTGCCCGTGGGAGCCTGGGTAATATTGGCAGGATGTTCAAGCGTGAAAGATTCCGGGAGTGACCCTGGACCTGTGCCGGATGTTCGCAGCATCTCTGAAGCGAGGGGAGGGGCGCGGGAGATCTCAAGTTCCGTTCTCGATGTGATCGACCTGAAAGGCGAGATAAGTAAACCTGGTCCGGGAGTTTCGCCCTGCGGAGACAAGGGTGCGGGTAAGTTCTATACGATCCATCATCCCTGGTCTGTTAGTGGCGTTCCGGTCGAGGAGATGAAGAAGGCCATGGAGCGCCTCAGGAAGAGCCTCCCGGGGAAGGGGTGGAAGATTGTCAGTTACGGCCCTGACGCAAGTCCCAGCAAGAGTCTTGAGCTCGTGGCTGACTCCACGAAAAAGAAGTTCTCCATCAGCATCCGGCTCCTTGACCGGACCAAGCGAGCCAACCCCGGTTCGCTCAAAGCGCTCATTTCTGTGGACCTGACTTCGGCGTGCTTCCAGGTGCCGAAGGGCAAGGTTGTGGACGGGTACTGATCGCCCGGCCTGTGATCGGCAGCCCACTCGCCGCAAACGGGCCAACCACCGGGCGGACGTGCAGCGGCGGCACCTCATCGGTACCCGAGCGCTTCATTGGAGCCGCGCGCGGCCAAATCCATCTGAGGCCATGCTTCCGGGTTTTGCTCTCGAATTGCAGTTGGGGTGGGCGTACATGCGCTGTACGCCCACCCCGAGTCACCTGAGCTGCTGATCGCTACTGGAAGAACCCGGCAGCCCGGCGGTCCGTTGCCCGGTAGTCCGCGCTGCCCGAACGGATCTTGGTTGCGACCTCGTGCAGGGTGCTCTGGATGTGGCTGGCCCGGGCGTTCCACTGGCGTTCTGCGGCCTGGAATGCCTGGTGGGCCTCGCCTTCCCAGGAGTTGGAGACGCGCTTGACCGCGCCCCAGATCCTGTCGAGTTCGGCTTGCAGTTCCTTGGCGGAACGCTCGATGTCGGCGGCGGTCTGCTCTACCGCGCCGTAGGTCACCCTGAGGTTCTCGTCGCCGGCCATTTCTCCCCCACTGGTGGTGGCTGATCGGTGGATGTCGCTTTACCGGAAGCCTGCTCCTGAGGTGTAGGCACAGGTGCAGGCGCGGGTGTTCAGTAGTTGCTGATGCCGCTGGCGGAGCCGGTGTTGAGCTGGCCGCCGGGGGCGGCGCCGTTGACGTCGATGCCGCGGAAGCTGGAAAGCACCTCGGAGTCGTTGGACTGGCTGGTGGTGCCGGTCTGGGCGATCGCGTCGTTGATGCCGTCGAGCATGCGGCGCAGGGCGGCGTGGTCCTCGTTGAGGGCGTTCTGGGCCTGCTTGAAGGCGCTGGCGCCCTGGCCGGTCCATGCCGACTCGACTGCGGAGATGGCGTTGACCAGCGTCCGCAGCTGGGACGACATCGCCTGACTGCCGCTCTGGATCTCGTTCTTGAGCTTTTCGATCTCCGCATAGGTAAGTGCGGTATTGCCTGCCATGATCCACCTTCCCCCATGAGTGGGTTACCGAAGAGCTGAGTGAGAGGTCTTGGTGTTCAGCTCGGATTGTTGGCCGCATCTTGAAAGATGCGGGTTTCTGCGCCGGCTGCTCGTGGCGTGGGCAGCCGGAGGTCTGGTTGCTGTGTGGTTCTGGTTTCTCTGTGGTGTTCGCCGCCCGTTGCGTCCGCGATGAGGTCCGTCATTGCGTCCGCCGGCGTCGGACGATGATCAGTCCGCCGGCTGCCAGGGCCGCGACTGCTGCGGTCAGTCCGGCGGCGAGGGGCCAGGGCAGTGAGTTGTCCGGGGTGCCGGCGGGCTTCTGGGGGGCGTCGGCTGCTGAGTTGTCTGACCTTGACTGCGGGGTTTTGGGCGGAGTGGTGGTTCCGCGGGCGGCAAGCAGCGGGTTGATGTCGGCGGGGCCGGGGTCGCCCTCCTTGTCCAGGAGCACCTTTCGGGGGCGGACGATGCCGTAGCCGAGGTATTTGCTGGGGACCTTGCCGTCCTCCGGTTTGCCGGCGGTCTCCATCATGACCCGCAGGACCTGGTTGTTCGTCCAGGTGGGGTGGGCGGACCAGATCAGGGCGGCGGAGGCTGAGGCGATGGCGGTGGCTTGGCTGGTGCCCTGGGCGATGCAGTTCACCAGTTTTTCAGTGCAACGGGTCGGAATGCTGGCACCTGGCGCCGCCAGCGCCACCTGTGCCCCGTGGGTCGAGAACTTCGTAGCGTTCAGTTTTTTGTCCACGGCCCCGACGCCGACGACACCGGGGGTGATGGCGGGGTAGGAAGGGGAGTTTCCCCTGTCGCCGTCATTTCCTGGGGCGGCGAAGATCAGACTCCCCTTCTTGTTGGCGTAGAAAACCGCTGACTGCAATACAGCCCCGGCCTCTTCACCGGCCTGTCCGCCCTGGGAGATGTTGATGACCTTCGCACCGTGATCCGCCGAATAACGGATGGCCTTGGCCATGCGGGAAGTCCAGTTCCCGTTGATGCTCCTGACGGGGAGGATTTTTGATCCAGGTGCCAGCCCCCAAGCACCGCTTCCGCTTCGCCTGCCGGCGATGATCATCGCCATGCTCGTGCCGTGGCCCTCACTGTCGTAGTTCGGTCCGCGCCCCTCGCCGGAGAAGTCTTTGCCCGGTAGCAGTTGGCCGCGCAGCTCAGGTACCGAGCTGTCCACACCGCTGTCGATCACTGCAACAGTGACGCCTTCACCCGTGCTGGTCCTCCAGATGCGTTCAGCCTGCATGGCATCCAGGTACCACTGGCGAGATCGCATGTCTGCTGCAGCAGCCGTCGGTGGGAGCACTCCGAGGCACGTTGCTAAGAGGCAGATGAACGCAGCCGATCGCAGCTGGTTCTTCCACCGCACTCGATATTCCATACGAGTCACGGTGCGGTGCCCTCCTGTCTGTTGCACGACAAGGCCAGGTTTATTCGATCACTGGAGGAAAAACGGGTGGATGCTGCGGCGCCCAGGTTTCGTCGTCTTCTCGGAGGTAATCCGGCCGATGGGCGGCGGAGCTCTTCCTGTTGTTGTTTGCCAGGGGCCCTGACGGGCGGATCACGCCGCTGGAAGGAGTGCTCCGCGTCAAGCCCGATCCACCAGACGTAAAGTCCCCCGACCGGCCACGCGCGGCCTGTGTTTGCGCAGCACCCGTGCCCCTCGCAGACGCTGAGCCATGACCTGTGGCGGACGGGAGCCCATGCCCGGCTCCTGCTGGATTATCAGCACCTTTTACGGAGTCGCGCATCCCAGGGCCTAGTTCACCACCCACTGGTCGACCGGGCCCCGTGCCCACGGTTCCTCCGGGCTCATAGGCCAGGCGACGGCCCGGCACGCCGTGCGTTTTCCCCCTTATGCCGGAGCTGGCGCTTCCTGGGTAGCCTCCACTGGTCACGCCCTGCGACATCGAACTGCGGCCCGCGCCTGTGGTTGATCCGCGGGGTTTGTCCGCGACCTCTCCGTACGGAGCGACCGGATGCTCACCGAAGCTTCCGGGCCCCATTCCGGTTGCTCCGTTCTCAGTGGGAGCACCCCTCTTGGGGCCGATCGGCCGGGGCGGGACGGTTCCGGGTTCTGTCCCCATGACGGTCCCTCCTGGCAGTCGTGGGTGGCGTCCAGCTTCGGTATTACCAGGTCGGGCCGTTCCGCCGATGATGCCGTCTTCCGTGGCACTTCCATGCTGTCTCCGCGGTGTACCGGACTGACCAGAAACCCGCTTCGGTTGTCCTGACGCGCTTCCGTGCCCAGTGGGAGCCTTTACTCCACCAGGAATCGGCGCAGGGCCGGGCGCGGCAGGGCCAGGAGAGTCCCCGGGGCTGCCGGGCGTTGGCGGAACCGCTTCGCCGTGGTGCCGTCGTGATTCGGGAACAGTGACGGGCGGAGCGGAGTCGACCGAGGTTCCGACCTGCTGGCCCTGTTGCTCACCACTCGAAGTCGGTTGGGGCGAGGGGGTGTGCGTACTACCGCTGTCGTGACGTGAACTAGCGGAGCCTGCTCCGCCTCCTCCGTTGACAGCCCTGCTGCCGGTCTGCTGATCCAAGACGTAAAAGTCGTCACCAAAGCGTCCGTCCGTGGGCTTCGGATCCGGCACAAACCCAGAAGCCGGCCGGAAGTTGGGCGCCTCCTGTTGGGCGATTTTTGCCTGGGCTGTGCGGTAGTAAGACGCCAGCCGGTTCATTTCGGCCAGAGCTTCTTCCCTGGCGGGGTCTTTGGTGAGGGCGGTGACGCCGTTGGGTTTTGCGTTGTTGGTCTCTACGAAATTCCGCAGTTCGGGAGGGCGGGGCATCAGTTTGGCCTGGCCCAGGGCGGTTGCGGCATCGGTCATTGCTTCGCCGGTGTTCTTGGCGTAGTGGCCCAGTTTGCGGCTTTCCGTGGCGGTGGCTTTGGTCCAGTCGTCGAAAGCCTGGGCGCCCTCGCCTTTCCAGTGGGCATGGGTCTGTTGGGCGTATGCCTCGAGGTCATCGGTGATTCTGGCGATCTCTTTGCCGGCGTCGACCAGGTCGGCTCCCATGGCGACGATCAGCAGGTGGTCGCCGTCGGCCACCATGTCGTAGAGGGCCTGGTGGGATGCGTTCTCGAAGTTGGTGCAGCCCTGAATGCCTAAGTCGGCGGTGTTGCCTGCCATGTCCGTTCCCCCTTGCCTCAGATGCCGTCGGAGCCCGCGGACCGGCCGTCGCCCAGTTCCCGACCGGCGGTGCCGGTGGTGCCGGCGGGCTGGTGCGGGGGCTGTGGTGCCTTGTAGAGGCCCTGGGTACGACGTTGGATCGCGGCCAGGCGGTTCCGGACGTCGGCATCCACCGCCTCGTAGTCCCGGCCGATGAACTCGGTTCCGAGGCTCAGTGCCTCGATCTGGTCGCCGAACACTTTGGAGAAAGTTTCGAGTTGGGACAACACTTTTTCGTAGGTGTCCGCGAGGCCCTGCGCTTCGACGAATCCCTGGCCGAAGGACGACGGGGCAATCTTGCGATGGCTGAGCGCACGGTGATCCGCATTTGATCCCTTGAGCTGGTCCAGCAGGTCGTCCACGCGCTGTTTCAGCTTCTTCAGCTCCTGGGGATCGACGTCGAACGACCCGCCTCCGGTGCCGGCGCCCGCCCCGTTCACCTGCATGCGTGTGTTCTCGTCGGACCCCATAGTGACTCCCCCGTAAGTCAGAAACTTCAGGAGTCACTGTAGTCACCGCCTCTGACAGTGAACGGTGGTGTTCGGCGGGTACCGTTCAGAATTCGCCAATGGCGCGCGCCTTCACCGGGAGCCCGGCGGGAAGGCAGCGGCAGCCGGCTTTCCCGGTCAGATGGCCTAATTCCGGGGAAACCTGAGTACGGCTACTCATTGACTTGTCCCGCGGCGGGCGCGGCGGGTGCCGCGGAACCCGCCGTGCGGCTGCGGAGGTCCCGTCGGACGACCGCCACTCCCACGATGACCGCGACCGCAACGCCCCCTGCCCCCACTCCGTATGTCGCATATCGCTCCCTCCGGTCCTGCGGAGTCTCACCGTCCACCGGGGTGACCGGGTCCGGGAGCGCGGCGCGGGGCGGGCCGTCGTCCGCGCTCGGGTGGTCGAGGGGGTGGTCGTCCTCGGTCAGGGCGCGTACCGGGTCGACGACGCCCCAGCCCACGAAGCTGTCGCGGCCGTTGACGGAGCGCTCGGCGGTCTGCTCGATCTGGGCGACGATCTGGGACTCCTTCCAGTCGCGGTGCTCGGCCCGCAGGAGGGCCGCGATGCCGGCGACATAGGGAGCCGAGAAGCTGGTGCCGTTGTCGACGCACTGGCCGCCCTTGGGGACGGTGGAGACCATGTCCACCCCGGGAGCGGCGACGCCGATGAAGTCGCCGCTCTGGGAGAAGGCGGCGCGCTCGTTGTTGCGGTCGGAGGAGGCGACGGCCAGGACGCCCGGGTACGAGGCCGGGTAGGTCTTCTTGAGGCGGCCGTCGACGCCGTCGTTGCCGGCCGAGGCCACCACGACGATGTTCTTCCGCCGTGCCTCGCGGACCGCCTGGGCGAGGCGGGAGTCCGCCGGGACGGGCTGTGTCGTGTCCTGGGAGATATTGATGATGTCGGCCCCCGCGGCCACGGCCGCTTCGATGGCCGCGGTCAGCGTGCCGACGTTGCCGGTGCCCTTCTCGTCGTTCTGGCGGAGGGGGATGACGGTGGCCTCGGGGGCCAGGCCGACGAAGCCGGTGCCGGGGCGCGGGCGGGCCGCGATGATGCCCGCGACCTTGGTGCCGTGGCCGACCGGGTCGTAGGTGCCGTCCTTGGGCGCCCGGGGGTCCGCGCCGTCGCCCTTGCCGAGGAAGTCCCGGCCGGACGTGGCCTCGACGGCGTCGGTGAGCTGCGGGTTGGTGCGGTCGACGCCCGTGTCGATCACCGCGACCCGGACCGGCCGGCCGTGTGCGTCACGGCCCTTGGTGTGCTGCCACAGGCGGTCGAAGACGATCCGCTGCAGGGCCCACGGCCGCTCCTTGATCTGCTGCTTCATGGGGAAGGTGCAGGCGCCGTTGCCTTCCGGTACCGGAGTGGTGTCCTCCGTTCCTGCCGCCGTCGCAGGGGCGGCGGCCAGCGCCACGAGCAGCGCGCCCGTGCCCCAGGCCGCGGTTGTCTTCCTCCGCACCGTGGTGACTCCGTTTCCCTACGAGCCCTGGGGCTGCCGTGCGGCGTTGGTGTCGAGCCGGGGGCCCATCGGCAGGAACTGCGACCAGTTCACCGGGACGCGCACGGGCTCGATGTCCTTGTAGCCCAGCAGCAGCTGCGCCCGGTGGGTCGCCTGCTGCTGCGCGGCCCGGCTCTGCCCGGTGTCCTCGGCGTCCGCACCGATGCCGGAGGGCTTCGCACTGCTGTCGTTGTTCGTCTGTACGCCGTACCGCAGGCCGGTGTCCGTGACCAGGAAGGTCAGTCCCGAGGGCTCGTGCCCCGCCTGGATCTGCTGGTAGAGCAGGCCGGTTCCGGGCGTCACATAGGCGCTGGTCCCGCCGCCCGGGAGCGGCTGGGGGTAGTCCGTCCCGGCCCAGGTGCCGAGCCGGGTGACGCCGGCCGGGGACACCGACCGCAGCACGCTGCAGACCGTGTCCCGCCCGCCCGGTGCCGCGGCGGTATTGGCCTGCACGGCGGCCTGCTGCGGCCACTTCTTCTCCGCGAAGAGGTTCCCGCTGCTCGGGGTGAAGGACTGTGCGTCCACCTCCGTGGGCTCGTTGTGCTGCTGGAGCCGGCCGGTCTGCGGGGAGAAGAGCAGCAGCCGTGCGACGAAGTCCGACACCGGCCGGACCTCGCCGGGCAGCACGACGTACTGCTGCGCTCCGGAGCCCGTCGTGGCGCGGAGCACCATGCCGACCTGGTCCGCGTGGGCGTCCAGGCCCTTGATGCCGGCCCGCCGGCCGACGGACCGCGGAAGGCCGGGGAAGCCGACCGGTGTGCCGTCGTGGAAGGTGGCCAGCCAGTCCTTGGTGACCTGCTGGGGCTGCCGGCTCCCCACCAGCGCCCGCAGCAGCAGCTCGGATTCCTTGCCGGAGCCGCCGCCGTCGATGCGGTACTTGGTGCCCCGGGGGTCGATCAGATAGCGGGCGCCCTGCGCGCCGGTCTCCTGGACGTAGAGCACCTGGCCGCCGCGCAGCCGGCCCGGCCCCTCCACCTTGTGCTCGTCGCGGGCGGCGAAGAGGAACGTGGCCTTCTGCACGGCCCTGCCGTTGCTGCCCGGCTGCTCGCACACCGCCCAGCGCTTGCTCTTCTGCGCTTCCGGGGCCTCGGGGATGCGGTCCGGGGCGTACGGGATGCCCAGGGTCGGGCCGTGCGGGATCTTCCCGCTGTCGAGTTCGTGCTCATCGACCTTGAGGACGTCGGCCTGTTCGGTCTTCAGCAGCAGCCGGGCGGAGGCCATGTTGAGGACGGGGTGCAGCTGCGGCTTGCCGTCCGTGGTGAGCACGACGTAGAGGGTGGCCGACTGGCTGCCCAGGAGGACGTGTTCGCCCGGCGTGTTCCAGCCCTTGGGGGCCTGCGGCCGGAACATGCCCCAGGCACCGAAGCCCGCGAGCACGAGCGCGGCGACGACCAGGCCGGGAAGCACGGCGCGCAGCGGATTCGGGGCCCCCTCGTCGGTACGGTCGGGGGAGGGCTGCAGGAAGGCCGCCACGAGCCGTTTCTTGGCGAAGGTGTAGCCGTTGAGCTCGTCCCGCCGTGATGCCATGGTGCTGAGTTCCCCCTGAGACCGTTACCCGAGTGCCGGCCGTGTGCGCGCGGCCACGACCGTCCTTGCCGACGTTCCGTGTCACCCGCTGGTCATGCTGCGTGCCCGGCCGTACAGGTCCAGGACCGCCAGGCACAGCGGCATCAGGGACAGCAGGAGCAGCCCGTCGGTGAGATCGAGAGCGCGCCCCCAGAAGGGCGTGAGCCCCCGCTTCGGCACGGTCAGCGCGACCAGCGCCAGCAGCGCCACCCCGCCCGCCAGGGCGAGTGCCAGCCAGAGGGTGCGGAGGTCGAGCTGGGCACGGTCGCCCGAGGCGAAGTCGGTGAGCGCGCCGGCCGGCGGCGCGAGGGCCAGCCCCAGGACGAGCAGGGCCAGCGCCCCCAACCCCGCGATGATCACGCAGGCCACCTGCGCGGTGTAGCGGAAGAGCCGGGCGCGCAGCAGCGTGGCCAGGCCTGCGGCGAGGGTGAGCAGACGTCCCCATGCCGATTCCGACAGACCGAGGACGGCCGCGGCCGCGATGACCACCGCACAGCAGCCGCCCAGCAGCCCCAGCAGCAGTTCGTGGCCGCGGCGCGCCTGGGCGGCGATGCCGTCCACGTCCACGAGGTCTTCGGCGGACAGCGCCTCGCCCGGGCCCGCTTCGGCCTCCCGCTCGGCCAGGCTGCGCGGGGTGGCGTAGCCGATGGGGAGCCTGGCCAGACGCGTGGCGAGGGTGGGAAGAAAGGCCATCAGCCCGATGGCCACCGGGAGGCAGACGGCCGCGGCCCGGGCGGCCGGCGTCTCGGTGACGAGGGCGAGGAAGGACGCGAGGGTGCCGGCGGCCGTGACGAACGTGGCCCCGATGAAGGGGGCATCGCCCTGCGGCGAGAGCGCGACCAATGCGACGGACACGACGAGCGCGGCGATGCAGCCCAGCAGGAACTGCAGCTGTCCGGCCCCCTGGCCGGCATCGGGGCCGACGATCCCCGAGCCCGCGCACCACACGGCCGGTAACGCGCCGAGCCCCAGCGCCACGGCCGACGGCTGGTCCCCGTAGACACGGGCGCGGACACCGGCGAACGCGGCCACCAGCAGTCCGGCGACGGCGGCGATCACGCCGGGCAGGCTGTGCATGTCATGACGTAAGGGATCGGCGCACCACAGCACGAAGCCCATGAGGGTGAGCAGCACGCCCACCCCCACCAGGCCGGCGCCGCGCAGCATGCCCTCGCTCCACAGGCGCCGGTCCCGGGCGACCGCGGAGGCCACGGCGTCGGACACCTCGTCGTAGACGGCCGGCGGCAGGGACTGGGCGAAGGGCCGCAGATGCAGCATCTCGCCGTCGACGACCCGCTGGTCGGCGAGCGAGCGGGAGCTGTCCAGCGCGCTGCCGTCGCTCCGGAAGAGGTAGTAGCCGGTCGGCGCGTCCGCGGGCTGGGTCTGACGGGTCAGCCGCAGTACTTCCGGATAGACGTCGGAGACGGCGATGTTCTCGGGCAGTGCCACATCGATACGGCTGTCGGGCGCGACCACGGTCACCCTGCGAAAACCGGTCCCCATGCTCGTTCGCACTTCTTCCCCCCGTCCGCCACCCGGGCCTGCGCCCGTCCGGCCGTGACACATGATCCTTCCCCGTCGGCCACAGTAGTCGGCAGTAGGATCGTCCGACGCGGAAGGCGCCGTCGCCAGGGGGGTGAGCGGTACGGAGATCTCCCTTCCGCGCCGAGGGATGGGTGCGCGGTGAGCCAGATTGTCGTCAAGCGTCCGCCGCGGGCGCTGCCGCCCGTGGTCCCCACGGACGAGTTACGCCTCGCCTCGCCGCCGGAACTCCCGCGTGGCCAGCAGGAGGGCGTGCTGATGCAGCTCCTGCCGATGATCGGCATGGGCTCGTCGGTGGTGTTCTTCTTCATGCCGGGCATGCCCGGCTTCATGCGCATCATGGGTGCGCTGATGCTCGCCTCGACGCTCGGCATGGTGATCGCACAGGTCGTCCGCCACCGCCGGGGCACCCAGGGAGAGATGGCGCAAAGTCGCCGTGACTACCTGAAATATCTGGCGCAGACCCGGCGCCGGATCCGCCGTACGGCGGCGTCGCAGCGCAACGCCCAGCACTACCTCCATCCCGCTCCCGACCAGCTGTGGGCTGTGGTCGCCGAAGGCCGCCGGGTCTGGGAACGGCGGATCGGCGACGCCGACTTCGGCCAGGCCCGTATCGGCCTGGGCACCCAGCAGCTCGCCACCCCGCTCGTCGCTCCCGACACCGCGCCCGTCGACGAGCTCGAACCGCTCACCGCGGGGGTCATGCAGCGCTTCCTCACCGTCCATGGCTCGCTGCGGCAGATGCCGGTCGCGCTCTCGATGCGCGCCTTCTACCACCTCACCGTCTCCGGCGAGGCGGAGTCCGCCCAGGGCGCCGCACGGGCCCTGATCGGCCAGCTCGTCACGCTGCACTCGCCGCAGGACCTCATGGTCGCCGTGGTCGCGTCCCCCGGTGCCCTGGCCCGGTGGGACTGGACCAAGTGGCTGCCGCACGCCCAGCTTCCGCACGCCGTGGACGGGGCCGGCACCAAGCGCCTCTTCGGCGACGATCTCGCCGAACTCGAAATCCTCCTGGGCGACCAGCTGGCCGACCGCCCCCGCTTCAACCGGGACGCACCGCCACTGCTGGACCGGCCGCACCTCGTGGTCGTCCTGGACGGCGGGATGGTCCCACCGGACTCCGCCTTCGCCGCTCCCGAGGGGCTGCAGGGCGTCACCGTGGTCGAGGTCGTCGCGGGGGAGCTCGACGAACCGCGCGGCGGCCTGTCCGTCCAGGTCCATCCGGCCCGCCTCCGGCTGGAATCCGCCGTCTCCGTCTACGACGGCACTCCCGACACGCTCTCCCCGGAACGCGCCGACACCCTCGCCCGCCGGCTCGCCCCGTTACGGATCGAGGGCACCGACGACGACGAGCCGCTGCTCGCCAACCTCGACTTCACCGATCTGCTCGACCTCGGCGACCCCGCCTCGGTGGACACCGCCCGGACCTGGCGCCCCCGCTCCCAGGCCGAACGCCTCCGCGTGCCGCTCGGCATCGACGAGGCCGGACGGCCGGTCATGCTCGACCTCAAGGAGGCCGCGCAGAACGGCATGGGCCCGCACGGCCTGTGCGTCGGCGCCACCGGCTCGGGAAAGTCCGAACTCCTGCGCACCCTCGTCCTGGGCCTGGCCGTCACCCACTCCTCGGAGACCCTGAACTTCGTGCTGGCGGACTTCAAGGGCGGCGCCACCTTCGCCGGGATGTCGGCCCTTCCGCATGTCGCCGCGGTCATCACCAACCTCGCCGACGACCTCTCCCTGGTCGACCGGATGGGCGACTCCCTCCGCGGTGAACTCCAGCGCCGCCAGGAACTCCTGCGCCAGAAGGGCAACTTCGCCAACATTCACGACTACGAGAAGGCCCGCGCCGCCGGACAGGCGCTGGACCCGCTCCCCTCGCTCGTCATCGTGATCGACGAGTTCAGCGAACTGCTCACCGCCAAGCCCGACTTCATCGAGATGTTCATCCAGATCGGCCGCATCGGCCGTTCCCTGGGCGTCCATCTGCTCCTGGCCTCCCAGCGCCTGGAGGAGGGCCGGCTGCGCGGCCTGGACACCTACCTCTCGTACCGCATCGGCCTGCGCACCTTCTCCGGGGCCGAATCCCGGGTCGCCCTCGGCGTCCCCGACGCCTATCACCTCCCCTCCGTCCCCGGATCGGGCTATCTCAAGTCCGGCACGGACGAGATGACGCGCTTCAAGGCCGCATACGTCTCCGGTCCCGCGCTCCCCGGCGCCGCCGCCACGGACGAGGGCCCGTACCCCGTCCAGCGGACCGCCGCCCTCTTCCAGGCCCCGCCCGTCCCGCTCGCCGAGGCCGCCCCGGAGCCGGACACCGCCCCCGGCACGGGCACCGGGCCCGCACCGGGCGACGGGCTCGCCGACACCGTCCTGGACGTGATCGTCGGCCGTCTGGAAGGCCAGGGCCCCGCCGCCCACCAGGTCTGGCTCCCGCCGCTGGACAAGGCCCCCGCCCTCGACCAGCTGCTGTCCTCCGCTCTGGTGACCACGCCCGAACGCGGCCTGCACGCCGGGTCCGCGCGCGCCACCGGCGGGCTGACCGTCCCCCTGGGCCTGGTCGACAAGCCCTTCGAGCAGCGCCGGGAAGTCCTCCTGCACGACTTCTCGGGAGCCACGGGTCATCTGCTGGTCGTCGGCGGCCCGCAGTCCGGCAAGTCCACCCTGCTGCGCACCCTCATCGGCGCGTTCGCGCTCACCCACACCGCCCGTGAGGTCCAGTTCTACGGACTCGACTTCGGCGGCGGCGCGCTCAGCTCGATGGCGGATCTCCCGCATGTCGGCTCCGTCGCCTCCCGGCTCGACCCCGAGCGCATCCGCCGCACCGTCGCGGAGGTGGCGGGCATCCTGGCCCAGCGGGAAGAGTTCTTCCGCGACCACGGCATCGACACCATCGCCACCTACCGCCGCCGGCGCGCGGAGGGCGGGTTCCCCGACCAGCCCTGGGGCGACGTCTTCCTCCTCGTCGACGGCTGGGGCCCCTTCAAGGACGAGTACGAAGGGCTCGAACCGGTCGTCACCGACCTCGCCGCCCGTGGCCTCGGCTTCGGCATCCACGTCGTCCTCACCGCCTCGCGGCACATGGAGGTGCGCGCCGCCCTCAAGGACCAGCTGCTCGGGCGCCTCGAACTGCGCCTCGCGGACCCCTTCGACTCCGAGTTCGACCGCAAGGCCGCCGCCAACGTCCCTCCCGGCGTCCCCGGCCGCGGCCAGACCCCCGCCAAGCTCCACTTCATGGCGGCCCTCCCGCGCACCGAAGCGGCAGGCGCCGGCACCGACCTCGCCGACGCCACCGCCGCCTTCGTCCGGGCGGTCACCCAGGCCTGGCAGGGCCCGCAGGCGCCCGCGGTCCGCCTCCTTCCCCGCAAGGTCCCCGCCGGACAGCTCCCCAGCGGATCCGCCCACCCGGACCGCGGCATCCCCGTCGGCATCGACGAGACCCGCCTCGAACCGGTCCATGTCGACTTCGAGACCGATCCCTTCCTGCTGGTCTTCGGCGAAAGCGAATCCGGCAAGACCGCGGCGCTGCGCCACCTCGCCCACAAGATCTCCGAGCGGTACACCTCCGATGAGGCGAAGATCGTCGTCGGTGACTACCGCCGCACCCTGCTCGGTGCGGTCCCGCCCGGCCATCTCCTCGAATACGCCGCCACCGATGCGGCACTCACCGGCCATATGGAGGCCCTTGCCGGCCTCATGGAACGCCGCCGGCCGGGTCCCGAGGTCACCCCCCAGCAGCTCCGTGACCGCAGCTGGTGGACCGGTCCCCGGTTCTTCGTGATCATCGACGACTACGACCTGGTCACCTCGTCCGCAGGCAACCCGCTGGCCGTCCTCACCGACCACCTCCCCTTCGCCCGCGACGCCGGTATCCACTTCCTCATCGCCCGCACCACCGCCGGGGTCTCGCGCGCCCTCTTCGAGCCCTTCCTCCAACGCATCAAGGAACTCGGCGCCCAGGGCCTGATCCTCTCCGGCGATCCACAGGAGGGGGACATCCTCGGCACCACCCGCCCCCACCCCCTGCCGCCCGGCCGCGCCCACTTCGTCTCCCGCAAGCGGGGCACGCCCCTGGTGCAGCTGGGGTGGCTGCCTGATCAGTAGCCGGGCGCCGGCCCGGTCGGTGGCTGAGCGGCAGATGGGCCGTATCCGCCGTTCGGCAGCAGCCGCTCGGCAGAGGGAACAGTCGGGCGGGCCGGTTTTCCGTTGCCTCGGCGGTACTCCCGGTCCGTTGCCGAGAGGGCGCGCGGGCCGGGGTGTGCAATGCCGCAGGAATTCCGTATTGCGCCCGCCATTCGGGTGTGTCAGGTACTCGTCGGTGAAAATTCATGCAGTTGACATTTACCGCTGCGGAAAACAAAAGGCAGGAGCCCCGCTCGCCACCGAAGTGGCGGAGCGGGGCTCCTTGGGTACTGCTTAGGGGCGACCTGGAAGGAATTCCGGGCCGGGCAACTTAGACCGGCGTGACGTTCTCCGCCTGCGGACCCTTCGGGCCCTGCGTGACGTCGAAGTTCACCTGCTGGTTCTCCTCCAGGGAGCGGAAGCCAGAGGCGTTGATCGCCGAGTAGTGGACGAAGACATCCGGGCCGCCGCCGTCCTGGGCGATGAAGCCGAAGCCCTTTTCAGCGTTGAACCACTTGACGGTTCCGGTAGCCATAAGCCCTCCTTGGGCCAAAGGGTTGCCCTGCTCCAGAACCTGCAAAGAAGTCTGAAACTACAAGAGCCTGCGGGGTCACATGCTCCGCAGGCTCTGTACTGCAAGGGAAACCAAACTGCAACTTGCGCTGAGCGTAGCATGTGCTGCTCCTGAGGCGGAAGAGCCAAAGATCACGTTTAACCGATGGCACTAACGTCCAAGCACCGCCCCGCCGCTCTGTCCCCGGGGACACAGGTCTAGCCTCCGCATGTGGACAATTCAACCTTCGGAGACGCACCCGCGGGAGCCGACGCCGGCCACCGTCGCAGCCGGCCGCGAGTGGGCCACATCCAGTTCCTCAACTGCCTGCCCCTTTACTGGGGCCTCGCCCGTACGGGCACCCTGCTCGATCTCGACCTCACCAAGGACACGCCGGAGAAGCTCAGCGAGCAGCTGGTCCGCGGGGAGCTCGACATCGCGCCGGTCACCCTCGTGGAATTCCTGCGCGCCGCCGACGACCTCGTCGCCTTCCCCGACCTCGCGGTGGGCTGCGACGGCCCGGTGATGTCGTGCGTGATCGTCTCGCAGAAGCCGCTGGACCAGCTCGACGGTGCCCGGGTCGCCCTCGGCTCGACCTCGCGTACGTCCGTACGGCTGGCCCAGCTGCTGCTGGCCGAGAAGATCGGCGTGCGGCCGGACTACTACACCTGCCCCCCGGACCTCGGCCTGATGATGCAGGAGGCGGACGCGGCGGTGCTGATCGGTGACGCCGCGCTGCGCGCCAATCTGCACGACGGGCCGCGGCTGGGACTGCAGGTGCACGACCTCGGCCAGATGTGGAAGGACTGGACGGGCCTGCCGTTCGTCTTCGCCGTCTGGGCGACCCGGCGCGAGTACCTGGAGCGCGAGCCGGAGGTGGTGCGCAAGGTGCACGAGGCGTTCCTGGCCTCGCGCGATCTGTCGCTGGAGGAGGTCGCCAAGGTCGCCGAGCAGGCGGCGCGCTGGGAGACCTTCGACGAGCCGGTCCTGGAGCGGTACTTCACCACGCTCGACTTCCGCTTCGGACGTGAGCAGCTGGGCGGTGTCACGGAATTCGCCCGGCGGGTCGGGCCGACAACCGGGTTCCCGGCCGATGTGCGGGTGTCGCTGCTGGACACGCCGTAGGCGGGGCGCCGGGCGCCGCCGGTACCCCGGCCGGCCGCCCGGCTGACCGGCGGCGAGGCTGTCGTACCCCTGACGTACGCTGGTTCAGTTCGTGATGCCCGCCTGCGAAAGGGACGCCCCGGTGACCGAGAACGCCGACCTCCAGTCCGTACTCGACCGCGCCGCGCAGGGCGGCCGCATCACACCACAGGAAGCGCTCGACCTGTACCGCTCCGCTCCGCTGCACGCGCTGGGCCAGGCCGCCGACGCCGTGCGCCGCCGCCGCTACGCCGGCACCGAGCACATCGCGACGTACATCATCGAGCGCAACATCAACTACACCAATGTGTGCGTGACGGCCTGCCGGTTCTGCGCCTTCTACGCCGCGCCCAAGGACACCGCCAAGGGCTGGACCCGCGATCTCGACGACATCCTGCGCCGCTGCGCGGAGACCGTCGAACTGGGCGGCACCCAGATCATGTTCCAGGGCGGCCACCACCCCGACTACGGCGTCGAGTACTACGAAGAGCACTTCTCCGCCATCAAGAAGGCGTTCCCGCAGCTGGTCATCCACTCCCTCGGTGCCTCCGAGATCGAGCACATGGCCCGGATCTCCAAGGTGTCGGTCGAGGAGGCGATCTCGCGTATCCACGCCGCCGGCCTGGACTCCTTCGCGGGCGCCGGCGCCGAGCTGCTGCCGGCCCGCCCCCGTAAGGCCATCGCGCCCCTGAAGGAGTCCGGCGAGCGCTGGCTGGAGATCATGGAGGCGGCCCACAAGCTGGGTGTCGAGTCCACCTCCACCATGCTCATGGGCACCGGTGAGACCAACGCCGAGCGGATCGAGCACCTGCGGATGATCCGGGACGTCCAGGACCGTACGGGCGGCTTCCGCGCCTTCATCCCGTACACCTACCAGCCGGAGAACAACCACCTGAAGGGCCAGACGCAGGCCACCCTCTTCGAGTACCTGCGCATGATCGCCATCGGCCGGATCTTCCTCGACAACGTCGCGCACATCCAGGGCTCGTGGCTGACCACCGGCAAGGAGATCGGCCAGCTGTCGCTGCACTACGGCGCGGACGACCTGGGCTCGATCATGCTGGAGGAGAACGTCGTCTCCTCCGCCGGCGCCAAGCACCGCTCCAACCGCATGGAGATCATCGACCTGATCCGCAAGGCGGGCCGGGTCCCGGCGCAGCGCGCGACGACCTACGAGCACCTGCTCGTGCACGACGACCCGGCGAACGACCCGGTCGACGACAAGGTCGTCTCGCATCTGTCGTCGACGGCGATCGAGGGCGGCACGGCGCATCCGGAGCTGAAGCTCGTCGAGGCCAACTGAGCGGCCTGCGAGCGGCGTCGGAAGCGAGCTGAGCGGCCGTGCTGACGATTCACCGGGTGCGGGCGGTCCGCCTGGTTGCCGACGGTCCGGAGCACGACGGTCCGGAGGGCGGCGGCCCGCAGCACGGTGGCCGGGAAGGCGCCCTCCCGGAGCACGGCGGTCCGGCCGGTGCTGACGCCGGGTACGCGGTCGTCGTAGAAGGCGACCGGTTCGCCGCCATCGGGCCGTACGACGCGCTGTTCGCGGAGTACGGCGCACGGGCCCGGGTGCGGGAGTGGGACGGCGTGCTGACGCCCGGCCGTTACGAACCGGAGGGCGCCGCCCTGCTGGAGGCGGCGTACCACCCCGACCCGCGCGAGGCGGACGCCCTCGGCAGCGAGCCGGTCACCGGTGAGGCGCTTGCCGCCCTCGGCATGACCGAGGCCCGCTGGGGCGGCAGCGCCCGGCGCGGACTGCAACGGCTGATGGCGACCGGGACCACGGCGCTGACCGGGCCGTTCCGCCGCCCCGCGGTCCGTACCGCCGTGGAGCGGTCCGGCCTGCAGGAGCTGGAGGGGCGCGTCCCCCGCTCCCTGGCGGTCGGAGGCGCCGCAGACTTCGCCGTCTTCGCCGAGGACGGCAGCTGCCTGGCCACCGCGCTGCACGGCCGCCTCGTCTTCCGCCGCCGCTGACACCGGTACCCGCCGCTCAGGTCGTGCCCGGTGCGGGCGCGGGCCCCGGCACGGTGGACAATGGCCGGGTGACCCGAGCATCCCTGGACAAGCAGCCGCACGAAGTCGCCGCGATGTTCGACGACGTGGCGGCACGGTACGACCTCACCAACGACGTGCTCTCCCTGGGGCAGGCGCGGCTGTGGCGCAAGGAGGTGGACCGTGCGGTGGCCGCCCGGCCCGCCGAGCGGGTGCTCGACCTCGCGGCCGGTACGGGCACCTCCTCGCTGCCGTTCGCGCGCACCGGCGCGTACGTCGTGCCGTGCGACTTCTCCGTCGGCATGCTGGGGGAGGGCAAGAAGCGGCATCCGTGGCTGCCGTTCACGGCCGGTGACGGCACCCGGCTGCCGTTCGCGGACGGGGTGTTCGACGCCGTCACCATCTCCTTCGGGCTGCGCAACATCCAGGACACCGACGCCGCGCTGGCCGAGCTGTACCGGGTCACCAAGCCCGGCGGCCGGGTCGTGATCTGCGAGTTCAGCGAGCCGACCTGGGCGCCGTTCCGGACCGTCTACACCGAGTACCTGATGCGCGCGCTGCCGCCGGTCGCCCGCGCGGTCAGCAGCAACCCGGACGCCTATGTCTATCTCGCCGAGTCCATCCGCACCTGGCCGAACCAGCCCGAACTCGCCGCCCGGCTGCAGGGCGTGGGCTGGACCGAGGTGGCCTGGCGCAATCTGACCGGCGGCATCGTGGCGCTGCACCGGGGGCGCAAGCCGGCCGGGAGCTGACGGCGACGGCTTACGGCGACGGCTGATGGTCAGGAGCTGAAGGCCGGGAGCTGATGGCGGGAAGCTCACGGCCGACCTGACGGCCGGAGCCGACCGGTGCCCGCCGGCCCCGTCGCCCGCCCCCGTCGTCAGCTCCGCCGACCGCTCACACCTCCAGCCGGTGGCAGTACGCCGTCCGCTTCCCCTCGGGCGTGATCACCGTTTCCGCCTGCCGCATCCCCAGCCGCCGGGTCACCGCGATCGACCGCTCGTTACGCGCATCGATCACGGAGACCACACGGGGAACGCCGGCCGCGCGGACGGCCTCCAGCGCCGCTTGCGCCGCGGCCGTGGCATAGCCCTTGCCCCAGGAGGCGCGCCCCAGCCGCCAGCCGATCTCGATCTCGCCCGCCGGGCCCCAGTCCCACGGCCACGGCTGGGCGCCGGTGAAGCCGAGGACCGCGCCGTCCGCCGGGTCCACCAGCGTGTACAGGCAGAATCCGCGCTCCGCGTGGTGCCTGCGCTGGCGCGCGGTGAGCTCCTCGTAGACGGAGAGTTCGGCAGGTGCGCCGCCGTGGAACTCCATGACGTCCGGGTCATTGAAGACCCGGTGCCAGTTCAGTGCGTCCTCCTCGGTGGGCACGCGCAGTTCGACGGCGGGAACCGGCCGGTTCGCGGGCGGGGTGTTCTCAGGCTTCACGGCACAACCCTTCAGGTTCTGATCACCACGGCCCCCATAGACTGCACGAGCGCGGTGCCGGTCGGCACCCAGAATTCCCCTTACCGACTTCCGGGAGACAGCACCGTGACCGAATCCGCGTCCGTGACCGATTCCGTGACCAGCGCCCGCTCGGAGCACAGCGCGGATGTGATCGTCGTCGGTGCCGGGCCCGCCGGCTCGGCGACCGCCTACCACCTCGCCAAGTCCGGTCTGGACGTGCTCCTGCTGGAGAAGACCGCGTTCCCGCGCGAGAAGGTCTGCGGCGACGGGCTGACCCCGCGCGCCACCAAGCAGCTGGTCGCGATGGGGATCGACATCTCCGAAGAGGCGGGCTGGCTGCGTAACAAGGGCCTGCGGATCATCGGCGGCGGCTCCCGCCTCCAGCTCGACTGGCCGGAGCTGGCCTCGTACCCCGACTACGGGCTGGTCCGTAAGCGCGACGACTTCGACGAGCAGCTGGCCCGGCAGGCGCAGAAGGCCGGCGCGCGGCTGTACGAGCGCTGCAATGTGGGCGCACCGATCGTCCACGAGCTGACCGGCCACATCACCGGTGTGCACGCCAAACTGGGCGAGGAGAAGACCCCGGTCACCTTCCACGCCCCGCTGGTGGTCGCCGCCGACGGCAACTCCACCCGGCTCTCGCTGGCCATGGGGCTGCACCGGCGCGAGGACCGCCCCATGGGCGTGGCCGTGCGGACGTACTTCACCTCGCCCCGGCACGACGACGACTACCTGGAGTCCTGGCTGGAGCTGTGGGACCGCCGCGGCGCCGAGGACCGGCTGCTGCCCGGCTACGGCTGGATCTTCGGCATGGGCGACGGGACCAGCAACGTCGGCCTCGGCATCCTCAACTCCAGCTCCGCCTTCAAGGAGCTGGACTGGCGCGAGATCCTCAAGGCGTGGTGCGCCTCGATGCCGGCCGACTGGGGTTACACCCCGGAGAACATGACCGGCCCGATCCGCGGCGCCGCGCTCCCCATGGCCTTCAACCGCCAGCCGCACTACACCAAGGGCCTGCTGCTGGTCGGTGACGCCGGCGGGCTGGTCAACCCGTTCAACGGCGAGGGCATCGCCTACGCCATGGAGTCCGGTGCGATCGCCGCCGAGGTCATCGTGCAGGCGCACGCCCGTGCCACGTACGCGCAGCGCGAACTGGCCCTGCAGCGTTACCCGAAGATCCTCAAGGACACCTACGGCGGCTACTACTCGCTGGGCCGCGCCTTTGTGAAGCTCATCGGCAACCCCAAGGTCATGAAGATCGCCACCCAGCGCGGTCTGACCCACCCGCTGCTGATGCGCTTCACCCTCAAGATGCTCGCCAACCTCACCGACCCCACGGGCGGCGATGCGATGGACCGCATCATCAACGGCCTGAGCAAGGTCGCGCCGAAGGCCTGACGCCCGGGCTTCGCCCCGGGGCGTCAGACATCACGGGGCTCCGGCGCCGGGCGGGAGCCCCGGTGCCGGAGCCCTCGTCGGTGCTGCGCGGACGGCGCGGAGACGCACGCACCAAAGGGCCGTCCCTCCCGAGCGGCGAGAGGGACGGCCCTCATGGGGCACTGAGGGGGCGGTGGCCCTAGAGGACGCGCACCGCGCCGGTCGGCATGTCGTAGTCGAGGGGGCGCTCGACGATGCCGGTGCTGGAGTTCTGGGCGCCGATGAACTTGCCGCCGCCGACGTAGACGCCGACGTGGTAGGCGCTGCCCGCGCTGCCCCAGTACAGGATGTCGCCGACCTGGAGGTTGTCCAGGCCGACCTGCTTGCCGGCGGTGGACTGGTCCTGGGAGACCCGCGGCAGGTCGATACCGATCTGGTTGAACGCGGCCTGGGTCAGACCGGAGCAGTCGTACGACGAGGGACCGCTGGAGCCCATCACGTAGGCCTTGCCGAGCTGCGCCTTCAGGAACGAGACGAGCGTGGCCGTGCTGCCGGTGGCGCTGGACGACGGGGCGGACAGGGTCGAACGCTCGGAGGAGCGCGAGGCACGGGCCTGCGCGGCCTCCTTGGCCTTACGGGCTTCCTCGGCCTTCTTCTTCGCCTCCGCCTTGGCCTTCTTCACGGCCTCGGCCTTGTCCTTCTCGGCGGCCTTGGCGGCCTTGGAGAAGGCGCTGTCCTGGAGAGCCTGGCGCTCGTAGTTGAACGCGACCTGCTCGGCGGTGTCGGCGCTCTTCGCGGCGCTGGTGGCCAGCGCCGTCGTGATCGTCGGCATCTCCTGGGTTTCGGAGACGGGCTTTTCCGCGGCGTTGGCCGGCACGGTGGCGCCGGTCACCGCAAGGGTGAGGAAGCCACCGGTCACGCCCGCGCGCAGCGCCCGCGAGGACGCGGAAGGACGGCGGGGCTTCCGGTGGCTGGGTATGAGTGCGTTCGGGGACATGGCAATAACGGCTATCAGGAGCCGCAGGTTGCTGCCAAGAAAGGTGCAGTGCGCCACACTTGACGTGTACGCGGCGAATAAAACGGACTTTTGGTCGCCCGGCGAGGCGCCGACGGGATGTCCGAATTTCGCGATCATGTTCCTACGCATGGCATTTGCTGCTCGATGCGGGGGCGGCGGGCGCCTATCACTTCCCCATCCGCCACGCCAAGGCTTCCCGTGCGTCAAGGACTTAGTGCTGGAAATAGCGTGGGATAGGTCACTCTTGAGTGTCCGTTATGTTCCCGTGACCTGGCGTCGGCCGGGGTGCTCGTGAATCGATGCACGTACCGATGATCACGGCTGGGTCACGAGCGGATCACGCCTACGGGCCGCCCGCATATAGCAGTTGACCGCGTCCGGCACCAATTTGCTTACAGCGGCATTCACTTGATAGTGACAACCCTGCCCTGACCAGCGGTAACCCCTGCGAATGTCACCTCTCGTGATCACTCGCGCGCTTCGTGTATGAAGATCACCGCCCATCCGACTTCATGATCCTTCGCCGGGTGGTGGAGATCACAAAGGCGTTCGTCACTCCCGTGTCGCAGATCACAGACCAGCGGGCATAAGATGCTGGCGGTTCGGGCTTGTGAACTGCCTCACATGTGCACGATCTCCATGGGGCGGCCGGAGGGCCCGAGCGGACCGCCATCCAGTCATCGTCGACTGAAGGGAGCGAGGACGGTGAACGCTTACGCGCCCATCCTCGTACTGGGAGCCCTCGGGGCAGGCTTTGCGATCTTCTCCGTCGTGATGGCCACCCTCGTCGGGCCCAGGCGCTACAACCGGGCCAAGCTCGAGGCGTACGAGTGCGGAATCGAGCCGACGCCACATCCGTCCGGTGGCGGTCGCTTCCCGATCAAGTACTACCTGACGGCGATGCTCTTCATCGTCTTCGACATCGAGATCGTCTTCCTCTACCCCTGGGCCGTCACCTTCGACGCCCTGGGGCTGTTCGGGCTCGTCGAGATGCTCCTCTTCGCGCTCACCGTCTTCGTCGCCTACGCCTATGTCTGGCGTCGCGGCGGCCTGGAATGGGACTAGGGGGCACACATGGGACTGGAAGAGAAGCTGCCCAGCGGCTTTCTGCTGACCACCGTCGAACAGGCCGCGGGCTGGGTGCGCAAATCATCGGTCTTCCCCGCGACCTTCGGGCTGGCCTGCTGCGCCATCGAGATGATGACGACCGGCGCCGGGCGCTACGACCTGGCCCGCTTCGGCATGGAGGTCTTCCGCGGCTCCCCGCGGCAGGCGGATCTGATGATCGTGGCCGGCCGGGTGAGCCAGAAGATGGCGCCCGTGCTGCGGCAGGTCTATGACCAGATGCCGAACCCGAAGTGGGTGATCTCCATGGGGGTTTGCGCATCGTCGGGCGGAATGTTCAACAACTACGCGATCGTGCAGGGCGTCGACCACATCGTTCCCGTCGACATCTATCTGCCGGGCTGCCCGCCGCGTCCCGAGATGCTGATGGACGCCATCCTCAAGCTGCATCAGAAGATCCAGAACACCAAGCTCGGGGTCAATCAGCAGCAGGCCGCCCGCGAGGCGGAGGAGGCGGCGCTCAAGGCACTCCCGCTGATCGAGATGAAGGGGCTGCTGCGATGAGCGAGCAGAAGAACCCCGGCGAGCCGAACGGCACGGACGACGCCGTTCCCGCGCAGCGCGACGACACCGGCGAGGCGATCGCCACCCGCCGCGGGATGTTCGGCGCCAACAACGGCGGCGACACCAGCGGCTACGGCGGCCTGGTCCGGACCGTCCGGCTGCCCGGCGCGAGCACCCGGCCGTACGGCGGGCCCCGCGGGGAGGACGGCTACGGCGAGTTCGACGAGATCGCCGACGAGCTGGAGGGCGCCCTCGACGAACAGGGCCTGGTCCCCGAGAACGTCATCGAGAAGACCGTCGTGGACCGCGCCGAGTTGACCTTCCACGTCGAGCGCAGCCACCTGCCGACGGTCGCCAGGATCCTGCGCGACGACCCGGCGCTGCGCTTCGAGCTGTGTACGGGCGTGAGCGGAGTGCACTTCCCCGGCGACACCGGCCGCGAGCTGCACGCCGTCTACCACCTGCGCTCGATCACCCACAACCGGCTGATCCGGCTGGAGGTCTCGGCCCCGGACGCCGACCCGCACGTGCCCTCGCTGGTGGAGGTCTATCCGACCAACGACTGGCACGAGCGCGAGACCTACGACTTCTTCGGAATCGTTTTCGACGGCCATCCGGCGCTGACCCGGATCATGATGCCCGACGACTGGCAGGGCTTCCCGCAGCGCAAGGACTACCCCCTCGGGGGCATTCCCGTCGAGTACAAGGGCGCCAAGATTCCGGCTCCCGACCAGCGGAGGTCGTACAGCTGATGACTACTGCACCGCACTCCCACTCCCCGAACGGCCACCGCACCTCCAGCGACTTCGACACCACGGAGTCCCTGGCCAGGGAGACCACCGAGGGCACCGTCTACAACGTCTCCGGCGGCGACTGGGACGAGATCGCGGCCGCCGCCGTGAAGTCCGACGACGAGCGGATCATCGTCAACATGGGGCCGCAGCACCCCTCCACCCACGGCGTGCTCCGGCTGATCCTGGAGATCGACGGCGAGACCGTCACCGAGGCCCGCTGCGGCATCGGCTATCTGCACACCGGCATCGAGAAGAACCTCGAATTCCGGACCTGGACGCAGGGCACCACCTTCGTCACGCGCATGGATTACCTCACCCCCTTCTTCAACGAGACGGCCTACTGCCTGGCCGTGGAGAAGCTGCTGGGGATCACCGACCAGATCCCCGACCGGGCCTCGGTCCTCCGCGTGCTGCTGATGGAGCTCAACCGGATGTCCTCCCACCTGGTGGCGATCGCCACCGGCGGGATGGAGCTGGGCGCCACCACGATCATGATCTACGGCTTCCGCGACCGTGAGCTCATCCTCGATCTCTACGAGCTGATCACCGGCCTGCGGATGAACCACGCCTACATCCGGCCCGGCGGCCTCGCCCAGGACCTGCCCCCGGGCGCGGTCGACCGGGTGCGCGAGTTCGTGAAGACGATGCGCAAGAACATCGGCGAGTACGACAAGCTCGCCACCGGCAACCCGGTCTTCAAGGGCCGGATGGAGGGCATCGGCTATCTCGACCTGGCCGGCTGCATGGCCACCGGCGCCACCGGGCCCATCGTGCGCTCCGCCGGACTGCCGCACGACCTGCGCAAGACCCAGCCGTACTGCGGTTACGAGACCTACGACTTCGAGGTGCCGACCGCCGACACCTGCGACTCGTACGGCCGGTTCCTGATCCGGCTGGAGGAGATGCGCCAGTCGCTGCGGATCGTCGAGCAGTGCCTGGACCGGCTGGAGCCCGGCCCGGTGATGGTCGCGGACAAGAAGATCGCCTGGCCCGCCCAGCTGGCCCTCGGTCCGGACGGCCTCGGCAACTCCCTCGACCACATCAAGAAGATCATGGGCACCTCGATGGAGGCGCTGATCCACCACTTCAAGCTGGTGACCGAGGGCTTCCGGGTCCCGCCGGGGCAGACGTACGCGGCCGTCGAGTCGCCCAAGGGCGAGCTGGGCGTGCACGCGGTCAGCGACGGCGGCACCCGTCCCTACCGGGTGCACTTCCGCGACCCGTCCTTCACCAATCTCCAGGCCATGGCGGCGATGTGCGAAGGCGGCCAGGTCGCCGACGTCATCGTCGCCGTCGCGTCCATCGACCCCGTGATGGGAGGCGTCGACCGGTGAGCGCCACTGAGGCAAACCATGACGTGCAGCTGGGGATGCCCGCACTCCCCGCCCCCGACTACCCGGTGGACGTACGGGCCCGGCTGGAGGCGGACGCCAAGGAGGTGATCGCCCGCTACCCGGGCGCGCGCTCGGCACTGCTGCCGCTGCTGCACCTCGTCCAGGCCGAGGAAGGGCATGTCACCCGTACCGGCATCCGCTTCTGCGCCGAGATGCTCGACCTCACCACCGCCGAGGTCACCGCGGTCTCGACCTTCTACTCCATGTACCGCCGCAAGGCGAGTGGTGAGTATCAGGTCGGGGTCTGCACCAACACGCTGTGCGCGGTGATGGGCGGCGACGCCATCTTCGAGGACCTCAAGGAGCACCTGGGCGTCGGCAACGGCGAGACCACCGAGGACGGCGCCGTCACCCTCGAACACATCGAGTGCAACGCGGCCTGCGACTTCGCCCCGGTCGTGATGGTCAACTGGGAGTTCTTCGACAACCAGACGCCACAGTCCGCCCGGCAGCTCGTCGACGACCTGCGGGCCGGCCGGAGCGTGCAGCCCACCCGGGGCGCGCCGCTGTGCAGCTTCAAGGACACCGCCCGGATGCTCGCCGGTTTCCCGGACGAGCGGCCCGGCGCCGTCGAGGCCACCGGCGGAGCGGGCCCCGCCTCGCTGATCGGGCTGCGGCTCGCCAAGGGCGAGGCCGTCCCCGGCCGCGGCGCCGACCACGTCATCGCGCCGCGCACCGCTCGGACCGCCGACGGGTCCGGCGGCGAACCCCCGTCCGGCCACCCCGCCGAGGAGCCGCCCGCCGGGCACCCCAGCTCCCATGACGCACCGCAGGAGACCGCGGCCTCCGATGACCAGCACCCAGCGGGACCCGCAGCAGAGGAGGGGGAGTGATGACCGTGGCTGCCGCACACGGGGGTGCCTCCCGGCCGGAGGCCGGCGGGGAGACCAACCCCGAGAAGCTTCTGACGCCCGTCCTGTCCGCCTTCTGGGACCAGCCCCAGCCCTGGACGCTGGAGACCTACCGCCGGCACGAGGGGTACGAGGGCCTGCGCAAGGCGCTCGCGATGCCCCCGGACGACGTCATCGCGTACATCAAGGACTCCGGGCTGCGCGGCCGCGGCGGCGCCGGCTTCCCGACCGGGATGAAGTGGCAGTTCATCCCGCAGGGCGACGGCAAACCGCACTACCTCGTCGTCAACGCCGACGAATCGGAGCCCGGGACCTGCAAGGACATCCCGCTGCTCTTCGCGAACCCGCACTCCCTCATCGAGGGGATCGTGATCGCCTGCCATGCGATCCGCTCGCACCATGCCTTCATCTATCTGCGCGGTGAGGTCGTGCCCGTCCTGCGGCGGCTGCACGAAGCCGTGCGCGAGGCCTATGCGGCGGGTTTCCTCGGCAGGAACATCCTCGGCTCGGGACTCGATCTGGACGTGATCGTGCACGCGGGCGCCGGCGCGTACATCTGCGGTGAGGAGACCGCGCTGCTGGACTCGCTGGAGGGGCGTCGCGGGCAGCCCCGGCTGCGTCCCCCCTTCCCCGCGGTGGCGGGCCTGTACGCCTGCCCCACTGTGGTGAACAACGTCGAGTCCATCGCCTCGGTTCCCGCGATCATGAACCGGGGCAAGGACTGGTTCCGGTCCATGGGCAGCGAGAAGTCCCCCGGTTTCACGCTCTACTCGCTCAGCGGCCATGTCGCCCGCCCCGGCCAGTACGAGGCCCCGTTGGGCGTCACCCTGCGCCAGCTGCTGGACCTGAGCGGCGGAATGCGCCGCGGCCACCGGCTGAAGTTCTGGACCCCGGGCGGCTCCTCGACACCGATGTTCACCGACGAACACCTCGATGTCCCCCTGGACTACGAGGGCGTCGGCGCGGCCGGCTCGATGCTCGGCACCAAGGCGCTGCAGTGCTTCGACGAGACCACCTGCGTGGTGCGGGCGGTCACCCGCTGGACCGAGTTCTACGCACACGAGTCCTGCGGCAAGTGCACGCCCTGCCGCGAAGGCACCTACTGGCTGGTGCAGTTGCTGCGCGACATCGAGGCCGGCAAGGGCCGGATGGACGACCTCGACAAGCTGAACGACATCGCCGACAACATCAACGGCAAGTCCTTCTGCGCCCTCGGCGACGGCGCCGCCTCGCCGATCTTCTCCTCGCTGCAGTACTTCCGCGAGGAGTACGAGCAGCACATCACCGGCAAGGGCTGCCCCTTCGACCCGGCCAAGTCGACCCTGTGGGCCGACAACGACGCTCACCTGGGGGTGAATGCATGACCGTCACCACAAGCGCTCCCTCGGGCGGCGGCGAGGCGGCGATCCCGCCGGAGGACCTCGTCACCCTGACGATCGACGGCATCGAGATCTCCGTCCCCAAGGGGACGCTGGTCATCCGCGCCGCCGAACTCCTCGGCATCGAGATCCCGCGGTTCTGCGACCACCCGCTGCTGGACCCGGCGGGCGCCTGCCGGCAGTGCATCGTCGAGGTCGAGGGCCAGCGCAAGCCGATGGCCTCCTGCACCATCACCTGCACCGACGGCATGGTCGTCAAATCGCAGCTCACCTCGCCGGTGGCCGAGAAGGCCCAGCGCGGGGTGATGGAGCTGCTGCTGATCAACCACCCGCTGGACTGCCCGGTCTGCGACAAGGGCGGTGAGTGCCCGCTGCAGAACCAGGCGATGCAGGTGGGCGACCCGGAGTCGCGCTTCGAGGGCAAGAAGCGCACCTTCGCCAAGCCGGTGCCGATCTCCACGCAGGTGCTGCTGGACCGCGAGCGGTGCGTGCTGTGTGCGCGCTGCACCCGCTTCAGCAACCAGATCGCCGGCGACCCGATGATCGAGCTGGTCGAGCGCGGCGCCCTCCAGCAGGTCGGCACCGGGGAGGGCGACCCCTTCCAGTCGTACTTCTCCGGCAACACCATCCAGATCTGCCCGGTCGGCGCGCTCACCTCCGCCGCGTACCGCTTCCGCTCCCGCCCCTTCGACCTGGTCTCCTCGCCGTCGGTGTGCGAACACTGCGCGGGCGGCTGTGCGACGCGTACGGACCACCGGCGCGGCAAGGTCATGCGGCGGCTGGCGGCGAACGATCCCGAGGTCAACGAGGAGTGGATCTGCGACAAGGGGCGGTTCGCCTTCCGCTACGCGCAGCAGCGCGACCGGCTGGAGCAGCCCCTCGTACGCAACCCGGAGACCGGTGAACTGGAGCCGGCGAGCTGGCCCGAGGCACTGGAGGCGGCGGCCCGCGGGCTGTCCGCCGCCAAGGGCCGCACCGGAGTGCTGACCGGCGGCCGGCTGACCGTCGAGGACGCCTACGCCTACGCCAAGTTCGCCCGGATCGCGCTGGACACCAACGACATCGACTTCCGGGCGCGGGTGCACAGCGCGGAGGAGGCCGAGTTCCTGGCGTCCCACGTCGCCGGGCATGGCCGCGATCTGGACGGCACCGCAGTCACGTACACCGCGCTGGAGCAGGCACCGGCCGTCCTGCTGGCCGGGATCGAGGCCGAGGAGGAGGCGCCCGGTGTCTTCCTGCGGCTGCGCAAGGCGCACCGCAAGAGCGGCCAGCGCACCTTCGGGCTGGCCGGTCACGCCTCCCGCGGGCTGATCAAGGCGGGCGGCACGCTGCTGCCGGCCGCGCCCGGCACCGAGACCGAATGGCTGGACGCGCTCGCGGGCGGCGTCGGCCTGGACGGCGAGGGGCAGGTGGCGGCCGAGGCGCTGCGGGCCGACGGCGCGGTGATCATCGTCGGCGAGCGGCTGGCGGGCGTACCCGGCGCCCTGACCTCCGCCGTCCGCGCCGCCCTGGCCACTGGCGCCCGGCTGGTGTGGATCCCCCGGCGGGCGGGCGAACGCGGCGCCGTCGAGGCGGGCGCACTGCCCGGCCTGCTGCCCGGTGGCCGGCCGGCCACCGACCCGCGGGCCCGTGACGAGGTCGCGGCCGTCTGGGGCGTGGCCGCGCTGCCGCACCGGCACGGCCGGGACACCGGCCAGATCATCGAGGCCGCGGCGACCGGCGAGCTCGGCGCCCTGCTGGTGGCGGGCGTCGAGGTCGCCGACCTGCCGGACCCGGCCCGTGCGCTGACCGCCCTGGACGAGGTCGGCTTCCTGGTCAGCCTGGAGCTGCGGCCCTCGCAGGTCACCGACCGGGCGGGTGTGGTCCTCCCGGTGGCGGCCGTGGTCGAGAAGGCCGGCACCTTCCTCAACTGGGAAGGCCGGGCGCGGCTGTTCGAGGCCGCCCTCAAACCGGACCAGATGACCCGACGGCATCTGCTGCCGGACGCCCGGGTGCTGCACCTGCTCGCCGACGCCCTCGACGTCCATCTGGCGCTGCCGGACATCCGCGCGGCGCGCCGCGAACTGGACCGGCTCGGCGGCTGGGAGGGCCCCCACGCGGACGAGCCCCGGGAGAGCGGACGCCCGCTGCCCCGACCCGAGCCCGGCGAGGCGGTCCTCGCCGGACACCGGCTCCTGCTGGACCAGGGTCTGCTCCAGCAGGGCGACGAGGCGCTGGCCGGCACCCGGCACGCCGCCGTCGCCCGGCTGTCGCAGATCACCGCGCAGGAGACCGGGGTCAAGGACGGCGACCTGCTGGCGGTCACCGGACCGGCCGGCGCGGTCCGTCTGCCGCTCCACGTCACGCCGATGCCCGACCGGGTGGTGTGGCTGCCGCTCAACTCGACGGGCGGTGGCGTCGCCGCCGACACCGGGGCGCAACCCGGTGACCTGGTGAAGATCTCCGCCGTCCCGGGCACCCCGGAGCCGGCCGAGGAGGTGGACGCATGATGCAGCTCGGTCAACTCGCCGCCGCCGGTGGTGCGCTGGCGCAGGAAGACCTGTCGATGTTCGGCCGCGACCCGTGGTGGCTGGTCGTCATCAAGGCGGTCTTCTGCTTCGCGTTCCTGATGCTGACGGTGCTGTTCTCGATCGTCTGGGAACGCAAGGTCGTCGCCTGGATGCAGCTGCGCATCGGCCCCAACCGGCACGGCCCCTGGGGGATGCTGCAGTCCCTCGCCGACGGCATCAAGCTGATGCTGAAGGAGGACCTGGTCGTCAAGCGGGCCGACAAGGTGGTCTACGTCCTCGCGCCGGTCGTGGCGGCCATCCCGGCCTTCATGGCGATCGCGGTGATCCCCTTCGGCCCGGCCGGCAACGAGATCTCCATCTTCGGTGTCCGCACCCCGATGCAGCTCACCGACCTGCCGATCGGCATCCTCTACATCCTGGCCACGGCCTCGGTCGGCATCTACGGCATCGTGCTGGCCGGCTGGTCGTCCGGTTCGACGTATCCGCTGCTCGGCGGGCTGCGCTCGTGCGCGCAGATGATCTCGTACGAGATCGCCATGGGGATGTCGTTCGCGGCGGTGTTCCTCTACTCCGGGTCGATGTCGACGTCGACCATCGTGGAGTCGCAGCAGAACAGGTGGTACGTCCTGCTGCTGCCGGTGTCCTTCATCATCTACATCGTCGCGATGGTGGGCGAGACCAACCGGGCGCCGTTCGACATGCCGGAGTCCGAGGGCGACCTCGTCGGCGGCTTCAACACCGAGTACTCGTCCATCAAGTTCGCGATGTTCATGCTCGCCGAGTACATCAACATGGTCACCGTCTCGGCGGTCGCGATCACGCTCTTCCTGGGCGGCTGGAAGGCCCCCTGGCCGATCTCCACGTTCTGGGCGGGCGCGAACCACGGCTGGTGGCCGCTGCTCTGGTTCACGATCAAGGTGCAGCTGCTGCTGTTCTTCTTCATCTGGCTGCGCGGCACCCTTCCCCGGGTGCGCTACGACCAGTTCATGAAGCTGGGCTGGAAGGTCCTCATCCCGGTCTCGCTGGTCTGGCTGATGCTGGTCGCCACCGTCCGGGCGCTGAAGAACGAGGGCTACAACTTCTCGCAGATCGTGCTCTATGTCGCGGGCGGCGCCGTCGTGCTGCTGCTGATCTCGCTCCTCGTGGACTTCTTCCGGCGCGCCGAGAAGGAGGAGACGGACGGCGACGGGGCCTTCGACCCGATGGCCGGCGGCTTCCCCGTGCCGCCGCTGCCCGGACAGAGCCTGCCACCGGTGCCGCGACGCCGGCCGCGCCGCGAGCGCGAGCTGATTGTCAGTGGTCGGGTGGACACTGTCAGTGACGGAAATGGAAACGACGGAAAGGGGGGCGACGGTGCCTGAGTTCCAGAACCCCGTGGCCGGCTTCGGCGTGACCTTCAAGGCCATGTTCAAGAAGCGGCTGACCGAGCAGTACCCGGAGGAGAAGAAGCCGACGGCGCCGCGTTTCCACGGCCGCCACCAGCTCAACCGCCATCCCGACGGGCTGGAGAAGTGCATCGGCTGCGAGCTGTGCGCCTGGGCCTGCCCGGCGGACGCGATCTACGTCGAGGGCGCGGACAACACCGCCGAGGAGCGCTACTCCCCGGGCGAGCGCTACGGCCGCGTCTACCAGATCAACTACCTGCGCTGCATCCTGTGCGGCCTGTGCGTGGAGGCCTGCCCGACCCGCGCGCTGACCATGACCAACGAGTACGAACTCGCCGACCGGTCCCGCGAATCGCTCATCTACACCAAGGAGGAGCTGCTGGCGGGCCTGTCGGAGACGATGGTCGACTCGCCGCACGCGATCTACCCCGGCATGACGGAGAAGGACTACTACCAGGGCCTGGTGACCGAGGCCGCTCCGGGGACCGTCCGTCAGGTCGCGGTCTCCAAGGGCGAGAAGGCCGACGGCAACACCCAGGGGAAGGAGGCGAAGGCATGACCGGACTCGCCGCCGCGGCCTCCGTGACCTCCACCGGAGAGGCCGTGCAGTTCTGGATCCTGGGCATCGTCGCCGTCAGCGGCGCGCTGTGCACGATCCTGATGAAGCGGGCCGTGCACAGCGCCCTCTCGCTCGCCGGGACCATGATCGTCCTGGCGGTCTTCTACCTCGCCAACGGCGCGTACTTCCTCGGTGTCGTCCAGATCGTCGTCTATACCGGCGCGATCATGATGCTGTTCCTGTTCGTCGTGATGCTGGTCGGTGTCACCGCGGCGGACTCCCTCAAGGAGACGCTGAAGGGGCAGCGCTGGCTCGCCGCCGGACTGGGCATCGGCTTCGGCGTCCTGCTGATCGCCGGGATCGGCAACGCCTCGCTCAAGGAGTTCAACGGCCTGGGCGAGGCGAACGCCGGCGGCAATGTGCAGGGCCTGGCCGCGCTCATCTTCACCAAGTACGTCTTCGCCTTCGAAATCACCGGCGCGCTGCTGATCACGGCGGCCGTCGGCGCGATGGTGCTCACCCACCGGGAGCGCACCGAGCGCGCCAGGACGCAACGCGAGCAGTCCGAGGCGCGCATCCGCGAGGGCAAGCAGGTGCCGCCGCTGCCCGCCCCCGGCGTCTACGCCCGGCACAACGCCGTCGACATCCCGGGCCTGCTGCCCGACGGCACCACGTCCGAGCTGAGCGTCAGCCGGACGCTGCGGGAGCGCGGCCAGCTCCGGGATGTCTCCGGTGAATCGCTCGCCGAGCTGAAGGCGCTGGAGGAGCGCTCCGAGAACTGGCTGGGCCGGGGTTCCGATGAACCCCGGCCCTCGTCGTCCGGTGGCGTGGCGCCGAAGGAGCACAAGGAGGGGGCCAAGAAATGAACCCGGTCAACTACCTCTATCTCGCCGCCCTGTTGTTCACCATCGGCGCGGCCGGGGTGCTGATCAGGCGGAACGCCATCGTGGTGTTCATGTGCATCGAGCTGATGCTCAACGCCTGCAATCTCGCCTTCGTCACCTTCTCGCGGATGCACGGGAATCTGGACGGCCAGATCATCGCCTTCTTCACGATGGTCGTCGCCGCGGCCGAGGTCGTGGTCGGCCTGGCGATCATCGTGTCGATCTTCCGCACCCGTCATACGGCCTCGGTCGACGACGCCAGCCTGATGAAGCTGTAAGGGGTCGCACAAAGTGGAGAACTTGATCGCGCTGCTTGTCGCGGCACCGCTGGTCGGTGCGGCCCTGCTGCTGTGCGGCGGCAGCCGGCTCGACCGCACCGGCCACCTCATCGGCACGCTGTTCTCGGTGGCGTCGTTCGCCCTCGGGGTGGTGCTCTTCGCCGACATGCTCGGCAAGAGCGCCGACGACCGTGCCCTGCACCAGCACCTGTTCACCTGGATTCCGGTCGGCGGCTTCCGGGCCGATATCGCCTTCCAGCTCGACCAGCTGTCGATGACCTTCGTCCTGCTGATCACCGGTGTCGGATCGCTGATCCACATCTACTCGATCGGCTATATGGAGCACGACGAGCGGCGCCGCCGCTTCTTCGGCTACCTCAACCTCTTCCTCGCGGCGATGCTGCTTCTCGTCCTCGCCGACAACTACCTCCTGCTGTACGTCGGCTGGGAGGGCGTCGGCCTCGCCTCGTACCTCCTCATCGGCTTCTGGCAGCACAAGCCGAGCGCGGCCACCGCCGCCAAGAAGGCGTTCCTGGTCAACCGGGTCGGCGACATGGGCCTGTCCATCGCGATCATGCTGATGTTCACGACGTTCGGGACCTTCGCCTTCGGCCCGGTGCTCGCCGCCACCGGTGACGCCTCCGAGGGCAAGCTGACCGCCATCGGGCTGATGCTGCTGCTGGCCGCCTGCGGCAAGTCGGCGCAGGTGCCGCTGCAGTCCTGGCTCGGTGACGCGATGGAGGGCCCGACCCCGGTCTCGGCCCTGATCCACGCCGCCACCATGGTCACCGCCGGGGTGTATCTGATCACCCGCTCCGGGGCGGTCTTCAATGCCGCGCCGACCGCCCAGCTGGCGGTCGTCGTGGTCGGTGCGGTCACCCTCCTCTTCGGTGCGATCGTCGGTTGCGCCAAGGACGACATCAAGAAGGCGCTGGCCGGCTCGACGATGTCGCAGATCGGCTACATGATCCTGGCCGCCGGCCTCGGCCCGATCGGCTACGCCTTCGCGATCATGCACCTGGTCACCCACGGCTTCTTCAAGGCGGGTCTCTTCCTCGGCGCCGGCTCCGTGATGCACGGCATGAACGACGAGGTGGACATGCGCCGTTACGGCGGCCTGCGCAAGTACCTGCCGGTCACCTTCGTCACCTTCGGCCTCGGCTATCTGGCGATCATCGGCTTCCCCGGCCTCTCCGGCTTCTTCTCCAAGGACAAGATCATCGAGGCGGCGTTCGCCAAGGGCGGCACCGAGGGCTGGATCCTCGGCGGCGCGGCCCTGCTGGGCGCGGCGATCACCGCGTTCTACATGACCCGGGTGATGCTGATGACGTTCTTCGGGGAGAAGCGCTGGAACCCCGACGAGGTGCATCCCCACGAGTCGCCGAAGGTCATGACGGTCCCGATGATCGTGCTGGCCCTCGGATCGGTCTTCGCGGGCGGGCTGTTCAGCATCAACGAGGCCTTTGTGAAGTGGCTGGAGCCGGTCACCTCGTTCGCGCACGGGCACTCCCCGGTCAGCGCGACCACCGTCACCGCCTCGACGATCGTGGTGCTGCTCATCGGCGTCGGCATCGCCTGGCTGATGTACGGCCGCAAGCCCGTTCCGGCGCTCGCCCCGCGCGGTTCACTGCTGACCCGGGCGGCCCGCCGTGATCTGCTCCAGGACGACTTCAACCACGTCGTGTTCGTGCGCGGTGGGGAAGAGCTCACCGGCACACTCGTCCAGCTCGACCGCTCCCTCGTGGACGGCGCGGTCAACGGCACGGCGGCCTCGATGGGCGGACTCTCCGGCCTGCTGCGCCGGTTGCAGACCGGATTCGTCCGTTCGTACGCGGTCCAGATGCTGGGCGGCGCCGCCGTTCTCGTCGCCGCGACCCTGCTGATGAGGGGTGTCTGAGCCATGTCGTTTCCCCTGCTGACAGCGGTGGCCGTGGTGCCGGCGGCCGGTGCGATCGCCACCGCCGCGCTGCCCGCCGCCAAGCGCACCGCGGCCAAATGGCTCGCGCTGCTGTTCTCGCTGGCCACCTTCGCGCTGGCGTTGGTGGTCGCCTTCCGCTTCGACCCCGGCGCCAAGGGCCCCTTCCAGCTCACCGAATCGCACGCTTGGATCAGCGACTTCGGTGTCCGCTACGAACTCGGTGTGGACGGCATCGCGGTCGCCCTGATCGCGCTGACCACCTTGCTGATCCCGTTCGTCATCCTGGCCGGCTGGCATGACGCCGATCCCCTCGAAGAGGCCACGCCCAACCGGCGCTGGCGGCCCACCCAGGGTTTCTTCGCGCTGATCCTGTCCGTCGAGGCGATGGTGGTCCTCTCCTTCGAGGCCACCGATGTCTTCCTCTTCTACCTCTTCTTCGAAGCCATGCTGATCCCGATGTACTTCCTCATCGGCGGCTTCGGGGACCGGGCGGGCGGGGACGGCGAGGAACGGGACGCGGGCCGGCGTTCGTCGGCCGCGGTGAAGTTCCTGCTCTACAACCTCGCCGGCGGACTGATCATGCTGGCCGCGGTGATCGGGCTGTACGCCGTCACCGCCGACCAGCTCGGCACCGGCACGTTCTCGCTCCAGCAGATCGTCGAGGCGCGGGCGGCCGGCAAGCTGGACATCGCAGCCGGCACCGAACGGCTGCTCTTCCTCGGCTTCTTCTTCGCCTTCGCGGTGAAGGCGCCGCTGTGGCCGCTGCACACCTGGCTGCCCGGTGCCATGGGCGAGTCGACCTCGCCGGTCGCGGTGCTGATCACCGCGGTCGTCGACAAGGTCGGCACCTTCGCGATGCTCCGCTTCTGCCTCCAGCTCTTCCCCGGGGCCAGCAGCTGGGCCACCCCGGTCATCCTCGTCCTCGCGCTGATCAGCGTGCTCTACGGAGCGCTGCTGGCGGTCGCCCAGCGGGACATCAAGCGGCTGATCGCCTACGCCTCGATCTCCCACTTCGGGTTCATCATCATGGGCATCTTCGCGATGACGTCCCAGGGCCAGAGCGGCGCGACGCTCTACATGGTCAACCACGGCATCTCGACCGCCGCGCTGATGCTGGTGGCCGGCTTCCTGATCGGCCGCCGCGGCTCGCGCCTGATCGCGGACTTCGGCGGCGTCCAGAAGGTCGCCCCGGTCCTCGCCGGCACGTTCCTCATCGGAGGCCTGGCCACCCTGTCGTTGCCCGGCCTGGCCCCGTTCGTCAGTGAATTCCTGGTCCTGGTCGGCACGTTCAGCCGCTACCCGGTGATCGGCATCATCGCCACCCTCGGCATCGTCCTCGCCGCGCTGTACGTCCTCGTCCTCTACCAGCGCACGATGACCGGGCCGGTGAAGGAGGACGTGCGGAGCATGCCGGACCTGCGGGTGCGGGAGCTGGTGGTGGTGGCGCCGCTGATCGCGCTGCTGCTCTTCCTCGGGGCGTACCCCAAACCGCTCACCGACCTCGTCAATCCGGCGGTCGGCCACACCCTGTCCGTCGTGGACAAGAAGGACCCCAAGACCCCTGTGCGGGTGGACGCCGTGCCCGGTGGAGGCCGGGCCGGCCATACCGTGCGCCCTCAAGACGTGGAGGCCGCGAAGTGAGTTCCGTGGCAAGCGTCCACAGCCTGTGGACAGTGGCGGCCGGTGCGCCGGGCAAGATCCCGGCACCGCACATCGAGTACGCCCAGCTGTCGCCGACGCTGATCGTCCTCGGCGCGGCGGTGGCCGGCATCCTCGTCGAGGGGTTCGTGCCGCGCCGTCACCGCTACTTCTCCCAGCTTCTGCTGACCGTGGTGGCGCTGGCCGCCGCGTTCGCCGCGGTGATCGGCCTGGCGGCCGGTGGCTTCGGCTCGTCCAAGGCGCATATCGCGGCCATGGGCGCGCTCGCCGTCGACGGCCCGGCGCTGTTCCTGCAGGGCACGATCCTGCTGGTGTCCCTGATCGCGGTCTTCACCTTCGCCGAGCGGCGGCTCGATCCTGCGGCACATGGAAAGCGGGTGGACTCCTTCGCGGCCCAGGCCGCGGCCGTACCCGGCGGCGCCGCCGAACAGGCCGCGGTGAAGGCCGGGTTCACCACCACCGAGGTCTTCCCGATCCTGCTCTTCGCGGTCGGCGGGATGCTGGTCTTCCCGGCGGCCAACGACCTGCTGACGCTCTTCATCGCGCTGGAGGTCTTCTCCCTCCCGCTGTACATCCTGTGTGCGCTGGCCCGCCGCCAGCGGCTGCTGTCGCAGGAGTCCGCGGTGAAGTACTTCCTCCTCGGCGCCTTCTCGTCGGCCTTCCTGCTGTTCGGCGTGGCCCTGCTGTTCGGCTACGCGGGCACGGTCACCTACGCCGGGATCGCCGAGGTGGTCTCGGACGGCGCCAAGCAGATCGATCCGGCGCTGGCCGGCACGATGGGCAACGACGCCCTGCTGCTGATCGGTGCGGCGCTGGTGCTGATGGGGCTGCTGTTCAAGGTCGGCGCGGTCCCCTTCCACATGTGGACCCCGGACGTCTACCAGGGCGCCCCGACCCCGGTCACCGGCTTCATGGCGGCCGCCACCAAGGTCGCCGCGTTCGGTGCGCTGCTGCGGCTGCTGTACGTCGCCCTGCCGGGCCTGCGCTGGGACTGGCAGCCGGTGATGTGGGGCGTCGCGATCCTCACGATGCTGGGCGGAGCGATCGTCGCCATCACCCAGACCGACATCAAGCGGCTGCTGGCCTACTCCTCCATCGCGCACGCCGGCTTCATCCTCGCCGGTGTCATCGCCACCAGCAAGGACGGCATCTCCTCGGTGCTCTTCTACCTCGGCGCCTACTCCTTCGTGACGCTCGGCGCCTTCGCCGTGGTCACCCTGGTGCGGGACGCGGGCGGCGAGGCCACCGCGCTGTCCAAGTGGGCCGGGCTCGGCCGGCGTTCGCCGCTGGTGGCCGCGGTCTTCGCGGTCTTTCTGCTGGCCTTCGCCGGTATCCCGCTGACCTCCGGTTTCGCCGGAAAGTTCGCGGTGTTCAAGGCGGCGGCACAGAGCGGCGCGGGCTGGCTGGTGGTCGTCGGTGTGATCTCGTCGGCCATCGCGGCGTTCTTCTACATCCGAGTGATCGTGCTGATGTTCTTCAACGAGCCCAAGGCGGACGGCCCGACCGTCGCGGTGCCCAGCCCGCTGACGACCACGGCCATCGCCGTCGGTGTCACGGCCACGCTGGTGCTCGGCCTGGCGCCGCAGTACTTCCTCGACCTGGCCGGCCAGGCCGGGGTCTTCGTGCGCTGAGATCCGGCGGCGCGCCATGACAGCGGCCGCCGCCCGGAGCCCTCGGGGGGTTCCGGGCGGCGGCCGTCCGTCGTGCGGCGCGCGGTCCCGCCGTGCGAGGCGTGGTCCGCCGCGTGAGGCGCGGTCCGTCGTGCGAGGGGTGGCCCGGCGGCCGGTCAGCTCTTGGGCATACCGCTCGGCAGCTGCGGCATATCGGGGACCTTCACGCTGCCGTCGCCGGACTTGGTGTACTTCTCGGTGGGCCCGTTCTTCCAGTCGACGGTCAGGGTCTTGCCGTCGGCGGCGGGCTTGAGGGTGCCCATGGTGCGGGTGGTGTCCTTGTCGGTGCACTTGACCGCGGCCATGGTCATCCCGGCCATCTCCTGGACCTTGCCCAGGCAGGCGGCCTTGTGCCCGTTGCTGAAGGCGACGGTGCCCTTGCTGATCACCAGGATCAGCGGGCTGCTCTTCGTACCGGCCTTCCAGGCACCCTCGACGGCACCGGCGCCCGCGGGCTTGTCGGGAGTCGACGGCGCGTCCGGCGACTTGCTCGGCTTGCTGTCGTTGCCGCTGCCGTTGCCGCCGCTGCTTCCGCAACCGCTGAGCAGCATCGCGGCGATGGCTGCCGCCCCGGCGATCTGCGCTGCCTTGCGCACGTACGTCTCCTCCGTTGTGGGTCAGGACCCGTGAGGCTAGCAGCGGTCCGGGACCCGTCCCGGACCGCTGCAACGCCGGTACGGACTTGGTGTGGGGCTGTGACGTGGCAGCACACCGGGTGGGGCAGGGGAGGGCGGTGCATGTGCCGTCTACCGGACGGTCTCGGGCGGTCTCCCGGGCGGTCCCAGTCGCTCCCAAGTGGTCCCAGTCGGTCTCGGGCGGTCTCAGTCGGTCTCGTCCGGTCTCGGGCGCGACCGGACGCTTTCCTCAGGAGGCCGCATTCGACGCCGCCTCCTTGTCCTGCCGTACGGCGCGCTCCACCGCATGCACCGTCCAGATCTCCCGCGTCCAGCGCTTCATCTCGCGGCGCACCGTGCGGTACTCGCGGCCCGGCAGGAGCCTGCGGTCGAGGTCGGTCGCCGAGGCCAGCGCGGCGAGCAGCCGGCTGCGGCGGTCGGGGAACCCGGCGCCGAGTGCCGCGGCGAAGCGCTCCCGGGCCGGTCCGGCCAGATCCACCGGCCCGGCCGGGAAGCGCTCGTAGGGGAAGAGGCCCAGGGCCCGCCGGGCCTCCCTGCGCAGCGCGCCGCGCTCCTCCAGCCGGTGCAGGCACAGCTCCTGAACGGGTCGTCCGGCGCCGCGCACCCAGCGGCGCGCCGTGCCGCCCCGGCGCTGCTTGGCCCCTTCCGGCAGCGCCGCCAACGCGCCGTCCAGCACCGGATCGCCCAGCGACAGCGGGTTGGTCACCACGATCCGGTCGCGGCCCTCGACGGTGATCCGCCCGGCCCCCTCCAGATCGGCCAGTGCCGCACCGGCCAGCCCGTACCGCAGGTACGCGCCGCGGTTCAGCGGCCGGCCGCCGACCGGGTCGAGGGCGAGCAGCAGCAGCTCCTCGGGGAGGGTGAGCGGCGGCTCGGTCATCCGGCGGGCAGGATGCGGCCGGTGACCTCGCCCAGGCCGATCCGGGCGCCCTCGGGGCCGGGCGCCCAGGCGGTGAGGGTGACCTCGTCGCCGTCCTGGAGGTAGGGGCCCTTGCCCTGGGTGAGCTCCAGCAGACAGCCGAGCTGGTCGGGGTCGGGGCCGGAGACGGTGCCGGAGGCGAAGAGGTCGCCGGTGCGCAGCGAGGCGCCGTTGACGGTCATATGGGCGAGCTGCTGGGCGGCCGTCCAGTACATGGTGGAGAACGGCGGCCGGGAGACGGTCTCGCCGTTGATGCGCACCTCGATGCGGATGTCGATGCCGCCCGGCTCCGCGCCCGCGTCGTCGAGGTAGGGCAGCAGCGGCACGTCCCGGGCGGGCGGCGGCGTCCGGGCCTCGTCGAGGGCGTCGAGCGGGGTGATCCAGGCGGAGACGGAGGTGGCGAAGGACTTGCCCAGGAAGGGGCCGAGCGGCATGTACTCCCAGGCCTGGATGTCGCGCGCGGACCAGTCGTTGAGCAGGCAGACGCCGAAGACGTGGTCGCGGAAGTCGCCCAGCGGGACGGGTGTGTGCAGTGTGGAGGGTGCGCCGACGACAAAGCCGACCTCGGCCTCGATGTCGAGGCGGAGGGAGGGGCCGAAGGCGGGCGTCTCGTCCGCGGGGGCCTTGCGCTGGCCGTGCGGCCGGACGACCGGGGTGCCGCTGACGACGACGGTGCCCGCCCGGCCGTGGTAACCGATCGGCAGGTGCTTCCAGTTGGGGGGCAGTGCCGCGGACGCCGGGCGGAAGATCCGGCCGACGTTGGTGGCGTGGTGCTCGCTGGCGTAGAAGTCGACGTAGTCGGCGACCTCGAAGGGGAGGTGCAGCGTGACCTCGGTGAGCGGATGGAACAGCGGTGCCACTTCGTCGCGGTGCGCCGGGTCGGTCACGGCGCTGCGGACGGCCGCCCGGATCTGCTGCCAGACGGGACGGCCGGCCGCCAGCAGCGGGTTGAGGGTCGGGGCCGCGAGCAGTTCGGCGTGCGGATGGATGGCGGCGGGCAGGGCGCTCGGCAGTGCGCTCAGATCGAGGACCCGGTCGCCGTAGCGGACGCCGAGGCGCCGCTGACCGGGCGCGTCGGCGGTGCTGAACACACCGTAGGGCAGGTTGTGCGGGCCGAAGGGATCGCCTTCCGCCAGGTCGAACGGGCTCTGCTCGGGCATGGACAGCTCCTCGCGTTCGTCGTCACCGGTGGGCGGCCGGGCCGGCCGGGCCTGGTGGCCCGCGGGCCGGGGGCGCCGACGATCAGCGTACGGCCGGGCGATGACCGGCGGGGCGGTCATGGGGCGCGAGGGCGCGGGAGCGTACGGATTTGGACGGCGTACGCGCCACGTGATGCGCCCCCAAGCATCGGCAATGTCCGGAAAAGCCTTGCTGCACCGCGCAATTCGGGCCTAGCTTCCTTTCCTGGCGCGGGCCGGGGAGGGACCGCGCCGTTGGGGGGATACGTGGCTCGCAGTGCCGCACGGCCCGCGGTCGACCGGAGCGTTCCGGGGCTGATCGTGAAGATCGGGGCGTACCCCCTGCACCACGGAGGTGTGGGGGCGATCCGCAGCCTGGGGCGGCTCGGGGTGCCCATGTACGCCGTGACGGAGGACCGCTTCACACCGGCGGCCCTCTCCCGCTATCTCCGCGGCCGCTTCGTCTGGCCGACCACCGGGCGGGAGGAGCCGGACCGGCTGGTGACGGGGCTGCTGCGGATCGGCCGGCGGATCGGCCGCCCGACGCTGCTGCTCCCCACCGACGAGGAGGCGGCCGTGCTGATAGCCGAGCACGCCGAAGCGCTCTCCGGGTCGTTCCTCTTTCCCCGGGTCGCCCCCGGACTGCCGCGCCGGCTGGCCAGCAAACAGGGCCTGCACGAACTGTGCGCGGCCCATGGGGTGCCCTCGCCGGCCGCCGTCTTCCCCGGTTCGTACGCGGACATCGAGGCGTACGCCGGGCGCGCGCGCTTCCCGGTGGTGGCCAAGAACCGCGAGGCGTTCGTCCGGCGCGAACGGCCCGCCGTCGCGGGGACGACCCGGATAGGAGGGCCGGAGCAGCTGCTGGATCTGGCCCGTGACTGGGGTCCGCGGCCGGGCGTGATCCTGCAGGAGTATCTGCCGCGGGAGCAGGCCGAGGACTGGATCGTGCACGCCTGCTTCGGCGCGGACCGGGCACCGCTGGCGCTGTTCACCGGGGTCAAGGTGCGCTCCTGGCCGCCGCACGCCGGCATGACGGCCTGCGCGTATGTCGTCGACAACCCGGAACTCGCCACCCTGTCGGCCAAGTTCGTCGACCGCATCGGGTTCACCGGCATCGCCGATCTGGACTGGCGGTTCGACCGCCGCGACGGCCGGTACAAGCTGCTGGACTTCAATCCGCGGATGGGCGCGCAGTTCCGGCTCTTCGAGAACGCCGCCGGGGTGGACGTCGTCCGCGCCCAGCATCTGGAGCTCACCGGGCGCACCGTCCCCGAGGGGGCGCAGCGGGCCGGGCGCCGCTTCGTCGTCGAGAACGTCGATCTGCCGGCCCGGCTCGCGTACCGGCGCAGCGGCTCGCGTCCGCCGCACGCTCCGGCGCGGGCCTCGGGCACCGAGCTGGCGTGGTTCGCGGGCGATGACCCGCTGCCGTTCTTCACGATGCTGGCGCGGTCCGTCGGGCCGGGCGCCCGGCATCTGAGGCAGCTGCGGCGGGCGGGCCGCCGGGCGGGTACCGAGGCACCACTCAGGCAAGGGGAGGGACCGAAGTGAGCACTCCGGTAGCGGTCATCGGGGCCGGCCCGTACGGCGTGTCGACGGCCGCGCACCTACGGGCGCGCGGTCTGCCGGTGCGGGTCTTCGGGGCGCCGATGGCGAGCTGGCGCACGCAGATGCCCGCGGGCATGCTGCTCAAGTCGACGCCGGCGGCTTCCACCATCGACGTCCCGCAGTCCGGCCACACCCTCGGCGACTTCTGCGCGAAGACGGGGGAGGGGCCCTACCCCTCGGACTGGGACATCGTCCCCATCGAGGTGTTCATCCGGTACGGGCAGTGGGTGCAGCAGCGCACCGTCCCCGAGCTGGAGCAGGTCAGGGTGGTCTCGGTCGACCGGCGGGACGGCGGCTTCGAGCTGAAGCTGGACAGCGGGGAGCAGGTCGGCGCGCGGGCCGTGGTGGTGGCCACCGGGCTGAGCGGGCTGGCGCAGCTGCCGCCGGAGCTGGCCGCCGCGATCCCGGACGGGCCGTCCGCGACGGGGCCGGTCTCGCACAGCTCACAGCACCACGACCTGTCCGCGCTGGCCGGCCGCGAGGTGGTGGTGATCGGCGCCGGGCAGTCGGCGCTGGAGAGCGCGGTGCTGCTCGCCGAGGCGGGCGCGGCGTCCGTACGGGTGGTGGCGCGCCGCCAGGGTGCGGTGGGCTTCGGGGCGCCGCCGGACCGCCAGCCCCGCCTGCGGCCGCCGTCGCCCTTCGGCAACGCCTGGTCGCTGCATGCCCTGACCTATTACGCCGGCGGCTTCCGCCGGCTGCCGGTGCCCGCCCGGCGGTATCTGGTGCGGCGGGTGCTCGGCCCGCTGGGGGCGTGGTGGCTGCGGGACCGTTTCGCCGGCCGGGTGCAGGTGACGCAGGGGCGGCGGATCGTACGGGCCACGGTCCGTGACGGCCGTCCCGTGCTGGCGCTGCGAGGGGCCGACGGGCAGGGCGGGGAGCTCGCCGCCGACCATGTGCTGGCCGCGACGGGCTACCGGATGGACCTGGCGGCACTGGATTTCCTGGGCCAGGGGCTGCGCACCGGGATCGTGACGCGGGCCGGCGGGCCGCTGCTGGACGCCGGCTTCGGCTCGTCCGTACCGGGGCTGTACTTCACGGGGTTGCCGGCGGCAGCCTCGTTCGGGCCGGTGATGCGCTTCGTGTGCGGCACGGAGTTCGCCTCGCCGCGGCTGGCACGGGCGGTGGCGCGGGCCTTCGGGTGAGCGGGGCTACGGGGGCCTGCGGGGAGCGGGCTTACGGGGTGAGCGGGCCTGCGGCGGGTGGGGCGAGCCGGTAGCGCTGCTTGCGGTGGGGCCCGCGGTTCCTCTCGGGCGAGGGAAGTCACCTTGCGCTGTGGTGCTTTCGCGGGAGGCCGCGGCGGGGGGCGGTGGCGGGAGTCGCCGTGCCCGTGCCTGTGGTTGTGCCCGGGGCCGGGGCCGGGGCCGTGCCCGGACAGGAGGCCTTGCCGGACAAGAAGCAGGCCGGAAATACTCCACTCGTTGCCGGACCCCGTGCTCCCGCGTCACACTCGCGTCAACAGGTGATCCAGAACCTGTCGGCCGGGCCGCCGTGCTTCCCGGGCGGTTCGGGGGGCGGGCGCTCACGGTGATCGAACTGCGACCGGATACGCTGGCCAACGGTGGAGACAGCGACAGATCGACATTCAGTTTGATCGTCAGCAGACAGGAGTACCCCTCGTGACCGTCGTCGGGCCCTTCGGGCTGAGCGTGCGGGACCAGGCTCTTGAGGCCGATGTCCAGGCCGGGTTGGCGGCTGTCGAGGAGGGCCTGCTGGAGGCCACCAAGAGCGACGTGCCGTTCATCACCGGATCCGCGCAGCACCTCGTGCGCGCGGGCGGCAAGCGGTTCCGGCCGCTGCTGGTGACGCTGGCCGCCCAATTCGGTGACCCCTACAGCCCGGGCGTGGTGCCCTCCGCGGTCGTCGTGGAGCTGACGCACCTCGCGACGCTGTATCACGACGACGTGATGGACGAGGCCGAGGTGCGCCGCGGCGTGGCCAGCGCCAACGCCCGCTGGGGCAACTCCGTCGCGGTGCTGACCGGCGACTTCCTGTTCGCCCGCGCCTCGCACATCCTCGCCGACCTCGGGCCGGAGGCGGTCCGGATCCAGGCCCAGGCGTTCGAACGCCTGGTGACCGGCCAGATCCTGGAGACCGCGGGCCCGCGCGACGGCCGCGACCCCATCAGCCACTATCTGGACGTCCTGGCCGGCAAGACCGGTTCGCTGGTCGCCGTCGCGTGCCGGTTCGGCGCGATGATGTCGGGCGCCGAGGAGTCGACGGTCAACATCCTCACCCAGTACGGCGAGCGGCTGGGCACCGCCTTCCAGCTGGCCGACGACGTGCTGGACATCGCCAGCGATTCGCACGAATCGGGCAAGACGCCCGGCACGGACCTGCGGGAGGGCATCCCGACGCTGCCCGTGCTGCATCTGCGGGCACGCGCCGAGAGCGACGCCGCTACGCCCGAGGACCGGGCCCTCGCCGAGCTGCTGTCCGGGGATCTCACGGACGACGCCCGGCATGCCGAGGCGCTGGCCGGCCTGCGCGCCCACCCGGCGCTCGAAGAGGCCCGCCGCGACACCGTGCGCTATGCGCAGGAGGCCCGCGCGATGCTGGCGCCGCTGCCGTCCTGCACGGCCAAGTCGGCCCTGGAAGGGCTCTGCGATGCGGTGGTGCACCGGGCGGGCTGAGGTCCCTCCCCGCGGCGCCTGTGCCCCGCATCCCCTGGAGCCGTCCCCGCATCCCCTAGGGAATGGTCCGACTCCGGTGGTACGGACTCTGACCTGAGGTGACCATGCGTCATACCTCAGCAGTAGGACGAGTTGCTCCCGCTGGTTGACGTTATCCGTCCCGCGATTTGGTGAGATGGAAGCATCAGAGCGCGGCGGACGGTCACAATGAGCCCCAGGGGTGACGGGTGGACAGCGCAGCAACCGCCGCCAACGACGGAGGTAGGGCAGATGCCACGGAACGAACCGACACAGGGCACCGACGGATGGGACGAGGGGCGCTCCCAGAAGCGCCGTAAGGCGGTGCGGTATGGCGTACCGGTCGCCGTGGCGGGAGTGGCGGCGGCCACGATCGGGCTGGTCCCCGCATTCGCCGGTTCGCCGGACCTGCCGAAGATCTCCGCACAGGACCTGATAGCCAAGGTCGCCAAGTCGGACGTCCAGCAGCTCTCCGGGACGGTCCGGGTCTCCACGGACCTCGGTCTGCCGTCCCTGCCGGGTGCCGGCGGCGCGGCGGGCGGCTTCGGCGGCGGCCAGGCCGGTGCCGGCGGGAAGGGCGGCGAGGGCGCCTCCGCGGCGCCCCAGAACAAGCTGATGGAGCTGGCGTCCGGTGCGCACACGCTGCGCGTCGCGGCCGACGGTCCCGAGAAGCAGCGGGTGTCGATCGTCGACAAGGCCGCCGAGTACAGCCTGGTCCACAACGGCAACCAGATCTGGGCCTACGACAGCGGCAGCAACACCGCGATGCACAGCACCGCCCCCGACTCCGGCCGGCACGGCAAGCAGCACCGGGCGCCCGAGGGCCTGCCCAGCGGCCTGAAGAGCGCCACCCCGCAGGACCTCGCGAAGCAGGCCCTGAAGGCGGCCGGCGACACGACCTCGGTCACCGTCGACGGCACCGCCACGGTTGCCGGGCGGGACGCCTACCAGCTGCTGATCAAGCCCAAGCAGGCCGCCTCGACGGTCGGCTCGATCCGGGTCGCGGTGGACGCCGCCAACGGCGTGCCGCTGAAGTTCACCCTGACCCCCAAGAGCGGTGGCGCGGCCGCCATCGACGTCGGTTACACGAACGTCGACTTCGCCAAGCCCGCCGCGAGCACGTTCTCCTTCACCCCGCCCAAGGGCGCCAAGGTCGTCGACGGCGACAAGGAAGCGGCGAAGGACCGGCGTGAGCACGGCAAGAACCTCCCGTCCCACCAGGACGCGAAGGACTTCCAGAAGGCCAAGGGCGGACTGAAGACCAAGGGCGGACTGAAGGTCATCGGCAAGGGCTGGACGTCCATCGCCACGATCAAGGGCGCCGGCCCGGGCCTGCCCTCCGGCAAGGAGCAGGGTGGCGGCGGTGACGCCACCAAGTTCCTGGACAGCATCGGCGAGAAGGTGCACGGTTCCTTCGGCTCCGGCCGGGTCTTCAGCACCCGCCTGGTCAACGCCCTGGTCACGGACCACGGCACGGCCTACGTCGGCGCCGTCGACAAGCAGGCCCTGATCGACGCCGCGAACGCCGGCAAGTAACGGGCCACCGCGCGGCAGCGCAGAAGCGCCGAACTCGGTACAGGGCGCGGCAGCGCAGAGCGCGGCATTGCAGAAACGCGGAAGCGCGGAAGCACAGAAGCGCAGAAGTGCAGGAGCACAGAAGTGCGCGAGCGCCGTGCCATCCCTCGGTGGGTGGCGCGGCGTGGCCGGTGGACCACATCCGTACGCCGTTGGGGGGGGGAGCCGATGCCACAGCCCACCGCCTCGGCGCCCGACGGTGCCCGGCCATCCGACGGTGCCCGGCCATCCGACGGTGCCCGGGGGGCCGACGGCAGCCCCGCCCGCCGGCCCGCCGGGGAGCCGGCGATCGAGACGCGCGGGCTGACCAAGGCGTACGGGGGCGGCCGGCTCGCCGTAGACGGCCTCGATCTGGCCGTACCGCGGGGCAGTGTCTTCGGCTTCCTCGGCCCCAATGGCTCCGGCAAGACCACCACCATCCGCATGCTGATGGGCCTGATCGAGGCGAGCGCCGGCAGCGCGCGGGTGCTGGGGCAGCCGATGCCCGCCGCGGTCCGCCGGGTGCTCCCCAGGGTCGGCGCGCTCATCGAGGGCCCGGCGCACTACGGCTTTCTCAGCGGGCGGGACAATCTCCGCCGGTTCGACGCCGCCGACCCGCTCGCCGATCCCCGTACCCGTGCCGCGCGGGTCGGGCACGCACTGGAGCGGGTGGGCCTGGCCGCCGCGGCCGGCAAGAAGGCGCGCGCCTACTCCCTCGGTATGAAGCAGCGCCTCGGCCTGGCCGCGGCCCTGCTCCAGCCCCGCGAGCTGCTGGTCCTCGACGAGCCGACCAACGGTCTGGACCCCCAGGGCATGCGGGAGATCCGCGCGCTGATCCGTGACCTCGCGGCGGACGGCACCACCGTCTTCCTCTCCTCCCATCTCCTGGACGAGATCGAGCAGGTCTGCACCCATGCCGCGGTGATGGCCCGCGGCCGGCTGATCACCCAGGGCACGGTCGCCGACCTCTCCGCCACGGTCCTCGACTCGCACGGCCCCGGGCACGGCCGGCTGACGGTGACCACCCCTGACCCGGCCGACGCGGTCCGGGTCCTGAAGGAGCACGGTCTGACCGGCCTGGAGGTCACCGGCGACCGGGTGACCGGCGAACTCCCGGCCCCGCACGCGCCCCTGAGCACACCGGACGGCGGTGCGCCCCCGGACCTGGCGGATCTCAACGCCGCGCTGGTGCTCGCCGGGGTACGGGTCCGTGGCTTCGGCAGACAGCGGGCATCGCTGGAGGACGTCTTCGTTCAGCTGACCGGGGAGGGCTTCGATGTCGCAGGCTGAGGCGGCGGTGCGCACGCCCCGACCACTGTGGTCGTTGGGTCTGCTGCGCAGCGAGATCGCTACGACGTTCCGGCGCTGGCGCACCCTCGCGCTGCTGGCGGTGCTCGCGGGCGTACCGGTCCTGGTCGGTATCGCCGTCAGGATCGAGACGGGCGACGGCGGCGGCGGACCGGGCGGTGGCGGTGGCGGTGGCGGCCCGGCGTTCCTCTCGCAGGTCACCCATAACGGCCTCTTCCTGGTCTTCACCTCGCTCGCGGTGACGCTGCCGTTCTTCCTGCCGATGTCCATCGGGGTGATAGGGGGCGACTCCCTCGCCGGTGAGGCCCATGGCGGGACGCTGCGCTACCTCCTGGTGGCGCCCGCGGGCCGCACCCGCCTGCTGCTGGTCAAATACGCCACGATCCTGACGTTCTGCCTGGTGGGCACCCTGGTCGTGGCGCTCTCCGCCCTGGCGACCGGAGCCCTGCTCTTCCCTCTGGGCAAGGTCACCCTGCTCTCGGGGACGTCCGTGTCGTTCGGCGAGGGGCTGCTGCGGGCGCTGGCCATCTCGGTCGCGGTGGCGCTGTCCCTCATCGGAGTGGCCGCCATCGGCCTGTTCGTCTCGGCGCTCACCAGCAGCGGTATCGCCGCCATGGCGACCACGGTCGGCCTGCTGATCACCGTGCAGATCCTGGACACCCTCCCGCAGCTGCACGCCATCCAGCCCTACCTCTTCCCGCACTACTGGCTGTCGTTCGCGGATCTGCTCCGCGATCCCGTCTACTGGGACCAGCTGCAGAAGAACCTCGGCCTGCAGGCGCTGTACGCCCTGGTATTCGGCTCGGCCGCCTGGGCGCGCTTCACCACCCGGGACATCACCGGGTGAGGCCGTCCGAGGGCGGCGCCACGGCCGGCGCTCCGGCGGGCCGGGCCGCCGCTGCTTCCGCGGCCCCGGCCCCGGCCCCGGCTCCGGCCCCGGCCCCGGCCCCGGCTCCGGCTCCGGCACCGGTCCCGTTCCCGGCCGTCGCCTCCGCACGCGCCGCAGCATCGGCTAGTGCCGTCCGCCCCCGCCGTGCGGTCCGCAGTGCGTCCCAGGTCAGTACCGTCAGGGCCGCCCACACCAGAGCGAACCCGGCCCAGCGCTCCGGCGGCATCCGCTCGTGGAAAACGGTGAGCCCCAGCAGGAACTGGAAGGTCGGCGCCAGATACTGCATCATCCCGATCGTCGTCAGCGGCAGCCGCATGGCCGAGGCGCCGAAGCAGATCAGCGGTACCGCCGTCGCGATGCCGCAGCCCGCGAGCAGCAGTGCCTGGCCCAGCCCGCCGGTGGTGAACCGGGACTCGCCGTGCAGGGCGAGGAAGACCAGGATCCCCAGCGCGGGCAGCAGCTGGAGGGCGGTCTCGGCGCTGAAGCCCTCGATCCCGTCGAGCTTGATGCCCTTCTTGACCAGCCCGTATGTCGCGAAGGAGAAGGCCAGCCCGAGCGCGATCCAGGGCACCTTGCCGTAGGCGACGGTCATCACGACGACGGCGAGGAGGCCGATCCCCACCGCCGTCCACTGCAGCGGCCGCAGCCGCTCGCGCAGCACCAGTACGCCGAAGGCGATGCTGACCAGCGGGTTGATGAAATAGCCGAGCGAGGCCTCCAGGACATGCCCGGCGTTGACCGACCAGATGTAGAGGAACCAGTTCGCCGAGATGACCAGGGCGCAGACCAGGACCAGCCCGAGCCTCCTTGGCTGCCGCAGCAACGGGCCGACCCAGGACCAGCGGCGCAGCACGGCCAGGATGACGACGGCGACGGGCAGCGACCACACCATGCGATGGGCCAGGATCTCGAACGGCGAGGCGGCGTCCAGCAGATGCCAGTAGAGCGGCAGCAGGCCCCACATGGTGTAGGCGCCGAAACCGTAGGCAAGTCCGACACGCTGATCGCTTCGAGGCTGCAAGGGGGACCTCCGCAGAGTGCTTCACCGCCTCTGCGAAAGTAGCGCCGCTCTGCCCGGCTGTCATACCTGTCTTGCCATACGGTCATGACAGGCCGGCGGTCCACGCGTGCCGGGTCCGACCCAGCGTGCCGGGCCCGGCCCCCGCGTTCCGGGCCCGGCTCCTGCGTTCCGGGCCCGGAGAACGCACAACGGGTGCCCTTACGGGACGCCGTAAGACGTCTCCGTAAGGGCACCCGAGGGCAGCCCGCCGGGGGCGGTCGTCGGCCGACGACCGTCAGCCGACGACCGTCCAGGTGTCGTTGCCGGTCAGCAGAGTGGCCAGGTCGCCCTTGCCCTTCTGCTCGATGGCGTCGTCGAGCTGGTCGGACATCAGGGTGTCGTAGACCGGCCGGTTGACGTTGCGCAGGACCCCGATGGGGGTGTGGTGGAGCGTATCGGGGTCGGCGAGCCGGGAGAGGGCGAACGCCGTGGTGGGCGACGGGTTGTGCGCGTCGTGCACCAGCACGCCTCCGGTGCCCTCCTCCCGTACGTCGATGACCTTGAGGTCGCCGGTGGCCGGGTCGCGGATCACGCCCTTGGAGCCGAAGCCGTCGGGGGCCAGGGCGCCGAAGCGGATCGGCTGCCCGTGCTCCAGGCGGATGACGGCCTCCTGGGCCTGCTCCTTGTCCTTGAGGACCTCGAAGGCACCGTCGTTGAAGATGTTGCAGTTCTGGTAGATCTCCACCAGCGCCGTGCCGGGGTGGGCGGCGGCCTCGCGCAGCACCGAGGTGAGGTGCTTGCGGTCGGAGTCGACGGTGCGGGCGACGAAGGACGCCTCGGCGCCGAGCGCCAGCGAGACCGGGTTGAAGGGTGCGTCCAGCGACCCCATCGGCGTCGACTTGGTGATCTTGCCGACCTCGGAGGTGGGGCTGTACTGCCCCTTGGTCAGACCGTAGATCCGGTTGTTGAACAGCAGGATCTTGAGGTTGACGTTGCGCCGCAGGGCGTGGATGAGGTGGTTGCCGCCGATGGAGAGCGCGTCGCCGTCGCCGGTGACGACCCATACGGACAGGTCGCGCCGGGAGGAGGCCAGGCCGGTGGCGATGGCGGGGGCGCGGCCGTGGATGGAGTGCATCCCGTAGGTGTTCATGTAGTACGGGAAGCGGGAGGAGCAGCCGATGCCGGAGACGAAGACGATGTTCTCCTTGGCCAGGCCGAGCTCGGGCATGAAGCCCTGCACGGCGGCAAGGACGGCGTAGTCACCGCAGCCGGGGCACCAGCGCACTTCCTGATCGGACTTGAAGTCCTTCATGGACTGCTTGGCATCGGCCTTGGGCACCAGGGAGAGCGCCTCGATCTGCGAGGACCCCTCCGCGATCGTCTCAGTCATTGATGGCCTCCTTAAAGACCTCCGCGAGCTGCTCGGCCTTGAACGGCATTCCGCTGACCTGGGTGTGCGACCGTGCGTCGACGAGGTACTTGGCGCGCAGCAGGGTGGCGAGCTGCCCGAGGTTCATCTCCGGCACGATCACCTTGTCGTAACGCGCCAGGGCCTCGCCGAGATTCCCCGGGAAGGGGTTGAGGTGGCGCAGATGGGCCTGTGCGATGCGCTCGCCCGCGCGCCGCACGCGCCGTACCGCCGCGGTGATCGGACCGTAGGTCGACCCCCAGCCCAGTACGAGGGTCCCGGCGCCCCGGCCGCTGTCGTCGGCGGGGTCGTCGACCTCGATGTCGGGGACGTCGACGCCGTCGACCTTCGCCTGGCGGGTGCGCACCATGAAGTCGTGGTTGGCCGGGTCGTAGGAGATGTTGCCCGTGCCGTCCTGCTTCTCGATGCCGCCGATACGGTGCTCCAGGCCCGGTGTGCCCGGCACCGCCCAGGGCCGGGCCAGGGTCTGCTCGTCCCGCTTGTACGGCCAGAACACCTCGGTGCCGTCCGCCTGCTGGTGGTTGGGGCCCGAGGCGAACTGGACCCGCAGATCCGGCAGTTCGTCGACGTCGGGGATCCGCCACGGCTCCGAGCCGTTGGCCAGGTAGCCGTCGGAGAGGAGGAAGACCGGCGTGCGGTAGGCCAGCGCGATCCGGGCCGCTTCCAGGGCGGCGTCGAAGCAGTCCGCGGGCGTCTTCGGCGCCACGATCGGCACCGGCGCCTCGCCGTTGCGCCCGTACATCGCCTGCAGCAGGTCGGCCTGCTCGGTCTTCGTCGGCAGACCCGTCGACGGCCCGCCGCGCTGGATGTCCACGATCAGCAGCGGCAGTTCCAGACTGACCGCCAGGCCGATCGTCTCGGACTTCAGCGCCACACCGGGACCCGAGGTGGTCGTCACCGCCAGCGCACCGCCGAACGCGGCGCCCAGCGCCGCGCCGATCCCGGCGATCTCGTCCTCCGCCTGGAAGGTGCGCACACCGAAGTTCTTGTGCTTGGACAGCTCGTGCAGGATGTCGGAGGCCGGGGTGATCGGGTACGAGCCCAGGTAGAGCGGCAGGTCCGCCTGCCGGCCGGCCGCGATCAGCCCGTAGGACAGCGCGAGGTTCCCGGAGATGTTGCGGTAGGTGCCGGTCGGGAAGGCCGTGGTCGCCGGCGCTACCTCGTAGGAGACGGCGAAGTCCTCCGTCGTCTCACCGAAGTTCCAGCCCGCCCGGAACGCCGCGACATTCGCCTCCGCGATCTCCGGCTTCTTCGCGAACTTCGCCCGCAGGAACTTCTCGGTGCTCTCGGTCGGCCGGTGGTACATCCACGACAGCAGCCCCAGCGCGAACATGTTCTTGCTGCGCTCGGCCTCCTTGCGGGAGAGCCCGAACTCCTTGAGCGCCTCGATCGTCAGCGTCGTCAGCGGCACCGGGTGGACGTTGTAGGCCTCCAGCGACCCGTCCTCCAGCGGGCTGGTCGCGTATCCCACCTTCGCCATCGGGCGCTTGGTGAACTCATCGGTGTTGACGATGATGTCCGCGCCCCGCGGCACATCCGCGAGGTTCGCCTTCAGCGCCGCGGGGTTCATCGCCACCAGCACGTTCGGCGCGTCACCGGGCGTGAGGATGTCGTGGTCGGCGAAGTGCAGCTGGAAGCTGGAGACGCCCGGCAGGGTTCCGGCAGGGGCGCGGATCTCGGCGGGGAAATTCGGCAGCGTCGACAGGTCGTTTCCGAACGACGCGGTCTCCGAGGTGAACCGGTCGCCGGTGAGCTGCATACCGTCACCGGAGTCACCGGCAAACCGGATGATCACCCGGTCGAGGCGTCGGACTTCTTTGCCTTCGCCGCCGTTACCGGAAGCGCGCTCTTCCCCGACAAGCGCTGCGTCGGTCTGCTCGGCTGTGCTACTGACCTGGCTGGTCACTGCTTCGGACCTCCCTCGAGGGGTGCGGCGTCCCCGCCGGAGGCAGGGCTCGGGACGTGTCGTACTGACCGGTTGTCCCATAACCATCGTACGTGGGTAAGGGTGGCCTTCCCTGGGGCGCTCGCATGTTGGACGTCAACATGAGACACCAATCTGGTGTGTTTTGTCATGAAATCACCACCCCCGTGACCCCCTCTTCATGACGCTCCGGACTCGTCCATTGGTTCTACGACCAAAGTCCTGGACCGCGGCGGAAAACGCCGCGGAACGCCCACCTGACAGGTTGTCAGATGCTTAGGAGCCGAGGTAGGTGAGTACCGCAAGCACTCTGCGGTGATCCCCGTCACTCGGCGACAGGCCCAGCTTCAGGAAGATATTGCTGACGTGCTTCTCGACGGCGCCGTCGCTGACCACCAGCTGCCGGGCGACCGCGGAATTCGTCCGGCCCTCGGCCATCAAGCCCAGGACCTCCCGTTCCCGGGGGGTCAGACGGTCCAGCACGTCCTGCTTCCGGCTGCGGCCCAGCAGCTGCGCCACCACCTCCGGGTCCAGGGCGGTCCCGCCCCCGGCGACCCGGACCACGGCGTCGACGAACTCCCGCACCTCGGCCACCCGGTCCTTGAGCAGATAACCGACGCCCCGGCTCGACCCGGCCAGCAGCTCCGTCGCGTACTGCTCCTCGACGTACTGCGAGAGCACCAGCACCCCGAGGCCGGGGTGGTCCCGGCGCAGCCGGATGGCGGCCCTGACCCCTTCGTCGGTGTGCGTGGGCGGCATCCGTACGTCCGCCACGACCACGTCCGGCAGCGCCCCCTCGTCCGCCAGCTCCCCGATCGTCTTGATCAGCGCTTCGGCGTCCCCGACACCTGCCACGACCTCGTGCCCCCGGTCGGTGAGCAGCCTGGTCAGGCCCTCGCGGAGCAGCACCGAGTCCTCGGCGATGACCACCCGCACCTTGTCCGCCACGTCCTCCACGGCTCAGATTCCCCCATGTCTCCTCGCGTCCCGCCCCGTCGGCCTCCAGCATTCCAGCATTCGGACGGCGGCGCGGCGGATGAGGGGGGATCGGGAGCGGATGAAGGGGGAGAGGGGGCGGATGAGGGGAAGAGGGGGCGGTACGGGGCCGTGCTACGGCGGTTCCGCCGTCACCCGAGCCACGGCGGCTCCGCCGTCACCCGCGCCACGGGAGTTCTGCGGTGACGCAGGTGGGGCCGCCGGCCGGGGAGTCCACCAGCAGCAGGCCGTCGACGGCCGCCAGCCGCTCGGCGAGGGCGGCCAGGCCCGTGCCCGGTCCGGTGTGCGCGCCACCGCGGCCGTTGTCCGCGACCAGCACCATGAGCCGGTCCGCGGTGTGCCAGACGTCCAGCGTCGCGCCGGTGGCCCCGGAGTGCCGGGAGACGTTCCGCAGCAGCTCGGAGGCGGTGAAGTACGCGAGTCCTTCGATCGCCGCGGCCGGCCGCCGGTGCAGGTCGACGGTCACCGTCACCGGAACCGTGCAGCGCGCGGACAGCGCTGACAGGGCCGGGCCGAGTCCCCGGTCGGTGAGGATCGCCGGGTGGATCCCGCGGGCCAGGTCCCGCAGCTCCTGGAGCGCGGTCTTCACCTCGCCGTGCGCCTCGTCCACCATCCTCGCGGCGGCCTGAGGATCCTCGGCCAGCTTCTCCTTGGCCAGGCCCAGGTCCAGGGCGAGCGAGGCCAGCCGGGCCTGCGCCCCGTCGTGCAGATCACGCTCGATGCGCCGCAGATCCGCTGCCGCGGTGTCCACCACGACCCCGCGGTCCGACTCCAGCTGTGAGGCCCGGGCGGCGAGGGAGGAGGGCCCCAGCAGGCCGTGGACCATGATCCGGTCCACCTGCGTCAGCCCGTGGATCACCCACGGTCCGGCCAGCACCAGCAGCAGCCCTGCCCCGCTGGTGACCACGATCTGGGCCGGAGAGTCGAGAGCGACGCTGTGGCCGTTGCCGTCGATCCACAACTGGATGCCCGACTCGCCGAAGGTGACGGGGAACGCCCACCGCCACAGCGGGGAGGTGAGCAGCCGCCAGCCGAGGGTCCAGAAGGTCACCGAGAAGATGAAGGAGAAGAGCGCCCACGGGAAGTGCAGCAGCGAGTAGAGAAGGTGCCGCCAGGACGCCCCGCTCTTCAGTACGGCCCCGACCCACCCCATCGGGCTCGGCTTGGACGGCCGGACGGGCTCGGGGTCGGCGACGTCCAGCCCCAGCAGCGCGCGGGCCCGCACCCGCTCCAGGGCGCCCAGCGCACGGGCCCCGGCCAGGCCGCAGGCCAGCAGCGGGATGCCGAGGAACGTGATCAGCAGACCGCCGCCCGTGGTCATCACCACCATCGCGTACGTGAACATCACGATGGACAGCGGGAAGCTGAGGAGGAGGTACAGGAACTCCCGCCAGGTGCGCCCGGAGAACGGGGCGCGCAGCCCCTCGGGCACCCGGGAGCCGTGGGGCTGCGGTGCGTATGCGGTTTCCATGTCGCGTCGTCCGTTCTGCCGGATGCGGCCCTTGCCCGGTCGGACCGGCCCGCCGCCCGAACTGCGGGCCGCGGGCGGGTCTTTCCGCCATGACAAGGGTCCGCGGCCGGCGCCCCGCGCACCATGAGGTCTTTCGCAGTCTTCGCCGGGGGTTTTCCCCACCCCTGGGCCTGGGGCCGCCGTCGCCCTCCGCGGCCGGCTGGGCGGTCGCTCCCCATCGCTCCCGTCGGCGCCCATCCGGCTCGGTCAGCGCCCTTCCGCCCCCGCCTTCGCCGCCCTTGCCCTCGTCTTCGAAGCTCGTGCCCCCGTCTTGGACGCCTTGGGCGCCTTGGACGCCTTCGCCGCCGCCCCCGGCGCCGTCCGCGCCCGCCACGGCAGCTCCGCCGTCACCCGTGTGGGCCCGCCCACCGGCGAATCCAGCACGAACAGCCCGTCCACCGACCCCAGCCGCTCGGCCAATCCGGCCATCCCGCTGCCGCCGTCCAGCCGGGCCCCGCCCTTCCCGTCGTCCGTCACCTGGATCAGCAGCCGGTCGTCCGCCCGGCGCCCGCCACCGCCCTCGGCCCGCCAGACCTCGACGGACGCCGTCCGCGCCGCACTGTGCTTCGAGACGTTCTGCAGCAGCTCCGAGACCGTGAAATAGACGATGCCCTCGATGGCGGGCGCGGGCCGCTCGTCCAGGTCCACGACCGTGGTGGCGGGCACCGTGCAGCGCCCGGCCAGCGAGGCCAGGGCGGGCCCCAGTCCGCGGTCGGTGAGGATCGCCGGGTGGATGCCCCGGGCCAGATCGCGCAGCTCCTGCAGCGCCAGCTTCACCTCGCCGTGCGCCTCGTCCACCATCGCCGCCACGCTCTCGTCGGCCCGGCCCTCCAGCAGCTTCTCCTTCGCCAGGCCGAGCCCCATGGCGAGTGCCACCAGCCGGGCCTGCGCGCCGTCGTGCAGATCCCGTTCGATGCGCCGCAGATCGGCGGCCGCGGTGTCGGTGACGGTCATCCGGTCCGTCTCCAGCTCGGCGATCCGCCGCTCCAGTTCGTCGGAGGGCGAGAGCAGACCGCGCACCATGGCCCGGTCCACGGTGGTCAGCCAGCGTGCCAGCCAGGGGAGTGCAGGCCAGGCCACCACGAGCGAGACCAGGGTGACGGCGAAGGTGAGCAGGGCCCAGGGCAGCCGGATGAACGCGAACAGCGCATGCCGCCAGGCGACCGGGTCCTTCAGGCACGTCCACATCCGGGGCAGGAACCCCTGCTCCCGGGCCCGCAGCGGACTCGGCTCCGGCACCCGCACCCCGAGCAGGGCCCGCGCCCGCGCCCGTTCCAGCTTCCCGTACTTGCGGCAGGCCACCAGGCCGGCGGCCAGCAGCGGTAAGCCGATCACGGTGACGGCCAGCCCGATTCCGAGGGTCAGCCACACCACCAGCACCACGAACCCGACCAGACCCAGCGGGAAGTTGGACAGCAGGTAGGCGACCTCCCGCCAGGTCGCGCCGCCGAGTGGCCTTGCGGGCGGCGGCAGTGACACATCGTCAGGGGTGGTATCGCCAGCATCGGCAGCTCTGGGCCGGGGACTCTCCGTCATGCGCCCAGCCTGCCCGGTCGCCGATCTCCGTGCCATGGGGTGGCTGGGGTGGTGGGGGTGGGGTTTTCCCCACCCGCCGCCGGCGACCGTGCTGGACAGCGCATCGGAGGGGGGCCGTATCGTGTCGCGGTACGGAACGGGAGGGGGAGCGTCCGATGGCGCGGCGATGGGTGACGGCGGACGGGTCGGCGCTTCCGCAGGACGATTCGCCTGCTCCGGCGCAGATGCCCGAGGGCTCGGCTATGCGGTTCGCGGGGGAGCACGGGGCGTTGGCGGCGGCCTCGGTGGCGCCGGCGGCCTCGGTGGCCTCGGCGGTGCGGCACGACACCGGCCACACCACCCATCACGCCACTACCCATCAGGACGCCACCCACCACGCCACGAGCCACCACGCCACGACCCACCACGCCACCCGTCACGCCGCCGACAAGGCCGCTGCTGACGGGGCCGCCGATGAGGTCACCGACGGTCCGGCGATGCGCGGGCGCTGCTGGGACGAGCGGAGCCGGACGTGGGCGGCCGGTGCGGCGAGTGTGCTGTTGGCACTGGTCGCCGGAGTTTCGGCGGTGAGTTGGTACGGGCCGGGCCCGGCCGCGCTCGGGATCGGGATCGTCGCGGTGCTGGCCGCGGCCGGCGGAGCTGCCGCCGGATGGCCCGGACGGCGTCCGCTGGGCACCGCGCTGCTGGTCTGCGGCGGCGCGCTCGGCACGCTCGCCTCCTGGCAGGCCGCCCCGGCCGGCGCGGTGCGACTGGCCGCCGTCGGACTGACCGTCGCGGCCGCGCTCGCGCTGCTCGGCCTCCGTACGGAGCTGGGGCGCGGCGGACTCGTCGGCGCGGCGGCGGTCGCGCTCGCGGTGGGAGCGTGGGAGGCCGCGCTGGCACTGACCGGTGTGGTGCGTACGGGAGTCGTCCTCGGTGTGGTCTCGGTGCTCGTGCTGGGGTATCTGCCCCGACTGGCGTTGACGGCGGCCGGGCTGACCCGGCTCGATGACCGGCGTTCCGGTGGCGCGCCGGTGAGCCGGCATCAGGTGGCGACCGCCCTCGGCGTCACCCACCGTGGTCTGGCTCCGGCCACCGTCGCCATGGCGGTCTCCGCGGGCGCGGCGGGAGTGCTCGCGGCCGGTGCGGAGGACGGCTGGTCGGTGGCGGCCGCGGCCCTGCTGTGTCTGGTGACGCTTTCGCGTGCGCGTGCCTATCCCCTGGTGGTCGAGGTTGTCGCCCTGCTGGCGGCCGGTACGGCGGTGGGGGTGAGCCTGGTGTGGCAAGGGGCTGCGGACGGCGCCGGGGCACCGGGTGCGCTCGCCGCGCTGTGTGTGGCGGCGGTGCTGCCACTGGTGGTGCTCGCGGTGCGAGTGCCGGAACACGTTCAGGTCCGGCTGCGCCGGCTGATGAACCTCGTCGAGTCGGTCAGTGTGGTGGCGCTGATCCCGGTGGCCCTCGGGGCGCTCGGGGTCTTCAGCCGGCTGCTGCACACGTTCTGACGGAACCGGAAAGGCGGCCGCGGGACCATGTCAGCAGAGGGAACAACGGGGATGCCGGGGACACCGGGGATGCCGGGGACACCGGGGATGCCGGGGATGCCGGGGATGCCCGCGGGAACGGGCGCCCCGGAGGGTGGCACGGAAGGTGGCACGGAAGGTGGCAAGGGGGGCGGCCCTGGTGCGGTCAGCCTGGAGAAGGGCGGCACCGGCGCTCCCACCGTATGGGACACACCGCTGACGGCGCGGGCGGAGCCGAACGCGCCGGACGCCGGTGCGGTCGCGCCCGGCGTGATGCCTCCTGCGGTGCCGCCGCCCGCCATGCCTTCCGCGGTGCCTCCCGTCACGCGCCCCGCCACGCCTCCCGTCATGCCGCCTGCCATGCCCTCCGCCGGACCGCTGCCGGCTGCCGCTCCGCCGCCGCGGCCCGTACCGGAACCGGCACCTGCGCCGGGCGCCTATGACGCGCCGGCCAACCACGCCGCCGCACCGGGCACCTATGCCGCCGCTCCGGCCCCCTCCGTCACGCCGCCCCCGCCCACCCCCGTTCACACGCCCACCCCCGTTCACACGCCCACCCCTGTGCACACGCCCACCCCTGTGCACACGCCCACGCCCGTACGCAGGTCCCAGCCCACACCCGTCTCGGTACCGCTGCTGCCGCCGGAGCTGGACGCCGTGCGGTCCAAGCCGCGGCACGGAGAGTCGGTCGCGCAGCGTGCGGGGCGGGCCGTACGGCGGGCGATCGCCTCGTCGCCCGCCGCGGAGACCGCCGCCGTCACACAGACCGCGTACGCCATCCAGCAACCGGTGGACACCGGCCGGCAGATCTCCGTGACGAGCATCCGGGGCGGTGCGGGCAAGTCCACCGTCGCCGCCCTGCTGGCCCTCACCTATGCGCACTACCGCGCCGATCCGGTGCTGGCGATCGAGGCCGATCCGGCGCTCGGCACGCTGCCGCACCGGCTGGGCGCACGGGAAGTGCGCTGGTCGGGCACCGATCTGGCGCAGATAGTGGATCCGTCGATGCTGATCACGGACCTGACCGGCTATCTGATCCCGTTCCCCGGCGGCGGCTGGCTGCTGCCGGGCAGCCAGGGCGCCATCGGGACGAGGCTGGACATCGACACCTACCGGGTGGTGATGACGTCCCTGCGCCGGTACTTCGCGACCACCGTCGTGGACTGCGAGACGCTGCCCGCCGAGGTGGCGCGTACCGCGCTGGTGACGACGCAGGCGCGGGTGCTGGTGTCCCCGGCGACCCCGGAGGGAGTGGCGGCCACCCGCTCGGTGCTGGACTGGGCCGGAGGGCTGCACCCCGGCATGCTGCCGACGACGGTGGTGGTGCTCAGCCATGTGTCCCCCGATTCCGGGCTGGACCTGCGCCGGGCCACCGAGCATCTGGGCGTCGGCGGCGCGACGGTGCTCCCGCTTCCCTACGACCGCCATCTCGCGGCGGGCGGCGCGATCCGCACGGAGCTGCTCGGCGAACGGACCCTGCAGGCGGCGGCACGGATCGCGGCCGAGACGATGAACCGGGCCGTCTCGCGCGGACCGGGCCGGCAGCGTACGGGCAGGAACGCACCGGCCGCCCCGGACGGCGGCCACTCCGGTCCCGCTCACTCCGGTCCTGCCTACCCCGGCGCCGCTCACCCCGGCCCCGCCCACTCCGCTCCCGCCTACCCCGGCCCCGCACACCCCCACGCCGGGCCGCCGCCCCGGTGACCAGGCGAGACCACCCACGACGCTTCGCTCCGCCGCCCCGCCCCGCCCCGCCCCGCCCCGCCCCGCCCGGATCCCGGTTCCCTCGGTTCCCCCCCCGCGCCCGTCCGCTCCGTGAGACACCTTCTGAGACAACTGTCCGCGCCGTCTACGCTGCCTGCCGCCCAGGTAGGGCGAAGTAGGGACAACCCCACCGTCCGCGACGATCCGGCTGCTCACCGCGGCCGGGGCAGGGCCTAGACTCCCGTCCGTACAGATCGTCGAAGTCGTTTGAACAAGCGCAGTCAGGGAGCGAGGGGCGGACGTGCCGGACGCGACCGTGGGCACCACCGTCGCCGCGGGCTATTTCCAGGGCTACTCGGCCGTCGGCATCATTGCCGTGATCGGGGTGCTCTTCGTGGCCGTGGCCTTCGGTGCCGGGCGGCTGCTGCGGCCCGTGGTGCCGACGCCCGAGAAGCTGCTGACGTACGAGTGCGGCGTGGACCCGGTCGGCGAGGGCTGGGCGCACACCCAGGTCCGCTACTACGTGTACGCCTTCCTCTACGTCATCTTCGCCGTCGACTCGATCTTCCTTTTCCCCTGGGCGACGATCTTCGCCGCCCCCGGTTTCGGTGGTGTGACGCTGGCGGAGATGTTCATCTTCCTCGGCTTCCTCGCCATCGGCCTGCTCTACGCATGGAAGAAGGGCGTCCTGGAATGGACGTGACCCCCGCCTCCCACAGCTCCGCAGCCGCGTCCGAGGGCGCCGACCCGCAGTTCCTGCCGGAGCCGCGGCGCCTGGGCACCCTGGCCCGGCTCGCGCCCGAACCGATGAAGGTGGTCCTCAACTGGGGCCGCCGCTACAGCCTCTGGGTCTTCAACTTCGGCCTCGCCTGCTGCGCCATCGAGTTCATCGCCGCGTCCATGGCGCGCCACGACTTCATCCGGCTCGGTGTGATCCCGTTCGCGCCCGGCCCGCGCCAGGCCGACCTGATGGTCGTCTCCGGCACGGTCACCGACAAGATGGCGCCCGCGGTCAAGCGGCTCTACGAGCAGATGCCCGAGCCGAAGTACGTCATCTCCTTCGGCGCCTGCTCCAACTGCGGCGGCCCGTACTGGGATTCGTACTCGGTCACCAAGGGCGTCGACCAGATCATTCCGGTGGATGTGTACGTACCGGGCTGCCCGCCGCGTCCGGAGGCGCTGCTCCAGGGCATCCTGAAGCTCCAGGAGAAGATCGCCCGCGAGTCGCTGGGGGAGCGCTACGCGAAGGGCGGCACGGCCCGGCCCTCCGCCGCCGCGCTGCGCAGCGGGCTGGTCACGCCGCCCGCGCCGAAGCCTGCGGGCGGGGCCGCAGCGGCGGATGAGCCGAAGGCGGCGGGGGAGGAGCCCCGATGAGCGAGCAGCCCGAGCAGCAGGCGGAGACCGCTGCGCAGGGCGAGCAGGCCGAGCAGCCGGTCGCCGAGCCCGTGGTTGGCTGGCTGCCGCGGCCCGCGAGCGAGATCTTCGGTACGGGGGCCACGGCGGAGCTGGCGTACGACGCGCTGACCGTCGACGTTCCCGTGGACGGCTGGCTCACCGCCCTGACGGCTGCCCGCGACGACCTGGGCTGCAGCTACTTCGACTGGCTGAGCGCCGTCGACGAGCCCGGCACCGGCTTCCGGATCTGTGCGCACCTCGCCGATGTGGCGCGGCCCGGTACCGTCCACCGGCTGATCGTGCGGACGACCGTGCCGCACGAGGGGGCCGCGCTGCCCACCGCCGTCGGTGTGTACGCGGGCGCGGGCTGGCACGAGCGCGAGACCCACGAGATGTTCGGTGTCGACTTCACCGGCCACCCGCACCTCGTACCGCTGCTGCTCCCGGACAACTTCGAGGGGCACCCGCTGCGCAAGGACTTCGTGCTGGCGGCGCGGGTCGCCAAGGCCTGGCCGGGAGCCAAGGAACCGGGGGAGTCCGAGCACGGCGGGCCCAAGCGCCGCCAGATGCTGCCCCCTGGCGTTCCGGACCCGAACGAGTGGGGCCCCTTGAAGGGCCAGCTGCCGCCTGCCCCCGCGCGTCCGGCGCGGGGTGCGCGGGCGGCCGGTAGTGCGCGTGCGGCCGGTGGTGCCGGTGGTGCCGCGGGTGAGCGGCCGGCGCGGCGTACGCGGACCGCGGGCGAGGGCTCCCAGCGGCAGGCTGCGGGGGAGGCGACCGAGACCCCGGCGGCCGAGACCCCGGCGGCCGAGGCACGTCCCGAGCGGCCGGAGCGTCCGGCACGGCGTACGCGGTCGGCGGGCGAGGGCTCGGCCGCCCAGCGGCATGCGGCTGAGGCGGCCGCGGCTGAGGCGGCGACGAAGGAGACCCCGACCGGGGCCACCCCGACCGGGGCCACCCCGACCGAGCCCACCCCGACCGAGCCCACCCCGACCGAGCCCACCCCGACCGGGGAGACCCCGTCGGCCGAGGTCCCGTCGACGGAGATCCCGGCCAAGGAGGCCGCGGCCGCTCCCCCGAAGGAGGCGGCCCCCCGCTCCTCGGACGCCCCCTGGCACCACGCCCGCCCGGCCTTCGACGAGCCGGCGAAGAAACCGGAGCCGGAGAAGAAAACGGAGCCGGAAGAGAAGGCGGAGCCGGAGCCGGAGAAGCAGCCGGAGACGAAGGAGAAGCCGGAGACGAAGGAGAAGCCGGAGCCGGAGCAAGGAGGCGACACCCCATGAGCGACGCCCTCGACATCGCGCTGCGCCTCGTCGCCGTCTTCGTCGTCTTCCTGGTCTTCCCCCTGGTCATCGGGCAGACCGAGCACAAGGTCATGGCCCATATGCAGGGCCGGCTGGGCCCCATGTACGCGGGCGGCTTCCACGGCTGGGCGCAGCTCGTGGCCGACGGGGTGAAGTTCGCGCAGAAGGAGGACATCGTTCCGGCCGGCGCCGACCGGCGGATCTTCCAGCTCGCGCCCGCCGTCGCCCTGCTGCCGTACCTCCTGGTCCTGGTCGCCATCCCGATAGGCCCGCACAACGCCGTGGGGCAGGCCCTGGACGCCGGGATCTTCTTCGTGCTCGCCGTCATGGGCGTCGGCGTGCTCGGCTCGCTGATGGCGGGCTGGGCTTCGGCCAACAAGTTCTCGCTGCTCGGCGGTCTGCGGACGGCCGCGCAGCTGCTCGCGTACGAGCTGCCGATGCTGCTGGCCGCGGCCTCCGTCGCGATGGCGGCCGGCACGCTCTCGCTGCCCGGCATCATCGAGGCCTTCCACTGGTGGTGGGTGCCGTGGCAGATCGTCGGCGGCGTCGTCTTCTTCACCGCGGGGCTCGCCGAGCTGCAACGGCCGCCGTTCGACATGCCGGTCGCCGACTCGGAGATCATCTTCGGTGCGTACACCGAGTACACCGGACTGCGCTTCGCGCTCTTCCTGCTCGCCGAGTACGCCGGCATCGTCGTTCTCTGCGCCCTGACCTCGGTCCTCTTCCTCGGCGGCTGGCACGGCCCGTTCGGCGCCGACGGCCTGGGCTGGCTGTGGACGCTGTTGAAGACCGTGATCCTCGCCTTCGTCGTCATCTGGCTGCGGGTGACCTACCCGCGGCTGCGCGAGGACCAGCTGCAAAAGCTCGCCTGGACGGTCCTCATCCCGCTCGCCCTCGCCCAGATCGCCCTCACCGGCGTCGTCAAGGTGGTGATCTCGTCATGAGCTTCCCCGGTTCCGGCCTCGCCAAGGGGCTGGCCGTCACCCTGCGGACGATGACGAAACGATCGGTCACCGCGCAGTACCCGGACGTCCAGCCCGACCTCGCGCCCCGTACCCGTGGCGTCATCGGGCTGTTCGAGGAGAACTGCACGGTCTGCATGCTGTGCGCCCGTGAGTGCCCGGACTGGTGTATCTACATCGACTCCCACAAGGAGACGGTGCCGCCGGCCGCCCCCGGAGGCCGGGAGCGCAGCCGCAATGTGCTCGACCGCTTCGCGATCGACTTCGCGCTGTGCATGTACTGCGGTATCTGCATCGAGGTCTGCCCCTTCGACGCGCTCTTCTGGTCACCGGAGTTCGAGTACGCCGAGACGGACATCCGCGATCTGACCCATGAGCGCGACAAGCTCCGCGAGTGGATGTGGACGGTGCCCGAACCGCCGGCGCTCGACCCGGCGGCCGAGGAGCCCAAGGAGCTCGCCGCCGCCCGCAAGGCCGCGGACAAGCTCGCCGCCCAGCAGCAGGCCGAGGCCGAAGCCGAAGCCGAGGCCGCCCGGGCCCAGGACCCGACCGCGCCCCAGGACCCGGCCGCGGGCCAGGCCGGAGCCACCGATCAGGCCACGGACCGGAACCGACCGGACCGACCGGACACCCCAGAGGAGGGACAGTGACGCTCGCCGCCGCCACCGCAGCCGGCCAGGGCTTCCTCTCGACCTCCGGTGTCGAGATCGCCTTCCTCCTCGTCGGGATCGCCACCCTCGGCGCTGCCGTCATCACCGTCACCACCCGGCAGCTGGTGCACGCCGCCCTCTGGCTGGTCGTCGCCCTCGGCGGGATCGCCGTCGAATACCTGCTGCTGACGGCCGAGTTCATCGCCTGGGTGCAGGTGCTGATCTATGTCGGTTCCGTCGTCGTCCTCCTGCTGTTCGGACTGATGCTCACCAAGGCGCCCATCGGCCGCTCCCCGGACGCCGATTCGGGCAACCGCTGGGCCGCGCTCGCGGTGGCCCTCGCCTCGGCCGCCGCCCTGGTCTGGGTCGTGGTGGATGCCTTCCGCACCACCTGGATCAGCTTCGGGGGCGCCGCCCAGGGTTCCACCGAGGCCACCGGGCGCAGCCTCTTCCAGTACTGGGTGCTGCCCTTCGAGGCGCTGTCCGTGCTGCTGCTGGCCGCGCTCGTCGGGGCGATCGTGCTGTCCCGCAGGACGGGGGAGGAGCGGTCCGCCGCGGCGAGCCTGAAGAACGCCGCCTCTCCGGCCCCCGCCGCCTCTCCGGCTCCTGCTGCCTCCCGGGCCCCCGCCGCCCCCGCCCCGCGAGAGGAGCAGCGCTGATGCATCTCGTCTACCCGGCCGTCCTCGCCGTCCTCCTCTTCTGCACCGGGCTGTACGGCGTGCTCGCCCGCCGCAACGCGATCCTGGTGCTGATGTCCGTCGAGCTGATGCTCAACGCCGTCAACCTCAACCTCGTCGCCTTCGACGTCTGGCTGCGCGACACCCTGCACACCGGCCAGGCCCTCACCCTCTTCACCATCGCGATCGCCGCCGCCGAGATCGGCATCGGCCTGGCGATCGTGCTGCTCGTCTACCGCAACCGCGGCAGCTCCGACATCGACCGGCTCCGCGATCTCGCCGAGAAGACGGACGCCACGGACGGGGACCCGCAGCCGGACACCACGGCGGAGGCCGCCGCGTGACCCTCACCACCACCGCCGTTCTCGTTCCCCTCCTGCCCTTCCTCGGGGCCGTCGCCGGCCTCCTCCTGGGACGCCGTGCGCCCGGCTTCGTCCGGCCGCTGGCCGTGCTGCCGACGCTGGCCGCGGCCGTGCTCACCGTGACCGTCGCCGTCGGACAGGGCACAGGACCGGCCACCGACATCGCCACCGAGCTCACCCCGACCGGCTCGATCCCCATCGACCTGGCCCTGCACATCGACGGCTTCGCCGCGCTGATCGCCGTCCTGGTCGGTGTCGTGGCGACCTGTGTGCAGATCTACTCCACCGGCTATCTGCGCGACGACCCGCGCTACCCCTCCTACGCCGCGCTGGTCTCGCTCTTCACCTCCGCGATGCTGCTGGTCGTCTACACCGGCGACCTGATGCTGCTGCTGGTCGGCTGGGAAGTCATGGGCATCTGCTCCTACTTCCTCGTCGGCCACTACTGGGAGACCGAGGCCGCCCGCGCCGCCTCCCTCAAGGCCTTCCTCGTCACCAAGCTCGGTGACGTCCCCTTCCTCTTCGGCATCTTCGCGCTGGCCGCCGACGCCGGAACCTTCCGCATCACCGGCATCCTCGGCTCCGTCGCCGCCGGCGGCCTGGACCATCCGACGCTGATCGCACTGCTGCTGCTCGCCGGCGTCGCCGGCAAGTCGGCCCAGTTCCCGCTGCACACCTGGCTCCCCGACGCGATGGCCGGCCCGACGCCGGTCTCGGCGCTGATCCACGCCGCGACGATGGTCGCGGCCGGTGTCTATCTCGTGGCCCGTCTCCTCCCCGTCTTCGCCGCCTCCGCGGCCGCGCTGGTCGTGCTCGCCGTCATGGCCGCGCTCACCATGGTCGGCTCCGGGCTTGCCGCACTGGCCCAGGACGACATCAAGCGCGTCCTGGCCTATTCGACGGTCGGACAGCTCGGCTACATGCTCGGCGCCCTGGCCGTCGGCGACCGCGGTGCCGCCGTCTTCCACCTCATCTCGCACGGTGCGTTCAAGGCCCTCCTCTTCCTCGGCGCCGGCGTGATCATCCACGCCGCCGGCACCAACTCGCTGGCCGCCATGTCCCGGATGAGCGGCCTGGCCCGGCGCATCCCGGACGCCTACTGGACGGTCACCGTGGCGCTGCTCGCGCTCGCCGCGATCCCGCCGTTCGCCGGCTTCTTCTCCAAGGAAGCCGTCCTGGGCGCCGCCGAACACGCCGCCACCGGCCATGCGCACGGCATCCCCGGCGCGGCCGGCTGGACCGTACTGGTCTCCGGACTGCTGACCGCCCTGCTCACCGCGGCCTACGCCACCCGCCTGTGGCTGCTGGCCTTCAAGGGCAAGGGCGCCGAAGCCCCCGACCACGGCCCGCAGCCGGTCGCCATGAACGCCGTCCTGTGGGTGCTCTTCGTCCCGACCGTCGCGCTCGGCCTCGCCGCCCCCTTCCTGCCCGGCTGGTTCGACGGGCGTTCGCTCGCGCCGACCCTGACCACCTCCGTCCTGGGCACCGGTATCGCCCTCGTCGGCGGCCTGGTCACCTATGCGGCCTGGCGGCACACCACCGCGCTCGCCGCCCGTACCCCCCTCGGCGCGGTGGTCGCCGCTCCGGACGCCACCCCCGCGCTCGCCGAGGAGGTGGCCATCGACATCCACGCCCCGGCCTACGGCGACAACGCCGGCGCCCCGGACCCGGCCGACCCCGGCCGCCTCCTCCTGGGCCCGCTGCAGCATCATGCCGCGGTCGGCTTCCACCTCGACGCGGTCTACTCCGCCCTCTTCGTCCGGCCCGTACGCTCCGCCGCCACGCTGGTGCGCTTCCTCGACCGCGAGGTCGTCGACACCTACGTCCGCGGCGCGGGCGCCGCCCCCCGCCTGCTCGGCGCCGCGGTCCGCCGCGCCCAGACCGGGAACGTGCAGACCTACCTCGCCGCGCTGCTCGCGGGCTCGCTCGTCCTGGCCGTCGCCGCCGTCCTCGTCGCCACGGGCACGGGAGCCTGACCCATGCCGATGCCGATGTTCCACGCCCTTGGCGCACGTATCCCTGACGGCCGCACCCCTGGCGCACGTATGCCTGACGGCCGCACCCCCGGTGCACACACCCCGCACCCCCAGCCGACGCCCCTCGTGGCCGGGCTCGCCGGAGCCGAACCCCTGAGGAGGGCCTGACCCGTGAACCCCACCGTTCTGCAGTACCTCCTCGCGGCGGTCGTCGTCCTCCCCTTGCTGGGCGCGGTCGGCGCCCTGTTCCCCGCGCCCCCCGGCCTCAAGGGCCGCAACCCCGGCCAGGCCGTACTGCGCCACGGCGTGACCGTCACCGGTGTCGTGCTCGCCGCCGCCCTCGCGCTGGCCGGCGGCTTCGACCACGACCACCCGGCCCGTATGCAGGCCACCACCGACATCAGCTGGATCCCGGCGCTGGACATCCGCATCCACCTCGGCATCGACGGCATCTCGCTCCCCCTTGTCGTACTGACCGCGCTGCTGACCTTCCTCTGCGCCCTCTACAGCTACTTCCACATCCCGAAGGGCCCGTCCCCCAAGGCATTCGTGGCCCTGCTGCTCACCCTCGAAGCCGGCACCCTCGCCAGCTTCGCCGTCCTCGACCTGATGCTGTTCTTCCTCGCCTTCGAGATGGTCCTCATCCCGATGTACTTCCTCATCGCCCGCTGGGGCGGCGCGGGGAAGCAGGCGGCGGCCTGGAAGTTCATCCTCTACACGCTGCTCGGCTCCGTCGTGATGCTGCTCGGCCTCCTCCTCATCGGCGTGAAATCCGGCACTTTCGACATGGTGGCACTCGCCACTGACAACGGCCCGAAAGCCCAGCTCAGCCACACGGTTCAGCTCCTGGCGGTGCTCGCGGTCGGCATCGGACTGGCCGTCAAGTCCCCGCTGTGGCCGCTGCACAGCTGGCTGCCGGACGCCCACACCGCCGCTCCCACCATCGGCTCGGTGCTGCTGGCCGGCGTCCTGCTGAAGATGGGCACCTACGGCTTCGTGCGGATCGCGCTGCCCATCACCCCCGAGGGCATGCACACCGTCGCGCCGTACCTCGCGGCGCTGGCCGCCATCGGCATCATCTACGGCTCGCTCGCCTGCCTCGCCCTCGTCCGCAAGGGCGCGGGCGGCGACCTCAAGCGCCTGATCGCCTACAGCTCCGTCGGCCACATGGGCTTCGTGCTGCTCGGCATCGCCAGCATGACCCCCACCGGCGTCAACGGCGCGCTGTTCGCCAACATCGCCCACGGCCTGATCACCGGCCTGCTGTTCTTCATGGTCGGCGCGCTCAAGGACCGCACCGGCAGCACCGACCTCGACGCCCTCGCGGGCAGCACCGGCGCCGCCCTCTACGGCAAGGCCCCCCGCTTCGGCGGCATGCTCGCCTTCGCGGCGGTCGCCTCGCTCGGCATCCCCGGGCTGGCCGGCTTCTGGGGCGAGATGCTGGCGATGTTCGGCGCCTTCCGGCCCGCCGCCGGCCTCAGCCGCCCCGCCTTCCTGACGTTCATGGCGCTGGCCGGCCTCGGCACCCTGCTGACCGCCGCCTACCTGCTGCTCGTCGTCCGCCGTGTCTGCATGGGCGGCACCCCGGCGGCCGTGGAAGCCGTCCCGGCCGTCGAGGAGGGCACCGCGACGGCGGCCGAAGCGGCCACCGTGGCCCCGGCCGCACCGGCCCCCGTCATCCCCGACCTCGCGCGCCACGAGTACGCGGCCTGGACCCCCCTCGCCGTCCTCACGGTCCTCGCCGGACTGTGGCCCGCGGCCCTCCTCGGCCTCACCGACCCGGCCGTCCAGCAGCTCCTCGGAGGCGGTAAGTGATGAGCACGGTGACCTCTCTGGTCCAGTCCGTCGACTGGCTCGCCCTCGCGCCGCCCACCCTCGCCGCGGCCGTCGCCCTGGTGATCCTCGTCGCCGACCTCTTCCTCCCGGCGGCTCGCAAGCCGCTGCTGGGGTGGATCGCGACGGCGGGCCTCGCGCTCGCCGCGCTGTCCCTGCTGCCCCTCCTGGACGGCGGCCGCCGCACCTTCTGTCTGCCCGCCCACCCTGACGTGTGCAGCTATGCGGCCGACCCGTTCGCCCTGGTCATCCAGTTCCTGGTGCTCGGCGGGGCGCTGCTGACCGCCCTGCTGTCCATCGACACCGTCCGGGACCAGGACCTGCCCGCCGGCGAGTACTGGTTCCTGCTGCTCTCCTCGGCGGCCGGCGCCGCCCTGCTGCCCGCCTCCCGCGACCTCGCCACCCTGGTCATCGCCCTCGAAGTCGCCTCCCTGCCCGCCTTCGCGCTGGTCGGGCTCCGGCGCGGCGACCGGCTCTCCTCCGAGGCCGCGCTCAAGTTCTTCCTGTCGTCGGTGGCCGCCACCGCCGTGATGCTGCTCGGCGTGAGCTTCCTCTACGCGGCCACCGGCAGCCTCCACCTCTCCCAGGTGGCCCACGCGCTGACCGCCCTGCCCGACCCGCGACTGGCCACCCTGGCGAGCGCCGGCGCCGCCCTCACCCTGGTCGGCTTCGCCTTCAAGACGGCCGCCGCCCCGTTCCACTTCTGGGTGCCGGACACCTATGTCGGCGCGCCGCTGCCCATCGCCGGCTACCTCTCCGTGGTGGGCAAGGCCGTCGGCTTCTCCGGCCTGATCCTCGTCACCGTCCAGGGCTTCCCCTCGTACGCGAACGTCTGGGGCCCGGCACTGGCCGTCCTCGCCGCGCTCACCATGACCGTCGGCAACGTCGCGGCCCTGCGCCAGGACCCCCGCCGCGCGCACAGCGCCGTACGCCTGCTCGCCTGGTCCTCGGTCGGCCAGGCCGGCTACCTCCTGGTCCCGATCGCGGCGGCGGGCTACGCCCACGACCCGGGGCACGCCATCGGCTCCACCGTGGCCTACGCCCTGATGTACGCGGCCGTGAACCTCGGCGCCTTCGCCGTCGCCGCCCTGGTGGCCCGTACGAGCCCCGCGAACCGCATCACCGACTACCGGGGCCTGTACCACCAGCGGCCCGTAGTGGCGCTCGCCCTCGGCTTCTTCCTGCTCTGCCTCGCCGGACTGCCGCCCGGCATCATCGGCCTGTTCGCCAAGGTCACGGTCTTCTCCGCGGCCGTCGACGCGGGGCTGGCCTGGCTCGCCGTGATCATGGCCGTCAATGTCGTGATCGCGCTCTACTACTACCTGCAGTGGACCACGGTCCTCTTCCGGGGAGCCGGAGAGACGGAGGCCACCGGGGAGCCGGAGACCACCGCGGAGGCCGCAGGGGCCGTGATCCCCGCCCCCGCGGGCCACCCGGCCGGCGCCGCGATCCCGGCCCCCCTGGCCACCGCCATCGCGCTCGCCGCCGTCCTCGGCATCGCCCTCTCCGGCGCCCCGCAGCTCGTCCTGCGCTTCGCCTCCGGGGCGCTGCTCTAACGGCCTGCGCCGGCGGCCGGCCCCAACGGCCGGCCCGCCCCGCAGGAATCCGCACCGGCGGCCGCACAGTACGAACAAGGACCGGCACGGCCGGACACGGCCGGACACGGACGGCCCCATAGGGCTCCCACCGGCCTCCACCCCACCCCTACGGCGCCACGCCCCGGCGGGCGCACCCGCATGCCCTCCCCGGTGCCCCGCCGACGCACAAGGGAACCTGGCTCGTTCATCTCGCGTTGACCAGTGAGTAAGGGTCCACTGGTCAGTGGAGAAACGCAGTACAGGGTTCCCCTGCCGCACCGCTTGGAGGGCGTACCGTGCACCGCCGGCACAACGGGCTCAGGACCGCCGTACTCCTCGGGGGCCTGTCCGCCCTCATCATCGTCATCGGCAGCCTGTTCGGCCGTACGGGCCTGATCATCGCCGTCGTCGTGGCCCTGGGCACCAACGCCTACGCCTACTGGAACAGCGACAAACTGGCCCTGCGGGCGATGCGCGCCCGCCCGGTCAGCGAGTTCGAGGCGCCACAGCTCTACCGCATGGTCCGTGAGCTCTCCACCGCCGCCCGCCAGCCCATGCCGCGCCTGTACATCTCCCCGACGCAGGCCCCCAACGCCTTCGCCACCGGCCGCAACCCCCGCAACGCCGCGGTCTGCTGCACCGACGGCATCCTCCAGCTGCTCGACGAACGCGAGCTGCGCGGCGTCATCGGCCATGAGCTCAGCCATGTCTACAACCGCGACATCCTGATCTCCTCCGTCGCCGGCGCGCTGGCCTCCGTCGTGATGTTCCTCGTCAACTTCGCCTGGCTGATTCCCGTGGGCCGCTCCGACGACGACGAGGGCCCCGGCCTGCTCGGCATGCTGCTGATCATGATCCTCGGCCCGGTCGCGGCCTCGCTCATCCAGCTCGCCGTCAGCCGCTCGCGCGAGTACGAGGCCGACGCCGCGGGCGCCCAGCTCACCGGCGACCCGCTGGCCCTGGCCTCCGCGCTGCGCAAGCTGGAGACCGGAACCCGGCAGCTCCCGCTCCCGCCCGAGCCCCGACTGGAGACCGCCGGCCACATGATGATCGCCAACCCGTTCCGGGGCGGCGGCCTGTCCCGGCTCTTCTCCACCCACCCCCCGATGGACGAGCGGATCGCCCGCCTCGAAAACATGGCGGGCCACCGCCCCTGACGCCCCCGCTCCCGCCGGGACCGGTGGCCGTCAGCAGGCACCCGGCGCATCATGAACGCAACGATTCGCCGGGCTCGGCGCGTCTAGCACGGCAAGTACATTCTCCGCCGTGCCCGTGGAAGGCTGCTGATCATGAAGTTCATCCTCAACGTCCTCTGGCTGGTCCTCAGCGGCTTCTGGCTCGCGCTCGGCTACGTCTTCGCGGGCATCATCTGCTGCGTCCTGATCATCACCATCCCGTTCGGCATCGCGTCGTTCCGGATCGCGGGCTACGCCCTGTGGCCCTTCGGCCGGACGGCCGTCGTACGCGACGACGCCGGCGCCGGATCGGCGATCGGCAATGTCATCTGGATCATCTTCGCGGGCTGGTGGCTGGCCCTGGGCCACATCATCACCGGCATCGCCCTGTGCGTGACGATCATCGGTATCCCCTTCGGCATCGCCAACTTCAAGATGATCCCGATTTCCCTGATGCCCCTGGGCCGCGACATCGTCTCCACCGACGAGCCGTTCGCCGCCCGCTGACGGCCCGCTGAGCGCCTGCCGGCCGCGCCCCTGGGCGACCCTCGCGCCCCGCCGCCCGCTCCTCGTGGTGCCGCCCCGACACACCGGTGGGGCGGCACGCCGAAGCGCGCCGCCCCATCCCGTGGCACCCGAAAGCCGGGCTGCTTACCGGTAGTTCACGAACTGCAGGGCGAAGTCCAGGTCCTTGCCCTTGAGCAGCTGCTGCACCGCCTGCAGGTCGTCCCGGCTCTTCGAGCTGACCCGCAGCTCGTCGCCCTGCACCTGCGCCTTGACGCCCTTCGGGCCCTCATCGCGGATGATCTTGGCGACCTTCTTGGCGTTGTCCTGCGAGATCCCCTCCTCGATCGAGGCGAAGATCTTGTACTCCTTGCCCGAGGCCTGCGGCTCACCGGCGTCCAGCGCCTTCAGCGAGATCCCGCGCTTGACCAGCTTGGACTGGAAGATGTCGAGCACGGCCTTCACCCGCTCCTCGGCGTTGGCCCGCATCTCGATCTTCTCGCCCGACCACTCGATCGACGCGCCCACGCCCTTGAAGTCGTAGCGCTGCGAGATCTCCTTGGCGGCCTGGTTGAGGGCGTTGTCGACCTCCTGCCGCTCTACCTTCGAGACGATGTCGAAACTGGAGTCGGCCATGTTGAGTTGGCTCCTCGTACGTAGATCCGTCAGGGCTGCGGCCCTTCCCGGGCCCGCCTGCCAAGCCTAGCCACCCGGCCAAGATCCAGCGCTCCCGAATCGAGTGGCGAACCACCCCCAGCCATCGGGTATGGTTTACGTCGTTGCCACGGAGCACCGCCCCACAGCGGCTCTCCCGGCAGCAAACCCAGGCGGTGTGCCCGAGCGGCCAAAGGGAGCAGACTGTAAATCTGCCGGCTCAGCCTTCCCAGGTTCGAATCCTGGCGCCGCCACAGGGAACAAAGGGCCCCTGGTCTGCGATCACCGCAGACCAGGGGCCCTTTGGCATGCGCCGTCGGGCGCGGCCGGACCGCCACCCGCCAGGTCGGTCAGCTGCCGTACGGCGGGAACCAGTCGAGGCGAAGCCGGCCGCCTGGACTTCCGGGGCGGGTGGGCTTGGTCACGGTCCGCACGCTTCCTTCGCTCGGCCGACAGGGGACCACAACAGCTGACAGGGCGCCACAACAGCCGTGGGCCGGCGCCCGCGGCGCAAGCCGCTCAGCAGCGAACACCAGCCCAGCCCAGCCCTGCCCCGCTCAGCCCAGCCCAGCCCTGCCCCGCTCAGCCCAGCCCCGCACCGGCGGGCCGGGGCGAGACGGGCCGGGACGGGCCCCGGTATGCCCTTCAGGCTCCGGCAGGCGCCCTACCGCTGCGCCGCCGACACCGCCCGCACCGCGTCCACCACCGGTACATCCCCGGCGATCAGCTCCAACGTCTTGCCGATCGTGCCCGGTTCGTCGAGGAGTGCCATCAGGGTGGCGGCGACGTCGTCGCGGGGGACGGGGCCGCGGCCGGTCGCGTCGGCCAGTGTCACCCGGCCGGGGCCGGGGTCGTTCGTCAGCCGGCCGGGCCGCAGGATCGTCCAGTCCAGGCCGGCCCGGGACCGGATGTCCGCGTCGGCTGCGGCCTTGGCCCGCAGGTAGGCGGCGAAGACCGGTTCTGTGCCCTCCGGCGGCTCGCGGTCCGCGCCCATGGACGAGATGACGAGGAAGCGCCGTACGCCCGCCGCCTCGGCCGCGTCCGCGAAGAGCCGGGCCGCGCCGCGGTCCACCGTCTCCTTGCGTTCGGTGCCGCTGCCCGGCCCCGCACCCGCCGCGAAGACGGCCGCGTCGGCGCCCTCCATGTGCCGGGCGACATCCTCCACCGACGCCGACTCCAGGTCGCAGACCACCGGCTCGGCGCCCGCGGCCAGCAAATCGCCGGCCTGCTCCGGCCGGCGGACGATGCCCGCGACCTCGTCCCCGCGCCCGGCGAGCAACCGCTCCAGCCGCAGCGCGATCTGACCATGTCCACCTGCGATGACAATGCGCATGATCCCGACCGTACGCCGAAGGCCCGTCGCACCGTGCGGGACCGGCCGGGGGCCGGGGGCTTCTCGCCGCCGTGGCTCAGCGCTGCGACTGCCGGGGCAGCTCCAGCGCCACCTCCGCCGCCGAGTCGCAGTACTCCCGCACCGCGCTGGTACGGGCGACCACCCGCCCGCGGTGGATCACGATCCGGCTGTAGGCCAGCGAGAGCACCCCGGCGATCCGCTCGCCGCGCACCGCCAGCAGTTCCGCGGGGAAGCCCGCCTCGACCCGCACCTCGGGCAGGCCCAGCGTCGCCCGCGCCGCCGAACTCACGGTCTCGTACGCCGCATCCGGCGTGGCCTCCCCCAGGGAAGCCAGGAGATAGGCCGCCTCCAGCGGGTCGCCCCGTCCGACCGGGTTCGCCATGTCCCGCAGCGCCCCACTGCCCGCCGCCACCCGCACCCCGGCCGCCCGCAGCAGCCGTACGGGCGCCGGCCGCGACACCCGTGAGCCGTACCGCTCCAGCCCCGTGCAGTCGCCCTGCGGCAGACAGACGACGGCGACCCCGGCGGCCGCCAGCTGCTCGGCGACCCGCGCCGCCACACTCCGCGGCATCCGGGCCATCCCCGCGCACGGCCCGAGGGCGACACCAGGGCGCAGTCCGCCGGACATCGCCGCGAACCGTGCCAGCCGTGCCGGATCGTCGCCGTCGGTGTGCAGATCCACCGGGCAGCCGTGCTCCCCGGCCAGCTCCAGGACCGTTTCGACATACCCGGCCGGGTCGGGGTCGAGATCCGGGCAGCCGCCGATGACCCCGGCGCCCATCTTCACGGCGTCCCGCAGCATCGCCAGCCCGTCCGCCCCGGCCACCCCGGTCAGCACCCGCGGCACCGCGACCGCCGCCAGGTCGGCCAGCCCGCGCAGCGACCGGCGGGCCTGCAGCACCGCCTCCAGCGAACGCAGGCCCTGTACGTCGCCGATCCGGACGTGACTGCGCGAAGCGGTGGCGCCGTGCCCCAGCTGCAGCAGCGCGGCCTCGGTCGTCCGCCGCTGGACGTCCTCGGGGGACCCGGAGGCGGGGCCGTCGGCGTCCGCCGTCAGGGCGGTGTCGCAGTGCGCATGGGGTTCGGCGGGGGCGGGGAGCAGGAGATAGCCGGCGAGGTCGACGCGGGCGCCCTGCGGGGCGAGGCTGCCGGCCGTCCCGACGGCCTCGATGCACCCGCCGCCGAGCCGTACGTCCACCGTCCGACCGTCGGCGAGCCGGGCCCCGCACAGCACCAGCGCACCGCTGTCCGACCCGGCGTAGCGGCCGGCGCCGCCGGGCTTTCCCGGCTGGGGCTGCGGCGAACTGCTGTCGGACATCGCGCTCCTCGAAGCCACCGGCGTGCAAGATCACGCAGCGTTCTTCCGAGCCTAGGGCGCTGCCGGGAGAGCTTCGCGCAGGCGCGGAATAGTCGTACCGGTGTGGTGCGCGGGGCCGTTGGGGCACGGCCCGGATACGGATTTCACGTTTGGCGGCGGGCCGTGTAATGTCTTCATCGCTCGCCCCAATAGCTCAGTCGGCAGAGCGTCTCCATGGTAAGGAGAAGGTCTACGGTTCGATTCCGTATTGGGGCTCTGATGTGTGAGGTACCTCGCCTTCGGGCGGGGGACTCTTACATCACAGCGGTGTAGCTCAGTCGGTAGAGCAAGCGGCTCATAATCGCTGTGTCACCGGTTCAAGTCCGGTCACCGCTACTGACAGTAGCCGATTGTGGGGTCGGTCCTCCGATCGGCTACTCTTTTATGCGTTAATCCGACCACCCGTCCGTCCAAGGAGCACTCACGTGGCTGCCACCGACGTCCGCCCGAAGATCACGCTGGCCTGCGTGGAGTGCAAGGAGCGGAACTACATCACCAAGAAGAACCGGCGTAACGACCCGGACCGTCTTGAGATGAAGAAGCACTGCCCCCGTTGCAACTCGCACACCGCGCACCGCGAGACGCGATAACACAGGCTCGTCCGTGAGGCCGTCCCCATTCGTGGGGGCGGCCTCACGGCGTTGTCACCATCAGTACAGGGAGGTTGCGAGCCCATGGCGCTCGACCAGTCTTTTGTCGGACGCACGTACCCGCCCACCGACCCGTACGAGGTCGGCCGGGAAAAGATCCGCGAATTCGCCGAGGCGATCGGCGACACCAATCCCGCCTACACGGATGCCGAAGCCGCCAAGGCGCTCGGGTACTCCGATGTGATCGCGCCGCCGACTTTTGTGTTCGCGATCACTTTCCAGGCCGCGGGTCAGGTCATCGAGGATCCGCAACTGGGTCTGGACTACAGCCGGGTGGTGCACGGCGACCAGAAGTTCGCCTACACCCGGCCGGTACGCAGCGGGGACCGGCTGAGCGTCACCTCCACCATCGAGGCCATCAAGTCCATGGCGGGCAACGACATCATCGACATCCGCGGTGAGGTGCACGACGAGGCGGGCGAACACGTCGTGACCGCCATCACCAAGCTGGTGGCCCGCGCCGCGAAGGAGGCCTGAGATGACCGCCACGATTTCTTACGACGAGGTCGAGGTCGGCACCGAACTCCCGGCGCAGACCTTCCCCGTGAGCCGCGCCACGCTCGTCCGGTACGCGGGCGCCTCCGGCGACTTCAACCCGATCCACTGGAACGAGAAGTTCGCCAAGGAGGTCGGGCTGCCGGACGTCATCGCCCACGGCATGTTCACCATGGCCGAGGCGATCCGGGTGGTCACCGACTGGGCCGGCGACCCGGGTGCGGTCGCCGAGTACGGCGTGCGCTTCACCAAGCCCGTCGTCGTCCCCAACGACGAGACCGGTGCGCTGATCGAGGTCACCGCCAAGGTCGCCGCCAAGCTGGACGACGACGCCCGTACGGTCCGGGTCGACCTCACCGCGGTGAGCGCGGGCCAGAAGGTGCTGGGCATGTCCCGCGCCGTGGTCCGTCTCGCCTGAGCGGCCCCTTGCGGGGGCGGCCGGCCGGGCATCGCCGGACCGTCCCCGTACCCTTGGGCGCGTGCAGGAACTCCACGACGCGCCCCTCGCCCCGCTGACCACCTTCCGCCTCGGCGGACCGGCCACCCGCCTCGTCACGGCCACCACCGACGACGAGGTGATCGAGACGGTCCGTGCGGCCGACGAAGCCGGCACCCCGCTGCTGATCATCGGCGGCGGCAGCAACCTCGTGATCGGCGACAAGGGCTTCGACGGCACGGCCCTGCGCATCGCCACCCGCGGCTTCGCGCTCGACGGCACGGACCTCACCCTCGCCGCCGGCGAGAACTGGTCCGACGCGGTCGCCCGTACGGTCGAGGCCGGACTGGCCGGTGTGGAGTGCCTGGCCGGCATCCCCGGCTCGGCGGGCGCCACCCCGATCCAGAACGTGGGCGCGTACGGCCAGGAGGTCTCCGCCACTATCACCGAGGTCGTCGCCTACGACCGCCGCGCCGGCGAGACCGTCACGATCCCGAACGCGGAGTGCGGCTTCTCGTACCGCCACAGCCGCTTCAAGGAGCATCCCGACCGGTTCGTGGTGCTGCGGGTGCGCTTCGCCCTGGAGAACGCCGGCGGCCTCTCCGCGCCCCTGAAGTACCCCGAGACGGCCCGTGCCCTCGGTGTCGAGGCCGGAGACCGGGTCCCGGCCGCCGTCGCCCGTCAGACCGTTCTGGCGCTGCGTGCCGGCAAGGGCATGGTGCTGGACGCCGAGGACCACGACACCTGGTCGGCCGGCTCCTTCTTCACCAACCCGATCCTCACCGAGGCCGAGCACGAGGTCTTCCTGCGGCGCGTCCAGGACCGCCTCGGCCCGGACACCGCCCCGCCCGCCTTCCCGGCCGGCGACGGCCTGGTGAAGACCTCCGCCGCCTGGCTCATCGACCGGGCCGGCTTCACCAAGGGCTACGGCAGTGGCCCGGCCCGTATCTCCACCAAGCACACCCTCGCGCTCACCAACCGCGGCAGGGCCACCACCGAGGACCTGCTCGCCCTGGCCCGCGAGGTCCGCGACGGTGTCCATGCGGCCTTCGGCGTCACGCTCGTCAACGAACCGGTGACGGTCGGCGTCAGCCTCTAGGCGGGCGTTGGAAGGGTCGGTCACCGCAGGCCCCGGGGCGCCCCGAGCCGCCCCGGGGACGCTATGCGCCCAGCCAGCCGTCGATCTCCGCCAGCAGCCGCCGCTGTTCGTCCTGCGGGGCGCACGAGCCGCGGACCGACTGCCGGGCGAGTTCGGCCAGTTCGGCGTCCGTGAAGCCGTGTGAGGTGCGGGCGATCTCGTACTGCGCGGCCAGCCGCGCGCCGAACAGCAGCGGATCGTCCGCGCCCAGCGCCATCGGCACCCCGGCGTCGAAGAGCGCCCGCAGCGGTACGTCCTCGGGCTTCTCGTAGACGCCCAGTGCCACATTCGACGCCGGGCACACCTCGCAGGTCACCCCGCGCGAGGCCAGCCGGCGCAGCAGCACGGGGTCCTCCGCGGCCCGTACGCCGTGCCCCACCCGGCCGGCGTGCAGATCGTCCAGGCAGTCCCGGACGCTGGCCGGCCCGGACAGCTCGCCGCCGTGCGGTGCCGCCAGCAGTCCGCCCTCCCGGGCGATGGCGAAGGCACGGTCGAAGTCCCGGGCGAAACCGCGGCGTTCGTCGTTGGACAGCCCGAAACCGATCACCCCACGGTCCGCGTAGCGCACCGCGAGGCGCGCCAGCGTGCGGGCGTCCAGCGGGTGCTTCATGCGGTTCGCGGCGACCACGACGCGGATACCGAGCCCGGTGTCACGGGAGGCGCCGTGCACCGCGTCCAGGATGATCTCCAGGGCCGGGATCAGCCCGCCCAGCCGCGGTGCGTACGAGGTCGGGTCGACCTGGATCTCCAGCCAGCGCGACCCGTCGCGGACGTCCTCCTCGGCGGCCTCGCGGACCAGCCGCTGGATGTCCTCGGGCTCCCGCAGACACGACCGCGCGATGTCGTAGAGCCGCTGGAAGCGGAACCAGCCGCGCTCGTCCGTGGCCCGCAGCCGGGGCGGTTCACCGCTCCGCAGCGCCTCGGGCAGATGGACGCCGTACTTGTCGGCGAGCTCCAGCAGGGTCGCGGACCGCATCGAACCGGTGAAGTGCAGGTGCAGATGGGCCTTCGGCAGTCGGCGCAGGTCTCGAGGTGCGGCTCCGCCGCGGGCACGAACGCTCTCCATCCCAAGATCTTGCCGTATGGGGGCGGTGCGCCGGTAGGGCCTTTCCCGAAGGGGTGTCCCAGGGAACGCGCGAACGGGCGCCCGGAAGGCTCCGGACGCCCGCTGCGGTGCACATACGAATTTTCGGATGTGCCTGATTACTTGGCCTCCGCCAGCAGCTTCTGCAGCCGCGACACGCCCTCGACCAGGTCCTCGTCGCCCAGCGCGTAGGAAAGTCGCAGGTAGCCGGGGGTGCCGAAGGCCTCACCCGGGACGACGGCGACCTCCGCCTCCTCCAGGATCAGCCCGGCCAGCTCGACGCTGGTCTGCGGGCGCTTGCCGCGGATCTCCTTGCCCAGGAGCTCCTTGACCGACGGGTACGCGTAGAACGCGCCCTCCGGCTCCGGGCACAGCACGCCGTCGATCTCGTTGAGCATCCGCACGATCGTGCGGCGGCGGCGGTCGAAGGCGACCTTCATCTCCTCGACGGCCGTCAGATCACCGGAGACCGCCGCGATGGCCGCGGCCTGGGCGACGTTGGAGACATTGGACGTGGCGTGCGACTGGAGGTTCGCGGCGGCCTTGATGACGTCCTTGGGGCCGATCGCCCAGCCCACCCGCCAGCCGGTCATCGCGTACGTCTTCGCCACGCCGTTGACGATGATGCACTTGTCGCGCAGCTCCGGCACGACCACCGGCAGCGACGAGAACTCGGCGTCTCCGTAGACCAGGTGCTCGTAGATCTCGTCGGTCAGCACCCACAGGCCGTGCTCGGCGGCCCAGCGGCCGACCGCCTCCACCTGCTCGCGGGTGTAGACCGCACCGGTCGGGTTCGACGGCGATACGAAGAGCAGCACCTTGGTGCGCTCCGTACGGGCCGCCTCCAGCTGCTCGACGGTCACGCGGTAGCCGGTGGTCTCGTCGGCGACCACGTCGACCGGGACACCGCCCGCGAGCCGGATCGACTCCGGGTAGGTGGTCCAGTACGGGGCGGGGACGATGACCTCGTCGCCCGGGTCGAGGATCGCGGCGAACGCCTCGTAGATGGCCTGCTTGCCGCCGTTCGTCACCAGGACGTTCGCGGCCTCGATCTCGTAGCCGGAGTCACGCAGCGTCTTCGCGGCGATCGCCGTCTTGAGCTCGGGGAGGCCGCCGGCCGGGGTGTAGCGGTGGTACTTCGGGTTGCGGCAGGCCTCGATCGCCGCCTCGACGATGTAGTCGGGCGTGGGGAAGTCGGGCTCACCGGCACCGAAGCCGATCACCGGGCGCCCGGCCGCCTTGAGGGCCTTCGCCTTGGCGTCGACGGCGAGGGTGGCGGACTCGGAGATCGAACCGACGCGGGCCGAGACCCGGCGTTCGGTGGGGGACGATGCGGAAGGGGTTGCAGCGCTCATACAGGCATCGTTGCAGACCTCTGAGGAGCCCGTTGCACGGGTTTGCGGGCGCCACCCGGGAGGACCCCAAAGGATCCTGTTCGACGCCTGGCTCCGAACCACGTACACTCGCTGATCGTTGGCTCCGAACAGGCCGCCGCGGCGCACGCACTTAGTGCAGTCGACCGCATGCGGTAGGTTGGGGGAACCACAAAGGGTCGTAGCTCAATTGGTAGAGCACTGGTCTCCAAAACCAGCGGTTGGGGGTTCAAGTCCCTCCGGCCCTGCTACACGCACTCTCCACCGCAGTGCGTGCACGCGTACGTATGAAATGCACCGCCGTGCGGCTCAACCGGGCGCGGCACGGCCACGACCCGGATTCAGGTGAGGACGAGTGACGGACGCCCTGGGCTCCATCGACATGCCTGAGCGCGGTCATTCCGAGGACGACGCCGCGGAATCCCAGAAGAAGCCCCGCCGTGGCGGCAAGCGCGGCAAGAAGGGCCCCTTCGCGCGCCTCGCGCTCTTCTACCGCCAGGTCGTGGCGGAGCTCCGCAAGGTTGTCTGGCCCACGCGTAGCCAGCTGTCGACGTACACCAGTGTGGTGATCGTCTTCGTTGTCATCATCATCGGTCTCGTAACCGTGATTGACTTGGGAATCAACCGAGTCGTCGGGTACGTCTTCGGCTGATCCCGCGGAGGGCGCCTCAGCGGGCGCCCCTTTCGCATGTTCAACCCCTTGAAGCCAGGAAGAAGCAGCCACCGTGTCTGACCCGAACCTGAACGACGCCGCCGACTCCGCAGAGCCGGCAGCGGCCGACGTTGACGCGGCTGCCTCGGCCGAGGTCGAGGGCGACGACACCGCGCTTGAGATCGTCGAGGCCGCCGACGAGGTCGACGAGCTCGACTCCGAGGACGCCGCCGCCGGCGAGCCCGCCGAAGAGGCCGCGGTGCACGTCGAAGAGGACGCCGAGGCCGCCGTCGAGGTCGCCGAGGACGAGGAGCAGGAGCCGGTCGACCCGGTGGCCGCCCTCCGTGACGAGCTCCGTGGCCTGCCCGGCGAGTGGTACGTCATCCACACCTACGCCGGTTACGAGAACCGCGTGAAGACCAACCTCGAGCAGCGTGCCGTCTCGCTGAACGTCGAGGACTTCATCTTCCAGGCCGAGGTGCCGCAGGAAGAGGTCGCGCAGATCAAGAACGGCGAGCGCAAGACCATCCGCCAGAACAAGCTCCCCGGCTACGTTCTCGTGCGCATGGACCTGACGAACGAGTCCTGGGGCGTCGTCCGCAACACCCCGGGCGTCACCGGCTTCGTCGGCAACGCCTACGACCCCTACCCGCTGACGCTGGACGAGATCGTCAAGATGCTCGCCCCGGAGGCCGAGGAGAAGGCCGCCAAGGAGGCCGCCGCGGCCGAGGGCAAGCCGGCGCCGTCGCGCAAGGTCGAGGTCCAGGTGCTGGACTTCGAGGTGGGCGACTCCGTCACCGTCACCGACGGTCCGTTCGCGACGCTGCAGGCGACGATCAACGAGATCAACGCCGACTCGAAGAAGGTCAAGGGCCTCGTCGAGATCTTCGGCCGCGAGACCCCGGTCGAGCTGAGCTTCGACCAGATCCAGAAGAACTAGGTTCTTCCGGAACACCAGCCAAACCGACCAGGTCAGACGGGCTCACAGCCGGTCTGACCTGCTCGGTTTTTGGCCGCACGACGATACCCGTTATCGTGGTGCGGTATGCCTCCATCCGGATGACCGGATGGATCGGCGAAACCTCTCACTAGGACCCGGAGAGAGCATGCCTCCCAAGAAGAAGAAGGTCACGGGGCTTATCAAGCTCCAGATCAGCGCCGGCGCCGCAAACCCGGCCCCGCCGGTCGGCCCCGCGCTGGGCCAGCACGGCGTCAACATCATGGAGTTCTGCAAGGCCTACAACGCCGCGACCGAGTCGCAGCGTGGCATGGTCGTGCCGGTGGAGATCACGGTCTACGAAGACCGTTCCTTCACCTTCATCACCAAGACCCCGCCGGCCGCGAAGCTCATCCTGAAGGCCGCGGGCGTGGAGAAGGGCTCCGGCGAGCCGCACAAGACCAAGGTCGCCAAGATCACGCGCGACCAGGTCCGTGACATCGCCACCACCAAGATGCCCGACCTGAACGCCAACGACCTGGACGCCGCCGAGAAGATCATCGCCGGCACCGCCCGTTCCATGGGCATCACGGTCGAGGGCTGATCCCAGCCCCTCAGGCACCACCCGTGGCAGGACCAGGCGCTGGTCCGCACCACGACTCCACCCCACTGCACCAGGAGCAGAAGTGAAGCGCAGCAAGACTCTTCGCAACGCGGACGCGAAGATCGACCGGGAGCGCGTGTACGCCCCCCTCGAGGCCGTCCGTCTCGCCAAGGACACCGCGTCCGTCAAGTTCGACGCGACCGTCGAGGTTGCCATGCGTCTGGGTGTCGACCCGCGCAAGGCCGACCAGATGGTCCGTGGCACCGTGAACCTCCCGCACGGCACCGGTAAGACCGCCCGGGTCCTGGTCTTCGCGACCGGTGACCGTGCAGCGGCCGCGGAAGCCGCCGGCGCCGACATCGTCGGCTCGGACGAACTGATCGACGAGGTCTCCAAGGGCCGTCTGGACTTCGACGCCGTCGTCGCCACCCCGGACCTCATGGGCAAGGTCGGCCGCCTCGGCCGCGTGCTCGGTCCGCGTGGTCTGATGCCGAACCCGAAGACCGGCACCGTCACCCCGGATGTCGCCAAGGCTGTCACCGACATCAAGGGCGGCAAGATCGAGTTCCGCGTGGACAAGCACGCGAACCTCCACTTCATCATCGGCAAGGTCTCCTTCGACGAGACCAAGCTGGTGGAGAACTACGCCGCGGCGCTCGAGGAGATCAACCGCCTCAAGCCGTCCGCCGCCAAGGGCCGCTACATCAAGAAGGCGACCGTCACCACCACGATGGGCCCCGGCATCCCGCTGGACGCCAACCGCACCCGCAACCTCCTCGTCGAGGACGAGGCCGTCTGATCTCCCCGATCGACGCCTCGTAGCGCGTGATCCACGCGTCAGGCCCCGTTTCTCCCGGTGGAGAGACGGGGCCTGACGCATATGCGGTCAGTGGCCTGCACTACAGTCGCCCCCGAGGTCGAAACACATGATCCAAGGGGGAGCCTCACATGCGCAGCACGCGTATAGCCGCCGCCGTGGCGGGTGCCGTGATTCTGGTGGGCGGTCTGAGCGCCTGCGACAACAACGAGGGCGGCAAGGCGTCCGGCGGCGGGAGCAGCAGCACCGGCGGCAGCGACGCGGGCGGGAAGCCGGACCCGGCGCAGAATCCGGCGGACGCGCTGAAGGCCGCCCAGCAGGCCACCAAGGCCAAGAAGACCGCGAAGATCGAGGGCTCCACCACCTCGACCATGGCCGGCAAGCAGGTGAAGCAGTCCACCAAGGGCGGGCTGGACTGGTCGCAGGGCATGCGGATGAGCGTGGAAAACACCATGGACGTCGCCGGGAGCTCCGGTAAGCCGCTCAAGCCGATCAAGGCGATCTACGCCGAGGACGCCGTGTACATGAACATGGGCGCCGCGCTGCCCGGTGGCAGCGGCAAGCCCTGGACGAAGTACCCCTACAGCGCCCTGTCGAAGAAGCTGGGCGGCTCGGGCGCTGTGCTCCAGGAGGCGCTGCAGAAGGCCGACCCGAGCCAGGCGATCGAGCTGCTGGCCGCCTCCGGCTCGGCCAAGGCCGTCGGCAAGGAGGACGTCAACGGCGTCCAGGCGACGCACTACACCGGCACCCTGAAGCTGGACCAGCTGAGCGACAAGCTCGGCAAGGACCTCCGCGACATGATGCGCAAGCAGTTCGCACAGGGCGGCGCGAAGAGCGAGCAGCTCGACGTCTGGATCGATTCCGACAACCTGCTGGTCAAGAAGCGGGAGAAGCTCGACGGCAAGCAGCCCGGCGACTCCACCGTGTTCTACACGGGCTACGGCACCAAGGTCGACGTGTCCCCGCCGCCGGCGGACCAGACATCGACCGCGCCCGGCGTCTGACCGGTACCGCGCACGCGTGACGGCGTGGGCGGGGCCCTGCGATGTCCCCGTCCACGTCGATTTGCCTGAGCGCATCCCGCTCCCGTATCTTTTCCCGGAAGCCAAAGACCGCTGGTTGTCTCTGCGCGTCCGGTCCCGGACGTGTGGTGGCCGAAGGATCCGCTAGCTGCGGACGGCCTGCGCAGGTGTGTATGGATGAACTCCCGGACGGATCGTGATCCGACCCGGTCGAGTACGCCCCGTGCGCCTGCGCCGGGGCGTTTGTTTTGCCCAGCCCCTTCTGCGCGGTCCTCATCACCCGGAAGGAGGCCGAGGCTCATGGCGACGTCTGACAAGAACGCAGCAGTTGCGGAGATCACTGACAAGCTCCGTGGCTCCAACGCAGCTGTTGTGACTTCTTACACCGGACTGACTGTGGCGCAGCTCAAGGAGCTGCGTCGTTCTCTCGGCGAGAACGCTCAGTACCGTGTGGTGAAGAACACGCTGACCAAGATCGCGGCCAAGGAGGCCGGGATTCAGCTGGACGAGCACCTCAAGGGCTCGACCGCTGTCGCCTTCGTGACCGGTGACCCGGTCACGGCGGCGAAGGGTCTTCGTGACTTCGCCAAGGAGAACCCCGCTCTCGTCATCAAGGGCGGTGTCCTTGACGGCAAGGCGCTGTCCGCCGACGAGATCAAGAAGCTTGCGGACCTCGAGTCCCGTGAGGTTCTGCTCGCCAAGCTGGCGGGTGGCATGAAGGCGTCCATGGCCAAGGCCGCGGCGACCTTCCAGGCCCCGCTCACGAAGTTCGCCCGCACCGCGGACGCGCTTCGCAGCAAGGCCGAGCAGGGCGGTGCCGGTACGCCGGCTCCCGCCGAGGCTGCCGAGTAACCACTCGGACGCCCAGCGGGCCCGTAGTACGCCCGCCAGACATGTACATCCGGCACCAGCCGAATTAGTGGAAGGACCGCCACCATGGCGAAGCTCAGCCAGGAAGACCTGCTCGCGCAGTTCGAAGAGATGACCCTCATCGAGCTCTCCGAGTTCGTGAAGGCGTTCGAGGACAAGTTCGACGTCGAGGCTGCTGCCCCGGTCGCCGTTGCCGCCGCCGGCGTCCCCGGCGCCCCGGCCGCCGAGGTCGAGGAGCAGGACGAGTTCGACGTCATCCTCACCGGTGCGGGCGACAAGAAGATCCAGGTCATCAAGGTCGTGCGTGAGCTGACCTCCCTGGGTCTGAAGGAGGCCAAGGACCTCGTCGACGGCACCCCGAAGCCGGTCCTCGAGAAGGTCGCCAAGGAGGCCGCGGAGAAGGCTGCCGAGTCCCTCAAGGGCGCCGGCGCCTCCGTCGAGGTCAAGTGACCCCACGGAGTCTCTGACTCCCGTCCACGGCGCCGCAGGCGCCACGGACACCAGCCAAGGGCGATCACCCATGCGGGTGGTCGCCCTTCGGCGTGCTCGCCACGGCTGCGTTCTCTCGCGCCTGCGTGCGAGTATGGTGATCATCGTTGCCCGGACGTGCCCCCATGTGACGATCTCCCTGAGGTGGGGGGCCTTGACGAACCGGACGCGGCGCGCAATTCTCGGGACGCGACGCAGAAGCGATCCAGGGTTCGAGGCATGGATCGCCGACGAAGAGGGAAGCATCGGTGTGCGCCACTGGCGCAGGGCTTTCGGCAGGCGCAGGGCAATGGGCGTAGAGAAGAACAACGAGGAGTTCCTCCGGTGCGGAGGACACGACCTCCCGGAGGGAGAAGATCGGTATCACGGCGCTGAACCGGTCTCCGGAAACTCGCTCTGGACATCAGTGTGCCAAGTGGCTACACTGACCCTTTGCGCTGCCTGTTAGCTGCTCCCTGCCCGTCACCAGGGGCATACCCGAGCCCGAGCAAAGCTGATTGATCTGCCCTGACCTGGGCTTTCCCTCAGTCTGTTCGGTCCGGGACCGGTACGCGCGTAGTGAGTCCGAGCCCTCGGAAGGACCCCCTCTTGGCCGCCTCGCGCAACGCCTCGACTGCCAATACGAACAACGGCGACAGCACCGCCCCGCTGCGCATCTCTTTTGCGAAGATCAAGGAGCCCCTCGGGGTTCCGAACCTCCTTGCGCTGCAGACCGAAAGCTTCGACTGGCTGCTCGGCAATGCCGCATGGAAGGGTCGCGTCGAGGCTGCGCTGGAGAGTGGGCAGGAAGTCCCCACCAAGTCCGGTCTGGAAGAGATCTTCGAAGAGATCTCCCCGATCGAGGACTTCTCCGGGTCGATGTCGCTGACGTTCCGCGACCACCGCTTCGAGCCCCCGAAGAACTCCATCGACGAGTGCAAGGAGCGCGACTTCACGTACGCGGCTCCGCTCTTCGTCACCGCTGAGTTCACGAACAACGAGACCGGCGAGATCAAGTCCCAGACGGTCTTCATGGGCGACTTCCCGCTCATGACGAACAAGGGCACCTTCTGCATCAACGGCACCGAGCGTGTCGTCGTCTCGCAGCTGGTGCGCTCGCCGGGCGTGTACTTCGACAGCTCCATCGACAAGACGTCCGACAAGGACATCTTCTCCGCCAAGATCATCCCGTCCCGGGGTGCCTGGCTGGAGATGGAGATCGACAAGCGCGACATGGTCGGTGTGCGCATCGACCGCAAGCGCAAGCAGTCCGTGACCGTTCTGCTCAAGGCTCTCGGTTGGACGACCGAGCAGATCCTCGAGGAGTTCGGCGAGTACGAGTCGATGCGCGCCACCCTGGAGAAGGACCACACCCAGGGCCAGGACGACGCGCTGCTCGACATCTACCGCAAGCTGCGTCCGGGCGAGCCCCCCACGCGTGAGGCCGCGCAGACGCTGCTGGAGAACCTGTACTTCAACCCGAAGCGCTACGACCTCGCGAAGGTCGGCCGCTACAAGGTCAACAAGAAGCTCGGCGGCGACGAGCCGCTGGACGCCGGTGTGCTGACCACCGATGACGTCATCGCCACGATCAAGTACCTGGTCAAGCTGCACGCCGGCGAGACCGAGACGATCGGCGAGAACGGCACGGAGATCGTCGTCGAGACCGACGACATCGACCACTTCGGCAACCGTCGTCTGCGTAACGTCGGCGAGCTCATCCAGAACCAGGTCCGTACGGGTCTCGCCCGTATGGAGCGCGTCGTGCGCGAGCGCATGACCACCCAGGACGTCGAGGCGATCACGCCGCAGACCCTGATCAACATCCGGCCGGTCGTCGCCTCCATCAAGGAGTTCTTCGGCACCAGCCAGCTGTCCCAGTTCATGGACCAGACCAACCCGCTGTCGGGTCTGACCCACAAGCGCCGTCTGTCGGCGCTGGGCCCGGGTGGTCTCTCCCGTGAGCGGGCCGGCCTGGACGTCCGTGACGTGCACCCCTCGCACTACGGCCGCATGTGCCCGATCGAGACCCCCGAAGGTCCCAACATCGGTCTGATCGGCTCGCTGGCCTCCTACGGCCGGGTCAACGTCTTCGGCTTCATCGAGACGCCCTACCGCAAGGTCGTCGACGGCCAGGTCACCGAGGAGGTGGACTACCTCACCGCTGATGAGGAGGACCGCTTCCTGATCGCCCAGGCCAACGCCAAGCTCAGCGAGGACATGCGCTTCTCCGAGCAGCGTGTGCTGGTCCGCCGCCGCGGCGGCGAGGTCGACCTGGTCCCCGCCGACGAGGTCGACTTCATGGACGTCTCGCCGCGCCAGATGGTGTCGGCCGCGACCGCCATGATCCCGTTCCTCGAGCACGACGACGCCAACCGTGCGCTCATGGGCTCGAACATGATGCGCCAGGCCGTCCCGCTGATCAAGGCGGAGTCGCCGCTGGTCGGCACCGGCATGGAGTACCGCTGCGCGGTCGACGCCGGTGACGTCATCAAGGCGGAGAAGGACGGTGTGGTCCAGGAGGTCTCCGCGGACTACATCACCGTCGCCAACGACGACGGCACGTACACCACGTACCGCGTCGCCAAGTTCACCCGCTCCAACCAGGGCACCTCCTTCAACCAGAAGGTCGTCGTGGACGAGGGCGCGCGGGTCATCGAGGGCCAGGTCCTCGCCGACGGTCCGTCCACGGACGAAGGCGAGATGGCGCTCGGCAAGAACCTGCTCGTGGCGTTCATGCCGTGGGAGGGCCACAACTACGAGGACGCGATCATCCTGTCGCAGCGCCTCGTGCAGGACGACGTCCTCTCCTCGATCCACATCGAGGAGCACGAGGTCGACGCCCGTGACACCAAGCTGGGCCCCGAGGAGATCACCCGGGACATCCCGAACGTCTCCGAAGAGGTCCTCTCCGACCTCGACGAGCGCGGCATCATCCGTATCGGTGCCGAGGTCGTGGCCGGCGACATCCTCGTCGGCAAGGTCACGCCCAAGGGTGAGACCGAGCTGACCCCCGAGGAGCGCCTGCTCCGCGCGATCTTCGGTGAGAAGGCGCGCGAGGTGCGCGACACCTCGCTGAAGGTGCCGCACGGTGAGATCGGCAAGGTCATCGGCGTCCGCGTCTTCGACCGCGAAGAGGGCGACGAGCTGCCCCCGGGCGTGAACCAGCTGGTCCGCGTCTACGTCGCGCAGAAGCGCAAGATCACCGACGGTGACAAGCTCGCCGGCCGTCACGGCAACAAGGGCGTCATCTCGAAGATCCTGCCGGTCGAGGACATGCCGTTCCTGGAGGACGGCACCCCGGTCGACATCATCCTCAACCCGCTGGGTGTCCCGTCCCGAATGAACCCGGGACAGGTCCTGGAGATCCACCTCGGCTGGCTCGCCAGCCAGGGCTGGAAGGTCGAGGGCGTCGAGGAGGAGTGGAAGAAGCGTCTGCACGCGATTTCCGCCGACGAGGTCGCCCCGGGCTCCAACGTCGCCACCCCGGTGTTCGACGGTGCGCGCGAGGACGAGATCTCCGGTCTCTTCGAGTCGACGATCCCCAACCGCGACGGCGAGCGGATGGTCAAGGGCTCCGGCAAGGCGCGGCTGTTCGACGGCCGCTCCGGTGAGCCGTTCCCGGACCCGATCTCGATCGGGTACATGTACATCCTCAAGCTGCACCACCTGGTCGACGACAAGCTCCACGCGCGTTCGACCGGTCCGTACTCGATGATCACCCAGCAGCCGCTGGGTGGTAAGGCTCAGTTCGGTGGCCAGCGGTTCGGTGAGATGGAGGTGTGGGCGCTGGAGGCATACGGCGCCGCATACGCCCTCCAGGAGCTGCTGACGATCAAGTCCGACGACGTGACCGGCCGCGTGAAGGTCTACGAGGCCATCGTCAAGGGCGAGAACATCCCCGAGCCCGGCATTCCCGAGTCCTTCAAGGTGCTCATCAAGGAAATGCAGTCCCTGTGCCTCAACGTGGAGGTGCTGTCCTCGGACGGCATGTCCATCGAGATGCGCGACACCGACGAGGACGTCTTCCGCGCAGCGGAGGAGCTCGGCATCGACCTGTCCCGGCGCGAGCCGAGCAGCGTCGAAGAGGTCTGACGGGAGTCCGGCCGGGGAGTCAGCGATGGCTCCCCCGGCCGGCCCCAGGACCCCCGTTTCAGACCCCAAGACTTACAACCCTGAGAGGGATTGACGCATAGTGCTCGACGTCAACTTCTTCGATGAGCTCCGGATCGGTCTGGCAACCGCTGACGACATCCGTCAGTGGAGCCACGGCGAGGTCAAGAAGCCCGAGACCATCAACTACCGCACGCTCAAGCCCGAAAAGGACGGACTCTTCTGCGAGAAGATCTTCGGTCCGACCCGGGACTGGGAGTGCTACTGCGGTAAGTACAAGCGCGTCCGCTTCAAGGGCATCATCTGCGAGCGCTGCGGCGTCGAGGTCACTCGCGCCAAGGTGCGGCGTGAGCGGATGGGCCACATCGAGCTTGCCGCTCCCGTGACCCACATCTGGTACTTCAAGGGCGTGCCGAGCCGGCTGGGCTACCTGCTGGACCTCGCGCCCAAGGACCTCGAGAAGGTCATCTACTTCGCCGCCTACATGATCACGTGGGTGGACGAGGAGCGCCGTACGCGCGACCTGCCCTCGCTGGAGGCGCACGTCTCCGTCGAGCGTCAGCAGATCGAGCAGCGCCGCGACTCCGACCTGGAGGCCCGCGCCAAGAAGCTCGAGACCGACCTGGCCGAGCTGGAGGCCGAGGGCGCCAAGGCGGACGTGCGCCGCAAGGTGCGCGAGGGTGCCGAGCGCGAGATGAAGCAGCTGCGTGACCGTGCGCAGCGCGAGATCGACCGTCTCGACGAGGTCTGGAGCCGCTTCAAGAACCTCAAGGTCCAGGACCTGGAGGGCGACGAGCTGCTCTACCGCGAGCTGCGGGACCGCTTCGGCACGTACTTCGACGGCTCCATGGGTGCCGCTGCCCTGCAGAAGCGTCTGGAGACCTTCGACCTCGACGAGGAGGCCGAGCGCCTCCGCGAGATCATCCGTACCGGCAAGGGCCAGAAGAAGACCCGTGCGCTCAAGCGCCTCAAGGTCGTCTCCGCCTTCCTGCAGACCCGCAACAGCCCCAAGGGCATGGTGCTGGACTGCATCCCGGTGATCCCGCCGGACCTGCGTCCGATGGTGCAGCTGGACGGTGGCCGCTTCGCGACCTCCGACCTGAACGACCTGTACCGCCGTGTGATCAACCGCAACAACCGCCTCAAGCGGCTTCTCGACCTCGGCGCGCCCGAGATCATCGTGAACAACGAGAAGCGGATGCTGCAGGAGGCCGTCGACGCGCTGTTCGACAACGGTCGTCGCGGCCGCCCGGTCACCGGTCCCGGTAACCGCCCGCTGAAGTCCCTCAGCGACATGCTGAAGGGTAAGCAGGGCCGCTTCCGTCAGAACCTGCTCGGTAAGCGAGTCGACTACTCGGCGCGTTCCGTCATCGTCGTCGGCCCGCAGCTCAAGCTGCACCAGTGCGGTCTGCCCAAGGCCATGGCGCTGGAGCTCTTCAAGCCGTTCGTGATGAAGCGCCTGGTGGACCTCAACCACGCGCAGAACATCAAGTCGGCCAAGCGCATGGTCGAGCGCGGCCGCACGGTCGTCTACGACGTGCTCGAAGAGGTCATCGCCGAGCACCCGGTGCTGCTGAACCGTGCACCCACCCTGCACCGTCTGGGCATCCAGGCCTTCGAGCCGCAGCTGGTCGAGGGCAAGGCCATTCAGATCCACCCGCTCGTCTGCACCGCGTTCAACGCGGACTTCGACGGTGACCAGATGGCCGTCCACCTCCCGCTGTCCGCGGAGGCCCAGGCCGAGGCCCGCATCCTGATGCTGTCCTCGAACAACATCCTCAAGCCGGCCGACGGCCGTCCGGTCACCATGCCGACCCAGGACATGGTGCTCGGCCTCTTCTTCCTCACCACGGATGAGGAGGAGCGCGAGGTCAAGGGCGAGGGCCGGGCCTTCGGCTCGGTCGCCGAGGCGATCATGGCCTTCGACGCCCGTGAGCTCTCGCTGCAGGCGAAGGTCGACATCCGCTTCCCGATCGGCACCGTCCCGCCCCGTGGCTGGACCCCGCCGGTTCCGGAGGAGGGCGAGCCCGAGTGGCAGCAGGGTGACAGCTTCCGGCTGCGGACGACCCTGGGCCGCGCGCTCTTCAACGAGCTGCTGCCCGAGGACTACCCGTTCGTCGACTACTCGGTGGGCAAGAAGCAGCTCTCCGCGATCGTCAACGACCTGGCCGAGCGCTACCCCAAGGTCATCGTGGCGGCGACGCTCGACAACCTGAAGGCGGCCGGCTTCCACTGGGCGACCCGTTCCGGCGTCACCGTCGCCGTCTCGGACATCGTCGTGCCGGAGGCCAAGAAGGCCATCGTCGCGGGCTACGAGGCCCAGGACGAGAAGGTCCAGAAGCAGTACGAGCGCGGTCTGATCACCAAGGACGAGCGCACGCAGGAACTCATCAACATCTGGACCAAGGCGACCAACGAGGTCTCCGAGGCGATGAATGAGAACTTCCCCAAGACGAACCCCATCTTCATGATGGTTGACTCGGGTGCCCGAGGAAACATGATGCAGATGCGGCAGATCGCGGGTATGCGTGGTCTGGTGTCGAACGCGAAGAACGAGACCATCCCGCGTCCCATTAAGGCCTCGTTCCGCGAGGGTCTGTCCGTGCTGGAGTACTTCATCTCCACCCACGGTGCCCGTAAGGGTCTGGCGGACACCGCCCTGCGTACCGCCGACTCCGGTTACCTCACCCGTCGTCTGGTCGACGTCTCCCAGGACGTCATCATTCGCGAGGAGGACTGCGGCACCGAGCGCGGCCTCAAGCTGCGGATCGCCTCGAAGGACGCCGCGGGTGTCCTGCGCAAGGCGGACGACGTCGAGTCCAGCGTCTACGCCCGCATGCTCGCCGAGGATGTCGTCGTCGACGGCAAGGTCGTCGCCCCGGCGAACGTCGACCTCGGTGACGTGCTCATCGACGCGCTGGTCAACGCGGGCGTCGAGGAGGTCAAGACCCGCTCGGTCCTGACCTGTGAGTCCGCGGTCGGCACCTGTGCCTTCTGCTACGGCCGTTCGCTGGCCACCGGCAAGCTGGTCGACATCGGTGAGGCGGTCGGCATCATCGCCGCCCAGTCCATCGGTGAGCCCGGCACCCAGCTGACGATGCGTACCTTCCACACCGGTGGTGTGGCCGGTGACGACATCACCCTGGGTCTGCCGCGTGTCGTCGAGCTCTTCGAGGCCCGTACGCCCAAGGGCGTCGCCCCGATCTCGGAGGCGGCAGGCCGCGTCCGGATCGAGGAGACCGAGAAGACCAAGAAGGTCGTCGTCACCCCGGACGACGGCAGCGACGAGATGGCCTACGGCGTCTCCAAGCGTGCCCGTCTCCTGGTGGGCGAGGGCGACCACGTCACGGTCGGCCAGCCGATGACCGTGGGTGCCGTCAACCCGCACGACGTGCTGCGGATCCTCGGCCAGCGTGCCGTCCAGGTCCACCTGGTCGGCGAGGTCCAGAAGGTCTACAACAGCCAGGGCGTGGCGATCCACGACAAGCACATCGAGATCATCATCCGGCAGATGCTGCGCCGTGTGACGATCATCGAGTCCGGCGACGCGGAGCTGCTGCCGGGCGAGCTGGTGGAGCGCACGAAGTTCGAGGGTGAGAACCGTCGGGTCGTGGCGGAGGGTGGCCACCCGGCCTCCGGCCGTCCGCAGCTGATGGGTATCACCAAGGCGTCGCTGGCCACCGAGTCGTGGCTGTCGGCGGCGTCCTTCCAGGAGACGACCAGGGTCCTGACCGACGCGGCGATCAACGCCAAGTCGGACTCCCTGATCGGCCTCAAGGAGAACGTCATCATCGGTAAGCTCATCCCGGCCGGTACGGGCCTGTCCCGCTACCGCAACATCCGGGTCGAGCCCACCGAGGAGGCGAAGGCCGCGATGTACTCGGCCGTCGGTTACGACGACATCGACTACTCGCCCTTCGGCACCGGCTCCGGCCAGGCGGTCCCGCTGGAGGACTACGACTACGGTCCGTACAACCAGTAATCCTGGCCCGTACGACAGCAACAGGGCGGCCATCCCTCGCGGGGTGGCCGCCCTGCGGCGTTCTCCGGCCCTTCCGCCGGGTTGGGGGCCGCACGGGGGAACTTGGCCGCCCATTGCTGCGTCTGTGATGAGAAGATGGGGAGAACCGTCGAGCGGGGGAGGTTCGCGAAGTGGCATTCCAGCCGTGGCAGGGCGGGCAGTCGGCTCAGCCGTCGCATCAGGTGTCGGCGATGCGCGCCTCGCACGCTGATCGCGAGCGGGCGGTCGATGTGCTCAAGGCGGGATTCGCCGAGGGGCGGCTGCAGCAGCCGGAGTACGAGCAGCGGATAGGGCGGGCCTACAAGGCGCAGACCCACGCCGAGCTGCAGCTGCTGGTCGCGGATCTTCCGCAGGGGCCGGTACCGCAGGCGCAGTTCCAGCCGCAGCGCCCGATGGTGCCGGCGACGTTCATGCCGATGCAGATGCCGGTGCCGGTGCACACCAACTCCTCGGCGACGGGCGCACTGGTCTGCGGGATCATGACGCCGGTGACCTGGGGGCTCACGGCGATTCCGGCGGTGATCCTGGGACACAAGGCGCGTGCCGAGATCCGGCGCTCGGGGGAGCGCGGGGACGGCCAGGCCATCACGGGGCTGGTGCTGGGCTGGCTGGCGATCGGCGGCTGGGCGCTGGTTCTGCTGGTCTTCATCCTGTCGGCGGCGGCCCACCTCTGAGTGGTCCGCGGCCCGGGCGGCAGGCGGCCGCGGCACAGCGGCCGAGGCAGCGGGGCGGCGCCTTCTTCCGTACGGTCGCCGATCGCACTACGGTGACCGCAACGCCGTGAGGAGTCCGGCGTGTCCTTCGCGTGTGCATTTGTTTTGACCGCAGCCCATGCGGTAGGTACGCTCTGACCTTGTGCCTGGGGTGTCCCTGGGCTGCCGCGCGCGCAATTCTCCACGGCCTCCGGCCGGGAGAGTCACAGCACGGAAGCCGGGTTTTGACACCGCAATCTGCCGCCTCACTCGTTCCAGCGAGGGACCGGACTGCAGTATTCGACACACCCGACCGCGTGGGTCGGGGAATGTTCCAGGTTAGCTTTACCGAGACTGGCACACAGAAACCGGAGAAACGGTGCCTACGATCCAGCAGCTGGTCCGCAAGGGCCGGCAGGACAAGGTCGAGAAGAACAAGACGCCCGCGCTCGAGGGTTCCCCCCAGCGCCGTGGCGTCTGCACGCGTGTTTTCACGACCACCCCGAAGAAGCCGAACTCGGCCCTGCGTAAGGTCGCGCGTGTGCGTCTGACCAGCGGGATCGAGGTCACCGCTTACATTCCGGGTGAGGGCCACAACCTGCAGGAGCACTCGATCGTGCTCGTGCGTGGTGGTCGTGTGAAGGACCTGCCGGGTGTTCGGTACAAGATCATCCGCGGCTCCCTCGACACGCAGGGCGTCAAGAACCGCAAGCAGGCTCGCAGCCGCTACGGCGCCAAGAAGGAGAAGTAAGAATGCCTCGTAAGGGCCCCGCCCCGAAGCGCCCGGTCATCATCGACCCGGTCTACGGTTCTCCTCTGGTGACCTCCCTCATCAACAAGGTGCTGCTGAACGGAAAGCGCTCCACCGCCGAGCGCATCGTTTACGGCGCCATGGAGGGTCTGCGCGAGAAGACCGGCAACGACCCGGTCATCACGCTCAAGCGCGCGCTCGAGAACATCAAGCCGACCCTTGAGGTCAAGTCCCGCCGTGTCGGTGGCGCGACCTACCAGGTCCCGGTCGAGGTCAAGCCCGGCCGCGCCGCCACCCTCTCGCTGCGCTGGCTCGTGGGCTACTCCCGCGCCCGCCGTGAGAAGACCATGACCGAGCGCCTCATGAACGAACTGCTCGACGCCTCCAACGGCCTCGGCGCTTCGGTCAAGAAGCGTGAGGACACGCACAAGATGGCCGAGTCCAACAAGGCCTTCGCGCACTACCGCTGGTAGTCGCAACCCACATCGAGACCGAGAGAAGATTGAGCCACTATGGCCACCACTTCGCTTGACCTGGCCAAGGTCCGCAACATCGGGATCATGGCCCACATCGACGCGGGCAAGACGACCACCACCGAGCGGATCCTGTTCTACACCGGTGTTTCGTACAAGATCGGTGAGGTCCACGACGGCGCTGCCACGATGGACTGGATGGAGCAGGAGCAGGAGCGCGGCATCACCATCACGTCTGCCGCGACGACCTGCCACTGGCCGCTGGAAAACGTCGACAACACCATCAACATCATCGACACCCCGGGCCACGTCGACTTCACGGTCGAGGTGGAGCGCTCGCTGCGCGTCCTGGACGGTGCGGTGACGGTGTTCGACGGCGTTGCCGGTGTCGAGCCCCAGTCCGAGACCGTCTGGCGTCAGGCGGACCGCTACGGCGTGCCGCGTATCTGCTTCGTCAACAAGCTCGACCGCACGGGCGCCGAGTTCCACCGCTGCGTCGACATGATCGTGGACCGCCTTGGCGCGACCCCGATCGTGATGCAGCTCCCGATCGGCACCGAGGCGGACTTCAAGGGCGTCGTCGACCTCGTCACCATGAAGGCCCTGGTCTGGTCGGCCGAGGCTGCCAAGGGCGAGATGTACGACACCGTCGACATCCCGGACACGCACATCGAGGCTGCCGACGAGTGGCGCGGCAAGCTGCTCGAGGCCGTTGCCGAGAACGATGAAGAGATCATGGAGCTGTACCTGGAGGGCCAGGAGCCCACCGTGGAGCAGCTCTACGCGGCGATCCGCCGGATCACCATCGCTTCGGGCAAGGCCGAGAACACCACCGTGACCCCGGTGTTCTGCGGTACCGCGTTCAAGAACAAGGGCGTCCAGCCCCTGCTCGACGCGGTCGTGCGCTACCTCCCCTCCCCGTTGGACGTCGAGGCCATCGAAGGCCACGCGGTCAACGACCCGGAAGAGGTCATCAAGCGCAAGCCGTCCGAGGACGAGCCGCTGTCCGCCCTCGCGTTCAAGATTGCGAGCGACCCCCACCTGGGCAAGCTCACCTTCATCCGGGTGTACTCGGGCCGCCTCGAGGCCGGCTCGCAGGTGCAGAACTCGGTGAAGGGCAAGAAGGAGCGCATCGGCAAGATCTACCGGATGCACGCGAACAAGCGTGAGGAGATCGAGTCGGTGGGTGCCGGTGACATCGTCGCCGTCATGGGTCTGAAGCAGACCACCACCGGTGAGACCCTCTGCGACGCGGGCAAGCCGGTGATCCTGGAATCGATGGAGTTCCCGGCCCCGGTCATCCAGGTCGCCATCGAGCCCAAGTCCAAGGGCGACCAGGAGAAGCTGGGTGTCGCCATCCAGCGCCTCGCCGAAGAGGACCCCTCGTTCCAGGTGCACACCGACGAGGAGACCGGCCAGACCATCATCGCGGGTATGGGCGAGCTGCACCTCGACGTGCTGGTCGACCGTATGAAGCGTGAGTTCCGGGTCGAGGCCAACGTCGGCAAGCCGCAGGTCGCGTACCGCGAGACCCTGCGCAAGCCGGTCGAGCGTCTCGACTACACGCACAAGAAGCAGACTGGCGGTTCCGGCCAGTTCGCGAAGGTGCAGATCGCGATCGCGCCGCTCGAGGGCGACGGGTACGAGTTCGAGAACAAGGTCACCGGTGGCCGTATCCCGCGGGAGTACATCCCGTCGGTGGACGCGGGCTGCCAGGAGGCCATGGAGTTCGGTGTTCTCGCCGGCTACCCGCTGACCGGTGTCAAGGTCACCCTGCTCGACGGTGCCTTCCACGAGGTCGACTCGTCGGAAATGGCCTTCAAGATCGCCGGTTCGATGGCCTTCAAGGAGGCCGCGCGCAAGGCCTCCCCGGCCCTGCTCGAGCCGATGATGAAGGTCGAGGTCACCACGCCCGAGGACTACATGGGCGACGTGATCGGCGACATCAACTCGCGCCGTGGTCAGATCCAGTCCATGGAAGAGCGCAGCGGCGCCAAGCTCGTCACGGGCCTGGTTCCCCTGTCGGAGATGTTCGGCTACGTCGGAGACCTCCGCAGCAAGACGTCGGGTCGCGCGAGCTACTCGATGCAGTTCGACTCCTACGCCGAGGTTCCCCGGAACGTCGCCGAGGAGATCATCGCGAAGGCCAAGGGCGAGTAGTCCCGTCTCCGCGGAGTCGGAACACGCTTTAGGCTTGACACCGTCTGATGGGGTAATCCCCGCATCCGTGAGGATTGCCCCGTCAGCCGGCATCCCAGCAAAGATCACCTGGCGCCGATGAGTAAGGCGTACAGAACCACTTCAGGAGGAACCAGTGGCGAAGGCGAAGTTCGAGCGGACTAAGCCGCACGTCAACATCGGCACCATCGGTCACATTGACCACGGTAAGACGACCCTCACGGCCGCCATTACCAAGGTGCTGCACGACGCGTACCCGGAGCTGAACGAGGCCTCGGCCTTCGACCAGATCGACAAGGCTCCTGAGGAGCGCCAGCGCGGTATCACGATCTCGATCGCGCACGTCGAGTACCAGACGGAGAACCGTCACTACGCCCACGTCGACTGCCCCGGTCACGCGGACTACATCAAGAACATGATCACGGGTGCGGCGCAGATGGACGGCGCCATCCTCGTGGTTGCCGCCACCGACGGCCCGATGCCGCAGACCAAGGAGCACGTGCTCCTGGCCCGCCAGGTCGGCGTTCCGTACATCGTTGTCGCCCTGAACAAGGCCGACATGGTGGACGACGAGGAGATCCTGGAGCTCGTCGAGCTCGAGGTCCGTGAGCTCCTCTCCGAGTACGAGTTCCCCGGCGACGACGTTCCGGTCGTCAAGGTCTCGGCGCTCAAGGCGCTCGAGGGCGACAAGGAGTGGGGCGACTCCGTCCTCAAGCTCATGGCCGCCGTCGACGAGTCGATCCCGCAGCCCGAGCGTGACGTCGACAAGCCGTTCCTGATGCCGATCGAGGACGTCTTCACGATCACCGGCCGTGGCACCGTTGTCACCGGTCGTATCGAGCGTGGTGTCCTCAAGGTCAACGAGACCGTCGACATCATCGGCATCAAGACCGAGAAGACCACCACCACGGTCACCGGCATCGAGATGTTCCGGAAGCTCCTCGACGAGGGCCAGGCCGGTGAGAACGTCGGTCTGCTCCTCCGTGGCATCAAGCGCGAGGACGTCGAGCGCGGCCAGGTCATCATCAAGCCGGGCTCGGTCACGCCGCACACCTCGTTCGAGGCCCAGGCCTACATCCTGTCGAAGGACGAGGGTGGCCGCCACACCCCGTTCTTCAACAACTACCGCCCGCAGTTCTACTTCCGTACCACGGACGTGACCGGCGTCGTGACCCTCCCCGAGGGCACCGAGATGGTCATGCCGGGCGACAACACCGAGATGTCGGTCGAGCTGATCCAGCCGGTCGCCATGGAGGAGGGCCTGAAGTTCGCCATCCGTGAGGGTGGCCGGACCGTCGGCGCCGGCCAGGTCACCAAGATCAACAAGTAATTCCGTTGATCCGGTCGACCCGGTCGTAGCTCCCCGGAGCTCACAAGGAGCCCCGCTCACCGTCAGGTGGGCGGGGCTCCTTGGTGTTCGGGGCGGGGGCCCGGGCGGGTCAGTAGAGGTATTCCTCGATGGGCTGAAGGCGCACCGTACGCAGATTGGAAAATGCTTCGTGCATTCCTGTTCCTGCGTAGTAGGTGCCGGTATGGTGCAGGTAATACATCCGATTATTGGGGTCCATTACCACGAGCCCATTCTCGATTCTTTCCCATCCGATGGGAAACACTGGTTGTTGCGTATCGTCCATGGTTTCGGAGATCTGCTCGGCCTTATTGCTGCAGAATCTTGCGCAGGTGTTGAAGCGGTCCGTGTTCCCGGCGGCAGGGGAGAAGGGCACGTCCAAGAACCCGTACGAGCGCAAGAAGGCCTCTGCTTCCGGGAAGAGTCTGACCTGGCAACCGTGTGCTGCCAGGTCGGCAATGACGAACTCCGCCAATTCCCCGAGCCTTTCGGAGACGTCGCGATCGGGATGCCATCCCGCGTCGGTGAAGAGCTGATCTATCTCTTCCCGTGTCGGCGCGATCACCATATTCGAGGCCCTTCATGCTGTGGATCCGTGGTGCCTGTGCAGGCCTGCTGCCCGGCCTGGAGAATAGTGGTCCGAGAGTGCGGCAAGGAGGGTGTTTTCGGCGTGCTCATATTCCACTTCGCCGGTATCGGCGACCGGCCCCGCCGATCTCGACGAGGGGCAGAATCGATGGACCGCGGAGCACGGAAGCGTCACCGCCGGCCCGATGAGCCACCATCCGCTGCGCGCCGCCCACGGGCCGCCGGTGTGAAGCGAGTCAGGGTGGTGGCGGCCGAGGGAACACCCGCTCGGCCCGGCGGTCGGGTAGTGTCTCCCGCTTCAGTTGGCCAGTGCCGTGGCCTGTATGGCACACTGTCCAGGTTGCTCGGTTGAGTGCCGATGCTGCGCGCCTCCCGCCGGGAGGACTGGAAGCGAGTCCCAGGTATTCGTCGTCCCTTCTCAGGGTCGGAAATACGGGAATCTTCCGGGAAGCGTCAGCGGGGTGCCTCGGCCAGGCGCCCGGTGGGTGTCCTACCCCCACGCATTCCTTCCAGAGGGATCCTCCTTGTGGGGATTTACCGGAAGGGGCGCGACACGCCCGACCGCGGGGGTCGGAGGTAGGGCGGTGCTTCTCACGGAGCACAGCACGCCGGGTCCCAGAGCGTTTACGAGAGACAGGACTACGAAGTAGCCATGGCGGGACAGAAGATCCGCATCCGGCTCAAGGCCTACGACCACGAGGTCATCGACTCCTCGGCGAAGAAGATCGTCGAGACGGTGACCCGTACTGGTGCGTCGGTCGCGGGCCCGGTGCCGCTGCCCACTGAAAAGAACGTGTACTGCGTCATCAAGTCGCCGCACAAGTACAAGGACTCGCGCGAGCACTTCGAGATGCGCACGCACAAGCGCCTGATCGACATCCTCGACCCGACGCCCAAGACCGTTGACTCGCTGATGCGCCTGGACCTTCCGGCCGGCGTTGACATCGAGATCAAGCTCTGAGAGGCGCGGAAGAGATGGCAAAGCAGATCAAGGGCATCCTGGGCGAGAAGCTCGGCATGACCCAGGTCTGGGACGAGAACAACCGTGTCGTCCCGGTGACCGTGGTGAAGGCCGGCCCCTGTGTCGTTACCCAGGTGCGCACCAATGACCAGGACGGTTACGACTCCGTCCAGATCGCCTTCGGCGAGATCGACCCGCGCAAGGTGAACAAGCCCCTCAAGGGCCACTTCGCGAAGGCCGACGTCACCCCCCGTCGTCACCTCGTCGAGGTCCGTACCGCCGACGCCGGCGAGTACACCCTCGGCCAGGAGCTGACCGCTGAGACCTTCGAGTCCGGCGTCAAGGTGGACGTGACCGGCAAGAGCAAGGGCAAGGGCTTCGCCGGTGTCATGAAGCGTCACGGCTTCCATGGCGGCAAGGCCTCCCACGGTGCCCACCGCGTGCACCGTAAGCCTGGCTCCATCGGTGGCTGCGCCACCCCGGGCCGCGTGTTCAAGGGCATGCGGATGGCCGGCCGTATGGGCAATGAGCGGGTCACCACCCAGAACCTGACCGTCCATGCCGTTGACGCGGAGAAGGGCCTGCTGCTCATCAAGGGCGCAGTTCCTGGTCCGAACGGCGGCCTCGTCCTGGTCCGTACCGCGGCCAAGGGGGCCTGAGGTAACCGATGAGCACCATTGACATCCTTTCGCCGGCAGGCGACAAGGCCGGTAGCGTCGAGCTCCCCACGGAGATCTTCGACGCCAAGGTCAGCGTTCCGCTGATCCACCAGGTCGTTGTCGCGCAGCTGGCCGCGGCCCGTCAGGGCACGCACAAGACCAAGACTCGCGGCGAGGTCCGCGGCGGTGGCAAGAAGCCGTACCGCCAGAAGGGCACCGGCCGTGCGCGTCAGGGTTCGACCCGCGCGCCGCAGTTCGCCGGCGGTGGCATCGTCCACGGCCCCGTGCCGCGTGACTACAGCCAGCGGACCCCGAAGAAGATGAAGGTCGCCGCCCTGCGCGGTGCCCTCACCGACCGGGCCCGCAACAGCCGTATCCACGTCGTTTCCGGCGTGGTCGAGGGCGACATCTCCACCAAGGCCGCCAAGACTCTCCTCGGCAAGGTCAGCGAGCGCAAGAACGTGCTCCTGGTCGCCGAGCGCAGCGACGAGGCCGCGTGGCTGTCCGCCCGCAACCTGCCCCAGGTTCACATCCTGGAGCCGGGCCAGCTGAACACGTACGACGTGCTCGTCTCCGACGACGTGGTCTTCACCAAGGCCGCTTTCGAGTCCTTCGTGTCTGGCCCCAAGGCCGCTGAGACCGAAGGGAGCGACGCCTGATGACTGAGGCCGTCGTCACCAGCAAGAACTTCTCGGACCCGCGTGACGTGCTCGTCAAGCCGGTTGTCTCGGAGAAGAGCTACGCCCTGCTGGACGAGAACAAGTACACGTTCATCGTCGCGCCGGGCTCGAACAAGACCCAGATCAAGCAGGCCGTCGAGGCGGTCTTCTCGGTCAAGGTCACCGGGGTCAACACGATCAACCGGCAGGGCAAGCGCAAGCGCACCCGCACCGGTTACGGCAAGCGTGCGAACACCAAGCGCGCCATCGTGACCCTCGCCGAGGGCGACCGTATCGACATCTTCGGCGGCCCGGTCTCCTAACGGAGTCCGAGTCGTCCGGAATCGGACGAGGACTGAGAAATGGGTATCCGCAAGTACAAGCCGACGACCCCGGGCCGTCGTGGCTCCAGCGTCGCCGACTTTGTCGAGATCACGCGGTCCACGCCGGAGAAGTCGCTGGTCCGCCCGCTGCACAGCAAGGGCGGCCGTAACAACGCCGGTCGTGTGACCGTTCGCCACCAGGGCGGTGGCCACAAGCGCGCCTACCGAGTGATCGACTTCCGTCGTCACGACAAGGACGGCGTGCCGGCCAAGGTCGCGCACATCGAGTACGACCCGAACCGCACCGCGCGCATCGCGCTCCTGCACTACGCAGACGGCGAGAAGCGCTACATCATCGCGCCCCGTGGCCTGGTCCAGGGTGCTCGGATTGAGAACGGCGCTGGCGCCGACATCAAGCCGGGCAACAACCTGCCGCTGCGTCACATCCCCGTGGGTACGACGATCCACGCGATCGAGCTGCGTCCGGGCGGCGGTGCGAAGTTCGCCCGCTCGGCCGGTGCCTCCGTGCAGCTGCTGGCGAAGGAGGGCCGCATGGCTCACCTTCGTATGCCGTCCGGTGAGATCCGCCTGGTCGACGTGCGCTGCCGCGCCACCGTCGGCGAGGTCGGCAACGCCGAGCAGTCGAACATCAACTGGGGTAAGGCCGGCCGCATGCGCTGGAAGGGCGTCCGCCCGACCGTGCGTGGTGTCGTGATGAACCCCGTCGACCACCCGCACGGTGGTGGTGAAGGCAAGACTTCCGGTGGTCGCCACCCGGTCTCGCCGTGGGGTCAGAAGGAGGGTCGTACTCGTTCGCCGAAGAAGGCGAGCAACAAGTACATCGTCCGCCGCCGCAAGACGAACAAGAAGCGCTAGGAGCGGGTTTAGATGCCGCGCAGTCTCAAGAAGGGGCCCTTCGTCGACGACCACCTTTCCAAGAAGGTGGATGTTCAGAACGATGCCGGCACCAAGAACGTCATCAAGACCTGGTCCCGCCGCTCCATGATCGTCCCGGCCATGCTCGGCCACACGATCGCGGTGCACGACGGCCGCAAGCACGTCCCGGTGTTCGTCACCGAGTCGATGGTCGGCCACAAGCTCGGCGAGTTTGCGCCGACCCGCACCTTCCGCGGCCACGAGAAGGACGACCGCAAGTCGCGGCGTCGTTGATCGGCGGAGTGCGAAGACTATGACTGACACCGAAGGGACAACCATGGAAGCCAGGGCCCAGGCGCGGTACATCCGCGTCACGCCCATGAAGGCCCGCCGCGTGGTGGACCTTATCCGTGGCATGAATGCCACGGAGGCTCAGGCGGTCCTGCGTTTCGCCCCGCAGGCCGCGAGCGTGCCGGTGGGCAAGGTGCTGGACAGCGCCATTGCCAACGCCGCGCACAACTACGACCACACCGACGCCGGCAGCCTCGTCATCTCCGAGGCATACGTCGACGAGGGCCCGACCCTGAAGCGGTTCCGTCCGCGCGCCCAGGGCCGTGCCTACCGGATCCGCAAGCGGACCAGCCACATCACCGTGGTCGTCAGCAGCAAGGAAGGAACCCGGTAATGGGCCAGAAGGTTAACCCGCACGGGTTCCGGCTCGGCATCACCACCGACTTCAAGTCGCGTTGGTACGCCGACAAGCTGTACAAGGACTACGTCAAGGAAGACGTCGCCATTCGTCGCATGATGACGAAGGGCATGGAGCGCGCCGGTATCTCCAAGGTGGAGATCGAGCGCACCCGTGAGCGCGTCCGCGTTGACATCCACACCGCTCGTCCGGGCATCGTCATCGGCCGCCGCGGCGCCGAGGCCGACCGCATCCGCGGCGAGCTGGAGAAGCTGACCGGCAAGCAGGTCCAGCTGAACATCCTCGAGGTCAAGAACCCCGAGACCGATGCTCAGCTGGTGGCCCAGGCCGTCGCCGAGCAGCTGTCCTCCCGCGTCTCCTTCCGTCGCGCCATGCGTAAGAGCATGCAGTCGACGATGAAGGCCGGCGCCAAGGGCATCAAGATCCAGTGTGGTGGCCGTCTCGGCGGTGCCGAGATGTCCCGCTCGGAGTTCTACCGCGAGGGCCGTGTGCCCCTGCACACGCTCCGTGCGAACGTCGACTACGGCTTCTTCGAGGCCAAGACCACCTTCGGCCGCATCGGCGTGAAGGTCTGGATCTACAAGGGCGACGTCAAGAACATCGCCGAGGTGCGTGCCGAGAACGCTGCCGCCCGTGCGGGTAACCGCCCGGCCCGCGGTGGCGGCAACGACCGCCCGCGCCGCGGTGGCGAGCGTGGCGGCCGCGGTGGCCGCAAGCCGCAGCAGCAGAGCGCCGCTGCCGAGGCCCCCAAGGCCGAGGCCGCAGCCGCTGCTCCGGCGGAGACCCCCGGAACGGAGGCCTGACCGACATGCTGATCCCTCGCAGGGTCAAGCACCGCAAGCAGCACCACCCGAAGCGCAGCGGTATGGCCAAGGGTGGCACCGAGCTGGCCTTCGGTGAGTACGGCATCCAGGCCGTCACCCCGGCTTACGTGACGAACCGTCAGATCGAGTCCGCTCGTATCGCGATGACCCGTCACATCAAGCGTGGCGGCAAGGTCTGGATCAACATTTACCCGGACCGCCCGCTCACGAAGAAGCCGGCCGAAACCCGCATGGGTTCCGGTAAGGGTTCTCCGGAGTGGTGGGTCGCGAACGTCAAGCCCGGTCGGGTGATGTTCGAGCTGTCCTTCCCGAACGAAAAGGTTGCCAAGGAGGCGCTGACCCGCGCCGCCCACAAGCTTCCGATGAAGTGCCGCATCGTGCGGCGCGAGGCAGGTGAGTCGTGATGGCGGCCGGTACCAAGGCGACCGAGCTGCGCGAGCTGAATGACGAGGACCTCGTCGGCAAGCTTCGTGAGGCCAAGGAGGAGCTGTTCAACCTCCGCTTCCAGGCGGCGACCGGACAGCTCGAGAACCACGGTCGGCTCAAGTCCGTCCGTAAGGACATCGCCCGGATCTACACCCTGATGCGTGAGCGCGAGCTGGGCATCGAGACGGTGGAGAGCGCCTGATGAGCGAGAAGAATGTGACTGAGACGAACGAGCGCGGTTTCCGCAAGACCCGTGAGGGTCTCGTCGTCAGCGACAAGATGGACAAGACCGTCGTCGTCGCTGTCGAGGACCGTGTCAAGCACGCGCTGTACGGCAAGGTCATCCGCCGTACCAACAAGCTCAAGGCGCACGACGAGCAGAACGCTGCCGGTGTCGGCGACCGCGTCCTCCTGATGGAGACCCGGCCGCTGTCCGCCACCAAGCGCTGGCGCATCGTCGAGATCCTCGAGAAGGCCAAGTAATCCCTCCTAGGGGGACCCCCTAGGAACAGTTCCGCCAGGCTCGGCAGGGGCTTCGTCTCGTACGAGGCGGCCCCTGCCGGGAACCGGCAGACACACAGGAGATAGACGTGATCCAGCAGGAGTCGCGACTTCGGGTCGCCGACAACACTGGTGCGAAGGAGATCCTTTGCATCCGTGTTCTCGGTGGTTCCGGTCGCCGCTACGCGGGCATCGGTGACGTCATCGTTGCCACCGTGAAGGATGCGATCCCCGGTGGCAACGTGAAGAAGGGTGACGTCATCAAGGCGGTCATCGTTCGGACCGTCAAGGAGCGCCGCCGTCCCGACGGCTCGTACATCCGCTTCGACGAGAACGCGGCCGTCATCCTCAAGAACGATGGCGACCCCCGCGGCACCCGCATCTTCGGCCCCGTGGGCCGGGAGCTGCGCGAGAAGAAGTTCATGAAGATCATCTCGCTCGCGCCGGAGGTGCTGTAACCGATGAAGATCAAGAAGGGCGACCTGGTCCAGGTCATCACCGGTAAGGACAAGGGCAAGCAGGGCAAGGTCATTCAGGCCTTCCCCCGTGAGGACCGTGTCCTGGTCGAGGGTGTCAACCGGGTCAAGAAGCACACCAAGGCCGGACAGACCGCTCGTGGTTCGAAGACCGGCGGCATCGTGACGACCGAAGCCCCTGTCCACGTGAGCAACGTTCAGCTCGTGGTGGAGAAGGACGGCAACAAGGTCGTCACCCGCGTCGGATACCGCTTCGACGACGAGGGCAACAAGATCCGCGTTGCCAAGCGGACCGGTGAGGACATCTGATGACTGCCACCACCAACGCGCCGCGTCTCAAGACGCGCTACCGCGAAGAGATCGCCGGGAAGCTGAAGGACGAGTTCTCGCTCGAGAACGTCATGCAGATCCCCGGTCTGACCAAGATCGTGGTCAACATGGGTGTGGGCGACGCCGCCCGCGACTCCAAGCTGATCGAGGGCGCCATCCGCGACCTCACCACGATCACCGGACAGAAGCCGGCCGTCACCAAGGCCCGTAAGTCCATCGCGCAGTTCAAGCTGCGTGAGGGCCAGCCGATCGGTGCCCACGTCACCCTCCGCGGTGACCGCATGTGGGAGTTCCTGGACCGCCTGCTGTCGCTGGCGCTGCCGCGCATCCGCGACTTCCGTGGTCTGTCCCCGAAGCAGTTCGACGGTCGGGGCAACTACACCTTCGGTCTCACGGAGCAGGTCATGTTCCACGAGATCGACCAGGACAAGATCGACCGGACGCGGGGCATGGACATCACCGTGGTCACCACGGCGTCCAACGACGATGAGGGCCGCGCCCTGCTTCGTCACCTCGGCTTCCCGTTCAAGGAGAACTGACCGTGGCGAAGAAGGCTCTGATCGCTAAGGCGGCTCGTAAGCCGAAGTTTGCTGTCCGCGCGTACACGCGTTGCCAGCGCTGCGGCCGTCCGCACTCCGTCTACCGCAAGTTCGGCCTCTGCCGCGTGTGCCTTCGTGAGATGGCTCACCGTGGCGAGCTGCCGGGCGTGACCAAGAGCTCCTGGTAATCCCCTAGTTGGGATGCCAGGGCTCTCGGTAAGCATTCGGCCGGCGGGCGCCCCACCCCTTTTTCCCGTAGGGTAGAAGGGTTTGGGCGCCCCGCCGCCCGAGACCGACCGCGGGCCGAGCCCGCATAACGTCGCTTACTACGCCGTAGGTCCCCGCGCCGCACCCGTCCCGACTCTGATCGGGGAGAGGGATGGCGCACATAGGAAACCCCGGCGAGAGAGGCCGAAGGCCAATTCATGACCATGACTGATCCCATCGCAGACATGCTGACCCGTCTGCGGAACGCGAACTCGGCATACCACGACGACGTCGTGATGCCGCACAGCAAGATCAAGTCGCACATCGCGGAGATCCTCCAGCAGGAGGGTTACATCACCGGCTGGCGCGTCGAGGACGCCGAGGTTGGCAAGAACCTCGTCCTCGAGCTGAAGTTCGGCCCGAACCGCGAGCGCTCGATCGCCGGCATCAAGCGGATCTCGAAGCCGGGCCTGCGGGTCTACGCAAAGTCCACCAACCTGCCGAAGGTCCTCGGCGGCCTGGGCGTGGCGATCATCTCCACGTCCCACGGTCTCCTGACCGGTCAGCAGGCCAGCAAGAAGGGCGTGGGTGGGGAAGTCCTCGCCTACGTCTGGTAACCAGGGAACGGAGGAATAGCTAATGTCGCGTATTGGCAAGCTGCCCATCCAGGTTCCCGCTGGTGTGGACGTCACCATCGATGGCCGTACGGTCGCGGTGAAGGGCCCCAAGGGTTCCCTCTCGCACACCGTCGCGGCTCCCATCGAGGTCGCCAAGGGTGAGGACGGCGTCATCAACGTCTCCCGCCCGAACGACGAGCGTCAGAACAAGGCCCTGCACGGCCTGTCCCGCACGCTGGTGGCGAACATGATCACCGGCGTGACCCAGGGATTCAGCAAGGCGCTCGAGATCAGCGGTGTCGGTTACCGCGTCCAGGCGAAGGGCTCCAACCTGGAGTTCTCGCTGGGCTACAGCCACCCGATCCTGATCGAGGCCCCCGAGGGCATCTCCTTCAAGGTCGAGTCCCCGACCAAGCTCAGCGTCGAGGGCATCGACAAGCAGAAGGTCGGCGAGGTTGCGGCGAACATCCGCAAGCTGCGCAAGCCTGACCCGTACAAGGCCAAGGGCGTCAAGTACGCCGGCGAGGTCATCCGCCGCAAGGTCGGAAAGGCTGGTAAGTAAGCCATGGCATACGGTGTGAAGATCGCCAAGGGCGACGCTTACAAGCGGGCCGCCGCCAAGCGGCGCCACATCCGCATCCGTAAGCGGATTTCGGGTACCCCGGAGCGTCCGCGTCTGGTGGTGACGCGGTCCAACCGTGGCATCACCGCTCAGGTCATCGACGACATCGCGGGCCACACGCTGGCCTCGGCGTCGACCCTGGACGCGTCGATCCGTGGTGGCGAGGGCGACAAGAGCGCTCAGGCCAAGCAGGTCGGTTCCCTGGTCGCCGAGCGTGCCAAGGCCGCCGGTGTCGAGGCCGTCGTGTTCGACCGTGGTGGCAAGCAGTACGCCGGGCGGATTGCCGCTCTGGCCGACGCCGCCCGCGAAGCCGGGCTGAAGTTCTAAGCCCCGGTTCCGGAGCTAGCGGACGTAACAGAGAGAGGTAAATCCAATGGCTGGACCCCAGCGCCGCGGGAGCGGTGCCGGTGGCGGCGAGCGGCGGGACCGGAAGGGTCGCGACGGTGGCGCTGCCGCCGAGAAGACCGCATACGTTGAGCGCGTTGTCGCGATCAACCGTGTCGCCAAGGTTGTCAAGGGTGGCCGTCGCTTCAGCTTCACCGCGCTGGTCGTGGTGGGCGACGGTGACGGCACCGTAGGTGTCGGTTACGGCAAGGCCAAGGAAGTTCCGGCTGCCATCGCCAAGGGCGTGGAAGAGGCCAAGAAGAACTTCTTCAAGGTCCCCCGTATCCAGGGCACCATCCCTCACCCCATCCAGGGCGAGAAGGCTGCGGGCGTCGTCCTGCTCAAGCCGGCTTCCCCCGGTACCGGTGTGATCGCCGGTGGCCCCGTGCGTGCCGTTCTGGAGTGCGCGGGCATCCACGACGTGCTGAGCAAGTCGCTCGGTTCGTCGAACCCGATCAACATCGTGCACGCCACGGTGGAGGCTCTCTCGGGGCTGCAGCGTCCCGAGGAGATCGCCGCCCGTCGTGGCCTGCCGCTGGAGGACGTTGCTCCCGCCGCTCTGCTGCGGGCGCGTGCCGGGGTGACCGCGTAATGGCGCACCTCAAGATCACGCAGACGAAGTCCTTCATCGGTAGCAAGCAGAACCACCGCGACACCCTCCGTTCGCTGGGCCTCAAGCGGCTCAACGACGTGGTTGTCAAGGAGGACCGTCCCGAGTTCCGCGGCATGGTGCACACCGTCCGCCACCTCGTGACGGTTGAGGAGGTCGACTGACATGGCGGAGAACAACCCGCTGAAGGTCCACAACCTCCGGCCCGCCCCGGGTGCCAAGACCGCCAAGACCCGTGTCGGTCGTGGTGAGGCGTCCAAGGGTAAGACCGCTGGTCGTGGTACCAAGGGCACGAAGGCCCGTTACCAGGTTCCGGAGCGCTTCGAGGGCGGGCAGATGCCCCTCCACATGCGCCTCCCGAAGCTGAAGGGCTTCAAGAACCCCGCCCACAAGCAGTTCCAGGTCGTGAACCTGGACAAGCTGGCCGCGCTCTACCCGCAGGGTGGCGAGGTCACGGTGACCGACCTGGTTGCCAAGGGCGCGGTGCGCAAGAACGAGCTCGTCAAGGTGCTCGGCACCGGCGAGATCTCCGTGGCGCTGCAGGTGACGGTTGACTCCGTTTCCGGCTCCGCCAAGGAGAAGATCGCCGCTGCCGGCGGCACCGTCACCGAACTCATCTGAGTTCGCTGACTCAACTGACCGGGGATGCCCATCGTTTGGGGCATCCCCGGTTGGTCGTTCCACGGGGGTATGGTCGCCGGTAAGGTGGGATGGACTGTTGTTTTCCGGGCTCCGGCCCGGACCCCCGCCGCGCGGGCCGTGCCCGCGCGGTTTTTGCCCGCTAGGTATTCGTCGATCCTCAAGACCGTCACCTCTCGCACTCAAGGCGGGAGGCGCAGGAGGCACCGTGCTCACCGCGTTCGCCCGAGCGTTCAAGACGCCCGACCTGCGCAAGAAGCTGCTGTTCACACTGGGCATCATCGTGCTCTACCGGATCGGCGCACACGTCCCGGTCCCCGGGGTCAACTATGCGAACGTCGAGACCTGCATGAAGCAGGCCGGCGGGAGCAGCGGGTTGTTCGCCCTGGTGAACATGTTCAGCGGTGGTGCGCTGCTGCAGATCACGATCTTCGCGCTGGGGATCATGCCGTACATCACGGCGAGCATCATCCTCCAGCTGCTGACCGTGGTGATCCCGCGGCTGGAAGCCCTCAAGAAAGAGGGCCAGTCCGGGCAGGCGAAGATCACCCAGTACACCCGCTACCTGACCGTGGCGCTCGCCATCCTGCAGGGCACCGGCCTGGTGGCCACCGCCCGCAGCGGTGCGCTCTTCCAGAGCTGCCCGGTCGCCAGCGAGATCGTCCCCAGCGACTCGATCTTCACCACCATCACCATGGTCATCACGATGACCGCCGGCACCGGCCTGATCATGTGGCTCGGTGAGCTCGTCACCGACCGCGGTATCGGCAACGGCATGTCGATCCTGATGTTCATCTCCATCGCGGCCGGCTTCCCGGGCGCGCTGTGGCAGATCAAGCTCACCGGCAAGCTGGCCGACGGCTGGATCGAGTTCTTCGCGGTGATCGCGGTGGGCCTGGCCATGGTCGCCCTGGTGGTCTTCGTCGAGCAGGCCCAGCGGCGCATTCCGGTGCAGTACGCGAAGCGGATGATCGGCCGCCGGTCCTATGGCGGAACGTCCACTTACATCCCGCTCAAGGTGAACCAGGCGGGTGTGATTCCCGTCATCTTCGCGTCATCGCTGCTCTACATTCCAGCCCTCATCGCACAGTTCAGCGGGTCGAAGGCGGCATGGGCGACGTGGATCGCCACCAACTTCACCAAGGGAAATCACCCGGTTTACATCGTTACGTACTTCCTGCTGATCGTGTTCTTCGCCTTCTTCTACGTCGCCATCAGCTTCAACCCCGAAGAAGTTGCCGACAACATGAAGAAGTATGGTGGCTTCATCCCGGGTATCCGGGCTGGTCGCCCGACGGCCGAGTACCTCAGCTACGTGCTCAACCGGATCACGTGGCCGGGCTCGCTGTACCTGGGGCTGATCGCGCTCGTACCAACAGTGGCGTTGGTGCTTTTCAACGCGAACCAGAACTTCCCGTTCGGCGGGACGAGCATCCTGATCATCGTGGGTGTGGGTCTGGAGACCGTGAAGCAGATCGAGAGCCAGCTTCAGCAGCGCAACTACGAAGGGTTCCTCCGCTGATGCGAATCGTCCTCGTCGGACCCCCGGGGGCCGGCAAGGGTACGCAGGCTGCGTACCTTGCCAAGAACCTCGAGATCCCGCACATCTCCACGGGGGACCTGTTCCGCGCCAACATCAGCCAGGGCACGCCCCTCGGCCGTGAGGCGAAGTCGTACATGGACGCCGGCAACCTGGTGCCCGACTCGGTCACCATCGCGATGGCCGAGGACCGTATGGAGCAGCCCGACGCGGCCGGCGGTTTCCTCCTGGACGGCTTCCCGCGCAACCTTGGCCAGGCCAAGGCGCTGGACGAGTACCTCAAGGACAAGAACCTCACGCTGGACGCCGTCCTGGACCTGGAGGTCCCGGAGGACGAGGTCGTCAAGCGGATCGCCGGCCGGCGCATCTGCCGCAACGACTCCAGCCACGTCTTCCACGCGGAGTACAACAAGCCGCAGGCCGAGGGCGTCTGTGACGTCTGCGGCGGCGAGCTGTACCAGCGGGACGACGACCGCGAGGAGACCGTCCGCAAGCGGCTGGAGGTCTACCACACGGAGACCGAGCCGATCATCGACTACTACAAGGACCAGGACCTGGTCGTCACCATCCCCGCGATGGGGAAGGTCGACGAGGTCACCCGGCGCTCCATGGCGGCTCTGCCGTCGCGGGACGCGTAGTAGCAAACGGTTTCCGATACGGCCGCGGTGCCCGCAAGGGTGCCGCGGCCGTATCGTGTACGGGGCGGTCGTGCAGGCCGCCGGATATGCGTTGCAGTCGGTTCAGGAAGGCGCCAGCCGTCATGGTGGAGATCAAGACCCCCGAGCAGATCGCGAAGATGCGCGAGGCGGGGCTGGTGGTCGCCGCCATTCACGCGGCGACCCGGGAGGCCGCGGTGCCCGGCGCCACGACCAAGGACCTGGACGACGCGGCACGCAAGGTGCTCGCCGAGCACGGAGCGAAGTCGAACTTCCTCGGCTACGGCGGCTTCCCCGCGACGATCTGCACCTCGGTCAACGATGTAGTGGTCCACGGCATCCCCGACACCGAGACGGTGCTGCAGAACGGCGACATCATCTCCATCGACTGCGGCGCGATCATCGAAGGCTGGCACGGCGACGCCGCGTACACCGCCTTCGTCGGCTCCGGCCACTCCGCGGAGCTGGTCGAGCTGAGCCGGGTCACCGAGGAGTCGATGTGGGCCGGCATCGCGGCGGTCGCCAAGGGCAACCGGCTGGTCGACATCTCCAAGGCGATCGAGGGCTACATCCGCCGCCAGCCGCGCCCCGCCAGCGGTAAGTACGGGATCGTCGAGGACTACGGCGGCCACGGCATCGGCTCGCAGATGCACATGGACCCGCACCTGCTGAACTACGTCGACCGCAAGCGCGGCCGCGGCCCCAAGCTGGTGCCCGGCTTCTGCATCGCCATCGAGCCGATGGTCAACCTCGGCACGGCCAAGACCCACGTCCTCGACGACGACTGGACGGTCAAGTCGAACGACGGCAGCTGGTCCTCGCACTGGGAGCACTCGGTCGCGCTGACCGAGGACGGCCCGCTGGTGCTGACCGCGCCGGACGGCGGCAAGGCCAAGCTCGCCGAGCTGGGGATCACCGCGGCGCCCGATCCTCTGGCCTGACCCGCGCCGACGCCCCCGCCCGACGCCCCGACACGCCGCGCCCCGGCGCCCTGACGCGCCCGGCCGACCGGTCCCGGGCGTAAGGATCTCCCCGGGTGGGCAATAATCCTGGATTCGTCTTTTGCCGGGCGCTGACGTAGACTAACGCGTCGGCTCTCGTGCATCCGTATGCCCTCTTGGTCGAGGGTGTGGTGCGGGATAGTCGATCAAGGTAGCCGATTCGAAGGGCGAAGCGTGGCCAAGAAGCAAGGTGCCATCGAAATCGAGGGCACCGTGATCGAGTCCCTCCCGAACGCCATGTTCAAGGTGGAGCTCCAGAACGGTCACAAGGTCCTCGCGCACATCAGCGGAAAGATGCGGATGCACTACATCCGTATCCTCCCGGATGACCGGGTCGTCGTGGAGCTCTCTCCCTACGACCTGACGCGTGGCCGGATCGTCTACCGCTACAAGTAGATCTTGTCGCCGCCCCGCTCCCGTGGGGTGACGGCACTGACCCGGAGAACCTCACATCCCATGAAGGTCAAGCCGAGCGTCAAGAAGATCTGCGACAAGTGCAAGGTGATCCGCCGCCACGGCCGGGTCATGGTCATCTGCGACAACCTGCGCCACAAGCAGCGCCAGGGCTGACGCACGCCGACCACCTGCATTTCGCAGTTTTCGCGCGACGCAAGCACATACGTACATACGCAGTCACCCGACCCCCGCATCTCTCGCGTGGGACGACACCCCCGGCTCGGAGGCCGGGGACCCGGCTCGTAATTCTGCAGAGTCTTACGGGAACGGTGCTGCGGAAGACCTCCGAATAGCCATCAGGAGCCACATCAATGGCACGCCTCGCAGGCGTTGATCTCCCGCGCGAAAAGCGTGTGGAGGTCGCCCTCACCTACGTCTTCGGTATCGGGCGGACGCTGTCGCAGCAGACCCTCGCCGCCACCGGCGTGGACCCCAACACCCGTGTTCGCGATCTTGCCGAGGAAGACCTCATCAAGATCCGCGAGTTCGTGGACAACAACCTCAAGACCGAGGGTGACCTCCGTCGCGAGATCCAGGCCGACATCCGCCGCAAGGTCGAGATCGGCTGCTACCAGGGTCTGCGTCACCGTCGCGGTCTGCCGGTGCACGGTCAGCGCACCAGCACGAACGCCCGTACCCGCAAGGGTCCGCGTCGCGCGATCGCCGGCAAGAAGAAGCCGGGCAAGAAGTAGTCCTCAGCAGGACGCACTGTGTGCTCCGGGGGACGCCCCCCGGACCCCTGCAAGCGGTCTTCGCTGTAGGACCGACCACCTCCACGGGAGTAATGAATGCCTCCGAAGGGCCGTACGGCCGGCGCCAAGAAGGTGCGCCGCAAGGAGAAGAAGAACGTTGCCCACGGGCACGCTCACATCAAGAGCACGTTCAACAACACGATCGTTTCGATCACCGACCCCACGGGCAACGTGATCTCTTGGGCCTCTGCCGGCCACGTCGGCTTCAAGGGCTCGCGCAAGTCCACCCCCTTCGCCGCGCAGATGGCCGCCGAGTCGGCCGCCCGCCGCGCGCAGGAGCACGGCATGCGCAAGGTCGACGTCTTCGTCAAGGGTCCCGGCTCCGGCCGTGAGACCGCGATCCGCTCCCTCCAGGCCACCGGCCTCGAGGTGGGTTCGATCCAGGACGTCACCCCCACTCCGCACAACGGATGCCGCCCGCCCAAGCGCCGGCGCGTCTGACGCACTGAGGTAACGGAGACAACTGGAAAATGGCGCGATACACCGGGGCCGACTGCAAGCGTTGCCGTCGGGAGAAGCAGAAGCTCTTCCTCAAGGGGAGCAAGTGCGAGAGCGCGAAGTGCCCGATCGAGATCCGTCCTTACCCCCCGGGTGAGCACGGTCGCGGGCGCACCAAGGACAGCGAGTACCTGCTCCAGCTTCGTGAGAAGCAGAAGTGCAGCCGTATTTACGGTGTCCTGGAGAAGCAGTTCGTGAACTACTACAAGGAAGCGAACCAGAAGACCGGCAAGACCGGTGAGAACCTTCTGCGCATCCTTGAGACCCGCCTCGACAACGTGGTCTACCGGGCCGGCTTTGCCAAGTCCCGCGACCACGCCCGTCAGCTGGTGCGTCACGGACACATCACGGTGAACGGCCGCAAGACCGACATTCCGTCGGCTCGTGTGTCCGTGAACGACATCGTCGAGGTCCGCGAGGGCTCTCGGAACCTGACCCCCTTCGAGGTGGCCAAGGCCGAGGCCGGCGAGAAGACGGTTCCGGCCTGGCTGGAAGCGATCCCCTCGAACCTGCGGATCCTCGTGCACAGCATGCCCGAGCGCCAGGTGATCGACACCCAGGTGCAGGAGCAGCTGATCGTGGAGCTCTACTCCAAGTAAGAGCTGACCGGTGGGGGCGGTACGGAGCCGATGGCGCCGTGCCGCCCGTACCCTTGTCAGTACAGCGGGCGTCAAATAGCGGGCGTCCACGACTGAAGGATCGAACACCATGCTGATTGCTCAGCGTCCCTCGCTGACCGAAGAGGTCGTCGACGAATACCGCTCCCGGTTCGTGATCGAGCCGCTGGAGCCGGGCTTCGGCTACACCCTCGGCAACTCCCTGCGTCGGACCCTCCTGTCCTCGATCCCGGGTGCGGCGGTCACGTCCATCCGCATCGACGGTGTCCTGCACGAGTTCACCACCGTGCCGGGCGTCAAGGAGGACGTCACCGACCTGATCCTCAACATCAAGCAGCTGGTCGTCTCCTCGGAGCACGACGAGCCGGTCGTGATGTACCTGCGCAAGCAGGGCCCCGGCCTGGTCACCGCCGCGGACATCGCCCCGCCGGCCGGTGTCGAGGTGCACAACCCGGACCTGGTCCTCGCCACGCTCAACGGCAAGGGCAAGCTGGAGATGGAGCTGACCGTCGAGCGCGGTCGCGGCTACGTCTCCGCCGTCCAGAACAAGCAGGTGGGCCAGGAGATCGGCCGTATCCCGGTCGACTCCATCTACTCGCCGGTGCTCAAGGTCACGTACAAGGTCGAGGCGACCCGTGTCGAGCAGCGCACCGACTTCGACAAGCTGATCGTCGACGTCGAGACCAAGCAGGCCATGCGCCCGCGTGACGCCATGGCGTCCGCCGGTAAGACCCTGGTCGAGCTGTTCGGTCTGGCGCGCGAGCTCAACATCGACGCCGAAGGCATCGACATGGGCCCGTCCCCGACGGACGCCGCCCTGGCCGCCGACCTGGCGCTGCCGATCGAGGAGCTGGAGCTCACGGTCCGCTCGTACAACTGCCTCAAGCGTGAGGGCATCCACTCCGTGGGTGAGCTCGTGGCGCGCTCCGAGGCCGACCTGCTCGACATCCGCAACTTCGGTGCGAAGTCGATCGACGAGGTCAAGGCGAAGCTGGCCGGCATGGGCCTGGCCCTCAAGGACAGCCCGCCCGGATTCGACCCGACCGCCGCCGCCGACGCGTTTGGCGCGGACGACGACGCGGATGCGGGCTTCGTCGAGACCGAGCAGTACTGAGCCTGCGGCTTCGGCGTGGCTGAGGCTTTGTCCTCAAACGCCGGACGGGCTGAATTTTGATCTTCCGCGGGGCGGCCGCCTCGTGGGAACTGACACCGGTACCTGATACGGCCGGTGCAGCTATGAAGGAGATACACCATGCCGAAGCCCGCCAAGGGTGCCCGTCTGGGCGGCAGCGCTGCGCACGAGCGCCTGATGCTGCGCAACCTGGCCACCTCGCTCTTCGAGCACGGCCGCATCACGACGACCGAGGCCAAGGCCCGTCGTCTGCGTCCGTACGCGGAGCGCCTGGTGACCAAGGCGAAGAAGGGCGACCTTCACAACCGCCGTCAGGTCATGCAGCTGATCTCGGACAAGAGCGTTGTGCACACGCTCTTCACGGAGATCGCCCCGCGGTTCGAGAACCGTCCGGGTGGCTACACCCGTATCACCAAGATCGGTAACCGCCGTGGCGACAACGCGCCCATGGCCGTCATCGAGCTGGTGGAGGCGCTGACCGTGGCCCAGCAGGCCACCGGTGAGGCCGAGGCCGCGACGAAGCGTGCGGCCAAGGACGCGGAGGCGGCCGAGGCTGCCGAGGCGACCGAGGAGTCGAAGGACGCCTGAGTCCTGACCGACGTGTGAGCGGGTCCGCCCTTCGGGGCGGGCCCGCTTTCGTATGCGCGGGCGGGCGGTGGCGGGGGCGGTCCGCCGTGCCAGATGCATCGTGCCCGGGGGAGGGGCCCGTGCGGAACGGCTGCCCGTGGTGTGAGGGAGGATTGCTGTCGTGAGTGACGAAGTGGAGCCCGGGTTCGTCCGGGTGCGGATGGACCTTTCCTACGATGGAAAGGACTTCTCCGGGTGGGCGAAGCAGGCCGGTGGCCGGCGGACCGTGCAGGGGGAGATCGAGGACGCGCTGCGGACCGTGACCCGGTCCGGGGAGACGTACGAGCTCACCGTCGCCGGGCGGACGGATGCGGGGGTGCATGCGCGGGGGCAGGTGGCGCACGTGGACCTGCCCGGGGCGGTGTGGGCCGAGCATCAGGACAAGCTGCTGCGGCGGCTGGCCGGGCGGCTGCCCAAGGACGTGCGGGTGTGGCGGCTGGCCGAGGCGCCGTACGGGTTCAACGCGCGGTTCTCGGCGGTCTGGCGGCGGTATGCGTACCGGGTGACCGATCACCACGGGGGCGTGGATCCGCTGCTGCGCGGCCATGTGCTGTGGCACGACTGGGAGCTGGACGTCGAGGCGATGAACGAGGCCTCGCGGCCGCTGCTGGGGGAGCACGACTTCGCGGCGTACTGCAAGCGGCGGGAGGGCGCGACGACGATCCGTACGCTGCAGGAGCTGAGCTGGTCGCGCGGGGCGGACGGGATCATCACCGCGACCGTGCGGGCGGACGCCTTCTGCCACAACATGGTGCGGTCGCTGGTGGGGGCGATGCTGTTCGTCGGCGACGGGCACCGGCCGGTGGAGTGGCCCGGGAAGGTGCTGGCCGCCGGGGTGCGGGACTCCGCCGTCCATGTCGTGCGGCCGCACGGGCTGACGCTGGAGGAGGTCGGCTATCCGGCCGACGAGCTGCTGATGGCCCGCAACCAGGAGGCGCGGAACAAGCGGACGCTGCCCGGGGCCGGTGGCGGGGGCGGCTGCTGCTGAGCGGTGGCCCGTGGAGTCTTGCGGTGACCGTGGAATCTTGCGGTGACCCGTGGAGCTTTCGGGGCGCCGCCGGGAAGGGCGGCGCCACCGGAAGCGGTCAGGACGTGCCGGCGCAAGCGGTCAGGACTTGCCGGCCTTCTTCTGGGCGTCCTTGAGCTGCTGTTCGGCAGCCTTGGCGGCCTGGTCCTTGCCGCGCTGGGTGATCTGGCTGAACGCGTAGGCGCCGCCGTCCCGGGCGATCTGCCGGGCCTTGGTCTCCGTGGCGGTGACGTCCTTGCCGTTGAGGTAGCCGGCGATCGTGAAGTACGCGTAGCGGCCGGTGGCGTTGGTCGCCATCCGGCACTTCGTGCCCTGGCAGAAGTCCGAGGGGACCCCGCCGCCGGGCAGCGGCATCAGGTTGGCCTTGTTCTCGTTCATGACCTTGGTGGCCTGTGCGGGGGAGTCGAAGACCGCGATGCCGAGGGTGACCGCGACGCCGCCCTTGGCGTAGGTGGCGCGCAGCAGCTGCTTGCAGCCGTTGTGGGACAGCGAGGAGACCAGCGGCCCCTGGGCGGCGGCGGTGCAGTCCTTGGTGGTGGCGGTCTTGGTGCGCGGGTAGGTGTGCGCGCCGACGACCATGCTCTTCTGCGCGAAGAGGGTGGCCGGGGTGAGCGGCGCCTTGTCCTTCTTCGGGTCGGAGATGTAGTCCCGCGGGTTGGGCGGGGGCGGCACGGAGACGTCGGGGAAGGACGGCTGGGCGTCCGGCGCCGCGGCCTGGTCGGACGCCGTGGGCGACGCCGTCGGGTTGCCGCCCGGTGAGCCACTGCCGCCGGATATGACGGCGAAGGTGACGATGCCGGCCACCGCGAGGGCCGCCAGCGCTCCGCCGCCGATCCACAGCCGGCGTTTGCGGCGGGCCTGTGCCTCGCTCTCCTCGGCGAGTGCACCCCAGTCCGGAGTGGACGACGAAGAACCCCCGGGGCCGTCGAACGGCCCCCCTTGCCCAAAGCTCATGCCGCGCATCCTAATGGGGTTGGTGGAACGCCCGGAGGCCGGTCACAATCCCGCTCATGGGACATCTTGAGGCCGGACATCTGGAGTACTACCTGCCGGACGGGAGGGTCCTGCTGGGAGACGTGTCCTTCCGAGTGGGGGAGGGCGCGTCGGTCGCCCTGGTGGGGGCCAACGGCGCCGGAAAGACGACGCTGCTGCGGCTGATCGCGGGGGAGCTCCAGCCGCACGGCGGGGCGGTGACGGTCAGCGGCGGGCTGGGCGTGATGCCGCAGTTCGTGGGCTCCGTACGGGACGAGCGCACGGTGCGCGACCTGCTGGTGTCCGTGGCGCAGCCGCGGATCAGGGCGGCGGCAGCGGCGGTGGACGCCGCCGAGCTGGCGATGATGAGCGCCGAGGGCGACGACGAGGCAGCGCAGATGGCCTACGCCCAGGCGCTCAGCGACTGGGCCGAGGCGCGCGGCTACGAGGCCGAGACGGCCTGGGACATCTGCACGACGGCGGCCCTGGGGATGCCGTACGAGAAGGCGCAGTGGCGGCAGGTGCGCACGCTGTCCGGGGGCGAGCAGAAGCGGCTGGTGCTGGAGTCGCTGCTGCGCGGCACGGACGAGGTGCTGCTGCTGGACGAGCCGGACAACTATCTGGACGTCCCCGGCAAGCGCTGGCTGGAGGAACAGCTCCGGCAGACCCGTAAGACGGTGCTGTTCGTCTCGCACGACCGGGAGCTGCTGGCCCGGGCCGCGGAGAAGATCGTCAGCGTCGAGCCGGGGCCCGCGGGCTCCGACGTCTGGGTGCACGGCGGCGGCTTCGACACCTACCACGCGGCGCGCAAGGAGCGCTTCGCCCGCTTCGAGGAGCTGCGGCGGCGCTGGGACGAGAAGCACGCACAGCTCAAGAAGCTGGTGGTCTCGCTGCGCCAGGCGGCCTCGGTCAGCCACGAGCTGGCCTCGCGCTACGCCGCGGCGCAGACCCGGCTGAAGAAGTTCGAGGAGGCCGGGCCGCCGCCGGAGCCGCCGCGTGAGCAGGACATCACCATGCGGCTGCGCGGTGGACGCACCGGGGTACGGGCGGTCACCTGCGAGGGGCTGGAGCTGACCGGCCTCATGAAGCCCTTCTCCCTGGAGATCTTCTACGGCGAGCGGGTCGCGGTTCTCGGCTCGAACGGGTCGGGCAAGTCCCACTTCCTGCGGCTGCTGGCCGGGGACGAGCAGAACCCCGTTGCGCACACCGGCAGCTGGAAGCTCGGCGCCCGCGTCGTCCCGGGGCACTTCGCGCAGACCCACGCCCACCCCGAGCTGATGGGCCGCACCCTGCTCGACATCCTGTGGACCGAGCACGCCAAGAACAAGGGGCAGGCCATGTCAGCGCTGCGCCGCTACGAGCTGGAGCAGCAGGCCGAGCAGCGCTTCGAACGGCTCTCCGGCGGCCAGCAGGCGCGCTTCCAGATCCTGCTGCTGGAGCTGTCCGGCACGACCGCGCTGCTGCTCGACGAGCCGACGGACAACCTGGACCTGGAGTCGGCCGAGGCGCTGCAGGAGGGGCTGGAGGCGTACGAGGGGACGGTGGTGGCGGTGACCCACGACCGGTGGTTCGCGCGCTCCTTCGACCGGTTCCTGGTGTTCGGCTCCGACGGGCTGGTGCGGGAGACGGCGGAGCCGGTGTGGGACGAGCGGCGGGTGGTGCGCGAGCGGTAGGCGTGGCCGGCCCGCGTCCCCGGTGTGGCCGGCCCGCGTCCCCGATGTGGCGGTGCCGGTGGGGGCTGTGGGGCGGCCGATACGCACGGTGACCGGAGCGGCGGTTGGAGGCCGGTGCCGCGCGCCGGTCCGGGGGCGTTTTGACCCCACCGGGGCCGGGCCGGTATTCTGCCTGTTCGTTATGCGTATTGGCTTGCTCTATCTCACGTGAGGGGGCCCTTACGCGGTCCACCGGGCCGATGACCAGCGACGGACGATCGGGTTGCGTCACCCGTAGCGCCGCTCCTGCTGGTGTGATCGGCAGCGGTGACCAGTACAGGACCCGTTCCCGAGGCCTCAGGCCCCGGGGATATCCCACCTCTGAAGAAGCGAAGGCTAACCGTGCGTACGTTCAGCCCCAAGCCCGGCGATGTCCAGCGCCAGTGGCACATCATTGACGCGCAGGACGTTGTCCTGGGCCGTCTGGCCACCCAGGCCGCGTCCCTCCTGCGGGGTAAGCACAAGCCCGTCTACGCGCCGCACGTCGACATGGGTGACTTCGTCATCATCGTCAACGCCGACAAGGTGCACCTGTCGGGCAACAAGCGGACCCAGAAGATGGCCTACCGCCACTCGGGCTTCCCGGGCGGTCTGCGCTCCGTCCGCTACGACGAGCTGCTCGACAAGAACCCCGAGAAGGCCGTCGAGAAGGCCATCAAGGGCATGCTCCCCAAGAACACCCTCGGCCGTCAGATGCTCTCGAAGCTGAAGGTCTACGCGGGCGCCGAGCACCCGCACGCTGCGCAGCAGCCGGTGCCGTTCGAGATCACCCAGGTCGCGCAGTAGTTCCGGCCACCCCCTAAGACGACAGAGAATTCTGAGGAGCATCGTGGCCGAGACCACTCCCGAGACCGTCATCGAGAACGACGACGTCGTCGAGGAATACACCACTGAGACCGAGGTCGTGGAGTCGGAGTACACCTCCGAGTCCCTCGCCTCCCGCTTCGGCGACCCGCAGCCGGCTGCCGGCCTGGGCCGTCGCAAGAACGCCATTGCCCGCGTCCGGATCGTTCCGGGCACCGGCCAGTGGAAGATCAACGGTCGCACCCTTGAGGGCTACTTCCCCAACAAGGTGCACCAGCAGGAAGTCAACGAGCCCTTCAAGGTGCTCGAGCTCGACAACCGCTACGACGTGGTCGCCCGCATCTCCGGCGGCGGCATCTCCGGCCAGGCCGGTGCGCTGCGCCTGGGCGTGGCCCGTGCGCTGAACGAGGCGGACGTCGACAACAACCGCGGCGCGCTGAAGAAGGCCGGGTTCCTCAAGCGTGACGAGCGTGCGGTCGAGCGCAAGAAGGCCGGTCTGAAGAAGGCCCGTAAGGCGCCGCAGTACAGCAAGCGCTAATCCGCGCTCGCTGCGACATGCAGCACTTGGCGAACGCCCCGGTGGCACGGATCCGTGCTGCCGGGGCGTTCGGCTATCCAGGACCCGGGGCGTATACCTGGACTTAATGCTCTGGTCCAAGCTCATCTACTCGGAGGACACCAGTGGGACGACTCTTCGGCACGGACGGTGTGCGCGGTGTCGCCAATGCGGATCTGACGGCGGAGCTGGCGCTCGGTCTGTCGGTCGCTGCGGCGCATGTGCTCGCGGAGGAGGCGTCGGGGCGAAGCCCCGTCCTGCAGGGGCGGCGGTCGGGCGACGGGCGGGCGTTCGAAGGTCACCGGCCGGTGGCGGTGGTCGGCCGTGATCCACGGGCATCCGGGGAGTTCCTGGAGGCCGCGGTCGTCGCGGGCCTGGCCAGCGCCGGTGTGGACGTGCTGCGGGTGGGGGTGCTCCCGACCCCGGCGGTCGCCTATCTGACCGGCTCGCTCGGTGCGGACCTCGGTGTGATGCTCTCCGCCAGTCACAACCCGATGCCCGACAACGGCATCAAGTTCTTCGCCCGCGGCGGTCACAAGCTCGCCGACGAGCTGGAGGACCGGATCGAGAAGACCTACCGCGCCCACAGCTCCGGTGAGCCCTGGGAACGGCCGACCGGCGCCGGCGTGGGCCGGGTCACCGTCTATGACGAGGGCTTCGACAACTACGTCGCGCACCTCGTCGGCGTGCTGCCCAACCGCCTGGACGGGCTGAAGATCGTCATCGACGGTGCGCACGGTGCGGCGGCGCGGGTCTCGCCCGAGGCCTTCGCGCGGGCCGGCGCCGAGGTCATCACGATCGGCACCGACCCCGACGGCCTGAACATCAACGAAGGCTGTGGCTCCACCCACCTCCAGCTGCTGCGGGCGGCCGTCGTCGAGCACGGCGCCGACCTGGGTGTCGCGCACGACGGCGACGCGGACCGCTGCCTGGCCGTGGACCGCGAGGGCAACGAGGTCGACGGCGACCAGATCCTGGCCGTGCTGGCGCTCGGGATGCGCGAGGCGGGGATGCTGCGCAAGAACACCGTCGTCGCCACCGTGATGTCCAACCTGGGCTTCAAGCTCGCCATGGAGCGCGAGGGCATCGACCTCGTCCAGACCGCGGTCGGCGACCGTTACGTCCTGGAGGAGATGAAGGCGCACGGCTTCGCGCTGGGCGGCGAGCAGTCCGGGCATGTGATCGTGCTGGACCACGCGACGACCGGCGACGGCACGCTGACCGGTCTGATGCTGGGTGCCCGGGTCGCCGCGACCGGCCGGCCGCTGGCCGACCTGGTGGGCGTCATGGAGCGGCTGCCGCAGATCCTCATCAACGTCCCCGACGTCGACAAGTCGCGGGTGACCACCTCCCCCGAGCTGACCGCCGCGGTCGCCGAGGCGGAGCGGGAGCTGGGCGCCACCGGCCGGGTGCTGCTGCGCCCGTCCGGCACGGAGCCGCTGGTGCGGGTGATGGTGGAGGCCGCGGACATCGAGCAGGCGCGGTCGGTGGCCGAGCGGCTGGCCGACGCGGTCAAGTCGGCGCTGGGCTAGCGCCCGGCGGAATTTCCTTAGCGGGCCCGCTTCCCCTGTACGTGGGGGAGCGGGCCCGCTGTTGTGTGTGCGTGACCGGGCGTCAGGAGGGCGGCGGTTTTTATCCGTCGCAAAGGAATGTGGAGTCGGCGTGTCGGTTTCCGGCGCATTCTGTGTATGCCCGGCAACGGTGATATTCGTTCCCCGATTGCGAGACCGCCGACCTAATGCCAACTCCCCTTCCATATCGCTTGGTTGAGCGTCGTTGCCGCTTTTTGCGCTGCCATCGCGTGGACCGGACATTCGGCAGATAGGTCAACTCGCGCAACTTGCAGGATGTATAGGGCGAGTTGTGGACGACGGGTTCGAACTGACCCGCCGATCTGACGGAACCACAGGTGGTGATAGGTTCTGAGAAAGGCAGTGTCAACTCTCCTGCCGTCAGCGCGTGTTCACGGGGTGGTAGTTCGCGAATGTCCATTAATCGCGACGGCTTCAAGGCCGATCCGGATGAGATCAGGGCCGGGGCTTCGGATGTACTGAAATGCCTTAACCCGGCCAAGGGGGCTGATTTCGGAGCGCTGAACGACGACTTCGCCGGTTCCGACCAGGGCGACAAGATCCTCGGCGAGAAGTTTGAAAGCTTTTGCGAGACGTGGGACGTGGCCTATCTGGTTCTCGGTGACCGCGCCGGCGACATGTCGGACAAGCTAAAAGGCCAAGCGGACACCTATGAGCAAAACGAATCTCATACCGGCCAGTATATGCAGTATATAAATCAGCATAAGAATGGTTCGGGGCTGTAGTAACGGGGGCGGGCATGACGGAAGAGCTGGGCGAAACCAAAGACCCCAAAGGGCTCATACCTGGCGACGTGGGGGCCATCGAGGGTGTCGCGCGGGCGCTCAAGAAACAATCCGGAAAATTCGAGACCGTCGCACAGGGGCTGGGCGCCGTACGAATATCCGGCTGGAACGGTGCGGCCAGCGACCAGTTCTGGGAAAAGCTTTCCGGTGAGAAGAAGAACTGGCTCTACGCTTCGGATGCGCTGTCCGACGCAGCCGCGGCAGTCAGTAGGTACGCCACGGCGTTGAGCGCGGCGCAGGGGAAGGCGCGGGAGGCAATCGAGCTGTGGGACGGCGGCAATGAAAGCCATGCCCAGCTGATTTTGAAAACCGCGCGACAGAATGTGCGGGACGAAGCTGACTCGGCGGCGGGGAAGCTGGAGGACGCGGCCGGCGGCGATTCCGATGCGCCGTCCTGGCTGCAAAGGGCAGGCAAGACTGCCGAACAGCAAAAGGAATCGGGGAAGGTCAGCGTCAGCATTAGGGACCTCTACGAATCCAACCCGCTGACCGATAAGCCGAGAAGTAAGAATAAGCGCTTCGGCGCGGCGGGCCCCGAGGATCCCAATGCGAAAAAACCCCGAGCTTCCGAGGTCAAGCTGTGGGAGCGGAAGGCTGAGGCAAGCGCCTGGGGGAAGGAGGCCGAAACCGAGTCTCAGTTCGGAGACGATGGAAAGGCCTCCGGGAAAGCCGGACTCAAACTTCTTGGGGCGGAGGGCACGGCGGCTGCGTCCGTGACCGACGGCAAACTCCAGGCCGCGGCCAGCGGTAAGGCGTACCTCGCGCAGGCATCCGCGGAGGGCGGCGTCGAGTATGGCCCCGCCGCGCTCAAGGGGGAGGCTTCGGGATTCGTCGGGGCTGAAGCGACGGCGAATGCATCCGTGGGCAAGGATGGAGTGCATGCTGGCGCTGAGGCTTTCGCGGGCGCCAAGGCGACTGCGAGCGGCCACGCGGACGTGGGCGGTATCGGGGCTGGTGCCACCGCGGAAGGGTGGGCCGGAGCCGGAGCTGCGGCCCATGCGGATGCCGGCATGAAGGATGGGAAGTTCGTCGTCGGCGCCGATGTGGGCGTCGGGCTCGGGCTCGGGGGCAAGGTCGGCTTCCAGGTCGAGGTCGATCCCGAAAAGGTCGTGGACACGGTCAGTGACATAGGTGACAAAGTGGGGGACGGTCTCGACGCAATGGGCGACGGACTGGAGTCCATCAACCCCTTCGGATGACACTGGCCTCGCATTTCCATACTAGGGAGTTGATCCACGATGGCGACCACGCTGCCGGTGAAGATCGAATTTTCGCTGCCGGAGGGCTGGCAGCCGGCGCCCCCCGATGAGGTGGGCGCTCCTGGGGTGGCTTTCATCGCCCTCCATTCGGAGTCCCAGGAGAAGTTCACCGCGAATATCACGATCGCAGGTAAAATCCGGGACGAAGCCGACCTGGTGACTCTCGCGCACGAGTCGGTCCAGCGGCTGCGCGAGGGGGCGACGGTGAGCGTCGCCAAGCAGTCCCAAGGAGGCACTCCCGAAATTCCTGCGCTGACCCAAACGCTGCGGATCTCCACCACGTTGCGCGGGCTGCCCGTGGAGTTGGTCCAGAGCCAGGTCTACCTACTCATGCATGATGCGCACGACTCGGCCAAACACGCGGTGATCGAGTTGGCATTGACGGCCAAGCAGTCCCAGCTGTATCAGGTTGCCGACGACTTCGAGGAGTTCGTCCGCTCCATTCGACCGGCGGGCTCTGACGCCGCGTAGTCCCCTGCAACTCGGTGCTCATGGGTGAGCCCCTCGCGGTCCGTAACCGTGAGGGGCTCATCCGTGAGAGCGGCCGTTGAGGCGGGCTGTTACGCCTGTGCCGGCCAGTGGTCCAGGACGTCGCACAAATAGTTCAGCTTCTGGTCGATGTCTTGCGGCCGGAGTCGTCCGTGATACCAGGTGAGCAACTCGTTTCCTTGGAACCGGAGAGGCTCGTCCTTGGCGCGAGGGTCGGAGGTGAGGAACTGCGACATGGGACCGGTCAGGGCACTACGTGCGAACTCCTCGTCATTGGCAATCAGGCGAAATGCCTCGTCGAATGCGGGGTCGCCCAGCTCCGTCACCTTGCCGCCGCCGAACAGGGCGTCCGCGCGCGCGTTCAACTTGTCCACTACCCGCGGCTTTTTGATGACCATCCGTGGTACGGGCGCCGGCATCGTCACGGCGAACACCGCGTTGTACTGCCACGCGTCCGGGCCCGAGGTGCTGTTTCGCGTGTTGTACTCGAAGCAGCAGAAGGTGCGTCCCCGGAATTCACCAACCGTGTAGTCCCATATGGGGACATTGGTGCCCTGCATGGGGAGTGGCGTCCCCCCGCAGTAGCGGTCTCCGATGGCCGAATACGTGTGACTCCAGCCCCGGCTCTCGATGAACTGAAGTAGCTCGTCCCGCTGTTGGGTGTTTTGGCCATCCCTCTTCTTCACGTACCACGAGGCCCAGATGTACCCGCCGAACATGGCGGCTATGCCCAGGATCATGCCGATGAAAATGAGTACTTCCCATGCCTCGTTCATATGGCATGAGTATGTCGGACGGCGCGATGAATGCACGTGTCGGGGGCGGACGGCGGGTGGGTCGCCCCCCTTTGCACCGCTACACAAATGACCTTTCGGGACGTTACCCCTTTTGCCGCCGCTGCCCGGCCCACAGCGCCTTCTGCGTCAGGAGGGTGGCCACGCCCGCCAGTACGATCCCGGCGAGGTTGAGCAGCAGCTGTTCCGACGAGCCGCGGGCCTGGCCGTACTGCCCGTAGCTGAGGGCGACAGCGGCGTTGGCGGCGGCCGGGACGGTGGTGACGGAGATCGCCACGCCGACCAGGGCGCCCGATTTCGCGGACGTCAGTGACAGCACCCCGGCGATGCCGGCGAGCACGGCGACGACGAACGAGAACCAGTCGGGCCGGTAGATGAAGTTGGTGTTCGGGCGCGCGGCGTCCAGGTCCTCGGCGTGGAAGAGGCCGACCGCATCCATGAAGAGGCTGAAGCCGACCGTCAGCGCCATCGCCACCGCGAAGCCGACGACCAGTGCCAGCGTGGAGCGCCAGGCCAGCCGGGGTGCCCGCCGCACCAGCGCCGTACAGATACCGGCCAGCGGACCGAACTCCGGCCCGACTGCCATCGCGCCCACGATCAGGATCGCGTTGTCCAGGACCACGCCACAGGCCGCGATCATCGTGGCGAGCGTCAGGAACGCCAGGTAGGTGACGGAGAGCGTGGATTCCTCGTGGGTCGCATCGGTCAGCGACTCCCACAGGACAGCGTCGGCTCCCTCGCCGGGCGCCTGATCCTCGGCCCGGTCTGCCCGGTGGGACAGCGACAGGTCGATGTTCTCGACCGCGATCGAGCCGTGTTCGTCCAGGTCCATCTCCCGGAGCTGGGCCAGCAGCCCGTCACCGGCCTCCCGTGCGACATCGCACATCACCACGTCGCCCCGCGGATCGCGGGCCGCTCCGTTGAGCACCACCAGATGGGTCACTCCGACGGTCGTCTCCAGCAGCCGGAGGACGTCGTCCGTGCGGCTGCCGGGGACGATCAGGCGTAGATGCAGCACGGTGTGCGACTCCCTAGAGCTTGCGCAACGACAGCCGCTGCACCTTGTGGTCAGGACCCTTGCGCAGCACCAGGTTGGCGCGGCCGCGGGTCGGGGCCACGTTCTGCTGCAGATTGGGCTTGTTGACGGTGCGCCAGATCATCCGGGCGTAGTCGAGGGCTTCGTCCTCGGAGACCTGGGTGTACTTGCGGAAGTAGGAGAACGGGTTCTGGAAGGCCGTCTCGCGCAGCTTGCGGAAGCGGCCGAGGTACCACTTCTCGATGTCCTCGATGCGGGCGTCGACGTAGACGGAGAAGTCGAAGAAGTCGGCGAGTCCGAGGCGGGTGCGGCCGTCCTTGCCGGGCAGGGCCGGCTGCAGGACGTTCAGGCCCTCGACGATGAGGATGTCCGGGCGGTGCACGGTCAGCCGCTCGCCGGGCACGATGTCGTAGATGAGGTGGGAGTAGACGGGCGCGGTGACCTCGGCCTTGCCGGACTTCACATCCGCGACGAAGCGGGTCAGCGCCCGCCGGTCGTAGGACTCGGGGAAACCCTTACGGGACATCAGGCCGCGGCGGTGCAGCTCGGCGTTGGGAAACAGGAAGCCGTCGGTGGTGACCAGCTCGACGCGCGGGTGCTCGGGCCAGCGGGCCAGCAGCGCCTGCAGCAGCCGGGCGGTGGTGGACTTCCCCACCGCCACGCTGCCCGCGACCCCGATGACGAACGGGGTACCGGGCTGGGGGCCGCCGCCCACATCGCCGAGGAAGGTGTTCAGCGCGCCGCGCAGGTTGCTGGTGGCGCCGACGTAGAGGTTGAGGAGCCGGGACAGCGGGAGGTAGACGTCGCGCACCTCGTCGAGGTCGATGACATCGCCCAGGCCCCGCAGCCGTTCGACCTCGTCGGCCGTCAGGGGCAGGGGGGTCTTCTCCCGCAGTGCGCTCCACTGCGCGCGCGTCAGATCGACGTACGGGGAGCTGTCGGCGCGGCGTCGTTGCTGCGGATCGGTCGTCAGGGGCACGCGCCCATTGTGCGCAGCCGACACACGCCGTTCATATCGGGGTGTCCGGCGGAGCACCCGGAGATGAACGTCCGGGGTACCCCGGAGGTCGGTCTTGTGGATGTAGGGGAGGGCTTGGGGCTTCTCTGTCCGGGTGTCTGTACCCGAGGGTTTTTGCCCGGTACGGTCGGCGGCGGGGAGAGGCCCGGCACGTCGGGCCGAGGACGATTCAGCCGAGGACGATTCAGCCGAGGACGATTCAGGAGGTGTGTGTGGGAGCGCGTAGGGCCGGCCTGCTGGGACAGTGGCCGTGGGGGAGGACCACAAGCGTGACCGGGGGCCGGGCGGCGGATGCCGGCTCGGACGGATTCGCCGCGCGGGTGTACGCCGAGCTGGCGGAGGATCTGCCGGACGAGGACCTGGGCGAGGATTTGGGTGACTTCCTGGAGCGCCACGAGCCGGGCAGCGAACTCGGGGCGGACGCGGAGGCGGACGAGGAGTTCCTGGAGACGGTGCGGGAGGCGCACGCGCGGATAGCGCGGGGGTTTTGAATGGGTGGCGGCCTCCGCTCGCAACTCGGTCTCTAATCAGCCACGTTGACGGTGGCACATTACCGTACCTTTGCTGCGGCTTTGCCCAGTTTAGATGTGCCCAATCCCGACATTTTTCACGAAAAAGCTTCGGGGAGGGTGGCTGATTTTGTAAATCGACCGCCTGACTTTAACTAGCCTGGCCGAGTCAGATGCTCGGGCGCTGCGCCCTGTCGCGCTCTGCGTGGGTGCACCCCCTGAGCGATGCACTCGACACGGGGGCTTCGGTGGCAAAAGAATTTCACATTGAACCTGCTGAACTTGCCAAACTGGGAAAACATTTCGCCAGCTACGCCTATGACATCGAGAGTGCCCTGAAAGGGTTTAAGGGCAAGACGGACTCCGAGGCGATTCACGATGGATTCGGACTGCTGACCGAGTCCGAGGAGGTCACCTCCGCGTACATCGAACTGTCCGAGAACATGTCGGAATCGCTGGGGAAGCTTCACAAGCACCTCGAGGCTATCGGTGAACTCCTGCGGGAGAATGCGAAAAATAGCGAGAAGTCGGACGAGCACATCGCTGCCGCATTCAAGCAGGGGGAAAAGTGAGCAACGAAGGGGTCGGCGAAGAGATCGTCGAAGCCGGGCTGGAGCTTGTCAATCCTGGTGGCCGACCGGACGTCCTGCGGGCGGCAGCCACGTCCTGGCGCAACATGGGCTCAGAGCTGGAGTCGGCTTTCGACGCACTCGACAAAAAAGTCCAGGCGACGCTCGGTGAGCATTGGAAAGGCGATTCGGCCGATGCCTTCGAACATCACTGGAACGCGCTGAAACAGGGCATCCAGAAGACAGAGCCGACCTTCACCCATGCCGCGAAGGGGCTCGATGACGCCGCCGACTCCATCGAAGAGGTCAATGACGAGATCCACGCGATCTACGTCGAGATCGGTGTCTCGATCGGCGTCGGGGTCGCCCTGTCCTTCGTGACGTTGGGCTTCGGAGGTGCTGCCGCGGCCGCCAACGCGACCCGCCTTGCCGCACAGGCTGCTCGGGTCTCTGCTCGCCTGGCCTCAATGCTTACGCGTATCGCTTCGGCGTTTCGACGTGTCGCTGAACTGGCGAAGGCGCACAGGTTTCTCGCGAATGTGGCCATCAACTGGGCGGGAAATACTGCGGGATCTGTTGCGGGCGCGGCATGGTCGGGTGACGGGGTGAGTGGCGCAGATCTCTGGGAGGCGACCTGGCAGGGTGGGGTGGGTGCGGTCGCGGGGACTGCGCCGGGCCTCGGGGCGGCAAGCAAGGTCACGAAGATGATGACGCGGTCTGGGGCGGACGGCGCGGCGGTGGCAGTCGGCTCGCCGTTCCTCCGCGAAGCGGCGAGCGGAGCGGCCGGCGGTGCCACGGGCAACGTCGTCGGTGGTTGGGCGACCGAGGGCGCCAAGGCCAGGTTCACAGAAGAAGGCACCACCTGGACGGATGTTGCGTGGGGCACCGCCGGTAACCTCGTCGGTGGCGCTATGGGTGGTGCGGCTGTGGCCGGCGCGGGCCGCCTCAACCAGCCGACTGAAGGCTTTCAGGCACCCGAGGGCTTTACGCCGGCGCCTCCGAAGGAAGGGCCCTCCATGTCGATCGACGGCCCTCTGGGCGGGGTCAGCGCCGGCCTGGCAGGCGCCGGTCAGGCAGTGGCACAGGGTGAGGAGGAGCCGGAGAAGAAGGAGCCCGAGGCCAAGACGGCTCCGCAGAATCGCAGCGTGAAGGACACTTTCGGATGACTCGAGCCCGTGTGATCAATGCCTGCCTGACGGCGGCCGGTGCGGGAGTGCTGGCCGCCGTGGTGCGGGTGTTGATGCAGCCCTCCGGGGCGCTGCCGCGTTGGGATCTGCTGGCTTGTCTGTCGCTGGTGGTGGCCGGCCTCGCAGGTGCGCTCGTGTGCCTGCGAGGCGGGCCCGCTCCGGAAGCGGGCCGGGTCGGGACGTCCACGTACTGGTGGCCCGAGCGGAACGACGGGTGGATCGCCGCCGGTTTGATCGTAAGCTTCGTTCCGGTGGGGCTGTTCCTTTATGCGGCCCTCGCGTTCTCTCCGGAGGCCGCGCAGATCATCAAAGCCGGTGGCGGAATTCAGGCTGTATCGGTCCAGAAGGTGATCTCCTCCGAGTACGTCCGGAGAAAGAGTTCCGAGCCGTACGAGGTCGTAGCCCGGGTCGCGGTGCCGTTCGATGCCGGTGCCAGGTCCGAGAAGGCGGAATTCAGGTCGAAACAACCGGTGGAGCGCGGCGACTTGGTGTGGGCGCTCTACGCGCCGTCCTCGGCGGAGCTCGGAGTTCTCGTCGACAGCGATCGCGATGCCCTGGAAGAGAAGGCGGGTGGATCCGCTCATTGGGCCATGGTTGGCCTCGTGCTGTTCGTGATGGTCGTCTCCTTGCTGTGGGCTGTCTTTGTCGGAGGATTTCGCAAGGCGTCCCGGGGGATACGGACTCCGCTCAAGAAGGGTTATTGCCGATCGCTTCCCGTCATGGTGAAGAGTGTGGGTGTGGTGATGGACGGCGCCGCGGATGTCGAGGACGTCACCGCCACCCGGCCGAAACCTCGCGTGAAATTCGAAGGGTACGAGTGGGAACTCCTGCTCGATCCGGTGATCGACCCGCCGCACCTCTCCCGGGAAATCAAGGGAAGTGACGCGAAACTCTACTGGGTGCAATTCGCCGCCAACCGCACTGGGGTGAGGGAAGTGCGCGCGATGCTTGTGCTCGACGGGCAGCGGTGTGTGCAGGGTCTCCTCAGGGTTTCCGGAGAAACAGAGTCTCCTGAGGGTGTCCCCGTACCCGCCGCCGAATCCCTTCCCGAAGGAGACGGCCTGCGGGCGATTCGTACGTACCCGGTCTGGGATCCGAAGCTGCATTCCGAGGGCCTGGGATGGCTGGTGGCGGCGGTGGTCGGGCTCGGAGCCGTCGTCTTCGGCGTCGGACGCTGGGGGGCGGGCATCCTATGTCTCGGCGCGTACGGATGCCTGCTCATCGCGCGGTTCGCCGTGAACGAGAACCGCAGGCAGTACTTGAAGAGCTTCCTGCCGAGCTCCGAGCCCGAAACGGGCCAGTGACCGGCTCTTCCCGCTGAGGCTCACGGCGAGCGTGCGCCTCAGCAAGATCTCGCGGATCGCCTACCGGTGGTATCCGCGGCACATGTGTCCTCTGGCCGTGCACGAGCAGAGCGCCGACTCGGCGCACCGCCAGGGCGGTCCCGTCGCGGCATGGGCCAGGGGGAGAAACAGCACCGGGCTGGCGGACCACTCGACACGGGTCCGCCCTGCGGCAGCGGTGAACGCGTACGGCTCGCCCGCCTTGAGCCGCGCCACCGCCTCCCACTGCCCGTGGTCGAGCCACTGGTAGGCCCGCTCGGTGTCGCGCGGGTCGAAGCCGGACAGCAGCATGCGTACGGCGAGGCGTATCCACACCATGGCCTGGGTGGGGGTCTCGGCGCTCTGTGCCTGTAGGAGCACCTGATCGTCCGCGTCCCCGAGTGCCGGGGTGCGCGTGCTGAACTCGCACCACCATGCGGAACGGATGCCGGAGCCGGGGCGGTGGGGCCGGCTCATGGCTGCCCGGCGCGGTGGAGCGGAAGGTGTGCCCACACCGTCTTGCCGGGGTCGCGCGGCCGTACGCCCCAGTGCTGGGAGAGGGCGTCCACGATGAGCAGGCCGCGGCCGGCGGGGTCGTCCGGGCCGGGCTTGCGGAGTTCCGGCATGCGCCACTGGTAGGAGTCGGCCACCTCCAGGACCAGGATGCCGCTGCGACGGCGTAAGGCGAGTTCGAAGTAGTCGCCCGTGCCCTTGGCGTGGGAGATGGCGTTGGTGGCCAGTTCGCTGGTGATGAGGACGCTGTCCTCGATGAGGCCGCCGAGTTTCCAGTCGGTCAGGGTCGTTCTGACGTGGAGTCGTGCGGCGGCGACGGAGTCCTTCCGGACCCGGAACCTCTTGATGTGTGTGCGTCCGGACATGTGTCCCCCAGGGTGTGGGCAGGCCGAAGCTTGATCACGGAGCGTCCATGACTTCTGACGCTTCGTGGTGGAATTCACGCTAGAGCGGAACTCTCGCGTAGTGCAACGCCCTTGGCGGTGAAAAGTTGCACGCAACTCCGGGTCTCTGTCGCCCTGGCGTGTAGCGTCCGTGGGCGTGCAGACTGGTCACACGCGGTAAGAGGAGGGGACATGCCCGCAGGTGGACGCCCTACTGTGCGCAGTAGGCGCCTCGGTGCGGCGCTCAGGAAGTATCGCGAAGCGGCGAAGCTCGATCAGCAGCATGGGGCCGACCACATCGTGGGTTCGAAGGCCAAGATCAGCCGGATCGAGTCGGGGCAGGTAACGGCCCGGCCGGGCGATGTCCGACTGCTGCTGGAGCTGTACGGGGTCGAGGACTCGGAGGTCTACCGTCAGCTCGAACAGCTGGCCCGCGATTCCAACAAGCGCGGGTGGTGGGTCAATTACCCGTGGGCGCTGAACCCTGAGTACGCGGACTTTGTGACTCTGGAAGCCGACGCCACGTACATCCGTACGTGGCAGCCGCTGTACTTGCCGGGGCTGTTGCAGACGGACGGCTACGTAAAGACGCTGCTCGATGGTGGCCTGGCCGCCAATACCGCCGAGGACAGCGAACTCGCCATGGCGGCGCGACGGGAACGCAGGAAGACCATCGAGGACGGCGGTGCACGCTACGCCGCCATTGTCTGGGAACCGGTCATCACGGCACCCATGCCATCACCAGCGGTACATCGCGACCAACTTCTGCATCTCATCGATGTCGCGCAACGGCGGAACGTGAGCTTTCAGGTGCTCCCGCTCTCGGAGTGGCAGGCAGCCCATATGGCCTCGCACTTCGTCATGTTCAGCTTCGGCGCCGAACCCGCTCCTGAAGCCGTCGCCTTCGACAGCACCACCAGCACCGTCTTTGTCGAGGAACTGGACGACATGGTGAAGCACGCGGAGGCGTTCGAGGAGCTCAGGTCGGCGGCTTTGACGCCGAAGCAGACTCTGTCCTTCCTGAGCGATCAGCTGGCCAAACTTCCCGAGAGTGAGAATGACGCAGAATGAAGAGCCGAGAAATCGTCACGCGGTTCGTGAAGGCCAGTGCCTCGCAGGGGGGCCAGCAGGACTGTGTCGAGGTGGCCCACACCGCCGACGGCGGTCGGGCCGTGCGGGACAGTAAGAATCGGGACGGCGGTACGCAGTTTCACGGTCCCGAAGCCTGGGACGCGTTCCTTGATGCGGTGAAGACGGGTTTCGTCTCATGAGCGGCCGGGAGATCGTCTCGCCGTTCAAGAAGGCCAGCGCCTCTCAGGGAATCAACCAGGAGTGCGTGGAGGTGGCCCACACCGCCGACGGCGGCCGGGCCGTCCGGGACAGTAAGGATCGGGCCAGCGGGACGCAGTTCCATGCGGCGGGTGCGTGGGCCGCGTTTGTGGACGCCGTGAAGGCCGGAGGCATCGCAGTGAGGAACGAGGAAGGGTGAGCGGTCGGGGAATCGTCGGGCCCTTTGAGAAGTCGTCGTACTCCGGAGGAGGGTCGGCCAACGAGTGCATAGAGGTCGCCCACACCGCCGGCGGCGGCCGCGCAGTCCGGGACAGCAAGGACCGGGCCGGCGGCACGCAGTTTCACGCGGCCGGTGCGTGGGGTGCGTTCGTCGGGGCCGTGAAGGCCGGGGTTTTCGATCGGTGACTCGCCGGTACATGTCGCCGTCGGTCGTTCAGGGCCCCGGCGTACCCTGCCCCCATGTGCGGAATCGTGGGATATGTGGGCGGGCAGAGCGCCCTTGACGTCGTCCTGGCCGGGTTGAAGCGGCTGGAGTACCGGGGCTATGACTCGGCGGGTATCGCCGTGCTGGCCGATGGCGGGCTGGCAGCGGCGAAGAAGGCCGGCAAGCTCGCCAATCTGGAGAAGGAGCTGGCCGACCGTCCGTTGCCGGCCGGCTCGACCGGTATCGGGCACACCCGGTGGGCCACCCACGGCGGGCCCACCGACGAGAACGCCCACCCCCATATGGACAACGCCGGACGGGTTTCCGTCGTGCACAACGGCATCATCGAGAACTTCGCCGGGCTGCGCGCGGAACTCACCGACCGCGGGCACGAGTTGACGTCCGAGACGGACACCGAGGTCGTGGCGCATCTGCTGGCCGAGGCCTACTCGTCCTGCGGGGAGCTGGCCGAGGCGATGCGGCAGGTCTGCCGGCAGCTGGAGGGTGCGTTCACGCTGGTCGCGGTGCATGCCGACGAGCCGGACGTGGTGGTCGGGGCGCGCCGTAACTCGCCGCTGGTGGTGGGCGTCGGGGACGGGGAGGCCTTCCTCGCCTCGGATGTGGCGGCGTTCATCGCGCACACCCGCGAGGCGATCGAGCTGGGCCAGGACCAGGTGGTGGAGCTGCGCCGGGAGGCCGTGACGGTCACCGGCTTCGACGGGGCGCCCGCCGAGGTGCGCGAGTACCACGTCGACTGGGACGCCTCGGCCGCCGAGAAGGGCGGCTACGACTACTTCATGCTGAAGGAGATCGCCGAGCAGCCGAAGGCCGTCGCCGACACGCTGCTGGGACGGATCGACGCCTCGGGGGTGCTGTCCCTGGACGAGGTGCGGATCCCGCCCGCCGTGCTGCGCGAGGTCGACAAGGTCGTCATCGTGGCCTGCGGGACGGCGTACCACGCCGGGATGATCGCCAAGTACGCCATCGAGCACTGGACGCGGATTCCGTGCGAGACGGAGCTGGCGAGCGAATTCCGCTACCGCGACCCGATCCTGGACCGGCGCACGCTGGTCATCGCGATCAGCCAGTCCGGCGAGACCATGGACACCCTGATGGCGCTGCGCCATGCCCGCGAGCAGGGCGCGCAGGTGCTCGCCATCTGCAACACGAACGGTTCGACCATCCCGCGGGAGTCGGACGCGGTGCTCTACACGCACGCCGGGCCCGAGGTCGCGGTGGCGTCGACCAAGGCGTTCCTGACGCAGCTGGTGGCCTGTTACCTGGTGGCGCTGTACGTCGCACAGGTGCGGGGCACGAAGTGGGGCGACGAGATCCGGGACGTGGTGCGCGAACTGGCGGCCATCGGCACCCAGGTCGAGCAGGTGCTCGGCACGATGGAGCCGGTACGGGAGCTGGCCCGCGGCCTCGCCGGCAAGAACACCGTGCTGTTCCTCGGCCGGCATGTGGGCTATCCGGTGGCGCTGGAGGGTGCGCTCAAGCTCAAGGAACTCGCGTATATGCACGCGGAGGGCTTTGCGGCCGGAGAGCTCAAGCACGGGCCGATCGCGCTGATCGAGGACGATCTGCCGGTGGTGGTGGTCGTGCCGTCGCCGCGTGGGCGGTCCGTGCTGCACGACAAGATCGTGTCGAACATCCAGGAGATCCGGGCCCGGGGGGCGCGGACGATCGTGATCGCGGAGGAGGGGGACGAGACGGTGGTGCCCTACGCCGATCACCTGGTGCGGATTCCGCGGACGCCGGTGCTGCTGCAGCCGCTGGTCTCCACGATCCCGCTGCAGGTGTTCGCCTGCGAGCTGGCCACCGCCCGCGGCAACGAGGTCGACCAGCCGCGCAACCTGGCCAAGTCGGTGACGGTCGAGTGATCATCGGGGTCGGGATCGATGTCGCCGAGATCGAGCGCTTCGGCGCGGCGCTGGAGCGTACGCCGGAGCTGGCGCAGCGGCTGTTCCTCGCCGAGGAGCTGATACTGCCCAGCGGTGAGCGGCGCGGCATCGCCTCGCTGGCGGCCCGGTTCGCCGCCAAGGAGGCGCTGGCCAAGGCGCTCGGGGCACCGGGCGGGCTGCACTGGAGCGATGCCGAGGTGTACGTCGAGGACAGTGGGCAGCCGCGGCTGAGGGTACGGGGCACGGTCGAGGCCCGGGCGAAGGAGCTCGGGGTCCGGTCGTGGCATGTGTCGCTGAGCCATGACGCGGGGGTCGCCTCGGCCGTGGTGATCGCCGAGGGGTGAGCCCGCGGATGAGGGCCGCTGCGGCGCCCGCCCCCCGATTCGTCGGTGGGCGGGCGCCGTCTTTGCGGGGAGGGGCCCGCGAGGCAGGCGGGACGCTGAAGACAGGTCCCGGGGCCCGCGGGAGAAATGCCGCGTACCCCGTGGGCGAGGGGTGAGACTTGTCGGCATGAGGACTGCCTACAGCGTGGAGACCGTACGGGCCGCGGAGCGAGAGCTCATGGCCCGCCTGCCCGAAGGGGCCCTGATGCAGCGGGCGGCGGCCGGACTGGCCACGGCCTGCGCGGAGTTGCTGGGGCGGGTGTACGGAGCCCGGGTGGTGCTGCTGGTGGGCAGCGGCGACAACGGCGGGGACGCGCTGTACGCCGGTGCCCGGCTGGCGCGGCGGGGGGCCGGAGCGGCGGCGGTGCTGCTCTCGCCCGACAAGGCGCACCGGGGCGGGCTGGCCGCGCTGCGGGCCGCCGGGGGGCGTGTCTCGGCCGACGCCCGGCGGGACATCGCGCGGGCCGCGCTGGTCGTGGACGGGATCGTCGGGATCGGCGGGCGGGGCGGGCTGCGCCCGGAGGCCGCCGAACTCGTGCAGGAGGCATGGGAGTCGGCGCCGGTGGTGGCGGTGGACCTGCCCAGCGGAGTGGACGCGGACAGCGGCGAGGTCGCCGGGGACGCCGTACGGGCCGATGCCACGGTGACGTTCGGCGCGTACAAACCCGGGCTGCTGATCGATCCGGCGCACGAGCGGGCGGGCGCGCTGCGGCTGGTGGACATCGGGCTCACGCTGCCGCACGAGGCCGACGTCGAGGCCTTGCAGCACGCGGACGTGGCCGGGCTGCTGCCGCGTCCGGCGCCCGAGAGCGACAAGTACCGGCGGGGCGTGGTCGGGGTGGTCGCCGGGTCCGCGCGGTATCCGGGGGCGGCGGTGCTCGCGGTGGCGGGCGCCCTGCGGGGCGGCGCGGGGGCGGTGCGCTACGTCGGGCCGGCCGCCGAGGCGGTGCTGGCGCACTTCCCGGAGACGCTGGTGCACGCCGGGCCGCCGGACAAGGCGGGCCGGGTGCAGTCGTGGGTGATCGGCCCCGGCATCGGCGAGGAGTCGGGCGCGCTGGAGGACGTGCTGGCGGCGGAGGTTCCGGTGCTGGTGGACGCGGACGGGCTGCGGTTCCTGACGCCGCGCCGGGTCGCCGAGCGCCCGGCCCCGACCCTGCTGACGCCGCATGCGGGGGAGGCCGCCGCGCTGCTCGGGCGCGGGCGCGAGGAGGTCGAGGCGGCCCGGCTGGCCTGTGTGCGGGAGCTGGCGGCGCGGTACGGCGCCACGGTGCTGCTCAAGGGCTCGACGACGCTGGTGGCGGAGGCGGACGGGCCGGTGCGGGTCAATCCCACGGGCAGCAGCTGGCTGGCGACGGCCGGGAGCGGGGATGTGCTGTCGGGGCTGACGGGCTCCTTGCTCGCCGCGGGACTCACGGCGCGGGACGCGGGATCGGTCGGTGCGTATCTGCACGGGCTGGCGGCCCGCCGGGCGGCCGGGCCGGCCGGCGCCCCGATCCTCGCCTCGGAGGTCGCGGGCCATCTGGCGGCGGCCTGGCGGGATGTGACGGACTGACAGCAGCGGCGGCGGCCGGCGGCGGACCGGACGGCCGGTGGCGGACGACGGATCGCCCGCGGATGACGGGCCGGCCGCGGATGACCGGCCGGTGGCACGCAACGGACCGACCGTGGACGACCGGCCGACGGCACGCGACGGACCGGCGTTACGCCCCGCGGGGGAATGGGGCGGGCACCAGGGCGAACCTGGCGTGCGGCGGGCCGCACGGCCGCTGCGCCACGGCATGCGTGAGGGCATGAAACGCACTCTTCCGGCGCTGCTGGTCTGCGCCTCGTTGCTCGTTGTCGCCGGGCCGCCCGCGGTGGCCGTGGCACCGTCGCCCACCGTGGCCGTGAGGCATGCGTCCGCGCGGGCCGTGACGCAGCCGTCCGTCGCGTACGGACCGTCCGACCTGGTCCCCGGTGTCCCGCGCGCGGTACGGGAGCCGGGGCGGCAGCTGCACATCGAGTACGTGCCGCGGTCCGAGGCGCAGCGCCCCGGCACCCGGGCGCTGCGCTGCAGTGCCGCCACCGGGCCCTACCAGCGGCAGGCGGAGCGCTATCTGGGGCGCGAGGCCGACGGGCGGCAGAGCGCGGGGGACTGCCGGGCGATCCGGCGGTTCCAGCAGGCGCACAGCATCGCGCCGGCGTCCGGCTTCGCGGGGCCGGTCACGGGGGCGATGGTGCGGGTGATGCGGGCGAAGAAGGACCCCAACCGGGCCGGTCACTGCCCCGACCGGGCCGAGCGGACCGTGTGCGTCGATCTGAACCGGCAGCTGATGTGGGTGCAGCAGGACGGGCGGGTGATCCTCGACCCGGTGGCGATCCGCTCCGGCGCGCCGACCATGGAGACCCGCACCGGTACGTACCGGATCTATCTGCGGCACCGCCGGCACATCTCCAACCTGTACGGCACCTCCATGCCGTACGCCCAGTTCTTCGACCGCGGGGAGGCGCTGCACGGCGTCTACGAGGACATCTTCTCCGGGGCCGGCTCGCACGGCTGCGTCAACCTCACCATGACGGATGCGCGCAGGGCCTGGGAAGTGCTCGACAAGGGCGACATCGTGCACGTCTGGGGGCGGAAACCCGGCGTGTGAGCACGGTTTTCCCGCCCGTCCCCCGGGGTTGCGCAATGTCGCCTGCGACACTGAGGGGGATGAACGAGACAGTGAAGCGTGCCCGTGCCGCCATCGACGTCGCCGCCGTGCGGTCGAACGTCCGTGCGCTGCGGGACCGTGCACCCCGGGCAGAGCTGATGGCCGTGGTCAAGTCCGACGGCTACGGGCACGGGGCGGTGCGCTGTGCGCGCGCCGCCCGTGAGGCCGGTGCGGGCTGGCTGGGCACGGCGCTGCCCGAGGAGGCGTTCGCGCTGCGGGCGGCCGGTGACACCGGGCGGCTGCTGTGCTGGCTGTGGACGCCCGGCGGCCCCTGGCGGCGGGCGATCGAGCAGGACATCGACGTCGCGGTGAGCGGGCTGTGGGCGCTCGACGAGGTGCGGGCGGCGGCACGGGCGTGCGGCCGCACCGCCCGCGTCCAGCTCAAGGTGGACACCGGCCTCGGCCGTAACGGCTGCACGCCCGCCGACTGGCCGGAGCTGACCGCCGCGGCCCGCGCCGCCGAGGCCGAGGGCACGGCGGTCGTCACCGGCGTCTGGTCGCACTTCGCCTGCGCCGACGAGCCCGGACACCCCTCGATCGCCGCCCAGCTGGACGTCTTCCACGCGGCGCTGAAGACCGCCGAGACGGCCGGGCTGCGCCCCGAGGTGCGGCACATCGCCAACACCCCGGCGCTGCTGACGCTGCCCGAGGCGCACTTCGACCTGGTCCGCACCGGCATCGGCATCTACGGCCTCTCGCCCAGCCCCGAGGTCGGCACCTCCCGGGACTTCGGGCTGCGGCCGGCGATGACCCTGGAGGCCTCGCTCGCGTCGGTCAAGCGCGTCCCGGGCGGCCACGGTGTGTCGTACGGGCACCACTACACGACGTCCGGCGAGACCACCCTGGCGCTGGTCCCGCTCGGCTACGCCGACGGCATCCCGCGCCATGCCTCCGGCGTCGGCCCCGTGCTGGTCGCAGGCGCGTGGCGGACGGTCGCCGGGCGGGTCGCGATGGACCAGTTCGTGGTCGACCTGGGCGGCGAGCACGCCGAGCCGGGCGATACGGCCGTGCTGTTCGGCCCCGGGGACCGCGGGGAGCCGACCGCCGAGGACTGGGCCGAGGTGGCCGAAACCATCGGGTATGAGATCGTCACCCGGATCGGATCCCGGGTGCCGCGCGTCTATGTGGACAGCGGCACGGGGAGCGAAGCCGAAGGAGACAGCGCGCTCACGGGGGGTACGGCATGACCGAGGGGCAGGAAGCCGCCGCGCAGGCGGTCGAGACCGCGGCCGAGGTGGCCGGCAACTGGGCGAAGGCGGGCCGGCACGCGGGTGTCGCCGGCGCCGCGATCGGCGTGGTCGCGGCGGGCGCCGCGGCCGGTGTGGCGATAGAGCGGCTGACCGTCGGCCGCGGGATGCGGCGCCGCGCCCGGCTGGCGCTGGACGCCGCGGGCCCGTACGGCACGCTGCGCGGCACCCCGGGCGCCGCGGTCGCCGAGGACGGCACCGAGCTGTACTACGAGGTCGACGAGCCGGGCCCGCCGGAGAAGGACGACGCGGCGGTCAAGGGCCCGGTGAACGGCAAGCATTCCAAGCACGGCAAGAGCGACCGGTCCGCCAAACCGGTCCGCGGCAAGGAGGCCCGCGCCGCGCAGGAGGCCCACGGCGGGCTGCGCAAGCGGCTGACGGCGGCGCTGGGACGGCGCTCGCAGGCCCCCACGGTCGTCTTCAGCCACGGCTACTGCCTGAGCCAGGACTCCTGGCACTTCCAGCGCTCCGCGCTGCGCGGCACGGTGCGCACCGTCCACTGGGACCAGCGCAGCCACGGCCGCTCCTCGCGCGGTCACGGCCAGATCGACGGCACGGAACCGGTCACCATCGACCTGCTGGGCCGGGACCTGAAGGCGGTGCTGGACGCCGCGGTCCCCGAGGGCCCGATCGTGCTGGTCGGGCACTCCATGGGCGGGATGACGGTGATGGCGCTGGCCGACCAGTTCCCCGAGTACGTCGCGCAGCGGGTGGTCGGGGTGGCCCTCATCGGTACCTCGGCGGGCCGGCTCAGCGAGGTCGGCTTCGGGCTGCCGTCCATGGGCGTCAAGGCCTTCCACTGGCTCGCGCCGGGCGTCCTCAAGGCGCTGGGCTGGCAGCGCGAGATCGTCGAGCGCGGGCGGCGGGCCACCGCCGACCTCTTCGCGGGGCTGATCAAGCGCTACTCCTTCGGGACGCCGGAGAAGGTGGACCCGGGGATCGCCCGCTTCGGCGAGCGGCTGATCGAGGCGACCCCGATCGATGTGGTCGCCGAGTTCTTCCCGGCGTTCGCGGTGCACGACAAGACCGAGGCGCTGGTGGCGTACGACGCGGTGCCCGCGCTGGTGCTCGCCGGGGAGAGCGATCTGATCACCCCCGCCGACCACAGCCGGACGATCGCCGAGGTGCTGCCGGACGCGGACCTGGTGTGCGTCCCCGGCGCCGGGCATCTGGTGATGCTGGAGCGGCCCGAGCTGGTCAATGAACATCTGGTGTCGCTGGTGGAACGGGCGAGCGCGGCGGCCCGCAGCTCGCGGCACGCCCGCGCCTGAGGCCTGAGGGCGTCGTTGAGGGGTGGCGGTCGGGCGACGGGCGGGACGTACCATTTGCGGCATGAGCACCACCGCAGCGATTGCGCATGTCACCGTCAAGTCCCCCGCACAGATGCAGGAGTTGGGCCGCCGGCTGGCCCCGCTGCTGCGCCCCGGCGACCTGGTACTGCTCACCGGTGAGCTGGGCGCCGGCAAGACGACGCTGACCCGTGGCCTGGGCGAGGGGCTGGGTGTCCGCGGCGCCGTGACCTCGCCCACCTTCGTCATCGCCCGGGTGCACCCCTCGCTGACCGGCGGCCCCGCGCTGGTGCACGTCGACGCGTACCGGCTCGGCGGCGGGCTGGACGAGATGGAGGACCTGGACCTCGATGTCTCGCTGCCGGAGTCGGTGGTGGTCGTGGAGTGGGGCGACGGCAAGGTCGAGGAGCTGTCCGAGGACCGGCTGCACGTGGTCATCGGGCGCGCCGTCGGGGCCGATGCGCCCGGTGGTGCGGGCGGGCATCCCGAGGACGACGTGGACGATGTGCGCGAGGTGACGGTCACCGGCCTCGGCGCACGCTGGGCGGACGCCGGTCTGCTCGCGCTGGAGACCTGCTGACGGCCGTCCCGGGAGCCGCCGGCGGCGGTGGCGGGCCCGTCGGCCACGGACCGCCGGGCGCCGATCCGGACAACACCGCCCGGTAGTTTCCGACAAGCCGTCGGTAAGATGTTGCGTACCCGGTACCGGGCGTGGTGACATGGGAGGAGACCCCAGTTAGGTCAGCCTAAGTGGTCAGCCTAAGTAGCCGGCTTGAGTAGCGAGCCTGGCTTCTGTCGCTCGTCCCAGGAGCCCCGGGAGGCGTCCATGTCGGCCCACCAGCCCTCCACCACGCCCGATGGGCGCGGGGGCACCCCCGTCGCGGCGGCCGGGTGCGCCGCGCGCGAGGCGCCGACCATGAATGAACTGCTGGCGGCCGGTGCCGCGGCCAGCGCCGTCTCCACGCCTCCCGACGCCGTCGAGGAGGCCCGCCGGGACAAGCCCGCCGAGCCGTCCGGCGCGCCGGAGGCGGAGGACGAGGACCAGGACGGGCGCCGGGCGGCGTCCACCCCGGGCCGCGACGCGGCGTAGCCCGTAAGGGCGAATGCGGCGGCCTGCGGGACCGCCGGGGCCGCGCGGTCAGGAGACCACGACGACCTTGGTGCCGTGCAGGGCGAAGTCCCACATCGCCTTGCCGTCGGTCCGCGACTCACGGATGCCGCCGGTCCGCTTCGCCGAGCCCGGGTCGGGCATGGAGCCGTCGACCGCCGCGCTGAAGCCGACGGTGACGCCTTCCACAGCCGCGAACCGCACCACATGCTCGATCGCGATGCCGTCCGAGCCCGTGACGCTCACCGAACGCGAGGCGACCGCGTACGCGCCCAGCGGCGGGCTGACCGTGCTCGGCGTGACCGGGTACGTACGCACCGCCTTGTCGTCCGCGCCGACCAGCCAGACCCGCTTGGCGTCCAGCGAGTAGACGATCCGCCGGCCCTTGCCGGACGAGGGCGGGACCGGGGCCGCAGCGGGGGCCTTGTCCTTCTTGCCGCTGCGCTCCGGCGGGCTCTTGGGCGCGCTGTGGCGGGGGTCCTTGCGGGTCTGGGTGAGGGTGTCCGGAGCGGACGCCGCGGCCTGGTAGCCGAGCACACCGACCACGACCACGGCAGCCGTGGTCAGCGCGGTGACGATCGTGCTGCTCTTAGCGGGCACCGCTGTGCACCTTTCCTCCCTCTCCCTGCCCGGTGGCGGGGAGCCCCGGACCTGGGAATGCCGGGCTGCTTGCTGCTGGGCTACGGGGGCGACGGTAGCACCGCGACAGGTACCTCCGGCCGAGCCGTAGTCTTAAGGACGTGCTGCTGCTAGCTCTTGACACCGCCACCCCCGCCGTCACCGTCGCGCTCCACGACGGCACCCGGGTCCTCGCCGAGTCCCGCCAGGTGGATGCGCGCCGCCACGGCGAGCTGCTGCTGCCCGCCGTCGACCGGGTGCTGGCCGAGGCGGGGAAAAAGCTCGATGCCGTCAGCGACATCGTGGTCGGCGTGGGCCCGGGCCCGTACACCGGCCTGCGGGTCGGCCTGGTGACCGCCGCGACCTTCGGGGCGGCCCTCGGCGTCCCGGTCCACGGCCTGTGCTCCCTGGACGGCCTCGCCTACGCCTCCGGGCTCACCGAGCCCTTCGTCGTGGCCACCGACGCCCGCCGCAAGGAGGTGTACTGGGCGCGCTACGGCGATGCCCGTACCCGCCTGACCGAGCCCGCCGTCGACCGCCCCGCGGACCTCGCCGACCAGGTGGCCGGCGTCCCCGCCGTGGGCGCGGGCGCGGTGCTCTACGACACGGTCTTCACCGGCCTGCGGCGCGAGGCCCCCGAGCACCAGTCGGCCGGGGCGCTGGCCGCACTGGCCGCGGAGAAGCTGGCCGCGGGCGAGGAGCTGCCGCCCCCGCGGCCGCTGTACCTGCGCCGCCCGGACGCCCAGGTGCCCGCCAATTACAAGGTGGTCACTCCCCGGTGACCACCCGCCCGTCGCCCGACCGGAGCCCCGCGGCGCCCCCGCCGCCCGGCGGGGCCCCCGGGCCCGGCGCGGCGCTGCGCGAGATGCGCTGGTGGGACATCGCGCCGGTGCTGGAGCTGGAACGGGAGCTCTTCCCCGAGGACGCCTGGTCGCCGGGCATGTTCTGGTCCGAGCTGGCCCATGCGCGCGGCCCGTACGCGACCCGCCGCTACCTCGTCGCCGAACTGGAGGTGCCGCGGCCGGATGGCGGGCGGGAAAGCCGGCTGGTCGGCTACGGCGGGCTGGCCGCCGTCGACGGCACCGGCGACATCCAGACCATCGCCACCGCCCGCGAGATGTGGGGCACCGGCCTCGGCGCCCGGCTGCTGACCGAACTCCTCGGCGCCGCGACGGACTTCGAATGCCACGAGGTGCTGCTGGAGGTGCGGGTCGACAACGTGCGCGCCCAGCGCCTCTACGAGCGCTTCGGCTTCGAGCCGATCGGTTTCCGCCGCGGCTACTACCAGCCCGGCAACGTCGACGCCCTGGTCATGCGGCGCACCACCCAGACCTCCTCCGAAGCACCCTCCGTACAAGGAACTTGACACTCATGGCTGACTCACGCGGCGGACCGCTCGTCCTCGGCATCGAGACCTCCTGCGACGAGACCGGTGTCGGCATCGTCCAGGGCCACACCCTCCTCGCCGACGCGGTCGCCTCCAGCGTCGACGAGCACGCCCGCTACGGCGGTGTGGTGCCGGAAGTGGCCTCGCGCGCCCACCTGGAGGCGATGGTCCCCACCATCCAGCGCGCGCTGAAGGACGCCGGGGTCGCGGCGAGCGACCTGGACGGGATCGCGGTCACCGCGGGACCGGGCCTGTCCGGTGCGCTGCTGGTCGGCGTCTCGGCCGCCAAGGCGTACGCCTACGCCCTCGGCAAGCCGCTCTACGGCGTCAACCACCTCGCCTCGCACATCTGCGTCGACCAGCTGGAGCACGGCCCGCTGCCCGAGCCGACGATGGCGCTGCTGGTGTCCGGCGGCCACTCCTCCCTCCTGCTGGCCCCGGACATCACCTCCGACGTACGGCCGCTGGGCTCGACGATCGACGACGCGGCGGGCGAGGCCTTCGACAAGATCGCGCGGGTGCTGCACCTCGGCTTCCCGGGCGGCCCGGTCATCGACCGCTACGCACGCGAGGGCAACCCCGACGCGATCCGCTTCCCGCGCGGACTGACCGGCCCCCGCGACCCGGTCTACGACTTCTCCTTCTCCGGCCTGAAGACGGCTGTCGCCCGCTGGATCGAGGCCAAGCGGGCGGCCGGCGAGGAGGTGCCGGTGGCGGACGTCTCGGCGTCCTTCCAGGAGGCCGTGGTGGACGTGCTGACCCGTAAGGCCGTCCGGGCCTGCAAGGACAACGGCGTGGACCACCTGATGATCGGCGGCGGGGTCGCGGCCAACTCCCGGCTGCGGGCGATGGCCGAGCGCCGCTGCGAGGACGCCGGGATCACCCTGCGGGTGCCGCGGCCCAAGCTGTGCACCGACAACGGCGCGATGGTGGCCGCCCTGGGCGCCGAGATGGTGGCGCGGGGCCGGTCCGCCTCCGCCTGGGACCTCTCCGCCGACTCGTCCCTGCCGGTCACCGAACCGCATGTGCCCGGGGAGACCGGCGAGGAGCCGTCCGGCGCCGCGCACCACCACGATCACGATCACGATCACGTCCACGAGACCAGCAAGCAGAACCTCTACTCCTGAGGCGCTGCTCCTGAGGTGCTGCTCCTGGGGCCGGGCGAGGGCTCGTTTTGTCGTGTCGCGAGTCCTCACCGCCACCCCCGGCCCGAGCTCCGGCCAGAGGTCTTACCCTGGCAGGCAGCACCGGGCGCGCACGTGGGGAGGCGGCAGGCTGTGGACTGGTTCTGGTGGGTCTTCATCTTCTTCATGGCGGGCGGCTTCGCGAAGGTCGCCGACACCGCCCGCACGGCGCTGCGCACGCGGCACGAACGCAAGATGGAGCGGCTGGAGACCGCCCGTCAGGAGCGGCAGGAGCTGGCCGCCGCGCAGCAGCCGCCACAGCCGGTGTGCGGCTGCACCCACCACCTCGCCAAGCATGACAAAAAGGGCAAGTGTCATGAGCTGGTGGAGGTCGCGGTCGCCTGGGACGCCGACCACAAGCCGGTGCAGTACGAGGCAGGCCAGTGCACCTGCCAGCAGTACATCGGCCCGCAGCCGCTCTCCCAGATCTACGCCGAGGACCTCACCGACCTGGCGTGAGCGCGGGCACCGGCCCGGTGTGAGCCCCGGCACCGACCTGGCGTGAGCGCCGGCACCGGCCCGGTGTGAGCGCCGGTCAGGGGGTGTCCGCCGCCGGGTGCCCCAGCAGCATCATGGGGGCGCCGGCAACCCGGGTCAGGAAGATCGTGCAGGAGTTGCGGCCGCCGCCGAGCTTCAGCTTCCTGCGCAGCTCCTCCGGCTCCACCGCCGAGCCGCGCTTCTTGATCACCGCGATGCCGACCTCGCGCTCCCGCAGCAACGCCTTGAGCCTCTTCACATGGAACGGCAGCACATCGGTGATCGCGTAGGCGGTCGCGTACGGCGTCTCGGTCCGCCGGTCCGCGGTCAGGTACGCGATCGTCGGATCGATCAGCCGCCCGCCGATCTGCCGGGCGACATCCGCGACCAGATGGGAGCGGATCACCGCCCCGTCCGGCTCGTACAACCAGTCCCCGACCGGCCCCGGCTCGGGGTCCGGCAGCCCCGCGCCCAGCAGTGAGTCCCCGGCCGGAAGCAGCGTGGCCCGGCGGCCGCCGGGCGCGATGCGGTCGGCGCCGTCCTGCGCCGCGTCTTTTGCCCTGTCCTCCGCGGCGCCCGCCGCCGTGTCTTCTGCCGCGTCCTTTGCCGCGCCGAACCACACCACGGCTTCCTTGACGTCGCCCCCGTCCGAGATCCACTCCGTCTCGGCGTCCTCGGGCAGCGCCTCGTGCGGCACCCCCGGCGCGATCTTCAACGCCGCGACCGGTGCCTTACGGGCCGCCTCGATCGCCCACGACAGCGGCGGCGAATACGCCTCGGGGTCGAAGATCCGGCCGCCCCTGGCCTTGCTGCGCCGCGCCGGATCGACGAACACCGCGTCATACCCGGCGGTGTCCACCTCCGTGACATCCGCACAGCGCACCTCGATCAGCTCCGCGAGCCCCAGCGCCTCGGCGTTGGCCCGGGCCGCGGCACAGGCCAGCGGGTCACGGTCGACGGCCAGCACCCGGATCCCGGCCCTGGCCAGCGCGATCGCGTCACCGCCGATGCCGCAGCACAGGTCCGCCAGCGTCCGCACGCCCAGCGCCGCGAGCCGCGCGGCGCGGTGGGCGGCGACCGTGGCCCGGGTGGACTGCTCCACCCCGTTCGGCGTGAAGTACATCCGGCCCGCGTCCGCCCCGAACTTCGCCACCGCGCGCTGCCGTAGCTGGGCTTGGCCCAGCGCGGCGGAGACCAATGGCGCGGGGTACGTGCGCCGCAGCCGGGTCGCTGCCGCGAGCTCGTCCGACGGGGTGTGGTCCCGCAGCTCGGCCAGCAGCGATTGCCCCTCCGGGGCGAGGAGGCCGACGAAAGCGTCTAGGTCGTTCACGGTGTCATTGTCTCCCCACGTTTTTGGCTGTCCCGCCGTGGGGGTTTGTCGCCGTTTTTCGCCCGCTGCGCGGTGCGCCCGCCGTTTCGCCTGGCGGCGGGCGGGTCCGCTGCGCGGGTTCGCTGCGCTTTGCTCGGGCCGTTTTTGGCTTTCCCGCCGTGGGGGTTGCTCGTCGTGGCGCCTGGCAGCGGACCCCGCCCGCCGCTGGGGGTACCTCCCACGCCCTTTAGGCAGTGGGGGGAGCAACGGCGGGAAAGCCAGAAACGGGCCGAGGCAAAGCGCAGCGGAACGGCGGGAAAGCCAAAAACGTGGGGAAACTACGCCGGCTCACGCCGGCGCTGCGCATGGTCGCTGATGCGCAACAGCAAGGCCACCATGACCCAGTTCGCGACCAGGGAGGAGCCCCCCTTGGCGAGGAAGGGGAGGGCCTTGCCGGTGAGGGGGATCAGGCCGGTGACGCCGCCGGCGACGACGAAGACCTGGAGCAGGAGCGCTCCGGAGAGCCCGACCGCGAGGAGTTTGCCGAACGGGTCGCGGGCGGTCAGCGCCACCCGCAGGCCGCGCTGGGCCAGCAGTACGTAGAGCATGATCACGACCATCACCCCGGCCAGGCCCATCTCCTCGCCGACGGTGGTGAGGATGAAGTCGCTGTTGCCGGCGAAGCCGACCAGCTCCGGGTGGCCCTGGCCGAGGCCGCTGCCCGAGATGCCTCCGCTGCCGAAGCTGAACAGCGCCTGCGCGGCCTGGTCGGAGATCAGCCCCGGTGGTCGCTGTTTCACCGGCAGGAAGATGTCCATCGGATGCAGCCAGGCCATGATCCGGCCCTTGACGTGGGGTTCCGTGGAGCCGACGACCGTGGCGCCGACCGCGGCCATGGCCAGGCCGCAGAGCACCCAACTGGTGCGCTCGGTCGCCATGTACAGCATGATCACGAAGACGCCGAAGAAGATCAGTGAGGTGCCCAGGTCCCGTTCGAAGACCAGCACCAGCAGGCTGATCACCCAGATGGTAAAGATCGGTGCGAGCTGCCGTCCCGGGGGCAGTTGGACGCCCAGGACGCGGCGTCCGGCCAGTGCCAGGGCGTCGCGGTTGACGGTCAGATAGCCCGCGAAGAACACCGAGATCATGATCTTCACGAACTCGCCGGGCTGCAGCGACAGCGGCCCGAGCAGGATCCAGCGCTTGGCGCCGTACATGTCGGCGCCGAAGAAGGCCGGGGCCATCAGCAGCACCAGCGCGACCACCATCGTCAGATAGATGTAGCGCTGCAGAATGCGGTGATCGCGCAGCACCAGCAGGATCGCGATACAGACCGCCACCCCGATCACCGTCCACACCAGCTGCCCGCTCGCCGCCTCGGAGATCTTGAGCCGGGGCGTCTGCGCATAGGTGACGTCCAGGCGGTGCAGCAGCACCAGACCGAGCCCGGTCAGCAGCGTCGCCAGCGGCAGGATCAGCGGATCGGCGCGGGGCGCGAAGCGGCGCAGGACCAGATGCGGGACCAGCGCCACGAAGAACATGCTGATGGCGAAGCCGGCCAGCCCGCCGGGCAGCCGGCCGGTCATCGACAGGCCGGTGCAGGCGTACCCGAAGTCCGCGATCAGCACGGCGAGGGCGAGCAGCCATGCCTCGGTCCGCCGGCGGTCCGGTGCCTGGGCCAGTGCGGCGAACGTCATCGTGCGCTCGGCGTCGCTCTCCCGCTGCCGGGCCGCCCGGGGAACGCTGGTCTGTCCACGCACGGGTTTCTCCCCCACTGATTGTCGAGGCCGCGGGCCGGCCGGGATGTGCCCGGTTCGTCGGCAGGCAGTCGGGGAGGTAGACGAGGCAGCCCATGGCGTGGTTGCGAGGGAAGGGGAAGGTGTGTCCGATTTGATAGCAACGTGGCCGTCATCCGGCTTCTGTCCCGACCCGGATCCGTTCTGACTCGGCCGCCGTCCCGTACGGATCCAGTCCCCGTCTCGCCCTGATCCCGCACCGGTCTCGCCCCGGACCCGCCCCGGGCCCGCCGCGGAAGGCCTGGTCGGCCGGGGTGCGGACGGCCGGCGGCCCTCGCTCGCGGCGGCCCGTCAACCGGAGTGAAGGCAAGCGCACCCCGCCGCGCTGGCACTCCGCTTGACCGAGTGCTAACCGCGTCATAGTCTCGGCGTTGGCACTCTCCAGTGGGGAGTGCCAGACACACAGCGACGGGCAGGTCCGGCACCCGCGACGACGGATCGACCTGGTCGCCACCTCAGACAGTTAACCCCGTGAGATCTCCGAAGGGGGAGGTCGGATCGTGACGACCACCAGCTCCAAGGTTGCCATCAAGCCGCTTGAGGACCGCATTGTGGTCCAGCCGCTCGACGCCGAGCAGACCACGGCCTCGGGCCTGGTCATTCCGGACACCGCCAAGGAGAAGCCCCAGGAGGGCGTCGTCCTGGCCGTGGGCCCGGGCCGTGTCGAGGACGGCAAGCGCGTCGAGCTCGACGTCAACGTCGGCGACGTCGTGCTCTACAGCAAGTACGGCGGCACCGAGGTGAAGTACAACAACGAGGACTACCTCGTTCTCTCGGCTCGCGACGTGCTCGCGATCGTCGAGAAGTAAGTCACCCAGTTTTGCCGTGATCTGCGCCCCTGGTTCCCGCGTCTAAACAACCCGGGGCAGGGGCGCAGTTCGTTTGAGCGACAGCGGTCCCCACGTCGTGGCCGAGGATCGCAATGAGAGGACTTGAAGCAACCCATGGCGAAGATCCTGAAGTTCGACGAGGACGCCCGTCGCGCCCTTGAGCGCGGCGTCAACAAGCTTGCCGACACGGTCAAGGTGACGATCGGTCCCAAGGGCCGCAACGTCGTCATCGACAAGAAGTTCGGCGCGCCCACGATCACCAACGACGGTGTCACCATCGCGCGTGAGGTCGAGGTCGACGACCCGTACGAGAACCTGGGTGCCCAGCTCGTCAAGGAGGTGGCGACCAAGACCAACGACATCGCGGGTGACGGCACCACCACCGCCACCGTGCTGGCCCAGGCGCTGGTCCGCGAGGGTCTGCGCAACGTCGCCGCCGGCGCCTCCCCGGCCGCCCTGAAGAAGGGCATCGACGCCGCCGTCAAGGCCGTCTCCGACGAGCTCCTGGCGACCGCCCGTCCGATCGACGACAAGACCGACATCGCCGCCGTGGCCGGTCTGTCCGCGCAGGACAAGCAGGTCGGCGAGCTCATCGCCGAGGCGATGGACAAGGTCGGCAAGGACGGTGTCATCACCGTCGAGGAGTCCAACACCTTCGGCCTGGAGCTGGACTTCACCGAGGGCATGGCCTTCGACAAGGGCTACCTGTCGCCGTACATGGTCACCGACCAGGAGCGGATGGAGGCCGTCCTCGAGGACCCGTACATCCTGATCCACCAGGGCAAGATCTCCTTGATCCAGGACCTGCTGCCGCTGCTGGAGAAGGTCATCCAGGCCGGCGCCTCCAAGCCGCTGCTGATCATCGCCGAGGACGTCGAGGGCGAGGCCCTGTCGACCCTGGTCGTCAACAAGATCCGTGGCACCTTCAACGCCGTGGCCGTCAAGGCCCCGGGCTTCGGTGACCGCCGCAAGGCCATGCTCGGCGACATCGCCACCCTCACCGGTGCGACCGTCATCGCCGAGGAGGTCGGCCTCAAGCTCGACCAGGCCGGTCTGGACGTGCTCGGCACCGCCCGCCGGGTGACCGTCACCAAGGACGACACCACCATCGTCGACGGTGGCGGCAAGTCCGAGGACGTCACCGGTCGCGTCGCGCAGATCAAGGCCGAGATCGAGTCCACCGACTCGGACTGGGACCGCGAGAAGCTCCAGGAGCGCCTCGCCAAGCTCGCCGGTGGCGTCTGCGTCATCCGCGTGGGTGCGGCCACCGAGGTCGAGCTCAAGGAGAAGAAGCACCGTCTGGAGGACGCCATCTCCGCGACCCGCGCCGCGGTCGAGGAGGGCATCGTCTCCGGTGGTGGCTCCGCTCTGGTCCACGCCGCCAAGGTGCTGGAGGGCTCCCTCGGCAAGGAGGGCGACGAGGCCACCGGTGTCGCCGTCGTCCGCCGCGCCGCCGTCGAGCCGCTGCGCTGGATCGCGGAGAACGCCGGCCTCGAGGGCTACGTCATCACCGCGAAGGTCGCCGAGCAGGACAAGGGCAACGGCTTCAACGCCGCCACCGGCGAGTACGGCGACCTGGTCAAGGCCGGCGTCATCGACCCGGTGAAGGTCACCCGCTCCGCCCTGGAGAACGCCGCGTCGATCGCCTCGCTGCTGCTGACGACCGAGACCCTGGTCGTCGAGAAGCCCGCGGAGGACGACGCGGCCGAGGCCGGTCACGGCCACGGGCACGCGCACTGACGCAGCGCGCCGGGCGGTTCGCTGCCTGACTGACGTACGAGACCCGGTCCCCGCCGTGTGCGGGGGCCGGGTCTTGCGTTGTGCGCGGGGCCCTGGGGGTGCGTTTGTCGGGCGGCCGGGGCGTGCGTTTGCGCGGGGAGGGACTTCCGGCCCTGGCAGCCCTCCTTGTGGCCGTCGGGGCCGCTTCGGTCCGGGGCGGTCAGGCCGAGTGGGGCAGCTGCTCCGGCCGTACGGGGTCGGTGAACGGCCGCCCCTGGGCATAGCGTTCGAGCTCGTCCAGGGCGTGATCGGCCAGGCGGTGGAGTTCGGTGCCCAGTGACCCCGCCACATGCGGGGTGAGCAGGACATTCGGCAGCTCGTACAACGGGGAGCCGGCGGGCGGGAGTTCGGGCTCGGTGACGTCGAGGACGGCGTGCAGGCGGCCCGAGACCAGCTCGGGGAGCAGGGCCGCCCCGTCGACCAGCGAGCCGCGGGCGGTATTGATCAATGTCGCGCCGTCGGGCAGCAGGGCCAGTTCGCGGGCGCCGAGCAGATGGCGGGTGGCGGGCAGCTGGGGGGCGTGCACGGTGACGATGTCGCTGCCGGCGCAGAGGGCGTCGAGGGGGACCGGCCGTACGCCGAGCCGGGTGGCGTCGGCGTCGGTCACATAGGGGTCGTACAGCAGGACGTGCAGATCGAACGGGCGCAGCAGCTCGATGACGCGGCGGCCGATACGGGAGGCGCCGATGACGCCGACGGTGCGGCGGTAGTTGCCGGCGGCGCCGAGTTCCCGGTGCCAGTCGTGGGCGCTGCGCAGGCCGCGGTAGCGGTGGGCGGCGTGCAGCACGCCTTTGTTGGCGAAGAGGATCGCGGCGAGGGCGTATTCGGCGACCGGGAGGGCGTTGGCGGCGGCGGCCGAGGCGACGGCGATACCGCGCTCCCAGCAGGCGTCGGTGAGGTGGTGTTTGACCGAGCCGGCGGCGTGCACGACGGCGCGCAGCCGCGGGGCCGCGTCCAGCACCCGGCCGGTGAGCCGCGGGGCGCCCCAGCAGGTGAGCAGCACCTCGGCGTCGGCGAGGGCGGCGGCGACCGCGGGGGTGGGGTCGGCCAGCTCGTGGGCGACGAGGCGGGGGTCGGTACGGGCGAGGGCCGTGAGACGGGTGTGGTGGCGGGCGTCGAGGAGCCGTTCGGCGATGCCGGGGCCCATCGACAGGAGCACCGTGGGCCGTGTGGGCCGGTGCGCCGCTCCGGGCGTGTGCATGGTCTTTTCGGCCTGACCGCCGTGGTGGTGTGCCGGTGGGGTCATGGGTTCTCCTCCTTTTCGTTCGTGTCCCTGTTCGCTGGATGTGCGGCGTTCGGTCGGTGTGCGGCTTGTTCTCTGGGCGTGCGGCGTTCGTACGGCGTGCGGCTCGTCCGGCGTACGGCTCGTCCGGCGTACGGCTCGTGCGGCGTGCGGCGTGCGGCGTGCCGTTGGCCTGCGGCGTGCCCTTGACGGGTGGTCAGCCGCGCCTGAAGGATTCCCGGTGGCCGGCCGTCATCCGCCGTCCCGGCCGGTCGTCATGCTCGTCCCGGCCGGTCGTCATCCTCCGCCGCAGGGGACGCCATGCCCGAGCACCCCCACCGTCGCCGCCCTCGCCACCCTCCCCATCCCTTCCCGCTCCCGCCCGAGGACCGCCGCCGCAGCGCGTATACCGGCTGGACCCGCGCCCACTGGGAGGCGGTGGCCGACGGGCTGCTGCACGCCACCGCCCCCTACGCCTCCCCGCGCCACGGCCTGATCACCCTGCCGGGACCCCGCCCCAGCTCCTCAGGGACCCGCTCGGACGGCCTAGAAGGCTTCGCCCGCACGTTCCTGCTCGCCGCCCTCCGTGTCGCGGGCAGCAACGGACACGACCCGCACGCCCACCTCTCCCGCTACGCCGAGGGCCTGGCCGCGGGTACCCGACGCCCCGCCGGCGCACGGGAGGTGACGTCCGCGGACCCCGACTCCTGGCCCCGTATCGGCAGCGTCCGCCAGGCCCGTGTCGAAGCCGCCTCGCTCGCCCTCGGCCTGCGCCTGACCCGTCCCTGGCTGTGGGACACCCTCGACGACCGGGTCCGCGCCCACGTCGCCGACTGGCTGCTGCCCGCCCTCGGCCCGTCCCCCGTGGACAACAACTGGTGGCTCTTCGGCCTCACCGTCGGCGGCTTCCTGCGCGCGGCGGGCATCGAGACCGTCCGCGCGCAGGCCGCCATCGACCGCGCGCTGACCCGTATCGAGGGCTGGTACCGCGGCGACGGCTGGTACGCGGACGGCGACAACCGCGCATTCGACCACTACAACGCCTGGGCGATGCACTTCTACCCGGTCGTGCACGCCCACCTCTGCGCCGACCGGACCCTCCTGGCCACCTACGGAGCCCGCCTGCACGCCCAACTGGACGACTACACCCGCCTCTTCGACGCCAACGGCGCGCCCCTGCCGTTCGGCCGCTCCCTCACCTACCGCTTCGCCGCCACCGCCGCCCCGTGGCTGGGCGCCCTCACCGGCCACACCCCGCTCACCCCCGGCGCCACCCGCCGCCTCGCCTCGGGGGCCCTGCGTCACTTCCTCGACCGGGGAGCCGTCACCCGGGACGGCCTGCTACCGCTCGGCTGGTACGGCCCCTACGGGCCGATGCTCCAGCACTACTCGGGTCCGGCCTCCCCCTACTGGGCGGCCAAGGGCTTCCTGGGCCTCCTGCTCCCCGCAGGCCACCCCGCCTGGACCGACCCCGAGGCCCCTCTCCCCGCCGAAACCGCGGACACCACCCGGCCCCTCGGTCCCACCGGCCTGCTCCTGCAGTCCACCGCCTCCGACGGCCTGGTCCGCCTCCACAACCACGGCAGCAACTCCACCCTCGCCGCCCCCGACCCCTACTACGCCCGCTTCGCCTACTCCACCCGCACCGGGCCGACCTCGGACGGCCTGCCTCTGCGCGACGGTCAGCCTCTGCGCGACGGTCAGCCGCTGTCCGGCGACCAGCCGCTGTCCGTCGGCCGGCCCCTGCCTGAGGACCGGCCCCTGCCCGTCGAACACCCCCTGCCCGACAACCACTTCGGCCTGCTCCTCGACGGCCGCCTCACCACCCGCGGCCCCGCCACCCCGCACACCACCGGCCCCGACCGGGCCTCCTCCACCCACACCCCCCGCCACGCCGACGGCAGTGACCTCCCGGGCATCCGGATCCTGTCCGCCACCCTCGTTCACGGCCGCGCCGAACTCCGCGTGCACCTGGTCACCGGCGCCGCCCCCGGCACCCGCGTACGCCAGACGGGCTGGGCCACCACGCCCGGCGGCCCCACCGCGCAACTCCACCCCGTCCACGGCTACGACACCCCGCGCCGCCGCACCCCTACGGGGAGCACCCTGATCGGCCCCGGCACCCGCACCGCCGTCCTGGAGGGCAGCATCACCTCAGCCCCCGGGGGCACCCTCTTCGCAGCCCTGGCATCCCTGACGGGGGACCCGGACCCCGCCCCCGTACACACCCTGGCGACCACCCACCTCACGGCCCACGGCATCCGGGTCACCTGGCACGACGGCACCCGCTCCCACCTGGCCCTGCCCCTCCCGCCCACGGGAGACGACGGGCGGGAGGGGCCGGGGCCCGGGACCTGAGAGGCCGGACCCGGCCCCGGACCCGGCCCGGCCCGTACGACGTCACACCGCGTCAGCGGGGCCCGTACTTCCGGCCCGTACGGGACGTCACGCCGCCCAGCACGCCACGGGGCGCCAGCTTCACGGCGCCCATCAGCGCCTTGTACCGCGGGTCCGGAATGGAAAGGGACTTGCCCCGCGTCAGATCCTTCATCGCGGCATCGACCAGCTTGTCCGCGTCCAGCCACATCCACCCGGGGATGTTGTCGGTGCCCATCCCGGCCCGCTGGTGGAACTCGGTCCGTACGAACCCCGGGCACAGCGCCATCAGCCGGACGCCGCTGCCCGCCAGATCCCGCGCGGCACCCTGCGTGAACTGCACGACCCACGCCTTGCTCGCGCCGTAGGTGCCGCGCGGCACGAACGCCGCCACCGACGCCACATTGACCACCGCGCCCCGCCGGCGGTCCCGCATCCCGCGCACCGCGGCCGTGGTCAGCCGGAGCACCGCCTCGCAGTGCACCTTCAGCATCGTCAGCTCGTCGGCCATCGAGACCTCGAGGTATTCGCCCTTGTTGCCGAACCCGGCGTTGTTCACCAGCAGGTCCACCGGGTGCTTGGTGTCCGAGAGCCGCGCCTCGACGGCGGCGATGCCCTCCTCGGTGGCCAGATCGGCGCTCAGCACCTCGGCCTCGATGCCGTGCCGGTCGTGCAACTCGGTGGCCTGCTCGCGCAGTCGCTTCTCGTCGCGCGCGACGAGCACCACGCTGTGGCCGTCACTCGCGAGCCGCCGGGCGAACGCCGCCCCGATGCCCGCCGTCGCTCCCGTGATCAATGCAGTCGTCATACGGGCACGCTATCCGCCCGGGGCACGCCGCCCGGGCCCCTCCCCCCGGCGACGCGGCTCACCCGCGCGGACGAGCAACCCGCCCTCCGGCAACCGGTCCAAAGGGTCCGCCGCTCCCGGCCCGTACGGCCCGCCGCCGACCGGCTCCCGGCGCCCTGGTCCCGGGACCTAGTCCGCCGCCCCCACGGCCACCCCGTACCGCCCCCGCGGTCAACCGCCCTGCCGCTCGACGTACTTCAGTGCCTTCCCCCGGGCCTCCTCCCCGAGCGCCGCACCCGCCTCCAGCAGCCGCGGCAGCAACTCCCGCCGGATGGTCAGCGCCTGGAACGCCAGCCCGATCGTCACCTCGTGATCCGGGCGGTGCACCACCTCCACCGCGTCCCCCGCGCGGATCTCGCCCTCCTCGATCACCCGGAGGAACGCGCCGGGCACCGCGGCCTGGGTGAACCGTTTGGTCCACCCGTGCTCGTCCATCCACCCGTGGAACGTACGGCAGGGGATCCGCGGTGCGCTGACCTCCAGCAGCAGCTGCGGGCCGACCCGCCAGCGTTCGCCGATGAGGGCGCCGGTGACCTCCACTCCCGACGTGGTCAGGTTCTCCCCGAAGTAGCCATTGGCCAGCTCGCGGCCCAGCTCCCGCTCCCACTCGTCCAGGTCCTCGCGCGCGTAGGCGTAGACGGCCTGGTCGTCGCCGCCGTGAAAGCGCAGGTCGACCACCGCGTCACCGGCCAGCCCGCTGCCCCCGGTGCCCCGGGGACCGGGGGCGGCCACCCGTACCGGACCGTCCACGGGCCTCTTGTCGATACCCGTGCCGCCCTCGGCATCGGTGTGCTCGGACGGGGCGGGGCGTCCCACATTGACGGTCAGCAGCTTCATACGGTGCTCCATAGCTCGATCGGCGTGGTGCAGGCAAAGACAAAGACAAAGGGAACGGGAACGGGAACGGCACAAAGGGAAAGGGAACGGGCCGTCGTGGCGTCCTCTCCTCACGCATGCCCGCGATCCGGGGCGGCGCAGGCCCTCCGGTCCAAAAGCATGAACACCTTTTTGCCTGGTCAACCCAAGACTCGCTTATGCTCGAAACATGATCGAGGCCCGTCATCTCCGTGTGCTGCGTGCCGTCGCCACGACCGGCTCCTTCTCCGCCGCCGCGCGCGAGCTGGGCTGCACCCAGCCGGCCGTCAGCCAGCAGATGAAGGCCCTGGAGCAGTCCGCGGGCACCCCGCTGCTGGTCCGTGCGGGCCGCGAGATGAGGCTGACCCAGGCGGGTGAGGCGCTCGTCCGCCACGCCGCGGGCATCCTGGCCGGGCTCACCGCCGCCGAGGAGGAGATCGCCGCCATCGCGGGCCTGCGCGCGGGACGGGTGCGGCTGGTGTCCTTCCCCTCCGGCAGCTCGACGCTGGTGCCGACCGCCCTCGCCAAGATGCGCGCGGCCCACCCCGGCACCCGGGTCTCGCTGGTCGAGGCCGAGCCGCCGCGCTCCATCGAGATGCTGCGCAACGGCGACTGCGAGATCGCGCTGGCCTTCCGCTATCCGGAGGTGCGCTGCGCGGACCCGGCGGCCGGAGCCGAGTGGGACGACCTGGTGGTCCGGCCGATCCTGGCGGACCGGCTGATCGGCCTGGTGCCGGACGGCCACCGGCTGGCGAAGGCGGGCACCGCGCGGTTCGCCGAGCTGGCCGACGAGGCCTGGATCGCGGGCTGTCCCCGCTGCCGCAGGCATCTCGTGGAGGTCTGTGAGAGCGCGGGCTTCACCCCGCGCATCGATTTCGCGACGGACGACTACCCGACGGTGATCGGCCTGGTCGGCGCGGGCCTGGGAGTCGCCGCGCTGCCGGAGCTCACCCTGGAGTCGGTACGCCCCAAGGGGGCCACGGCGATACGGATGGAGCCCGCCGTCCACCGCGAGATCGTCGCGCTCACCCTGCCGGACCTGGCGAAGGTCCCCGCCGTCGGGGCGACCCTCGACCGGCTGGCGGATGCCGCGGGGCGCTGAGGGGACCGAGCGCGCCCCGTCCGGCCGTCGTCGCCGGGCATGCAGAAACGTTTCTTCAGGGACGGTGTGTTCCTGAAGGTCAGGCGCCGGAGACGCCTGCGGGGCCGGTCATGGAGGACGCGGGAACCAGCCGGTGGCGGGCCCGGCCCATCAGTTCCTCACGCTCGTCCTCCGTCAGGCCGCCCCACACCCCGTAGGGCTCACGGACGGCCAGCGCATGCGCCGCGCACTCGGCCCGTACCGGGCAGCGCATGCAGACCTCCTTCGCCGATGTCTCACGCGCGCTGCGGGCCGCTCCGCGTTCACCCTCGGGATGGAAGAAGAGGGAGCTGTCCACGCCGCGGCAGGCGGCGAGCAGCTGCCAGTCCCAGAGGTCTGCGTTCGGGCCCGGGAGGCGGGAGAAATCTGCCATTGCTTGTCCCCTCGAAGCGGTGCTGATTCGGCCTCGGTGCTCACGACGGTACATCTACTGTCGAAGTAGATGTAAATATGACTCATTGCGAATCTAGTCATAGTCACCATGAAAATGGAAGAAAGAGAGCCAAATAGGGCATAGGGTGCACGGGCGGATGCCGGCCGCCCGATGAGTCGTCTGCGTATCCGGCTCCTTACGGAGCGTGCTGAACTCGGTCGCCGAAGCCGTAACTCTTTCGGGTGACCGTCGTTGAGAGTGCGGAGGCGATTGGCAGAGGTAGCCGTCGGGCAGATGTCCGAGGCCGCCAATCGCACAGGTGACGATACGTACCAGCCTGGAGGCTCAAGGTGACGCGCATCAGCTGCGGAGGGCGGTCATGACATCCGTCCTCGTCTGCGACGACTCCCCGCTTGCCCGAGAGGCGCTCCGTCGGGCGGTTGCGACCGTGCCCGGCGTCGAGCGTGTGACGACCGCGGCCAACGGCGAGGAAGTCCTCCGCCGCTGGGGTGCCGATCGCTCGGATCTGATTTTGATGGACGTACGGATGCCCGGTCTCGGCGGTGTCGAGACCGTGCGCCGGCTGCTGTCCGCCGACCCCGGCGCCCGGATCATCATGCTCACGGTGGCCGAGGACCTGGACGGTGTCGCGCTCGCGGTCGCCGCCGGTGCCCGCGGCTATCTGCACAAGGACGCCTCGCGCGCCGAGCTGCGGGCGACGGTGACCCAGGCGCTCGCCGACCCGACGTGGCGGCTCGCCCCGCGCCGGCTGCGGTCCGCCGAGATGGGCGCCGCGCCCACGCTCACCGCGCGCGAGATCCAGGTGCTGGAGGGCATGAGCCACGGCCGCTCGAACGCCGAGATCGGCCGTGAGCTGTTCCTGTCGGAGGACACGGTCAAGACCCACGCGCGGCGCCTTTTCAAGAAACTCGGCGCCTCCGACCGGGCGCATGCGGTGGCGCTGGGCTTCCGCTGGGGACTGGTCCGCTAAGGCGTTGTGACGTGCAGCGATGCGGGGGAGTGAAGATCCCCGCCCGCCCTGCGGCGGGCGGGGCCGTGGGATGCCCCGCAGGCCGCCGCGTCCTGTGGCGGTCCGATTCCCCGCGCGGTGCCGCATCCTTGAGGTATGGAGTTCCTCGGGGACGGGTCGGTCGGGCACGAGGGGAGGGCGCAGGACATGACAGCCGGCGCACCTGCCGCGCATAACGCTTCGGCGCACAAGTTCGGACCTGATGCCGCGGATCGGACGGCGCCAAGGCACCATGGTCCGATGCGTGATGACGGGAAGCAGGAAATCGGCGCTCTCGTCGCACGTGCCGTCGAGGGTGACCAGCGGGCCACCCACGATCTGCTGGCTCATGTGCACCCCCTCGCCCTGCGCTACTGCCGCACCCGGCTGTCGCGGCTGCCGGGTGACGCACGGCACTTCGTCGAGGACCTGGCGCAGGAGGTCTGTGTCGCGGTGCTCTGCGCGCTGCCGCGCTACCGCGACACCGGCAAGCCCTTCGAGGCGTTCGTCTTCGCCATCGCCGGCCACAAGGTCGCCGATCTGCAGCGGGCCGCGATGCGGCATCCGGGCAGCACGGCCGTGCCGTCCGACGAGATGCCCGAGCAGCCGGACGACTCCCTCGGCCCCGAGGAGCGGGCGCTGCTGAGCAGCGACGCCGAGTGGGCCAAGAAGCTGCTGGCGAACCTTCCGGAGAACCAGCGGGAGCTGGTCCTGCTGCGGGTCGCCGTCGGGCTGACGGCCGAGGAGACCGGGCAGATGCTGGGGATGTCGCCGGGTGCGGTGCGGGTCGCCCAGCACCGGGCGCTGAGCAGGCTGCGGGCGCTCGCCGAGCAGTAGCAGATCCCCGCTGTCCACGGCGGAATATCGCCGTAGAAATACACAAGTGACAAGGCCCTCATCGCTCGTGGATTGGGACACTTCCTTAGGCCGTTAGCATGGGAGTCCGCGCTGAGGCAAGAGCATTGGGGAAGGTGTCATGAGTGACAACGTCGACGGTATGCCCGCCAAATTCGCCATGCTCGGGCTGACATACGACGACGTGCTGCTGCTGCCCGGCGCGTCGGAGGTGCTGCCCAACGCGGTGAGCACCGCTTCCCGGGTCTCGCGCAACGTCGCGGTGAACATCCCGCTGCTGTCCGCGGCGATGGACAAGGTCACCGAGGCCCGGATGGCCATCGCCATGGCCCGGCAGGGTGGCGCGGGCGTTCTGCACCGCAACCTGTCCATCGAGGACCAGGCCAACCAGGTCGACCTGGTCAAGCGCTCCGAGTCCGGCATGGTCACCGACCCGATCACGGTCCGCCCGGACGCCTCGCTCGCCGACGCCGATGCGCTGTGCGCCAAGTTCCGTATCAGCGGGGTGCCGGTCACCGACGCCGCGGGCAAGCTGCTGGGCATCGTCACCAACCGCGACATGGCCTTCGAGATGGACCGCAGCCGTCAGGTCCGCGAGGTCATGACGCCGATGCCGCTGGTCACCGGCAAGGTCGGCATCTCCGGCGAGGACGCCATCGAGCTGCTGCGCCGCCACAAGATCGAGAAGCTGCCGCTGGTCGACGACGCGGGCGTGCTCAAGGGCCTGATCACGGTCAAGGACTTCGTCAAGGCCGAGAAGTACCCGAACGCCGCCAAGGACGCCGAGGGCCGGCTGGTCGTCGGTGCGGCGGTGGGCGTCGGCGACGCGGCGTACGACCGGGCGCAGGCGCTGGTCGAGGCCGGTGCCGACTTCCTCGTCATCGACAGCGCGCACGGCCACAGCCGCGGCATCCTCGACATGATCGCCAAGGTCAAGTCCAACATCAACGTCGATGTCGTCGGCGGCAACGTCGCCACCCGTGACGGCGCCCAGGCGCTGATCGACGCGGGCGCGGACGGCATCAAGGTCGGCGTCGGCCCCGGCTCCATCTGCACCACCCGCGTCGTCGCCGGCGTCGGCGTCCCGCAGGTCACCGCGATCTACGAAGCGGCGAAGGCCGCGAACGCCGCGGGCGTGCCGCTGATCGGTGACGGCGGCCTGCAGTTCTCCGGCGACATCGCCAAGGCCATCGCGGCCGGTGCGGACACCGTCATGCTGGGCTCGCTGCTGGCCGGCTGCGAGGAGTCGCCCGGCGAGATGGTCTTCATCAACGGCAAGCAGTTCAAGTCCTACCGCGGCATGGGCTCGCTCGGCGCGATGCAGTCCCGCGGCCAGGGCCGGTCCTTCTCCAAGGACCGCTACTTCCAGGACAACGTCCTCTCCGAGGACAAGCTGGTCCCCGAGGGCATCGAGGGCCAGGTGCCCTACCGCGGTCCGCTCTCCTCGGTCGCCCACCAGCTCGTCGGCGGCCTGCGCGCCTCCATGGGCTACGTCGGCTCCGCCGACATCCCCGAGCTCAAGGAGAAGGGCCACTTCGTCCGCATCACCTCCGCGGGCCTCAAGGAGAGCCACCCGCACGACATCCAGATGACCACCGAGGCGCCGAACTACTCCCGTCGCTGAGGTCCCCCGGGACCACAGGGCCGGATGGTTGCTGAGGCGCGTCACTACACACGTCGCTAGCACGGCCCTACCGTGAAGCCCGCGGCCGCTCCCCGGCCGCGGGCTTCGGTGTGTCGGGGATACTGGAGCCGCAGACGTAGAGGGAAAGGCCACACACGTGACTGAGATCGAGATCGGGCGCGGCAAGCGCGGCCGCCGGGCATACGCATTCGACGACATCGCCGTCGTACCCAGTCGCCGCACCCGCGACCCGAAGGAGGTCTCGATCGCCTGGCAGATCGACGCCTACCGCTTCGAGCTGCCGTTCCTGGCCGCTCCCATGGACTCGGTGGTCTCCCCGCAGACCGCGATCCGCATCGGTGAGCTGGGCGGCCTGGGCGTCCTCAACCTCGAAGGCCTCTGGACCCGGTACGAGGACCCGGAGCCGCTGCTCGCCGAGATCGCGGAGCTGGACGGCCCCACGGCCACCAAGCGGCTCCAGGAGATCTACGCCGCGCCGATCAAGGAAGAGCTGATCGGGCAGCGCATCAAGGAGGTGCGCGACGCCGGCGTCGTCACCGCCGCCGCGCTCTCCCCGCAGCGCACGGCCCAGTTCTCCAAGGCCGTCGTGGACGCCGGTGTCGACATCTTCGTGATCCGCGGCACCACCGTCTCCGCCGAGCACGTCTCCTCCGCGGCCGAGCCGCTGAACCTCAAGCAGTTCATCTACGAGCTGGACGTCCCGGTCATCGTCGGCGGCTGCGCCACGTACACCGCCGCGCTGCACCTGATGCGGACCGGCGCGGCCGGTGTGCTGGTCGGCTTCGGTGGCGGCGCCGCGCACACCACGCGCAACGTCCTCGGCATCCAGGTCCCGATGGCCACCGCGGTCGCCGATGTCGCGGCCGCCCGCCGCGACTACATGGACGAGTCCGGCGGCCGCTACGTCCACGTCATCGCCGACGGCGGTGTGGGCTGGTCCGGCGACCTCCCCAAGGCGATCGCCTGCGGCGCCGACGCCGTGATGATGGGCTCGCCACTGGCCCGCGCCACGGATGCGCCCGGGCGCGGCCACCACTGGGGCATGGAGGCGGTCCACGAGGACGTGCCGCGCGGCAAGCGGATGGACCTCGGGGCGGTCGGCACCACCGAGGAGGTGCTGTTGGGGCCGTCGACGGTTCCCGACGGCTCGATGAACTTCTTCGGCGCGCTGCGCAGGGCGATGGCGACGACGGGGTACTCGGAGCTGAAGGAATTCCAGCGGGTCGAGGTGACGGTGGCGCCGTCGCAGCACGACAACCGCTGACGCGGCGCTTCCCACGTTGTCGGGTGACCCCGCCGTACGTTTCCCGCCTTCGGCGGGTGGGGTTGTTGGGGGTGGGGCCCCGGCTGTGTGGTGGGTGGCGGTGACGGGGCCTCCGGGGTGGGTTGTCGGACTGCTTCGCTTTACGTCCGACAACCCACCCCTCCGGCCCCGCCCCCTCCCGCCGGTTTGAGGGACCCCACCCCGGTGGGGAAGCAGGAGAAAACAAAAGACCAGTAGCTCGGCCCGCACCACGATGCGGGCCGAGCTACTGGCTTTTGAAAACCCTCACCCCCGCCGGGCGGGGGTCGCGTTCTCGGGCGGGAGGTGGTGGGCCGGAGGGGGTGGGTGTGCGGACGTAAAGCGAAGCAGTCCGCACACCCACCCCCGGAGGCCCGCCACCGGCACCCACCACAGAGCAGGAGCGGCCGCCGCCCAAACAACACCCCCCCCGCCGGAGGCGATCGCAACGTGCGGCTACAAGCGATGCGCGGCCCCCGTCGGAGTCGCCCCGCGAGTATCCAGCAGCAACTGCGCCTTCACCGCCAGCCCCTGAAGGTCATACGTCCGGTGCGCCTGCACCAGCACCGTCAGGTCCGCGGCGGCCGCGGCTTCGTACAGGGAGTCGGCCCTGGGCACGGGGCGGCCCAGGACGGACCACTGGGGGACGTACGGATCGTGGTACGTCAGGTGCGCGCCGAGCTCCGTGAGGCGGGAGGCGATTTCGAGGGCCGGTGCGCCGGTCTGGTCGGCGATGTCCGGCTTGTAGGTGACGCCGAGCAGCAGGACGCGGGCGCCGCGGGCGGATTTGCCGTGTTCGTTGAGGAGGGTGGCGCAGCGCTGGATGACGTAGCGCGGCATCCGGCCGTTCACCTCCTGGGCGAGTTCGACCATGCGAAGTGGGGGGTGGCCCGGGGAACGGCCCTTGTGGGAGCGGCAGTTGGAGTCGACGGGGGCGGCGTGGCCGCCCACTCCGGGGCCGGGGCGGAAGGACTGGAAGCCGAACGGCTTGGTTTCCGCGCAGCGGATGACGTCCCACAGGTCGACGCCGATGTCGTGGCAGAAGACCGCCATCTCGTTCATCAGGGCGATGTTGATGTGGCGGTAGTTGGTTTCCAGGAGCTTGGCGGTCTCGGCCTCGCGGGGGCCGCGGGCGCGGACGACCTTGTCGGTGAGGCGGCTGTAGAAGGCGGCGGCGGCCTCCGTGCAGGCGGGGGTGAGGCCGCCGATGACCTTGGGCGTGTTGGCGTACCGGTGGGTGCGGTTGCCGGGGTCGTGGCGGCCGGGGGAGCAGGCGAGGTGGAAGTCGCGGCCGGCGGTGAGGCCGGAGCCCTCCTCCAGGAGGGGGCGCAGGAATTCCTCCGTGGTGCCCGGATAGGCGGTGGATTCGAGGATCACCGTGGTGTGCGGGCGCAGCTGTGCGGCCAGGGTGCGGGCGGCGTCGGCGAGGGCGGTGAGGTCCAGTGCGCGGTCCTCGCCGAGGGGCGTGGGCGCGCAGAGGACCGCGGTACGGACCCGGCCCAGGGCGGTGGGGTCGGTGGTGGTGCGGAAACCGGCGGAGAGCAGGCGGCGGAGTTCGGTGGCGGACAGCGGCCCGTCGGCGCTGGAGAGGGCGGCGGTGTGCGGGTCGGGGTCGTATCCGATGGTGCCGATGCCGGCGGTGGTGGCGGCCTGGGCGAGGGGGAGGCCGAGGTGACCGAGTCCGATGACGGCGAGGTCTGCGGGCATGCTGCGGCCGTCCTTCCCGAGCGACTGCGAATGAACGTGGGCGCATGACGTGAGCGGCTGGCGATCGCGCATAAGTAGACTAAGCGGATATTTGACCCAGAATAGGGATTGATGGATCAAGGCGGCGGGGTGTTGTCGCCATGAGCGGAGGGTGGATACCGGAACGCGGCGCGGACAGAATCGACGGACCGGGGGTGTGGCCCCGATCACAGCGGGAGGCAGCGGTGAAGACAGCGATACTGGGACCGGCGCAGCGGGCCGAAGCGCTCGCCCGAATGGCGGAGCGGGAGCTGGACGTTCTTGTGGTCGGCGGCGGAGTCGTCGGCGCGGGGACGGCTCTGGACGCCGCGACCCGCGGCCTGTCCACCGGACTCGTCGAGGCGCGCGACTGGGCCTCCGGCACCTCCAGCCGGTCGAGCAAGCTCATCCACGGCGGTCTGCGGTATCTGGAAATGCTGGACTTCGCGCTGGTGCGGGAGGCGCTGAAGGAGCGGGGGCTGCTGCTGGAGCGGCTGGCGCCGCATCTGGTCAAGCCGGTGCCGTTTCTGTATCCGCTGCAGCACAAGGGCTGGGAGCGCCCGTACGCGGGCTCGGGCGTGGCACTGTACGACGCGATGTCCGTCTCGTCGGGGCACGGGCGCGGGCTGCCTCTGCACCGGCATCTGTCCCACAAGCGGGCCCTGCAGGTGGCCCCCTGCCTCAAGAAGGACGCGCTGGTCGGCGCGCTGCAGTACTACGACGCGCAGATGGACGACGCGCGCTATGTGGCGACGATGGTGCGGACCGCGGCCGCCTATGACGCGCAGGTCGCCAACCGGGCGCGGGTGGTGGGCTTTCTGCGCGAGGGCGAGCGGGTGGTCGGCGCGCGGGTACAGGACGTCGAGGGCGGCGGTGAGTACGAGATCCGGGCCCAGCAGGTCGTCAATGCCACCGGGGTGTGGACGGATGACACCCAGGCGCTGATCGGTGAGCGCGGGCAGTTCCATGTCCGGGCGTCGAAGGGGATCCACCTGGTCGTCCCCAAGGACCGGATCCATTCGACGACCGGGCTGATCCTGCGGACCGAGAAGAGCGTCCTGTTCGTCATCCCGTGGGGGCGGCACTGGATCGTGGGGACGACGGACACGGACTGGGATCTGGACAAGGCGCACCCGGCGGCCTCCAGCGCGGATATCGACTATCTGCTGGAGCATGTGAATGCGGTGCTGGCGACCCCTCTGACCAGGGACGATGTGGAGGGGGTGTACGCGGGGCTGCGCCCGCTGCTGGCCGGGGAGTCGGATGCCACCAGCAAGCTGTCGCGGGAGCACACCGTCGCCCATCCGCTGCCCGGGCTGGTGGTGGTCGCCGGCGGCAAGTACACGACGTACCGGGTGATGGCGAAGGACGCGGTGGACGAGGCGGTGCACGGCCTCGACCAGCGGGTCGCGGAGAGCGTCACCGAGGACATTCCGCTGGTCGGGGCCGAGGGCTACCGGGCGCTGTGGAACGCGCGGGCCCGGATCGCGGCGCGCGCCGGGCTCCATGTGGCGCGCATCGAGCACCTGTTGAACCGGTACGGCTCGCTGACCGAGGAGCTGCTGGAGCTGGTGGTGGCCGATCCTTCGCTGGGCGAACCGCTGGCGGCCGCGGACGACTACCTGCGGGCCGAGGCGGTCTACGCCTGTACGCACGAGGGCGCCCGCCATCTCGACGACGTGCTGACCCGGCGCACCCGCATCTCCATCGAGACCTTCGACCGGGGCACCCGCAGCGCCCGCGAGGTGGCCGAGCTGATCGCCCCCACGCTGGGCTGGGACAGCGACCAGATCGAGAAGGAGATCACGCACTACAGGAAGCGGGTCGAGGCGGAGCGCGAATCCCAGCGGCAGCCGGACGATCTGACGGCGGATGCGGCGCGGCTGGGGGCTCCGGACATCGTGCCGCTGTAGGGCTGCGATCCCCTAAGGGCTGCGGCTCCCCTAAGGGCTGCGGATCCCCTAGGGCCTGGGGTCCCCCTAAGGGCGCCGGGACGCGCAGAACTCCGCGGTCAGCACCGCGGTGCCGTGTGCCGGGTGGGCCAGGGCGTCGGTGTTGAGGCGGTAGCTGACGATGTGGCGGCCGTCGGCGGTGCCCGCGGTCCGGGCGTAGGAGCCGTTGATGTCGCCGTTGTGGCCCCAGACCGTGACGCCGCAGGACAGCCTGGTCTCGTACAGGCCGAGGCCGTACGCGCCGCCGGTGCCCTTCCCGTCGCGTATCTGGGCCATCTGGCGCGGCGGCAGGAGCCTGCCGCCGAGGAGTGCGGCGAAGAAGCGGTTGAGGTCGCCCAGGGTGGTGACCATCTCGCCGGCCGCGCCCGCCCGGCTGGGGTTCAGGGAGGTGGCGTCCACCCGCCGCCCACCGGCCTGGGAGTAGGCGCGGCCGTGCGGCTCGGGCAGGACCGGGTCGGTGCCGGGGAAGGAGGTGTGGGTGAGCCGGGCGGGGACGAGGATGCGGCGGCGGATCTCCGTGGCGTACGGGTTTTTGGTGACCGCCTGGATGACCAGGCCGAGCACCAGGTAGTTGGTGTTGGAGTAGGCGTAGTGGGTGCCCGGAGGGGCCACCGGCGGGTGGCCGAGGGCGATCCGCAGCAGCTCGGCCGGGGTGTGGCTGTCGTAGCGGTGGGCCCCGAAGTCCTTGCCGAAGAGCTGCCGGGAGAGCCGGGGGTCCTGGGTGTAGTTGAACAGTCCACTTGTGTGGTCCAGCAGCTGGCGGATCGTCACCCTGCGGAGGTCGCTGCGGTCGCCGTCTCCCGTGGCGGGCACGCCGGGCGGGAGGTGCGCGGCGGCGCTGTCGTGCAGCGACAGCCGGCCCTCGGCGACCAGTTGCAGGACGACCGTCGCGACCAGGGTTTTGGTGAGGCTGCCGGCCCGGAAGTGGTCCCGCGGGCGCATCGTGCGGCCGCTGCGCAGATCGGCCACGCCGGCCGCCGCGTAGCGCGTGTCGGGGTACCCCGCGCGGGTGGTGAGGGAGGCCGCGCCCGGGGCCCCGTCGTCGACCAGCCGGTGCAGTGCGTGCCGCGTCGTCGCTGGCGGCCGGGTGGGCGCCTCGCGCGCGAGGGTGGCCGGGCGGGGCGTTGCGGTGCACGCCGTCAGAGCGAGTACGGTCAGGGCGGCGAGGGCACCCGAACGGAGTAGCGCGCGGCGGCGGCCGGCGACCGGCGGCGCGGGCGGAAGCGCGGCGGTCGCGGCCGGGCGAGGCGAGCGCTTCGGCATCGGGACTCCCGTTCGTCGGGGCCATCATGACGGGTACGAGGTGTCGTCCGGCATAGACCCGGGCCTTCCGCATGGCCGCGGATGAGGGAGAATGAAGGCTCTGCCAGGGTGGGTTGTCCGAGTTGGGCCAGTTTGGTGATCGATGGGACGTCGAAGCTGCCAACTCGGCTGGATTGCAGAGGGGATTCAGTGGGCGACGAGGTCGAGATGGACGGCAAAGGGGGCAGGCTGCTCGCCGGGCGGTACCGGCTCGCCGATGTTCTCGGCCGGGGCGGCATGGGCACCGTGTGGCGGGCACGCGACGAGGTCCTGGGCCGCACGGTCGCGGTCAAGGAGCTGCGCTTCCCGGGCGGGGTCGAGGAGGACGAGAAGCGTCGTCTGATCACCCGCACCCTGCGCGAGGCCAAGGCGATCGCCCGGATCCGGAACAACGGTGCGGTGACGGTCTATGACGTGGTCGACGAGGACGACCGCCCGTGGATCGTGATGGAGCTGGTCGAGGGGCGCTCGCTGGCCGAGGTCGTCCGCGACGACGGCCCGCTCACCCCGCGCCGCGCCGCCGAGGTCGGGCTGGTCGTGCTCGATGTGCTGCGCGCCGCGCATGCCGAGGGCATCCTGCACCGCGATGTGAAGCCGTCCAATGTCCTGATCTCCGACGACGGCCGGGTCGTGCTGACCGACTTCGGTATCGCCCAGGTCGAGGGCGACCCCTCCGTGACCTCGACCGGCATGCTCGTCGGCGCCCCCTCCTACATCTCCCCGGAGCGCGCCCGCGGCCAGAAGCCGGGCCCGCCGGCCGACATGTGGTCGCTGGGCGGCCTGCTGTACGCCTGTGTCGAGGGCGTTCCGCCGTACGACAAGGGCTCCGCGATCGCCACGCTGACCGCGGTGATGACCGAGCCGGTCGAGCCGCCGAAGAGCGCCGGCGAACTGGAAGAGGTCATCTACGGCCTGCTGGTGAAGGACCCGGCCGCCCGGCTGGACGACGCCGGCGCGCGGGTGCTGCTGGAGGACGTGGTCCACGCTCCCGAGGCGAAGACGCCGGAGCCCCCGATGGACGCGACCCGGGCGATGGCGCTGCCGACGGCGCCCCCGGAGCGGGCGGAGCCGAAGGCCGCGCCGAAGCCGAAGACGAAGTCGAAGAACACTCCGAAGTCGAAGGCCGCACAGAAGTCGAAGCCCGCTCCGAAGCCGCCGGTGGCGGAGCCGGCGGCCGGGAACGCGAGCACCTCCGGCGGTGCCAAGGCCGGTGCCGACACGTCCGCAGGTGTCACGGCGGGCAACGGCACGGCCGGCAAGAGCAAGGCCGCCGGAAGCAAGGGCAGCAAGGGGGCCGGTGCCGGTGAGGCCGCCTCGTCGAGCGCGCCGGCGCGGACCGGGCGTCCGCAGTCGAAGACGGCCGGCTCGACGGCCGATGCGGCGAACGGCGGGGCGACCGGCTCCGCCGCGGCGGATGCCGGCGGTACGGCGGGTTCGGCCGGCCCGGGCACGGCCCGGCCGGCGGGCGCCCGGCCGGGGTTCGACGCCGAGGCCGCCAAGGAGAAGGTGCGCGGCGCCCTGGAGTCCGTCCGCAATGCCGCCGCCGCGATGGCGGCAGCCCGTCCGGACTCCAGATCCGGTGACGGGAGCCGTCCGCCGGCCCGCGCGTCGGTGACCGATGTCGTTCCGCGCCGCACGCTGATCATCGTGGCCGTGGTCGTCGTCCTGGCGGTACTGGGCACGGTGCTGGCCGTCTCCCTGGGCAGCGACGACTCGGCGCACAAGGGCGGCAAGGCGTCCGGCAAGCCGGACACCTCGTCGTCCGCGAGCCGGGCGAAGCCGTCGACGGACGCGGCCGACACGAGCGGGGACCAGGCGAAGGGCCCGGCGAAGGGCCAGGACCCGGCGAGCGAGCAGCCGCCGAATCTCACCCCGGCCGAGGACACCGGCGGCGAGGACGGCGACGGCGGCAAGGGCGGCAAGGACGTGCCGAGCGGCTTCGCCGAGCTCACCAACGACAAGTTCCACTTCCGTATGGCGATGCCCAAGGGCTTCCACCAGACCGACACCGCGGGGGAGGGCTCCGGCGCCATATACAGCGCCTCGGGCGGGTTCCCGCGGATCCAGATCGACTACAACGCCGAGCCCGGCACCGATGCGGCGGCCTCCTGGCGCAGCCTGGAGCCGGCCGTGCGCTCGTCCAGCGACGACTACCACCTCATCGGCATCAAGTCGGTGAAGTGGCGGGACTATCCGACCGTCGCCGACTGGTCGTTCACCCGTCGCCAGAGCGGCGAGAAGGTACGGGTCCTCGACCGCGGCTTCCGGGCCGATGACCACCACGGCTACGCCATCATGATCACCTGCAAGGCGGACGCCTGGTCGGACAAGCCCTGCCAGCAGATGATCTCGACCGCGTTCAAGACGTTCGAGCTGAAGGACTGAGCGCTGAAGGACTGAGCGGGGAACGGGGGGCGTGCCCCGGTCGGGGACCGGGGCACGGGCCGGACGGAGAACGGAGCGGGCGCGCGCGGAGAGGTTGCGCGTCGTTGCGCCGAGCGGCCCGCAAGCTCCGATGCGGGCACGTATCGTGAGACAGCGAAGACCGTACGCATCCGCAATCGGCGGGAAGACGACCGGAAGTGACCGGAGGCGCCAGCGCCGACGGGCGGCTCCGGCGCGACGGTAGACACAGTGCGCGCTGCGGGGAGGCGTCGTGGACGAGTACGCGGGAAGGGTGCTCGCCGAGCGTTACCGCCTGCCGTTGCGGCCCCTCGGCGACGACGACTTCACCGAGACCCGGGCGTTCGACACCTTCAGCGGGCAGGAGGTGCTGATCCGTCAGGTGCCGCTGCCGGAGGTCGTCGAAGCGGAGGTCGTCGGGGCGGAGGCCGTGGGGGCGGCGACGGCAGGGCGGCCCGGCGAGCGGGGGCCCGGCGGTGGCCGCTTCGGTACCGCGCGGGGGACGGCAGGCGGCATGGCCGGGGGCGTGGCCGCGGGCGCGGCCGGGGTTGCCGACCGCAGCCCGCGCGATCCCGCCGTACGACGCGCGCTGGAGGCCGCGACCACGGCCGCGCAGCTGGCCGACCACCCCCGGCTGGAGCAGGTCTTCGACGCCTTCGCGCAGGACGGCAGCCTCTGGATCGTCGCCGAACTCCTCACCGCCCGCCCGCTGTCCGCGCTGCTCGCCGAGCGGCCGCTGTCCCCGCACCGCGCCGCCGAGATCGCCGCGGACCTGCTCACCGCGCTGCGGGTGCTGCACACCAACGGCTGGCTCCACCGCAACATCACCGCCCGCACGGTCCTGGTCTGTGAAGACGGCCGGGCCATCCTGACCGGCCTGGCGGTGGGCGCGGCGCAGGAGGCGCTGTGCGGAGGCGAGGCGTCCGGTGGGGGCGGGAGCGTGTCCGGTGAGTCGGCGGCGGACCGGCCGGATGGCGACGCGACCACGGTGGAGGGGCCTGCTTCCGACGGGGCCGCTTCCGACGGGCCTGCTTCCGACGGGGCCGCCTCCGACGAGGCCGCTCCCGACGGGGCCGCGGCGGACCGGCCCGCCTCGGACTCGACGTCGCTGACCAAGCCCCCGGCTGACGGCGCCGCTGGTACTGCCACCGCCACCGCCTCCGCATACGGCCGGCCCACCGCCGGGCTCGCCGCCGAGCGGGCCCGGCAGACGCGGCTGACCGTCATCGGCCCGGTCACCGAGCGCTGGGCACCGGAGCAGGCCGGGCCGGTCCACGAGAACTGGCAGTTGGCGCCACCGGTCGGCCCGGCCACCGACCTCTGGGCGCTCGGTGCGCTCCTCTACCGCAGTGTGCAGGGGCAGCCGCCGTTCCCCGAGGACAGCGCCGCCGAACTGGCGCAGCTGGTCTGCTCGCAGCCGCCCGCGGTCGCCGAGGAGTGCGGGGCGCTGCGGCCCGTCGTCGAGTCCCTGCTGCGTCAGGATCCCGCCGACCGCCCGGATTTCGAGGAGCTGAGCGGCTGGCTGCGCTCGTTGATCCGTACCGCACCGGAGCCGGAGGCCGGCAGCCGGCTGGTGACGATGCCGGCGTCGCAGGGCACCGATCCGCGGCGGCTGCCGATCGTGCGGCGTCGCGGTGAACTCGTCCCCAAGGGGCGCCACAAGAAGACCCGGGCGTCCCGGTGGACACGGCCGCAGCCGGCACCGGCCGTCGCCGGGGCGGACGGCACGCCGGCCGCCGTAGCCGCACCGCCCGTCCCTCCGGCGCCGGACCCGGAGCGGTCCGCCTCGCTCGCCGCGGCGCCCCGTTCGCCCCGTTCGCCCCGTCCCCCGAAGCAGCCCAAGCCGCTCCGGCCGCCCCGGCAGACCCGGGCGGAGCGGCGCGCCGAGCCGTCCGAGCCCTGGGGGTACGACGGGGCCGCGGACGGGGAGCCGTACGAGCAGCAGACGCTCGGCCAGGTCGGCCAGGTCGGCCAGGTGGGCCACGACGGCCACGTCGGCAACGTCGATCAGGTCGGCCACGTCGGCCACGTCGATCAGGTCGGTCAGGTCGGTCACGTTGGCCAGGGTGGTCTGGGTGACACGTCGCGGCAGGCGCGCCCGGCGCGTGCGCCGCGCCCGCTCGGCCGGCTGCTGCTGACCGTGATCCTGCTCCTCCTCGTCGGCGCGGTCATCTATGCGATGGCGTTCCTGCCCAAGTCCGGTGAGGACGCCAAGACCGGTGGGGGAGGCGCGGACCGCGCGGGCACCTCGGGCTCGGCGCCCGCGTCGCCCACTCCGCCCAAGGACAAGGACAAGGACAAGGGCGACGGCGGCTCGTCCGGCACCGGCGCGCCGCCGGCCACCGGGCCGACGGGGGTCGCCAAGGACTTCGAGGTCCGCACCGACCCCGCGGGCTTCCAGGTCGCGGTCCGCAAGGGCTGGCAGCGGCGCGGGGCGAACGACCGGGGCCAGGTGCGGTACGTCGGCGGGGACTACGAGCTGGTGGTGGTGCCCGGCCGTGACACGACGGCACACTCCGGCACCGACCCGATGGCGTATATGCAGAACAAGGAAGCCGAGCTGGCGCCGTACCGCTCCTCCGGCTGGGCCTCGGCCTCCGGTCTGCAGCGGATCGACGTCGGGAAGACGGCGATGGCCGAGGGCACCTTCTCCTGGCGTGACGGCAGCGGACGCGAGGTGTATGTGCGCAACCTCGCGATGATCCACAACGGCCGCTACCACCTCGTCCTCGTCATCGGCCCGGACAGCGGTCGGCACGAGGTGGACGAGCTGTACGAGCAGGCGACGAGCGCCTACCGGCCGCGCTGAGGCCGTCGCCCGCGCTGAGGCGGCCGGCCGGGCTGAGGCGGCCGGCCGGCGGCGAGGCCGTTGGCCGGCACCCGCTCAACCTGTGCCGCCTCCTCTTCTCCCGTCACCTGCTCAACTCCCGCTCCAGCGGAGTCCGGAAGCGCGGGGTGACGCGGACGTCCCCGAGCCAGGCCGCCAGCCGTGCCGCCTCGGCCGCCACCGCCGCGGCGGCTTCGCCGCCTCCCCCGAGCCCTCGGCTGCGCCCGGGCAGGGAGGTGCCCCCGCCGTCCGTCAGCAGCCGCCAGACGATCTCGCCGTCCGCGCGCCGGGCCCAGCCGCCGATGATCCGGCCGCACCACCACACCGTCGGCCCGATGTTGCCGCTGCGGTCGAAGAGCTGCGGTACATGGGCCGGGTCGAGGTACCAGTCGCGGTTCTTCCAGCCCATCGCGGTGGGGTCGAGGGCCGGCAGCAGGGCGGCCCAGGGCTCGGGCGCGGCGACCGGCGCGAGGTCACCGGGCAGCGCGACGCCCGAGGTGCCGTCGTCCAGGTCCACCTCGACGGCGCCCGCGGCGGCCAGCGCCTGCCGGGTGGCGGTGAGCGTCCAGCCCGTCCACCACTTGAGATCGTCGACGGTCGCCGGTCCGTACGAGGCGAGCCAGCGGCCGGCGAGGGCGGCGCGCGCCTCGGGAGCCGGCGGCGCGGGCAGCTCGGCGAACGCGGTGCCCGGCCGCCAGCGGTAGGAGCTGCTGGTCCAGCCGCCGCGCGGCCGCCCGCGCCGGATGCGGCCCTCGGCGGCCAGCACCCGCAGAATCCGGCTGGAGACGGCGACCGTGGCCTGGTACGGCTTGCCGGGGGAGTTCACGATGGTGTCGCGCAGGTCGGGCACCTCGGCGGCGAGTTCGGCCGCGGTCGCCTCGCCGTGTGCGCTCAGCGCGGCCAGCGTCCTCCTCTCCACATCGGCCAGCCGCCGTTCGTCCCACCCCGGGGCGCCCTCGGTGAGCCACTTGACCATCCCCGCCCGCTCCCTGGCGGCGATCGTCGTCGCGGTGGACGAGGCGACGACCGGCACGAGCGCGGCGCCCACCGCGAAGAGCGTGCGGCGCATGCACAGCAGCCGGACCAGCGACCCCTCGTCGTACAGGGCGCGCTCCACCTCGACCGGGTCCGGAGCGGCGAGCCGGGCGCAGGCCGCCAGATGGACGGTCGCCGGATCGCTGGCATGCAGCCCCACGACCGCATCGGCCACCTCCTCGGTACGGCCCGCCCGGTACGCGGGCGCGAGCAGGTGCCGACGCCCGAGGCGGGCACGGCGCGCGGCGGTGTCGATACGGGGTCGCGAGTGATTCATGGGGTGACCGTAGGGGGTGAGGAGGACAGCGGGTGACCGCAGGGGCCCGCGGCGGACACCCGGCGCACTTGAGGAGGGGGAAGGAGAGGGAGGAAGGGGAGGAGGGGCGGGGCACGGGGTTATCGGGAGAGGCGGGACAAGGCGGTGTTCGCCTTCATCAGCGCGGGGACGAGGGCGTAGGCGGCGGTGGGGACGACGATCGCGGTGAGGATCAGCGTGCGCAGCAGCAGCGGCAGGTGGGCGGTGGCAGGACCGAGCAGCCCCAGGGCGACGGTGATGGTCGGGTAGACGGCCAGCCAGGTGATCAGCGCGCGGCGGTGGACGGAGGGGGCGGGAGGCGTGTTCGCGGTCATGGAATCACTCCTGCGCGCAGGAGTCGCCCTGTCGCCCTGCAGCCCCGCCGCCCCGAACCGCACCCGCGCCGCCCCGGACCGCTCCCGCGACTCCTCTTCGGGCGCCTTGGGTGGAGGCCGACGCCTTGCCGGTCCGGCGGGGACGGGGCTAGCCTTTTTCTGACGGTCCATCAGAATCTCGGTGAGGGGACAACGATGGGGAACGTGATGGAGCTGCCGCGCGGCGGGCTGCGCGAGCCGGTTCCCGAACCGCCCGCCGCCTTCTGCGCTCCCGCCGCCCGTACTCCCGCCGGCTCCCGCACTTCCGCCGCCTACTGCGCTTCCGTCGACGGCGGTCCGCCCGGCCGGCGCCCCCTCTGCCGCTTCTTCCGCGGGTAGTCCCCATGGATCTCACCTACACACCGGAAGAGGAAGACTTCCGGGCCAGGCTGCGCACCTGGCTCGGCGAGGTGCTGCCGCGGCTCCCCGAGAAACCCGCCGCGGCCGACTGGCCGGGCCGGCGGGCCTATGACACCACCTGGCAGCGGATGCTGTACGACGCCGGATACGCGGGCCTGCACTGGCCGCTGGATGCCGGCGGGCAGGGCGCCACGCCCACCCAGCACCTGATCTTCCTGGAGGAGACCGAGCGTGCCGGGGCGCCCTACGTCGGCGCGAACTTCGTCGGACTGCTGCACGCGGGGCCGACCCTCGCCGTCGAGGGCAGCGCGGCACAGCGCGCCCGCTGGCTGCCGCCGATCCTGCGCGGCGACGAGATCTGGTGCCAGGGCTTCAGTGAACCGGACGCCGGTTCCGACCTCGCCGCCCTGCGGACCAGGGCCGTACGCGACGGGGACAGCTATGTCGTCAGCGGCGCCAAGATCTGGACCTCGCACGCCGAGGTCGCCGACTGGTGCGAACTCCTCGTCCGCACCGACCCGGCCGCGCCCCGGCACCACGGCATCAGCTGGCTGGCGATGCCCATGGACGCACCGGGCGTGACGGTCCGGCCGCTGCGCACCCTGGCCGGTTCGACGGAGTTCGCCGAGATGTTCCTCGACGAGGTGCGGGTGCCGGTCGGCAACCGCGTCGGCGCGGAGAACGACGGCTGGCGGGTGACGATGGTGACGCTGTCCTTCGAGCGCGGCACCGCCTTCGTCGGCGAGGTGGTGGCCTGCCGCCGGGTGCTCGGCGCGCTGGCCAGGGCCGCGCGTGCCAACGGCCGCTGGGACGACGCCGTGCTGCGCCGCAGGCTGGGCCGGCTGCATGCGGAGTTCGCCGCGCTGTGGCGGCTGATCCAGTGGAATGTCAGCGAGGCGATGGCGGGTCCGCCGGGCGCCGGACGGCGGGGGAGCGGCGGTGGTGTGCCGGGAATCGGCGGCTCGGTCTTCAAGCTCCGCTATTCGCACGTCCGTCAGGAGCTGTACGACACGGCGGCCCAGGTGCTCGGGGCCGGCGCGCTGGACGCGGACCACGAGTGGGCCGCCGACCGGCTCTCCTCCCTCTCGTACACCATCGCGGCCGGCACCTCGCAGATCCAGCAGAACATCGTCGCCGAGCGGATCCTCGGCCTGCCGAAGGGGCGGTGAGCGGGCCGTGGACTTCCAACTCACCGAAGATCAGCGGGCGTTGCGGGACGGCACCCGCGAGCTGCTGGCCGGACGGTTCGGCCGGGAGCGGCTGCGGGCCGCGGTGGAGGAACCGGCGCTGGACCGGGCGCTGTGGCGCGAGCTGGGCGCGGCCGGGTTCTTTGCGCTGCGGCTGCCGGAGGAGGCCGGCGGGGTGGGGCTCGGACTGCCGGAAGCGGTGCTGGTCTTCGAGGAGGCCGGACGCGCGCTGCTGCCCGGGCCGCTGGTGGCGTGCCACCTGCTGGCCGGGGTGGTGGACGGGGTCGCGGCCGGCGAGAAGATCGTCGGGCTCTGCGAGGCGGACCGGGATCCGGTGCTGTGGGAACACTCGGGGGAGTGTGATGAGTTGATCTTGGTGGAGGGGGGCGTGGGGCGCGGGATCGGCGGGCCCGGGGGCGAGGTTCGGGGTGAGGTCAGGGGGGAAGTCCGGGGGGAGCCCAGGGGCGCGTACGGGCGCACGGGCGGCGCCTACCGGAGCGTGCCGGACCGGGTGGTCTGCGCCCCGTTCGCCTCCATCGATCCCCTGACCCCGCTCGCCCGCGTCCTGGATCTGCCGCGCACCGCGCCCCTGGCCCTGGACGTTCCCCGGCTCTGCCGCGAGGCCGCGCTGCTCACCGCCGCCCAGCAACTGGGCAGTGCGGCCCGCACCGTCGAGATGGCGGTGGGGTACGCCCGCGAGCGCGAGCAGTTCGGTGTGGCCATCGGCTCGTTCCAGGCGGTCAAGCATCTGTGCGCGCAGATGCTGGTACGGGCGGAAATCGCCCGAAGTGCGGTGTATGCGGCAGCGGTCACGGAGCGTGTTCTCGATATCGCGGCCGCGAAGCTGCTGGCCGACGAGGCCGCGGTGGATAACGCGCGGGACTGCCTGCAGGTCCACGGCGGAATGGGCTTCACCTGGGAGGCCGATGTCCATCTGCATCTCAAGCGGGCCTGGTTGCGGGCCGAGCGCTGGGAAGTGGCGGGCGAGACGGAAGAGCTGCTGGCGGCGGGCTTGATCGGCTGACGGTGGCGGGGTGAGGGGTGCGGGGTCGGTGCTTGGCGGCGATTGGTGGTGCTTGGTGGTGCAAGGGGGCGCGCGGTGGTGTGTGAGGCCCGGCGATGTCAGGTCGTGACACCGCGTATGCGATATGTCGGACTCACTCTGCAGAAATGGTCACAGAGGGTCGATATCGGGTTGTGTCCTAGGCGTGACTCGTCACAGGGGGGAGTCGGCGCTCGGCTCGGGTACCCTCCGTGGGGTGCGAGTGGTTCTGTGGCGCAACGGGCCCGGTGTCGTCGGAAAGACGGCTCCGGGGTACGGACTGCGCGCCGCTCGCCCTTGGGCGGGGCCCGATCGCCCCCCTTGTTCGACTCCCCGCAAAGTGCGTCGCACAGTATGCAGGATGCATACTCCCTTGCGCTGGAATATGCCCGAAGCGCTTGTTGGGGTGACTCAACGTCAACCATGCTGTGCTCCACCGGGGTCACGCACCGTGACTCCGTGGAGGCGCGAGGCGATGTTTCCGCCGGTTCGGATGGTGTGAGCGGTGCAGGTGCTTCAGGTTCAGTTGGACGTACGGCCCGACCCCGCGGAGGTGGGGAGGGCCCGGCGGTGGGCCAGGTCGCGGCTCGTGGGTTCCGGCATAGGAGCCGATGAGCCACTTGCGGAGACGCTGATCCTTTTGATCTCCGAGCTCGTCACCAACGCCGTGGTGCACACCGGCGCGGCGGCCGAGCTGCGGATGTGTTTCTCCGGGTCGGGCGCCGTGGTCGGGACGGTCCGGGTCGAAGTGGCGGACGCCAGCGCCCGCCCGCCACGCCAGCGGCACGCCGACGGCGACGACACCAACGGCCGCGGCCTGGAACTGGTCGACGGCCTGGCCGACCGCTGGGGGTGGCAGCAGGAGGGCGGCGGCAAGCGGATCTGGTGCGAGGTGGACCGCGGACAGCCGCTGCTGCTGGCGTCAGGGTCCGACCTGGGGGCCTATGAAGCCTCTCGCGCAACGCCGCGCGCCGTGACGCACCAGGTCTGACCGCACCGCTCCAGCTGCCTGCGGGCGGTATCGAGGCGGCGTTTTGCCGGTGGACGCGGCAGGTGTGGCGGGTGTGGCAAGTGCGGCAGGCGTGGCGAAACGGGCGTAACCGAGCCAGTCCGGACCGGGTGTTGACGTGGCGTGGCCGGTTGATCACCCTTGGGTGAAGCGATGCGCCGCGAGGGGACGCCGAGGTCGTGGGGGGCCGGGCTTGTGGTCCAGGGCCTTGGCGAGTGCGGATCGCGGCCCGGCAGGCCCCCGTGACAGCGGGAAGGGGGCGGTCCGCGGCGCCGTGCTCGGGGCGCGCGCGAGCGCACCGCCCCTGGCCGGCCGGGCGCCGTCGGGCCGCCGGCCGTCAGCGTCGGCGGCCCGGCCCGGCCCGGTCAGGGGATTGAGGAATGCCCGAGCGTCCCGGCCGGGCCGGAAGATCACCAAAGGCCGGTCAGAGGATCGCCACGGGTGCGACCGGTGCCCCGGAGCCTCCGACGAACGGTTCGGCCACCGCGGACAGCAGGAACGTCCAGCGTCCCGCCTCCGCGCAGGCCGTCGCCAGCTCCTCCAGATTCCAGTTCTGGCCCTGCGGCATGCCCATCTCGACGAGATCGAGCGCATGGACCGGCATCCACAGGTCCTCGATCTCCGGCGGGAAGATCTCGAAGGTCAGGGTGTCGTTGGCGACCGCCGCGACATCGCGCGCGTGGAACCACTCCGGGGTGCGCAACGACAGCCCGGGTGACGGGAACGCGTAGGCCTGCCGGTCGCCGGCCAGGTAGTGCCGCAGCTGCCCGGTCCGTACGAGGACGATATCGCCGGCCCGTACCGCCGTCCCGGCCTGCTCCTCGGCGGCGTCCAGGTCTTCCGGTGTGACGGCGTGATCGCCGGGCAGTTGCCCGGTGCCGTGGGCACGGGCCACGTCCAGGAGGACGCCGCGGGAGACGATCGGGGTGGCCTTCTCCACGCCGAGGCAGGTGGCGCCGTGGTGGGCGGTGACCGAGTCGGCGGGGCGGTTGTTGTAGAGCCGTCCGGAGTGCGAGACATGGGCGAGGCCGTCCCAATGGGTGGCGGCCTGGAGGCCCATCGTGACCACGTCGTCCGTCGTCGCGACCGTGCCGGGGCCGAAGATCTCCTGGTTGACGGCGGTCATGGTGTGCAGCGGATTGACCCGGCCGGGGATCACCCCGGTCTGTACGCCGTCCTGTCGGAGCGGGAGGGCGAGCGGGATGCGGCGGCCGCTGCGGATGCCGGCGGCGGCCTCCCGTACGACCCGGTCGGTGATCAGGTTGAGGGTGCCGATCTCGTCGTCCGCCCCCCAACGCCCCCAGTTGTTCACGCGTTTGGCGATGTCGTGGAACTCGCGCGGCAGGGGCATGGGCCCTCCTCGGGATGGCCGGGATCGGTACGCCCCGGGTCTTGTGTTCGTCCGGTGTCTGCTCAAAAATCTAACGGTCCGTCAGAAACTGCGGGAAGGGTCACGGCATGGGGAACTTCTTGGCCGGCAAAGTGATCGCCGTAACGGGGGCGGGCCGCGGTATCGGCCGGGCGGTGGCACTCGCCTGCGCGGACCAGGGCGCCAAGGTGATCGTCAACGACTACGGCGTTTCCATCGACGGCGCCGGCCCCAGCAGCGAGGTCGCCGAATCGGTGGTGAAGGAGATCGAGGCCGCCGGGGGCGTGGCGGTCGCGGTGGCCGACGACGTGTCGACCATGGCCGGCGGGCAGCGGATCGTGGACACCGCGCTGGCGCAGTACGGACGGATCGACGGCGTGGTGTGCGTGGCCGGGATCCTGCGGGAACGGATGCTCTTCAACATGTCCGAGGAGGAGTGGGACCCGGTGGTCGCCACCCACCTGAAGGGGACGTTCACGGTCTTCCGGGCGGCGTCGGCCGTCATGCGCCGGCAAGGTTCGGGCACCCTGGTGGGCTTCACCAGCGGGAACCACCAGGGCTCGGTGTCCCAGGCCAACTACGCGTCCGCGAAGGGCGGAATCATCTCGCTGGTGCGGAGCGCCGCGCTGGGGCTGCACAAATACGGGGTGACGGCCAATGCGGTGGCTCCGGTGGCGCGGACGCGGATGTCGGCGAACGTACCGATGAAGCTGACGGAGATCGGCGAACCGGAGGATGTGGCGGCGCTGGTCGTCTATCTGCTGAGCGACCGGGCCAGGGAGGTCACCGGCCAGGTGTACACGGTCGCCGGTCCCAAGATCGCCGTGTGGGCCCAGCCGAGGGAGCTTCGCTCCGTGTACGCCGACGGGGGCGGCTGGACCCCGGAGCGGGTGGCGGAGGTGCTGCCGGGGTCGGTCGGGGCGGACCCCATGCCGATGCTGGCGCAGCTTTCGGAGATGGCGAGGGCGGCGGAAGCGGAGGGGCGGCCGAACGCGTAGGTCTTCCCTGCGTTTTTGGCTTTCCCGCCGTGGGGGTTTGTCGCCGTTTTCCGCCCGCTGCCGCGGTGCGCCCGCCGTTTCGCCTGCGGCGGGCGGGTCCGCTGCGCGGGGTCGCTGCGCGGGTTCGCTGCGCTTTGCTCGGGCCGTTTTTGGCTTTCCCGCCGTGGGGGTTTGTCGCCGTTGCGCCTGCGGCGGGCCGGGTCCGCTGCGCGGGGCTGTGGGTGCGGTGACGGTCCTCCGGGGCCTGGTGTGTGGACTGCTTCGCTTTACGTCCCCACACCAGGCCCCTCCGGCCCGTCCCCTCCCGTGGATGGATAAGTGATCGTGGTGGGGGCGGGCGTGGGAGGTTTTGGTGGACTTTGAGTTCGGGAGTGGGGACGAGGGGTTTCGGGCGGAGGCTCGTGAGTGGCTTGGGGGGCATCTCGTCGGTGAGTACGCCGCGTTGGCGGGGTGTGGGGGGCCGGGGAGTGAGCACGAGGGGGCCGAGGGACGGCGGGCGTGGGAGCGGGAGTTGGGGGCTGGTGGGTGGATCGGGCTCGGGTGGGAGGGGGCTGAGGGGGCGTATGGGAACCGTACGGCGAGCCTGACCCAGCAGGTGGTGTGGGCCGAGGAGTATGCGCGGGCCAGGGCGCCGGGGCGGGTGGGGCACATCGGGGAGAACCTGCTGGCGCCGACGCTGCTCGTGTACGGGGATGAGGCGCAGCGGCGGCGGTTTCTGCCGGCCATCGCCCGGGGGGAGGAGCTGTGGTGCCAGGGCTACAGCGAGCCGGACGCGGGGTCGGATCTGGCGGGGCTGCGGACGGTGGCGGTCCGGGACGGTGCCGGCTATCGCGTCAGCGGGCAGAAGATCTGGACGTCGCTGGCCGGGGAGGCCGACTGGTGCTTTGTGCTGGCGCGGACGGATCCGGCCGAGCGGCGCCATCGTGGGCTCTCGTTCCTGCTGGTGGCGATGGATCAGCCGGGACGCATCGAGGTGCGGCCGATCCGGCAGATGTCGGGGACGGCGGAGTTCAACGAGGTGTTCTTCGACGGGGCGGTGGCCGGGCAGGTGGTGGGCGGGGAGGGCGCGGGCTGGCGGGTGGCCATGGGGCTGCTCGCGCGCGAGCGCGGGGTGTCCACCCTCGTCCAGCAGATCGGGTTCGCGGCGGAGCTGGCCGAGGTCGTCGGGGAGGCGCTGCGCTGCGGTGCGCTGCGGGACCCGGTGCTGCGTGACCAGCTCGTCCGTCAGTGGGCCGAGCTGAAGGTCATGCGGTGGAACGCGCTGCGGACCCTGGGAGCGGCCGGGGACGCCGGTGCGCCGAGTGTGGCGAAGCTGCTCTGGGGCGGCTGGCACCAGCGGCTCGGGGAGCTGGCGATGCGGGTGCGCGGGGCCGCCGCGGCGCTGGGACCCGCCGACTGGACCGCGCAGGCGCCGTACGAACTCGACGCGCTGCAGCGGCTGTTCCTGTTCACCCGGGCCGACACCCTCTACGGCGGCTCGGACGAGATCCAGCGGAACATCATCGCCGAGCGGGTGCTCGGCCTGCCCAGAGTGGAGCGGATGTGAGAGGTGTCGTGTTCGACGGCGAGCAGCCCCGGGTCGTGGACGACCTGGAGGTGCGGGAGCCGGGACCGGGCGAGGTGCTGGTCGGTATCCGGGCCGCGGGGCTGTGCCACAGCGACCTGTCGGTGGTCGACGGGACCATTCCGTTCCCGGTGCCGGTGGTGCTGGGGCACGAGGGGGCGGGGGTGGTCGAGGCCGTGGGCGCGGGCGTCGGCCATGTGGTGCCCGGCGATCATGTCGCGCTGTCGACGCTGGCCAACTGCGGGGCGTGCGCGGAGTGCGACCGGGGGCGGCCGACGATGTGCCGGAAGGCGATCGGAATGCCCCAGAAGCCGTTCCGCCGGGGCGAATCCGAGCTGTTCAGCTTCGCGTCGAACTCGGCGTTCGCGGAGCGTACGGTCGTCAAGGCGGTGCAGGCGGTGAAGATCGCCGAGGATATTCCGCTGACGTCGGCCGCGCTGATCGGGTGCGGGGTGCTGACCGGGGTCGGGGCGGTGCTCAACCGGGCGAGGGTGGACCGGGGCGACTCGGTCGTGGTGATCGGGGCCGGCGGTATCGGCCTCAACGTCCTCCAGGGGGCGCGGATCGCCGGGGCGTCGGTGATCGTGGCGGTGGACGCCAACCCCGCGAAGGAGGCGGTGGCGCGGCAGTTCGGGGCGACCCACTTCATCGACGCGTCGGCGGCGTTGGACGGCGTCAAGGCGGTGAAGGAGATCCTGCCGACCGGCGCCGACCATGCCTTCGAATGCGTGGGCAGCACCCGGCTGATCCGGCAGGCCGTCGACCTGCTGGACCGGCACGGCCAGGCGGTGCTGCTCGGGGTGCCGCCGGCCACCGCGGAGGCCTCGTTCCGGGTGTCGTCGATGTATCTCGACAAGTCGATCCTGGGCTGCCGCTACGGGTCGGCCCGCCCGCAGCGCGACATCGCGCTCTACGCCCGGCTCTACCGCGAAGGACGGCTGCTGCTCGACGAGTTGGTGACGAAGACCTATCCGGTGGAGGACTTCGCGAAGGCGGCGGACGACGCCCATCACGGGCGGGTGGCGCGGGCGGTGCTGACCTTCGGGTGAGGTGCGCCGGCGGGCTCCGGCCCGGTCCTGAGGAACTCTGGCCTCTGGCGGATCACTCCGTTACGGGCAGGCACTCGGCGAGCAGGGCGACGATGTCGCGCCAGGCCCGCTGCGCGTGCTGTGGATGGTAGCCGACGCCGGGGCGCGTGGTGTGGCCGACCGGTGGGTGGTGGAAGGCGTGCAGGGCTCCGCCGTAGACCGCGAGGCGCCAGTCGACGCCCGCGGCCTGCATCTCGGCGGTGAACGCGTCCCGTTGCGCGGGCGGCATGATCGGGTCTTCCGACCCGACCCCGGCCCACACCGGGCAGCGGATGCGCGCCGCCTCGCCCGGCCGGCCCGTGGTCAGTGCGTTGACCGTCCCGATCGCACGCAGGTTGACGCCGTGGCGCCCGAGTTCCAGCGCGATCGCACCCCCGGTGCCGTAGCCGACGGCGGCGATCCGGTCGGGGTCGGCCCGCGGTTCGGCACGCAACACGTCGAGCGCCGCGTGGCCGATGCCCCGCATCCGGTCGGGGTCGGCGAGCAGCGGCATGCAACGGGCCAGCATCTCCTCGGGGTCGCCCAGATAGCGCCCGCCGTGGAGGTCGAAGGCCAGCGCCACGTATCCCAGCTCGGCCAGGGCATCGGCCCGGCGGCGCTCGACGTCGCTGAGCCCCGTCCCCTCGGGTCCGATCAGGACCGCGGGCCGGCGGCCGGCACCGGTGGGGAGCGCGAGGTGCCCGGTCATCGTGAGGGCGTCGGCCGGGTAGGTGACCGTGCGCGTGGTGATCGTCGACATGAGGCCGGACGGTAGTGACCGGCGAGCCCGGTGGGGCCGGTGTTCACTGCGGGCGGATGGTGGGACCCCATGTACCCGCCGCCCACCGCCGCTTCAGTACGCCACCGCACCGGCCGTGCTCACCCGCGGAGCTGCCTGAAGGCGCCCCGGTGGAAGAGCAGCGGGCCGTCCTCGGTGGTGGCCGGGTCCGTGCCGAGGGCTTCGACGCGGCCGACCACGATCAGGTGGTCGCCGCCGGTGTGCACGGCCTGGATCGTGCAGTCGATCCAGGCGGGGACGTCCGCCAGCCGGGGCGAGCCGGTCGCGGGGGCGGCCCCGTAGCCGACCCCGGCGAACTTGTCGCCGCCGCTGACCGCGAACGCCCGGCACAGTTCGCCCTGTGCGGCGCCGAGGATGTTGACGCAGAAGACCCCGGCGCGGGCGATCCGCGGCCAGGTGGTCGACGTGCGCGCCACCATGAACGTCACCAGTGGCGGGTCGAGGGAGAGCGAGGCGAAGGACTGGCAGGCGAAACCGGCCGGTCCCGGCTCGCCGGGGGAGGTGATGACCGTGACGCCGCTGGCGAAGTGCCCGAGGACGGAGCGGAATGCGGCCGGGTCCAAGGGGGCGCGCTCGTCGTCGCGTACGGCGCGCAGTGCGGGGCGCGGGCGTGGCCCGGTGGGTGCGCCGGCCGGTGCGGCGGCCGTGGTGGGCGCGCCGACGGAGCGCAGGTACCGCACGGCCGTGGCCGCCATTGCAGCGTGTCCCATCATGCCTTCATTGAATCTGATGGTTCATCAGATGTGAAGGTGTGCGGGGCGGCGGCCACCCGCACGTGTGGTTTGCCGGGCGATCGGGGCCGGTCTCGGAGGAATCGCGGGAGATTGAGGGGCAGATTCCTGATTGCGTGTCGACCGCACGGGCAGCGTCCGCCTCGGCCGCGTCCGTAGCCGAACACGGGGGAGAGTTCCGGTACATGGCCGATGGGACACCGTCGTCAGCTTCGTCCGCCGCGTCACCACCCACCTTCGACGAGGTCTTCTGCGGGCTGTTGCCCCGGCTCTACCGGAGGGCGGTGATGCTGGCCGGATCGAGACAGTCCGCGGAGGACGTGGTGCATGAGGCCTACCTCAAACTCGCCGCCCGTCCACAGCGCTTCCTCGCCCATCCGGAGCCGTACGCCTACGCCTTCACCGCCGTACTCAACGTGGCCCGGGACGCCTATCGCAAGGACCGGCGCCAGGTGCTGGTCGACGCGATGGACGGGGTCGAGGAATCCGGTACGGGCCGGGCGGGCGGTGGCGCCGGTGCGGGGGTCGGCGGGGTGGGCGGCGGCTGGGACGGCGGGGTGGAGCAGCGGCAGGCCGAGATCGAAGCGGTGCGGCTGCTGGGGAAGCTGTCACACCGGCAGGCCGGGATCGTCATCCTGGTCGACCTCGATGGCTACACCCTCGACCAGGCCGCGAAGATCATGAAGGTGCACCGTGGTACCGCCGCCCGCCATCGCGCCCGTGCGCTGGACAGGCTGCGCGCCTACCTCGTGGCATCGGAGCACGGGCAGGCGGGGAGGTGAGCGGCGCGGTGGGTGTGGGGCCACGGTACGACGGCGGTGCGGGCTCAGCGGGCGGCGGCCGGGACTTCGGCGGCGGCCGGGGCGGCGGCGCCGGGGACGATGACGCCGAGGCGCTGCTGCGGGCGCGGCTGCGGCTCGCGGACGAACAGATCGAGACACCGCCCGGCCTGTGGGACCGCGTCAGGGCCTCCGGCGCCGCGCCGGCCCCCGCCGTGGTCGCACTGCCCCGGAGACGGCCGTACGCGGTCGCGCTCGTGGTGGCGGCGGTGGCCGTGGTGGCGCTGGGGGTGTGGTGGCTGGTGCGTCCCGAACCCGTCACGCTCCGGCCGGCCGGCCCGCCCCCGACGGTGAAGATCACGGTCTACAACAGTGAACAGGCCTGCCGTACGGGCCGCTCCCTGGAGTGCGCCCTACGGCTGGCCAGGGACCCGCGCGCCGAGTACGCCGCGCGCGGCAACTCCGCCGGCCGGGTCTGGCACGGCGATGACCTGGCCGCGCACTGTGTGGTGACCGACGGCCGGATGGTCCGCGACGAAGCGGGCGTCACCTCCACCCGCTGGTATCTGGTCACCAGCGGGCAGGGGGTGCGGGGGTGGCTGCCGGGGGTGCGGACACGGAACACCCGTGAGGTGCCGGAGTGTCCGGCGGGGCAGGAGTAGGTGGTCTTCCGCGCCTCGGGTTCGGGGCTTCGGTCTCTGCGTGACGGGTTCGGGCTTCGTCCCTGCGTGGCGGGTTCGCGGCTTCCCGCCCCGGTGGGGCCGGCTCGGCTCTCCTGGCGCGTGCGGCTCGGGTGTTTCAGCTCCGGGGGTGTTTCAGCTCCGGGGGTGTTCGGCTCGGGGCTTCCGCTCTGTTGTGCCGACCCGGCTCGGGTCACCGTCCCCGGTAGGCCGGGTGGCGTCGCTGTACGAAGGAGGCGACCCCCTCCTGTGCGTCCGCCGTCGTCATATTGATCTCCTGGGCGGTGGCCTCGGCGGCGAAGGCCGCGGCCCGGTCGGCGTCGAGCGAGGCGTTGACCAGCTGTTTGGTCAGGGCCAGTGCCCGGGTCGGGCCCGCCGCCAGCCGCTGGGCCCACTCCCGGGCCGTCTTCGCCAGCTCGCGGTCCGGGACCACGCGGTTGACCAGCCCCAGCCGGGCGGCCTCGGCGGCCGGTACGGCGTCGCCGAAGAACATCAGCTCCTTGGCGCGCTGCGGGCCGATCAGCCGGGGCAGGAGGTAGGCGCCGCCGCCGTCCGGGACCAGGCCGCGGCGTACGAACACCTCGATGAAGGACGCCGATTCGGCAGCCAGCACCAGATCGCAGGCGAGCGCGAGGTGGGCGCCGAGCCCGGCCGCGGTGCCGTTGACGGCGGCGATGACCGGCTTCTCGCAGTCCAGCACCGCCGCGATGAGCCGCTGGGCGCCGTCGCGGATCATCCGGGCGACATCGCCGGCGACCCGTTCGCCCGACGACGGCGATCCCCGGAGATCGGCACCCGCGCAGAAGCCCCGGCCGGTCGCGGTGAGGACCACGGCCCGTACGTCCGGGTCGGCGGAGGCCTCGGCGAGCCGTGCGATGAGGTGTTCGCGCTGCTCGCGGGTGAGGGCGTTCATCGCCTCCGGCCGGTTGAGGGTGATCCACGAGACGCCGCTGTCAGTGGCGTGGAGTATCAATGAATCGACGGGGTCCGCGCGGTCGGGGGGATCGACACGGGCGGTGCCGTCGGCGGGGGGAACGGAAGCGGGGGACGGTGAGGGCGTCATGGGGGAACGGCTCCCAAGGGTGCGGTCGTGGTGGGGACGGCGGGGCGCGGTGCGGCGGGTGCGTTTGTGGGTGGGGGCGCGGCGGCAGCGGCAGTTGTCCGTGCGCCTGCGCCTGCGCATGTGCTGGCGCCCGCGGTTGCGCTTGCGGTTGCGTGGGAGGTCAGGGACAGATGGCCAGCGCGTCGAGGGCCACGGCGCCCTCCCCGCGGGGCAGGACCACCAGCGGATTGATGTCCAACTCCGCCAGCTGACCGTCGAGTTCGAGCGCCATCCGCTGCACCCTGAGCACGACCTCGACCAGCGCATCGAGATCCGCGGGCGGTGCGCCGCGTACACCGTCCAGGAGGGCGCGGCCGCGCAGCTCGCCGAGCATCGCGCGCGCCTGGTCCTCACCGAAGGGCGGGATGCCCACCGCCACGTCCTGCAGGACCTCCACGAGCACCCCGCCGAGGCCGACCGTGACCGTCGGCCCGAAGAGGCTGTCGTGGGTGATGCCGACGACCGTCTCGACGCCCCGCTCGATCATCTGGCAGACCAGCACGCCGTCCAGCGGGATGTCCTCGTAGCGGGCGATGTCGGTCAGCTCGCGGTACGCGTCCCTGACCTGGCTGGCCGAGGTCAGTGCGACCTTGACCAGGCCGAGTTCGGTCTTGTGCGCCAGCTGCGGCCCGGAAGCCTTCATCACCACGGGGTAGCCGACCAGGCTCGCCGACCGTACGGCCGCCGCCGCGCTGGTCACCAGCTGTTCGCGCGGGACCCGGATGCCGTAGGCGCGCAGCAACTGCTTGGCCGCGTGCTCGCTGAGCGGTTCGCCCGGGCGCATCAGGGCCTGTGCCTTGCGCGCGGACGGGGACGGTATGCGGGGGGCGTCCTCGAAGGGGGAGCGGTAGCCGGCCGTGAAGCGGTGGTGGTCCAGATAGGCGCGGACGGCGGTGATGCAGTTGGCGAAGGTGCGGAAGGTCGCCACCCGAGAGGAGCCGAGGAGGGTGCTGCGATAGGCGTCCTCGGTGCCGACCGGCGAGCCCCACACCACACACACCAGCTTGTCGGTCTGCTCCGCCGCGTCCACCAGATCCTGGGCGAGCTTGTCGCTCATGGGCGGGAAGGGGCCGGTGATCGGGCAGATCAGCACGCCGATGGACGGGTCGGCCAGGATCGCATCGATGATCTTGCGGCCGCGCCAGTCGCCGACCGGGTGCCCGCCGTTGTCGATCGGATTGGCGACGCTCAGGTAGTCCGGTATCCACTGGTGCAGCTCGGCCTGCTTGGCGTCACCGAGGGTGGGCAGCGACAGCCCCGCGCCCGTCGCCAGGTCGGAGAAGTGGGCGCCGGTGCCCCCGGAGATCGAATAGACGGCCACGCCCTCCGCGGTGGGCTTCTTGGCGCGGGCCAGCAGCGCCGCGGTGTCCTGCAGCTCGTCGAGCCCGTCCACCCGGATGACGCCGAACTGCCGCATCGCCGCGTCCACGACACTGTCGGCGCCGGTGAGCTTGCCGGTGTGCGAGAGGGCCGTCCGGGCGCCGGTCTCGGTACGTCCGACCTTGACGGCGACGACGGGCACCCGGTGGCGGGCGGCGCGGTCGGCGGCCAGCAGGAAACTGCGGCCGTCCTTGAGGCCTTCCACATACGCGGCGATGGCGCCCACCTCGGGGCGGGTGGCGAAGTAGGAGAGGAAGTCGGCGGTCTCCAGATCGGCCTCGTTGCCGGTGGGGGCCCAGTGCGAGAGGCGGATGCCCAGTTCCTGAAGGCTGAAGACGGGACGGCCCTGGTGGCCTGACTGTGTGATCAGGGCGATCGCCGGGCCGTCCAGGTCCTCGCGGAACCGCTCGAAGGCGTTGAGGTTGGTGTTCGGCCCGAGCAGCCGCAGACCGGAGCGCTCGACGACCTCGGCCAGCCGGGCCTGGGCGGCCGCGCCGCGCTCGCCGGTCTCGGCGAATCCGGAGGCGAAGGCCACGGCGAACTTCACTTTGGCCGCCCCGAGTTGTTCGATGACCGGAAGGGGGTCACCGACGAGGAGTACGGCGAGGTCGACGGTCTCCGGCAGTTCGGCGACGGCTGCGTGGCAAGGCCGCCCGAAGACCTGGACGCGTCCCGGATTGACGAGGTGGAGCCGGGCACCGACACGCTCCGCCCAGGCGATCAGCTGGCGGGTGATCCCCGTGTTGGGCCGGCCCTCGCTGTCCGAGGCGCCGATCACGGCCACGGACTCGGGCCGGAAGAACCGGTCCAGGTCGGGCGCCGGGGCGTGCAACGGGCGCCCGCTGACATCGCGGTCGACCACCCCGGCGCCCTGTCCGCCGTCGCCGGGGTGCGGTTCACTGATGCCGTGGACGGTGTGTCGTGGTTGCTCCCCACAGGCCATGACGCGGGCCGGCCGGGAGTGAGTGGTGAGGGTGCCGTGAGTCGATCCAAGCATCGCAGACGCCCGCTCCTGTGTGAGGCCTCTCGTTCTTATCAACTGACGCACAGTCAGATTACTGAACTGACGCCGCGTCAGGAATGGGTGTGCACGGTAAAGCTTGCGGGTGCGGGTGCGGGTGCGGGTGCGTCCTGTGCTGCGATGCTCAGGTCATGTCTTCCACGCCTGCCGCGAACTCCTGGCCCACCACCCTCGGCACGTCCAGGCTCTTGCTGCGTCCCGCTGAGCCCACCGACGTGAAGGAGTTCACGCGACTCTGGACGGACCCCGAGGTCCGGCGCTTCCTCGGCGGTCCGGTAGCCGAACAGGAGCTCTGTCTTTACCAGCAGCATTTCGCTCACCGGCCCAACCTGTTCGCGGTGACCATGCGGGAGGGCGCGACCGTCGTCGGCTCCGTGGTGATCGATTCGGCGTCCCGGTTCGACGACCAGCGGGAGGTGTCCTATGGGTTCCTGCCCGAATACTGGGGGCAGGGATACGCCCGTGAAGCCGTGGCCGCCGTAGTTGACTGGGCCCTCGTGAATGTCCCCTCGGACAGCCCGTCGGTCATCGCGGTCACGCAGGAGGCCAACGCCCGCTCGTGTCGCCTCCTGGAATCCATCGGCATGTGTCATATCGACAGCTTCGTGGAGTTCGACGCGCCCCAGGCGATGTACTCCGTCGATCGTCGGGGGCTCCGCCTCGGCCGGTGAGTGCGGGGCACGCAACCCGCACGGTCGCGGTCTGCGCCGAGGGGGTGGCGTGGCCGTGACCGCCGGTCTCGGGTTCCGGGGTGGTGGTGGATTGCGCCGGTCCCCTTGCGCGCCGAGTTCCGTATCGGCTGAACTGACGTACCGTCAGGTTCGGTGAGGGTGGAACGGGTGGGGGTGTCGCGTGATGGCCGGGACAGCTGGGACTGCCGGTGCTGCCGGGACGAGAGGGGCGCAGGGCGCTGCGCCGCGTGGGGTGCGGAGTGCGGCGCGAAGTGCGGTGCGTTTTGATCTGCCGGAGGTGGATGCCTTCACCAGGCCGTACTGGGACGCGGCGGCTGAGGGGCAGCTGCTGCTGCGTCGCTGCCGGGCGGAGGGGTGCGGGGCGGCGCATCACTACCCGCGTGAGTTCTGCCCGTACTGCTGGAGCGAGGACGTCGGCTGGGTGCCGGCCGCCGGACGCGCCACTCTCTATACCTGGTCCGTGGTGCACCGTAACGATCTCCCGCCGTTCGGCGAGCGGGTTCCGTACGTCGCGGCCGTGGTCGATCTCGTCGAAGGCCCCCGGATGATGACCGAGATCACCGACTGCCCGGAGTCGGAACTGCGGATCGGTATGCCGCTTGCGGTGCACTTCCGTCGCGAGGGACTGGGTCAGGGGCAGGGTGATGGTGAGGGTGGAGGCGAAGGTGAGGGTGTGGGCGGGGGGATTGCCGTCCCGGTCTTCCGGCCCGCGTGATGCCGGTGCGTCTCTGAGTTTCCGATTCCTCACCTCCGGATTCGCATGTCGCCGCGTTTGAGCCCCGGCGCCGCCCTTGAGCCCGGCGTCGTCCTGAGCTGGCGCGTCCCGTATCGCCGTTCGGGGCCGCGGTGAAATCCGGTGGCGGGCCCGCTGGGTCCGCGGGATGCTGTGGCCATGCTGATTCGTGAGGCGACCGCGGGCGACTGGCCCGCCATCTGGCCCTTCCTCCGCGCCATCGTGGCGGCCGGGGAGACCTACACCTACCCGCGGGACCTCGATGAGGGCACGGCCCGCGAGATGTGGATGCTGACGGCGCCCGGCCGCACGGTCGTCGCCGTCGACGAGTCCGGCACGGTGCTCGGTACGGCCAAGATGAACCCCAACCACATGGGTGGCGCCGCGCATATCGCCAGTGCGAGCTTCATGGTCGATCCGCAGTGCGGCGGACGCGGCGTCGGCCGGGCCCTGGGGGAGCACGTACTGGCCTGGGCCCGCGCCGAGGGCTATCGCGCGATGCAGTTCAACGCTGTTGTGGAGACCAATACCGGTGCCGTCGCCCTCTGGGAGTCCCTGGGCTTCCGGATCATGACGACCCTCCCCGAGGGCTTCCTGCACCCCACCAAGGGCTATGTGGGGCTGCACATCATGTACCGGCAGCTGTGAGGGCGAGCGGACCGGCCCGCTGCGTGGCTCATGGCCAGAGCAGTTCCCTCCGCCAGCCGTCGCCCTCGTAGCGGTAGTCAAGACGTACATGGCGGCGCTGTGCATCGCCCTGAAAGAACTCGACCTCCTCGGCGCGCAGCACATACAGCGTCCAGCTCGGCACCGGCGCCTCCGGCTCGCGGCGGGCGCGCTCCCACGCGGCCTCCGAGGCGCGCGCCAGCTCCTCCGTCGAGCCGAGCAGTTCGCTCTGCCGGCCGACCAGCGCCGCGGCCAGCGCACCCGTGGAACGATGGTGCAGATCGGCCGCGCTCTCCTCGGGACCCGCTGCGGTCACCGATCCCCGCACCCGCACCTGACGGCCGACCGCCGCCCAGTAGAAACCGAGCGCCGCCCGCGGCCGTACGGCCAGTTCGCGGCCCTTGCGGCTGCCGCGATGCGAGGCGAAGTGCCAGCCGCGCTCATCGGCGTCGTGCAGCATCAGGGTTCGCACGGAGGGGTCACCGGCCGCGTCCGCCGTGGCGAGCGTCATGGTGTGGGGCTCGGGGACACCGGCCTCGGCGGCCTCCCGCAACCACTGCCGGAACAGCGGCAGCGGGTCGTCCGGCGCTGTGGCCACGTCGAACGTCGGCAGTTCGACGTCCCAGACCCGCAGCCCGCGCAGCAGATCCCGGAACGCGCGGGTTTCCGCGGCGTCCCCGGCATCCCCGGCATCCCCGGTGTCCTCGGCGTCCACGACGTTCGCAGTCTCCGGAGCCTCCGCGGCGTCGGAGTGGTGCGCGGCAGCACCGGCGGGAACGGCATCCGGCGTGTGCTGCCCGGCCTGATCAGTCATGTCAGGCAGCGTACGCGGGCCGTCCGGCTGCCGGAGCGGACCGGCACCGACCGGGAGCGGATGGTGCTGGATGGTCCTTCGGCGTGATTGCGTGGGCGCCACGCTGCACGTCCTCGGAGAGGGAACTCACCGCCCTTGCTGTGGCCCTACGGGACAGCCCTCAGCCCCGTCCCAGCACCACCGTTCCCGACGAACAGAACCAGCCGCCCGTGCCCGAGGCGACCGCAAGCTGCGGCAAGGCGCCGCCGGCCTTGCGTACCTGGCGGTCCGGGCCGGCCTCGCCGCGAAGCTGGCGTACCGCCTCGACCAGCAGGAACAGGCCGCGCATTCCGGGATGGCAGGCGGCCAGCCCACCCCCGTCGGTATTGACCGGCAATGCACCGTCCCGCAGCAGCCGCCCCTTCTCGACGAAGGCGCCGCCCTCGCCCTTGGCGCAGAAGCCCAGGTCCTCCAGCGTCACCAGGGTCATATAGGTGAAGGCGTCGTAGAGCTCGGCGAGGTCGATCTCGGAGGGGCGGACACCGGCGCGTTCGAAGGCCAGCCGGCCGGAGACCGCCGCGGGCGAGACGGTGAAGTCGTCCCACTCCGACATGGTGGTGTGCGAGACCGAGGTACCGGAACCGAGCACCCATACCGGGGGCTTGGCGAGGTCGGGGACATAGTCCTCGGCGACGAGCAGAACCGCGCAGCCGCCATCGGAGCGGATACAGCAGTGCAGCTTGGTGAACGGGTCGGCGATCACCGGGCCGGAGAGGACCTCGTCCACGGTGATCGGGTCGCGGTACATGGCGTCCGGGTTCCCCGCCGCATTGGCGCGCGCCTGGACGGCTATCTGGGCCAACTGCTCCAGGGTGGTGCCGTATTGGTGCATATGGCGGCGGGCCGCCATGGCGTATTTGGCGATCAGGGTGTGCCCGTAGGGGATCTCGAACTGGAGCGGGCCGCGGGACCCGAAGGAGAGGTTCGCGGTGCGGCGCCCGGCCTTGATGTCGGCGCGGGCGGTGGAACCGTAGACGAGGAGTACGGCGCTCGCGTGGCCGGCGGCGATCGCGTCGGCGGCGTGCGCGGCCAGCACTTCCCAGGTGGAGCCGCCCACCGAGGTCGAGTCGACCCAGGTGGGGCGCAGGCCCAGGTATTCGGCGACTTCGACGGGGGCGAGGGTGCCCAGACCGGCCGAGGCGAAGCCGTCGATCACCGAACGGTCCAGGCCGCTGTCGGCGAGTGCCCGGCGGGCGGCCTGCGCGTGCAGGGCGTACGGGGTGGCCTCGTCCACGCGCCCGCAGTCGGACAGGGCCACTCCGGCGACGGCGACCTTGCGATTCCCGTAACGGGTCCCTGGAGTCATGAATCTGACGGTACATCAGGTTTGAGGGGGCGGGCAGGGTGCGGCGAGAGCAAGGGTGGGGTGGGGTGAGGGCGAGACGGGGGGAGGGTGAGGCAGAGGGGGCGGCGGGGGTGCCGGACGTCCCGGTCGGGCGGCGGCCTGCGGGTCCACTCGGACGGGCCGGCGGGCCGCCGGGAGTCGGCAGCGAGCTCCCCCGGGAAGGCGGTGTGAGGTGATTATCGGAGAATCGGAGATAATCGCTCGGTCTTTCCATGCTTTCCCGTGGCGGGTATTCTCCATGCGCTGTGTGAATTTCACCGGTCCGATTGTGGCCGGTCGACTGCTCACTGTTGCCCATGCGGTGGAGCAGGCATTTCCGTATGCGGGACAATGAATTCCCGCTCGCCGCAGGGAGTGTCATGTTCGCCTTCGTTTTCTCCTTTGCCTTCGTCGCTGCTTTTGCCCTCGACTTCGCCCTTGCGGGGTGGTGGCTGACGCCTGTCCGGGTGTGCGGCGCCGGAATGCCGGTCTCCCGGCACGTGCCTGCTTCCTGACCGGTCGACCCGGCGGGCCGGTCAGCGGGCCGGCCGGATCGGCCGGGGCAGCGGAAATTCCTGGAGTGGGGCGTCATCGCCCCCTCGTGCCGTCCGTGTGATATCGGACCGGAAGATGTTATTTCATCTCATGGCAAATGGTCAGTGAATTCCCCTTCCAGTCTCACAGGAGGAAATCGTGCGTCGCTTCAAGCAGGTCGCCATGAGCGTGGTCACCGGATTTGCCGCGCTCCTTTTCTGTGCACCTTCGGCATCGGCGTCCACCGGCAGTGGCCCCGGGCCCAATCCCGGGGAGGAAGTCTTCCAGCTGGTCGCAAAGCAGACTCAGGGCGGCTTCGTCGATGTGGACGGGTCGGGAGGGCCGAGTCTGGGGGATGAATACGTCGTCAGCGGCAATCTCCTGCGTGGCAGCAGCGTGGTCGGCACCTACAGCGAGATCTGCACGCTGACCCGGTTCGATCCCGTTGATCAGTTCGACCTGCAGTGCGCGGCCGATCTGTCGCTCCCCCAGGGGCAGCTCACCGTGCAAGGCCGGTTCAACGTCACCACCGCCGGCCCCGGCAACATCGACTTGGCGATCACCGGAGGCACGGGCCGCTACCGCACGGCTCACGGCTACATCCACGCCGTCAACGTCAGCGACACGGAAACGCACTTCACGGTCCATCTGACCCTCTGACGGAAGGGCGACCCCTCGCCCTTGCCCTCGCCTTCGTCCTCGCACTCGCCCTCGCCCGCGGTTTCGGCCGCACGGCGAGGGCGAGTGACGTTTGTCGGGCGCCTTTATCGCGCGCTGTTGTCGCGCGCCGTTGCCGGGTGCCGTCATTGTGAGCCGGGGAGAGTGTGCATCCCAGGGCTCCGACGACTTGCGGACTCGGCCTAGGAAAGTGCACCCCCCGTCCCTACTATGACGGCCCGTCAGATCGAAAGCGGGAGTGAGCCAGCCCGTCGGACCGGACGGGGGGTGCCGCACGGCCGGGAGGAGCCCGCGATGGATGCCGCGTTCACCGAGGAGCAGCACGAAATCCGCCGCACCCTGCGCGAACTGCTGCTCAAACACTGTGGTCCGGACCAGGTCAAGGCGGCGGTACGCACCCTGCCCGGGTACGACGCACAGGTGTGGCGCCGGCTCGCCGCCGAGCTCGGCCTGCCCGGTCTGGCGCTGCCCGCCGCATACGGCGGGGTGGGCTGCGGGCCCACCGAACTCGCCCTGGCCTGCGAGGAGACCGGTCGCGCCGTCCTTCCCTCGCCGCTGGTCGCCACCGCCGCGCTGGCCGCGCCGCTGATCCTCGCGCTCGGCAGTGAACGCCAGCGCAGCGGCCTGCTGCCGGGCCTCGCCACCGGGGAGCTGACCGGAACGCTCGCCGTACCGTCCGGGCAGCTGGCCACCGCACTGGGGCTGACCGGCCCGAATGACGGCGACTGGGCGGGCGGTGGCCGGGCCGGCGGGGTTCAGGCGCGGATGCGGGACGGAGCGTGGCGGCTGTACGGGGAGGCCGGCCAGGTGCTGAACGGCCACAGCGCGGAGGTGCTGGTGGTGGCCGCACACACGGGTGGGTTCGCGCGCAGCCGCACCCTGCTCTTTCTCGTGCGGGCGGCGGCACCCGGCCCGGCGGCACCAGGCTCGGCGGCATCCGGTCCGGCGGCGGCCCGGCCGGACCGCCGGGCCGCGCATGCCGGAGGGGCAGGCGCGCCCGGTGCGACCGGTCTGCTGCGGATCCGGCAGACCGCGCTGGACGAGACCCGTCCGCTGGCGCGCCTCGAACTGCGGGACGTTCCGGCAGAGTTGCTCGGGGACGTGGACGGGGAGGGCTCCCCGTACGGGGAGGGTTACCCCTACGGGGAGAGCTACCCCTACGGGGAGGGGCGCGGCGGTGGGACGGCGGTGGAGGCCGCGCTCGCCGCGACCGGGGTGACGGCGGCCGCGGTGCTGGCCGCCGAGGCGGTCGGGGCGGCCGATGCGGCGCTGTCCCGTACCGTCGCCTACGTCCGGGAGCGCGAGCAGTTCGGCCGGCCCATCGGCTCCTTCCAAGCGGTGCAGCACCGGCTCGCCGATCTGTATGTGACGCTGCAGGCGGCGCGCTCGGCGGTGTACTACGCGGCCTGGGCGGCGGGCGGCGGACGGTCCGGGGGTGCCGCGGGGCCGTCCGGTGCGGCCGAGCCCGGTGTGGGGGCGCTGGCCTTGGCTCAGGCGCTGGAGGCGCTGCGTGCGGTGGCGGCCGAGGCCGTCCAGCTGCACGGCGGCATCGGCTTCACCTGGGAGCACGAGGCGCATCTGTACTTCAAGCGTGCGGCCGGCGATGAACTGCTGCTGGGGCCCGTGCACCGGCTCCGGGCGCGGGCGGCCGAGGAGGCGGGGCTGTTCACGGGCGGGGTAGGGGAGGCCGGTGGAGGCAGCGGGCTCAGCGGTGACCGTGGGGCCGGGGGGAGCGGAGAGCAGGTCAGCGGTGGCCGTGGGGCGGGCGGAAACGGGCGGACTCCCGTGCGCCGGGGCGCCGGCGATGCGCCGGCGGGAGCCCGTGCGCCAGAGGCGGTGGAGGCCTGATGCCGCGGGGCGAGCGATGGCTCCAGAAGGTCTCCGCGACCCGTACGTTCGCCCGGATCGCGCCACACGTCATCCCCGCTCTGGACCGTGCGGTGCACCGGCTGACCCGTGGAAAGGTGCTGCTCAGCGCCCGGATGCTGCCCGGTGTGGTGTTGACCGCGACCGGGGCCAGGAGCGGGCTGCCGCGGCGTACTCCGCTGGCGTGCCTGCCGGAGGAGGGCGGCTGGCTGCTGATCGGCAGCAACTTCGGGCGGCCGGGGCATCCGGCCTGGACCGTCAATCTGCTGAAGAACCCGGAGGCCGAGGTGAGTTGGCGCGGCCGGGACATCCCGGTGCGGGCCCGGCTGCTCACCGGTGAGGAACGTGCGCAGGCCTGGCGGGCGGCGCTGGCGTTCTGGCCGCCGTACGCCACGTACCAGGCGCGGGTGGCGCGGGAGATCCGGCTCTTCCGGCTGGAGCGGCGGTGAGCCGGCCGCTGCGCAGCGGGGCTTCGCCCGTGCCCGTCCGCTGAACCGGTCGACCGATTCGCCTTGCCGGGGCCTTTTCGCCTTGCCAGGGCCCCTTTTCCTTGCCCATTTGCTCGGCCTCGCCCGCCTGCTTCACCTCGTCCCTCCGTTTCCGCATGCACACAGCGGGCGTCGTGGCGAACCCCTGAGGGGCCGCGCGACGCCCGCTGCGTGTGCGGTACAGCTATGGCAGGACGGATACAGGACAGACGGCGAACCACCCCGATATCTCCGGGACTTCGAGGCGCGGCGGTCTCGATAGCAGCTTCTTCGGCCGCTTCCTCTTCCGGGAAGCCTTCCCGGAGTCTTCCCGGATGCCTTATCGGTGGCTTCGCTCTTCGCTCTTCGCTATTTGGTCGGCTTCTTGCCGGTGACGCCGAGATGCACCAGCAGCGCCAGATTCGGCTTGAGCTCGGCCTGCTTCACGCCCCAGCTCTGGAAACCCTTCTGGTGCCCGGCGACCGCCGCCAGCATCGCGACAAGTGAGCCGGCCATCGCGGGCGCACTCACGTCCTTGTCGACCTTGCCCTTGCTCTGCAGTTCCTTGATCGAATCCGTAAGGGAGTTGGTGACGGCATTGAGGATCTTCATGCGGATCTTGTAGAACCGCTTGTCGCCCTCAGCCGCGCCCAGGTCGATCACGCGCAAAATCGCGTCGTGCTTCCGCCAGAAGGAGAGGAAGCCCTCGACCAGTTCCTCTGCCGCCTGCCATGCGGATTTGCCCACCCAGGAGCGTCCGGCGACAAGATCGGTCAGAGTGGCGCCTTCTTTGGCCATCTCCTCGGCGATTTCGAGGACGGCGCCCTCGACGTCCGGGAAGTACTGATAGAACGTTGCGGGTGAAGTCCCCGCTTTTCGGGCTACATCGATGACCTTGACGTCCCGATAGGGGGACGAACTGAGCATTTCACTGAGGCAGTCCAGAAGCTTTTGCCGCGTCGCCTGTCCGCGGCGGCCGGCAACTCTGCCGTCGACGGTTCGAACTTGTCCTGTCATGCCGTCAGCTTACCGAGGGGTGATCGGAGCGCGATTTGGCTGCCTGCAAATGGGGATGGGGGAGTTCGGGGTGCGGAGCCCCCGTGAGTGTGCTGGTGGCGGGCCCGCCCGTGGTCGTGCCTCGCGCCGCCCCGCTTGGTCCGAACCGGTGAAGAGTGTTATCAACAGGCTGTGGACAACTTTGGTGGATAAGTGGTCACCGTCCGTGCGGCAAGTGTCCTGTGATGGCCTTCAGTTGAACATTGACTACGTCGCTTCCGGGTCCGCAGGCTCCGGAGGAATCGTTCACGCGTGCGAATTCTCGGCGGGTGAATCGCACAAAACGGCGCTAGCTTGGACATCTGGGTGCCGCGGCGGTCGGCCCTCCGGCCTGCCCGGACGCCTGATACGGCGCCACGCCAGGTGTCATGACACCGAAATGACCTTCGAACGCGCAGAATTGAACCGTTGGGCCGGGAGCGACGACGGGGGAGGCATCGCCGGGGTGGGGGATGGTGTGGCCGGTGGAGGTGGCGTGGCCGGTGGGGATGGCGTGACGGGATCGGGGAGGGGCGTGCGCAGTCAGAGGAGCGGCATGGGTTCGGCCACTGCGGTTACTGAGGCCACCGTGGCTACTGCGGTCACTGCGGTCACTGCGGTCACTGCGGTCACTGCGGTCACTGCGGTCACTGCGGTCACCGCGGCTATCGGGCGTCCGGGAGGGCGAACCGCTTCCCCGGTTGTCCCGTCAAACGGAGTGGTGAACGTCCGCACTTCGGGCGGTGTCGCGTGCGGTGGATCGGTAACTTGCCGGTAACCCGCGCGGTATCCACTCGTCAGGGGTCGTATCGCAGCACGTCAGGCGCGGTTGGGTTACATCGGGTAACGGGCCCGGTGCGAGCTGCGGAGGGGATGCCGTGACACGGCGGACGGGCCCCGGGTTCGCAACCGTCGGCCCGGCCAGGAACAATCAGCACGCGTACGGCCGTTTCGACAGTCCTCGCCGCGGGCGGGGAGATGCTGCACGGGGCAGTGGCTCTCGGCGGCTCGTGAGCTTTTGAGAGTCTCTTTTTACGCCCCACGGGGAGGTGGCAGGCAAGTGGTGGAGCAGCTGAAGCAGCTGACGCAGCACGATCCCCGGCGGATCGGCCCGTTCGAGGTGCTCGGCCGTCTCGGGGCCGGCGGCATGGGACTGGTCTATCTGGCGCGCTCGGCGTCCGGCCGGCGCGTGGCGATCAAGACGGTGCGTACCGAGCTCGCCGAGGACCAGCTGTTCCGGGTCCGCTTCACACGCGAGGTCGAGGCGGCCCGCGCGGTCAGCGGTTTCTACACGGCCGCGGTGGTGGATGCCGACCCGCGCGCTGCGGTGCCCTGGCTCGCGACGGCGTATGTCCCCGCGCCCTCCCTCGAGGAAATAGTCAATGAGTGCGGGCCGCTCCCGGCCCAGGCGGTGCGGTGGCTGGCGGCCGGGATCGCCGAGGCGCTGCAGTCCATCCACGGCGCGGGCCTGGTGCACCGTGACCTGAAGCCGTCGAATGTGCTGGTCGTCGAGGACGGCCCCCGGGTGATCGACTTCGGGATCGCCTCCGGGGTGTCCAACACCCGGCTGACGATGACCAACGTCGCCGTGGGCACACCCGCCTACATGTCGCCCGAGCAGGCGCGGGACTCGCGCAGCGTGACGGGCGCGAGCGATGTCTTCTCCCTCGGCTCGACGCTGGTCTTCGCCGCCACCGGTCATGCGCCGTTCCATGGTGCCAACCCCGTCGAGACCGTCTTCATGCTGCTGCGGGAGGGGCCCGACCTGGCCGGGCTGCCGGACGAACTGCGTCCGCTGTTGGAGTCCTGTATGCAGATGGAGGCCGGCCAGCGGCCGTCCCCCGCCGATCTGCAGTCCCAGCTGGCACCGCATCTCTTCGGCTCCGGCAGCGACGACAGCGGTACCGCCTCGGCCTGGCTGCCGCCCGGAGCGGTGGCGCTCATCGAAGGCCGCCGCGGCGGCCGCTCCACCGTGGCGAACGGTGTTCAGCGGGCCGGCTCCGGGCGCGGCACCGGCCGTGCGGCGGCGGCCGCACCGTCGCATCCGCCCGTCCCGTCCTCCCCGCCCGCGGCGCCTCCGGTGCCCGCTGTGCAGCCTGCCCAGGCACCGCCGAGGCCGGAAAGCGCACCGGTCGGCGCGGAGTCGGGCTGGCCCGGCCATGTCGGCGCGGGCCCCGGTGCGCACCGGGGCACCGACCCGCGCGGTGGCAACCCCGGCCCGATGCCGCAGCCCGCGGCGCTCGGCCCGGACGTCTCGACGGCCCGGGCGACCCCGGTCTCCGCGGCGCCGCCCACCGCCCCGCCCTCGTCCGCCCTCCCGCCGTCGTCCGCTGCCGCGCTGTCCACCGCGCCGCCGGGCGTCTCCGGGGACGGTGCCGCCGGTCCCGTACACCTCGGTGGCTCGCCCGCTCCGATAGGGCCGGGGCCGCGCGCCGACGCCCCGGGCCCGCAGCCGCGCGGGCAGGCCGGTGCCGCGACGAACTGGGTACGGCCGCCCGGCACCGGCCCCGTGACCGGTGTGCCGGCGCAGGGCCCGGCCGGCGGTGCCGCCGCCGGGGAGAGCCCGGCCCGCGGCGAGGCTGCTCCGCCCCCGCCGCCCGAGGCCCCGCCCGCCGAGCCGGGCCGCTGGCGCCCCTGGCGGTTCCGGATGTCGAACGACGTGTGGGGCACCCCCGCCGTCGCCGACGACCTGCTGTACGTCACGTCCTTCGAGGTGCATGCGCTCGATGTGGCCAGCGGGCGCCGCAAGTTCAAGACCCGTGACGTCGCCTGGGCGATGGCGGTCGCGGACGGCCGGATCCACGCCTCGGACGGCCCGAGCCTGTACGCGCTGAACGCCGACGACGGCGCCGAGCGCTGGCGGCTGCACACCGAGGGCTGGGTCTACGCCCTCCGGGTCGACCGCGGGACCGTGGTCACCAGTACCCGTGGCGGCGGAGTCCAGGCCTGGGAGGCGGCCACCGGCGAACGACTGTGGGAGATCGGTGGCGTCCAGACCGACTTCGAGACCGCCGAGGCCGCACCCGTGGTGCACGACGGCACGGTCTTCGTCTGGGCCGACGCACGGCTGAAGGCGCTGGAGGCGCGGACCGGTGCCGAGCGCTGGTCGTACCCGGTGGGCGACGCCGCGTCCTGCGGAGGGGTGCCGGTACGGCTGCTGCCCGCGTCGGACGGTGCGGTCTACGTCGTGGCCGGCACCCGGGTGCTGGCGATCGACATCGCCCGCGGCGATGTGCGCTGGCACTTCGAGGCGCCCGCGGTGTTCCTGAGCCCGCCCGCCTTCGCCCCCGGCCCGGCCGTCACCGGCGGCGGGGTCTATCTGGCGGACTACCTCGGCACGGTCTACGCGCTGGACCCGGCGGACGGCCGCGACCGCTGGCGGATCGCCACCGAGGCGCGGCAGTCCACCGAACCGGTGCTGGTCGCCCATGGCGCGGTCCATCTGGGCAGCGGTAAGGCGCTCTACACACTGGACGCGGTGACCGGCACCCCGCGCTGGCGGTTCCAGGCCGGCGCGGAGGTCGTCGGCGCACCGGTCGTCGCGGAGGGACGGGTCCACTTCGGCTCGGCCGACCACTGCCTCTACACGCTCGATGCGATGGGCGGCCAGCTGCGCTGGAAGCTGGCGACCGGCGGCGAGATCACCGGCTCGCCGGTGGCGGTCGGCGGCGTGGTGTACGCCTGCAGCAAGGACCGGTGTGTGTACGCGCTGGACGCGGCCAAGGGGACGGGGATGGCGCGGCGGGCGTGATCGGTGTGGTGGTGATGCCGGGGCGTGACGTGGCGGTCGTGACGCCGTGGTTGTGACATGGCGGTCGTGACGCCGTGGTCGTGATGTGGCGGTGGTGAGCCCGCGGCGTCCGGGGCTCTACTCCCGTTCCTCCGGGGGCTGTTCGGGCTGCCCGGGCTCTTCGGATTGTCCGGGCTGACCTGGCCGGGAGGGGGGCGGTGGTTGCCGTTGCTCCTTGCCCCACTCCACGGGAGGCGTGGGGGGCTGCTGATGGGCCGGCATGGTCGGCGGTGGTGGTGGCGGTGGTGCCTGCGGGCGGGGCTGCTGCGGTTGTTGAGGCTGTGGCGGCTGCTGTTGCTGTGGCGGCTGCTGGTGCTGCGCCGGTGGTGGCGGTGTGACCGGCAGGGGAGAGGTGGGGGTGTCTTCGTACGGGCCGGGGGCGCCGCGGTCGGGTCCGCCGGGCGCCGCGGGGCCCGGCGGATGGCCGGTTGGACCGGGGCCGGCAGGACCGGGGCCGGTCGGGTACGGCTCGGGGTTCCACTCCTCGGCCCCCGGGCGGCCCCCGTCCCATGGCTCGGGCGTCCCCGGGGGGTAGGGCGTGTACGGGTCGTAGGGTGCGCGCCGGCCGTAGGGGTCGTCGTGGGCGGAGGGCCCGTAGCGCCCGTCGTCGTACTGCCGCTCGTCGTAGCCGCGGTCACGGACCCGTCGGCCGCGGCCGCGCATGACCAGGGCGCCGAGCAGCAGCAGTGCGCCGCCGCCCAGTGCGCTGGCCACACCCACGCCGAGGCCGCGGGCACCGGCCGTCAGTTCGCTGGTGGCCTGTCCCTGGCGGACCATCCACAGGATCGTGAAGCCGAGTACCACCAGGCCCGCGACGGTGATCAGGGCCCGGGAACGCAGGGCAACTCCGATCAGGGTCAGCAGGGCGGCGAACGCCATGGGCAGGAGGACGGAGCCGAAGAGCGCGGCGCCGTTGCGGGTGATGCCGTTGAAGAGGTCTTCGATCCGCACGTCGCTGCCGTGACGGCCGTCGTACCAGGGACGGAAGGGGCTCCATACGGCGGCCGCCGCTCCGGCGAGGGCGATCAGCGACCCCAAAACGTTGCGCACCACGGGCGTCGCCTCGCTTCGAGTCGTCCGGTCATCCTCCGTGACCGACGCTACGCCGGACCCTCTGCGCTCGCGAGAGAAGTGCGTCTGAGAGAAGTACGCCCGCCCGCGAGAACTACACCCGCGAGAAGTGCGGGTAAGGGGAATGCGCCCGGGGGTGTAAGGGTCATCTGACCAGTGGCCCGCCGTCCTGGCCGCCGTGCTGGCCGCCGTCCCGTTCCCCGTCCCGCCCGTCCTCCTGACCGCCATGGCGGGTGCGGGCGGCGAACAGCCCGGCCTGGCGGTCCGGGGGCAGATTGCCCAGCGCGATCAGCTGGGGGGCGTGCGCCAGGGCCTGTGCCCTGGCCGCCTCCTTGGCCGCCCACAGGGCGCGTACGGTGCCCTGGACCGGCTCGGTCGGCTGGGCGGCGAGCACGGCCGCACGGCGCAGCGCCACCTCGGCCGCGGCACCGGGTGCGGTCAGCTCGGAGACCAGTCCGATCTCGTACGCCCGGGCCGCGCCCAGCCGCTCCGCGGTCCCCATCAGCGCCATCCGGGCCACTTCCCCCAGGGGCATCCGCTGCGCCATGAGGATGGACTCGTACGCGCTGACCATCCCGTAGGTGGTGTGCGGGTCGAAGAAGGTGGAGTTCTCGGAGGCGATGAGGAAATCGGCCTCGCCCAGGAGGTAGAAGGCGCCTCCGCAGGCCATTCCGTCGACGGCGGCGATGACCGGCTTCCACAGGTCGTTGGCCTTCGGGCCGATGCGGAGCAGCGGGTCGTCGAGGGAGTAGGGCGAGGGGGGCTGGGGGACGTCGGCGGCGGAGCGGTCGAGGCCGGTGGAGAACGCCCGGCCGCCGGCGCCGGTGACCACCGCGGCCCGTACGGCGTCGTCGAAGCGGAACGCCCGCCAGGCGGCGGCGAGTTCGGCGGCCGTGTCGAGGTCGATGGCGTTGTGCCGCTCGGGCCGGTCGAGGGTGACCAGGGCGACCCCGTCCTTGGCCTTGATGCGGATCGTCATGGGCGCTCCAGGAGCCAGCGGGGTACGGTCACGCCTCCCGGCATGGTGTGGAAGGCGGCCTTCACCGGGGCGCCGATGCGCAGCCGTGCCGGGTCGACGGAGTTGAGGGGGGCATCGGCGTCGGCGACGAGATTGCCGACGAGACGGATGTGCGGGGCGTCGGCCAGCTCCACAATGATCGCGTTGTAGCCCGGCAGGGCGGCGTACGCGGGCAGCAGCGGCGGGTGCGGCAGCACATAGGACCAGATGCGGCCGCGACCGCTCATCCGCTGCCAGTGCGCGGTGAACGACTGGCAGTGCGGGCAGCAGGGCCGGGGCGGGAAGCGCAGTTCTTCGCAGCCGGAGCAGGCCTGGATGCGCAGTTCACCCTTGGCGGCGTACTCCCAGAAGGGCGCACCGTCGTCGTCGGCGACGGGAAGCAGCAGGTCAGCGCCGCTGTCGGGCCGATTGTCAGTGGTGGGTGTCACGATCGGGGAAGTGGCATCGCGAACGGACTCGGCGGGCTCGGTGGACTCGGTCACCGGGGATGACGGGGCCGAGGGGGTGGAGGGGACGGAGACAGTGGACTCGACGGACTCGACGGACTCGACGGACTCGACGGACACGGCAGGCTCAACGGCGTCACGGGCGCTCATGGCGTATCAACTCCTCAGCAGCAGGGCCGAGGTGGGGACGCCCTCGCCCGCGGTGACCAGGCAGGTGGCGGCGCCGGGTACCTGCGCGGTGCTGGTGCCGCGCAGTTGCTTGACGCCTTCGGTGATGAGGTTGAAACCGTGGACGTACGCCTCGGAGAGGCCGCCGCCACCGGTGTTGAGGGGGAGCCGGCCGCCGATCTCCAGCGCGCCGCCCTCGGTGAAGGCCGCTCCCTCGCCGCGCCCGCAGAAGCCGTATCCCTCCAGGGAGAGGGGGATCAGGGGGGTGAAGGCGTCATAGATCTGTGCCACGTCGACGTCCCGCGGTCCGAGGTCGGCGCCCTTCCACAGCTGCCGGGCGGCGGTCCAGGCGGGGCCGGTGAGCGGGTCGTCGTTCCAGTAGTTGACCATGCCGTGGTGCTGGGCGGGCAGGCCCTGGGCCGTGGAGTGGACGTAGACGGGCCGCTGCCGGCAGTCGCGCGCCCGCTCGGCGCTGACCACGACACAGGCCAGTGCGCCGTCCGTCTCCAGGCAGTTGTCGAAGAGGCAGAGCGGCTCGCTGATCCAGCGGGCGGTCATATACATCTCGCGGGTCAGCGGGCGCTCGTACATCATCGCGGCCGGGTTCTGGTTGGCGCGGTTGCGGCAGGCGAGCGCGACGTTGAAGAGGTGGTCGCGGGTGGCGCCGTATTCGTGCATATAGCGACGGGCCAGCATGCCGATCTCGTCGGCGGGGCGCAGGAGTCCGAAGGGGCGGGTCCACTGTCCCGGGGTGGGCAGCTGGACCTGGGTGTTCTTCCAGGGGCGCGGTCCCGAACCGCGTTTGCGGGACCGCCAGGCGACGCCGACGCTCGCCTGGCCGGTGGCGATGGCGGCGGCCAGATGGGCCACCGTCGCGCAGGAACCGCCGCCGCCATAGCCGACCTTGGAGAAGTGGGTGACGTCCCCGGCGCCGATGGCCTTGGCTATCTCGACCTCGTCGGTCTCCTCCATGGTGTAGGAGGCGAAGGCGTCCACCTCCGAGGGGGTGATTCCGGCGTCGTCCAGCGCCGCGACGATCGCCCGGCAGGCCAAGGTCTTCTCGGAGGCGCCGAGTCGTTTGGCGAACGGTGTCTGCCCGATGCCGGCTATCGCCGTAGCGTCCTTGAGGGTCGCCCCCATCGCCACCTCCACGGTCGGTCGTCAGTGCTGACAGCGGAGGAGGCTACCGCTAATCTGACGGACAGTCAGCTAGTGGCGCAGGGCTCTTCGGCGGGAGGCGACGCGATGGGCGACGACCTGGAGGCGCGGGCGGATCTGGAGTACGGCACCATCCCCCGGCTGGTGCGGGCGGCCGCCCGGCGGTACGCCTCTCGGGAGGCCGTGGTCGAGGGCCGTACCCGGGTGTCGTACGCCGAGCTCGGCGCGCGGGTGGAGGAGGCCGCGGCCGCCTGTATCGCCTCCGGGGTCGCGCCCGGCGACCGCGTCGCCGTATGGGCGCCCAACACCCTCGACTGGATCGTCTCCGCCCTCGGAGCGGTCACCGCCGGAGCCGTCCTCGTCCCCGTCAACACCCGCTTCAAGGGCGCCGAGGCCGCCGACGTCCTGTGCCGCACCCGCGCCAAGCTCCTCTTCGTCACCGGCACCTTCCTCGGCACGTCCTACGTCGCCTCGCTCCGCCGCGCCGCCCAGGAAGGCCCCGGCCGCGGCCCGCTGCCCGGACTGCCGCGGCTGGAAAAGGTCGTGGTGCTCTCCGAGGACGCCCCCGCCGACTTCGCCACCTGGCGGGACTTCCTCGCCGGCGGCGCGGCGGTGCCCCCGGAAACGGTCCGCGGCCGGGCCGATGCGCTGCACCCCGACGCCCCCTCGGACATCGTCTTCACCTCCGGCACCACCGGCCGCTCCAAAGGCGCGGTGATCACACACGCCCAGACCCTGCGCGCCTACGCCGTGTGGAGCGAACTGGCCGGCCTGAGGGAGGGCGACCGCTATCTGATCGTCAACCCGTTCTTCCACACCTTCGGCTACAAGGCCGGGATCATCGCCTGCCTGCTGCGCGGCGCGACGATGGTGCCGCAGCCGGTCTTCGGCGTGGAGACCGCGCTCGCCAACATCGCCGCCGAGCGGATCTCCGTACTCCCCGGCCCGCCCACCCTCCACCAGCAGCTCCTCGACCACCCCGCCCGCACCCTGCACGACCTCTCCGCGCTGCGCGTGGTGGTCACCGGCGCCGCCGTGGTCCCCCTGGAGCTGGTCGAACGGCTGCGCAGCGAGCTGAAGGTCTCCACCGTTCTCACGGCGTACGGCCTGTCCGAGAGCTCCGGCGTCGTCACGATGTGCCGCCGCGGCGATCCGCCCGGGGTCATCGCCACGACCTCGGGGCGGGCCATACCCGGCACCGAGGTCCGGGTGGTCGACGCCGCGGGCGGCCCGGTGCCGCCCGGTGAACCCGGCGAGGTGCAGGTCCGCGGCTATCACGTGATGTCCGGCTACTTCGAGGACCCGGCCGCCACGGCCCAGGTGATCACCCCCGACGGCTGGCTGCGCACCGGCGATGTGGGCGTCCTCGACGCGGCGGGCAACCTCCGGATCACCGACCGCATCAAGGACATGTTCATCGTCGGGGGCTTCAACGCCTATCCCGCCGAAATAGAGCAACTCCTCGGCCGTCACCCGGACATCGCCGAGGTCGCCGTCGTCGGCATACCCGACCCACGGCTCGGCGAGGTCGGCAAGGCCTATGCGGTCCGGCGCGCCGGCTCCCTGCTCACCGCCGACGACCTGATCGCCTGGTCCCGCCGGGAGATGGCCAACTACAAGGTCCCGCGGGAGGTCACCTTCGTCACCGCACTCCCGCGCAACGCCGGCGGCAAGATCCTCAAGACCCTGCTGCGGAACGGGGCCCCGGGGCCGGCTCCGGCGTGAGGATGCCACCCGCCGGCCGGCCTCCGCGACCGCCCCCGTCACACCGCCCCCGTCACACCGCGTCCAGGATGCTGTCCGCGCTCGACGCCGCACGGCCGGCGGCGCACCCGAAAGGACCGTTCCGGGCACCGCCACGCCGAGCCGTCGGGCTTGCCCCTATGACGCCTATGCCGCCTGTGAGGCCTGTGACGCCTATGACGTCGAGGCTGTCCAGTCCGGCCGACGGCCGCTGAGCGCCACCGCCTGATCGAGGAGCGGTGCTTCCGCCGCCACCGCCACCGGTGGGCCGAACGGCCCGCGCTCCGGGCTCTCGGCAAATTGCGTGAGCAGCGCATACGAGACCCCGAGACGGGGTCGCCGTATCATCCGCCGCAAAAACAACGGATATCGCTGACCTGGAGTGATTCCGTTGGAACCGGCGGAGGTCTCGTTGAAGACCGCCTGCCCCGTCTGCGCCGCGGCGGGGGAGGGACGGCAGGCCCTGCTGGACGAGATCCTGCCGGTCCTGGTGGACACCGGGATCGAGGACGAGATGGTCGGTGGGCTGCTGCGGAACACCATCGGCATGGAGCGGCTGCGGGCCGCCGTTGCCCAGGCGGCTGGCAGGCTGCCGCGTGACAAGGGGCATCTGGCAATGCTCGACAACTCCTATTCCAACCTGCCGCAGTTCACCCCGTACGTGCTGAAGGCCATCGAGTTCACCGGCGGCACGGGCTCCGAAGCGCTCATGGAGGCCGTGACGATCCTGAAGAAGCTGAACGCGGACGGGGCCCGGAAGGTCCCCGAAGGCGCACCGGCGGACTTCGTGCCCGCGAAGTGGGCCGACTACCTGGAGCAGGCGTCGCGGGATCGTGATGTCACGGCGTACCGGCACTTCTGGGAGCTGACGGTGCGCCATCGCCCAGATGCGAGCCGAAGGCTGCCCGGTCGACGACGAACTCCTCGCGCACATCTCCCCGGCCCACAGCGAGAACGTGAACATCTTCGGTACGATCAACGTCGAGGTCGACACCGAACTCGCCAAGCTCGACCCGGCCGGCTACCGGCCCCTGCGGCCCCGCCGCCCAGGCCGGAACTGAACAGACGGACAAGGGACGGCCGACGCCCCTGATAGGTGGAACCGCCTCCGCCAGGGCATTCACCGGATGCGTATCTGTGGATGATGCACTCCTGCCTTGCCCTCATCAAGGGTCAAGAGGCAAACCGTTCAGGGACTCGCAAGACGGGGAGGACGCGAGATGCTGATCGAAAGGGTATTCCGCAGCGAGGACTTGCCCCCGGCCGACCGGTTCGACTCCTGGCGCCAATTGGTCGGCCAGACCCATGCCCCAATGGAGCTGCGCAGTGACCATTCGGCGGATTTCCGGGCTTCCCAGCGCCTACTGGACCTCGGTTCCGTATCCGTGTGGCCGACAATCTTCCAGCCAATGTGCTTTCGGCGGACGCCGAAACTGATCCGGCAGTCCGATCCCGAGGGGCTGCACATCTCTCTGCCTCTGAGCGGGGCACTCCGCGCCGTCCGGGGCGAGGAAGAGGCCGTCTACGGTCCCGACAGCCTGTGCATCGTGGACACCTCGCGGCCCGTCGACGTCCACGGGGGTGACGACGCCAGCCTGCACACGGGAGTTGGGCTGGAAGTGCCCAAAGCAGTGTTACCCCTGCCCCGGAACCATGTGGATCAGGCGGCCCGGCTGCGGCTGTCAGCGCAGGACGGGTTCGGCTCCCTGCTGGCACAACTGCTCACCCAGCTGGCGAGAGGAACGGATTCGTACCAACCGACCGATGGGCCCCGGCTCGGGACCGTCGTGGTCGACCTGTTGTCCGCACTGATCGCCCATGCCCTGGACTCGGGCAGCTCGCTCCCACCGGAAACCCGCAGGCAGGCGCTCGCCATACGCATCCGTGCCTTCGTCCAACGGCACCTGCACGACCCGCACCTGACCCCGCGTGCCGTCGCCGCCGCACACCACATCTCCACCAGTTACCTTCACCGCATCTTCCAACACGAAGAGGAAACGGTCGCGGCCTGGATCCGCCGCCAGCGTCTGGAACGAGCCTGCCACGACCTCGCCGACCCTGCTCAGCGCACCACGCCCATCCACGCCATCGCCGCCCGCTGGGGCTTCCCTCGCGCTACCGACTTCACCCGACTCTTCCGCGCGGCCTACGGCATGCCGCCCAGCGACTACCGGAACCACGCACTCACATCAGTCCGAGTAGACGCATGTCCAAGCCAATCGAGGACCCATCGCTGACGACATCTCATGGTGTACACCAGCAAGCTGGTGATGGCCTCGCCGCCGATGAAATAAGGAAGGAGCACGGGGCGTAGCCACATCACCAGCCGAAAGAGTGAGCAACCTCTGCGGATCGGGGGGGCGCGGCGACGCAGGCCACGCGGTGTTCTCGCACGGTGCGGAATGCAGTTGGCGGCGGAGCCACGGGAGGACGATAGCGATGCCCCCTGGGACCCGATGGCGGCCCCCGGAGACATCGTTCGTGCGCTCGCACGGCTCTTCCCGCAGCACCGCCACGGCTACGCCGTAAACCGCTCCCGCAGCGCTGCCTTGAGCACCTTGTCCAGCGGCCCGCCGCGCGGCAGCTCACCGACGATCTCCAGCTGCTCCGGCAGCTTCTGCGTCATCAGCCCGGCCGACCGCAGATGCGCGGTCAGCCCGTCCAGGGTCAGCGGCGGCGCGGCCGGATCGGCGGGCGTGACCACCGCGCACACCCGCTCGCCGCGCTCCCGGTCCGGCAGTCCGATCACCGCGGCCTCCGCCACCGCCGGATGGGTGCGCACCAGCTCCTCGATCTCCTGCGCGGAGATGTTCTCGCCCTTGCGGATGATGATGTCCTTCAGCCGCCCGGTCAGCACCAGATGCCCGTCGGGACGCAGATACCCCAGGTCACCGGTGCGGAAGGAGCCGTCGGGGGCAAACGCCGCGGCGTTCAGCGCCGGGTCCGTGTACCGGCGGAAGAGCATCGCGCCTTTGAGCGTCACCTCGCCGGACTCCCCGGCCCTGGCCTCGCTCCCGTCCGGCAGGACGATCCGGACCTGCGCCCCCACCACCGGCTTGCCCACGGTCCGCGACAACTGCTCATTGCTGTCGTACGGCGTGCCCATCGTGATCATCGGGCACTCGGTCATGCCGTATCCGTGCACGATCGCGCAGTCCAGCTCCCGCCCGGCGGCCGCATACAGCTCCGGGGGCATCGGGGCCCCGCCGCCGGACAGCAGCCGCAGCGACGGAATCAACCGCCCGGCCCGCGGCAGCCGCTGCCGGTAGCGACGCGACTCATCGAGAAACGCCTGGTAGAAGGCGGTGCTGCCGCCGGCCATCGTCACCCCGTGGCGCCGGTAGACGGCGGCCGCGTGGCCCAGTTCGAAGCTGTCCAGGATGACCGCGGGGAACCCGCTGACCAGCATGGCGATGACATAGTCCGGGCCGGCGATATGCGCGTAGGGAAAGGCGATCGAGCCGGTGTCGTCCGCGGACATCCCGAGCGCGGTGGCCAGTCCGATGCCACCGGCGAGGAGAGTGGCATCGGTGTGCTCGACGCCCTTGGGCGAGGAGGTGGTGCCCGAGGTGTAGTAGACCCAGGTGGTGGCCCCGTTGCCGACCGGCGTCGCAGCGGGCAGCCCGGCCGGGTCCCGCACGGGCAGTCCGGCCGGGTCCGCCGTGGGGAGCCCGTCCCCGACCGGCAGCACCCGCACCCCGTCCCCGGCGAGCTTCCGCACCATCGCGGTGTGGTCGAACCCTCGCCACACGCCCGGTACGAGCACGAACTCCGCCGCCGACTCCGCCAGGATGAAACCGACTTCGCGCTCCCGGTGCAGCGGGATGACCGGCGTCTGTACGGCCCCGAGCCGGGCCAGCGCCAGCGAGGCGACCACGGTCTCGATCCGCGTCGGCAACTGCCAGGCCACCCGGGTCCCCGCCCCGATCCCCAGCTCCCGGAACCCGGCCGCCACCCGCAGCGCTTCGTCGCGCACCCCGCCGAAGGTGACGCTCCGCCCGTCCCCGTCGTGGAACATCGGCATCCCGTACGAGGCCCGCGCACGGTACTCGACGAGTTCCCACAGCGTGCGTATACGACCGGCTTCGAACACGCGCGCCTCCTGGCTGCGAGCGGAGCGGGGCGGGCCCGACGGCCTCGGCGGGCCTGAACGGCGCGACTGTAGCAGCAAAACTGACGCATCGTCAGCTAAGTGATGACGGAGTCTGCGCGGCAGGCGGAGTGGCTGCCGGAAGCCGAGCGGGCCCGTCGCGGCGCGACGGGCCCGGCCCCCGTGAAGGGGCGGTGCTGCGTTCGGTCAGTGCTGGACGGACCCCTGGGGCGCGACCGGCATGTGGCTGTCGGGGACGGCCACATTGGCGGCTATGGGCATGGTGCTGTCCTGGGTGGAGAAGCCCGGAGTGGAGGGGGTGTGGCTGTCCGCCATGGCCGGAGTCGCGGCGCCGCCGGCGGCAGCGGCCGCGAGGGCGACGGTGACGAGGGTGCGCGTGAATCGGGTCATCTGAACTCCTTGAAGGGGCGGTTCATGAACAACAAAAGCTTGCCGGTCATAGGCGGCACATTCGATCAGGTGTCCTGAAATAGCTGCTGAATGAGGGAAAGCGCCGTAGTCGATCGCCGCGACGCCGACGCGCGGCCCACAGCAAGGACCCTTCTGCGCCGGCGCACGCGAAAGGGGCCGACTTCGATGACTCCCCCCTTGGAATGTCATCGAGGCCGGCCCCTTCGGCCCCCCCTGGTCCCCGTCCGTCCCCCGTTCCCCCGTTGCCCGGTCTCTCCCCCGCCCGGGCCCTCCCGGTTATCCCCCGATTCCCGGGCTCACTTGATGTCGATGTCGACTACTGCGGGTCGATGATCGGCCGAGTGCTGTCCTTCGCCGTCACGGCTTGACCGTCGTGGGGTGCGGCGGCACCGCCGACGACGGGACCGCGCTTGTCCGCCGGCTGGATCGGACGGGTGCTGTCCGGCGGCTGGATGGGGCGCGTGCTGTCCATGGGCTGGATCGGACGGGTGCTGTCCATCGGCTGGATCGGGCGCGTGCTGTCGAGCGGCTTGACGACATCCTTCTCGTCACCCGGGCGAGACTGATTCTCGGTGGCCATACGATCAACTCCTACGTGTGGGCGCTTTTGGAGCACCCGCCCGGCAACTCCCCCGTGGGTCGCCGGACGGGCGAACCGCGGCCGAACACCTTATCGGTGGGGCTCGCTCACCGAGCCGCTTGCCCCCCGAGGCGGCGGATCGGTTGAGAAGAGACTGCCGGGTGGCGATGAACGATCGATAAACGCCGGAAGGGCGCGCCTTCGCTGCCGCTACGCGACAGGCACCGAGGCGGGAAACCGCTGTGAACCGCCGCCCTGCGGCAGCCCCAGCCTCTTGTGAATCGTTTCTACTTCCTGCTGGCAGACCTGTGCGCGCCCGGTGTGACCGATCTCGCTCAGAGCGTCTCCGAGCACCGCGAGTGCACTGGCACGCCAGCGGTCGCCACCGCTGCTACGGAGCGCGGCGACCGCCAGTTCAGCATAGTTGGCCGCTTTCGCAGGCTGATGTGCCGCCAGTTCCACTTCTGCCAGGCGCAGATATGTCATGCCTTCCCAGAACCGCTGCCGGGTGTCCTGGAAGCTGACCAGGGCCTCGGTCAGTTGCTGGGTGGCCTCCTCCAGCCGGTCGGCCAGCGTGAGAGCCATGCCCAGGTTGTACTTGCCGTTGGCCAGCCGTCGCGAGGCACCGCACTCCTCGTACAGTGCGACACCTTGCTCGGCGAGCGCAACCGCGCTGTCCACCCGGCCGGTGTCCAGATGGACGCGGGAGAGGTTGCAGAGCGCGCTCGCCTCCGACTGCCGGTTGTTGATGTCACGGTAGGAGAGGAGGGCTTGGTTCAGATAGGCATCCGCTTCCTCGAGCCGGCTCTCGATACTGGCGATGATGCCCCGGTCGTTGAGTCCGTTGCAGGCGGAGAAGTCGTCGCCGGCGGCCAGGCCGCGCAGGGTTGCCAGCTTGGCGTGCTCATCGGCCGCGCCGAGCCGCCCGGACTGGGTGTAGATGGGGGCGAGGATCCAGTGCACGCGAGCCGCGGCGTGCTGGTCGTCGGCCTTCAGCGCGGCGGCGAGCAGAGTGAGACTGGCTTGCTCGAACTGCCGGTTGCTGGCACCGGAATCGGCCATGTCCCTGGTGAGCACCAGCAAATCGACGGCACGCCGCAGGGAGCCCGGTGCGGTGTTCTGCAGGGCACAGGCGATCAGGCATCTGGTTTCACTGAACAACCAGCTCATCGCCTCGGAGCGGTCCTCGAAGACCAGTCCGGGATAGTGCGGGGTCTCCATGTGGTCGACCAGGATGTCGCCGGGGCGTTCGAGGGGGTACCTGTGCGCAGCTGTCGCCAGGTAGAAGTCCAGGAGCCGGGACACCGCCGCATCGCGCTCCGCCGGCGGCTGTTCGTCGCGCTCGGCGCAGGAGCGGGCGTAGAGGCGTACGAGGTCGTGGAAGCGGTAGCGGCCGGGTGCCGCGGATTCCAGCAGCGAGGTGTCGACGAGGGATTCCAGCAGGCTCTCGGTCGTATCGCCGTCCATGTCGAGGAGGGCGGCGGCTGCGGCCAGGGAGATGTCCGGGCCGTCGGCCAGACCCAACAGCCGGAAGGCTCGCGCCTGCTGGGGTTCGAGCTGCCCGTAGCCCAGTTCGAAGGTGGCTGTGACGGCGAGGTCGCCGGCCCGCAGCTCATCCAGGCGCCGGCGCTCGTCGGCCAGTTTGCTGGCGAGCACGGAGACCGTCCAGGTACGGCGCGAGGCCAGGCGGGAGGCGGCGATGCGGATGGCGAGCGGGAGAAATCCGCAGGCGCCGACCACGTCCATCGAGGCCTCGCGCTCGGCGTTCACCCGCTCTTCTCCGACGATGAGGGTGAAGAGGGTGAACGCCTCGTCGGGGCTCATCACATCGAGGTCGATCAGATGCGCCCCGGCGAGATCTATCATCCGCGCGCGGCTGGTGATCAGCGCTGCACAGCCCTCGGTGCCGGGGAGCAGCGGGCGGATCTGTGCGGCGTCCCGGGCGTTGTCCAACAGGGCCAGCACGCGGCGGCCGGCGAGGGTGGAGCGGTAGAGGGCGGAGCGCTCCTCCAGGCCGTCGGGGATCGCGGAGTCCGGGGTGCCGAGGGCGCGCAGGAAGGCGCCGAGCACGGCCTCGGGCTCAGCGGGGGTGTGTCCGGCGCCCTGCAGGTCGGCGTAGAGCTGCCCGTCGGGGAAGTGCTCGCGGGCGGCGTGGGCCACATGCACGGCGAGGGTGGTCTTGCCGACGCCGCCGATGCCGGTGAGCGCGGAGACCGCCATCACGCTGCCCTCGGTGGTGGCGAGCCGGTCGCCCAGCTCGGCGACGAAAGGGGTGCGCCCGGTGAAGTCGGCGACGGTGGCAGGAAGCTGCTGGGGCCGGACGACGCCATGGTCGGCGTGGTCCGCGCCGTCGCTGAGCGTCTGGGGCGCGTCCAGATCGGCGTCCGCTCGGAGGATCCGCTGCTGGAGTTCCGAGAGAGAGGTGCGGGGCTCGACGGCCAGTTCCTCGTCGAGGAGTCGACGGGTGTCGGTGTAGACGGCCAGCGCCTCGGCCTGCCGGCCGCTGCGGTACAGCGCCAGCATGAGGAGCTCCCGCAGCCGCTCGCGCAGTGGGTGGGCGGCGGTGAGGGCAGTCAGTTCGGAGACCGCCTCGGCGTGGCAGCCGACTTCCAGGTCGAGCTCGAGGCGCGTCTCCTGGAGGGTCAGCTGCCACTCGTCGAGACGGGCGCGCTGGGTGTCGGCGTAAGGACCGGCAAGGCCGGCCAGGGGCTCGCCGGCCCACAGTGCGAGCGCGTCGTCGAGGAGCTCGCGGGCGCGGCCGCGATCGCCGACGGTCTTGGCCTTTTCGGCCTCGGCCGCGTACTGCTCGGCATGGTCCAGGTCCAGGTCCAGCGGGTGGCCGTCCACGGAGCGGATCGCATAGCCGCCGGACTCACTGACCAAGGCGGCTGCGTCGTCACCCAGTGCCTTGCGGAGCCGCGAGGCGTACGTACGCAGCGCGGCGAGCGCGGCGTGTGGCGGTTCGTCGCCCCACAGCGCGTCGACAAGCTCGGGTGCGGTGGCGGTACGGCCGCCGCGCAGCAGCAGTGCGGCAAGCAACGCACGCTGCTGCGGGGAGCCCGCCGCCAGCGGCGCATCGCCGCGCCAGGCCCGCACGGGACCGAGCACGGAGAAGCGGAGCCGCTCCCGTCCCTGTCCCGGACTGTGGTCCATGTGTCCCCCTGCCTTGTGCCGTCCGTTCGTACCGTTCGCATCGGTTCACCGTGCGCAACGGTCAGTCTGCCTTGTCCGAGCCTGTTACGTCAGTAGGGGTCCGGAGCATGCACAAAGCCTCCTCGGGTGATCAGGAGGTGTACGCGCCAGTGCACAAGGAGGCGCGGAAGGTCCGCTTCCGCGCGCCCTCTGGCCGGTAGTTGCCCCTGCGCGCCCTGAATGCGCCCCGCCTTGCCCTTCCGCTGCTCGGGTCGCACTCCGTTCCTGCCGCCGGCTCTCCCCGGCAGCGTCGCTCGCCCACGATCCATTCCCGTACGCAATACTGACGCACCGTCAGATCGGCGCTACCGTATCCGCCATGGAGACCTTCCCCAAGATCATTTCGGTGGACGATCACACGGTGGAGCCCCCACACGTCTGGCGGGACCGGCTCCCGTCGAAGTACCACGACATCGGCCCGCGCATCGTCCGGGCGCCCGTGAAGGAGATGACCTTCGTGGGCGGCAAGTTCGCCCCGACGATGGGCGCCGCGGGGGACGAAGGGCCGATAGCCGACTGGTGGGTCTACGAAGATCTGCACCGGCCGCTGACCCGCCTCGACACCGCCGTCGGCTGCTCCCGCGACGACATCAAGCTCGAAGGCATCACCTACGAACAGATGCGTCCCGGCTCGTTCAGCGTGCCCGAACGGCTGGCCGACATGGACGTCAACCACGTCCAGTCCGCGCTCTGCTTCCCCACCTTCCCCCGCTTCTGCGGTCAGACCTTCACCGAGGCCAAGGACCGCGAACTGGGGCTGCTGGGCGTGCGCGCGTACAACGACTGGATGGTCGAGGAATGGTGCGGCCCGCAGGCGCGGGGCCGGCTGATCCCGCTGACCCTCATCCCCCTGTGGGACGCGGAGCTGGCCGCCGCGGAGGTGCGGCGCAACGCGGCCCGGGGGGTACGGGCGGTCTGCTTCAGCGAGATCCCGCCCCATCTGGGGCTGCCCAGCATCCACACCGACTACTGGGACCCCTTCCTGCGCGCCTGCGACGAGACCGGCACGGTCGTCGCGATGCACATCGGCTCCTCGTCGAGGATGCCCTCGACGTCGGCCGACGCCCCGCCCGCCGTCGGCTCCACGATCACCTTCGCCAACTGCTGCTTCTCGATGGTGGACTGGCTGATGAGCGGCAAATTCGACCGCTTCCCGAGCCTGAAAGTCATGTACGCCGAGGGGCAGATCGGCTGGATTCCGTACATCCTCGAACGCGCGGACGTGGTCTGGGAGGAGAACCGCGGCTGGGGCGGCGTCGCCGACAAGGTCCTCCGTCCGCCGTCCGAACTCTTCACCGAGCACGTCTACGGCTGCTTCTTCGACGACGCCTTCGGCCTGCGGAACCTGGACGCGATCGGCGTCGGCAACGTCCTCTACGAGACGGACTACCCGCACTCCGATTCGACCTGGCCGAAGTCGAGGGAGGTCGGCGAGGCGCAGATGGGACACCTCGCGCCGGACGTCGTGGAACAGATCGTTCGGGGGAACGCGATGTCGCTGCTGGGGTTGACGGGGGAGGGGCTGTGGGGGCCGTCGGCGGGGGGAGCCTGAGGGCGGGGACACGGGGACACGGGGACACGGGGACACGGGGACACGGGGGCACGGGGGCACGGGGACACGGGGTGCGGGGGCGCGGGGTGGTGGGTGCGGGGTCGGCTTCGGGCCCCTGCGGGCGGACTGCCTTGCACCCTCCGCAGCAGCGGAGAGTGTGTGCCAGGCGGCCGCCACGGGCGCGATGACGTCCCCCTCCCGGCCGCGGCGGGCCATCCCTTGGTCTTTCACCCCTTGTCTGGCGTCGTCCCAGGCACGACGATGTCCCGCGCAAGCTGTGTGACGATCCGTCAGTTATGGCTGGAGGGCTTGTGGTGGATGGTGTGCGCGGTGGGGTGTGGCGGCCGGAGGCGGGGCGGCTGGTGTACGGCATGCAGTTGCCGGTGCAGTCGCAGAGCACTCTTTTCGCGGAGAGCTGGGAGGCCGCGGCGGGGCCGGTCGAGCTGGTCGCGATCGCGCGGGCCGCCGACCGGCACGGGTTCGCGTATATCGCCTGCTGTGAGCACCTGGCGATCCCGCGGCGGCTTGCCGAGGCGATGAGCACCGTCTGGTACGACCCGGTCGCCACGCTTGCGCATCTGGCCGCCGTCACCGAGCGGGTGCGGCTGCTCAGTCATGTGGCGGTGGCCGGGCTGAAGCATCCGCTGGTCACGGCCAAGCAGTACGCGACGCTCGACAGGCTCTCCGGTGGGCGGCTGATTCTCGGGGTGGGGGCCGGGCACGTAGCGGAGGAGTTCGACGTCCTCGGGGTGGACTTCGAGCGGCGTGGGGCGGTGCTCGACGAGACGATGGATGCCCTGAAGGTGGCGCTGGGGCCGGAGGAGTTCCCCACGTTCGCGGGGGAGCGGTTCGCGTTCGAGGGGCTGGGGCAGGCGCCGCGGCCCGTGCAGACGCCCCGGCCGCCGCTGTGGGTGGGCGGATCCTCGCCGGCGGCCGTACGCCGGGCCGCGGTGCGCGGTGACGGCTGGCTGCCGCAGGGCGACCGGCGGGCGGAGCTGCCGGGGCAGATCGGGAAGCTGCGGCGGCTGCGGGCGGCGGCCGGTGTCGATGCGCCGGCCGTGATCGGCGCCATCGCCGAGCCGCTGTACGTCGGCGAGCCGGGGTGGGAGGTCGGCCGGCGGACCCTGTCCGGGGCGCCGGAGCGGATCGCGGAGTCGCTGCGGGAGTACCGGGCGATGGGAGTGGACCAGATCCAGGTGCGGTTCCGCAGCCGGGGATGTGACGAACTGAGGGATCAGATGGCGGCGTTCGGGACGGAGGTCGCGCCGTTGCTGAATGGCTGAGTGGCTGAGTGGCTGAGTGGCGGAGTGGCGATCCGGCGATCCGTAGGTCTGTCGGTCCGGCGTGCTGTCGTCCCGTCGATTCCTCGCCCCGGCGAACCGACGCCCCGCCGCCCCGTCGACCGCTCGCCACCCACCCCTAACCACCCACCCCTAACCACCCACCACTCACCGCCGACCGCTCACGGCCGACCGGCCGGAACCGGCGGCGGCGTACTCACCAGCAGAGGAGTGCAGGCATGGGCAAGCTCGACGGGCGGGTTGTCATCGTGACGGGTGCGGCGCGCGGGCAGGGTGAGCAGGAGGCGCGGCTGTTCGTCGCGGAGGGCGCGAAGGTGGTGCTCGGGGATGTGCTCGACGTGCAGGGCAAGGCGCTCGCCGAGGAGCTGGGGGAGGGCCGGGCCCGCTTCGTCCATCTGGATGTGACGCAGGAGGCGGACTGGCAGGCCGCGGCGGTCGCCGCCAAGGAGGAGTTCGGGAAGATCGACGGGCTGGTCAACAATGCCGGGATTCTTCGGTTCAACGAGCTGGTGTCGACGCCGCTGGAGGAGTTCCAGCAGGTGGTGCAGGTCAACCAGGTCGGCTGCTTCCTCGGGATCCGTACGGTGGCGCCGGAGATCGAGGCGGCGGGCGGCGGGACGATCGTCAATACCGCCTCGTACACGGCCCTGACGGGTATGGCCTTCGTCGGCGCGTATGCCGCGACCAAGCATGCGGTCCTCGGGCTCACCCGGGTCGCCGCGGTGGAGCTGGCGGCCAGGAAGATCCGGGTCAACGCGGTGTGCCCGGGGGCCGTGGACACCCCGATGACCAACCCCGCGGCGCTGGATCCGGGCGTGGATCCCGCCGAGTCGAAGCGGGCCGTGGACGAGCTCTATCGGAAGCTGGTGCCGCTGGGCCGGATCGGCCGGCCGGAGGAGGTCGCCAAGCTGGCGCTCTTCCTGTCCTGCGAGGACTCGTCGTACATCACGGGGCAGCCGTTCGTCGTGGACGGGGGCTGGCTGGCCGGGGTCAGCGTCATCTGACTGAGTATCAGGTATGCGGACGGCGGCTCTTGACGGCCCCCGTGTGCGGTGGAACAGTCGGCACATCTGATCTGACGGTCCGTCAGAAATCGCGAATGGCTCAGGGACGGTGAACCTCCTTGGAATTCGGGCTCTTTGTACAGGGATATGTGGGCAAGCGGGCCGAGACCGACCCGCTCGCGGAGCACAAGGCGCTGATGGAGGAGACCGAGTACGTCATCCAGGCGGACAAGTCCGGCTTCAAGTACGCCTGGGCGTCCGAGCACCACTTCCTGGAGGAGTACTCGCACCTCTCCGCCAATGACGTCTTCCTGGGCTACCTGGCCCATGCGACCGAGCGGATCCATCTCGGGTCCGGGATCTTCAACCCGCTCGCCCAGGTCAACCACCCGGTGAAGGTCGCCGAGAAGGTCGCCATGCTCGACCATCTCAGCGAGGGCCGCTTCGAGTTCGGCAGCGGGCGGGGCGCCGGCAGCCACGAGATCCTGGGGTTCCTCCCGGGCATCACCGATATGAACCACACCAAGGAGATCTGGGAAGAGACCATCGCCGAGTTCCCGAAGATGTGGCTCCAGGAGGAGTACGCCGGGTTCCAGGGCAAACACTGGCAGCTGCCGCCGCGGAAGATCTTCCCGAAGCCGTACGGGGCCGCGCACCCGGCGATGTGGTACGCGGCCGGCTCCCCGTCCTCGTACGCCATGGCGGCGAAGAAGGGGCTGGGCGTGCTCGGCTTCAGCGTGCAGAAGGTATCCGACATGGAGTGGGTGCTGGAGCAGTACAAGACGGCGATCCGGGAGGCCGAGCCGGTCGGCGGCTTCGTCAACGACAACGTGATGGTGACCTCGACCGCGATCTGTGCCGAGACGCACGACAAGGCGGTGGAGATCGCGGTCGGCGGAGGGCTCAACTACCTCCAGTCGCTGGTCTTCCGCTACCACGACACCTTCCCGCGGCCCGACGGCATCCCCGAGTGGCCCGAGCTGCTGCCCGACTACACCACGGAAGTCATCGAGCTGCTGATCGCCGAGGAGCTGATGATCTGCGGCGACCCGGACGAGGTGCTGGGGCAGTGCAAGCGCTGGGAGCAGGCAGGCGCCGACCAGCTGAGCTTCGGGCTGCCGATCGGGATCTCGTACGAGGACACGATGAACACGGTCAAGCTCATCGGCGAGCACGTGATCCCGAAGATCGACACGGATCCGGTGCACCGGACGACCCGGTTCCGTCAGGCCGCGGGCAGCTGAACCGCGGATTTCCGCCCAGGGGAAGGGGACGCACCGCCCATGCTCGACCACCTGATCAAGGGCGCGACCGTCGTGGACGGCACGGGAATGCCCTCGTACACCGCCGATGTCGGCATCCGTGACGGCCGGATCGCCGTCATCGCCCCGGCCGGGAGGGGGGCCGGCGGCGGCTCCGGCGGCGGCTCCGGCGCGGGCACGGGCACCCGGACGGACGCCGGGGCCGGCTCCGGCTCCGGCATCGGCACCGGCTCCGGCTCCGGCATCGGCACCGAGGAGGCGAGGACGAGCGAGGACGCGACCGGTCTCGTCCTCGCCCCCGGCTTCGTCGATCCGCACACCCACTACGACGCGCAGCTGTTCTGGGACCCGTACGCCACCCCCTCGCTCAACCACGGGGTGACGACCGTGGCGGGCGGCAACTGCGGTTTCACCCTGGCGCCGCTGCACCCCGGGCGGCCCGAGGACGCCGACTACACCCGCCGGATGATGTCCAAGGTCGAGGGCATGTCCCTGGTGGCGCTCGAAGAGGGCGCCCCCTGGACGTGGAGCTCGTTCGGCGACTACCTGGACGCGCTGGAGGGGCGGATCGCCGTCAACGCGGGCTTCATGGTGGGCCATTGCGCGCTGCGGCGGTACGTCATGGGCGCGGACGCCATCGGCGGCCGGCCGACCCCCGGGCAGCTGGACGCGATGCTGGCGCTCTTCCACGAGGCGATGGAGGCCGGGGCCTGGGGCTTCTCCACCACCCAGTCCAGCACCCACTCCGACGGCGACGGGAAGCCGGTCGCCTCCCGGCACGCCGCCCCCGAGGAGCTGCTTGCGCTGTCGCGGGCCGTCGCCGCGCACGAGGGCACCCAGATCGAGGCGATCGTGGCGGGCTGCCTCGACCAGTTCGGCGACGACGAGATCGAGCTGCTGGTCGCGATGAGCGCGGCGGCCGGCCGGCCGCTGAACTGGAACGTGCTGACGATCGACGCGGCGGTGCCCGAGCGGGTGCCGCGCCAGCTGACCGCGAGCGAGCGGGCCCGGGAGGCCGGCGGCCGGATCGTGGCCCTGACAATGCCGATCCTCACTCCCATGAACATGTCCCTGGGCACCTTCTGTGCCCTGAACCTCCTCCCCGGCTGGGGCGAGATCCTGGGCCTGCCGGTACCCGAACGCATCGCGAAGCTCCGCGACCCCGGCGTACGGGCCGGGATGCTGCGGCGCGCGGAGAGCAAGGAGGCGGGTGTCTTCCGGCGGCTCACCGACTTCGGCCGGTATGTCATCGGGGACACCTACTCCCCGGAGAACGAGGGCCTGACCGGGCGCATCGTGCGGGACATCGCAGCCGAACGCGGCCTGGAGCCCTTCGCCTGCATCGTAGAGATCTGCGCCAACGACCGGCTGCGGACGGTCCTGTGGCCGATGCCCACCGACAACGACCCGGCCTCCTGGGCGCTGCGCGCCGAGACCTGGCAGCACGAGGACGTGCTGCTGGGCGGCTCGGACGCGGGCGCCCATCTGGACCGGATGTGCGGTGCGCCGTACACGACGCGCTTCCTCGGCGACTGCCTGCGCGGCAGGAAACTGGTGGGCCTGGAGCAGGCGGTGAAGATGCTCACCGATGACCCCGCACAGCTCTTCGGCCTGCGGGAGCGCGGACGCATCGAGGAGGGCTGGCACGCCGACCTGGTGCTCTTCGACCCGGAGCGGATCGACGCGGGCAAGGCCACGCTCGTACACGATCTGCCCGGGGACAGCCCGCGGCTGGACTCCCGGGCGGTCGGCATCAACGCGGTGTGGGTCAACGGCGTCGAGACGATCCGCGACGACGTGGTGACCGGCGCGGTGCCGGGGACCGTGTTGCGGTCGGGCCGGGACACGAGAACGGTGAGTACGAAATGACGGGGACGGGGGCGGCGGGCGGGGGTGGTGAGTGCCCTGTGACGGCTGCCCCGGAGCGGCTGTTCATCGGCGGTGAGCGGGTCGAGCCCGACGGTGGTCACTACGAGGTGATCGATCCGGCGACGGAGGCGGTCGTCGGGCTCGCGCCCGAGGCGAGCCGGGCGCAGGTGTACGAGGCGGCGGCCGCGGCGCGCGAGGCCTTCGGGCCCTGGTCGCGCACGTCGCCGCAGGAGCGTGCCGCGATTCTCGACCGGGCCGCCGGGGTGATGCAGCGCGACTTCGTGGCGCACGCCGCGCTGGCGCAGGCGGAGAGCGGGGCCACGACCCGGACCGCGCGCGGGATGCAGGTCGCGGTGGGGTTGGCGCGCTTCCGGCGGTATGCGAAGGGGGCGTTGGAGCCGGTCGAGCAGGGGCTGCCTCCGCAGATCAACGAGGCGGGGCCGATGGGGAAGGCGGCCGTGCTGGGCGCCCTCGCCGTACGCCGGCCCGTCGGCGTCGTCACCTGCATCACCTCGTACAACAACCCGTGGGCGAACCCGGCGGGCAAGATCGCGCCGGCGCTGGCGATGGGCAACACCGTGGTCGTGAAGCCCGCCCCGCAGGACCCGCTGTCGGTGTACCGGATGGCGGCGGCGCTGGCGGAGGCGGGAGCGCCGCCGGGAGTGGTGAATGTGGTGAGCGGCGCTTCCGCGGAGGCCGGCGAGGCGGCCGTGGACTCGCCGGACGTGGACATGGTGAGCTTCACCGGTTCCACGGCCGTCGGGCAGCGCATCGCCGAGGTGTGCGGACGAGGGATGAAACGCCAGCTCATGGAGCTGGGTGGCAAGGGCGCCGCGGTGGTCTTCGACGACGCGGACCTGGACTCGGCGGTGGCCGGCATCGGTACCACCTACTCGTTCTACAGCGGGCAGATCTGTACGGCGCCGACGCGGGTGATCGTGCAGAGAGGGGTGTACGAGGCACTGGTCGAGCGGCTGACGCGCTACATCGGGCACCTCCAGGTCGGCGATCCCCGTGCGCAGGGGACGGTGGTCGGGCCGGTGATCTCGGCCGTGCACCGCGACCGGGTCGAGTCGTATGTGGAACTGGGCAGGAAGGAAGGCGCACGGGTCGTGGCGGGCGGCGCACGGCCTTCCGTTCCGGAGCGCGGTTTCTACGTCGCGCCGACGCTGCTGACCGACTGCACCCCCGATATGCGGGTCGTACGGGAGGAGATCTTCGGCCCCGTCGTCGTGGTGCTGCCCTTCGACGAGGAGGACGAGGCGGTGGCCCTCGCCAACGACAGTGACTACGGGCTCATCGACTACGTGTGGTCCGGCGATTCCGCCCGCGCCTTCCGGGTGGCCGGGCAGTTGCGGGCCGGCGGGGTCGGCGTGAACACGGTCGGCCGCAACATGGAAGCGCCCTTCGGGGGCTTCAAGCGCAGCGGGGTCGGGCGGGACGTGGGCTCGTACGCGCTGCATGCCTACAGCGAGTGGCAGGCGATCGTCTGGGCGGGGTGAGGGAGGGGCGGCCGGCCTGCCTGATGGCATCCGTCATCCGGCAGCGTCACGCCATCGACGAGTGGGAACCGGCCCCCCGCAGGTTCGGCCCGGCCGGACGCGGGCTATTGCGGTCGCGGTGGGGTGCCGGTCCCGCTCGGTGTTGGTGCACGGACGGCTGGAGGAGGGCACGGAGGTTCGGTTGTCAGGGGCGGAGGACCAGTTTGCCCTTGGTACGGCGGGCGAGCAGATCCTCGTGCGCATCGCGCGCCCGTGCGAGGTCGTACTCCGCGCCGACCAGCGGGCGCAGGCGTCCCCGCGCCGTGAGGCCGAGCAACTCCTCAAGTGCCGCGCCGCCGATCCCGTTCCGGGCGAGGAGCGGGATGAGCCAGAAGCCGGCGACGCCGATGTTCTCCACCGCGAGGCGGTTCGGTGCGATGGCCAAGGCGGTCTGTCGGGACGAGGCGCCGTAGGTGACCAGTCGCCCGAGGTGTCCGAGTGCGTCCAGTGCGGAGTCGAGGACCGGGCCGCCGATGGCGTCCAGGATGATGTCGGCCGGGCGTCCCCGGTTGGCGTCGAGAACCCGCTCCTTGTAGCCGTCCGCGTCGCCGTCGATCGCCGCGTCCGCGCCGAGTTCGAGGGCAAAGGCGCGCTTCTCCTCGGAGGACGCCGTGGCGATGACGCGTCCGGCGCCGAACTCCCGGGCCAGTTGGACGGCGAGACTGCCCGTCCCGCCCGCGGCGGCATGGACCACCACGCTCTCGCCGGGCCGCACGCGGGCGACCGACCGCAGCACATGCCACGCCGTCAGCCCCTGTATGAGCAGGGCCAGCGCCTCGCCCGCGCTCAGCCCCTCCGTTAAGGCGACAAGGTTGCGGTCGGGGACGACCGTCTTCGCCGCATAGCCGCCCTGCGGGACGTATCCGAGGACCCGCCGGCCGCCCGCGGTCCGGCCGACGACCTCCATGCCGGGGATGCGCGGCAGCGGTCCCGTCGGCGCGTTCGGCCCCTCGGCGTGCTCGCCCGCGATGTGCTTGATGTCGCCGAAGTTGACGCCCGCGGCCTCCACTTCGACCAGGCTCTCGCCCGGGCCCGCCACCGGGTCCGGTACCTCGGCCTCGGCCAGACCTCCGGGTCACCGAATCGTTCGAACTGCATGGCACGCATGGATACCTCTCCTGGGGCTGGTCGTATTCCCGTGGCTTGATCATGATTCCCCCGTCCGCGGCACAGCACGTTCTCTTGCCGCATCAGCCCCGGCGGCTCAGCTCCGGCGGCCCAGGAAGACCGGGTTGGTCATGGCCGCCATGGGCCCCGGCAGGCCCGCTGTCGTCGGCGGGTGGCGGACTTCCGCGCGTATGTAGGCGGCGTGGTCGGGGGTGGTCTGCCAGCTGACGGTGGCGCTGCCCGAGGCGGGCAGCGGGGTGGAGTACAGCAGTCCCTGGTCGGTGAGGAAGGAGACCGTGCAGCCCGGGGCGCCGGAGACCTTCAGCTGAGCCGTGACCTTCGCCGCACGGGGGGCCTCCAAGCGCTCGGCGATCCCGGCGTGTTCACCGCGCTCACCGGTGACGGAGAAGGCCAGATCGACCTTCGACGACTCGGCGATCCAGACCCGGCCCGCCCGGATGCCGTCCAGCAGCGCACGGCGCGAGAGATCGTCGGCGAGCACCACGGTCTGCGGCAGGCCCACCACATCCGGGTCGCGGTGGGCGTCGCTGTGGCCGACGGCCGGCAGCCAGTCCGCGCGGCCACGGGCGTGTGCGACGAGGGTGTTGTCCCATTCGGCGAGGGTGATCTCGTCATCGGGGGTGTACGGGCCGTTCCAGACCTCCACCGCATCGGCTTCGTTCAGCCCGAACTTCCAGTGGCAGCCGATGCAGGTGGCGTGCGGATGTGCCGGGATGACCAGGCCGCCGGCCCGCCGGATGGCGCGCGCGTACTTCCCGAAGGCGTTGTCGCGGGCCCGGTAGCGCCAGTCGATGAAGGCCTCGGGGTCGGTGCCCATCGCCACCACGTGCCCATTGCGGGTGGTGACCTCCTCGCCGGTCAGGATCAGCAGGTCATCGCCCCACAGACCGTCCCAGGCGCGGTGCGCGGACGTGGTGTTGTGCTCGGAGGTGTTGATGAAGTCCAGCCCGGCGGCGCGGGCCAGTGCGGCGATCTCGGCAGGAGTGCGTCTGCCGTCGGAGTGCACGGAGTGCAGATGGCCGTCGCCGCGGTACCAGGCACGGCCCCGGCCCCGGGCACGCTCGGGCGGATGGACGGGCGCCGGGGTGCGCCCCGCGGGTCCGTACCGCAAGGTGACCGTGACGTCGTAGGACAGCCCTTGCGGCGCGATCGTGTACGGCCCGAGGGCGATATGCCAGGTGCCTGCGTTGACGGGGCCCGGCAGATATCCGGGGGTGGCCTCGTCGGCGCGCAGGAAGAACTCCGTACGCGCCCCGCCCGACCAGCCGCGGAACCCGGCGCCTCCGAGGCCCGTGCCCCGCTCGTCGAAGATGCCGATGTCGCAGGCATTGCCGGGGATGCCCTCGGGGACGGTGGGTTTGTCGTAGCGGTAGGCAACGGCGATCTCGCTCACGCCGTGCGGCACGTCGACCGGCAGATACACGAAGTCCGGCGCGCCCGCGGGCAGATGGCCGGCCACCCGCCGGGACTGCTCGCCCGGCCCGCCTCCGCGCTGCCCGCCTCCCGGCCCGCCTCCGGGCTGCCCGGCAGCGGGCACGGCATCGGCGAAGCTCACACGTCCGAGCGTAAGCGCGCCCGTCGCGCCCGCAACCGCCGAAAGTCTCAGAACATCGCGTCGTTCCATCTCAGCCCCCCGTCCATCTCCGCCTCCCCGTGCCGCCTCAGGCCCGTCGCCTGCGCGTTTCGTGCCTGTCCGTTCCGACCGCGCCCGTCTCCTTCCGCTGCGCGACCGGCTCGTCGCACCGCGTGAAAACTGTTGTACGCGCGTGTGACGGAGAGCGAAAGGCCTGTGGATAACCGTCGGGCGGTGAGGCACCATGCGGTCACTCACCCGCCTGACACGGAGGTGTTCCCGCATGCGGATCGCGACCACGATCTTCCTGACCGACGAGACGATCCGGCCGGACCGGCTGGGCCGCGAGCTGGAGCAGCGCGGTTTCGCCGGCCTCTACCTTCCCGAGCACACCCACATCCCCGCCGGCCGGGAAACCCCCGCCCCCATGGGCGAGCCGCTGCCCCGCGAATACGGCCGCACCCTCGACCCGTTCATCGCGCTCGGCCAGGTCGCCGCGGTCACCGAACGGCTCGCCCTCGGCACCGGCATCACCCTCGTCGCCCAGCACGACCCGATCGATCTCGCCAAGCAGATCGCGACCCTCGACTTCCTCTCCGGCGGCCGCTTCACCCTCGGCATCGGTTACGGCTGGAACGTCGAGGAGGCCGCCGACCACGGCGTCGAGTGGTCGACCCGGCGGGAGCTGACCCGCGACCGGGTCGCCCTGATGCGCGCCCTGTGGGCCGAGGAACCGACGGCTTACCAGGGCGCATTCGGGTCCGTACGCGCCTCCCTCGCCCACCCCAAGCCGCTGCACGGCGCGCCGCGCACCCTCCTCGGCGGCGCGGCCGGCCCCAAGCTCTTCGGGCAGATCGCCGAGTACGCCGACGGGTGGCTGCCGATCGGCGGCCGCGGGCTGACGGAGACCGTTCCGGTGCTGCGGCAGGCATGGTCGGACGCCGGGCGTACGGGCGAGCCGGTGGTGGTGCCCTACGCGGTCCAGCCCTCGACCGGGAAGCTGGCGCGCTTGCGCGAGCTGGGCGTGCAGGAGGTGGTGCTGCAGCTGCCGCCGGCCGGGGAAGCTGAGGTACTGCGGACCCTGGACGACTTCGCGCAGTACCTGTGACGGGTGACTCAGCGGAGCGCGGCGTGCGGGACGGGTGACCTGTGGCCTCGGGGGTGAGGGGTGAGGGGGCGGGTGACGGTGACAGGACGGCGGAGCGGATGGCGCGCGGGCCCGGGGGGAGGCCCTTCCACCGGCCCGCTACCTGACGGCCTCGGTTCGTCCTAGGACCAGCGGTGTACCGCTTTCCGCCCGTCCCGGTACCGGAGAACGATCCGCGGCGGCCTCCGCCGTCGTAGCGTCGAAGGTGAAGGGCCGCGGATCTCTCCGCAGACCGGCGGCCCGAGGAGAACGGTGAACGGCCAAGAAGATCAACGGTCCCGGAGGATCAGCGGCTCAACAAGATCAGCGGCCCAACGAGAGCAGCGGCCCAAGGCGATCAGTTCCTGCAGCTCGACGGGCCGAGAACGCCGACGGCCCGCGCCGATGCAGCAGATCACGGGACCCGTTGACCGCTCCGTCAGAGAGATCAAGGAGATCCCATGCCCCGCCTCGACCACACGATCGTGCACAGCAAGGACCGTTTCGCCTCCGCCCGGTTCCTGGCGGGCCTGCTCGGCGCGCCCGAACCCAAGGCCTTCGGTCCCTTCGCGGCCCTCAAGCTCGACAACGGGGTGACCCTCGACTACGCCGAGCATGTCGCGGGCGGCGAGTTCGTCCCCACGCACTACGCGTTCCTGGTGTCCGAGGGCGAGTTCGACGCGATCTTCGACCGCATACAGGAGCGGGAGCTCTCCTACTGGGCCGACCCCATGCACACCAGGCCACAGGAGATCAACACCCTGGACGGCGGCCGCGGTCTCTACCTCAACGACCCCGACGGCCACAACATGGAGTTCCTGACCCGGACCTACTCCGACGAGCTGCTGGCCGGTATGTAGGCGTGCCAGGAGCAGCCGCCGCTTCGTAGGCGTGCCGGGAGCAGTCGTTGCTTCCTAGGCGTGCCGGGAGCAGCCGTCCCTACGCAGGCGTGCCGGGAGCCGCCGCCGGGAAGTGCCCTGACGAGCCCGGACGGAACCACCGGCCGTAGTGATCAGTGGCACATCAACCAGGCGATCTCCGGCGGCGGCGCTGTCGGTGGACGCTCGTATGCTCGGAGGATGACTTCCAGCGTGCAGGGACCTGACCAGGCATCGGACCAAGGAACCGGCCACGAAAGGGACTCCGGGCCCGCCGCCCAGGGACGGCCGACGGCCAACGCGATGCGCCGTGCGCTCAAGCGGGCCCGCGACGGTGTGGCGCTGGACGCCGGCGAGGCCGCGGTGCTGCTGCAGGCGCGCGGCGCCGACCTCACGGACCTCTGCGCCTCCGCGGCCCGGGTGCGGGATGCCGGCCTGGAGGCCGCCGGGCGCCCCGGAGTCATCACGTACTCCCGCGGCGTCTTCATCCCCCTGACGCGCCTGTGCCGGGACAAGTGCCACTACTGCACCTTCGTCACCGTCCCCGGCAAGCTGCGCCGCGACGGCCACGGAATGTTCATGTCGCCCGACGAGGTGCTGGACATCGCCCGCCGCGGCGCCGAACTGGGCTGCAAGGAAGCCCTCTTCACCCTGGGCGACAAGCCGGAGGACCGCTGGCCCGAGGCCCGCGAGTGGCTGGAGGCGCACGGCTACGACGACACGCTGTCGTACGTCCGCGCCATGGCGATCCGCGTCCTGGAGGAGACCGGCCTGCTGCCGCACCTCAACCCCGGGGTGCTGTCCTGGACGGACTTCCAGCGGCTCAAGCCCGTCGCCCCCTCCCTGGGGATGATGCTGGAGACGACCGCCGAGCGGCTGTGGAGCGAGCCCGGCGGTCCCCACTACGGATCGCCCGACAAGGACCCCGCCGTCCGGCTGCGCGTCCTGGAGGACGCCGGACGTTCCAACGTCCCCTTCACCACCGGGCTGCTGATCGGCATCGGTGAGACGTACGAGGAGCGCGCCGAGTCCCTGTTCGCGCTGCGCCGTGTTCAGCGCGCGTACCACGGCATCCAAGAGCTGATCATGCAGAACTTCCGCGCCAAGCCGGACACGGCGATGCGCGGCATGCCGGATGCCGAGCTGGAGGAGCTGGCCGCGACCATCGCGGTCGCCCGGCACATCATGGGCCCCTCGACGCGCATCCAGGCGCCGCCCAACCTCGTCGACGGCGAGTACGCGCTGCTCATCGACGCCGGGATCGACGACTGGGGCGGCGTCTCCCCGCTGACCCTCGACCATGTGAACCCCGAGCGCCCCTGGCCCCAGATCGACGAGCTGACCGAGCGCTGCGCCGCCGCCGGTTTCGAGCTGCGGGAACGGCTCCCCATCTACCCGGAGTTCCTGCAGCGCGGTGAGCCCTGGCTCGACCCCCGCCTGCTGCCCCATGTACGGGCGCTCGCCGACCCGGAGACGGGCCTGGCCGTGGAGGACGCCCCCGTGGTGGGCCGCCCCTGGCAGGAGCCCGACGAGGGCTTCACGATGATCTCCTCGGGCCGTACGGACCTGCACCACACCATCGACACCGAAGGCCGCACCGCCGACCGCCGCGACGACTTCGACGAGGTCTACGGCGACTGGGAGGCACTGCGGGAGGCCGCCGCCCCCGGGATGGCACCGGAGCGCATCGAAGCCGACGTACGGCAGGCCCTGTCGCAGGCCGCCGACGACCCCACCAAGCTCACCGACGCCCAGGCGCTGGCGCTGCTGCACGCCGACGGGCCCGCCCTGGACGCCCTCTGCGGCATCGCCGATGCGCTGCGCCGCGACACCGTGGGCGACGACGTCACCTACATCGTCACCAGGAACATCAACTTCACCAACGTCTGCTACACCGGCTGCCGCTTCTGCGCGTTCGCCCAGCGCCGCACCGACGCCGACGCCTACACCCTCTCCCTCTCCCAGGTCGCCGACCGTGCCCAACAGGCGTGGGACGTAGGGGCGGTGGAGGTGTGCATGCAGGGCGGCATCCACCCCGACCTGCCCGGCACGGCGTACTTCGACATCGCGCGCGCCGTGAAGGAACGCGTCCCCGGTATGCATGTGCACGCCTTCTCACCCATGGAGGTCGTCAACGGCGCGACGCGTACCGGCCTGTCCATCCGTGAGTGGCTCACCGAGGCCAAGGCCGCCGGGCTGGACAGCATCCCCGGCACCGCGGCCGAGATCCTCGACGACGAGGTCCGCTGGATCCTCACCAAGGGCAAGCTGCCCACCGCCACCTGGGTCGAGGTCATCAAGACCGCCCATGAGCTGGGCATCGGCTCGTCCTCGACGATGATGTACGGCCATGTCGACCAGCCGCGCCACTGGCTCGGCCACCTTCGCCTGCTGGCACGGATCCAGCAGGAGACGGGCGGCTTCACGGAGTTCGTCACCCTCCCCTTCATCCACACCAATGCCCCCGTCTACCTCGCCGGTATCGCCCGCCCCGGCCCCACCACACGCGACAACCGCGCGGTGACCGCGATGGCCCGGGTGCTGCTGCACCCCCACATCACCAACATCCAGACCAGCTGGGTCAAGCTCGGCACGGAAGGCGCGGCCGAAATGCTCCGCTCCGGCGCCAACGACCTCGGCGGCACGCTGATGGAGGAGACCATCTCCCGGATGGCGGGGTCGAGTTACGGCTCCTACCGCTCCATCCAGGACCTCATCGCCATCGCCGACCGGGCCGGCCGCCCGGCCCGCGCCCGCACCACGACGTACGCCCCGGTCACCGAAGAACGCCAGGCCGCCGCCCTCGCCTCGGACGGGCATCTCCCGGAGCTGCTGCCGCTGGCCGACTGAATCGGGTCGCCGGGGCAGTCCGCGGAAGGGGCGGCCCCGGCGGTCCGGCGGAAGGGGAGGCCCCGGCGGTCCGAGCTCCGACCGTGCTCCCGCGGCGGTCCACAGCCCGGTCGTCGGCCGGTCGGCCGGTCGGCCGGGGCCTCTTCACTCGCCCTCGTACTCGGCCTCGTGCTGCAGGATGCACTGCTGCCACTGCGACAGCGCCTCCTCGCGATCGCCTCCGCTGTCCTGGGCGGCGACGATCAGCGCGTCGGCGGCCATGGCGGCGAGCCGTACCGCGATATGGCAGACATCGCTCTGGGGGAGCGGCCGAAGGAGTTCCACCGCGCCGTCGCTGTCCCCGGAAAGCGCGGAGGCGACAACGGCCATGGTGGTGCGATCCCACTCGTACTCGGACATGGGGAGAGCATGCCCAGCGCGCGCCCCTGCCATCATCGAACGCTTTCTTCAGCCCAGTTGGCGGATCGGGCTGCCCGCGAGGAAGGCGGTGATGTCCTCGACCGCCTGCCGGAAGTAGCCCTCGTAGTTACGGCGGGTGACATAGCCGAGATGGGGCAGGGCCAGCACGTTCGGGAGGGTGCGCAGGGGGTGGCCGGCAGGCAGCGGCTCCTGGTCGAAGACGTCCAGGCCGGCGCCGGCGATCCAGTTCTCCCGCAGCGCCCGGAGCAGCGCGGGCTGGTCGACGATGGCGGCGCGGGAGGTGTTGACGAGGTAGCCGGTGGGCCGCATCCGGCGGAGCTCATCGGCGCCGAGCAGGCCGCGGGTGCGGTCACCGAGGACGAGATGGACGGAGACGAAGTCGCTGGTCTCCAGGAGCTCGTTCTTGGTGGCGGCGGCATGCACGCCCACCTCCGCGGCGCGTTCGGCGGTGAGGTTCCGGCTCCAGGCCGTCACCTCCATGCCGAAGGCCTGGCCGATCCGGGCGACCCGGCTGCCGATCTTGCCCAGGCCGAGCAGCCCCAGCGTACGGCCGTGCAGGTCGGCGCCGAGGGTGCTCTGCCAGGGGCCGTCGGTGCGCAGTGCGGTGCTCTCGGTGACCACCTGGCGGGCGAGGCCGAGGATCAGCGCCCAGGTCAGTTCGACGGGCGGCTCCGTGTTGCTGGCCGTACCGCAGACGGTGACGCCGTGCCGCGCGGCGGCTTCCAGATCGATGGCGGCATTCCGCATTCCGGAGGTGATCAGCAGCCGGAGGCGGGGGAGCCGGGCGAGGAGCGAGGCGCGAAACGGTGTGCGTTCGCGCATCGCGACAACGATCTCGCAGTCGCCGATCGACGCGACCACCTCGTCCTCGGAGCGGAAGGGCTGCCGCACCGTACGGACGTCGACGGCACCCGCTACGGCGGACCAGTCGGCCAGGGAGAGCGCGACGTCCTGGTAGTCGTCGAGTACGGCACAGCGCAGAGTCATGCGGGTTCTCCCGAGCGTGGGGGGCGACGGATGGCCGGGCGGTGTGTCGACAGGGCAGGGGGCGGACGGGAGCCGCTTCGGCCCACCCGGACAGAGGCCGTTTCGGTCCGCCCCGATGGGAGTGTTTTCAGCCAAAGTCGATTCGGTCGAGCCCGTGCCCATCGGGACCGTACCGGCCAAAAGCCGCCTTATGAGTGACCGGTCGCAATACGCACCTGGCCGGAAACTGATCAATCCTGGTCGATTACAGTGCTGCGCCAGGGGCCCCGCAAGGCCCCGGGACGTTGTCGGTATCGGGAGGGCGCAGTGAGCGCAACAGGAGGCGGCGGCGTCATCTGGGGCCGCGCGGAACAGCAGGACTTCCGTAGCCGGGTACGCGGCTGTCTGCTCGGCGGCGCCATCGGCGATGCGCTCGGTGCCGGTATCGAATTCGACTCGCTCGACGCGATCCGCTCGGCGCACGGCCAGGAGGGCGTGGCCGATTTCGTACCCGCCTTCGGGCGGCGCGGCGCGGTCACCGACGACACCCAGATGACCCTGTTCACCGTGGACGGGCTGATCCGGGCCCAGGTGCGCCGCGACACCGGCGCCTGGCATCCGCCCACCGACGTCCACCGCGCCTATCTGCGCTGGGCCGCGACCCAGCGCGACTGGGGCCCGGACGAGCGCAGGAAGGACGACGGCTGGCTGGCCCGCGAGGAGTGGCTGTACTCCCGCCGGGCGCCCGGCCGGGCCTGTCTGAGCGGTCTCGGCGACGAGGTGATGGGCACGCTGGAGACGCCCAAGAACCCGGACTCGAAGGGCTGCGGCGCGGTGATGCGCTCCGCGCCGTTCGGGCTGCTGGTCGGCTGGGAGCCGCAGCTGGTCTTCCAGCTCGCCGCCGAGTGCGCCGCCCAGACGCACGGCCACCCCACCGGCTATCTGGCGGCCGGCGCCTTCGCGGTCATCAGCCACTCGCTGGCCCGCGGCGAGGACCTCGACGGCGCCGTGCAGAAGGCGCTGGCACACCTGGCCACCCGCCCGGGCCACGAGGAGACCACCGACGCCCTCAAGCGCGCGCTGGGCGCCGTGCGGCAGGGCATGCCGACACCGGCCCGGGTGGAGTCGCTGGGGGAGGGCTGGACGGCCGAGGAGGCGCTGGCGATCGGCGTGTACTGCGCACTGGTCGCCGAGGACGTCCGGCACGGCCTGCTGCTCGCCGTCAACCACGGCGGGGACAGCGACTCCACCGGCGCCGTCTGCGGCAACCTGCTGGGGACCCTGCACGGCGAGACGGCGCTGCCGCCGGTATGGCTGGTCGAGCTGGAGGGCCGGGAGACGATCCTGCAGCTGGCCGACGACTTCTCGATGGAGATGACGCAGGGCCCCGCGCTGCACGGCCCGGCCGGTTCGTCGCCGGGGTGGCTCGCCCGGTACCCGCGGGCCTGACCGGCTGTACGGGGACGGGACCGGCCGTACGGGGGGCGGACCGGCCGTACGGGGACGGGACCGGCCGACACAGCCGTACCGGCCGGGGCGCGGGCAGTTGACGCCGCCGGCCGGAGGCGCGTCCCACGGAGGTCCGGCCCACGGTGGTGCGGCCCACGGTGGTGCGGCCCACGGAGGTGCGGCCCACAAAGGTGCGGCAGCGCCGGTGCGCCAGGACCGCTACCGCATCAGCTCCCCCGCGTTGACCAGCAGCGACTGGCCGGTGATGGCACGCGCCCGGTCGGAGGCCAGGAAGACCGCGCACTCGGCCACGTCCGCGTCCGTCGCCAGCTCGGGCAGCGCCATCCGCTCCGTCAGCCGGCCCAGCACCTCCGCTTCCGGAACGCCTTCGCTGTGCGCCTGGAACTTGACGTACGCCTCCACCGGCGGGCCCCACATCCACCCGGGCTGCACGGTGTTGACCCGTATCCGGTCCGGTCCCAGCTCGCGCGCGAGCGAGTACATCGCCGAGACCAGCCCGCCCTTGGACGCCGCATACGCCGCCTGCTGCACCTGCGAGGGGGCGGCGACCGACGACTGGGTACCGATCATCACCACCGAGCCACCGCCGCGCGCCACCAGGGACGGCAGGCAGGCCCGGGTCATCCGCAGGGTGCCGAAGAGATTGACGTCCACGACGCTGCGCCAGGAGTCGAAGTCGGCGTCCCGCAGACCTCCGAAGAGCGAGTCCAGCGCCGCGACATGGACCACCGCATCGATCCCGCCGAACCGCTCCACGGCCAGCGCGGCCAGCGCCTCGCACTGCGCCTCGTCCCCGATATCGGTCGCGCGCCAGGCCGTACGCTCGCCCGAAGGGTCGAGCTGCGCGGCCGACGCGGCGAGATTGGCCTCCGTACGCGCGCCCAGCACCACCGAGGCGCCGTCCCGCACACACGCCGCCGCGACCTGATGGCCGAGCCCGGCCCCCACGCCCGAGACGATGACGGTCTTGTTCCGCAGCAGCATGTGTGCCTCCCGGCCGGTCCCTCTACTCGCTCCTGATGGGTCGTCAGGCTAGGTCCGGGGGTCGGGGAAAGCCAGAGCTGCCGCCGCCGGCGACGCCCGCCCCGGAGCCCCCCTCCAGAGCCTTCTCCCAGAGGCGCCGCTGGACCCCTCCCCATATGACGCATCGTCAGCTACACCTGTCTGCCATGACCGCAGACCACAGAGGAACGCCGCCCGATGGAGCCACCACCAACACCGGGGTCGCCACGGACACCGGGGTCGCCGCGTACGCCGAGCTGGCCGCCGTCGGCCCCTACGGCGTGCGCCCCGGGCATGCGCTGATCACCATGGTCGAACCCCATCCGGGGCACGAGTACGCGTACAACCGCTGGTACGAGGACGACCACTACATCGCCGGCGCGATGGCGATGCCGTGGATGTTCGCCGGCCGTCGCTGGGTGGCCACCCGTGACCTGCAGCTGCTGCGCCGCCCGGAGAAGTCCGCCGTCGCCCGGCCGGTCACCACCGGCTGCTACCTCTCCACCTACTGGCTCACCGAGGGCCGTTACGACGAGCACATGAAGTGGACCGTCGGCATCAATCAGCGCCTCAACCGGGACGGCCGGGTCTACCAGGACCGTACGCACGTCTTCACGGCCTTCCAGGAGCATGTGGCTACGGTCTACCGGGACGGCGCCGCCGGCCCGCGTGACTTCCATGCGCTGGACCACCCCTACGCCGGGCTGGTGCTGGAGGTGATCGACGCAGACGGGCCGGAGCAGCGGGCCGAGCTCGAGGAGTGGCTGTGCGCCCGCCACCTTCCCCGGCGGCTGGTGGGTTCACCGGCCGCGATGGTGACGGTCTTCCGGCCGACGCCGCTGCCGGGGGACCGGATGTCCTATGTGCGGCAGGTCGTGGGGGTGGATACCCGGTTGACCCTCCTGTGGTTCCTCCAGCAGGACCCACGCGACGGCTGGACGGCACACTTCGCCGGTCTGGAGGAGGAGGTCGCGGATTCGGCGCCGGGGCGGGTGGAGCTGGTGGCGCCGTTCATCCCGACCGTGCCCGGGACGGACCGGTACGTATCCGAGCTGCGCTGAGGGTTGCGGGCGCGGGCATGGCCGAGCCCCCTCGGCCGGGACGGCGATCCAGTCGAGAGGGCTCGTATCTGCGGACTGCGGACCCGCGGACGGTGACGGCTGAGGTCACGCCAGGTCGAACGCACCACCGGCGAGGTCCGACACGAAGCGGGCCCAGGAGGAATTGTCGAACGTGAGGCGCGGGCCGTCGGGGTCCTTGGAGTCCCGCACGGCAATCGCGGTGACGGCGGGCACGGCGATTTCCACGCAGGCGCCGTTGCCACCGGAGTACGAGGACTTGGTCCAGGAGAATGCGGAATTGGGCTGCACGGCCATGTTCACTCCAGCTCACTCTGAGTTACCGCGGATTCGGTAGTGATGACGCTACGCGCCAACATCACGAGCCGCAGAGGCCGTTCACCCGTCCGAATGGCATATTTCTTGATCCCTATTCACGGAGGCGCGTGCAGGTGTACCGTGCCAGCCTCTCCGCGGGAATGCCGGTTCCGTACTCTTTCTCCCTGGTGACCTCACCCCGCCGCATCCGCATGGGATTTCGCCGCGGCAGCGATGAACTCCCGGCTCTGCTCGGCACTCAATGCCTGTGCGCGCAAATGCTCGTACATGATCGTGTACTTGTGCACATCGTTGGTCTTCTCCAGATAGAGATCGCTGGTGACGCCTTCGATGTACACCACGCTGGAATCGGCGGCATCGTCGAATTCGAGGATGGAGAACGTTCCCGACATGCCGGCGTGCGCCCCGGTGTCGTACGGCAGGATCTGGACCGTCACATGCGGCAATTGACTCATCTCGACAAGATGGTCCAGCTGCTCGCGCATGATCAGGTGGCTGCCGACCACCCTGCGCAGCGCGCTCTCGTCCAGTACCGCCCACAGCCGCAACGGGTGCTCGGGATCATTGATCCGGTCCTGGCGCCGCATCCGCACCTGAATACGCTTGTCCAAATGGTCGGGCGCCAGCTCGGGGACCGTGCCGGGAATGACCGCCTGGGCGTAGCCGGTCGTCTGGAGCAGACCGGGCACCAGCAGGGATTCGTACACCCGCAGCGAGGCGGCCTCGGTCTCCAGGCCGATGTAGACGCTGTAGGGGATGTCGCCGAAGGCGTGCCACCACCCCTGTTGACGTGAATCCTTGGCCATCTGCATCAGCGAATCCACGATGCGGTGGTCTTCGACCTCGTAGACCCCGCACAGATCGCGGACATCGCGCTGGCTGATGCTGCGGCGGCCGTTCTCGAGTCTGCTGATCTTCGACTGCGAGACGAGCAGCCGGTCCGCCACCTCTTCTGCCGTCATGCCTTTGGCCTCGCGAAGCCTGCGCAGCTCCTGGCCCAATCGGCGTCGCCTGACGGTGGGGTTGACGTTGGACGCCACGCTAAGTGCACCTCCGGCTCCGTACTGCTGTTTTCTGGTCAGCAGACTGCCACCAACGGTCCACGTCGCGCTGGCAAATGGCTGGACAAGGTGGTCACGTTGGAAATTTGGGGCCGGAATCGGGAAAATGCGCCCGCGCAGCGGCGCGGGGTGGCGGGCCGGCCGTCGTCCTGAACGGCCGGCCCGCCATCCCGCGCTTCTTGCTGCGGCTCCCGAACGGGATCGTGGGGACGGTGGTGCGTGATCCGGTGTGCTGGTGATCCGGTGTGCGGTGCGATGGTGCGGTGGGTGTAGCGGTGGTGCGTGAGGCGCCGCCGGGTGTCCTACGGCGTCAGCGGGCGCCCACCCGGGCCATCCGCCCGTGGCCGTGCCGCGACTGGCCCGGCGCACCGGCCGGTTCCGCCGTGGCCCGGGCCGCCGGTTGCCCTACGGCTCCCGCGGTGGCGGCCTGCGGTCGCCGCGGCTGTGCCGCGACGCCGTTCTGCACATCCATGACGGCGTGTGCGACCAGCCCGCCCATCGGGTCGTGCCGGATCAGATCCCGGAGACGGGAGCGCGATGAACGCCCTTCGTTCCCTGGATACAGATGCTTGCCGAGACCGACCGCATGGGCCAGCGCGGCGAGCGCCGCGGTCCGCGGGTCCGGGGGTACGCCGGTGCGGATCGCGTTGTCCAGCCGGGCCCTGATTTCCCGGCTGATGGCTGTCTCCGTCGCCTGGTAGCGCGTCGTCGGCAGCACCCCGCACATCTGGCCCGCCACGGCATGCACCATGCCGCACCGTTCCAGGTGTGTCAGGTAGGTCTGGCGCAGCCCCAGCCGGGGCCCGCCGATCCAGTGGACCGCGCGCACCGGACTGCCGCGTCGGCGCAGCAGTTCGAGCGCGGAGTCCAGAGTTGGATCTCCTGTCGGCCGTGCCATCACCACGGCGATACGATCCCCGTCTGGGGCTATCCGTCCTGCCAGAGCCAGCTCTACTAGCTGGGCCCCGGCCAGGCCGAGGTCGAGCGACTGCGGCTGCGCTGTGGTACCCGTCGTCGGGTCCAAAGCGAGCAGCAGAAGCTCCTCCGGAATTGTTCTGCGGCTCCTGCCCATCCATGCCTCCCCGCGTGGATGAATGACAGGGTGACCCCTCTCACATTCATCTGTCGAGGGTGCGTGGGGGGTTCGGTAGGGAACCGGTAGGTATGTCGTTCTCGTCTTGCACGTAGGCGACATCTTTCTGAGGGGTGCGGTGCCCACCGGTACGCGTGGCGGCGAGATGGTGCCGTGCGGACACAGGACACTTGGGAACACTGGGCCAAGGCAGCGTGGCGACGTATGAAGGAGACATCGGTGGCGGGCGAGTCCCCCGACAAGTCGGACAAGAAGCAGTCGTCGGGGGAGACGGCGCGGAGCAAACGTGATCCGCGCCTGTCCGCCTTCCGCGGGGAGCCGGCCGAGCCGGCGAAGGAATCGGGGGCCGGGACGGACTCGAAGCCTGAGAAGAAGCCGGAGGCTGCGGCAGCGCCGAAGTCTGCGGCGAAGTCGGAATCTGGGGAATCTGGGGCGAAGTCGGGGTCTGGTGTGAAGTCGGAGTCTGCGGCCGGGACGGAGGCTGCGGCCGAGTCGGAGGCTGAGGTCGGGGCTGAAGCGTCCGAGGGCGTCGAAGCGTCCGAGGGGGCTGGGGCGTCGGAGGCGTCTGAGCAGCCTCAGGAGGCCGCTGAGGCTGCTGAGGGCGCCGGTGGCGGCGGGGGTGGCGATGAGCGACTTCGGGCCGCTGTGGCCGCCTGGGTCGCCGGGAAGGACGATGAGGACGGCGAGGGTGCCGAGGGCGGCGCTGAGGATGCCGAGGCCGGCGCCGAGGGCGCCGAGGCCGGTGATGCCGGTGACGGCGGCGCTGATGGTGACGCCGGTGCTGATGGTGATGCTGAGGGTGCCGTCGCCAAGTCGGACGTGAAGCAGGGAGAAGAGTTGGCGGCGGGGCCCGGAGCGGAGCCGGAAGCGGCGCCCAAGAAGGCTGCGCCCAAGAAGGCTGCGTCCGGGAAGGCTGCGCCCAAGAAGGCCGCGTCCGGGAAGGTTGAGTCCGACGGGGAAGGTGAGCCGTCGTCCAAGGCCGAGTCGTCGTCCAAGGTCGAGGCCGAGTCCGCGGCCGAGGTCGTCGATCAGCCGACCGCCGTCTTCAAGAGCATTGGGCAGCAGAAGGGCAAGTCCGACGGGAAGGCTGACGGGAAGGCCGGTGCTGCGCCTGAGGGCAAGGGCAAGGGCAAGGCTGGGGTCGATGGCAAGACCGACAGCAAGACCGATGGCAAGGCTGACGGCGAGGGCGGCGGTGAGCGGGATGGCGATGCCGATGCCGATGCCGAGGGAACGGCGGTGGATGAAGCCACCCGCGTGTTTGCTGTCGCGAAGCTGAAGGGGAAGGGTGCGGCGGCCGACGCCGTCGACCAGGCGACCAAGTCGTTCAAGATCACCCCGCCTGCCAGGGGCGAGGACGCGGCCAAGGTCACGCCCCCGGCGAAGAGCAAGGCCGCCGCCGAGGGCAAGGACGCTGCCAAGGGCAAGGCAGAGGGCAAGGCAGAGGGCAAGGCAAAGGACAAGGCAGAGGGCGAGGCCAAGACCGGCGCCAAGGGCGACGCCAAGGCTGGTGCCAAGGACGACGCCAAGGACGACGCCAAGGCGGCGCGTGGTCCCGAGCGGGACTCCGAGCGGACGAGTCAGTTCGTGGCGCTGAAGTCGGCGGACGACGGTACCGCCGGCAAGTCGCTGGGCAAGACGGCGCCCAAGACGCCTGCCCGTACGTCCGACAAGGCCGTGGAGCAGCCTTCGGACAAGGCGGCGGGCAAGACGTCCGACAAGCCCGTCGGCAAGGTCACCGACAAGGCTGCCGACAAGGCTGCGGACAAGACGGAGGCGAAGCCGGAGGGCAAGGCCGCCGGTGCGCTCCCCGCCGCCAAGCCTGCCGACAAGGCCACCGACAAGCCCGCCGAAACGGCCGCGCCGTCCAAGCCCGCCGGCCGGCCTGGCGCCATGCCGTCCGCCGCCACCGGAGCCACGGCTGCCGCCGCTCCCGGCGCGCTGCCCGAGTCGGAGCGGACCAAGCAGGAGCCCCTGCCGCCGCTCGATCTCCTGGCGCAGCTCACCAACACCCCGCCACCCCCCGAGACACCGCTGCGCACGGTCGTCCGCCGGTTCAAGATCTGGACCCCGCTGGCGGTGCTGCTGGTGATCATCTTCGTGGTCGCCCAGGCGGTGCGCCCGCTGCCCGACCCGACGCTCACCGTCGGCGACGCCGCGTCCTCGTTCACCTTCGAGGGCGGCAAGCTCGCCGTCCCGTGGCCCGCGGAGGGGCAGGCAGCCATCAAGGTGGTGGGTTCCGGGGACGTGGGGACGTTCGGCCCGCAGAAGCCGGTGCCCACCGCGAGCGTGGCCAAGATCATGACGGCCTATGTCGTCCTCCGGGACCACCCGCTCAAGAAGGACGAGAAGGGCCCGCGGATCGAGGTCGACGCCAAGGCGGTGACCGAGGGCGGATCCAAGCACGAGTCGCGGATCATGGGGCTCCGGGCGGGGCAGAAGTTCAGCCAGCAGGATCTGCTGAAGATGCTGATGATCCCGTCCGGCAACAACATCGCCCGGCTGCTGGCCCGTTGGGACACCAAGTCCAGCGACGAGGCAGCGTTCGTGAAGAAGATGAACGCCGCCGCCAAGGACCTGGGCATGAAGAACACCACCTACACCGACCCCAGCGGCCTGGACTCCAAGACCGTCAGCACCGCGGTCGACCAGCTCAAGCTGGCCGAGGCCGTCATGAAGTTCGACGCCTTCCGGCCGATCGTCGCCATGCCCAACGCCGAGATCCCGGGCCTGTCGGAGCGGCTCATCAACAACAACGACAATCTGCTGCTGGCGGGCCTGAGCATCAAGGGCATCAAGACGGGCTCCAGCACGGCGGCCGGCGGCACGCTGTCCTGGGCGGCCTACAAGACCGTCGACGGCAAGGACCGGCTGATACTGGGCGCGATGATGGACCAGCACTTCAAGGGCCTGGACCCCGACGGCTCCAACAGCCTCACGATGGTCAAGGAGAACAGCAAGAAGGTCATCGAGGCCGTACGCAACGCGCTGACCTCGGCCACGGCCGTGAAGAAGGGCCAGGTCGTCGGCTATGTCGACGACGGCCTGAACGGAAGCACGCCGGTCGTCGCCACCAAGGACCTGAAGGCGGTCGGCGTCCCGGGCCAGAAGCTGAGGTTGAGCGTCGGTGACGGGGGCAAGATGGTCCCGCACACCGCGAAGGCCGGTACCGAGGTCGGTGAGCTGACCGTCGGCAACGGCGAGAGCATGCAGAAGGTGCCGGTCGCCCTGCAGAAGGACCTCGTCGAGCCGTCCTTCGGCGCGAAGCTGATCCGCATCACCTGAGCGGGCCGGGGGCCGCGGGCGAACGTCCTGCCCGCGGCCCCCGGATCGCCGTACCCGGCCCCTGGTCCCCCGGCCCCGTCCGGTGCCGGGGGCCCCTGCCTTTCCGACTGTCTGTCCGTCCGTCCCGCGCGTGACCGGAGTCCGTCATCGACGTAGCGCAAGCGCAGAAGACGTACGTGTCCGCCGCGGCCGCCCGCAGCGCGTGGGCGGCGCAGAGCGCGGTGGTGCTGTTGCCCTCCGGGCTGATGTTGCTCCTGGGGGCGTGGGGGATCCGCCGGCAGGACGCCATATGGCGGGACGAGGCGGTCACTTACGACATGGCGCACCGCAGCCTGGCCGACCTGTGGCCCACGCTGCAGCACGTCGATGTCGTCCACGGCCTCTACTACGCGCTGATGCACCTCTGGTTCCGCGTCTACGACGTCGCCCTCGGCGGCGCCTTCGGCGAGGCCGTCGGCCTGCGGCTGCCGTCCGTGGCCGCGATGACCGCCGCCGCTGCGGGCGTTGCCCTGCTGGGGGAGCGCCTGGTCGGGCGGCGGGCGGGGCTGTCGGCGGGTTGCACCTTCGCGCTGATCCCGGTGGTGCAGCAGTACGCGCAGGAGGGCCGCTCGTATGCGACGGTCTGTGCGCTGGTCGTCTGGGCGAGCTATCTGCTGGTGCGGGCCGCGGCCCGCCCGCGCCGAAAGCTGTGGCTCGGCTATACGGCGCTGATGCTGTTCGCCTGCCTGCTGCACGAGTTCGCCTCGCTGGCCCTGCCCGCGCACGGCGCCGCGGTGATCCTCGCGCGGCTGCCTGGCCGGACACGGCGCGCCTGGCTGCTCTCCTCGGGCACCGTCCTCGCCGGGCTGGCCCCGCTCGCGGTGTTCAGCACCCGGCAGTCCGCGCAGACCAGCTGGCTCATGTGGCCGGACCCCGTCCAACTGCTGACCTTCGCCGTGCTCGCGGTCCTCGGTCTCGTCTGCGCCCGCGTCCGGGTCCGCTCCCGCGGCCCGATCGGACTGCGCGCCCTCGGCATCCCCCTGCTGCTCCTTCCCACCCTCCTCCTGCTGCTCCTCTCCCATGTCGAACCGGCCTATGTGGACCGCTATGTCCTCTACTACGTCGTCGGGTTCGCACTGCTCGCGGGCGCCGCGCTGGCGCGGCTGCTGCGGCCGGCCGGTGAGCTCGGCCAGACCCGTGGCCGGCGGCTGCGGCGGATGACGGCGGTGGCCGTGGTGCCGGCCGTGCTGCTGCCCGTCAACGTCCATCTGCGCAGCCCGGACAGCCGGGTCGACGATGTCACCGCGATCGCGCACGCCGTGCACGAGGTGGCCGAGCCGGGCGACGGCCTGTTGTTCATGCCGTCCCGCAGGCGGATCTGGCGGGCGACCCTGCCGGACGACTTCCGCGGGCTGCGCGATCTCGCCCAGGCCGAGAGCCCGCCCGCCTCCCACACCCTCTACGGCACCGAGCGGTCCGGCGAGGCGATCCGCGACCGGATGCTGGCCGTCCGCCGGATCGTCGTCGCCGGCGACCCCGACGGGCAGCCGGTCGATGACAACGACCAGGAGATCGCCAAACGGTCCACGCTGCACACCGCGTTCGAGGTCTGCCGCACGCTCCAGGTCAGGGGCGCCCGGATCACGGTGTACGGGCGGGCGGCGGGGGATTGCGCGGGGTCGGGGGCCGCGGTGGCGGATGCCGGCCGTCAGTCCGTGAGGCCGTCAAAGCAGTCAAGGCCGTCAAGGCCGTAGAGGGTCCCTGGGCCCCTGAGGCTCCCGGGCCCCCAGCGCCCCCAGCGCCCCCAGCGCCCCAGGCTCCGCGGCCACGCGCAGGAAACGACGGTCGCCGTCCTGGACACGCCCGTACGGACCTGCCGCCCGCAGCACCACCTCCAGCACGGCCGCCGGATCCGCCGCGTAACAGTGCGCGAAGTACGGCATATTGGCCTCCACCACGGCCCATCCACCCCCGTCCAGCCGCCCCACATCGACCGCCGCCGCACTCGGCAGCGGAGCGAGCGCCGTCAGCCGGGCGGCGAAGGCGCGGACGTCCGGGGCGTACGGGTCGTCGTCCAGCGGCGCGGGGTCCAGGCGGCCGTGGACGGCGTAGCGGGTGGCCGTGACCAGGGCGCCGTCCAGGAGGAACAGCCGGTACTCGGCGACGAAGGAGACGACCTCCGAGACGAGCACCGGAGTCTGCGGGGCGGCCGGCGGCAGCCGCGCCCCGCAGGCCACCACACCCGGCGGGAAGGACTTGTCACTCGGCGGTTTGGCGAAGAACGCTCCGGTACGCCGTGACGCTTGCGCGTGTGTCGTCAACTCGATCCTGCGAAGGGTGAGTTGACGTGGAAGCCGGGCCGGCCAGTCGTCCGGAGGGTCCAGCAGGCCCAGCCGCAGTGGTCCGGCGACGCGGTCGGCGGTGCGCGGCCCGCCGTACCAGTGCACCGACCGCCCGGCCAGTGCGCGCAGGGTGTCCGGCCCGGTCAAGGTCACCGTTTCGAGGCCGCGGCGGGCGGCCGCCGCGTTCAGCAGGACGGCGGTGCTGGTGCGCTGTGCCGAGGTCAGCAGCACGGGAGCGGCGGGGGCGCGGCGCCGGGACGCCGTCATGATCCTTGCGGCGGGCGGAAGCTGCGGACGAGCTCGATGCGCCCGACGATATGCCGGTTGAACTCCTCCAGCTCCTCCGCGGGGACCCACAGTTCGAGGATCGTCTCGCCGCCCGCCTGCCGCACCGGATAGCGCTCGGCGAAGTCCGCCTCGATCTCGAAGCGGGTGACATGGCCGACGCCGGAAGCCGGCACGTTCCAGTCGCGGGCGATCCGTATCGCGTAGTCCTCGTTGAGCACGGGGTAGAAGATCGGCTGGTCGGGCAGGCGGGGCGGCCAGGCGCGCCAGCCGGAGGCCTCGACCAGGGCCAGCTCCTCGGGGCCGGTGGGGCGCCAGAGGGTGAGGGTGGCGGGCGTGGTCCCGTCCGGGCGCGGCGTCTCGATCATGCTCGTACGGTACGGGGGAGGGGAGGGCGGGGCACCGGGATTTCGGGGTTGGGGGCTCGGCACTCGGACCGCCCCCTCACAGCACTCAGACCGCCCCCTCACATCAGATCGGCCGCCGCCCCGTCGATTCCCAGCAGGTCCCGCAGCGCCGTCGCTCCGTCCGGGGTGAGACGCACGGCCCGGCCGCTGCCGATCCGGCGGACCCAGTGCCGGTGCAGCAGGCGGTCGCAGAGCCGGGCGCCGGCCGTGCCCGCGAGGTGGGTCCGGCGCTCGGTCCAGTCCAGGCAGCCACGGGCCTGGGGCCGTCGGCCCGTACGCAGCGTGGCCGGCTCGATCCCCAGGCCGTCGGTGAGCCACTGCCGCCCGGCGTCGGTGAGCGCGAACCCGCCGTCCTGGTCGAGCAGTCCCCGCCCGGTCATGGCGTCGGTGATCGTCACACCGAGCCGGCCCGCCAGGTGGTCGTAACAGGTGCGGCCCCGGGCGAGCGCGGCGGAAGTGCTCACGGCGCGCAGACCGCGGGGCCGCTCGGCCGGCGGGTCGAGCTGTGCGATCAGGGATTCCAGCAGCTCGGCGACGCGCGGACCGGCGAGCTGGACGTAACGGTGGCGGCCCTGGCGGCGCTCCACCAGCAGCCCGCCCTCGGTGAGCCGGGTCAGATGCTCGCTCGCCGTCGAGGGCGCGACCTGCGCATACGTGGCCAGCTCGCCGGCCGTCCAGGCCCGGCCGTCGAGCAGGGCCAGGCAGAAGGACGCCCGGGTGCGGTCCGCGAGCAGTGCGGCCAGCCGTGCGAGCTCGGAGCTGTACGCCGGAGTGGTCATGACTCCATTGTCCGCCGCGAGTCTTCGGCGCCTGCCGAAGGGACTGCGGCCTACGGTGCCCGTATGAGCACCTCCCCGGAGTACGCCACCTTCCACTTCCATGCGCTGCACCATGCCGACCAGCCGCTGCTGCTGCCCAATGCCTGGGACGTCATCTCGGCCGTCGCGCTCGCCGGGGCCGGATACGCGGCGGTCGGCACCACGAGCCTGGGCGTCGCCGCGGCTCATGGCTATCCGGACGGGCGGGCGCTCGCCGAGGCCCGCGACGCGACGCTGGCCCTGGCGCTGCGGCTCAATGGCCGGCTGTCCTGCCCGTACACCGTCGATGTGGAGGGCGGATTCGGCGGCGACGCCGGCCAAGTGGGAGATCTGGCCGCCGAGTTGGCGGAGGCCGGGGCGGCCGGGCTGAACCTGGAGGACGGGCTGCCCGGCGGCGAGGGGCTGCAGGATCCGGTCCGCCAGGCCGAATTGCTCAGCGCGGTGAAGGAGCGGGCGCCGGGCCTGTTCCTCAATGCCCGGATCGACACCCACTGGCTGACGGACAGCCCGCCGCCGCTGTCGGTGACGCTCGCGCGCGCCGAGCGCTATCTGGCGGCGGGCGCGGACGGCATCTTCGTACCGGGCGTCGTCGCCGACGAGGAGGTGTCGGCGCTGGTCGCCGGGATCCCCGCGCCGCTGAACATCCTCTTCGCCCCCGGACGGCACACCGTCAGCCGTCTGGCCGACCTCGGCGTACGCCGCATCAGCACCGGTTCGCTGCTGTTCCGTACGGCGCTGCAGGCGACCCTCACGGCGGCGGACGCGATCCGTACGGGGCGACGGCCCACGGATGCGGCCGGGGCGGGGGAGGGCGGCGAGGCGCTGGGCTACGAGGCGCTGGGCTACGAGGAGGTGCAGCGGCTGGTGGTGGGGGAGGAGGCGTAGCCGGACCGGGGACTGTGAAGACGGGCCCTACTAGGCTTCCTGGCGTCCCCGGCCGCCGTGGCGCCGACGGTGCACGGCGATGACCGCGCCGGCCACGCCCAGCGCACCCGCACCGCCTATCACCCCGGCCTTGGGCAGATGGCCGGCCTTCTCGGCCAGCCCGGCCAGCCCGTTGTCGGGCAGCATGATCGAGGTACGGCTCTCCGTGGGCGCGGTGGAGTCGGCGGCGAAGGCGGCGCCCGCGGGAAGCAGCAGGACGGCCAGCGCACCGGTCGCGACGGTGGCGGTACGGATCATGGAGCGGTGCTGGGCCCGCATGGGTACTCCTCGTCGTGGGCGGCTGGTGCCGCCGTAGGGGCGTGGTGACTAAGGAGCACGCTACGGAGCGTCCTTAACGGTAATCCGTACGTTGTGTAACAGTCGCTGTGATCTCTGGGAGTGGTCGTGTGAAGAAACGCCCACCCGGAGGGGCAAAGGCTCCCACAAGCCGCCGGAATGGCCGATCCAAAGATTCCGTCTGTCGTCGTCTTGGATAGCTTTGTGTCAGGTTACGTCCTTGCATATGGCGCTTTCTATGTGAGTGGTCACGTCGAGTGGTCACGTCGAGCGGTCATGTCGAGCGGTCACGTCGAGTGGGCGACTCCACTGGGCGTATGTGTATCGCGCTGCGGGCAGGGCCGCGCAGCGGCACGGCGCGGAGGCGCGGAGGGCGCGTAGGCGCAGGGCGTGAAGGTGTGGAGGTGCGAAGGCGGTGGCGGCGATATGCGACGGTTGCGACCCGGCACGGCGCGCCCCCGCCGTGTCGCCCGCTTCCCCCTCTCCGCCCTCATCTCACTGGCCTCGCTCGCCCTCCTCGCGACGGGATGCGCGGGTGTGGAGGGGCTGCAGAGCGAGGGGCGAGCCCGGGATGTGGATGCGCCGCTGGTGCTGTGGCCGCACTATTCGCCGGCCCCGCCCGGCCGTGACGAGAATCCGGCGGCCCTGGTGCCCGTACCGCATGTCCCGCGGATCCCCAGTGGCAGCATGGCGGACGCGAACCCGCTCGCCGTCCTCAACGCGGACATCGTCGCGCAGGGCGGGAAGCCGCCCGCCCCGAAGGCGGTGCGCCGGCCCGAGCTGCACGACCTCACCGGCGACGGCAAACCGGACCTGCTCATGGCCGTCAACCTCACGCCTCGCAACAGTGAGCTGCGGGTGTACAGCGTCCGGGGCGCGGTGGTGACGCGGGTGCTCGTGCTGCGTGGGGTGCTGGCCAGCGTCGAGCTGGCGGCCGGGCATCTCGCCATCCGCGAGCCCACCAAGGATCCCCGGTACGTCAGCGTCACCGACTATCTCTGGGACGGCGATTCGATGAGCCTGTGGAACCTCACCCTCGATGACGCCCGCACCTCCCAGACTCCACAGGCCGGCGGCGGCAGCCCATGAGACGCCCGGCGGTCTCCCTCCGCTGGAAGATCGCGCTGACGGTGATGGCGGTGAGCTGCGCGGTCGCCGCAGTCCTCGGGGTCCTCGTCCACAATGCGGTGGCCCGCCAAACCGTCGGCCAGGTCCGCAAGGAGACCAGCGAACACCTCGGCACCGCCCTGGACCTCTTCGAGTACGGCACCTCGCGCGAAGGCCTCAACTCCCTCCTGGATCCGCCCCAACTGCCTGCCGAACTGCGCCGGTTGGCGCGCTCCGGCGAGCGCGGCACCATGGTGGGTACGTATCGGGGCCGTCTCGTCATGTGGGCGGCGGCGCCGGCCGACCGCCACGTCATGGCCGTCTGGTCGCCCTACGGCAACACGCACCGCTCCCTCGACAAACTCGACACCGCCATCCTCGGCTCCGCCGTGCTCGCCGCCGCGGCCGTCGCCCTCGCCGGGCTGTTCCTGGCCCAGCGCATCAGCCGGCGGCTGGCCACCACGGCGGCGGTCGCACGCCGTATCACCGCCGGTGACCTGGACGCCCGGGTCGGCAACGGCGCAGATCAGACGGGCGGCGGGGCGGCCGGGCAGGACGAGGTGGCGGCGGTGGCCGCGGCGCTGGACTCGGTGGCGGGCTCCCTGCAGAGCCGGCTCCAGGCGGAACAGCGCTTCACCGCCGATGTCGCCCATGAGCTCCGGACGCCGCTCACCGGCATCCTCGCCTCGGCCGAGCTGCTGCCGGAGGGCCGGCCCAAGGAGATGATCAACGACCGGCTGCGGGCGCTGCGCCGTCTCACCGAGGACCTGCTGGAGATCTCCCGGCTGGACTCCGGCACCGAGCGCGCCGACCTCGACGCCTATGACCTCGGGACGCTGGTCGAAGGCTCCGTACGCACCACCGGCCTCGACAGCGTCGTGCGGGTCGCCGCCGACAGGGTGGTCGAGACCGACCGCCGCCGCCTCGACCGCATCCTCGCCAACCTCGTCATCAACGCACACCGGCACGGCCGGCCCCCGGTCGTCGTCACCGTCGACGCCCCGCCCGGCGGCCCGGCGATCATCGAGGTACGCGACCACGGTCCCGGTTACTCCGCCGACCTGCTGCATCACGGTCCGCAGCGCTTCCGCACCGACGCCCCGGGCCGAGGGAAGGGCCACGGCCTGGGTCTGACCATCGCCGTCGGCCAGTCCGCCGTCCTGGGCATCGACCTCCGCTTCACCAACGCGCCCGACGGAGGCGCCCGCACGATCCTCCGACTTCCTGATGTCGCCCCCCGAGCTCCTTGACCTGCTGTCTGACCCCGCTCCCTGACCTGCTCCCGCTGGCCCGACCCGACCCGCCCTGGCCCGAACCGCCCCGTACCGGTGTGGCGAGCGGCCGTCCAACGCCCAGCCGCCCGGCCGCCCAGCCGCCCGGCCGCCCGGCCACCCGGCCGCCCAACGCACAGCCGCCCGGCTGCCCGGCCGTCCAGCGAACCGGGCACTGCCCTCCGGCTACCAGTCGATGTCATCCGGCGGCTCCGGAAACGCCTCCTCGTCATCAGGCTCCGGCCCCAGGTGAGCATCCCCCGGCGCTCTGCTCGGCCGGGCCGCCCCGGCAGCCGCCCCAGCGGTCGTTGCCGTCCCGGCCGCCGCCGTGGGCCCAGCCGCCGCCGTTGCCCCGGCCGCCACTGTTCCCCCGCCCGCCGCTGACGCGCCGGCTCCCTCTCCGCCGCCGCCCTCTCCGCCGGAGGTCTCCCGCCCCGCCAGCACATCCAAGATCTGCGATCCGTACTTCGCGAGCTTGTTCTCGCCGACCCCGTTGACCGCGCCGAGCTCGGCCGTGGTCGCCGGCCGGGCCGTGGCGATCTCCCGCAGCGTCGCATCGTGGAAGATCACATAGGCGGGCACGCCCTGCTCCTTGGCCGTACGCCCCCGCCAGCCGCGCAACGCCTCGAAGACCGGCAGGGCCTCTTCCGGTAGGTCCACCGGAGCCGCACGCTTGCTCTTCGTCTTCGCCTTGGCCGCCCGCGCCGCCTTCTCCGGCTCCCGCCGCATCGGCACCTCGCGCCGGCCGCCCAGCACCTCGGCGCTCGCCTCCGTGAGCACCAGCGTGCCGTAGTCACCTTCGACGGCGAGCAGTCCCTGGGCCAGCAACTGCCGTACGACACCCCGCCATTCGGCGTCCCTGAGGTCGTTCCCCACTCCGAAGACGCTCAGCCCGTCGTGATCGAACTGAATGACCTTGGCGGTCTTCTTCCCCGTCAGGATGTCGATGATCTGGCCCGCGCCGAACTTCTGCCCGCGCTCGCGCTTCAGCCGGACGACCGTGGACAGCAGCTTCTGCGCGGCCACCGTGCCGTCCCAGGTCTCCGGCGGGGTCAGGCAGGTGTCGCAGTTGCCGCAGGCGCTGCTCTCCTGCCCGAAGTAGGCCAGCAGCCGCACCCGCCGGCACTGCACCGTCTCGCACAGCGCCAGCATCGCGTCGAGATGGGCCGACAGCCGCCGCCGGTGCGCCTCGTCGCCCTCCGACCCGTCGATCATCTTCCGCTGCTGCACCACATCCTGCAGCCCGTAGGCCAGCCAGGCCGTCGACGGCTGCCCGTCACGCCCCGCGCGCCCCGTCTCCTGGTAGTAGCCCTCCACCGACTTCGGCAGATCCAGATGCGCCACGAACCGCACATCCGGCTTGTCGATGCCCATGCCGAACGCGATCGTGGCGACCACGGTCAGCCCGTCCTCACGCAGGAAGCGGGACTGGTGGTCGGCGCGCGTCCGCGGGTCGAGCCCCGCGTGATACGGCACCGCCGCAATGCCGTTCTCCACCAGGAACTGTGCGGTCTTCTCGACCGAGGCCCGCGACAGGCAGTAGACGATCCCCGCGTCCCCGGCATGCTCGTTCCGCAGCAGCTCCAGCAGCTGCTTCTTCGGTTCGCTCTTCGCCGCGATCCGGTACTGGATGTTCGGCCGGTCGAAGCTCGCGACGAAGTGCCGGGCGTCGGCCATCCGCAGCCGGGAGGTGATCTCGGTATGCGTCGCCTCGGTCGCGGTGGCGGTCAGCGCGATCCGCGGCACCTCGGGCCAGCGCTCGTGCAGCATCGACAGAGCCAGGTAATCCGGTCGGAAGTCATGGCCCCACTGCGCGACACAGTGCGCCTCGTCGATCGCGAAGAGCGAGACCTTCCCCCGGTCCAGCAGGCTCAGTGTCTGCTCGACCCGCAGCCGCTCGGGTGCCAGATACAGCAGATCCAGCTCCCCGGCCAGGAACTCGGCCTCGACGAGCCGCCGCTCCTCCAGATCCTGTGTCGAATTGAGGAACCCGGCCCGCACCCCGAGCGCCCGCAGGGCATCGACCTGGTCCTGCATCAACGCGATCAGGGGCGAGATGACCACCCCCACACCGCTTCTGACCAGCGAGGGAATCTGATAGCACAGCGACTTGCCGCCACCGGTCGGCATCAGGACGACCGCGTCCCCGCCCCCTATGACGTGCTCGATGATCTCCTGCTGACTGCCGCGGAACGACTCGTACCCGAACACCCGGCGCAGTACCTGCACCGCCTCGCTTGCGTCCGAGGCGCCTTCCACATCCATGTCCACGACCACTTCCACGTCCGCCAGAGCCATTCCTGAAGCCTACGAGTTCCGCGGGGGTCGCCGTCGACCCTGTGGATAACTCTCCTCGCTCCGGACGCCCGGTCGGACCCCGCAGGGCGTGCATGCCCGCCCGCACGCCCTGCGGGGTCGCCGGGGTCAGGGGCACCATGGAGGCACTGCGAGGTGCAGGGGACACAGGCCGCAGCCTGGCGCAGGCGGCGCTCACAGGCGGAGGGAGTGCCTGGGATGAGGACAGCCGGCCCCTTCGGATCCGCGGGCGATCAGCCCGGTGCCGGACCGCCGCAGCGCAGTGGGCTGCTGGACCTGCTCGGCGTCGCGGCGGTGGTGCTGGACTCCGACGGGCACATCGTGCTGTGGAGCCCGCAGGCCGAGGAGCTGTTCGGCTACACCGCGAAGGAGGCCCTGGGCCAGTACGCGGGCCGGCTGCTGGTCCACGAGCAGCATCTGGACCTGGTGATCAGGCTCTTCGCCGAGGTGATGGGCACGGGCAGCAGCTGGGCCGGCGCCTTCCCCGTCCGGCACAAGGACGGCAGCACCCGGCTCGTGGAGTTCCGCAACATGCGGCTGCTGGACGTCCGGGGCGACCTCTATGCGCTGGGGATCGCCACCGACGAGGCGGTCCTGCGGCAGGTGGAACGGGATGTGGCCCTGTCCACGCGGCTGGTCTCGCAGTCCCCGATCGGCGTGGCCGTCTTCGATACGGGCCTGCGGTACCTGGCCGTCAACCCGGCGCTGGAGCGGATGAACGGAGTGCCCGCCGAGGACCATGTCGGCCGGTCGGTCCGCGAGGTGCTGCCCCTGATGGACCTCGACGCGCTCGAGACCGCGCTACGGCAGGTGCTGGCGACCGGCAGCCCCCTGGTCGACGCGTACACCCTGGGACGTACGCCCGCCGATCCCGACAACGAGCACACCTGGTCCTTCTCCTGCTACCGCCTCGAGGATCCCCGCGGGCGGATTCTCGGGGTGGCCGGCCTGGTCGTGGATGTCACCGACCGGCACCGTGCGGCCACCGAGACGGCCCGTGCCCGCCGGCACCTTGCCCTCATCGCCGACGGCACCGCCCGTATCGGCACCACGCTGGAGGTGGAGCGGACCGCCGGCGAACTGGCCGACGTCACCGTGCCCGAGCTCGCCGACGTGGCGGCGGTGGACGTCCTGGATTCCGTACTGGACGACCGCCGTCCCACCACCCCCGGCGACCACCATGCCCTGTTCCGCGCGCTCGCGGTGCGCGCCGCTCACCCGACCGAGGCGGTCCGCGCGGCCGATCCTCCCGGCCGGCTCGCCAGCTACGGGCCCGACCGGCTGGTCACCCAATGCGTGCGCACCGGCCGTCCCATCCTGGTTTCCCACGTCGGCGAGCCGGACCTGATGCGTATCGCACGCGACCCCGAGGCCGCCGCCCTGCTGGCCCGGGCCGGCATCCACAGCTACCTCACCACGCCACTGATCGCCCGCGGCGAGGTCCTCGGCGCGCTGTGTCTCAGCCGCGCCCGCAACCCGCTGCCCTTCGACGAGGACGACCTGACCCTCGCCGCCGAACTGGCCGACCGCGCCGCGGTGTGCATCGACAACGCCCGTCTGTACCAGAGCCTGCGCAATACGGCGGTGACCCTCCAGCGCAGCCTGCTCCCCGACCGCCCGCCGCACCGCACGGGACTGGAGACCGCCACCCGCTACCAGCCCGCCGGCACCACCAGCGAGGTCGGCGGCGACTGGTTCGACGTCATCCCCCTGGCCGCGGACAAGACCGCCCTTGTCGTGGGCGATGTGATGGGCAGCGGCATCAACGCCGCCACCACCATGGGGCGCCTGCGTACCGCCACCTCCACCCTGGCCGACCTCGATATCCCGCCGAGCGACGTACTGCGGCACATCGACAAGATCACCGTCGGGCTGGAGTACTACGCCACCTGCGCCTACGCCGTATACGACCCGCACCGCGCGGTGTGCGACATCGCCATCGCCGGCCACCTGCCCCCGGTGCTGATCCGCACCGGCGAGCCCCCCGAACTCCTCGACCTGCCCACCGGTGTACCCCTCGGCGTCGGCGGCGTCCCCTTCGAGGCCACCACCTTCCCCCTGCACCCCGGCGACCGGCTGGTCCTCTACACCGACGGCTTGGTCGAGACCCGCCACCAGCCCATCGACGCGCGCCTTGACCTCCTCCTCAGCCTCCTCGGCACCCCTGACCGCTCCTTGGAGGACACCTGCGACCGCCTCCTCGACGCCCTCCGCGACCCGGACGACCACGACGACGTCGCCGTCCTCATCGCCCGTCCCCTACGGCTCGAAGGGCCGGTTCCCCCCGCCCCCGCCTGAGCGGCGTCACGGCAGGGTCACGCCCGGCCAACAGCGCAGCCATGGTCGGCCTTCCAGGCTGAAGGAGATACCCACGCAGGCCGTCCGCCCAAAGGAGGCATCATGGTGAAGCGCATCCGGAAACACCTACCCAGCGTGATCGGCGCGTCCGTCCTGACGGTGGCGCTCGTCGGCACGGGTGGTGTGATGAGCGTGCAGGCGGCACCCCAGAGCGCGAAGGCCGCCCCGACCTCGTCGAGTGCGGCGCCCAGCCTGCTCTGCAAGTTCCTCAGAGACCCCCATACCGGCAAGCTCATCGTGGTGAACGTACGGAACGGCAGGGTCGTCCAGAACCCGAGGCTCTGCGTCTTCGTCGGCGGCAGAGGTGGCGGCGGCACAGGAGGCGTCACCACGGGCGCGACCACTACGGGCGCCACCACCACGACGACCGGCGCCAGCGTGACGACCGGCGCCACCACTACGGGCGCCACCACCACGACGACCGGCTCCACCACGACAACCGCCGCCACCACCACGGGCGCCACCACGACGACCGGCGGCCAGACGACACAGGGTCAGACCACTCAGGGGCAGACCACCCAGGGCCAGACGACCCAGGGGCAGACGACCCAGGGCGGTGGCACGGTGGCCGGTAATCCCCCGGTCGGCGGCCTCACGGTCGGCGGCGTGGTTGGCGGTGCCACCACGGTCGGCGGCCTCACGGTAGGCGGTGCCACCACGGCGGCCCCCACTACGGCGGCTCCCACCACAGCTGCCCCTACTACGGCGGCTCCCACCACAGCTGCCCCTACTACGGCGGCTCCCACCACAGCTGCTCCCACTACGGCGGCTCCCACTACGGCGGCTCCCACCACAGCAGCTCCCACTACAGCTGCTCCCACCACCGGCGCCATGCAGTAGGACATGCAAGCCGATAGAACATGCAAGCAGTAGGACATGGTGAGGGCGGCGAACACCGAACACCACCATCACCAGTGGCCGTGCGCAGCGGGAAGGCCGTGGTACGAGCCGGCGCACACGGCCACCGGTGAAGGTGGCGGTCGTCGAAGATCAGAGGTAGGCGATCAGGCGTAGAAGTCGCGCTGTCACCGTGCTTGGCCGGAACGGCCGGTAAGCCGAGTCAGTCCTCCCCGACCTCCCCGACCTCTCCGACCTATCCGACCCGCGCCCCGGCGGCACGTGCCAGCGCCCGCGCTTCGGGACCGACACCCCGTTTGCGAGGGGACATGCGTGAGTCCGTCGCTTCCCGCTGGGCGACCCGCAGGAGGTTCCGCGGCCCGGGACTCGCCACGACACCCACGAACCGCGGGTCGCCGGCGAACCACGCCGCTGTGAGCCGGCCGGACTTCACCACCCGCACCCAGAAGTGCCGCCCGGTCCCGAGCACGCCGCCGTACCCGAGGCCCACGGTCTTCTCAGGCCGCTCCGGGTCGGGGACCACGAACTGCGTGCTGCCGTTCTTCTTCGACCTGACCTCGGCGACACCCACCTGCCACGGGTAGACGCGCAGCACCCGGCGGATTCCCATCAGAGCAGTGGCCGCCATCAGCGCGAGCAGGGCGTACCAGATGCCGACGAGCAGCACGGGCATCCAGAGCACCAGCAGCCAGGCGGGCGTCATGACCACAGCGAACAGCCAGGCAAAGAAACCCAGGAGCCAACCCAGCAGGGCCACGCACCGGAACAACGCGGTACGGCGCCATGCGCGGCGGGTGGCCGGGTCCTCCCAGGCTGTCTTGTGGTGCACGCGGGATGGCAGATCCCGATGCCCCGTGGCGACCTCGTTCCGAGACGGGACGCGGTCCTTCACGGCGGCAAGCGCCTCGTCCGCCTCCTTCATTCGGCGACCGCGGTGAGCAGATCGGCGCCCGAAAGATCCCCGAGGCTGACCGTGATGCCGGTAAGGGGCTCGCGCAAGGCGGCCAGGGCGCCGCGCATCTCCGCGGCGCGTTCCCAGTTGCGTTCGTGCTCGATGCTGCTCATCGTGACGGGCCGGGTGGCTTCGTGGACTTCCAGCGCCGGGTGCCAGGTGCTGAGGAACGGGCGCAGCAGGTCGTTGACGAGGCCGGCGACCAGTTGCGGCAGGCGGGAGGCGGAGGCCTGCGGGCCGAGGCGGTGGAGGCCGTCCCGGGCGGTGGTGAAGACGGAGTGGAGTGAGGTAAGGGCCTCCCGGAGCGAGCCCTGGCCGTCGGCCAGCGGCTGTACTCCGACGCGCAGTGCCAACTCGACCTGAAGGTCGAAGGCGACGACCCGCTCCACGTCGTGGGAAGAGGACTGCGGCTGGGAACGCACGGGAGACTCCTGCGAGGTAGTCGGATGCGAGGTAGTCGGAGCGCTTCGAGCCTCCAGCATAGGAGCCTTCCACGATTCCACGAGGACGCCGAGCAAAGCCTGCCGCAGGTCTTCCTGCCGGGTGATGTCCTCGTCGTGACGCCGCACGGCCCGCGCGACGAGAGGGTGGATGCTCCATGCGTGGTCGCCGGGGCGGGGAGGCCGGACGGTCCCCTCACCGATCAGGTTGTCCGTCCCTTCGGCGACGCGGTGCGCCGCTTCGGCGGGGCGGAGGCCGTCGACGCGGGACAAGGCCTGCTCCATGGGGCCTTCGCCCAGCGCGGTGGGATGCACCACGGCCAGCATGCGCAGCACGTCATTGGCCGGGGTGCGCGTCTTGATGCTGCGCGGCAGCAGAGCGGACGGCAGCGGGGGCCGGGTCGCCGAGCGGCCGGCGGAGGTCGCACGTTCCCAGCGCAGCAGGGCATCGGTGCCGGCGCTGTGCAGCAGGCGCCGCAAGCGTGCCGCATTCTCATGAGCCATCCGCTCGGCGACCAGGTCCAGGGCGACGGGGTGCCCGCCCAGATCGTCGAGTATGTCCATCGCGACCTCCTGCTCCTTCCGGCTCGTGGGCCGGCGGCGCGAGATGAGGAGGTCGTAGGCGTCCGGGTCGGGCAGGGGGCCCAGGTCCAGCGGCTCGGCGGACCGCCCGTAGTGGCGTGACCGGGTGGTGAGAAGCGTGGCCGCGAGCATGTGCGGTCCGTACAGGAGGGCGAGTTGTTCGTGGGAGAGCCCGTCTGGAATTCCGTCGAGCACCCACAGGAACGGCAGATTGCGTTCGCCCAGCGCGAGGGACAGGTGACTGAGCAGAGCCGGCAACGACTCGGTGTCGGCACGGATGCCGAGGGCTGACGCCACGGTGCGCACCTGGCGGAGGTAGCGGTCCAGCGTGTGACCGGCTGCGTCGGGAGCGGTGGTGTGCAGGTCGAACCAGTAGATCCCGCCGGGGAAGGACGAGGCGAATTGCAGGGCGTACTCCTGCGCCAGCAGCGACTTGCCGATACCGGGCATCCCCCGCACGACCGCGGCACGCCCCTGGCCGGCCCGGGAGACGAGCGGCGCACGGTGGCGGTGCAGGGCCGTGTGCAGGTGCCACTGCTCGGCCAGGCGCCCGGTGAACCATCGTGAACCGGACGGCATGGGGGCCGGCAGCCACGTCGGCTGCGCCGGACCGGGAGCACACCCCAACGGCCCCGTCAGCTCGTCGACATACAAAGCGACCCGGGCCGCCAGAAGGCCGGCAGCGCCTTCTCCCCGGATGCCGGGCCAGTGCCTGGCGTCGCGCAGTTCCAGCGGATGGACGTGGTCGGTGGTGCGTTCCGGGTTGATGATCAGGATGCGTCGGCGGGGGTCCCCTTCGCGTTGCCCGGCCTGGAACGCGTAGGTCAGCTCCCACTGGCAGGCGCGTCGCCGCGGGTACTCCTCCGAATACAGCGCGAGCAGCGCCTTGGAACGGGCGAGGGCATGGGAGATGGTGGCCGTGATACCGGCGAAATCCTCGACCGCGGTGTCGTCCACGAAGACGCGCAGCCCCCGGTGGCGCAGGGCACGGGCCAGCGGGACCACGAGGTCCGCGTCGGACCGGCTGTAGCTGACGAAGACATCCCACTCCGCCTCGCGTTGCTGCCGATCCATGCCAGTCCTTTCCCGTCCCGCCCCGTTGCCGTGCCCGGACGTAGTCTGCCCGAGCGGAGATTTCGTCCAGTATCGTGGCGGCCCGGTCGGGGGTTGCGACACGACGTGGGGGGATGGCGTGCCGAGGCGGAAGCGCATGGGGCGGCCGGCGGAGGTCGCCGTCAAGTTCTCGGTACCGTTCGTCGGGGAGGTCAGCGGTACCTGGCGCCCGGACGACGCGGAGCGGAAGGCGGCCTGGGAGCTCTACGTCGAACTGATCACCCGGGTCAGCGTGGTCGAACTCGGCCCGTCCGAAGGCGTCCTGAGAGAGGCGCTGTCGTCGCAGTACACGCTGTTCCACACCACCCGTGACATCCTGCGTCGCTACGGCCCCGATGTCGCACCACGGAGCAGGCAGGGCGACATCACCTTCGGCTCGCTCGCGGTCACCGTCCTCAACGCCGTCGTGCGCCCCCTCCTGACCCGCTGGCACCCCGCCCTCGCCGAACACGAAGCGGCGAGACCGCCCGGAGTCGCCCCTCAGCAGCACGAACAGGAGTGGGAGCACGAAGCCGAGCTACGACAACAACTGCGCCTGGCCCGCCACACCTTGACGGACCTGGCCCGCGTCCTGGCAGAAGTAGCGGGAGCCGCCGACCTCTTGGCCCCCACACCACCCCGCATCCCGAATCAGGCGGGGGGGGGGCTTAGAAAGCGGAGGTGCCGGCTCGCCCGCGAGCGGCGATCCCCCGTAGGCAGGGGGCGTCGCTCATCCGTCGTCGCCGATAGCTGCCTTCGGCCAAGTTTTCGGCCAAGGATGGGCACCTGCGGTGCGGGCACCTGTAGTGGAAGCCTCGTGTGACTTCATCGGCCTGGCGGAGTGCCGGCTCCTGAAGGCGGCCCGCCACCGCGCCTTCACGCGTCCTACACGCTGGGTGCCCGGAAGGGGACTTGCCGACGGGCGGCCTCGTCGATCTCCTGGACGGTGAGGAGGGGAGTGGCCCGGGTCTGCAGGGCCCCACTGGCTTTGACGGTGAGGCTGATGGCGGCCATGGACACCGGATCGGGGAGGTCGATGATGAGCACGATGTCGTCCTCCCCGAAGGCGAAGTACACGGACTCGACCGTCCCGCCGAGGGCCGTGACGACCTGGTCGACGGCAGCGCGGCGCCCACTCGCGCCCTCCTTGAGCAGCCCCTTGGTGCCCTCGGACGTATAGGTGGCCTGAATCAGAAACTTCGGCATCGGGACACTCCCTGCCCATCGCATATCCGGTGTGCAGATGCCCTTCCCGTTGTCACACCGACCGCCACGCACCGAATGACCTGATTCACCCGCTAGGCGCCAATCCGATGGGTGGGCTGCCGACGGCAGCCGACTCCACCTCGACGTAGCCGGGTGTCCTTCTTCTTCGTCGGCCCGCCGCGCACGGCCCAGTCGCGACCCACGGGCCGCATACACCCCGCGTATTAAGCCGTCCGAGGGAGCATTACGCGATATGCCGGTAAGCCGCGCGTTAATCAGAACCCAGTCATATCTTGTGAGCGTGAATCATCTGATGTCGTACATGAAAGGACTGGAGAGCATGTCGCACATCGCGAAGGCACTCGTGGCTACCGTCGTTGCCGGGGTGGTCGTGACAGGCATGGCCGGCGTGGCCTCGGCCGACACCCATGCAGGCGGCGCCGCGGTCGGCTCCCCGGGCATCGACTCCGGTAACAACGTCCAGATGCCGATCCACATCCCGATCAACGTCTGCGGGAACTCTGTCAACCACTTCACCCTGCTGAACCCGGCCTTCAGGAACACGTGTATCAACTCCGACGTAAAGACCCACGGCTACTACCACGACGAGCACCGCAGGCGCTGAGAGCGGCCCCCGTGAGCCTGTCTGCGCGGGAGTCGTTCTCGTGCCTGCTATCCGCGAGTGACCGAAAGAGGGCGGGACCCGTACGCGGGCCTGCGGATCGGGTCGGCTCCGGGGGAGTTGGAGGTCAAGACGCCGAAGAGTGAGGCAGGTGTCCGCACCATCTCGCGCCCTGCGTTGCCCGTCCCGGAAACCAGGACTTCGGCGCCGTGCTCCCGACCCGAGAACGACGAAGGCCCAGGCGTCCGGTTCATCACCGGCCGACCTGGGCCTTCGTCGTGCCCGCCGCATACGCGGCGCATGGTGCCCCCGGCAGGATTCGAACCTGCGACACCCGCTTTAGGAGAGCGGTGCTCTATCCCCTGAGCTACGGAGGCAAGGCCTGAGCCCCTGACAGGGTAGCTGATGCGTTCGCTGTAGTTCGCTTCTGTTGGGGATGAGGGGGTGGGTGTGGCCTGGTGGTGGGGTGGAGGGGCGGGATGTGCGCCGATGGCGGTGGTCGGGGTGACCACCGCCATCGTGTGGGGTGTTGCTGTCGGGCCGGTTGGTGGGGGGGCCGGGGTGGGGTGTCAGCCGCCGATGTGCCAGCTGAGGGTGCCGTCCGTGGTGGTGAGGAGGGCCAGGAGGAGCAGGTCGGCGGCGCCGAGGGTGATGCCCAGGAGGGCGCGGCCGCGGCGGGTGGTGCCGCGGGCCAGGGACAGGCCGCCGAGGACCAGGGCGCAGGGGCCGAGAAGGATGTTCAGGACCAGGGTGCCGAGCAGGCCGAGGATGAAGGAGGCCACGGCCATGCCGTCCGCTTGGGCGCGGAGGCGGGGGCGGGCGGTGGAGCGGTGCGGGTCCTTGGCCTCTGTGGCCGTCGCGGGAGAGGTCGTCGTCGGCGAGGTCGTGCGAGTGGTGTCGCTGAGCGTGGTCATCGGGAGGTCACCTCGGCGTGGTGGCGGCGTTCGCGGAGGAAGAAGACGAGCAGCCAGCCGGCGATGACGGCGGCCGCGACGAGAGTGACGGGGACGGGGAGGTGTGCCGCGGTACCCAGCATGATCCCCATCAGGAGAAGGGCTGCGACGAGGAAGAGCATGATCTTCCTTTCCGATTCCAGAGGACAGTTGTTCACTCAGCTTCTTCAGTCTACGACTGCCCACGGGTGGAGTAGTTCGGAGAACGGTTGTTTACTGGATGACATGAGTCACAGTCTTGGAGTCCGGCAGGCCCAGAAACAGAAGACCCGTCAGGCGCTGCTCGATGCGGCGCTCGGCCTGTTGGAGGAGCAGAGTCTGAGCAGCTTGGGGCTGCGGGAGGTCACGCGGGTGGTGGGGGTCGCCCCCACCGCGTTCTACCGGCACTTCCGGGACATGGGGGAGCTGGGCGTTGCCCTGGTCGAGGAGGCGCTGGGGAGCCTGCATGCGATGGTGCGGGCGATCCTGGCCGAGCAGGACGGTGCCGAGGAGCGGATCGACCGCACGGTCGCGGTGGTGGAGCAGCATGTGCGCCGCTATCCGCTGCACATCAGATTTGTGGCGCGCGAGCGGCACGGGGGTGTGCGGGCCGTGCGGCAGGCCATCGCGGACGAGATGGACCGGTTCGCGGAGGAGGTCGCGGCGGCGCTCAAGTCCCAGCCGGTGTCGGAAGGGTGGCGCGATGACGATGTGCGGATGCTGGCGGAGCTGTACGTGGACCGGCTGGTGACGACGGCCGCGGCGCTGCTCGACGCGGACGCGGACGGGCCCGAGGGGGCGGCCGAGCAGGTGGTGCAGGTGGCGCGCAGGCAGTTGCGCCTGATCAGTATCGGGCGGCGGCACTGGCGGGAGGAGGGGCGGGGGGAGCAGTAGAGGAGGGGTGGGGCGGCTGCTTGAGGGGTGCGTTTGGCTTTGGCGGGCGGGTGGTGAGGGCGTCGGTCTTCGTCAGGCGCGGGCCGGGGTCACTCGTACGCGATAGGTGCCGTCCGGGTTCTCCGTCAGGACGGTGACGGCGGCGCCGCTGTGACGGTCCGTATAGGTGTCGCCGGGGAGGAAGGTGGCGTCGGTCAGTTCCGGGTCGACGTATTTGTTGTCCTGGTAGCAGCCGCCGCTGTCCGGGGTGGCGTCCACGATGCGCATCGGGCCGCGGCCGGAGGGGACGTCGGTGGCGACGCGGTAGAGGAGGATTCCGGGCCGGCAGACCGTGGGGTCGAGCGGGCCGCGGGTGCGGGCCTCGGCGACCAGGGCGGTGTGGGACGAGGTCGGGATGACGATGATCTTGGTGCCGCCGGGGGTGGAGACCGGGGTGAGGGTGTGTTCGCCGGGCGTCCCGCGGCGTGGGGTGCAGTGCACCTGATCGGCGGACAGCCAGCCGAGCTTCCACTTGTGCCAGCCGACGAAGTCGTTGCTCGGCCCCCAGTCCTCGTCCATCGGATCCCAGTGCCCAACCGGGGGCGGGGCATCGCGGTCGTCGGTGAAGTAGAGGTCGGGCAGCCCGAAGCTGTGGGCGTTCTCGTGGTTGAGGACACGGAAGGCGCTCACCCCGGATTGCCGGCTCCAGATGAAGGACGCGTTCCGGAACGGCACCCCGTCGGCGGTCTTCAGTCCCATGTCGCCGCCGCTGAAGGTGACCGACAGGACCGTACGGGTCGCGGGCGGGCCCGCGTTGGGGGTGGCGATGACGTTGATGACGTCGTAGTCACGGAAATCGACGGTCGGGTCGATGGCGCGGACGATCTCCCGGGAGAGGGCGTGATAGCCGTCGTCGGAGGCCGGGTCGAAGCTGGCGCCCCGTCCGATGTCGTACGCCGCGAGCGGGCGGGACATACGGATCCACCGGAACAGCGGCATGGGGCGGTAGGTCAGCCTGCCGTAGGAGCTGGTGCGGAAGTAGTCCGTCGCGGCCGGGAAGAATTCGGCGAAGCGGGCGCGGGGGGACAGTGTGGCGGGGGCGTCCGGGAAGTCGATGAAGAGGGTGAGTGCCCTGACGACGCCGGACGAGCGGGCGTAGCCGGCGGGGGTGTCCGTGGATTCGGCGACGTCGTCGGTGATGCCGCGCAGGGCGCACGGGCCGCTCGGCGAGGCGCCGGGCGCGGTAGGTATGGCGACGGCGCTGGGCGGTGAGCCCAGGGCTATGGCCGCGGCTGCCGTGACGGCGCCGGCGGCCAGAACCGCGGATACCTTGTGCTTCATATCGATCACCTTGTGTTGGCGGGTGATCGCTCGCGCGCGGGGTTACGTCAACCGGAGTCATGGCGGGGCCGGATGGGTTGGGGCCGGATCGGTCGGGGAGCGGGGCGGTCGGGGAGCGGGGCGCTCGGGGGTGATGTGCCGGTCGGGGCTGTTGTGCCGGGCTGGGCCGGGGTGCGCTGGGCGTTAGGGCTGGGTTGGGCTGGGATGCGCCGGGTTGGTCAGGGCTGGGCTGGGCCGGGTTGGTCGGGTCTGCGCTTCTGTCGGTCCGGGTGTGCCGGGTGTGCCGGGTGTGCCGGGTGCGCTGGGTATGCCGGGTGTGGGTGGGCGTGGGCGGGGTGAGTGTGCTTCAGGTCACATGGGGTCGCGAAATATCCGGGGAGGGGGTCCCCGTTTAAACAGGTGTCCGGAGGAACCGGGGAAGGTTTCCCCGGTTCGCTTCGGTCCGGTCGGTTGCCCGGCCGCGTGGTTGTCGGCCGAGCGGCTTCGTTCGGCCGACGGGCCTCGTCGGCAGTCGGTCACCCGACTGGGCGGGCCGGGCGGGCCGGGCGGTGTACGTCCGGGAATCCGGGCCTTCGGGAAGTGTCGAGAGTGGAGGGGAGTGAGCTGCCGTGACTGCCGTCGCCGCATGCGCGAAGACCGGGATGGAGGGGCAGCAGCCCCGTCTGCGGGCCGATGCGCTGCGCAACCGGGAGCGGATCGTTGCGGCCGCCCGCGAGACGATGGTCGAGTTCGGGCCCGAGGTGCCGCTCGATGAAATCGCTCGACGCGCGGGTGTCGGCAATGCGACGCTCTATCGTCACTTTGCGGATCGCCTGGAGTTGATCCACCACGTCACGCTCGCCGTCATGTCCCGTACCGCGGACCGCGCGGAGAGTGCCCTCGCCGAGGAGTCCGATGCCTTCCAAGCGCTGAGGCGCTTTGTCCACGCTGCGGTGGAGGAGCGGATCGGGGCCCTGTGCCCGCTGCTCTCCGATGGCGTCGACCGAGACCACCCTGATCTGCTCGCGGCGCGCGGACGCCTGGAAGCGGCCGTCGAGGCCGTCATGGGTGCCGCGCGTGACAGCGGCCAGCTGCGTACCGACCTCGCCGTCGGTGATCTGATGGTTGCGATCACCCAGCTCACCCGGCCGCTGCCGGGCAGCAACTGTACGAACTTCGACCAGTTCGTACACCGTCATCTGCAGTTGTTCCTGGACGGTCTGCAGGCGCCCGCCCGTTCCCAACTTCCCGGATCGGCCGCCACGTTGGACGACCTGAGGCGCCGCTCGTAGAGAACCGGCCGCGCGCCGTGGCGGCTTGACGCGTCCCGCACCTCCCCGTATCTCCCGATCTCCCGCACGTCGCTTACTCCGTCCCGTACGTCCTTACTTCGCTCCGCACGTCCCGCACGTCCCGTACTTCGTTCCGCACATCCCGCACATCCCGCACATCCCGCACATCCCGCACATCCCGCACATCCCGCACGTCCCGTACTTCGTCCCACACGTCCCGCACTTCTCTCCGTACGTCTTCGTTCCGCCCGTCCCGTTCTTCGCTCCTGTTCGCTCACTGCACCACTAGGTGGATCCCGCCATGCCTGAAACCGCCCCTTACGTCGATCCGCGGCGCTGGAAAGCGCTGATATTCATCGCTCTCGCCCAGCTGATGGTCGTTCTCGACGCGACCATCGTGAACATCGCACTGCCCTCCGCACAGCACGATCTCGGTATCACCGATGCCAACCGGCAGTGGGTGATCACCGCCTACGCGCTGGCCTTCGGCGGGCTGCTGCTCTTCGGCGGGCGCGTCGCCGACCTGTGGGGGCGGAAGCGGACCTTCATCATCGGGCTCGTCGGGTTCGCGCTCGCCTCCGCGCTCGGCGGGGCCGCGGCGGACCAGGGGATGCTGCTGGGCGCGCGTGCCCTGCAGGGTGTCTTCGGTGCGCTGCTGGCGCCGGCCGCGCTGTCGCTGCTGGCCGTGACCTTCACCGAGGCGAAGGAGCGCGCCAGGGCGTTCGGCATCTTCGGCGCGATCGCCGGTGGTGGCGGCGCCGTGGGCCTGATCCTCGGCGGGGTGCTGACCGAGTACATGAACTGGCGCTGGACCTTCTTCGTCAACATCCCGTTCGCCGTGGTGGCCGCGACCGGCGCCTTCCTGGTCATCCGTGAGCCCGCGGGGAGCCGCAACACCTCCCGGCTGGACGTGCCCGGCGTCATCCTGGCCACCCTCGGCCTGGTCTCGCTGGTCTACGGCTTCACCCGCGCCGAGTCCGACGGCTGGCTGGCCGCTCCGACGCTCGGCCTGTTCGCCGCGGCCGTCGTGCTGCTGCTGACGTTCGTGCTGGTCGAGTCCAAGGTGAAGGCGCCGCTGCTGCCGCTGCGGGTGGTCGCGGACCGCAACCGCGCCGGCATCTACGCCTCGCTGGGCCTGGCCGTGATCGGCATGTTCGGTCTCTTCCTCTTCCTGACCTACTACCTGCAGATCGTGAAGGGCTACACCCCGGTGACGACCGGTCTGGCCTTCCTGCCGATGATCGTCGGCATGATCACCGGCTCGACGCAGATCGGTGCCCGGCTGATGACCCGCGTCCGGCCGCGGCTGCTGATGGCGCCGGGCTTCACGGTCGCCGCGCTCGGCATGCTGGTGCTCACCCAGATCGACCTGGACACCTCCTACCCGGCGTTGATCCTCCCCGGCTTCCTGCTGATGGGTCTCGGCATGGGTACGGCGTTCATGCCGGCCATGTCGCTGGCCACGCACGGGGTCCAGCCGCGGGACGCCGGTGTCGCCTCCGCGATGGTCAACACCTCGCAGCAGGTGGGCGGCGCGATCGGTACGGCCCTGCTGAACACCATCGCGGCCAGTGCCACCACCGCGTACGCCACCTCGCACGCGGCCGGTGCCCGCTCGCTCGACCTGCTCAAGCTCCAGGCGATGGTGCACGGCTACACCACCGCCATCTGGTGGGCGGTCGGCATCCTGGCCCTGGCGGGCGTGATCGCCTTCACCTTCATCAACACCGGGCGGCCGGGAGGCAGCCGGCCGGTGGCGTCCTCGGCGGACGGCGAGGGCGTGGGTGCGGATGCGGATGCGGGTGCGGGTGCGGGTCATGAGGGCGAGGTGCCCGTCCCGGTGATGGCGCACTGATCCCGGGTGGCGGGGCGGCCGGGCCGCCCCGCGGGCCGGTGGGCTCGTGCACCGGCGGGCTCGCGGGCCGGTGGGCTCGCGGGCCGGCCGGGCCGACGTCACCCACCGTCGCCTCCGCCGCGCGCTCTTACCGCATTCCTACCTGACTCATAGGTGCGCCGGGCCTCCAATGGCCCGGCGCATTCGCGCGCAGCCTCGGTCGCCCCACGGCTGCCGGCTTTCTCCGGTCCCGCCGGCCGCCGTTCAGCGGAGCCAGGGGAGATCGGCGCCCTTCGGCTGCAGCCCTTCGGTCATGACCTGGCAGATCTCGGCGAGTTGGCCTATCTGCTCCGGGGAGAGCCGGTCGAAGATCGCGGCGCGTACGGCGGCGACATGACCGGGGGCGGCCTTCTCCAGGACCCGCATGCCCTCATCCGTGAGATGGGCGTTCTGGCCCCGCTTGTCGGACGGGCAGTCCTCGCGCCGCACCCAGCCGTTCCGCTCCAGCCGCGCGATCGCATGGGAGAGCCGGGAACGGGTGATCTTGGCGTTCTGGGCCAGCTCGGTCATCCGCATCCGGCGCCGCGGTGCACGGGAGAGCTGGACGAGCAGGCCGTAGTAGACATGCGGCATCCCGGCGTCCCGCTGCAGCTGACGGTCGAGGTGATCCTCCAGGAGCGTGGTGGCGTGGAGGTAGCACTGCCAGGCGAACTGCTCCTCGTCGCTGAGCCATCGTGGCTCGGTTACGGGTTCGATGCTCATACCATCCACTCTCTCACCACTCGGAGAGTTATTTAAGATTTAACAATGCTGGGTTGTCATGCGGGGTTACCCTGAGAGTCGACGCTTGAACCTTCAAGCATCGTGAGGGGTGTGGCGGCCGAGGCGTCACGCGCACCGACTACTGACAAGTGTGACGCTGTGGGGGTTGCGATGTCCGTCATGCCGGCTCTTTATCTCAGCCATGGTGCGCCGCCGCTCGCCGACGACCCGTGGTGGCCGGGCCAGCTCGCCGCCTGGTCCGCACAGCTGCCGCGTCCCCGGGCCGTGCTGGTCGTCTCCGCGCACTGGGAGGAGGCGCCGCTCGCGCTCGGCGCCACCACGACCGTGCCGCTGGTCTACGACTTCTGGGGCTTCCCCGAGCACTACTACCAGGTGCGGTACCCGGCCCCCGGGGCGCCGCAGTTGGCCGAGCGGATACGCAGAACACTGCGGACGGCGGGCATGCCCGTAGTGGACATCCCCGACCGGGGGCTCGACCACGGCGCGTATGTGCCGCTCGTGGAGATGTTCCCGGACGCCGGCGTCCCCGTGCTCCAGATGTCCCTGCCCTCGCTCGATCCGCGCAGGCTGCACGCCATCGGGCGCAAGCTCGCACCGTTGCGCGAGGAGGGTGTGCTGATCATCGGCAGCGGATTCTTCACCCACAATCTGGCCGCGCTGCGGCACGACGGCGGTGGTCCGCCGGCGTGGTCGGTGGAGTTCGACGACTGGGGGCGCCAGGCCCTGGACGCCCAGGACCTCGACGCGCTCTTCGACTTCGCGCACAAGGCGCCGGCCGGCCGGCTGGCCCATCCCCGCACCGAGCACTTCGCCCCGCTGTTCGTGACCCTGGGCGCCGCGGACGCCCATGCCCAACTGGACCGTGGACGCAGTGTGATCGACGGGTTCTGGATGGGGCTGGCGAAGCGGTCGGTGCAGTTCGGCTGAGCGGGCGGTGGCGGCGCGCGCCCCGGGGTGGGATCGGGGGGTGGGGCGGGGTCAGGTCCGGGGCCGGTGCGACAGGTACGGGTGCCGGGGCCGGGGCCCGGGGGTCGGCGGCCGGTCGTTCGTGCGTCGGTCTCCCGTCGTCCGTCAGTCGCCCGTCAGTCGTCCGTCAGTCGTCCTCGTCGATCAGCGCGATGGCGTTCAGGGCCGCCGACAGTGCGCGGGTGTCGCCCTCCTCGGAGGCCGCGGCCACGTCCAGGGCGGTGTCGGCGAACTTGATCGCATGCTCGTTGCCGTTGGCGACCGCTCGCTCGAAGACCTCTTCGGGCGTGACCGAGCCGGCGTGCGGTGCCGGGAGCGGGGTGTCGGCGGCGTAGATGGCGGTGACCGCCGACGTCGCCGCCCAGGCCACCGCGAACGATCCGGCCCACAGCTCGCGGGGGAGCGCGGGCAGGGTGCGCAGCACCGCGTTCGGTGCAGTGGCGGCATGCACCAGCATGATGCCGTTCCCATGGCCGTAGTCCGCGTAGTTGAGGGTGGCGGCACGTACGAGTGCGGTCAGGCCCTCGCGTACGGCTTCGGGGTCATCGGGCACGTGCAAGGACTCGGTGGTGCTCAACCAGGCGGGGGTGTCCGGGAGTTGGGCGTATCCCTGCACCGGCGTCACGTGCTGGTCGGCGATGCGGGGGAGGGCGGCCAGCGCCTCGGACGGAGTGGCGCCGCCCGTGGGGCGCACGACGGCGGGCAGGGGGAGGTGCCGGGCGGCCCAGTAGCCGAGGGCGTGTGCGAACTCCGCAGTGCGTGCGGCGTCCTCACCTTCCGCGAGGAGGCTGCGGACGGCGTGGCCCACACGGATTACCGGATGGGTGGCGGCGCCCGCGATGCCGGGCAGCAGGCGCGGCCACCACTCGGCGAGGAGCTCGCGCCAGGGCCGCTCGGTGACCTGGTGGGTGAAGTACGCGGTCCAGTCGGTGACCCGGCTCGTATCACCCAGCGCCGCACGCCAGTTGGCCTCGGTGATGCGGGCACGGGCACTCGGGACGCTCTCCAGCTTGTTCGTGTAGCCGTCGAGCCAGCGGTGGACGGTGTGGGCCTGACCGTTGTGGACCAGGGCTTCGACGGCCATCGGTCCGTGGTTGCTCAGATAGCCCCTGAACTCGGGGCCGGAAGTGTGCAGGCGCAGCAGGGCTTCGTCGAGTGTGCCGCTCGTCGTATCCATGGCTGGAGGCTAGGTCGGCGAGGGCGGCGTGCGTAACGGGCTTCCGGCCTACACCGGTGGTCGTAAGGCCGCAGGTGCGGTGGGTGGGCGCCGGTGCCGGTGGGGCCGGGTGTTCAGCGTTCACCGCAGGTCCGTATCCGTGTCCATACCGGACAGAGGGTGTCGGGTATTGGGGGGAGGGTGCTGCCATGACGAGTGAGAGCGCGTGTGCCGGGGGCGTCGAGGGCGGCGGAAGGGTCGGAGGTGGTGCGAGCGTCGGCGGCGGCGGGAAGGCCGGAGGTGGCAAGAGCGCCGACGGGTGTGGGGGAGTCGGTGGCGGTGCGGTCGGCTGGTCGGTGGTCGAGGGGGCGGTGCCGGAGTTCGCCGGGCGGGTGCGGGAGCGGTTCGGGGCGTACCGGCACCACGTTCTGGCGACCCTCCGCAAGGACGGCGGGCCGCGGCTCACCGGCCTGGAGGCGGATTTCCGCTACGGGGAGCTGTGGCTGGGCATGATGGTGGGCTCGCGCAAGGTGCTTGACCTGCGGCGCGACCCCCGCTTCTCACTGCACGCCAACCCGGGGCCGGGCACCGATCTGTCCGGAGGCGACGTACGGGTTTCCGGGCAGGCGGTGGAGGTGACGGACCCCGGGTTGGTGGCGCGCTATGCGGCGGTGGTGAAGCCGCCGGAGCCGTTTCATCTCTTCCGGGCGGAGTTGACGGAGGTGCTGCACACGTCCGTCGAGGCCCCGTATGTGGTGCTGGAGAGCTGGGTGCCGGGGCGGCCGCTGCGCACCATCCGGCGGACGTCCGACGATGCGACGCTACGGGTGGGATGACGGATGGGACGACGGGCGGCGTGACGGGTGGGCGCCCGCCGGAGGCTTTACCGGCGGGCGCCGGAGGCTGCACCTGCCGGCCAACAGCCGGCGGGCCGCCTCAGTGAGTGGCCACGGGGAGGCCGTGGCTCCTGTCGCCCCGGTGGGGCCGGTGGGCCTTGTGGGGCCGGTGTCTGCCGTGCGGCTCGCGGACGCGGTGGGTGCGGAAGACGTAGAGGGCGACGACGAACATCACGGCGCCCATGGTGAAGCCGAAGGCGGACGACTTGAGGATCGATTCCCCGCCGAGGCTGTAGACCCAGCCCATCGAGCAGCCGAAGAGCGCGCCGTACGCGAGGGCCCGGGTCTCGGTGATCATGGATGACTGGAAGTGGGCCACCACCAGCCCGAGCGCCCCGGAGACCACGAACGCGGCCAGCCCGTACAGCATGGCCGGGCCGCCCTTGGTGCCGTCGGTGTGGGTGCGGAAGATGGTGAAGAGGCCGAAGGCGAGGGCCGTGACGATCGGCAGCAAGACGGTCGCCGGGAGGTGCTTGGCCCGCTCCGCCATGCCTGCCTGGCCGGCCGGTCGCGTCGCCCGTTGCGGGTCGCTGGACCGGGTGTCCGCCGTCGCGCCGTGTTCCACGTCGACGGTGCCGTGTGAGCGGGCGGCCCTCGCGTCGTGCCGGTGAGCGTGCTGGTCCATGACGGGCTCCTCTCGGTGCGTCCCGCTGCCTCGCTGTCCCGCTGACCCTCCTCACCAGGCGACACCCGGGGGCGGTCCGCGTCAACCGGAACGCGGGGTTGCACGGCCGGGGCGGAGCGGGTTCGGCCCGGGACGCCGGTCCGGGCTCAGCCCAGGTCCTTCTGGTACCAGGAGACGTCCCAGTAGCGGCCGAATTTGCGGCCCACCTCGGTGTACGTGCCGATGTGCCGGAAGCCGAAACGGGTGTGCAGGCGGGTGGACGCCTCGTTCGGCTGGGTGATCCCGGCATAGGCACGGTGGACGTCCTCGTCGGCCAGCGCCTCGAACAGGGAGGTGTAGAGCAGCGTGCCGATGCCGCGGCCGGCGGCGTGCGGGGCGCAGTAGACGGTGACCTCGACGGAGGGGGCGTAGGCCGCCTTCGGGCGGAATGCGCTGCTGGTCGCATAGCCGAGCAGCGCGCCTTCGGGGCCTGGGCGGGCTTCGGGGCCTTCGGGGCCCTTGGGGTCTTCTGGGCTGTCGGGGTGGCCGGTCAGAGGGGCCGCAGCCCCGGTCCGTGGCACGGGTGTCGCAGCCCCGGCCCCCGCCTCGCCCATCGGCCCGTTATGCGGGTTTTTCGTCTGATCTATCGCTTCCTGGGCAACCAGAAGGCGATGGGGGCCGTCTTGGGGGTGGGAGAGCAGCCACGGGCGGCGCTGGTCGGGAGTGAAGGGCTCCAGGTCAAAGGTGATGCACGTCTCACGGATGTAGTGGTTGTAAAGATCCGTAAGGGCCGGAAGATCGGCTTCCGTGCCCGCCCTGACCTGCACTTCTCCCTGCTCGCGCAGCATGCGACCTCCTCAGTTGGGCGCGCAGGGTACTGCATGATCAGAAAAATAGCGGGGCGGCGTGGGAATTCTGTCCGGATTCCAGCCGTTGTTTCCTTCGGACGGGTCGCTACGTGAGCATCGGTTTCGATGCCCCTTCCGGCCCGCCCACCGTCCCGCGACCTTCCCCAAGCTCTCGGCTTCGCTCGAGCAGGGGAGACCCCAACATCGCAAAGGGAGCACACGCATGGCAACCCGTGCCGTCGCCCGTCGTCAGGAAAGCAGCAGCGCTTCTGACGGGGCCCACAGCGTTCGCGCCGTAGGCGGGGAGATCGCCGACCGCGACCTGGTCGGCATGTACCTCGACGAGATAGCGCGTACGCCACTGCTCGACGCCGCCAAGGAGGTGGAGCTGTCCCAGACCATCGAGGCGGGCGTTTACGCCCAGCAGATCCTGGACGGCGAGGTCACCGACGGCAATGCCGCGGCCGCCAGCCGCGAGGAGCTGGAGGCGCTGGTGGAGGAGAGCGCGAAGGCCAAGGACGTCTTCATCCGCTCCAACCTCCGCCTGGTGGTCGCGGTCGCCCGTCGCTACCCCCGTGCCGGACTGCCCCTGCTGGATCTGATCCAGGAGGGCAACGCCGGCCTGGTGCGTGCCGTGGAGAAGTTCGACTACGCCAAGGGCTTCAAGTTCTCGACGTATGCGACGTGGTGGATCCGCCAGGCCATCACCCGCTCCATCGCCGACCAGTCGCGTACGATCCGGCTGCCCGTGCACCTCGTCGAGGAGCTGGGCCGGATCCGCCGGGTGCAGCGCGAGTTCAACCGCGAGAACGGCCGTGATCCGGAGCCGGCGGAGGTCGCCGGTGAGCTGGGCTCCACGCCCGCCCGCGTCACCGACGTACTCGACTGGGCGCGCGACCCGGTCAGCCTCAACATGTCGGTGGACGACGACGGCGACACCCAGTTCGGTGATCTGCTGGAGGACACCTCCGCGGCCTCGCCCGAGCAGTCCGTGCTCACGCTGCTGCGCAGCGAGGAGCTGGAGGACCTGATCGACCGTCTCGACCACCGCACCGCCTCGATCATCAAGGCGCGGTACGGCATAGAGGACGGCCGTGAGCGCACGCTGACCGAGGTCGGCAAGCAGCACGGTCTGACCCGTGAGCGGATCCGGCAGATCGAGAAGCATGCCCTGCTGGAGCTGAAGCGGATGGCGCGTGACACGGGATTCGACGCCGCCGCATAACGGGTGCGCGCTCTCGTGCGTACCGACATCCCCGGCAGGACCTGTGCCAGTAGAGACGAGCCCTGCCTGTAGAGACGAGCCCCGGTGCCCTTCGTGGCGTCGGGGCTCCGTTGTGTCCGGGGGCGTAGACAGGGGAGCCCGCCGGGGGCCCGCGGGCGGAGGGGGGCCGCTCGGCCTGCCGGGGGCGCTCGGTCAGGCGTGATGTCTGTATGTCTGTTTGAGTCTGTGTGAAGTCCATTTGTGTTTACATCGCGGATGTACCGCCGTACCATCGCGTCGAAACCACAGGTTCGGGCACGGAACGGACAGTCACGCTGATGTATGCACCGGAGCGCCAGCAGGAGATTCTGCGGCTCGCCCGTGAGAGCGGCCGGGTTGATGTGCTCTCCCTGGCGGAGGAGTTCCAGGTCACCGCCGAGACCGTGCGGCGCGATCTGAAGGCCCTGGACCGGGCAGGCCTGGTGCGCCGGGTGCACGGCGGGGCCATCCCGGCCGGCCGGCTGGACTTCGAGCCCGACCTCGCCGAGCGGGACGCCGTCGCCGCCGACGAGAAGCAGCGCATCGCGCGGGCCGCGCTCGCCGAGCTCCCCGGCGGCCAAGGCGGCTCCGGGAGCGTCATTCTGGACGCCGGCACGACCGCCGCCCGGCTCGCCGCCGAGATTCCGCTGGAGGCCGAGCTGACCGTCGTCACCCACGGCCTGCCGGTCGCCGCGCGGCTGGCCGACCACCCCGGGCTCACCCTCCACCTCGTCGGCGGCCGGATCCGGCACCGTACGCGGGCCGCGGTCGACGACTGGGCGCTGCGCGCCTACCGCGAGATCAACGCCGATGTGCTGTTCCTCGCGACCAACGGCTTCTCTCTCGACGGCGGCCTGACCACCCCCGACCTCGCGGAGGCCGCCGTCAAGCGGACGCTGATCGCCGCCGCCCGCCGCGTCGTCCTCCTCGCCGACTCCGCCAAGTTCGGGCAGCAGCACTTCGCCCGCTTCGGTGAGCTGTCGGACATGGACCTGCTCATCACCGACACCGGCCTGAGCCCCGACGACGCCCTCGCCCTCGAACGCGCGGGCACGGAAGTAGTACGCGCATGATCCTCACCGTCACCCCCAACCCCAGCCTGGACCGTACGTACGAGATCCCGGCGCTGGACCGCGGGGCCGTGCTCCGGGCCACCGCCGACCGGATCGACCCCGGCGGCAAGGGCGTCAACGTCTCGCGGGCGGTCGCCGCCGCCGGACACCGCACCCTGGCGGTACTGCCCCTGGGCGGTCCGGCCGGCGCGGCGCTGGCCGCTCTGCTGGGTGCCGAGGGCATCGAGGTGGCGGGGGTGGAGGTGGCCGGCCAGACCCGCTCCAACATCTCGGTCGCCGAGCCCGACGGCACCCTGACGAAGATCAACGCGACCGGACCCGAGCTGACAGCGGACGAGTCGGAGGCGCTGCTCGGCGCGGTCGGCGAGCGTTCCACGGGCGCCGACTGGATCGCCTGCTGCGGCAGCCTGCCGCGCGGTCTGGCGCCCGAGTGGTACGCGGAGCTGGTGGCCCGCGCCCACCGCGCAGGCGCTCGGATCGCCCTGGACACCTCGGGCCCGTCGCTGACCGCGGCGCTGCGCGAGCGGCCGGACATCGTCAAGCCGAACGCCGAGGAGCTGTCACAGGCCGTCGGCCGGCCGCTCGCGACCCTCGGCGATGCGGTCGAGGCCGCCGAGGAGCTGCGTGCGGGGGGAGCCCGTGCCGTACTGGCCTCCCTGGGGGCGGACGGCCAGCTCCTGGTCGACGACAAGGGTGCCTACTTCGGCAGCGCCCCGGTCGCCGCCGTCCGCAGCAATGTCGGCGCGGGCGATGCCTCACTGGCGGGTTTCCTCACCGCGGGCGGTACGGGACCGATGGCGCTGGCCGCCGCACTGGCCCATGGCGCGGCCGCCGTCCAGCTGCCCGGCAGCCTGATGCCGACGCCGGCCGATCTGGAGACCTCGGCGGTCACGACCACCGATGTGGTGCCGCTCCACCGGGTGCTGACGGAGCCGGTGCCATGACGGGCGCGGCGGGTGTCTCCGCGGTGGTCGTCTCCGCGCCTGCCGTCTTCGCGGTCGGCGTCTCGGCGTCTGCCGTTGCCGTCTTCGGGGCCGGTGTCTCTGCGCCTGCCGTCCCCGCGCCCAGGTCTCCCCGCCCGCCGTCCCCGCGGCCTCCTGGTCCCCTGTGGCCTCCTGGTCCTCCGTGAACCTCGTTCCCGCCCTCCGGCCCATGCCGGGAGGCGCCGCAGCCACCCCCCCGTTCCGTCCCCACCGCCCGCACGGCGGTGCCGCGTGCAAGGGAGCCCGCGATGAGTGAGCTGATCACCGCGGAACTGGTCGACCTCGACCTGTCCGCAGAAACGAAGGATGCCGCCGCACGGTCCCTGGCCGAGCGGATGGCCGCTCACGGTCGGGTCACCGACCTGGAGGGCTTCCTTGCGGACGTGGCCGCACGCGAGGCCCGGATGCCGACCGGTCTGGACGGCGGGATCGGGATTCCGCACTGCCGCAGCGCGCATGTCACGGAGCCGACGCTCGCCTTCGGGCGCAGCGCCTCCGGCATCGACTTCGGCGCGCCGGACGGGCCGGCCGACCTGATCTTCCTGATCGCGGCCCCGGCGGGCGGTGACGCGGACCATCTGTCGATCCTCTCGGCCCTCGCCCGGCAGCTGATGGACGAGTCCTTCACCGGCGCGCTGCGGGCCGCCACCGAACCGGAGCGTACGGCGGCGCTGATACGCGGGGACGCGCCGGCGGAGGAGCCCTCGGCCCGTGCGCCGGAAGAGGAAGCGCGCCCCGAGAGCGCCCCCAAAACTGTCCCCGATGCTGCCCCTGGGACCGCCCCCGATGCTGTCCCTGAGGCTCCCTCCGAGGCGGAGACTGCCCCTGAGATCACCCCCGAGATCCCCGAAACTGCCTCCGACGCCGCCTCCTCTGCAGCCCCCGAGAGCCCCGCCCCTCCGGCCGCCCCCTTCCGTATCGTCGCCGTCACCTCCTGTCCCACCGGCATCGCGCACACCTACATGGCAGCCGAATCGCTGGCGAAGGCCGGGCGGGCCGCCGGCGTCGAGATGGCCGTCGAGACCCAGGGCTCGGCGGGGTTCAAGCGGCTCGATCCGCAGCTCGTGGCGGACGCGGACGGTGTGATCTTCGCGCATGACGTCGAGGTGCGGGAGAAGGAGCGGTTCGCCGGGAAGCCGACCGTCGACGTCGGGGTGAAGGCGGGCATCAGCCGCCCCGCCGAACTCATCGCCGAGGTGCGGCAGAAGGCCGAACGCGGCGAGGTGTCCGCCCCCGCGCGTGCCGCCGCACCCATGGACAAGGACGCCGCCACGGGCGACGGCTTCGCCACCCGCCTGCGCGCCTGGCTGATGACCGGTGTCAGGTACTTGAGTCAAGGTACTTGGCGTAACGGCAGGTGGGAGGCACCATGGACGAGATTCTGGAAGCTTGGGCGGCTCGGCAGGCGGCTCGGGCGCCTGAGATCCCGCGCGAGGAACTGCGCGACCTGGCCGACGCCTTGGGCATCGACTTGCCAGACTGAGCCAGTGCAATGAGGCCCCACCTTCGCAGGTGGGGCCTCATGTGTTTCCGAGCCTCAGCGCATCGGGTGCGCTGAGGCTTTTGGTCTCCCAGCTTCGCCAGTCGTCTTTGATACTCGGGACCGGCGAAGCGGCCCTCTCAGCGATCCGACGGGATGCCGGCGCCACCGGGATGCAAAAGAGTGGCCACCATGTGTGAACCGCTCGGGTGATCCTCGACGCGAAGGGAGATCAGCCCTGCCTCGGCGAGCCGGTGCAGGGCCGTATGGATCGTCGCGGGCGATACCCCTAGGGCTCGGGCGGCGGGGATCAGGGGAAAGACCGCCATAGGGTCGGCGTGCACCGTACGTGGATCAGCTGCAAGGTCCACCAAGAGCCCCGCTACGACTGCGCCGCGGGGGACCTGCCTGGCCGTGACCGCCCAATCAAGCACCCACCGATCGAACGACAGCGTCTCCACGGAAACTCCCTCGTAATCACGGCTAATTGAGATGCGGTCGGACTTCGGCGCGGCGCGCCTGACTCAAGGATTGGCGCTTACCCCTGGGCGGGCAACTCAGGGCGAGCCTGGCACCTGCCTGCACCCCTGTCTGCATGAGCACGGCGGGTCGAGCCGTAGCCCGGTGACGCCCTGCCAGGATCGGAGAGTGGTCAGCGCGGCTCAATATCGCGAACGCCCCGCCCGAAAGAGTTCCGGGCGGGGCGACCATGCGTTCAGGAGGGCTGCGCGCGTCGCTCACATTCTCCCGGCATCGGGCCGGGCGTCAGGTCTGCGGCGTGGTCGGGGCAGGCGTACAGGACGACTCCGGGGCCACTCGTGCGCTCTATGTAGCGGACTTCCACGGGCGCCAAGGTCCGACGGCGGCAGCGACAGCAGATGGCGCCAGGCATGGGCTTGTGTTCGGCGGTGATCGCGTCGCGGGTCACGCAGTCACCCCTGCCCGGACGCGGGTGATGTTGATGGTGGGGAAGTCATAGTCAACCCCGATCTCGGCGAACGCGGCGGCCCACCAGCGTTCGCGTTGTTCCGGAGTAAGCCCCTGCGTTTCCTCGGCATGAAAGATGCCCCTCGCCTCGTCGGCGCTCGGCCCTCGCCACGGCTGTGACCAGGCGACAGACTTGGGCCGGGGCTCGGGGGTAGTCACGGGCGTTTCCGTGAGTGCACGGTGCTTTCCACGGGCGGGCAGCAACAGTCGCAGCACCCACACCAGGGCACGGACGATAGAGTCACGCATGTCGTTTCAGCTCCCATTAGCTGATCGGCGGAGCCCCGGGCGGCCGATACCAGCGGTCTTCCGGGGCGCTTTCGTGTCTGACGTTAGAGCATCTTGTATAGGTACGTATAGGCACGTGTAAGCACGTGCAGGGACGGGCGCAGAGTTGGCCGGTTGTCTACGCTGCCCCTCATGGCCGCACGCGAAATCGACCACCAGGCGCCCGAGCCGCCCTATCGGCAGATCGCTGCCGACCTAACCGCCGAGATCGAGCGTGGGGACCTTGCGCCCGGTCGCCCGATTCCCTCGGAATCTCAGCTCTGCCAGCGTTACGGCGTGGCGCGTAACACCGTGCGCTCCGCGGTTTCGGTCCTGCGGGAAAACGGGTTGGTCTACACCGTGCCGCAGCGGGGGACGTACGTCCGTGACCGCAGCGAGCCAGTCGGCGAGAGCACCTAGGATCGCTCCGGGCGGGTCTTTCTACTCGGCCCCTTGGTGCGGTTGCACGGCGACTGTGGGGCGACGGAGCGATTTGAGAGACCTGTCCGGACAGCAACAGTTTTGAGCCCCGCCCGACTGCCCCCGAGGGGTGCGGCTTCCGGATGGGGCTCGGGCAGCGTGAGGCACCGCGCTGCCGATGGTTCTTATGCGCCGAGATCCAGTGTGGGAGTGAAGTAGGCGCCTGTCAGGAAGGCGCCCGCGAAGGTGTTGGGGCCGTGTCGAGCGTCAAGCCACGCGCTCAGTCCCCGTGTGTCTCCGTTGATTACTGCGGTCAACAGGAGATCGTGCAAATCCTCTTCCTCGCACGGCGCGAACTCGGCCAGGAATGCCGCGTACCTGCGGTTCACCCCTGCTTCATAGCGTTGGAGTGCCCCGGCATATTGGGCAGCCTCGCTGGTGTGCCCGCTTCCTAGGTCCCCCCTCACGTCCTCTTCGGTGAGCGTCCCTGTGGTGTCCCGGAAGGCGAGCCGACCCAACACGTCAGCGGGTTCACGCATGCCGGCTCGGGCAGCTACGTCACGAGTGATGCGACGGGCCTCCCGGTCGCAGGCACCTTCCATCACAACGCCGAGATTCCGTGTGTGCGGAGTGCCTTGCGGGTCGGCGGCAGAATAGGACTGGCCCGTTGGGCGGCGGAAGTTGATCCCGTACTGCGTTCGCGTCGGCCTGCCACCTACGTCCACGTACCGCCGCCGCGAACCGTAGTGCAGGCAGTCATGGGCGTACGCCCGTAGCAGGTCGAGCAGCGCCATTTCCGGGCGCTCCGGGTTGTCCCGCTCCATGGGGCCGTACATGGTGACGACCGACAACATTTGCAGGTGCCGGTACCCCTGGTCAGGGTGGTGGAACCCGCCGAACGCACCCGACCGAACCGACTCCGCCCCCACCAGCACCCTTTCGGGCGGAAGCATCTGTGAGAGCCCGAGTTCGGCGTAGCGGCAGCGGGCCGCGTACAGACCGCTGTGGAACAAGGCCGTATCGACCCCCAGTGCCTGCCACCGTGTCAGGCGATCCGGTGCCGGGCGGAACATGTGATCCGGGTGTCTTGCCGTGAGAACAGACGAGTCTGCGCGCAGTGCCGACAAGGTCACCGCGGTCTGCGCGCCCACCACAGATTCGTTGGGCGCCAACGGAGTTACGAGGGGGTGCCCTCGATGAGTAGCCGGTGGGATTCCTGCATCCCCGTCGGCAGTGAGTCCAGGCTGAACCACTGTGCCTCCAAGATCTCGAAGCTGTCGATCTTCAGGGTTCCTCCGGTGTGAAGGGCTTCGTAGGCCACTTCCACGCGGAGCTTGTAGCCGCTTGTGACGTTCACCAGGCGACCGGGCTTCACGTCGAGCCCGGTTTCTTCCTTCACTTCCCGGACGATGGTCAACGGGAATTCTTCGCCTTTGATGGCGTAGCCCGTCGGCAGGCCCCAGGGTCGTTCCGGGGGCCACATCCGGTGTTTGAGTAGCAACACTTGACCCGCATCGTTACGGACGACCCCGGTAACCCCCACCATGAATTTGGCGTGTGCGAACCACAGCACTCGCCATTGCAAGGGGCCGCGGATGAGCCGCCACAGTCGGGCAAGAAGTCGCTTCACGGGTGTGCCTTTCACTGTGCTGATGGGTGTTGCGGCTGTGTGCCCGCAGTGCTTGTCACAACTCTTGCAGCCGCTACGGGTCACGTCTGGTTCAAAGCGAGAACACCCGAACGGGCGGGCGCACCGCCCTCGCTCCGTCCCGGCGGGGTCTTGGATGACCTCCCCGACCCCGTCGGCACGGTGCTGGTCTGTCGTACTACGCAGCGACCAGCGCACCCACTACGTCGGTTGGCTCGGCGGTGTCTCCGTCGCCCTGGTCGGGGGTGTCGCCGGGGTGCTCGGGCGTCTCCGTCTCGGTCCCGATCGTCTCGGGCGTCTCCGTCTCGGTCCCGAGCGTCTCGGGCTGGTCGGTCTCGTGCTCGGTGGTGTCGGGCTCGGTGGTCGCGGGCATACCGCGGCCCCTTTCTCTCGGTTGATCCCGGCCCGGATGGGCTCGGGGGTTGCCCGTCCGTCCGTCACAGCGGAACGGGCGCCCGCCATCGGTGGGCTACCGGCCGTGAGGGCTACCGGTTCCACCGATGGCGGAAGTCGTCAGCCGCTACGGGCGGCGGCGTGCGTTCCAAGCGAGCGACACACCGAACGCGCTGTGAAGCACGTTGATCGTGATCGCAGCCTCTGAAACGAGATGGGCGGGGCTGCCGCCTTGCGCAACCCGTCGCAGAGTCTCGATCCGCCACTCCTGCGGGAGCCTGTTGAGCCGGCGGACCACACCGGCGCTGTTCTCGCTACTCCGGTCGTCGTAGCTCACCGGCTCCGGGGGTGCCTGGTCGCGCTTCATCGCTTCGGTAGCGGCAAACAGGGCGACCGGGAGTGCGGGGCGTTCGGCTTGGCGCTGGTCGCGCTCCCAGTCGGCGGGCTTTCGCGCGGTCTCCATGCGGCGCATGGTCTCGACCATCCAGGCGGGGGATAACGTCCCGTACTGGCTTTCAAACTGCACCGCATTGACTGCTTCCCGGGCCCGGTCGGGTTGGGCTTCGGGCCACCGCCGATCCGACCACGGGCGTTCGCACTCCTCGGCGAAGTAGGCCACTTCGGAGATCAGCCGGGCAAGCTGCGGCGGTTTCGGTGCGCGAGCGGCTGCAAGGTTGTGGCCGTCCGCGAGTGCCCAGTACACGGAAATCTGATCGTGTTCGGGCAGCTCGTCCCAGAGCCCATGGGCTTTCAGCTCGTCCCACACAAGGGGTGCCAATGTCCCGGCGATTTGGCGTACGTCCGTCCACCGGTGTCGTGGACCCATTACGAGGGCGTCCAGCGCACTGCGCAACTCGTCCAGCTTCACCCCAGAGGCGCGGTGTGTTTCTCGTGATGCCTTCATAGCCCTTCCAAGATGCCGGGGTGTGCGGGTCTGGTATCCCCCTCCCGAGCGGGGAGGCAGCAAGGGAGGGGGAAGACTGATCAACGGGCGAACGGATACACCAGTAGCCACCCGAGCACCGCAAATGTGGCGAGCGTGGTCACGTTGACGAGCATCGTCCGGACGAACCTCACTCGCCGTGGGGCGCCTTTCCGACGTGGGAGCGCGCGCCCCGAGCGGTACGCAGCAACGCCTGAGCGGCAGCCATGTCCCGGCGTGGCTCGCCCCACTCGTCGAATCGTGCGGCGAGCCAACCGGGACTCACCCCGAACGCAGAGGCAAGGGAGTTCATAGACTCGTCTTTGCGGTACCGCCTAATGATCTGGTCCCGACTCGCATGCGCTCTCTCGCGCGCGGCCTTCCGTTGCTCAGGTGTGCGTGTCACTCGCCAAACTCCTTCATGAATCACGTAGTTGAGCGGTTTGGGTTGCGGATGAATGACGAGCGTGACCCGCCCTGGCCACAAAACGGGGGATGAGCCAACCCGGCATTCGTCGGGCCTTTCTGTGGCTCACGTGACCAGGGCGGGGGCTTGTGGACTGCCCGTGATCTCCGGGCAGCGGGGCGGCAGCCTCGACCACGGAGGGAGGCAAGGGCCAGATAGTCAGCGTGTACCGGTCTGCGCGGTCGGATACCACCAGCGTTGCCGGCGACCCTCGATCAAGCTGTTCACGGGCCGTCTGCTGCGCTCGGGAGTCCTCACACCACGCCCGTAACTGCGCGGGGCAGGTTGCGGCAGGTACGTCGAAATAGTGCCCGCGCTGCGGCTTCCACGTGTCGGAACCACCAGGATCAAGCTTGTTCGCGATGCACTGTGCCTGTCCGCGTGCCCACCGGAGAGCGAGTTTCGGTGAGACTGCCTGAGCGGTGGCGAGGACCTGGGTTGTGATCTTGCCGCCGCTGTACGCCCCGGCATCCTTGGTGACTTCACAGGCGTAGGTTGGAGGAAGTGCCGACCCGCTGATACGGGGTGCCACTGCGGTCACAGAATCTCACCCCGGCTTCGCGCGTTCGCGCGGGCAGTCTCCGCGTGTATGCGCTGTTCGGCGCTGGCCGGCTCCACGTCGTCGGGGTCAACGGTCCATTCAGTCCCGCCGTTCACGGGACGCAGCGACCAGCGCCCGCACCACTCGCCGCGGAACTCTCCGACTCGCCCTGTGGCGTCCACCATGAGCGTGCCCGTGGTCGGGGTGGAGGCAGGTTGCTGACCGTCAGGGGCAACGTTCTGCACAGACACCGCCACTCCTCTCCGTAGTGACTTCACTACCAGGCGGTTCAGCGTGGCCTAGAGTCGGGAACCCTTCAAGTAATCAGATTTGAAGGAGGGGTTGGGGGAGTCATGGTCAACCGCAAGGAGCTGGAACCTGAAAGTAGTCCGGAAGCGGCCTACGGGGCCCGACTGCGCAGGTTGCGAGAGGATCGGGGATGGGGCCAGGAAGATCTAGCCGGGATCATGGAATATTCCAGTCAGCATATTTCGGCTGTTGAAACTGCTCGGAAACCGCCAACTCTGCGTTTCTCGCGAAGCGCAGACCGCGCCTTCGGCATCGAGGAGACAGCAGACACGTTCGAGCGTCAGTACCGCGAGATCAAACACGGCAGCCTGTTGGAAGGCTTCCCACAGTTCGTCGGCCATGAGGGGCGCGCGGCGGAGATCCGGCTGTACGAAGTGGGCGTCATCCCTGGTCTTCTACAAACGCCGCAGTACGCAACGCTCATGGCAGACAGTGAGGTCCAACGAGGGGCGATCACCCCCGAGCAAGCCCACGAGCGGGTGACGCTTGTTGCGAAGCGGCAAGCCGCGCTCGTTCGCAAGCCCCCGCCGCTGGTCATCGTCGTACTGGACGAAAGCTGTATCCGCCGACCTATCGGCGAGCCTGATGCCATGGACGCACAGTTAGCGCGGTTGGCTGAGTTCGCCGAGCTTCCAAACACCATGCTCCAGGTCGCCCCGTTCGACATGGGGACGCGCCGACCGTTCAACCTGCCGATAACTGTGCTGACGATGCCGGACCGCTCGCTCATGTCGTACGCCGAGTCCGCCCAGCGAGGGCACCTCGAACGCGACAACAGATTCGTACTGCCCATGGTGACGGCCTACCATCAGCTACAGGCCCAAGCACCTTCCCAGGCGCAGTCCGTGGCCATGATCAACGAGTTGCGAAAGGGCACCTTGTGACGACCGAATCCCCCCGCTGGTTCAAGTCCAGCTACAGCGCCAACGGCGGCCAGTGCATCGAGGTCGCCGCCAACCTTGTCTCGCGCGGCGTGGTTCCCATCCGTGATTCCAAGAATCCGAGCGGGCCGGTAGTGGACATGCCCGCTGGTGCGTTCGCCTCCTTCGTGGCGGGCGTCAAGGCCGGCGCGTTCGGAACCGTCTGACCGCCCGGCGGGACCGCCTTAGCGCCAGTACGACCAGAGCCCCGTCACCCCCTTGAACTGAGGGTGTGACGGGGCATCTTCGCAGAGAACTTATCAGGATAAGAGGTTGCCTCCCGCCCTGTCGTCCCTCATGCTGGTGACTTGTTAGGACGAGTGCCCGACCGGCTTCCGGGGGTGCTCGTCATCGATCCTGTGAGGGGAGAGTTCAGCGTGAGGTCTGTATCGAAGTCCATGCGCCTGCGCACGGTTGCCGTTGCTGTCGGCGCTATGGCGATGGCGGGTCTTGGCATCGGAACGGCTTACGCCTCGGAGATTCCGGAGAGCAAGTCGAATTCGGAATTGGTGATGGTGGATGGTCTCAATTTTCGGACGGGGCCCAATACTTCGTATGCAGCGCGAGGAATGCTGTATCCGGAAGATGAGGTTGAGATAATCACTGCTAGAAATCCTGGCCCTGAGCAGTGGGATAAAGTCCGACTCCTGCGGCCGTCCGCCGGTGGCCTGCCTGCGGGGGCGGTCGGATGGGTGAAGCAGAACGGCTACATCACCCCTCCCACCTGCGCATCTGGATCTGATCTTCAGTGCCTGCTGTACGGCGGCGGCTGATCGCGGTTAAGGGTCGGCCCCCTCTCGTTTGACGGGAGGGGGCCGAACGCGTGCCAGGAAAATACCTTCCAGTCAGACGGTTTTCTCGATTAGTTAGGTATCCGCGGTCTAGATGGTTGCGCGCCAACCTGACGCCTGATTGGCTGGATTGTTCCTCGGTGGCGTGCAGCAACGTGGAACAGAGCGAGAGAGAAAGTGGGGGTGCGAGCGTTGAACGCGGTTCCTTGGGTCAATGACGGCGATGGTGAAGGCCTCTGGGTGCGTGGCGGGGACTACCTGACCGGTTGGCGGGATGCGGAAGACGCTACGGCGGTATTCAACACAGCCGCGGCCAGGGCGGGTTGCGATCCTGAAGTAGTGCGGGCATCTCCGCATGCGGGGCCGCTGGGTGAGGGCGTGGTGTGGCTGTCTCCGGCTGCGATACGGGCTCTGGTGCGGCTGTTGGAGGACCCAAGATGCGGCCGAAATCGGGCCGCGTAGGGCGGTGTTGACCGGCGACCGTAACGGTGGTCGGCTGGGTCACCTGGTCGTGGGGGGCGGGGTCCGGAGGAGCCCCCCACGAGATCGCGCGCGGCGCGCAGCGCCACACGGCCTTTCGCTGCGCGGGAGAGGTGCCGAGGGGAACAACGGTGCCGCAGGCCGCGGGAGACTTCCGGGCGCGCTACTGCCGGATCGCCCCGCAGGGGTGATGACGTACTGACCTGTCGGGCCGGCTTGCTGGGGCCGGCTACGGCGGAGAGCTGAGATCGGGGTATCGGATGGGATGGGGACGGACCCTCAAGACTGCTCTGGGCAGTGAGGTGCACATTGAACAGGACGGGCGGGGCGTGAGGTGGGTCGTCTGCGCGGGTTGCCGGAAGCGGCAGATTGTGACCGGCTTCGGGTCGCCCCGTTCCAAGGCCGAGCGTCACGCGCGGACGTGCCGCCGCTGACGCGGTAGCCCCCCGTCGAGCACGGCTCGCTCGTCCCGGCGCTCCGAGGACACGAGAAGGCCCCCGCTGGCTCTGCTGGCGGGGGCCTTCTCACGTTCAAGGCGCTGCTGCTGACAGGGCGGCGGGCGTCCGGACGGGACCGGCCGAAGGCCGCACGCCCGGCCGGGGCGCCCGACCGCCCGGCGCGCCGCAGGCGCGCCCTTGATGAAGTGAAGAAGAGTTACACCGATCAGCTCTTGGCCGGGCGGGGGCGCTTGGCGGGTGTCTTCTCGGGGGTGATCCGGTAGACGAGTCGGGACCGTGCGGCGGCGGTGTGCAGCTCCTCGCAGAGCAGCGGCCGGTCATCGGTGCCGTAGGTGACGCGGTAGGTAATGAGGATGGGGCTTGCATCCGTGAGGCCGAGCACTTCGCGCTCGTCCGGCAGCGGCGTCCGCGCGGTCACGAACTCCTGCCACGTGAGGGCGTGACCGGCCTCGGCAAGGTGCGCGTAGAGGTCGGCCACGGGGGCGTCTGGCCTTTCGGCCAGGGCGGGGGCTTCTGAGGCAACGTCAAGGGGGATGATCACTCGGTGTGAGATGCGTGCGCCGGTGTCCGGATTGGTCATCAGGTGATCAGCGCTGAAGGCGTCGTCCGCGTCTTCCTCACGTCGCTGCAAGAGTTCGGCATGGGTACCAAGGACATGCACGCGCGTGACGCACGGCTGCTCCTTGGCCTCCAGCTCCGGCACTCCGTAGCGCTTCCCGGAACGAGTGATGGTCCTTGCAAGGGCTGAGGTGGGTGCACTCTGCGGGCGCACGAAACTCCCTCGTCCATGACGGCTCTCCACCAGGCCCATGGTGCGCAGTTCGGAGACTGCCGCGCGCGCAGTGGGGCGGCTGATCCCGTAGGTCTCCATGAGTTCCGTCTCACTTGGAAGCTTGCTTCCGGCCTCGTACTCACCTGCCGTGATGGCCTGCGCTAGCTGGTCGGCGACCTGCATGTAAATCGCGTTGTGACGGATGATCTCGCGCGCCATTGGTAGCTCCAGTGGTCCACATCAGTTGTCAGTGTCAGGTGGTATAGGCAGCAGTCTGTCACTCGTCAGAATAAGGGGTTGCCTGTCTCCGTCAAGGTGGCGCATGCTCTCTACTTATTAGGACGAGAGGCATGCAGGCAAGAAGCGTGCTGTCGTCTCGACGTTTGGAGGGAACAACTCATGCAGCAGATGCCCATCGACGTGGGGCGCCTCGGTACGTGCATGTGCGTCGTGCCGCCGGAGCCTCGGGTGAATCCGGACACCGGTGAAGTGCGCAAGGACAGGGACGGCAACACCGTCTATGTGGTCGGTGTCTCGGTCCGGCAGCGTGACCGGCGGCGTGCCGACGTGATCGAGATTTCGGTCCCGGTGGAGCCGCGTGGCGTCGCCGAGGGCGTTCCGGTGCAGGTGGCGGACCTGGTGGCAACGGCCTGGGCGATCGGCGACCGGCACGGCGTTTCGTTCCGCGCGTCCGGGATCACTCCGGCCGGTCCTCCTGGTGGGGCCGCTGGCACCCCGGGGCCGGCTAGGGGCAAGACGGCCGGGGGTGAGTCCTGATGGCCATGAGTGACGCGGACGTTCGCGACGCCAAGCAACTCACCAGGCATCTCAAGGTGCTCGTCGGTGTGTCCTCGCTGCTGGATGTCGTAACTGACCTCGGCACCGTCACGTGGCTACTTCAACTCGCCGAGCGCAACGCTGAGTTGGTGGGCTTCCACGCACGGCGGGTGCTGGTCCATCTCGATGACGACGGAAAGGAGGGGACGTAATGGTGTGGTCGCTGGTGGTGTGGCTGGCCTCGGCCGCGCTGATCCTCGGTGTGCTCACCCAACGGTGGTGGGAGCCGTGGTTGCTGAAGAACGGCTTCAACTGGCGTTCGCTGCCGCTCCGCTGGTACCTGGTCGGGTTCCCGGCCACGGCGCTGCGGATGCGGTGGCGCTGGAAGCAGGTCTGCCAGATCAATGACCTGTCCATCACCCGCAAACCCACACGGGCGGTGGTGGGTGACCTGGCGGTCAGGGGCACCGCGCTCAAGCCTGTGGCGCCGCGCCTGGGGCTGCCTCGGGTCACCCGTACCGGTCTGGTGGTACGCGTCCGCCTGCACCCTGGGCAGACTCCGCGCCCGTTCCTGATGGCGACAGAGGCCCTGGAGCATGCGTGGCGGGTGCAGCGGGTCCGGGTCACCTGGCCTCGACGTGGGGAGCTGATCGTGACTGTCACGGCGGCGGACTCGCTGAAGGGAAAGACTGAGGCGGCGCCCCTGCCCGCGCTTCCACTGCTGGCTGCTCGGGTCGGCCAGATCGAGGACGGCGGCGCCTGGGAGCTGAACCTTCGCCGGATTCCCCACTGGCTAGTGGTTGGCGCAACTCGGTCGGGCAAGTCCACGCTGCTGGCCGCGTGGGTGTCCCGCCTCGCCTCTCAGCCGGTCGCCCTGGTCGGCATCGACTGCAAGGGCGGCATGGAACTGGGACTGTTCGAGCCGCGTTTGTCGGCGCTCGCCTGCACCCGCACCGAAGCTGTGGGGCTGCTGGGCGCCCTGGTGACAGAGATCGAAAGCCGGATGGCTACCTGCCGCGCAGCGGGCGTGCGCTCGGTGTGGGAACTGCCCGAGACAGAGCGGCTTGTGCCGGTCGTGGTCCTGGTGGACGAGATCGCGGAGCTGTACCTGTCGGACGGCTCCCGTGTCTCCCGTGATGAAGCGGCGCAGTGCTCGACCATGCTGCTCCGCCTCGCACAGCTCGGGGCGGGCCTCGGGCTCCACCTGATCGTGGCGGGGCAGCGGGTCGGCGCAGAACTCGGGCCGGGCGTCACGGCGCTGCGGGCGCAGCTCTCGGGCCGGATCGCACATCGCGTGAATGACTCCGCGACGGCGGAAATGGCGTTGGGTGATCTGTCGCCCGATGCCGTCGCGGTGGCCCAGTTGATCACCGAGGACGAGAAGGGCGTGGCCGTGACCACGGTCGGCGGGCGCTGGATGCGTGCTCGCTCGGAACTGACCACGACGGAACAGGCGCGCGCTACCGCTGTCGAGAACGCGCACCGGACACCGCAGATGCCTGCACTCGTATCGGCTGTAACGGAAGGAGGGAAAGCGGCATGACACAGGGTCAGATCTATGGGCTGGTGACGTTCCTCGCGGTCGTCGCCGTGATGCTCGTCCGGTCGAACGAGGTAAAGGCGTGGCAGGCCATCGCCATTGCGCTGGGGGGCTTCTACCTCGCCTTGACGCCCATGGGCTACATGGTCACGTGGATCGTCAATCTGATCGCCAAGGCGCTCTGAGACACCGCCCGCTCCGCACTCGCTGAGGCCCTTAAGCCCTCGACGTGATGCGGGCGGGCGGCTCCGTCCAGGGGCTGCGGCTGACCCCCTCCGGCTCGGCCGCAGCCCCCTTAGCCGGCCCCGGCCCCATTTGAAATCCCCTGGTCAAAGGCGTGCCGCCACGACTTCGGGATCAGCATCTCTGCCTCTAAGGAACTTCGGAACCGGGCCGCGGCTCGTGAAAGGTCCCCTCCATGCGTCACCTGATCGCTGTCGGCAATCCCTTCACCGATGAGGGTGCCCGCCGCGAAGCGCTCGCCCTGGATCAGCGCATGCGCTCCCTGTCCGCCACCGAACGCGACATGGTGCGCCTGGTGGCTGACCCCGGCTTCAACCGCTGGCTCGAACAGATCCGCAACGTGGGCGGCTGCGCTCACCCGATCTACCTCTCCGGTCACACGACTGTCCGGGACGGGGTCTCGGGGGAGGTGCTGCGGCACTTCGACACTGCGGGCGAACCCGGCGGCCGACTGGCCGTGCGGTGCCGCAACCGTCGAGAGACACGTTGCGGGCCGTGCTCGCGACTGCACGCGGGCGATACGTTTCAGCTCGTCCGCTCCGGCCTGAGCGGAGGCAAAGGCACCCCGGCGGTCGTCCGGGATCACCCGCGACTCTTCGTCACCCTCACCGCACCATCGTTCGGGCAGGTACACCACCTCACCGAAGACGGGAAACCGTGCCTGCCTCGCCGTGATGGCGGCAACTGTGAACACGGGCGCTCGGTCGGCTGCCGCCTGGTGCACACAACCGGTGACCCGCTGCTGGGCCAGCCCCTCTGCCCCGACTGCTACGACTACGCAGGACACGTGCTCTGGCACGCGCACTCCGGAGCGCTCTGGAACCGGTTCTGTGACCGCGTCCGGCGCACCCTGGCTACCTCAGTGGGCATCGCTCAGTCTCGCCTGCGCCACCACGTCCGGCTGTCCTTCGCCAAGGTCGCCGAGTACCAGCAGCGGGCGGCGGTCCACTTCCACGCAGTCGTCCGCCTGGACGGCCCGACCGGTCCGGAAGAGGCCCCGCCGGAGTGGGCGACCGTCGCGCGACTGAAGACAGCTCTTCATGAGGCCGCTGGCACTGCGACGGTGACGGCTCCGTACTCCCCGGCAGTCGGAGAACAGACCGTCAGATGGGGCGCTGAGTTGGACGTGGCACCTATCCGATCGTTCGGTGACGACGCACCCGTGACCGATGACAGGGTCGCTGCCTACGTCGCAAAGTACGTCGGCAAGTCCGTGTCTGAAGCGGGCGGATCTGACCGCCGGCTGAACTCCGCTGCTGAAATCCCGTACGCGGGCGCCACGGTCCACATACGGGCGCTCATGGGCATGTGCTGGCGCCTCGGCGGTCTGCGGGAACTGGAGAGCCTGAGGCTGCGGGCATGGGCTCACACGCTCGGCTACCGGGGTCACGTCCTCACCAAGTCCCGGGTGTACTCGACGACTTATGCAGCGCTTCGAGCGGCCCGCGCTGACCACCTGCGGGACACGTCCAATGAGGGCTCGCAAGACCTGGGCGACAGCGCGGTGACGGACTCGGCATGGCGATACGTCGGTTCCGGACACACACCCGCTGAAGCGGAGATAGCTGCGGGCGTAGCAGAGGACCAGGCACAGCTACGAGAGATCGCACAGGAAATACGAGACAGGGATGGGAGGGGGGATGACTAAAGAGAGCAAAACGCTGCCTTCGGTTGACCCGTCCTTCATTTCGTCCCCGGATGATGTCGCATCGGTTATAGAGAAATGGGCGGAGGCGCAAGCGAAAGCCGCTCCTCGCCTGAACGAGGAGCAGCTAGAGATTCTGCGTGAGCTATTTGGTTGAATTGGTCTTGTAGATGGGTTCCAACAGTTCTGGATCAAATTGCCCGCTTCTTGCGCGACCCTTCGGCAGGGGGTGAACGATCACAGCAGACAGGACCGTTGCGATAGCCTTACGCTTCTGTCGAATGTCGTATTCATTGCGCCATTTCTCCTCGCTGAATCCGGATAGGAAGTTCTGCGCTGACTGCTCGGCGTAGAACTTCTTCCTGTCCTCTTCGGACTTGGAGATCTGTGCATCGTTGGCGTCTTTGAATTCAAGGTACTCTGCTAGGGAGAAGATTCCTGACTTGTAGCTGTCTTTAATCTCCTGTTGTTGAGTGCGTAGTTTGGTCAGGGACTCCTCTCCGTGCCAGCGTTTGTGTTCTGGTTCGGTCGCCGAGTACTGGTCTGTAAGTACCTTGACCACAAGGGTTTCGATGGCCTTGTCGACCAGATCGGCGCGCCTGCTGACGCGACAGCAATTAGGGTCTCCGCACCGGTACCGGTCACTCTTGTTAGAGCCGCTGGGGCCCATTCCCTTCATCTTCGCTCCGCACAGATTCCCCTCGTCATCGATGTATCCGCATCGGAGGATGTTTGTCAGGAGGAATCGGCGGGTTGCCTCTGCCAGTTCGCGATAGTTTTTCTTTCCTTCGGTTTTAACCTTCTTGCGGTAGCGAGTATATGCGGTTTCGCCACCGTCCAACCTGAACCAGGTATCGCATCGCCCGATGAGCTTGTGCCATTCCTCGGGCGTGCAGACGGTTTCCCATTTCCCCACCTTGGGGCCCCGGGTTTCCCGGTCAAGGATTAGTTCTCCGTGCAGCATTCGATATCCGCAGAGGGCGGGATTGGTGAGCATGTACTGAACTGGCGTTGTCGACCATTTTCCGCCTCGGGTCGGGGACAATCCGCTATTCTCGAAATGGCGCACAATGGTCGCCCAGCTCTTACCCTTTAGGGCGAGGTCAATTGCTTCGCGTAGAACTTTGGACTCTTTGAGGTCCAAGTGCGTATTCGTAGGGCGATTCAGCTTCTTATCAGAGCCCTTCCAACCGAATCGCCGACGCCCCATAGGCTTGCCCTCCAGGGCCTGGTCACGCATGTTTCGAGTTACCCGGCGTTTAACCCTTTTCACCTCCTTTTCTCCCATTGCGGAAGTCAGGAGTCCTCGCAAAATTTCCGAGTCGCTGTGTACGTCCAGAACAGTATTGGTATCGCTAACTCCGTAGATCCCGGAATCATCAACTGTCAAGGCGCGATGAAGCTTTAGGTAGTCCTCGGGAAGTCGAACAACTCGTTCTTCTTCGACCACGAAGAGGCCGCAAACCGTAATCCCTTCCCCGGTGCGTCGCGCCCGCAAGTCGCGTACCAGTCGGAGGAATGCGGGCCGCTCGATATCCGGGTCGGCTGCTGTGATGTTGTTATCGGTGTAGCGGTAGACAATCGCGCAGTTGTGCTTGGCCGCGAATGCATCGCAGTTAGCGTGCTGGCGAGCAACGCCGATCTCTTCCCGGCGATCCAGGGTAATCCGCGCGTAGGAACAACACGGAGTCCGCCCGTCTAGCCAGTCCTCAAGTGTCTTTCCGTCGGTAAGTGCCTGCTTCAGGTCGGGATGCATGTGCCACTTGGACGACGTCGCCATGACTGCTAACCTCTCGTCAGGTACTCAAGTACCTAAGAAACAGTACCGCGTCAGCTATATGGTGCCATTTGTCGCCGCGGGCGGTCTGCTCATCGCGCTCGCCTTCGCCATCGGCGGCTACACGATCGACAAGGCGCCGTCCGTCGCCCACCACTTCCTGTGGACCGAGTCCACGAGCTGGGCGGCCCTGTTCTTCCAGATCGGCAGCGTCGCCTTCGGCTTCCTCGTCCCGGTCCTGGCCGGCTTCATCGCGTACGGCATGGCGGACCGGCCCGGCCTGGTGCCCGGCTTCGTCGGCGGCGCCATCGCGCTCACCGTCAACGCGGGCTTCCTCGGGGGGCTGATCGCCGGTCTGCTCGCGGGTACGGTGGTGAGGGCGATTCAGCGGGCCGGCGTCCCGCCGGTGCTGCGCGGCATCATGCCGGTCGTGGTCATCCCGCTGGTCTCCTCGGCGATCGTCGGCTTCCTGATGTTCCTGGTGGTCGGCAAGCCGATCGCCGCGCTGCAGAAGGGGCTGACCGACTGGCTGTCCGGCCTCACCGGCGCCAACGCGGTCATCCTGGGTGTGATCCTCGGCCTGATGATGTGCTGCGACCTGGGCGGTCCGTTGAACAAGGTCGCCTACACCTTCGCGGTCGGCGGCCTCGCCAACCCCAACGAGGGGAGCCTGAAGGTCATGGCCGCGGTGATGGCTGCCGGTATGGTGCCGCCGCTGGCGATGGCGCTGGCCACGACCGTCCGCGGGCGGCTCTTCACCACGGCAGAGCGGGAGAACGGCAAGGCGGCCTGGGTGCTCGGCGCCTCCTTCATCACCGAGGGCGCGATCCCCTTCGCCGCCGCCGATCCGCTGCGCGTCATCCCCTCCGCGATGGCCGGCGGCGCGGTCACCGGAGCCCTGTCGATGGCCTTCGGCTGCACTCTCCGCGCCCCGCACGGCGGCATCTTCGTCGTCCCCCTGATCGGGCAGCCGTTCGTCTATCTGCTCGCCATCGCCGCCGGTACGGGCGTCAGCGCGGCCCTGGTGATCCTCCTCAAGGGCCTTTGCCGGCCCTCGCGGCCCCGCCCGGCGGACTCGCCGACCGACGGTGCGGCCGAGGACGAGGCCGAGGTGCCTGCCACCGCCTGAGCGCCGTCCCCCACCCGCTCCTCCCGAGGCCTCCGCCGGACATCCGGCGGAGGCCTCGATGCGCTCGCCCTCCACCCGGCTCCAGGAGGGGGTTTGACGAGACGTGGGGCGAAGTTACTCGTGCGTTAGCAGACCTTTAGCAGTCACGACGAGAGTCCTGGGTGGCACGCCGCGAAGGACACCAGACACCAGACACCCGACACGCGACGCCGGCCACCCGGTACCAGGCACCCGACACCCGTTACCAGGCACCACTCACCACTCGGGGGAATCTCCATGTCGCTCGCCATCACCACCCTGCGCCGCGGTCGTCGTCTCGTCGTCGCTTCCCTCATCGCCGCCGCGGCCCTCTCGCTGACCGCCTGCGGGAGGGGCGATGACAAGGCGTCGGCCGCACCCTCCGCCGCGAAGGGCGCGTCGCGCACGAGCACGACCGGAGGCCAGAGTTCCGCGACGGGCGGCTCCGGCGGACAGGGCGGTGCCGCCGCCGGCCGTAAGGGCGTCAGCGGCACCTGGGCCGGCAAGCTGAAGTGGCTGACCGAGGACAAGCTCACGGTGGCCCCGGACAGCGGTGCGGAGCAGGCGTTCCACCTCCTCGACAGCACCGAGGTGCTCGGTGCGGCCGAGCTCTGCGAGGCCCCCGACGGCCGCGTCCACGCCGACGCCTCCGACTACGGCACCACTCGCTGCACCCTCGACGACGCGCGCAAGGCGGCCAGGAGGGGCAACGTCGACGTCCGGGTGACCGTGACGGACGGCGCCGCCACGAAGATCGCCGAGCTCTACCACCCGTAAGACCCCGCCGCTCAGATCCCCAGCCGGGCCGCGATGCCGTCGAGGACGCTGTCCAGGCCGGTTTCGAAGCGCCACTGCGGGTCGTCCTTGTGCGTGGCCTCCAGGAGATAGCGGTGGTAGGTGGGGTAGCGCCCGGTGCCGATCAGGTAGCGCATCTGCGGGGCGAGGGCGGTCCGCAGCTCGTCGTCGCTGTCCCAGCCCTGCTCCCGCATCAGGAAATACTGGGCGCACTCCGCCGAAACCGCCCCGTGGACATAGGAGTTGACGGTCCCGAGCACGGCCATCATCGCGTCGATGCCGAGGCCGAGCCCGTCCAGGGAGGCGAGCGCGCGCTCGGCCACGGCCATCCGGTGGGGGGTGAGTGCGCGCAACGACTGCGGTGAGGAGATCTGGATGAGCCAGGGGTGGCGCAGCACGATTTCCCGGGTGCGCAGCGCGCCGGCGCGCATGACGTCGCGCCAGTTCTCGCTGTCGTCGGGGAGCGTGAGGTCCGCGTAGACCGCGTCCGTCATCAGGTCCAGGACGTCGGCCTTGCCGGAGACGTAGCGGTAGGCCGCCATGGGGGCGACCTTGAGCTCGGTGGCCAGGCGCCGCATGGTGACGGCGTCGATGCCGTCGGTGTCGGCGATGCGTACGGCGGCCGCGGCGATCTTCTGCGGGGTCAGGGTGGCCCGCGGGGCGGGTGCCGGGCGGTCCAGGCGCTCCCAGAGGGAGACCGTGGCCGGTTCCGGCGCGTCCGCGGACGCCCCGGTCGCCAACGGCTGCCCGTCCCCGGCTGCGCCGGGCTCCTTGTTGGCCATGGGGCTCACTTCCTTCCCGGTTCTTCCCGGTCCTTCCCGGATCCTGCCGAAGCCTCGCGTACAACGTATCAGCGGTAGACGCTGTACACACCGATGTGTACGTTGTATCCGACCGATACGCAGTACACCTGAGAGGCGCGGTAATGACGGTCAACGGCACGACGGAAGCGGCCGGCCGGCCGGGAGAGGCGGACCGGCCAGGAGGGACGGACCGGCCGGGAGAGGCGGACGGGGCCGAGGGAACGGCCGGGCCCGGAGTCACGGCCGGGGAGGATCCCGGCGGGGGACGCCCACCGAGGTCCCTGTACTTAGGGGTGTTCGGGCTGCTGCTCGGGATGTTCCTGGCGATGGTGGACGGCCTGATCGTGGGCACGGCACTGCCCACGATCGTGGGGGAGCTCGGCGGGCTGGACCAGCTGTCGTGGGTGGTGACGGCCTATCTGCTCACCACCGCCGTGGCGACACCGATCTGGGGGAAGGCGGGCGATCTCTACGGCCGCAAGGGCACGTTCATGGCCGCGATCGGGCTCTTTCTGGCCGGGTCGATGCTGTCCGGGCTGGCGCAGGACATGGGGCAGCTCATCGCCTTCCGGGCCCTGCAGGGGCTGGGCGCGGGCGGGTTGATGGTCGGGGCGCTGTCGGTCATCGGGGTGCTGGTGCCGCCCCGGCAGAGCGGCCGGATGCAGTCGATGATCGGTGCCATGATGCCGGTCGCGTTCGTCGGGGGGCCGCTGCTGGGCGGTTTTCTCACGGACCATCTGAGCTGGCGGTGGGCGTTCTACGTCAATGTGCCGATCGGGCTGGTGTCGCTGGTGATCGTCGGGGGCTGGATCCGGCTGGGCCGCACGGAGCGGAGCACGGCGCGGATCGACTACCCGGGTGTGGTGCTGCTGTCCTGCGCGGTCCTTGCGCTGACCCTGCTGGCCAGTTGGGGTGGCGTCCGGTACGGGTGGGGGTCACCGCAGATCCTCGGGCTGGCGGCCGTGAGCGTGGTGGCGCTGGCCTGGTTCGTACGGGTCGAGCGGCGGGCCGTGGAGCCGGTCATCCCGCCCCGGCTGTTCCGCAGCCGCAACTTCACCCTGGCGCAGCTCCTGAGCTTCCTCATCGGTGCGGTGATGCTCGGGGTGACCAGCTATCTGCCGCAGTACATGCAGTCCGTGCAGGGCCTGTCGCCGACGGCCGGCGGTCTGCTGTTGCTGCCGCTGATGTTCGGGATGCTGGGCGTGCAACTCGGCACCGGGGCGCTGATCAGCCGTAACGGCCGCTATCGGATCTACCCGATCCTGGGCGGCGGGGTGCTGACCGTGGGCGTACTGGTCCTGCTGCTGCTCGGCAGGGAGACCGCGACGGCCCTGGCCTCCGGGCTCACGGTCGTCGCGGGGATGGGCATCGGGTTCGTCATGCAGAGCACCATGCTGATCACCATGAACAGCGCGGAGCCCCGTGACATGGGCGCCGCCAGTGGCACCGTGACACTGCTGCGTACGGTCGGCGGCTCGCTCGGCGTCGCGCTGCTGGGTGCCGTCTTCACCGGCCGGCTGCACAGCGGGCTCGCGGACCGGCTGGGGGAGGGCGCCGCGGGCCGGCTGACGGGAAGGGCCGGGCAGTTGACCCCGCAGGTGCTGGACGGGCTCGCCGCACCGGTGCGGGACGCCTACCGGGCGGCGGTCACCAGCGGGCTGCACGGCGTCCTGGCAGGCGCCGCGGCGCTGGCCGTGCTGGGCTTCGCGGCCGCCTGGTTCGTACGGGAGGCCCCGCTGCGGAGCACGGTGGATCCGGACGGTCCGGCGGCGCCGACCGGCCCGGCGGATCCCCACAGTCCGGAGAACGGGCCCGGCCCCGCGAAACCGCGCCCCTGAGGACGGGCCGGCGCCCTGCGCACAGAGGCGGTGGCCGGCCCCACCCGGGGACCGGCCACCGCCTCTGTGCCGCTGTGCCGCTGTGCTGCGGGCGCTGCCCGTCAGGCCGCGCTGCCCGCCTTCCAGTCGGACCAGGACAGGTTCCAGCCGTTGAGGCCGTTGTCGGGCTGGACGGTCTTGTCGTGCGAGTTCTTCACGATGACCACATCGCCGACCAGCGACTCGTTGAAGAACCACTTGGCCGGGGTGTCGCCACCGCCGCCCTTGTTGTCCCGCAGGCCGACGCAGCCGTGGCTGGTGCCGGAGTTGCCGAAGATCGACGGGCTACCCCAGTAGTTGCCGTGGAGGAAGGTGCCCGACGACGACAGACGCATGGCGTGCGGGACGTCCTTGATGTCGTACTCACCGCCGAAGCCGACGGTCGAGCCGTCCATCCGGGTCTGCTCGAACTTCTCCGAGATCACCATCTGGCCGTTGTAGGTCGGGTGATCGGCGCTGCCGCCGGAGATCGGGATGGACTTGTAGGTCTTGCCGTCCCGCTTGACCGTCATGGTCTGGGTGTTCATGTCGACGGTGGAGACCTGCGAGCGCCCGATGGTGAAGGAGACCGTCTTGGACTGGACGCCGGTGATGCCCTGGCCGCCCTTGACCCCGTCCAGGTCGATCTTCATGGTGATCTTGGAGCCGGCCTTCCAGTAGTCCTCCGGCCGGAAGTCCAGGCGCTGGGTGCCGAACCAGTGGCCGACGACCTGCTGGCCGCTGCTGGAGCTCACCGTGATGTGGGACTGGACGTCCTTCTTGTTGGTGATCGCCTTGTCGAAGTTGAAGGAGACCGGCATGCCGACGCCGACGGTCTTGCCGTCGTCGGGGGTGTAGCTGCCGATGAAGCTGTTGGCCGAGGAGACCGTGGTGAAGGTGGCGTTCTCGGTGGCGGGCCGGCCCTTGGCGTCCTTCGCGTTCGCCACGATCCTGTACTTGGTGCCGCGCTCCAGCTGGGCGCCGGGCTTCCAGGACGAGCCGTCGGGCGATATGGCACCGGCCACGGCCGTGCCGGAGTCGGCGGCGGTGAGCTTCACATCGGTCAACTTGCCACCGGTGACCTTCACACCGGTGTCGTTGATGCTGGCGTTGGTGGCGCCGTCCTTGGCCGAGACCTTGATCTTGGCGTCCGAGGCGTCCTTCTTGGCCGCCGCATCCGCACCGGCCTGGCCGTTCTTGCCGTCGTCATTGCCGCCGGCCGAGGCGTCCCCGCCGCAGGCGGACAGGGCCAGCGCACCCGCCGCGAACAGGGCGGTGACGGCCAGGGTGCGGCGCATCCGGCGGTGCGGACGCGGCGCTCCGGACGCCGGCTGCTCGGCTGACTGGAGCAGCTGCTGCGGGGTGCGGGACCGAGCGGGTGCGGGGTTGTCCGGCGATGTCACGAGCTGCTCCATACAGGGGTGTTGTGATCCGTGCTGGTAAACAGCACCTACGGGCAATTTCGGTTGCGGGTGGGGCCCGGTTGTGACGAAGGTCACAAATGCAAAGGGAGGGGTTGGTCGGCCGGTCCCGATAGCCAGGTTCGCAGTGCCGCGCCATGTTCGTCCAGGCGGGGTGGAGCGGAGGGTTGGGTCACCGGCGTGGCCGAAAGGCGGAGTGGGCTGGTGACTTGGGGGGTGCGGCCCTCGCCGACGGAGGCTACCGGATCGAGACCCAGCCGGTCCGCCAACTCCAGGGCCTGGGAGAGGCTGTTGACCGGACCGCAGGGCACCGCGGCCGGGGTCAGCCGCTCGGCCCAGGCCTGCGGGGTGTCGGCGGCCAGGAGGTTTTCCAGTGCTTTGATGAGATCTGGACGGTTTTGTACCCGGTCTTGATTGTGGGCGAACCGGACGTCTTCGGCGAGCTCCGGTGCGCCCAGCACCTCCGTCAGCGACCGGAATTGACGGTCGTTCCCCACGGCCACCGCGAGCGGCTGCCCGTCCCGGCAGGCCAGCGTCTCGTACGGAGCGATGCTCGGATGGCGGTTGCCCATCGGGCCCGGATCGTGGCCGGTGGCCAGATAACCGGAGGCCTGGTTCACCAGCGAGCCCAGCAGGGAAGAGAGCAGATTCACTTCCACCAACTGTCCTTGGCCGGTGCGGTCGCGGTGGCGGAGTGCGGCGAGGATGCCGGTGACGGCGTCCTTTGCGGTCAGAACGTCGACCAGGGCGACACCTGCCTTCAGGGGCGGCCCGCCGGGCTCGCCGGTGATGCTCATCAGTCCTCCGACCGCCTGCACCACGAAGTCGTAGCCGGGCAGCGCGGCGCCGGCGCCGGAGCCGAAGCCGGTGATGGTGCAGTGCACCAGTCCGGGGTTGGCGGCGCGGGTGGCGGTGTGGTCCAGGCCGTAGGCGGCGAGCGAGCCGGGGCGGAAGTTCTCGATCAGTACATCGGCCCGGCGCGCCAGCTCACGGGCCGCGGCCGCGTCGTCCGGGTCGCCGAGGTCCAGGGTCAGGCCGTGCTTGGAGCGGTTCGCGGCGTCGAAGTACGCGGCCGTCCTGCTCCGCCGCGCTCCGTCTCTGCTCTCCGCCGGGCCCTCGGAGGCGGAGTCCACGGCGAACGGCGGGCCCCAGGCGCGGGTGTCGTCGCCGGTGCCGGGCCGCTCCACCTTGATCACCTCGGCGCCGAGGTCGGCGAGCGTCGCGGCGGCCAGCGGGCCGGCCAGCACCCGGCTGAAGTCCGCGACGAGGACGCCCTCCAGGGCGCGGGCGGGCGGCTCGCGGGTTTCCGCGCCTCCGGCTTCCGTGCCGGTGGCGTTGGTGGCGTTGGTGGCCTTGGCGGTGTTCGTGGCGTTCTCGGTGTGCGCGTCGGCGCCGGTGGGCGGCGGGGCCTGCGGCCGGTGCGGCTGCGGCTGCGGCACGTGCGTACTCCTCACGTCGCGGACGAAGTGCCGTCATCGTCCGCGACGGCCTTCGCCGGAGGGAAGCCTCCGGGGTGGCCAACCGGGCGGCGTGCTCCCTGCCGTGGTGGCCTCTTGGGCGGTCTTGGATGGCTTCTTGTGCGGGCGATGTGCCGCGCTGTGACGGGAATGTAGCGAAATGTCATAGGAGATGCGTCACTTCAGGACTTAAGTCCCAAGATCCCCTGTTGGACCGCCTGGCGCGTGGTGTCTACTGGCTCTGCCCCAGCGCCTCACCCGTCCGGGAGGACCGCATGCTCCCCTCCGCTTCGATTCTGCAGCAGATCGGCCTCGGCGTGTTGCTGGCTGTGTCCATCGTCTGGGTCGTCGGGCTGGCCAGACTGCTGCGTCGCGGGCGGTACGAGTCGGCCATGTGGCGTGATCAGCGGGAAATGCGGGCACGGTACGCGCCGCGCGGGCGCTTCGCCCCGCCCTCCCCCGGTGGGCTGCCCGCACAGCCGGGGCTGCTCGGTTCCGTGCCGCGGCAGACCGGGCCGGCCGGCCCGCCGTCGGAGTGCGTGGAGCTGAGCGCCGCCGAGCGCGCGGCGTTCGAGGGTCTCGTACGGCAGCTGACCAGCCGGAGTTGACCGGGTAACCGACGCCGGGCCCGACCGCGGGCCCGGTACGCACCGGTCTCGGTACGCAATCGCTCTCCGGGCACGGCCTCAGTGCACCGGCCCCAGCCGCAGCAGGGCCAGCGCGGTCAGCATCTGCACCGATACCGCCGCCGCCGACTTCCACGTCGACAGATGGTGCTGGCCGCGTATCAGCAGTACGGCAAGGACGTAGCCGAACCCCCAGGTCGTCCAGGTCGCGGCCTGGACGAAGGTGGCATCCGTCGGCAGCCAGGCGGCTATCGCCATCCGCGGCAGATCCGTCACCCAGAAGAGCACGATGAACAGGCTTGCCGTGGGCGCGAAGCGGCCTATGCCGCCGAGCGTCCGGGCGATGGCGTGGGCGACCGAGCCCAGCGCGAGGCTGGCGGCCAGCACGCCCGCCTCGCCCAGCCCGAGGAGCTTCAGCGCCGCGGCGTGGTCGACCGCCCACTGGGTGTGGAACGCGTCCACCGACAGCACCCCGATGCCGCCGCTGATCAACGACAGCAGCACCGCGGCGCTCCAGGCACTGCGGTCCCGTGCCTGGTCCAGCACCTCCACCGGGCGGTACCAGAGCCCGAATATCAGCTGGTGCCACCACAGTCGGCGGCGCGGTGCCGGCCCCCGCGGAGCCGGCTGGACGAGTGTGGGCGGTGGCGGCTGGGGAGGCGGGGAGGGGGGTGGTGCGGACATAAGCCGTTTCTACCACCGGCCCGTTCGGGGCGGGGCGGTGGCGTCGGGGGAGGTGCAGCCGGTGTGGATGCCATGCTCTGCCGATGACTGTGCAGACACCGGAGCACGACGAGGCGCACGGCGGCGGGCTCGGCAGCCGGCTCAACTGGCTGCGGGCGGCGGTACTTGGTGCCAATGACGGCATCGTCTCCACCGCCGGACTCGTGGTCGGAGTGGCCGGAGCCACCGATTCCCGTGGCGCGCTGCTGACGGCGGGACTGGCCGGACTGCTGGCCGGGTCCATGTCGATGGCGGCCGGCGAATACGTATCGGTCTCCACCCAGCGGGATTCGGAGAAGGCCGCGCTCGCCCAGGAGAAGCGGGAACTGGCCACCGAGCCGCAGGCTGAACTCATCGAACTGACGGAGATGTTGGAGGGGAAGGGGCTGGACGGGCAACTGGCCCGTGAGGTCGCCGAGCAGCTCACCGAGCATGACGCGCTGCGTGCCCATGCCGAGGTGGAGCTGGGGATCGATCCCGATGAGCTCACCAATCCCTGGCATGCGGCGGGGGCGAGTTTCCTCGCGTTCACGGCAGGGGCGTTGCTGCCGTTGCTCGCGATCGTGCTGCCGCCGGCCGCGCACCGGTTGTGGATCACGGTGGTCGCGGTGCTGGCGGCGCTGGCGCTGTGCGGCTGGAGCAGCGCCCGGCTGGGGGCCGCACCCGTGGGGCGGGCGGTGCTGCGGAATGTGGGCGGTGGCGCCGTGGCGATGGGGGTGACGTATGCCGCGGGGTCGGTGCTGGGGGCGGTGGGGGTGTGACCCGGGGCGTAGGGGACCTGAGAGGTCAGGCCGTCCCGTAAGGGATCTGACTGTCCCGTAGGGGATCTGACCGTCCCGTAGGGGATCAGCCCGCCCCGTAGAGGTCTCGGTACGACAGGAAGACCCCGCCGGGGCCGTCCACCGTTTCCGCTTCCCGGGCGGCCCGGACCACGGCGCGGGTCAGGACGTCCGCGCCGGCGGACAGGATCTGGTTGAGGGCCCCGGCCTCGGCGTGGACGTCGAATGCCGCCTCGGCGTGGGCCGCTTCGGGGGAGAGCGGGCGTGCCGCGGTGGACAGGGCGAAGACCGTGTCGCCGTCGGACAGCAGATGGACGGGGCGGATGGCGCGGGCCAGCCCGTCGTGGGCGGTGCCGGCGAGCTTGAGGGCCTGGGCGCGGGTGAGGGTGGCGTCCGTGGCGACCACGGCGAGGGTGGTGTTCAGCGGCGGGCGGACGGATGCGGCCGAGCGGGCCCGGGATATCTCCCTGGCCTCGGCGAGCCGGCGTGCCGCGGCGGCGTGCACGTCGGGGGAGGGCAGGGCCGCCGGGCCTTCGTCCAGTCGGCCGTAGAGGGCGCCGGTGCGCGGGTCGGCGAAGGAGCCCGCGGCGTTGACGGCGGCCAGCGCGGCGACGGTCGCGCCCGAGGGGAGGACCACGCTCGCGGTGCCGATGCCGCCCTTGAGGCCGCCGGCCACCGCGCCCGTGCCGGCGCCCGTATTGCCCTGGGCGACCGGGGCGCCGGGTCCGGTGTCCGCCGCGGCCGCGACCGCCGCCCGGCCCAGCGCGGCGTCCGGGCGGGCCCGCCAGTCGCCGCCGCGCCCCAGGTCGAAGAGGGCCGCGGCCGGCACGACCGGTACGACCTGCGCGGGGTCGGGGCCGACGCGGAAACCGCGCCCCCGCTCCTCCAGCCAGCCGGCGACACCGGACGCCGCGTCAAGACCGAAGGCACTGCCGCCGGTCAGCACGACCGCCTCGATGCGCTGGACGAGGTTGCGCGGGTCGAGCGCGTCGGTCTCCCGGGTGCCGGGGCCCCCGCCGCGTACGTCGACGGCCGCGACGGCGCCGCCCTCGGGGGCCAGGACGACGGTGGTGCCGGTGAGGTATCCGTCCCCGGTCCGCTGGGCGTGGCCGACCCGGAGGCCGAGGACATCGGTCAGCGCGTCCTGCGGCCCCGCCGGGTGCGGCGGGGGCTCGGACATCGGCAGCGGCTCAGTCATCGACGGGCGGGCGGTAGCCGGCCGGTCCCATCACGATGACCGGGTGCAGGTCGGGGTCGAGGGTGCGCAGCAGTTCCTGCATCACCTTGGGCTTGAGGCTCACACAGCCCTGGGTGGGGCCGTCGTGGTCCACATGCAGCCAGACGCCGCCGCCCTTGGCGTCGCCCAGCGGACGATGCTGGTCCAGGGGAGAGGTGCCGGGATCCCGGTTGTAGTTGATGGCGATGACGTAGTCGAAGGCGCCGGCCAGCGGTTCGCCCTCCACTCCGGTGCCGTCGGCGACAAAGCTGTTGTTGTGGTCGTAGGGGAGTTTGGTGTCCCCGGGGGCGGCCAGCAGGCCGCCCGCGTCCGTGAGGGAGAAGACACCGATGGGGGAGCGCAGATCGCCGTAGCGGTGGTCGTCCGTCCAGCCGTGCGCGGCGTTGTGCGCGGACCAGGTGGGGCCCGGCTCCCAGTCGTCGGAACCCTCCTCGCGGGTGTAGAGGACGACACGGGACTCGAAGGAGTCCATGCCCTTGCCCGTGACGACCAGCGCCTGCCGGGAGTCGGCCGGTATGCGCTTCCGGGCGGCGTCGCTGAGGCCCGGGATGGGACGGCCCGCGGGGGGATTCGGTGCGGCGTTCGGGGCGGATTTCGCGGCGGACACGGGGACGCGTGGCGTGTCCGGACCGGAAGCCGTCGAGGACGTGGTGCTCTTGGCGTCGGTCGCGCTGCTGTGGTCGTCGCCCGACGCGGGCCACGCCCACAGGGCCGTGCCGACCAGCGTGGAGAGGGCGAGGCCGCCCACGGCCTTGCTGCGCCGGGACAGTCTCGTCCGCGCGCGGGACTGAGCGTGGCGGGCCATGGCTGGCGTCTCCTCAGGTGCGGACGGCGGTCGGTCCCCGGGGCTTTTGCGGCTCTTCCCCAGGGCGCCCCTGTCATAAAAAGGGCAATCTGCACCCTACCGCTTCAGACTCGACGCGCCTCCGCTGACCCTGGTGAACAGTGGGGAACAAGGGCGCCAAGTGGCGGGAAGTGGGACCCATTGGTGGGTAATTGACGGGGTATGGGGCAAGGTCGGCGCCGGGGGCTCCGCTGGTGAGGGGGCCCCTCAGGTGGAGGAGTCGAAGATGGCCGAATCTGATGCGGGATCAGGGTGGTTGCGGAGGTTTGCACGGCCGTTCGGCACGCTTATGGGGGAGCGGGAGGCAGGTCTGCGGGAGCGCCGGGAGGCCCGTGCGGGCCCGCTTGCCGAGATCCGTGCCGGGGCGCTCGCCGAGACGGGTGACGTGGCGGGCGCTTCTACTCCACCGGTGCGGCGCCCTGACGGGATGTGAGCAACACGCCGGCCGCCACCGTGCCGGATGCCACCAGCCCGGCCGCCAGAACCGCCCGGTGCCCGGCGAAGGTGCATGCCAGGACCAGGAGCGAGGACACCGGCAGCACCAGCTGCTGCGCCGCGCCGCGCTTGTGGTGGCGGGAGTGGATCAACCACACCGTCAGCATGAACAGGGCGGCCGGCACCGTGACACACCCGGCCGCAGCGAACGCCGACAGCTGCGACCTGCCGAACGCCTCCTCCACCGCGATCTCGATGCCCGCGCCCACCGCGGCCGCCGAACCGAACACCAGGTAGTGGCCGTAGCCCCACAGGAACGCCTGCCGGTTCGAGCGCAGGTGACGGTGGATGGGGACCGCGAAGTAGATCCAGTACGCGGCGAAGACCAGGAGCAGTCCGCCGCCCGCGATCGGCAGCAGGACGCTGAGCTCGTCCTGCGCGTCCAGCGCCGACTGCACGGCGACGGTGGCCGCTGCGACCGTCTCGCCCAGCACGATGAGGGTGAACAGGCCGTAGCGCTCGGCGATGTGATGGGGATGCCAGGCCGTCTGCCGCGCCCGCTCGGCCAGTGCGGGGACGGCCAGCTCCAGAAGCGCCACGACGGCGAACACCCGGGGGACGTCCTCCCCGGGCAGCGCGAGCAGGCCCAGCCAGCCGACCTGGCACACCGTCACCCCCAGGGCGTAGCGCAGTGCGGTGCGCCGCTCGGCACCCCGGCAGGCGTGCGCGACCCGCAGCCACTGGGTGACCATGGCCAGCCGCATCACCAGATACCCGCACCAGACGACCGTGAAGTCGCCGTGGACGAAGGCGCGCGGCACGCCGGCGGCCAGGATCAGTACCCCTGCCATCTGGAGGAGGGTCACCACGCGGTAGAGCGGGTCGTCGGTGTCGTACGCCGAGGCGAACCAGCTGAAGTTCATCCAGGCCCACCAGATGGCGAAGAAGAGCATCAGGTAGCCGGAGATGCCGTGTCCCGGGTGCCCCTCGGCGAGCGCATGGGCCAGTTGCTGCCCGGCCTGGGCGATCGCCACGACGAAACACAGGTCGAAGAAGAGCTCCAACGGGGTGGCGGTGCGGTGCGGCTCGTCGCGGCGGCGCGCCCGCATGAGGACCGGCACGTCAGCTCCTCTCCTCGGCCGGTGCGGCCCGGCACGCCAGGCATCAGTACAGCGCGGGCGGGCGATGCCGCCCCTGAGGGGAGCGGGGCGCGGCGTGTCGGGCCGTCCGTGAGGGAGCGGGTGCGGCGTGTCGTGTCGCGCCGTCCGTGGCGGGAGGGGGCGGGTGCGGCGTGTCGGTGTGCCTCCGAGGAGTTGGGTGCGGCGGCGTGTCGCGGCGCGGCGCGGCGGGGCATGGCGGGGGCGCGGGGTGCAGTGTCGTGCGGTGCCGTGGCGCGTGCGTGTGCCCCGTGGGCTACTCGGCGACCGCCTCCACGATCGAGGGGAAGGCCGGTGTGGGCAGCACCCGTGTCAGCCGGAAGCCGCCGGCCGACAGCAGGGTGGCGAACTCCTCCGCGGTCCGCTCCCGCCCGTCGACCACCGCCATCATCGTGACGTCCAGGGTCTTGCCGAAGTGCGGGGCGTTGCCCGGCGGCAGTACGGCATCGATGACCAGCAGCCGGCGTCGCGCCGCCATCGCCCGGCGGCAGGAGCGCAGGATGCGCAGGCAGGCGTCGTCCGGCCAGTCGTGCAGGACGTGCTTGAGGACATAGACATCGCCGCCCTCCGGCACGGACGCGAAGAAATCGCCCTCCTGGGTGCGCCAGCGGCCCTTCAACTCGTCGCCCTCCAGGAGGTGGTGGGCCAGCGGGGGCGCCTGGTCGAAGAGCACACCGGTCAGTTGCGGGTGGCGGCGCAGCGCGGCGCGCAGCAGCCCGCCGCGGCCGCCGCCGACGTCCACGACCGTGCCCACGGCGGGGAACGGGTACACGTCGGCCACCGCCGCGTCGACCGGGGCGGACACGGAGGACATGCCTTCGTCGAAGACCCGCCGGGTGGCCGGATCCGTCGTCAGATGTTCGAAGAGGGGCGCCCCGAAGAGCCGTTCGAAGGACGCGCCGTCGTGTCGTACGGCCTCCGGGAGGGCGGCCGAGGTCCGCAGGAACAGCTCGTCGGTCGCCATCATGACGGCCGGGTGCAGCGAGTCGGGGACGTCGGTGCGCAGGGGGACGGCGGCCGGCGTCAGGTGGTAGGCGCCCGTGGTGTCCTCCCGGAAGAAGCCGCGGGTGGCGAGATAGCGCAGGACGCGGTGCAGGTGCGGGGCGTGGGTGCCGGTGGCGGCGGCCAGCTGCTCGGGGGTGCGCGGGCCCGCGGCGAGGTGGTCGGCGATGCGGTGGTGCGCCGCGGTGCGCAGGGCGGCGGAGAAGAAATGGCCCATGGCCTGTTCCATCAGATGCGCCGTGAGGTCGCGGGGCTCGCCGGTCGGTGGGGTGGGGGAACTGGCCAACGTCGGCCTCCAGTCGTCGGCTTGGGCGTGCTGGTCCCGGCCACAGGCAGGGTGATCCACGGTTGCAGTCACGGGCTCCGGTGTCACGATCGGGCGCGGCGGCACCCGCGAAGTCCGGCCAGGGCGGGGCGGAGTGCCCCTACGGGACGGATCCGGGACGGGTGAGGGCCGACGCCCGGGTGCGGGGCGGTGATCCATGGTCGAATGCATGTATGAGCGACAGCGACACGACAGGCATGACCGGCCCGACCGATGACGCCGAGCACAGTGACGGCTCCGCCGCCGTCCTGGCCCCGCTCGACGACCGCCTCGCGGACCTCGTGGCCCTCTACGAAGACCTGCACCGCCACCCCGAACTCGGCTTCCAGGAGACCCGTACGGCCGCCGAGGCCGCCCGCCGGCTGACCGGCTGCGGCTATGACGTCACCACCGGCATCGCCGAAACCGGCGTCGTCGGCGTGTTGCGCAACGGCCCGGGGCCCGTGGTCCTGCTGCGCGCCGACATGGACGCGCTGCCCGTCACCGAGAACTCCGGCCTGGACTACGCCTCCACGGTCCCCGGCCGGATGCACGCCTGCGGGCACGACGTCCATGTGACCTGTCTGCTGGGCGCCGCCGACCTGCTCGCGGCGGCGCGCGACCGCTGGTCCGGCACGCTGGTCGTGCTCTTCCAGCCCGCCGAGGAGGTCGGCAGCGGTGCCCGAGCCATGCTCGACGCCGGCCTCTACACCAAGGGTCTGGTGCCCACGCCCGATGTGGTGCTGGCCCAGCATGTCGCCCCCTTCAGCGCCGGGCTGATCGCGTACTGCCCCGGACCCTGTATGGCCGCCGCCGACAGCCTGGAGATCACCTTCCACGGCACCGGCGGCCACGGCTCCCGGCCCGAGACCACCGTCGACCCGATCCTGATGGCGGCGGCCTTTGTGCAGCGGGTGCAGTCCGTGGTGGCCCGCGAGGTCGCGCCGGCGGACCGGGCGGTGGTCAGCGTCGGCTCCTTCCAGGCCGGCGACACCGCCAATGTCATCCCCGACCGGGCCGTCGTACGGCTGAGCGTGCGCACCTTCGACGAGACGGTGCGCGCTGCCGTACTGGCCGCCATCGACCGCATCGCGCGCGCCGAGGCCACCGCCTCCGGCGCCGACCGGGCGCCCGAGACCGAGGTCCTGGACGCCTTCCCCGCCACCGTCAACGACGCCACGACCCTGCGTCAGGTCAACGAGCAGTTCGCCGGACTCTTCGGTGAGCAGCGGGTGTTCGCCTACGAGCCGACGACCGGCAGCGAGGACGCCGGACTGCTGGCCAGCGCCGCCGGGGCACCGCTCTACTACTGGTGGCTGGGCGGCTGGGACCCGGAGGAGTTCCAAACGGCCCTGGCCGCCGGGAGGCTGGCGCAGGACATCCCCTCCAACCATTCGCCGCACTTCGTCCCGGTGGTCCGGCCGACCCTCACCATGGGCGTCCAGGCGCTGACCGCCGCGGCACTCAACCAGCTGTCCCGCGCGGGCACGGGCACGGACCCGGCGGAGGCGGCGGACAGCCGGACCGGCCGGGACGGGGCGGCGATACGCGTTTGACCTTGTCCTTGGGGGAAGCCCCAGCATCGGCCGTACCGGGCGAAGCGCCTGGTACGAGGAGGGCGGACGGGTGGACCGAGGGGCGGACCGGCGGGCCGGCCGAGGGGCGGACCCCCGGGTGGCCGGAGGAACGGGGGACGCGTCCTGCGGGGACGGTGAGCTGCTGACCATCGGGGCGTTCGCCCGGGCATGCCGACTCTCGCCGAAGGCGCTGCGGCTCTACGACGAGCTCGGCCTGCTCACCCCGGAGCGCGTCGACCCGCGAAGCGGCTACCGCCACTACGCCCCGGCCCAGCTGGAGCGGGCCCGGCTGGTGGCCTGGCTGCGCCGGCTCGGTATGCCGCTGGCCCGCATCCGCGAGGTGTGCGAACTGGCGCCGGACGCGGCAGCCGGGGCGGTCGCCGCGTACTGGACGCAGGTCGAGGCCGACACCGCCGCCCGCCGGGACCTGGCCGCCTTCCTCGTCGACCAGCTGTCCAGGAAGGACACCGTCATGACCGAACCGCTGACCCCTGTGACGATGCGCTGCGCCGCCCTGACCGATCAGGGACTGGTGCGTCCGGCCCAGCAGGACGCCGCCTACGCGGGACTGCGGCTGCTGGCGGTGGCCGACGGCTACGGCCCCCGGGGTGGCCCCGCCGCGACGGCCGCGATCGAAGCGCTCAAGGACCTGGAGCACCGGGATCTGGCCTCGGCGGACCTGCCCGCCGTCCTGGAGGAGGCGGCCCGGCGCGCCCACCGCGCCGCCCCGTCGGCAAACGAGGCCTCCGGCAGCACCCTCACCGCGCTGCTGCGCAACGGCTCCCAGCTGGCGCTGCTGCACATCGGGGACTCGCGCGCCTACGTCCTGCGTGACTCCGGCCTCTTCCGCATCACCCACGACCACAGCGTGGTCCAGTCGCTGGTCGACGAGGGCCGCCTCACCCCCGAGGAGGCCTCGTCGCACCCCCAGCGCGCACTGCTGCTGCGGTCGCTGGAGGGCGGCACCGCGTTCGCCCCTGACCTGGACCTGCTGGAGGCCCGGCCCGGGGAGCGCTATCTGCTGTGCACCGACGGCCTGACCTCGGTGGTGCCGGCCGAGACGATCCAGACCGTGCTGACCACGGCCGACGGTCCCGACCAGGCCGTACGGGACCTGATCCGGCTCGCCCGCGAGGCGGGGGCGCCGGACAACGTGGGGTGTGTGGTGGGGGAGACAGCGGCGGCGTAGGGCAGAAGCGGTGTAGGACAGAAGCGGCGTAGGACAGAACGTGGCGCGGCGGCCTTAGGGGATGGGCCGCCGCGCCGCTGCCCCTAGGCCAGACCCTTGAGCATCCCCTTGAAGTAGAGCTGCGGCAGTCCGTAGCGCTTGAGGAACCACATGTCGGTGCGTTCCCGGGTGGTGTCGATGAAGGGGATCGAGGGGGTGGGCTGCAGGTCGTAGTCGAACTCGGCGAGCAGCATCTTGTGCCGGGCGGTGACCAGGGGGCAGGAGGTGTAGCCGTCGTAGCGGGCGGTGGCGGGGCGCCCGCGCAGACCGGCGAGGAGGTTGGCGACGACGACCGGCGCCTGCTTGCGGATCGCGGCGCCCGTTTTGGACGTCGGGAGGTTGGCGACGTCGCCGAGCACGAATACGTCGGGGAAGTCGGGGTGCTGGAGGGTTTCCCGGTCGGCCTTGACGTACCCGAACGGGGAGTCGGGGTCGGCCAGCGGGCCGTCGGCCAGCCACTCGGGGGCGCGCTGCGGCGGTACGGCGTGCAGCAGGTCGTAGCGGACGGTCTCGTCCTTGCCGGTGGTGTGATCGGTGATCACTGCCTCGCGCGCCGTGCCGTCGAGCCGGGTCATCTCGGAACTCAGCCGCACCTCGATGCCGTACCGCCGGGCCGTCTCCGTCAGCGCCCGGGAGAACACCGGCACCTTGAACATCGCCGGCTCCGGGAGCACCAGGATGGTGCGGATCGCGCCCAGCACACCGCGCTTGCGCCAGTGGTCGGCCGCCAGATACGCGATCTTCTGCGGGGCACCGCCGCACTTCACCGGCCCGGACGGCATGGTGAACACGGCCGTCCCGCTGCGCATCCGGCGGATCAGATCCCAGGTGAGCGGGGCGAGATCGGGCCGGTAGTTGCTGCTCACCCCGCCGTGACCGAGGGCCGGGGCCAGACCGGGCACGCCGTCCCAGTCGAGCTGCAGGCCGGGGGCGAGCACCAGCCGCCCGTAGGAGAGGACCCGGCCGGAGGCGGTGGTGACCGTACGGGCGGCCGGGTCGACGGCGGTGGCGCGCTCGCGCAGCCAGCGCACGCCGGGCGGGATGACCTCCGCCTCGGTGCGCAGCGCGGCGCGCAGCGGGGCCTGGCCGCCGCCGACCAGCGTCCACAGCGGCTGGTACCAGTGCGTCTCCGACGGCTCCAGCAGGGCGATGTCCCGGACGCCGGCGCGGCGCAGCCGGGCGGCGACGGTGATGCCTGCGGTGCCGCCGCCGACGATGAGGACCTGGTGGTGGGACGGGGTGGCGGGTGCGGGGGCCATGTGCTTCCTCCTGTGAGTGGGGCGTGGGGAGTGGGGTGCGTGGCGGGTGGTTGGCCCTGGGGCCGAGGGCGTCAGGGCGACCAGAGGCGGGGCAGGGCGGTGACCGCCATGGAGAGGGCGAGGACGGTGACGAGGCAGGCGAAGGCCGTGGCCAGGGTGTGCGGGCGCAGACGGGTGGTGAGGCGGTTGCCGAGGTGGCTGCCGACCGCCGCGCAGGCCGCGAAGCCCGCCAGTACCGGCCAGTCCAGTGCCCCGGTGCCGGCCCTGGTGCCCAGCGCCGTAAGGGAGTTGAGGAGTATGACGAGGAGGGAGGTGCCGATGGCGACCGGCATCTCCAGGCCCAGGACCAGGGTGAGCGCCGGTACCACGACAAAGCCGCCGCCGACCCCGAAGAAGCCGGTGAGCAGCCCGACGGCGGAGGCGGTCAGGGCGAACCGGAGGGGGCGGGCGGGCCGGGATCCTGCGGGCCGAGAGCCTGCGGGCCGGGGGCCGGCGGGATGGGGGCTCGCGGGGCGAGTGTCCTCGGGATGTGAGGCCGCGGGATGGGTTCCCGCGGGATGTGTGTCCGTGGGAGGGGCCCCCGTGGGGCCGGTTCCCGTGGGGCCCGTGGGGTGAGAGGGGCCGGCGGCCCGGTCTGCGGAGGGAGCCGTAGGGGCCGGACTCGGGGCGCCCCGTTTGGGCGAGGGCTCCGGGGCGTCCCCTAAGGGCGCGGGGCCCGGCGAGCGGCGAAGAGACGCGGGCGGCTGCGGAGTATCACGTAAGGGAACGGCTTCCTCCTCCCCCGGATCTCCTGAGGAGGCCGTCGCAGGGGCCACCTGTAAGGGACGGGCACCGGCCGCCGCTCGCCACTCGCGCAGCCCCCGTGACACCAGCATCGCCGCCACCACGAGCAGCAGCCCCGCGAACGCCGCCATCAGCACCGCGGGGTCCAGCGCCGCGCTCCACCGGGAGCCGAGGTAGCTGCCGGCCGTACCCAGCGCCCCGAACGCCGTACCGGCCGCCCACCGGACCCGCCCGCCACGGGCATGGCTGACCAGCCCGGTCACCGAGCCGACCGTGACGACGATCAGCGCGCCCGCGGTCGCCTCGTGCGGCGACTGCCCCAGCAGATAGACCAGCGCGGGCACCGCCAGCACCGAACCGCCGCCGCCGAGCGCGCCCAGCAGCAGACCGATCAGCAGTCCGCACGACAGCGCCGCGGCGGCTATGAGGACGGACATGAGGCACGCGGCGCGAGGGCGACGGCCGGGTTCCGGTCGGACCACTCCGCGACGAAGGAGAACCGGTCGCCGCGGACCACCGTCTCGCGCCACTCCACCGGCCGCTCCCCGGCCCGCCCCAGCCGCTCGATGGTGAACGCCGCCTCCCGGTCGGCCAGCCCCAGCAGCCACGCCTGCCGGACGTCCGGCAGGAACGGCTGGATCCGCTCCCGGCCGCCGGTGACCTTCACCCCGCAGCGGCGCGTCAGCTCTCCGTAGAGCGAGGTGTGCCCGAAGTCGGCGTCCAGCAGCGGCTCGGCGATCTCGGCGGGCAGATACGCGGTGTCGTGGGCGAGCGGTTCGCCGTCCGCGAGCCGCAGCCGCTCCAGTACGACCAGCGGCGTATCCGGAACCAGCCCCAGATGCCCGGCGACCGTCCCCTCCGTGGTCCGCTCCAGTCGCAGCACCTCGCTGCGCTGCTCCACACCCCGGCCCTCCAGCTCGCGGAAGAGGCTGTAGAGGGAGCCCAGCGGCTGCTGTATGCGACGGGTGTCCAGCCGGCTGGTGCGTCCGCGCTCGGCGATCACCAGACCGTCGGCGCGCAGTTTGCGCAGTGCCTCGCGGACCGTGTGCCGGCTGACCTCGTACTCGCCGGTCAGCCGGTGCTCGGCCGGGAACTCCGCGCGGAACGCGCCGGCTTCCATCCGACGGCGCAGATCGGTGAAGAGCTGTGCCCACAGGGGCAGCGGCGAGCGCCGGTCCAAGGGACGCGGGCCGTGCGCGCCGTCCGGCGGCTCGGTCGTCATGGTGGGTTCCTCCGCGGGCGTACGGGGTGGTGTGGGCGGTGCGGGTGGTGTGAGTGGCGCGGTTGTCGATGCCGGGCGAGCCGGAACAGCCGCCCGACGGGCAGGGCGTCGTGCGTCGCGCCCGGAAGCTGATGTGGCGTCACGCTCAAGCACACACGGCGACGTCGGGCGTGATATCGGGCGTGATGCCTGCCACGTCGTCACGCAAGTTCGCCTGGTGCGCCGTCACATGGGCCGCCGGGAAGGCGGTCTCGGCTTGTCGCCCGCCATCCGGCTCCCTAATGTACGTACATCCGTGCATCCGCACAACGCACCCTGCCCGGGCGGGCCCCAGCCGCCGCGCACGGGCACCGCGCACCCTGGAGGCCGACCGTGCACTTCGCGCAGTACTACCTCGACTGCCTCTCCCAGGCGTCGTATCTGATCGGCGACGAGAGCACCGGCCGCGCCGTCCTCGTCGACCCGCGCCGCGATATCGACGAGTACCTGCACGACGCGGAAGCCGCCGGGCTGCGCATCGAACTCGTCATCGAGACGCACATTCACGCCGACTTCCTCTCCGGCCACCTCGAACTCGCGCGGGCCACCGATGCCGCCATCGCCTTCGGGGAAGCCGCCGAAACCGGCTTCCCCACACGGCGGTTACGGGACGGCGAGCGCATCTCGCTCGGGGCGGACGACGGCGAGGGGATAACCCTCACCGTGCTCGCCACCCCCGGCCACACCCTTGAGTCCATCTGCCTGGTCATCCGCGAACACCCGGATGACGAGGTGCCGTTCGGCGTGCTCACCGGCGACACCCTCTTCGTCGGCGATGTCGGCCGGCCCGACCTGCTCTCCGCCGCCGGTCACTCCCCGCAGGACATGGCCGCCCGTCTGCACCACTCCCTGCACACCAAACTCCTGACCCTCCCGGACGCGACCCGGGTCTTTCCCGCACACGGCGCGGGTTCCGCCTGCGGCCGCAGCCTCTCCACCGAGACCAGCTCCACGATCGGCGACCAGCGGCGCCTCAACTACGCCCTGCAGCCCATGCCGGAGGCCGACTTCGTCCGGCTGGTCACCGCGGGACAGCCCGCCACCCCCGGGTACTTCGCGCACGACGCCGCCCTCAACCGCGACGGCCACGCCCTCTTGGAGCCCGGCCCGCCGCCCGCCCTCACCCTCGACGAGGTGCTCGCGGCCCGCGACCGGCAGGGCGCCGCCCTCCTCGACTGCCGCCCGCCGGCCGCCTACACCCGTGCGCACCTGGCCGGTTCGCTCCATACGAGCCTGGACACCCGGTTCGCCGAGTACGCCGGCAGCGTGGTCGCCCCCGGCACCCCCATCGTGCTGCTCGCCGACCCCGGTACGGAGCAGGAGGCCCGCCTCCGGCTCGCCCGCATCGGCTACGACCAGGTCCTCGGTCATCTGCCCGACCCGGCCGCCGTACTGGAGCGCACACCCGCCCTCGCCCGCCGCAGCCATCGCGTCCGGCACGACGAACTGTCCTTGCCGGCGAGCGAGTTGCCCGAAGGTCAGGCACCCGGTATCCAGTTGATCGATGTCCGTAATCCGGCCGAGTACGAGGGGGGTGCCCTCCCCGGCGCCCGCAACATCCCGCTGGCCGGCCTGTCCGCCCGCCTCGCCGAACTGGACCCGGCCCGTCCGGTGGTCCTGTACTGCCGCAGCGGCAACCGGTCGGTGATCGCGGCGGCACTGCTGGAGGCGCACGGGTTCGGGGACGTGTGCGATGTGGTGGGGGGATACGACGCGGTGGCCGCGGGCGTGGGGTGAGCGCCCGCCGGTGGGCCGGCGGAGGGATGAAGCGCGCCGGAAAGGGGCAGCAATCCCGGGGCGACGAGCGCGCACGTCCCCGTACCCGGCTCCCTGCGGCGGCTCCGTGCCGCGGTCATCACGACAGCCGCAACGGCCCGTACAACGGACGTTCAGTGAACGTTGATCGATGATCTAGATCCTGGTCCGCATGTTGCGCCGTATGACCTCAGAGCATGCAGATGACGCCCGGGATGTGCAGGAGCCGGAGGCGTCGCGAATCGCCCTCACCTGGAGCGGGGAGCCGGGACGCCATGAGGAGCTGACGCACGGCATGCTCCTCGACCAGGCCGAGCGGGCCGCCGCCGCGCTCACCCGGCTCGGCGTACGGGCCGGCGACCGGGTCGCGGTGCATCTGCCACTGGTGCCGGAGTCGGTGATCGCCACGCTCGCCTGCGGCCGGCTGGATGCGATACGCACCACGCTGCCGGTCTCGTTAACGGTGCCCGAACTGGTCGCACGGACCCGTGAGTCCTCGGCCAGGGTGCTGATCACGGCCGATGCGGCGTTCTGGGACGGGGCCGTACGGCCGGTGAAGGCGGTGCTCGACCATGCGCTGGCCCGGGGCGCGGCCTCGGGGGGTGTGCCGGACCGCACCGTGCTGGTGGTGAACCGGTGCTCGCGGCCGGTCTCCTGGAAGCCGGGCCGCGACCTGTGGTGGCACGAGGCACTGGGAGCCGACGCCGCCACCCGCTGACGGGACGGCCGCCAGGGGGAGAGGCGGCCCGCGCCAGTTGAGGGGGGCGCGTGGGGAAGCGGGGCCCGCCCATGTCCATGCCGGTACTGGGGACGGGCCCGGCGCGCGCCGGTAGAAGGCAGGTGCGGCCCCCGCCGGTGAGCCGGCGCGGCTTCACCCGCTGAGCCCAAAGAACGGGCCAGACGCCCGACGCGTGCCTAGCGTGGGTCCCGTGGACCAGCCCTCGGCCCGCCCCAGGTGCCTCACGTGCCCTACCTGCCCCGGCTGCGGCCCCGGAGGCACCACTCTTGTTCCGACCGGGCCGTCGTACTCTCCCCGACCGGAAAGGCCCCTCCTCATGGCCCGCCACGAGTACGCTCACCCTCGCCATCCCCTGCCCGGCACCAACCGGAACCGGCTCCTCAGGCGCAGCCAGGCCTCACAGGGCCCGCCGACCCGCCCCCGCGACGGCCACCGCCCGCATCCCATACCGACCCACGACAAGGGGCGGTAGGACAAGGGCCGGTAGGACAACGGCTGGTAAGGCGCAGGCGCTTGCTTGCCACACCGGCCCACCCGGCCCCGGCTATCCCGCCGACCTGCGCGGCAGCCGGTAATGGCACGATGGCGCAATGGCGACACATTCCGCGGAATCCTCTGCGCTGTGCCCCGCAGGTTCCGAGGCCTGCGCGGGTGGGGAACCGCTGCACGAGGAGCTCCTTGCGGCGAAGGCGACGGTGTACGACCCGTGCGGGTTCGTCTGCTCGCGGCCGGTGCCCGAGGCGGAGAGCACGGAGTACGCGGCCCATGAATTCGCCCTCGACGGCTTGGCCGTCAGGTTCCGGGTGGCCAAGACGACCCCGACAAAGGCCGGCCAGTTCGTCACGGTGTGGAAGCGGAGCCCCGGTGGGCCGATTCAGCCGTTCGACTCCGCGGACGCGGTCGATCTCTTCGTCATCAGCAGCCGCCAGGACGGGCACTTCGGGCACTTCGTCTTTCCGCGGGATGTGCTCGCCGAACGGGGCATCGTTTCCCGGAACGGCGCGGGCGGAAAGCGTGCGTTTCGCATGTACCCGCCGTGGGTGGAGACGGCCAGTCGCCAGGCCCGCAGCGCACAGGCGTGGCAGGTGGACCACTTCCTGCCGATCGGTGCCGACGGCGCCCTCGACCAGGCCCGCGCCCGGGCGCTCTACCACCCCGGCCGCCGCCCCTGAGCGACAGGGCTCCGTCAGCCGGTGGGCCGGGATGTGGGCCCGTGCCGAGCGGTGAACGCTTCCCGCGCGCCCGTACCCTGAAGGGGTGAGCACCAGCCCCGAACCCGAGTCGGCCCCCACGCCCCGGGACGTGCCCCAGGGCGCATCCCAAGAGGCGCCCCAGGATGCGACCCAAGAGGCGTCCGAGGCCGCACAGGCACAGGCCGCTGCGTCTTCGCCGGCCGCGCGCCCGGCACTCAAGCCCGCCGCGAGGCTGATCTTCGACGACCCGCTGAACCAGCAGTCCTCGGACGACACCGACCGTGGCTGGGGCGAGCGCCCTGACCGCGGTGACAGCGCCTCCGACCTGGCCCGCTTCCTCGACGAAAAGCCGCCCCACCACCTCTGAGCGAGGCGAGGGGGCGGCGTGAGCCGGCCGCCGTGGGCGCCTGCTACTGCTACTGCTGAGCCTTCTGCGTGCCGATGATCCCCGCGCCCGAGGAAGGCGCGGACGGAGAGCCGGTGCGCTGCGCGATCAGCGCATCGCGGATCTCGATGAGCAGCTGGATCTCGGTCGGGTCCGCGGGGATGCTCTCGTCCGGCTTCCTGGCCGCCTGGCGCTCCTTCCACTTGTTGATCGGAAGGATCATGAGGAAGTAGACGACCGCGGCGGTGATCAGGAACGTCAGGGCGGCGCTGAGCACCGAGCCCCAGAGGATGTAGATGCCGTCGGCGAACGCGCCCGTCTTGGGATCCTTGGCGCAGGTCGCGGTCAGGCAGGACTGGTAGTGGTCGAGGTTCTGTGAGCCGAGCGCGCCCACGATGGGGTTGATGATGCCCTTGACCACGGCGTTCACGATGTTCGTGAAGGCAGCACCGACGACCACCGCGACCGCGAGTTCGATGACGTTGCCGCGCATCAGGAATTCCTTGAATCCCTGAAGGACGCCCTTGCTCTCGCTCACCTGACAGCCTCTTTCCACGCTCACTACGGATGGTGCACCAACGATCAGCACCGCAACTTACGGCAGGGCGGGGCGGAGGTGTCCAGTCCTGCCCCGTGCACCGGCGATCGGCCGGAGTGCTGGTGCGCGTCCGGCGGAGGGCGTTGACCCTGCGGACGCCGCGGACGGATACCGCGGTGGTGGTGCGGTGAGCGCGACCCCATCGGCGCGCGGCGGATGCCCCGCCATGCGCAGCAGTGTGGCGTGAGGGGAGTACGGATGCCACTTGATCTTGGGCCATGGTCACCGCCCTCCCGTGGCCGTGGCCGACGGGCAGCCGGAGGCGGGCGCGGCACGTACGGCACCGTACGAGGCTCCGCAGGCCAGTGCTGCGGCGGTCAGCGCCAGGCCGGCAGCCAGCATCCGCTGCCGCGCGCTCCGGCTCCCGAGGCGCCGGCCGCCGCCCGCCCGTACGGGAGCGAAGTGCGGTACGTCACACGGCGGGGGAGCGGGGAGCGGCGGGGAGAGAAGGGCGGGGTCGGCCCGCGGAGGGAAAGAAGCAACCCGCGGAGGGAAAGAAGGAAGAGGAGAAGGGGGAGCGTTAGGCGGGGGAGGAGCGGAAGGGGGATGAGGCATGGTGGGCACCGCCTGCGGTGAGAAGGTCTGAGGACCGGACTCACCACCGTGCCGGAATCCGCTCCCGCCCGCTCCGGGCTGTGGACGACCCCGCCCCTGTGGACAACCCGGCCACCCGCAAGAGGGAAGCCGGGCAGCCCGCCGCAGCCGTTACAGCAGGCAGATCAAGATCCCCAAGGGTGTTACGACAGGCAGACCCGCAGGCCCGAAGCCGTTACAGCAGCCCCGAGGCCCCTACCGCAGGTCCGAAGCCGTTACCGCAGGTCCGAAGCCCTTACGGCAGCTCGATGCCCAGGTCCCAGCCGGTGTGGACCTCGGTGCACAGGCAGGCGCGGCCAGCGGTGTCCGGGAGGGCGGCGACCGCGTCGAACAGGACCTCCCGCAGTCGGCCCACGTTCTCGGCGAACACCCGGAAGACTTCCTCGTGGGAGACGCCGTCGCCGGTCTCCGTGCCCGCGTCCAGGTCGGTGACCAGCGCCAAGGAGGTGTAGCACAGGCTCAGTTCGCGGGCCAGGACAGCTTCGGGGTGCCCGGTCATGCCGACCACCGACCAGCCCTGGGCGGCATGCCAGCGCGATTCGGCGCGGGTCGAGAAGCGGGGGCCTTCGATCACGACCAGGGTGCCGCCGTCGACGGGCTCCCAGTCCCGGCCGCGGGCCGCCTTGAGGGCGGCCTGGCGCCCGGTGGGGCAGTACGGGTCGGCGAAGGTCAGGTGGACGACATGGGGGATCTGCCCGTCGGGAAGCGGCTCGCCGTCGAAGTAGGTCTGGGGGCGGGCCTTGGTGCGGTCGACGAGCTGGTCGGGGACCAGGAGCGTGCCGGGGCCGTATTCGGGGCGCAGGCCGCCGACCGCGCACGGGGCGAGGACCTGACGCACACCGAGCGAGCGCAGGGCCCAGAGGTTGGCGCGGTAGTTGATGCGGTGCGGCGGAAGGTGGTGGCCGCGGCCGTGCCGGGGGAGGAACGCGACCCGGCGGCCGGCGATCTCTCCCAGGAACAGCGAGTCGCTGGGGCGCCCGTAGGGGGTGTCCACCTCGACCTCGGTCACGTCGTCGAGGAAGGAGTAGAAACCCGATCCGCCGATTACGCCAATCTCCGCGTCAGCCATGCCGGTCACACTATCGGGGTGCGGCGGCCGGGGTGGGCGGGTGCCGGAGACGAAAGAAAGCCGTAAGGCGGAGGGCGGCACCAGGGGCACCAGTGGCACCAGGGGCACGAGGAGGCGGAGCAAGCCGTGAGGCGGTGCGTGCCGTAAAGCAACGGGCCCCGACGTCGGTGACGGCGGGGCCCGGAGAGCTGTGGGTCAGGCTGGGGAGCCGGCGCCCGAGGTGCTGCCGGACGACGCGGCGGCCGGGGCCGAGGCCTTGCTGTCCGAGCTGCCGGACGAGGAGCTCGACGACGAGTCGGAGGAGCCCGAGGAGTCCGACGAGGACGTGCCGCCCGACGTGGAGGCGTTCTTCCCGGGGCTGCTGCTGGACGACGAGCCGCGGCTGTCGTTGCGGTAGAAGCCGGAGCCCTTGAAGACGATGCCGACCGCGGAGAACACCTTCTTGAGGCGTCCCTGGCAAGCGGGGCACTCGGTGAGCGAGTCGTCGGTGAACTTCTGCACCGCCTCGAGGCCCTCGCCGCACTCGGTGCACTGGTACTGGTACGTCGGCACTTGTCTTCCTCCTGGCACTCTCACTCGATGAGTGCTAACGACGCTCCATATTGCAGTATTCCCGCCTGTCAGTCCACCGTGGGCCGCCGTACGGTGACCGACTCCACGTTCCGTCAGGCCTCCGACAGGGGCCGTCAGACGTGCGCCAGCTCTCGCTCCCGGTCCTCGGAAACGGCTGTGACCTGCGCGTTCGCATCGGCCGCTGGGGTGCCCGCGGCCTTGGCCGGCGAGCGGGGGAGCAGATGGGCGCGGAGCGTCAGCAGCACCGTCAGGGCCAGTGCCGTACCGGCCAGCGGCACCAGGAATCCGGTGCTCGGCCCGAAGCCGTCCGCGAGCTGTCCCGCGGAGGTGGCCGCGGCCGCCTGGCCCAGCGCGACCGCGCCGGTCAGCCAGGTGAAGGCCTCGGTACGGGCGGCGGCCGGCACCAGCGACTCGACCAGCGTGTAGCCGGTGATCAGGGCCGGTGCGATGCACAGGCCGACGACCAGGCCGACCGCGCCGAGCAGCGGCACCGCGGTCACCGCCCACAACGGGGTGGTGGCCAGTGCCAGCAGCCCGTAGGCGACCAGCAGACGGCGCCGCGGGCCGATCTTCCAGGTGATCGCGCCACAGGCGATACCGGCGAGCATGTTGCCGCCCGCGAAGATCCCGTAGAGCACACCGTTGATGCCGGGCTGGCCGATGTGCTGGGTGAAGGCGGTCAGCGAGACCTGCATTCCGCCGAAGACGGCGCCGATGCCGAGGAACGCCACGATCAGGACGCGTATGCCGGGCACCGACAGCGCCGAGACGCGGGGCCGGTCGCCGGCCTGCGGACGGTGCACCGGGGGCTGGCTGCGCCGCTGGGAGGCGAACAGCAGCCCGCCGGCCAGCGTCAGCGCGGCCTCGGCGACCAGACCGGCCGCCGGGTGGATACCGGTGCACAGCGCGGTCGCCAGCACCGGGCCGACGACGAAGGTGAACTCGTCGGTCACCGACTCGAAGGCGGCGGCGGTCGGCATCAGCGGGCTGCCGCCGAGCCGGGAGGCCCAGCGGGCCCGCACCATCGGGCCGACCTGCGGTGTCGAGGCGCCCGTGGGGACGGCCACCGCGATCAGCGTCCACAGGGGGGCGTGGGCGAGGGCGAGGGTGATCAGTGCGGCGACGCCGGCGACGTGCACCAGTACGCCGGGGATCAGCACCGCGCGCTGGCCGAAGCGGTCGGCGAGCTTGCCGCTCTGCGGGGCGAACAGGGCCATCGCGACGCCGGTGGTCGCGGACACCGCGCCCGCGGTGCCGTACGAGCCGGTGGTGGACTGGACGAGCAGCACGATGCCGATCGTCAGCATGGCGAAGGGCTGCCGGGCCAGAAAGCCGGGCAGCAGGAATGTCCATGCACCAGGGGTGCGGAGCAGTGGTCCGTATCCGGAACGGGAATCCTTGACCGCGGATGCCACGGCCGGGCCTTTCTGCCGCCTGGTAGCGCGCCACCCGCGAGGTCGTCACGGGTACGCGCCGAGAGCTGTCCTCTCGCGCAGGACCGAGTGATACCGCGTGGTCCGCACCGAGAGGGTGGCTGCGTGTGGCAGGAGGACCGCGGCCGCCGAGCGGTCGCGCCAGCTCTGCATCAGGCAGAGTTGGTTCGTCGATGTGCCTTTTCATCTTACAGGCCGCAGCGCGTGAAGCCCTGGGATTGGCCAGGGCTTCACGCGAATTTCCTTGGGATCCGTGGAGATGTGCGCCACATTTCCCGCTTGGTGGAGTGTGCTCCGTGGAGTGCGGGCCGCGCCGTGGCGTCCTCGCCAAGGGCCGCGGCGGCCTCAGTGGTGCCGGTGTCCGCCCGGCCCGCCCGTCCCCAGCCAGCCGGCCAGCTTGCCGCCCTGGGAGACCGCCTGCAGCCGCCGCTCGGCCGCGTCGCGTACCGGGTCGGTGGCCACCACCAGCAGCTCGTCGCCGCGCCGCAGCACGGTCGAGGGCGAGGGCACGAAGCTGGAGCCGTCCCGGACGACGAGGGTGACCGCGGCGCCCGCGGGCATCCGCAGCTCACCGACCTCGACGCCGTGCATACGGGAGGCCGGGCCGATCGAGGTGGACAGCAGATGGCCGCGCAGCCGTTCCAGGGGAGCGGACTCGATGCCCAGGTCGGCGGCCTCCTCGTCGTCGCCCAGCCGCAGCCGCCTGGCGAGCCAGGGCAGCGTCGGCCCCTGGATCAGGGTGTAGACGACGACCAGGACGAAGACGATGTTGAAGACCCGGTCGCTGCCGGGAACGTCGCTCACCATCGGGATCGTGGCCAGCACGATCGGCACCGCGCCGCGCAGTCCGGCCCAGGACAGCAGGGTCTTCTCCGGCCAGGGCACCCGGAACGGCAGCAGCGCCACAACGACGGACATCGGCCTGGCCACGAGCGTGAGGATCATGCCGATCAGCAGCGCGGGAACGAAGTCGTCCAGCAGGTTGTGCGGGGTGACCAGCAGGCCGAGCAGTACGAACATCCCGATCTGGCCGATCCAGCCGAGGCCTTCGGCGAAGCCGCGGGTGGCCGGGGCGTGCGGCAGCTTGGCGTTGCCGAGGATCACCGCGGCCAGATAGACGGCGAGGAAGCCCGAGCCGTGTGCCAGCGCACCGGCCGCGTAGGCGGAGACCGCGATGGCCATGACCGCGATCGGGTACAGGCCGGACGCGGGCAGCGCCACGTGCCGCAGGCCGTAGGCGCCGAGCCAGCCGATGGCCAGTCCGAGCGCGGCGCCGATCGCCAGTTCCAGGGCGATCTCGCCGAGCAGGAGGTACCAGTGCTCGACCGGTCCCGCGGTGGAGAAGGCGACGACGAGGATGACCACGGGGGCGTCGTTGAGGCCGGATTCGGCTTCGAGCACCCCGGTCAGGCGGGCCGGCAGCGGCACGCTGCGCAGTACGGAGAAGACGGCCGCGGCATCCGTGGACGAGACCACGGCGCCGATCAGCAGCGCCTGCCGCCAGTCGAGCCCGGCCAGGTAGTGCGCTCCGGCCGCGGTGACCCCCACGCTCACCGCGACGCCGACCGTCGACAGCGACACCGCCCGGGGCAGCGCCGGCCTGATCTCTTTCCACTTGGTGCCCAGACCGCCCTCGGCGAGGATCACGACCAGCGCGGTATAGCCGAGGAGTTGGGTCAGCTCGGCATTGTCGAAGACGACACCGCCCAGGCCGTCCTGGCCTATGGCGATGCCTATCCCCAGGTAGATGAGCAGGCTGGGGAGCCCGCTGCGCGAGGAGAGCCGTACCGCGGCAACCGCGATGAGCAGTACGAGCGAGCAGAACAGCAGGAGTTCGTTGAGGTGGTCGACAGACAGGAGCTGGTCCTTCCTCGCACGGGTTACCGGAGGGGTCTTTCCTTACCGTATCTAGTTACTGAGGCTAACAATTTACCATTACTTGAAGGTTGGAGGTGCTGGCGATGACTCCGCGTAGGGGTAGCCGGACCCGTGCGCCTATGGTTGCTCCAGCACTCCCACCCTGCCCCTCGAAGGACCGAGATGCCCGCCAACAAGTCCGGCCCAGTCCCCAGGAAAAAGAAGGGGCGGCGCGGCCGCCTCGTCGCGATCACGGTCGTGCTGCTGCTCGTGGCGGGCATCGGCTTCGGCGCGTTCTGGGGGGTCAGTACCGTCCGCGCTTCGTTCCCGCAGACCACCGGCTCGCTCAAACTCCCGGGCCTGACCAACCCGGTGGATGTCGTCCGCGACGGCAACGGCATTCCGCAGATCTACGCCGACACCGACGAAGACCTCTTCCGCGCCCAGGGGTACGTCCAGGCCCAGGACCGCTTCTGGGAGATGGACGTACGGCGCCACATGACCTCCGGCCGGCTCTCGGAGATGTTCGGCAAGAGCGAGGTCAAGACCGACTCGTTCCTGCGCACCCTCGGCTGGCACGACGTGGCGCAGAAGGAGTACGACACCAAGCTGTCGCCCAGCACCAAGAAGTACCTCCAGTCCTACTCCGCCGGCGTCAACGCCTACCTCAAGGACCACGAGGGTTCGGCGGTGTCCCTGGAGTACGCGGCGCTGGACTTCCATAACGACTACAAGCCCCAGAAGTGGACGCCGGTCGACTCGGTGGCCTGGCTCAAGGCGATGGCCTGGGACCTCCGCGGCAACATGCAGGAGGAGATCGACCGCTCCCTGATGACCAGCCGCTTCACCCCGGAGCAGATCTCCCGGCTCTACCCGGCGTACCCGTACAAGCGGAACAAGCCGATCGTCGAGGGCGGTGCGGTCGACCCCGCCACCAAGAAGTTCTCCCCCAAGGCTTCGGCGAACGCCACTCCCGCCACCGCCGCGGGCGCGACCGCGGGCCTGCAGTCGCAGCTGTCCTCGCTGTCCAAGACCCTCGGCAAGGTCCCGGCGCTGCTCGGCCCCAACGGCAACGGCATCGGCTCCAACTCCTGGGTCGTCTCCGGTGCGCACACCACCACCGGCAAACCGCTGCTCGCCAACGATCCGCACCTGGCGCCGCAGATGCCCTCGCTCTGGTACCAGATGGGCCTGCACTGCCGTAACACCGGCCCCAAGTGCAACTACGACGTCTCCGGGTTCACCTTCTCCGGTATGCCCGGCGTCGTCATCGGCCACAACCAGGACATCTCCTGGGGCATGACCAACCTCGGTGCCGACGTCACCGACCTCTACCTGGAGAAGGTCAACGCCGACGGCTACCTCTTCGACAACAAGCAGCAGCCCTTCATAACCCGCAAGGAGACCATCAAGGTCGCCGACGGGGAGAGCCGCGAGATCACCGTCCGGTCCACCAGGAACGGGCCGATCGTCTCCGACCGCGACGGCGAACTGGCCAATGTCGGCAAGGACGCCCCGGTCGGCACCACCGCACCGGACCGCGGGGACGGCTACGCCGTATCGCTGCGCTGGACCGCGCTGGACCCCGGCAAGTCCATGGACGCCGTCTTCGAACTGAACCGCGCCAAGGACTGGACCGGCTTCCGCAAGGCCGCCGCGCACTTCGAGGTGCCGTCCCAGAACCTGATCTACGCCGACACCAAGGGCAACATCGGCTACCAGGCGCCGGGCCGGATCCCGGTCCGCGGCAAGGGTGACGGCCACTACGACGGCACCCTCCCGGCGCCCGGCTGGGACCCGAAGTACCAGTGGACCGGCTACATCCCGCAGAAGGCGCTGCCGTACGAGTACAACCCCCAGCGCGGCTTCATCGTCACCGCCAACCAGGCCGTCACGGACGAGAAGTACCCCTACCTCCTCACCAAGGACTGGGGCTACGGCTCCCGCAGCCAGCGGATCAACGACCTGATCGAGTCGAAGATCAAGGACGGCGGCAAGGTCTCCACCGACGATATGCAGGCCTTCCAGAAGGACAACAGCAGCGAGATCGCCCGGCTGCTGACGCCGTACCTCACGAAGATCGACATCAAGGACAAGTACGTCCGCGACGCCCAGCAGCTGCTGGAGGGCTGGGACTTCACCCAGGAGCCCGACTCCGCCGCGGCCGCCTACTTCAACGCGGTCTGGCGCAACACCCTCAAGCTCGCCTTCGGCAACAAGATGCCCAAGGAACTGCGCCCCGAGGGACAGTGCCTGACCGTCCGCCCGGCGAACGAGACCGGCCCCGCCGACGAGAACGACAAGTACCTCCGCGAATGCGGCGAACGGGCCGGCGACACCGCCCAGCCCGACGGCGGCGACCGCTGGTACGAGGTCGTCCGGGGCATCCTCGACGACCCGAACAACGCCTGGTGGAAGACCGAGGACCGGCCGGGCCGTCCCGGCGACAAGAACCGCGACCAGCTCCTGGCGCACGCCATGGCGGACGCGCGCTACGAACTGACCTCCAAGCTGGGCAAGAACATCGACACCTGGAGCTGGGGCCGCCTGCACCAGATGTACCTGAAGAACCAGACCCTGGGCACCGACGGACCCGGCATGCTGCAGGGCCTGTTCAACCGCGGGCCCTGGAACGTCGGCGGCGGTGAGGCCGCGGTCGACGCCACCGGCTGGAACGCCGCCAGCGGCTACAAGGTCACCTGGGTCCCGTCGATGCGGATGGTGGTCAACCTCGCCGACCTCGACAAGTCCCGCTGGATCAACCTCACCGGCGCCTCGGGGCACGCGTACGACGCCCACTACTACGACCAGACGGACAAGTGGGCCAAGGGCGACCTGCTGCCCTGGGCGTACAGCCAGACCGCCGTCAAGAAGGCGGCCAAGGACACGCTGACCCTGTCGCCGTAGGGGCTCTGCCCCTGGGGGCGGGCGGGGTTCCCGCCGCCACCTGGTGATCGCTGCGCCGTCGGGCGGGCCGGAAGGACTTCCGGCCCGCCCGGTGTCTTTGCGGCGCCGTTCCGGGCGCGCCGCCCGGCCCGCCGGCGTACACGGCCCCGCGCTCGCACCCGGCCCGCGCTCGCACCCGGCCCGCCGCCGTATCCGCCGCGCCGTATCCGTTCCGCCTCAGCCCTCCGTACGGCCCCCCGGCGCCGTGAACCGGTGCACCGCCGACGGGGTCACCGCGGCATGCACATGCCGGTCGTGCGGTTCGGCGGGCACCTCGGCCAGCACCTCCGCGTCATAGAGCAGCACCGCCAGCGACGCCCGCGCACCGGCCCGCTCCAGCCGGGCCAGCACCCGGTCGTAGGAGCCGCCGCCGCGCCCCAGCCGCAGCCCGCCACGGTCCACCGCGAGCCCCGGCAGCAGCACCACATCCGCCTGGGTGACGGCCTCGGGGCCCAGCCGGGCTCCGTCCGGTTCCAGCAGCCCCCGGCCGGCCCGTACGAGCCGTTCGGCGCCCTCGTAGCGCGCCCAGTCCAGATCGTTGTCCGGCAGCAGGACGGGCAGCAGCACCCGCACCCCGGCCGCCCGCAGCCGGTCCAGCAGGGCGCGGGTGGAGGGCTCGCCGCCTATCGACACATAGGCGGCCACGGTGGGCGGGCGGCCGGGGCCCCCAGGGCCGCCGGGACCGCCGTGGTTGCCGGGCCCGCCGGGGCGCGCGCCGGCGGCCCCGGCCAACTCGTCCAGCTCCAGTGTCCGCCGGGCCAGCGCCTCGCCCGCCACGGCGACGACATCCGGCGTCAACGCTCTCCTCACCTCCAGGAGATGCCGCCGCAACCTGCGCTTTCTACCGTCGTCAACGCTCACTGTGTGCCCTTGCTCCCGCTCTCTTGCGCTTTTCGCCAGACCCTCATCATCGTTCCGATAGAGCCGGTTATGGTGGCGCGCATGACCCCATCGCACACACGGATCAGCAAGGCTGTCATCCCCGCGGCCGGCCTCGGTACCCGGTTTCTCCCCGCCACCAAGGCCACACCCAAGGAGATGCTCCCGGTCGTCGACAAGCCCGCCATCCAGTACGTGGTGGAGGAGGCGGCCGCCGCCGGACTCTCCGACGTGCTGATGGTGACCGGACGCAACAAGCGCCCGCTGGAGGACCACTTCGACCGCAATTACGAGCTCGAAGAGGCCCTGCACCGCAAGGGCGACGAGTCCCGGCTCGCCAAGGTGCAGGAGTCCAGCGACCTGGCGACCATGCACTACGTACGGCAGGGCGACCCCAGGGGCCTGGGCCACGCGGTGCTGTGTGCCGCGCCGCACGTGGGCGACCAGCCCTTCGCGGTCCTCCTCGGTGACGACCTGATCGACCCCCGTGACCCGCTGCTGGCGCGCATGGTCGAGATACAGGAGCAGTACGGCGGCTCCGTGATCGCCCTCATGGAGGTCGACCCGGCGCAGATCCACCTCTACGGCTGCGCCGCCGCCGCGCCCACCGGCGACGACGATGTCGTGGCCGTCTCCGACCTGGTCGAGAAGCCCGACCCGGCCGAGGCCCCCAGCAACCTCGCCATCATCGGCCGTTACGTCCTCGACCCGGCCGTCTTCGAGGTGCTGCGCAAGACCGCCCCGGGCCGCGGCGGTGAGATCCAGCTCACCGACGCCCTCCAGGCGCTGGCCGCCGACCCCGCCCTGGGCGGCCCGGTGCACGGCGTGGTCTTCAAGGGCCGCCGCTATGACACCGGCGACCGGGGCGACTATCTGCGTGCCATTGTCCGACTGGCATGCGAACGTGAGGACCTGGGCCCGGACTTCCGGTCCTGGCTTCGCAGTTACGTCACCGAGGAGATGTGAGACGTTGAACCACGCCACCGGCCGGACCCGCCACCAGGACCGTGTCTGGTCGGTGGCCGAGCACCTCGACGACGTCCTGGCGAAGATCGCCCCGCTGGACCCGATCGAGCTGCAGCTCCTCGAAGCCCAGGGCTGTGTCCTGGTCGAGGACATCACGGTCCCCGTCGCCCTGCCGCCCTTCGACAACAGCTCCATGGACGGCTACGCGGTCCGCGCCGCCGATGTCGCGGGCGCCACACAAGAGGCACCGGTCACCCTCACCGTCCTCGGCGATGTCGCGGCGGGCAGCGGCGCACTGCCCGAGATCGGCCCCGGCCAGGCCGCCCGCATCATGACCGGCGCCCCGCTGCCGCCCGGCGCCGAGGCCGTCGTCCCCGTCGAATGGACCGACGGCGGCACGGGCGAGGGGCCGGCCGTCACGATGCGCGCCCACAGCGCCGCCCCCCAGGACGCCGCGGGCGAGGTCCGCGTCCACCGCCCGGCCGCCGCCGGCGCCCATATCCGCACCCGCGGCAGCGATGCCGCCGAAGGCGAGCCGGCCCTGCGGGCGGGCACGGTCCTCGGCCCCTCCCAGATCGGCCTGCTCGCCGCCATCGGCCGCGGCACGGTCACGGTCTGCCCCCGCCCCCGGGTCGTGGTGCTGTCGACCGGCAGTGAACTGGTCCAGCCCGGCGAGGCGTTGGGCCCCGGGCAGATCCACGACTCCAACAGCTTCCAGCTCACCGCCGCCGCCCGCGCCGCCGGTGCCATCCCCTACCGCGTCGGCGCCGTCGCGGACGACGCCGACACCCTCCGCTCCACCCTGGAGGACCAGCTCATCCGGGCCGATCTCCTGGTCACCAGCGGCGGCGTCAGCGTCGGCGCGTACGACGTGGTCAAGGAGACCCTGACCGCCCTGTCCGCCGACGACGGCACGGTCGAGTTCCGCACGCTCGCCATGCAGCCGGGCAAACCCCAGGGCTTCGGCCTCATCGGCCCCGACCGCACCCCGCTCCTCGCGCTGCCCGGCAACCCCGTCAGCTCGTACGTCTCCTTCGAGCTGTTCGTCCGGCCCGCCATCCGGGCCCTGATGGGGCTGCCCGAGGTGCACCGCCCGGTCACCCCCGCCCGGTGCACCGACGCCATCGCCTCCTCCCCCAAGGGGAAGCGCCAGTTCCTGCGCGGTGCCTACGACGCCGACGCCGGCACGGTCACCCCCGTCGGCGGCGCCGGCTCCCACCTGATCAAGGCCATGGCGCACGCCAACGCCCTGATCATCGTCCCCGAAGACACCACCGAGGTCGCCGCGGGCTCGGACGTGGACATCGTCCTGCTCGGATAGCCCGCTGCCGCCGGGGGTACGGTGTCGTCCCACAGGCGGCAGTTTGGTACCGGGAGAACGATGAGCAGCGGCCAGCAACACCTCACCCATCTCGACGCGGCGGGCGCGGCGCGGATGGTCGACGTCTCCGCGAAGGACGTCACCGCCCGCACCGCCGCCGCCCGCGGCCGCGTCCTGGTCTCCTCGCAGGTCATCGAGCTGCTGCGGGGCGAGGGCATGCCCAAGGGAGACGCCCTGGCCACCGCCCGGATCGCCGGCATCATGGGCGCCAAGCGCACCCCCGAGCTGATCCCGCTGTGCCACCCGCTGGCCGTCTCCGGCGTCACGGTGGACCTCTCCCTCACCGACGACGCCGTCGAGATCACGGCCACCGTCAAGACCACCGACCGCACGGGCGTCGAGATGGAGGCCCTGACCGCCGTCTCGGTCGCCGCGCTCACCGTCGTCGACATGGTCAAGGCCGTCGACAAGGCAGCGGTGATCTCCGACATCCGTGTGGAGGAGAAGACCGGCGGCAAGTCCGGCGACTGGAGCCGGTCATGAGCCCCGCCCGCGCCCTGGTCGTCACCGCCTCCAACCGCGCCGCGGCCGGTATCTACCCCGACAAGGGCGGCCCGCTGCTCGCCGAGGGCCTGGCCGCCATGGGCTTCGAGGTCGACGGCCCGCAGGTGGTGCCCGACGGCGAACCGGTGGAAGCCGCCCTGCGTGGCGCCGTCGCCGCCGCCCGCTACGCCGTCGTCCTCACCACCGGCGGTACGGGCCTGTCGCCCACCGACCGCACCCCCGAGGCCACCCGCCGGGTCCTGGACTACGAGATCCCCGGCATCCCCGAGGCGATCCGCGCCGCCGGCCGTACGAAGGTCCCCACCGCCGCGCTCTCCCGGGGACTGGCGGGCGTCGCAGGCACCACCCTGATCGTCAACCTCCCCGGCTCGTCCGGCGGGGTCCGCGACGGCCTCGCCGTCCTCACCGACCTGCTGCCGCACGCCGTCGACCAGATCCGCGGCGGCGACCACCCCAGGCCTTCCGGGAGCCCGAGCTGAACGCGCCCTGGCCGGTGGTCCTCACGGACGGTGAGGTGACCCTCCGCCCGATAAAGATGCGCGACCAACGGGCCTGGCGCGAGGTCAACCGCCGTAACCGCGACTGGTTGCGCCCCTGGGAGGCGACCGTCCCGCCGCCCCCGCCCGGCCTCGTCCCGCCGCACCGCCCCACGTACCGTCAGATGGTCCGCCACCTCCGCGCCGAGGCGCACGCGGGCCGGATGCTGCCGTTCGTCGTCGAGTACCGCGGCCGGCTCGTCGGCCAGCTGACGGTCGCGGGCATCACCTGGGGCTCCATGTGCTCCGGCCATATCGGCTACTGGGTCGACCGGGAAGTCGCCGGCCGCGGTGTCATCCCGACCGCCGTGGCGCTCGCCGCCGACCACTGTTTCCGGTCCGTGGGACTGCACCGCATCGAGATCTGTATTCGCCCGGAGAACGTCCCCAGCCGCCGGGTGGTCGAAAAGCTCGGCTTTCGTGAAGAGGGCACCCGCCCGCGCTACCTCCACATCGACGGTGCCTGGCGCGACCACCTGGTCTTCGCCCTCACCGCGGAAGAAGTGCCCGAAGGCCTGCTCAGCCGCTGGCGCAGGCAGAAGCCCAGCACTCCCGGCACACCCCACAAATAAAATAAATGTTCGAATCTATTCCCTGATTGACCGGATCGGCGGGGACACTGATCTCTACCATCACAAAAAAGTTCGAGATATCAGCCAGATCGTGCGACACACCGGCCCAATTGGCGGATGGCCCCCTGCAAACCCCTCTACCGTGTGAGTTGTGAGAAGCAGCGGCCTCATCTACGCAGTCATCGTCGGGGCCTGGGCTGCCTATTTGGTGCCGATGTGGCTCCGTAGGCAGGACGAGCTCAACGAGGCCCGTCCGACCGAGCGCTTCAGCACCGCCATCCGGCTGCTGTCCGGACGGGCGGCGATGCAGCGCCGTTACGACAAGGCACACGGGGAGCACCCCGCCGACGATGCGGGCGACGACGTGGACCCGGACGCCCCGGCCGGCGAGGCCGGCGCCCGGGCCTTCGGCGACCCCGCCGCGGCCGACCAGGCCGAGGCTCCCCACACCCGGGTGCAGGCCGCCCCGCCGCGCCCCTCCGCCGCCGAGCGGACCAAGCGCGCCAAGGTCCTCGCCCGCCGCCGGCGCACCACCACCCTCCTCTTCCTCGCCTTCACCGCGGGCGCCATCGTCGCCGCGGTCGGCGGCCTCCCCTTCCTCTGGGCCCCCGCCCTGCCCGCCCTCCTGCTGACCGCGTACATCATTTACCTGCGCGTCCAGGAGCGGCGGCGCTTCACCTTCACCATGGACCGGCGCAAGGCGGAGGCCGCGGCCCAGCGCCTGCGGGAAGGACGCCGGTCCCGCCCTCGGCAGGCGGCCGACCAGCCGCCCGCCGCCGACCACCCGGCCGACGTCCGCGCTGACACCCCGCCCGACGCCGCCCCGGAGCCGCCCCGCCCCGCGACCCCCGCGCACACCGCGGGCCGCCGCGCCCTGGTCGAGGAGACCGACCACGCCGAGTGGGTGGACCAGCAGCGCGAACGCGAACGCCCGCGCCCCGCCGCCGCCGACAGCTGGGACCCGGTCCCGGTCCCCCTCCCCACCTACGTCACCGCGCCGGTCGCCCCCCGCGCCACCAGCCACGTCGACCTGGACGCCGAGGACGCCTGGAGCTCCGCCCGCTCCAGCGCCGCCCCCGACCACCCCCAGGCCGACACCCCCTCCCAGGACCGCCCCACCCACCCCGGCCGCCGCACCCGCGGCCGCACCCCCCTCTTCGACCAGTACGAGAACGAGGACCGCCCGCGCGCGGCGAACGAGTGACGGCCCTCCGCTGACCAGCACCGCAAGCGATTTCCGAGCACCGCGATCGAGATGCTAGAGTTTCACTCGTCGCAAGGGCCTGTGGCGCAGCTGGTAGCGCACCTCGTTCGCAACGAGGGGGTCAGGGGTTCGAATCCCCTCAGGTCCACAGCGCGTCAAAGCCCCCGCCGGGGATATCCGGTGGGGGCTTTTTCCTGTCGTGCGGCATCGAGGGGCAGTGGCTGCGCGGGATCAGCTGACGGCCGAAGATGCTCACCCGGCTTCCGCGGTGCCTTCCGCGTCGGCTCCGGCGGCACGTGCGGGTGGATCTCCGTGGTTACCGCGATCTTGCCGTGACGGAGGAGCTGCAGGGCGGTCCCGGGCGCGCGTCGAGCTGCGTGAGGCCGGCACGGTGACCGGAGGTGCCGTGGCCGGGGCCGCCGCTTTTGGTGCCGGCCGGCGGTGATCTCGGCCGACGGGTGAGGTGTGCGTCCGAGTCCCCGGCATCCGGGGCCGGGGCCGCGCCGGAGCCCCTGCCCGCGTACGGTCAACAACCTCCCTCTGCCAACGGGCCGTTGCTATTGTCGGGCGAAGCCGGATTCAGGGAAGGCCAGGGGAGTGTCGTCCACGACGTCCGTCGATCCGGGGGGACTGCGCGCCGCTCGTGCGGAGGACCGATTTCCGAAGACATGACGGACAAGAAGCACAAGGCGATCAGCGCCACCAAGGAAGTCGCGGCGTCACTGCGGGGCTGGTCGCTGTCGCAGGCTTTGCATGCCAATGCCGACAGTTGGCAGCTATCTCTCGACGGTATGCGCAGCCGCGCCGGGACTGGTGCCGCCAATCTGCGGACCTGTGCCGACGGGCACGACTGGAACGACAGGGGGAACATCGGTACCCCCAAGCGATCCTTCCGGATCACGTCCGCTCTGCCCGTCTGCCTGATTTCCCTGGCCCTCCTTTTCACTGGAGCCTGCATGTCCGCGCCCCCGAGCGACGATGTCAACAAGCCACTGCCACGCAAAAGCCGACAGGACGCGCTGGCCTGGGCCAAGCAGTACACCTCGACGATGGCTCACTACGCCGGGGTGACGTTCGGCCATCAATTCGGCCCCCGGGAGAACTTCACGGACTGCGTCGGAAAGCACGATGAGGTAGCCGACGACGGCAGGTACCAACTCGCCTACACGGTGTACGCCAAGCTCCACCGGGACCAGCACATCGCCGCGGCCCGTAAGTTGCGTACGGCGCTGAAGGAACATGGGGTGGAGATCAGCGACTTCACCGAACGCCCGGAAAAGCCCGAGGTCATCATGTATGCCCGACACCCTCGCGAGAAGTTCTTCGTGGTGGCGGACACGGTCAAGCCCCCGGACACCTTCCGCCTGGAGGTCAGCACCCCCTGCTTCCTGCCGCCCGGTGCCAAACAGCAGCAGTTCTGACTTGGCGTCGCTATGGTTCTGGCGGCCGTCGTCCTGCCGACTCACGTTCGGGACCTAGCCACACGGCTGACACGTCACAGGCGCAGCCCCGGCCCCCGTAGGACACGGTTCACGGTAGGTGGCTCAGCGCTGGTGGGTTCGTCCGGCGGTTCTCTGGCCGTGGAGGCGTTGAAACACGCACTGAATATCCGCCACGGAGTGAGAGAAGGAAATGGAAAAAGGGCATAAAACCCTCCTTGTGATTGCTGTTTTCGTGGCGCTCCTTGTTGCGGTGGGCATTTGGCAGTGGATGTGGCTCATGGGTGATCTGGATAAACCCATGAACTGGAATTACTGAAAAGGCGATCTGCCAAGACCACCTTGTCATGGCGGCATCTTCCATCTCCACGTACCAACGCGGGAGACAGCGCCGAGCTACTGGTCCGACAACGAAGGGCTCCCGGGCCCGGTGTTGGGGGGCAGGTCGATGCGCCCAGCTGCGCGGATTGGCTTGGGGGCAGGGTGGCTGTGTTACTTCCGGCCGGGGAGGAGGGCGGACTCCGGGCTGTCGCCGCCCCAGCTGTCCGGGGTGCGCCAGAGGACGTGGACGTGGAAGACGTCGTGGATGGTGTCGGCGGACCAGTCCTCCGTGGGGGGTTCGGAGAGGACCAGGTGGAGGCTGTCGGCCGGGGTGGGCAGGGTGTGGTTGATCTCCAGGAGGCGGGTCGCTCCCGAGCGGAGGTCTTCGTAGGTGGAGCGGCCGGCGCCCAGGACCTCGTAGAGGAACAGGCCGTTGTCAGTGGGGCAGCTGACGTCGACGAGCGGGGAGTCGGTCGGCTGGAGGTCTGCCCAGAGCAGGGCGGACTTCAGGGCGTGGCGCACCGACTCGTGTTTCTTGCAGGTGCGGTCGGCGGCGGCCGAGGTCTCCAGTGCGCGCAGGAATCCCTCCTTCGTGGTCACGGCCGGTGCGGTGGGAACTTCTGCGACGGTGGGCACGGGGGCGGGTTCCTTCTGGTCGGGCTGAGGCACGGGGATGACGGGGGCGGCGGGGGTGCTTTCGGAGCCCGAGCCGGTGGCGGGCTCGGCGGCGAGGCGGGTCCGGAGTGTGTTTGCGGCTTCGGTCAGGGCCTGGGTCCAGCCGGAGTGCGTGAGGTCGTGCCGCAGCCGGCCGGTGTCCAGGGTGTTGTCCTTGAGTGCGCGGTGGGCGCCCGCCATGAGGTCGCGCAGCACGCCCAGACGGTTTCTGTCCGGGGAACCGAGCACGCGCCGTACGTCCACCCAGTCCGCCTGGTCGCGGCGGAGGACGCGGTGGGCCATGCCCTGCAGATCGGACAGCCGGCTGCGGGCGTCCGGGGGGACGTTTCCGTCGCCGGTCAGCAGCTCGCCGAGGACGTCGAGTGCCGCCACGTAGCGTTCCGCCATCGTGGGGGAGAGGGGCCTGCGGCCGCGCTGGTCGGTGGTGAGCACGCTCTGGTTGGTCTCGTTGGCGAAGACCCAGCAGTCCAGGTTCTCGCCTCGACGCGGGGGAGCGGAGCCGTGCCGGACGGTCAGGACGAGTGGGCGGTCGATCTCGGGGTCCAGCGCTTTGACCTTGTAGCGGCCGCCCGGCCCGGGGCCGATGACCCGTACGCGGATGTCGGTACCGATCTGGGGGATGCCGCCTTGAGCTGTGCCGGATTCGGATTCGGATTCGGCCTCGGCGGTTCCAATGGGTTCGGTGGGTTCGGTGGCCTTGGCAGATTCGGGTGGTTCGGTGGGTTCGGTGGGTTCGAGGGTGCCCTCGGTGTCCGCGTCGAGGGTGGCGTCGGGGGGCGTCAGGATGTCCGGGAGGGCGGAGGTGTGGAGCACCGTCAGGCTCTGGGTGCTGCGGGTGAGGGCGATGTAGAGCTGGCGTTGGCCGGCCGGGCCGCGGTCGGCGATGGTGGCGGGCTCGACGACCAGTACGTGGTCGTACTCCATGCCCTTGGTCTGTGCGGCGGCCAGGACGGAGACCGTCTCGCGGCTTTGTCCGGTGAGGCCGGCGCGCTCGTCGAGATGGCGGCTGATCTCGTCGAGCCAGCCCGAGTCGTCCGGGACGATGACGGCCACGGAACGCGGGGTGTTCCCGTCGCTGGTGCCCACCAGGCGGGTGACCTGGGCGGCGGTGTCGTCCAGGAGCTTCCACGGCTCGGTGGCCAGGGTCCGTACGGCACCGTCGCCCGCCTCGCGCACGGCCTGCGGGTAGGGCAGGGCCGGGGCGACCGCACGGGCGAGGGGCGCCACGAACTCCATGATCTCCGCGGGCACGCGGTAGCTGGTGGTCAGCTCGGCGACACGCCAGTCCCCGTGGTCGGACAGCAGGGTGCCGAGGCGGTCCCAGCTGGTGTGGGTGTGGGGGCCGGTGGCCTGGGCGAGGTCACCGAGGACCGTCATGGAGCCGCCTACCGCGCAACGGCGGCGCAGTGCGTGGGCCTGCATGGGGGTGAGGTCCTGCGCCTCGTCGACGACGATGTGTCCGTAGCGCCTCGGGATCTCCCCGGAGATGAGGAACCGGAGTTCTTCCAGGCAGACATGGTCGTCGAGGGTCCATGGGTCGGCATCGGCGGTGGCGGCCCGGGGGCGGTGCAGGGCCGCCTGTTCGTCGTCGTCGAGGAGGCCGGCGGCGCAGGTGGCGAGGAGGTCGGCCGAGTCGTAGAGAGTGCGCAGTGCCTCCCTGGCGCCCGGCGAGGGCCAGATGCGGTCCACGAGCCGTTCGACCCGGCGGTTGCGTTCCAGGTCGCGGCGGATCGTACCGCCCTGTCCGCGGCGCGGGGCGATGGCGGCGAGTTCCTGCAGCAGGCGGTCGACGAAGAGGCTGCGGAAGCGTTCGCGGCGCTCACGGTAGGCGCCGTCGCCGCCCCGCGCCTCGTCGAGAAGGGCGAGGACTTCGCTTCGCGGGACGCGCAGGGTCGTGCTGCCGGCGGTGACGACGACCGCGGGCTCGTCGCCCTCGAAGGAGGGGGCGGTGGTGAGGTCGTCGAGGACGTCGGGCCGGCAGTCGTTCTCGACCCGGCGCCGCAGGACGGCCGCCATGCGCTCGTCCGACTTCACCAGCCGCGCCCGCGGGGTGTCGGTGCCGAGGATCTCGCCGTCCCACAGGCGGGTCAGCTGGACGGCGTTGACGTCCCGCGTCCCGAGGGTGGGCAGGACCTGTCCGACGTAATCCAGGAACCGCTGGTGGGGGCCGATGACGAGGATGTCCTGGGCCTTGAAGTGCTCGTTGTTGACGAGCCAGGTGACGCGGTGCAGACCGACCGCGGACTTGCCGGTGCCCGGACCGCCCTGCACCACGAGGATGTCGGAGGGGGAGCCCGTGACCAGGTCCATCTGGTCCCGGCGGATGGTTTCGACGATGTCCCGCATACGGCCGCTGCGTGACCGCTGGAGCTCCTGCAGCAGGAAGTCGTCCGGCTGGAGCGTCTTACGGCGCCGGCGGCGGGCGGCATCTCCGGGAGCGCGGGACGGCGGATGGTCCTTCCCGGGCGCCGCGACGGGGGCCTCGGGCGTGGCCGCCGGCCGGGAGCTGTCCGCGGCCGGTCGCGGCGCCGGGACGGGCGTGGGTGTGGTGGGTGAGGTGGGTAATACGGGGGCCGCGGGAGCTGGGGGAGTTGCCCTGGCGATCTCGTCGAAGTAGCCCTTGACCACACGCTGCACACAGCGCAACTGCCGTCGCAGGCTCACCTCCCCGGGCGCCTCGGGCCGCGCCTCCAGCCACCTCTTCGCCAGCGGGCTGGTCCACAGCAGGACCACCGGATCGTTCACGGCGTCGCGTACGCCTCGTCGCCCGATGTACCAGGGGCGGTGCTCGCCGCCCGGCTCCTCCGGTGCGTCGACGCGGGAGAAGACCAGCGACTCGTCGCCGAGTCCGTCGTATGCCTCGGCCCGCGCCTCCGCCTCGATCCGGTTGGCGATGCTGTCCTTGCCGCTCGCCGACGCCGTGGCGGCCGACGCCCCGCTCATCTGGGCCAGCCGCGCGCGGTAGCAGTCGTAGGCGTGGTCCACCGCCTTCTGTTCGACGGCGATGACCTCGTCGCGTGTGGTGGCGCTCATGTACATCCTCCCTGCGGCGTCCACGGATGCCGCTACGGGCCTGCGCCCGTACCCCGTTCACATAACTATCAGAGAAGGGATGGTGACGAATGGTCATCGGGTCAGTTCCTCCGGGCACCGCTCCGCCGACCACCGCTCCGCCGGCCACCGCTCCGCCGGGCGCTGCGGCGAAGCCGGCCGGAGGAGCGGTGCCAGGAGGGTCAGTCGCGGAGGAAGGCCAGGACGGAGGCGGTCTGGCCGAGGAGTGCGTGACCGGCCTCGGGCAGGAGGGTCACGGTCGCGTGCGGGACGCAATCGTGCATGCGCCGGGCGGTTCGGGCCGAGTCGAACATGGCGTCGCGGGCGCCGGCCGTCACCAGCACCGGCATGGTCAGGCGGCGCAACGCGCTGTCGGGGAACACGGGAAGCCGCTCCGTGCGCGGCTTGAAGTGCTTGAAGGTCAGCATCACGTGGTCGAGGAGGTGCCGGGTCTGCGGCGTGTCCAGGCCCGTTGCGGCTCGCGCCGACCGGAGCGCGCCCCAGCGTCCGAAGGGGCGCAGGAGCAGGAACGTGAACACCACGCCCATCTTCTGCCTCCCCACGCCGCCGGGGCACAGCAGGCCCAGGCGGGTCACCCGCTCCGGCCGGCGGGTGGCGTAGTCCAGCGCCAGCCAGCCGCCGAGTGACATCCCGACGATCGCGGTGTCCGTGATGCCGAGCCCCTTCAGTACGTCGTCCAGCCACCGCGCGAGGGCATCGGAGGCGAGGGGCGGGCGGGACGGTGCGCTCCTGCCGGGCTCGCCGATGACGTCGACGGCGTAGGTGCGGAAATGCCGGGACCAGGCGGCGATGTCGTCCTGCCACACCGCCGCGTTCGCCCCGCTGCCGTGCAGCAGCAGGAGGGGCGGGGCGTCCTCGGGGCCGGAGGCGATGACGAAGGTCTCGCCCTCGCGGGTCGGTAACCGGAGGTGCTCGGCGGGGACCGGCCAGGATTGCAGCGCCTCCTGATAGCGCCGCCGGATCTCGTGCGCACCGGCCTCGGACTGGTAAATCGTGCTCACGACGAGAGCACCCCCTCCACGTAGTCGAGCAGCCGGGCGGTGGCTCCCAGGCCGCCCAGCACAATGATCTTCATCCGGGCCCGCTCCCGGTCGTAGGCCGTTTCGATCCGCAGTCGTTCGTCCCCGGGCCGGCCGTTGGTCGCCGAGCCCACCAGGAGGATGGTCAGGCGGTCGGCCGTCTCGGCGCTGACCCCGTCGATCTCCACGATGCTCGACACCTCGGAATGCCGCTGCCGCCGGTCCGTCTCTCCCGGGGGCGCCGGCACCGGACGGCCGGTGAACGCTTCCAGGTCCTCGTGCGCGATCCGGTACTGCTTGCCGATCCGGACCGCGGGGAGCCGCCCGTCCCGTACGTAGCCGCGGATGGTGCGTACGTGCAGGCCGAGGCGTTCGGCGACTTGCTCCACGGAGTAGAAGTGTTCGCTCACGAAAGTACCTTAACGTTCCCTGTGGGGTAATGGCATGGGGAAGGTTAGGGAAGGTTAGGGAAAGTTGGGGGGCTTGAGGGCGACGGGGGAGCGTAGAGGCGGGAGCGGGTCAGCGGGTGAAGGACCGCGAGGTGAGGCGGATGCCGTGTCTGGCCAGGTAGGTGAGGGGGTTGATGTCCGAGCCGTAGCGGCGGTTCTTGCGGACCTCTAGGTGGAGGTGGGGGCCGGTGACGCGGCCGGTGGCGCCGCTGTAGCCGAGGCGGGTGCGGGCGCGGACCTTCTGGCCGGGGCGGACGGTGATGCGCGAGAGGTGGCCGAAGAGGATGTAGCGGCCGTCGTTCATCCGGATCGTCACGGCCTTGCCGTAGTCGCCCGATCTCCTGGCGAGGACGACGGTGCCCGAACCCACGGATCTGACCCGGGTCCCGGAGCGGACGGCGAGGTCGATGCCGGTGTGGTGGCCGGCGCGCCAGTGGCCGCGGGCGCCGTAGGGCGAGCTGATGCGGTAGTGCGCGGTGGTGGGGTGGGTCCACTTGCCGGAGTGGGTGCCGGCGGCGGTGGGCGCGGCGGCGTGGGCCGCCTGGGAGGCCGTCAGCGCGAGGACACTGCCCATGGCCGACGTGGCTATGGCGTGGAGCAGCATTCTGCGGAGTGGGGGGCGGGTACGGAATGGGGTCATATGGCGAGCCCACGCCTTGTGACGGGTGGTCGCATCCCGGGGCGGGCCGCCGGGCCGCCGAACGGGTGGAGGTTGGCCGGGCGGGTGAGCCTCGTTGGGCCGGGCGGCCGGATAGGGATCGCGGGAGTACGGGGCGGGCGGGGCGCCTCAGACCCCCAGGCGTCCGACCGCCTTGAGGACCTGGCCCGCGCCGTCCTCGGCGGCGAGGCGGTGGGCGGCCTCGGCGGCGTGGTCGCGGCGGCCGGGGGCGGCGGTGGCCTGGGTGAGGGCGTGGGCCAGGCGGGCGACGGCGTGGTCGGCGGACAGCTCGGCGAAGGGGATCGGGGCGGTGGCCGCGCCCAGGGAGGCCAGGCGGGCGGCCCAGAAGGGCTGGTCGGCGGTGACCGGGACCGGGACGGTGGGGATGCCTGCGCGCAGCCCGGCGGCGGCGGTTCCGGCGCCGCAGTGGTGGACCACGGCAGCCATGCGGGGGAAGAGGAGGGCGTGCGGGACGTCGCCGATGGTGAGCAGGTCGTCGTGCCCGGGGGTGTGGCGGGTGGTCAGCCCGGCCCACCCGGACTGGAGGATGCCGCGGACCTTGGCGCGGCGCAGGGCGGCGGCCGCGAGGGCGCTCAGGCGCTCACCGTCGCCGCTCGCCATGCTGCCGAAGCCGATGAAGACCGGGGGCGGGCCCGCGGTGAGGAAGTCCTCGACGAGGGACGGGAGTTGAGCATCCGGTGCGTGCCAGGGCCACCAGTTGCCGACCACGTCCAGGCCGGTACGCCAGTCCGCGGGGCGGGGCACCAGTACCTCGCTGAAGCCGTGCAGGACCGGCCGGCCGGCAGCTTCGGCGCGGCGGCGGGCCGTGCGGGCGGTGGCGGGCGGCAGGCCGAGGCGGGCCCGGAGGTCGCGGGTCGCGTCCGCGTAGAGGCGGTCGATGACGCGGAGCGACAGGCGTCCTGCGGCGCGGTTGCCCCAACGGCCCAGCGAGCGGGCGCCGCTGACGACCGGGGCGAAGTCGCCGGTGGGCGCGCCGGGTACGAGGGGCAGGTCCAGGTACGGGATGTTCCTCGCCTCGGCGAGGTGGTGGCCGAGTGGCGCGGTGGTGGCGGAGAGCAGGAGGAGGCCGGTGTCCGGGTGGGCGGCCTCGGCGATTCCGCCGCCCAGTTCCTTGATGAAGGCGGCGGCCCGGCGCATGAGGGCACGTTTGCCGGCGGGGCGGGCGGGCCGCGCCGGTCCGGCGGCGTCCGGGCGGCGGGTGCGGGGGTCGGCCGGCAGACGGCGGAACTCCAGGCCGGCGGCTCGTACCAGGCCGGCGTAGGTGTCGTGCGTGGCCAGGGTGACCTCGTGCCCGGCCTCGCGGAGGCGGGCGCCCAGGCCGGTGTACGGGGCGACGTCGCCGTACGATCCGGCGGCGGTGATCAGGATGTTCGTCATGGGCGTCGGCCTTCTCGGGCGGGGAGGGAGTCAGGGGGTGGGGCTGCGGCACGGTGGGGCAGGGCAGGGCAGGGTGGTCCCGTAGGGGCAGGGCGGCGTGGCCCGGGTGCGCGGGGCAGACGGGAGTTCGGCGGCAGGCCCTGCGGGAGCCCGGAGGGGGAGCCCTAAGGGTCTCCAGGGATCCCTTAGGGCTCCGGTGACTGGCGTACCGCGTTGGCGTGCACGGCGGTGCGCACATACGCGGCGAGGCCGGGCCGCTGTTCGCCGGGCGGGACGACCAGGGCGAAGGCGCGGGGGTCGGCGGCGAAGTCGTCGGCGATCCGGCCGTGCATATCGGTGGGGCAGGGGGTGAACCAGCGGGTGATGTGCCGGCGCTGTTCCTCCGCGAGGTCCATGGCGCGTTCGCCGTCCGCGGGCTCCCCGGCGTCGAAGGCGGCGGTCAGCCGCCGGCGCCAGTCGGCGTGCTCGGCCATGAGGGTCGCCCAGTCCTCCTTGGAGTGCGCGGCGGCCCGCGCCATCGAGCGCTGGTGGCCTTCGAGGTGCTGCCCCTTCAGACGGGCCTCGGTGGCGTAGGTGAGGTCGAAGGTCACCTCGCCGAAGACCTCGAAGCGCTCCTCGGGGGTCAGCTGCACGCCGGTCTCCTGGACCTGCATGGCGTTCTCGGCGACCTCGACCAGCCGTTGCAGCTTGGCGATCTGGTCGTTGAGGCTGCGGTGCCGGGCGCGGAGGTGATCGAGGGCGTTGGCCTGCGGGTCCTCCAGGATGGTGGCGATCTCGTCGAGCGGGAAGCCCAGTTCCCGGTAGAAGAGGATCTGCTGCAGCCGGGCGAGGTCGGCATCGCTGTAGAGGCGGTAGCCGGCGGGGCTGCGGTCGCTGGGGGAGAGCAGGCCGGCCTTGTCGTAGTGGTGCAGGGTCCGCACCGTGATGCCCGCGAATCCCGAGACCTGCCCGACCGAATATCTCATCGCAGCGCCTTTCATCCCGCCTGGCCGGCCATCCCGTCCTTCCCGGTGGGGTGCCACCGGTGGCGGGCCGTGCCGTCCTTCAGGGTGGAACCTGACGTGGGGTGAGGGTCAAGCGGGGGCGGGGAAGAAGGCGGGCGGGGTGCGCGGGCGCGAGGACGGCAGGGGGACGGCAGGGATGCCGGCCGCTCGCCGGTCCCGCCCGGTTCACCGCCCGCCCGGCGCGGCCAGCCCGCCCGGTTCACCGCCCCCGGCCCGCCCGGTTCACTGCCCGCCCGGCCCGTCCGCCTCAGCTCTCCGGATACCGGTCCTGCAGCACCGAGTTCATCAGCGCCTGGACGTCCTCGCGGTCCAGCCCCTCCGCGCGGGCCCGGTCCACCCAGGAGCGGAGCTCTTCGCGCAGCAGGGCGTCCGCCGCGGACTCGGGGCGGGCGAGCGTACGGCTGACGAAGGTGCCGAGGCCGGGGCGCGGTTCGACCAGGCCCTCGCGTTCCAGCTCGCGGTAGGCCTTGAGGGTCGTGTTGGGGTTGACCTTGGTCGTGGCGGCGACCTGCGCGGCGGTGGGCAGCCGGTCGCCCTCCACCAGGATGCCCAACCGCAGTGCCTGCTGGACCTGTTGGACGATCTGGAGGTAGGTGGCGACGCCGCTGCGGCGGTCGATGCGGAATTCGACGACGCTCACCACCTCTCTGCTGCTTTCGCCGGTGCCGCCCCGCGGACCGCGATTGCCACCCTCATGGCCGCGGGTGCCGCTCTGTGGGCGGCGGGTGCCGCCCTGTGGGCCGCCGGGACCGTGCTGCCCGACCGCTTGATGATCGGCCCGGCCGTGCCGGGTGTCAAAGCGCCGCCCGGGGGATTCCCCGTACGCGGGGAAACCGCGGGCCGCCGCCCGAGCCGTCCGTCGTGCGCCGCGCCGTTCAGAGCGGCCGCCGGTGTGCCCGCCAGACGACGCACGCGAGGACCATGGCTGCCAGCGCCAGCAGAATCCCCGCGCCCAGCCACTGCATCCCCGCCATCTGTCCGTAGTCGAAGTACTGGGTCACCCGGCTCACGATGCCCAGCTTGGCCCGGCAGGCACCGGTGTCTCCGGTGGTGCAGGTGCCGAAGCCGTAGAGCCTGCCGTCCGCGGTGGACACCCAGTCGTCTATCCGTACGGAGGCGGCGGGCAGCGACGGGCCGTCGCCGCCGTACGGGTAGCTGACGCTGCGCAGCGTGCCGAGGAGGCCGGGCACCTTTTCGTCCCAGACCACGGTGGCGGCCACGGAGAGGACGAGGGTGGCCGCCATCGCCGCCGTCACCCGCTTGAACAGCATGCCGAGGGCGATACCGCAGGACGTCAGGAACAGGGCGGTGGCCACCGGCACCGGCCCGGTGGTGTCGAAGGCGCCGCTCTCCAGCCAGTCGCCGTCGGCGACCAGGGCGTGGGCCGGGGACCACAGCCAGGTGAAGGCGGCCGACAGCAGGGTCATGCACAGCACGACGAGGGCCAGCGGCAGGCCGAGCGTGGCGGCGAGCCAGCGGCCGCGGCTCGCGGACTGGGTGGTGACCAGCTTGAGGGTGCCGCGCTCCTGCTCGCCCGCGATCAGCGGTGCGCCGAGGAACAGGCCGGCGAGCAGGGGAAGGAGCCGCAGGAAGTGGACATCCCGGCTGAACATCGTGCCGAAGCTGCTCTGGAACTCCGTGGACACCCGGCTCCCGGCGCCCGCCGAGGCGCCCTTGGCGTGCAGGAAGTCCATCAGGCCGATGCGCTGGTAGGCGAAGGTGGCACAGCCCGCGACGGTGATCAGCAGGCCGGTGCGCAGCAGCGCGCGGTGCCGGCGCCAGACCAGCCAGGGCAGGCCGTGCAGCAGCCCGCGGCGGACCGCGGCCGCGGGACCGCTGCCCGCGTCCGTGCCCGTGCCCGTGTCGGCTTCCGCAGCCGTGCCCGCGTCCGTCCCGCCCGGTGTGACGGCGTTGCCGGTCCGGCTCATGCGGCGGCCCCGTGCGGTCCGCCGGTGCGGGCCTCGTCCGCGATCAGGGTGGGCGCGTCGGGCGAGCGCAGGTAGGCCAGCAGGACCTCCTCCAGGCTCGGCGTCAGCGAGTCCCAGCTGTCGGAGAGCGGGCCGTGCGGCCGGACCAGGGCGCTGAACTGCCGCCCGCTGATCCGGGACTCGACCACGGTGTGCTGCCGGCGCAGCTCCTCGGGCACCCCGCCGTCGTCACCGGCCACGCCCGTCACCAGCTGATGCGCGGGCACCAGTTCCTCGGTCTGGCCGGCCATCCGCAGCCGGCCCTCGGCGAGCACCAGGAGGTAGTCACACATGACCTCCATCTCGGCGAGCATGTGGGACGACATCAGGACCGTGGTGCCGTGCTCCGCGGCCTCGGCCATCAGCAGCCCCGACAGCTCGTGCCGGGCGAGCGGGTCGAGGTCGGACATCGGCTCGTCGAGCAGCAGCAGCTCGGGCCGCTTGCCGAAGGCGAGGGCGAAGGCGACGCGGGTGCGCTGGCCGCCGGAGAGGGTGCCGATCCGGGCGCCGAGCGGCACCTTCCCCGACCGTACGATCCGCTCGGCCAGTGCCTGGTCCCAGCGCGGGTTCAGCTCACGGCCCAGGCGCAGGGTCTCGGCCACGGTGAAGCGCGGGTAGAGCGGCTTGTCCTGCGCGAGGAAGGCGACCCGCTGCAGGACGGCGGGGTCGGAGACCGGGACGCCGAACAGCTTCAGGGTGCCGGTGGTCGGCTGGATCAGCCGGGTCGCGGTGCCCAGGAAGGTGCTCTTGCCCGCGCCGTTCGGTCCGACGAGTGCGCAGATGTGGCCGGCGGGAAGCCGGAAGGAGCAGTCACGCAGCGCCCAGCCGCGGCGGTACTTCTTCCCCAGACCTTCGGCCTCGATGGCCCATGGGCTCGGGTCGCTCACCCGGATCCCCCCTTTAGCTAGTTGATTAGTGGAATGAGTATGGAGAGCGGTCGGGAGGCGTGTCAACAAAAGTCAGGTCCCCGCCCGTGCCCAGGCGTGGGCGGGGAGGCCGGCGCGCGTCGGCCCGGTGTCCCTCAGAAGCGCTCCACCAGCGATTTCGTCATGCACCGGCTGTCCTCGTAGGCCCGGTACAGCCCGAACTTCTTCTCGGCCATCACATAGCCGCTGGAGGCGTACAGCTCCAGTGCCTCGGGCTGCTTGGTGCCGGTCTCCAGCACCATCCGGGTGCGCCCCGCGGCCCGCGCGTCCGCTTCCAGGGCGGCCAGGATCCGCCGGGCCAGCCCCCGCCCGCGCGCCTCCTGGAGCACGAACATCCGCTTGATCTCGGCGTCGCCCCTCTCGTACCCCTCCGCCGCGTCCTCCTGCAGCCGCCATCCTCCGGTGGCCAGCGGGCGGGTGCCGTCGTACGCGATCAGATACGTGCCGCGCGGCGGGAGGAACATCTCCGGGGCGAGCGGGGTGATGTCGCCGTCGTCGCCGTAGCGCCGGGCGTACTCCTGCTGCACCAGCGCGTCGAGGGCGACCGCGTCGGGGTGGTCGTAGCGGACGGGGCATATCTCCATTCCGGAAAGCGTACGGGTGAGCGGGCGGGCGGCGCGATCAGGATTCCGGGATGGGTATCGTGCCGGGTGCTCGCCGTGACCACCGTGAGGTGTGTGGGGCAGCCTCCTCCCGCCTGCGAAACCAAGGAGCATGTTGTGCTCACCGTGACCACCGTGAATGTGAACGGGCTGCGCGCCGCGGCCAAGAAGGGCTTTGTCCCGTGGCTGGCGGGGACCGCGGCCGATGTGCTCTGCCTGCAGGAGGTGCGGGCCGAGACCGCTCAGCTCCCGGAGGAGGTACGGGAGCCCGCGGGCTGGCACACCGTGCACGCCCCCGCGGCGGCCAAGGGCCGGGCCGGGGTCTCGCTCTACACCCGGCGGGAGCCGGAGCGGGTGCAGGTGGGTTTCGGATCGGCGGAATTCGACGACAGCGGGCGGTACGTCGAGGCGGACCTGCCCGGTGTGACCGTCGCCAGCCTCTACCTGCCCTCCGGCGAGGTCGGCACCGAGCGGCAGGACGAGAAGGAACGCTTTCTGGCGGAGTTCCTGCCCTACCTCGTCGGCCTGCGCAAACGGGCCGCGGCGGACGGCCGTGAGGTGGTGGTGTGCGGGGACTGGAACATCGCCCACCAGGAAGCCGACCTGAAGAACTGGAAGGCCAACCGGAAGAAGTCCGGCTTCCTCCCGGAGGAGCGCGCCTGGCTGACCGATGTCCTCGACGAGACCCGCGGCGGCTATGCGGACGTGGTCCGCGGCCTGCACCCGGACACCGAGGGCCCGTACTCGTGGTGGTCCTACCGGGGCCGCGCCTTCGACAACGACGCGGGGTGGCGCATCGACTACGCCATGGCCACGCCCGGTCTGGCGCGGTGCGCGGTGAAGGCGTACGTGGAGCGGGCGGCCAGTCATGACCAGCGGTGGTCCGATCATGCGCCGGTGACGGTCGTTTTCGATCGGTAGCGGGTCGGGGGATCGCCGGCCGGCCGGGGCAGCCGGGCCTGGACGGGACGAGCAGCGGGGGGAGGCGGCCTGGACGCCTTCGCGCAGCAGAAACGGCCCGCCGGGATGCGGCGGGCCGTCGTGCAGCGGGAGGCGTGGTCGGTGCTCCGGCCGGTGCCTCAGGCGATGCGGGAGAACTTCACGTAGCCGCCGTTGTCGGGACGCTCCCAGATGCCGCGGAAGGCCCAGTTGATGTAGCCGCCGTCGCCCTGGTTCGTGAACTCGCCGTCCTCGAAGATCCAGATGCCGTAGGTGACGCCGTCGTAGGTGGCCGAGCCGTACTGCTTCACGCCGTTGAGGTGGTCCTCGTACGGCTGGCTGAGGTTGTGGACCATGACGTTGTAGTGCTGGCCGCTCTCGTAGAACGCGGTCTCCATCAGGTTCTTGACGAAGCCTTCGCGGTTCTGGGCGGTCTTGACCGCGGCCTCGATCTTGTTGGCGATGCCGAGGACGTCGACGTTGAAGTTCACGTTGGCGTTGGCGCCGACGCTGACCGGCGACTCGCCCGCCGCGGCGGCGGCAGCGGCCGGGGCGGCCGACGCGGTCGCCGGGAAGGCGACGGCAGTGCCGCTCAGCGCCGCGCACAGCGCCGCGGCCGCAAGGCCCTTCTTCACGACAGTCTTGGTAACCATGGTTCTCCTCCATGTGTACGGGGATGCAGTCCTCTCCGGTCCCCGGGTGTGTCCCGGAGACCGGAGAGGCGGCCCGGGCAGCCGCTAGGGGATGGCCGCTGCGACCGGCACAGGAAGGATGTTTCGCGGCTTCGCTCATGAACCGCTCACATTGTGATCACGTACTTCGCAGGTGGTCCGCACATTTCACTGACTCTCCGTCAGTCCGCTTTCCGCGTCCACATAGTGAGAGCGAAAGGGGAAACGGAACTTTGCCTTCCCGTCGGTGGTCTTTTCTGGCAAAAGGGCGGTTTGCTGTGCGCGCATCGGCAGCATGAACTCGAGGGCACAATGGTTCAGTTGCGGCTACTGGGGCCGGTTGAAATCGAAGTGAACAATGGGCGGCTGCTGAGCCTGGGGGCGGGCCGATTGCGCACCGTGACCGCGATTCTGGTCAGCGAGGTCAATCGCGTGATCCCGGTGGGCAGGCTGATCGACCTGGCGTGGGACGCGGACCCGCCGGCCAGGGCGAAGGGCGTGGTCCACAATCATGTGCACCGCTTGCGGCAGTTGCTCGCCGGGCAGGCCGAAATCGCCACCCGCGGCGGGGGATACGTGCTGATCGCCGACCCGTGGGCGGTGGATGTCAACCGGTTCCGGGAGCTGGTGTCCAGCGCCCGTGAGGCCGAGCCGTGGACCGCCGTCGCGCAGCTGCGCCAGGCGCTCGGTCTGTGGCGTGGCGAGGCGCTGGCGGATGTGCCCGGCGACCGGGTCAGACGGACGCTGGGCGTCGGCCTGACCCAGGCGAGGGTGGCGGCGCTGCAGGAGCTCGGGGACAAGCTGCTGCTGCTCGGCAGATACGGGGAAGCGGTCACGGAGTTGACCGCCCATCTGGCGGAGCACCCGCTGCACGAGGAGCTGACGGCGCTGCTGATGCGTGCGCTGCAGGCGAGCGGCAGACAGGCCGAAGCCCTCGGCCACTACCACCGGACCAGACGGCACCTGAAGCACCAGCTGGGCATCGATCCCGGCCCCGCCCTCAACGAGACATATCTGGCGGTGCTCGACGGGAAGCCGGCGGCCGTGCCGCACTTCACCGGTCGTCCCCCGGCGGTCGGTCCCCGTCCCGCCGTGCCGCACACCGCCGACCGCCCGCCGCCCTCCGCCGGGCGGCAACTCCCGCCCTCCGCCGGGCGGCAACTCCCGCCCTCCGCCGGGCAACTCCCGCCCGCTGTACCGCATCCCGCCGCGCACCTCCCGTCCACCGCCCCGCCCTCCGCCGCGCACCTCCGGCCCGCCGCCCCCTCTCCCGTTGCCCAACTCCCGCCCGCCATCGCCGACTTCTGCGGCCGTACGAGGGAGAACGCCGCGCTGGACGAGACCCTGGACCGGATCCCGGGCCCGGGCTGTGTGGTGCTCGCGGGCGGGGGCGGGGCCGGCAAGACCACTCTGGCGGTGCACTGGGCGCACCGGGTCAAGGCCGAATTCCCCGACGGACAGCTCTTCGCCGACCTCCGGGGCTTCGAGCGTCCGCCGATGCGGCCGGGCACCGTTCTGGGGAGGTTCCTGCAGGCCCTGGGGGTGCCGGACGCGACGATCCCCGACTCCGAGACGGAGCGCTCGGCGCTCTACCGTTCGCTGCTCGCCGGGCGGCGGATGCTCGTGGTGCTGGACAACGCCGGGACGGCCGAGCAGGTGCGCCCCCTCCTGCCCGCGACGCCGGGCACGCTGGCGGTGGTGACCAGCCGGCGGCGGCTGAGCGGGCTGATGATCCGCGACGGGGCGGCGCTGGTCACGGTGGGTCCGCTGCCCGCGGACGACGCCCTGGAGCTGCTGGGGAGCGCGCTGGGACGGCAGCGCATCGCGGCGGAGGACGCCGCCGCCAGGGAACTCGTCGAGCGGTGCGACCGGCTGCCGCTGGCGCTGCGGATCGCCGCCGCACGGCTGATGGCGCACGTCGGCTGGTCGCTGGCGGACTGGACGAAGAAGCTGGCCGATGAGCGGCACCGGCTGTGCGAGCTGGCCGCGGCCGATCCGGACCTGTCCGTGGAGGCCGGTCTGTCGCTCAGCTACCGCGCACTGTCGAGTGGTGCGGCCCGGCTGTTCCGGCTCCTCGGGCTCGTCCCCGGCCCGGACGTGGAGGTCCATGCCGCCGCCGCGCTGGCCGGACAGGACCTGCCGCGCACCCGCCGGCATCTCGCCGAGCTGTGCGAGGCGCACCTCCTCGAAGAGCAGGCCGGGGGCCACTTCGCGCGGACCGGGCTGGTGCGCATCTACGCCGGGAGGCTCGTCGCGTCCGAGGAGCCGCCGGCCGACCGGGACCTCGCCCTGCGGCGCCTGTCCGACCATGCGGCCGGGGTGTGGACGGGGCCTGGGTGAGCCGCGACCGCCCGGCCGGGCGCGCTCAATCCCCATCCTGTCCCTGCCTGTTGCCTCATTCCCCCTCCCCCTCCCCCTCCCCGTCCCCGTCCTGCCCCTGCTCCTGCCCGTGCTCCCGCAGCCACGTCGCCAGCTCCGCCCGGACGCGGCGGTCCACGGCCATGGAGAGTTCGGCATCGACCACGCCCTTGGCGAGCGGGCGGAACCTGTCGATGGTCTCGGCGATGCGGTCGACCTCGTCGGGGCCGGGGGGCTCGTCCGCCGAGGTGCGGGTGTGGGCGTCGGAGAGGAGGTGGGTGCGGATGAGGCGCGCGAAGATGACGGCGAGGGCGTCGGCGTGGGCGCGCACCTGGCGGCCGGCTTCGAGGACGTCGGCCAACGGGATGCCCCGGTCCACGAGTTCGGTCGAGGCATCCAGCAGGCGGCGGCTGATGTGGACGAACTCGTCGCCGTCGACGGCCAGATAGCCGATGTCCAGGGACGTGGTCAGGTTCTCGGGGGTGATGTCCTCGCTGAAGTGGTCGGCGAGTTCTTCGGGGGTGAGGCGGACGGGCGTCTCCTCGGACCAGGGCGCCACCAGGGTGTCGTCCAGGCCCAGCAGTTCGCGCACATCGCGTCCGGTGTCGAAGGCCGAGAGGAGGTCGGCGATGCCGCCGAGGGTGTGGCCGCGCTCCAGGAGGGCACCGATGGTGCGCAGGCGGGCGAGGTGGTGCTCGTTGTACCAGGCGATCCGGCCCTCGCGGCGCGGCGGCGGGATGAGCTTGCGCTCGCGGTAGAAGCGCAGCGTACGGACCGTGATGCCGGCTTCCCTGGCCAGGTCGGCCATGCGCAGTTCGCGCGCCGGGGGGTGTGCTGCCGCTTCCGTGCGCGCGTCCTCGGGTTTCTCGTTCGCTGCCACGGGCTCAGCCTATGCCCGGGGGTACGGCACGGGGCCGGGACGGAAGCCGGCGGCAACTTCCTGCCGCCCGACCCCTACCGCTCGGTACGCGGCTGCCCTACGCTCCAACCGTGCCAGTGATTGCTGGCGCAATGAGGTGGGCGACGGTGGCGCCGGACCTCACGGCACCGAAGATGGCAGTGAAGTACGTCGAACTCGGGAGGCGGCGCAATGGCCGAGCGCGAGCGCAGGCATGTGCGGGTTGCGGTGATCGGATCGGGGTTCGGGGGTCTAGGCGCGGCGGTCAGGCTGCGGCGCGAGGGGATCACCGACTTCGTCATCCTGGAGCGGGCCGGGGCGGTGGGCGGCACCTGGCGGGACAACAGTTATCCGGGATGCGCCTGCGATGTCCCCTCGCACCTGTACTCCTTCTCCTTCGCGCCCAACCCGGAGTGGCCGCGGAACTTCTCCGGGCAGCCGCACATCCGCGCGTACCTGGAGCGGGTCACCGACACCTTCGGCCTGCGCCCGCACCTCCGCCTCAACTCGGAGGTGCACAGCCTGCGCTGGGACACCGAGGCGCTGCACTGGGAGCTGGAGACGGCCGGCGGACCGCTGACCGCAGATGTGGTGGTCTCGGCGACCGGGCCGCTGTCGGACCCCAAGCTTCCCGACGTACCCGGGCTGGACACCTTCCCCGGCAAGGTCTCGCACTCCGCCCGCTGGGACCACGACTACGACCTGCGGGGCAAGCGCGTCGCAGTGATCGGTACGGGTGCCTCGTCGATCCAGATCGTGCCGGCTATCCAGCCGGATGTGGCACGCCTGACGCTCTTCCAGCGCACCCCGCCCTGGGTACTGCCGCGCGCCGACCGCAAGATCAGCGCGGCCGAGAAGTGGCTGCACACCAAGGTGCCCGCGACCCGGGCGGCCCGCCGCGGCCTGCTCTGGGGCCTGCGGGAACTGCAGGTCAGCGCCTTCACCAAGCGCCCCAACGAGCTGGGGCTGGTCGAGCTTCTGGCCCGGAACCATATGAAGAAGGCCGTCAAGGATCCGGCGCTGCGGGCCGTGCTGACCCCCGACTACCGCATCGGCTGCAAGCGGATCCTGCTCTCCAACACCTATTACCCGGCCCTGGCGCAGCCCAATGCGGACGTGGTCGCCGCGGGGCTGAAGGAGGTGCGCGGCAGCACCCTGGTGGGGGCCGACGGGAGCGAGGTGGAGGCCGACGCGATCATCTTCGGCACCGGGTTCCATGTGACGGACCTGCCGATCGCCCAGCGGGTGACCGGCGTCCACGGGACGACGCTGGCCGAGGAGTGGAAGGGCGGCATGGAGGCGCTGCGCGGCACCAGCGCGGCCGGCTTCCCCAACTTCCTCACCGTCATCGGGCCCAACACCGGCCTCGGCAACAGCTCGATGATCCTGATGATCGAGGCGCAGCTGAACTACCTGGCCGACTTCATGCGCCAGCTGGACGTGCTCGGCGGAAAGATCGCCCTCGACGCCCGGCCGTCCGCCGTGCAGCAGTGGAACGACAAACTCCAACAGCGGATGGCGCGCACGGTGTGGAACACCGGCGGCTGCAACAGCTGGTATCTGGACGCCAACGGCCGCAACACCACCGTCTGGCCGGGGACGACCGGGGAGTTCAAGAAGGTCACCCGGCAGGTCGACCTCGCGGAGTACGAGGTGCTGCGGCCACCGTCCGGCCGGCCCGGCGACCGGACCGCCGCCGGCCCGCGCACGGAGGTGGTCGCATGAGCCGCCGGCCCGGACACGTCACCACCGGCCCGTACGCGCCGCCGGTGCCCCGTACGACGCTGACCGTCACCTCGGCCGACGGCGCCCGGCTGTACGCCGAAATCCACGGCCCGAAGGACGCCCCGGCCGTCGTGCTGGCGCACGGCTGGACCTGCTCGACCGCCTTCTGGGCGCCGGTCGTCCGCGACCTGGCCGCCGAGCACAAGGTCGTCGTCTACGACCAGCGCGGTCACGGCCGCAGCCCCGCCGCAGGGCCGGCCGGCCACAGCACCCGTGCGCTCGCCGACGACCTGGTGGCCGTACTGGACGCCACCCTGCGGCCGGACGAACGCGCCGTGCTGGGCGGCCACTCCATGGGCGGTATGACGATCATGGCCGCCGCCGGACGGCCGCAGCTGCGCGAGCGGGCCGCCGCCGCACTGCTGTGCAGCACCGGAATGGCCGATCTGCCCGCCGAATCACGGGTGTTCCCGCTGCGCGGCCCGCAGGGCCGGCGCCGTGCGCACCGGCTGATGCTGCACTCCAAGGCGCCGCTCGGCCCCGTATCGCCCCTCGCCAAACGCGCCCTGAGGTACGCCACCATGGGCCCCGGCGCCACCGCCGCGCAGATCGAGGCCTGTGCGCGCATCGTGCACGCCTGCCCGCCCGGGGTGCGGGCCCACTGGGGCCGGGTGCTGGCCGGACTCGAACTGACCGGAGAGGTCAGCCGGCTGGAGCTGCCGACCGCGGTCATCGCGGGCACCGCCGACCGGCTCACCCCGCTCGTGCACGCCCGTCGGCTGGCCTCCGTCCTCCCCGACTGCCTCGGTCTGACCGAGCTGCCGGGCCGGGGACACATGACGCCGGTCGAGGACCCCGGCGCGGTCGCCGGCCGGCTGCGCGAGCTCGTCGGGGACCACCTGCGGCCGGCGGGGGGCGGCACCGATTGCGCAGAGTCCGCCGCCGCCGAAGTCCCCCGCCCCGCACGGCAGAAGAAGGAGAAGTCGGCATGAGCGCGAGCGCGAACAAGAGCCGGAGCGGGAGCGGGAGCGGGAGCCGGAGCGGGGGCGGGGCCGGGATCCTGGAAGGCCAGGTCGTCGTCGTCACCGGCGCGGCCCGTGGGGTCGGTGCGCTGCTGGCCCGCAAGCTGTCGGCGCGCGGGGCGACGCTGGCGCTGGTCGGTCTGGAGCCGGACGAGCTGCGGGGCGTCGCGGCCTCGCTGCACGGTCCGGCGCACCACTGGCACGCCGATGTCACCGACCACGAGGCGATGGCCCGGGTGGCGGGCGAGGTCAAGGACCGCTTCGGGAAGGTCGATGTGGTCGTCGCCAATGCCGGGGTGGCGACCGGCGGCCCGTTCGCCGACTCCGACCCGGACTCCTGGCGGCGGGTCATCGAGGTGAACCTCATCGGCGGCGCGGTCACCGGCCGCGCCTTCCTCCCCGCCCTCATGGCGTCCCGCGGCTACTTCCTGCAGATCGCCTCGCTGGCCGCGATCACCCCGGCGCCGATGATGACCGCCTATTGCGCCTCCAAGTCGGGCGTCGAGGCCTTCGCGCACAGCCTGCGCGCCGAGGTCGGCCACAAGGGCGTACGGGTCGGGGTCGGCTATCTGAGCTGGACCGACACCGATATGGTGCGCGGCGCCGACCAGGACGAGGTGATGCGTGAGCTGCGCTCCCGGCTGCCGTGGCCGTCGAACAAGACCTATCCGCTGGGCCCCGCCGTCGACCGGATCGTCGCGGGCATCGAGCGCCGTTCCGCGCATGTCTACGGGCAGTGGTGGCTGCGCGGGATGCAGTCGGTCCGCGGGTATCTGCCCTCGCTGATCGGGTCGGTGGGCCAGCGTGAGGTACGGCGGTTCGGCGACCGGCTGGACGGTTTGCGGATCGGCCTGGTGGGTGCCGGCGGCGAGGCGGACGAGAAGGCGCGGGCGGGCCGGTGAACCGGTGCCCGGCGGGCCGACCGGTGACCGGGACCTGGCGGGCGGACAGGTGAACCGGGCGGCGAACGGCCGGCGAGAAGTCCCTGAGATGCCCCTGAGGTGTCCCTGAGACGCCCCTGAGCTGCACCGGAGCCGCCCCTGAGCCGCCCCTGAGCGGCCGGTCAGCGCCTGCCGAGTGCGCGGGTGCGCGGCTGATGCGCAACCCTCGGACGTCACGGAGTGTAGTCATCCGTGATCGAAATGCGAGCAATGTCCGGGCGTGTCACGCTGAACGGGGCCCAACCCCCCTACACCCCACTAGGAGTGAACAGCATGGGCATCAAGGACCAGTTCCAGGACAAGGCCAACGAGCTCAAGAACCAGGCGCAGAACGCCCGGAGCGACGCTCGCGAGCAGGGTCACGAGCGCGGCGGTCAGCGTCAGGACCGTGAGCACGGCGGTCAGCGCCAGGACCAGGAGCGTGGCGGCCAGCGTCAGGGCGGCGGCCAGGACCGTGGCCAGCAGCCGCGGGACCGTGGCCAGCAGGCCGGCCGTCCCGCCCAGGAGGCGATGGACGCCGCCGAGGGCCGCTTCCAGAGCTGACACGGCTCGTCCTGAAACCTCACGCGCGGCGGCGTACGCGCCATGCGTGAAGGGGCGCACCCGGTCGACCGGGTGCGCCCCATCGCATTGTCAGCTGACGGCCAGGCGGCTGATGACCAGGCGGCTGACGGTCAGGCGACTGGCGGTCAGACGACTGACGGTCAGGCGACGACCTTGAGCTTCGTCGGCCAGCCGTACTCCCCGGCCTTGTCGAAGAGGTTCCCGATGTCGGTCGGCTTCAGCTTGATGCAGCCCAGTGAGCGGTAGTCATCGGCGCTGTCCCAGCGGTAGGGGTTGTCCTTGCCGGGCTCGGCGGACGCCTGGCTGCCCTCGGGCCACATCTCGCTGTGCACGAACAGCTCGGCGCGCGTGGTCCGGCCGTTCTCGCACACCTTGTCCTGGACGTGTATCACCTTCCCGTTGACCCCTTCGTCCCCGCCGTTGTAGTGGGCGTCGTGGGCCAGCACCTGGTAGGTGCCGTTCGGCAGCCAGCCCTGCGAACTGGCGCACTCGTCCTTGCCGTTCCGGCCGCCGTCGCCGGAGCCCGCACGGTACTTGGCGAGCACCGTGTCACGGGCGCCGGGAATGCTCTGCATCAGGGAAAGGGCCGACTTTCCGGGGTCGCTCTGGTTCTTGTCGAAGTAGAGGTACGTGCCATCGGCCGCGGCCTTCCCTGCGGTCCGCTGGGACGCCGGCTGGGCGGCCAGCGCGGGGGCGGCTTGGGTGGCGACCAGGCCGCCGGTCAGGGTCAGCGCGGCGGCCAGCGGGGCGATCCGTCGACGGATTCCCATCGGTGTATCTCCGTTGAGGTGGGGGGCGTTGGCGGGGCCCGTGGAGAGGCCCCGGCCGGGAAGAGTACGTCCCTCATGTGATGGGTCCGTGACAGCGAAGCGGCCCGGCTTTTAGCTGTCCGGGCAGGTCAGAGCGCTGTCGAGGTCGGCGGTGGCTGAGGTGTTGACGTCGGCTGGGCGGCAGTTGAACAGGGGGTAACGGCACTGATTCCGGGCCGGACCGACGTACCGTCAGGCCCCCGCCGCCCCCTCCGCGCCCCCACTCCGCGGCGGCAGCGGCGGCCGCCGCAGGTCCGGCGCGTCCGACAGGTCCGGAGGGGCCGACGCCGGATGCCGCTCCAGCAGCTCCAGCACCGTGCGCACCGCGACGCCCAGCTGCGGATGCCGGCCCTCCGCCCAGTGCAGCGGCGAGCGCAGCGCCTCGATGTCGACCTCGACGCCGTGGTTCTCCACGCCCCACCCATAGAGCCGGAACCATGCGGCGTTCATCGGGACGGTGATCGCGGTGCCGTCGGCGAGCCGGTGCCGGCCGGTCATCCCGACCACCCCGCCCCAGGTCCGCATGCCGACCACCGGGCCGATGCCCAGGAGCTTGAAGGCCGCGGTGATCATGTCGCCGTCGGACGAGGTCATCTCGTCGGCGACCGCCACCACCGGCCCGCGCGGGGCGTTGCTGGTGTACGAGACGGGCTCGGCGTCGCGGGTCAGGTCCCAGCCCATGATGGTGCGGGTCAGTTTCTCGATCACCAGCTCGGAGATATTGCCGCCCGCGTTGCCCCGTACGTCCACGATCAGCGCGGGCCGGGAGACCTCCATCCGCAGATCGCGGTTGAACTGCGCCCAGCCGGAACCGCCCATGTCGGGGATGTGCAGATAGCCGCACCTGCCGCCGCTCAACTCCCGTACCACGGCGCGGCGTTTGGCCACCCAGTCCTGGTAGCGCAGCGGCCGTTCGTCGACCAGCGGGACCACCGCCACCCGGCGCGGCGGGCCCTCGCCCTCCGGCGGGGAGAAGGTGAGCTCCACGGTGGTGCCGCCGGCCGCGGCCAGCAGCGGATACGGGCCGGTCACCGGGTCCACCCCGCGCCCGTCGACATGGGTCAGCGCCGAGCCCTCACGGATGCCCGTACCGGCCAGCGGGGACCGGGCCTTGGAGTCCGAGGACTCGCCGGGCAGGATCCGGGTCACCACCCAATGGCCGTCGCGGCACACGAGGTTGGCGCCGAGCAGGCCCATGGCGCGCTGGTAGTGCGGCGGCCCCTCGTTGCGCCGGGCGCCCACGACATAGGCGTGCGACGTGCCCAGTTCGCCCATCACCTCGCGCAGCAGATCGGCGAACTCGTCCGGGGAGGCGACCCGTTCGAGCAGCGGCCGGTACTGCGTGAGCACCGCGTCCCAGTCGAGGCCGCACATCTGCGGGTCCCAGAAGTAGGCCCGGGTGATCCGGCCCGCCTCGTCGAACGCCTGGTGCCACTCCGCCACCGGATCGACATCGTGCAGGATGCGCCGCAGGTCCAGGAAGACCGTCGAGTCGCTGTCCGGCGACTCGGTCGCGGGCACCGCGCGCAGGTCGCCCTCGTCGTTGACGACCAGCCGCGTGCCGTCGCCGCTGAGCGCGAACGCGTCCAGCGAGCTGGTGAGTTCGGTGCGCCGCGCCTTGGTCAGATCGAAGTGTTCGAGGGTGGGCCGGCCCGAGGTGTCGGCAGGGTTGGCGAAGGTCTCGCCCAGCGCGCCGGAGATCGGCCAGCGCAGCCAGACCAGCCCGCCGCCGCTGACCGGTTCCAGGGAGGAGTACTTGGACGCGGCCACCGGGAACGGGGTGACGCGGTTCTCCAGCCCCTCCACCTCCACCAGCACCGGCCCCTCGCCGGACGGCGGAGGAATCTCGTCCGGGTCCAGACCACCCGCCGCGGGCCTGCCCTCCGGCGACAGCGCGAAGGGCGAGGGGGTCGCCGACGAGAGCGGTACGAGGTACGGGCGGCAGCCCAGCGGGAACGACAGATCGCCGGTGTGCACGTCGTAGACCGGGTCGAAGCCGCGCCAGGACAGGAACGCCAGATAGCGGCCGTCGCGGGTGAACACCGGCTGCTCGTCCTCGAACCGGCCGTTGGTGACGTCCACGATGTGCCCGTCGGACAGCCGGGCCATCTTGATCTGCCGCAGCGTCCGGCCGATGCCGGGGTGCGACCAGGTCAGCCAGCGCGAGTCCGGCGAGAACGCCAGATCGCGGACCGGGCCGTTGGCGGAGCGAATCAGCTCGGTGACACCGCCACCGGGTCCCGCGGCCGTCTCCGTGGCCGTCCCCACGTCTCCTGCCTCAACCTCCCCTGCCCCAACGTCCCCCGCGCCCTCCCCGGTCTCCCCTTCCCCGGCCGTTTCTCCTCCGGCTGTCCCTTCCCCGGCCGTCCCTGCCCCGCTCGTCCCTTCCTCCGGCCGGGATACATCCACCAGCAGCAGCCTGCCGTCATGGGAGGCCACCGCCAGCCGCTCCCCGTCCGGTGCGGAGCTCATCTCGTGGACCCGGCCCAGCTCACCGGCGGCCAGCCGGCGCGGTTCGCCCGGCGCGCCGGCCCGCGGCAGGTTGGTGATCTCGATGGCGTCCTCGCCCTCGGCATCGGTGAGGTACGCGATCCGGCCGGTGGAGCCCAGCATTTCGGGGAGCCGGACCCGTACGCCCGGGGTGTCGTGAATCGTGCGGGCCGGGCCGTCGCGGTGGGTGAGCCAGTACAGGCTGCCGCGTACGCCGACCGCGCTGGCCCGCCCGGTGGTGTCCACCGCGAGCCCGGTGACGTGCGAGGCGGCCGGCACCTGGTAGGTCCGCCGGCCGGCCCGCGGACCGCCCAGGCGTACGGCCAGCTTGCGCGGTACGGCCTGCGGGCTCAGATCGTCGATCAGCCAGAGGTCACCGGCGCACTGGTAGACGATCCGCGAGCCGTCGCTGGAGGCGTGCCGGGCGTAGAAGTCGGCGTGGTCGGTGTGCCGGCGCAGGTCGGTGCTGTCGGGAAGGCAGGAGTAGACGTTGCCGGTGCCCTCGTGGTCGGAGAGGAACGCGACCCGGCCGCCGACGAACATCACCGAGTCGAGGTGCCCGTACAGATCCGGCAGCAGCCGGGTGCCGTGCAGCCACATCCGCCCCATCGCACCGCCCCGGTAGCGCTTCCAGGAGGCGGGCTCGTGCGGCGGTTTGCCGCTCAGCAGCAGGGTGCGGTGCTCCCCTTCGACGTCGGCGACCGCGATATCGGAGACCGGCCCCCAGGGCAGTTTGCCGCCGGGGCTGCCGTCGGTGGGCAGGCTGTAGGCCCACGAGTAGTACGAGAACGGCTGGCCGTGCGAGGAGACCGCGAGGATGTGCGGCTGCCCCTCGTGGTCGGGCGGCGTCCACCCGCAGACCCGGGCATCCGTGCTGCCCCAGTACGTGAGCCGCCGGGCCGGGCCGCCGTCGACCGGCGCGAGATGGACCTCCGGATCGAGGCTGCGCCAGGTGGTGAAGGCGATGTGCCTGCCGTCGGGGGAGAAGCGGGGATGGCCGACCCGGGTACGGTCCACGGTCAGCCGCCAGGCACGCCCGGGCTCCTCGCCCTCCGGGGCGATCGGAGCGATCCACAGATCGTCCTCGGCGGCGAAACAGAGCAGGTCACCCTGCAGATGCGGATACCGCAGATACGCACCGCCGGACACTCCCGGCGGCCCCGTGGCGCGCGGCTCCCGGCCCAGCCGCCCACGGGCCTTGTCCCGACGCAGCCGCCCGCGGGCCTTGGCGGGGTCCGACTCCGGGCGCGGCCCGACGTCCTCGGGTGCATCGCTCACCCAACCATCGTTCCGGGAGGGGGGAGCGGGGGCAAGTCGGCCTGTGTGAGGTGTGCACGGGTTGTCGAGTCGGACATCGCGGTGGTGGCGGAAATCCGCGGGCGGATATTCGCCACCTGTTCCGTCTGTCGCGGCATCGCGGTCGGCTGCCGGGCCGACGTTATCGCTGGACAGTAGCCGTCCGACTGGCCCGTGGCGGCGCCGTCGGCCATCCGTCGGGTTCTCGGGGAGCCGGAAAAGGCCCGTCGGTCGCCGGGACCGGATCATCAAATAAATGATTCCGCGCCACGCTTTTCCAGTTCCGCATTACATAAATCTGGCCCGAAACTCCGCTCTCCCCATCAATATGGCGGCGTACCGTGGATCCGCCGCTCGGGTCATTGCCGGAGAAGGCACCTACGGATGCAGGGGGAAGCCGTGCAGGATGCCATGAGCTCTGGCCGCCGAAAGAATTCTCGCCTCGCATGGTGCACCCATCGCAAAGCCCGTGCGCTAACGGTGGTCGCTGCACTCCTGCCGGTCTGCCTGGCGGCATCGTCGGTCGATTCGTCAGCGACATCGACCGGGTCGGGCGGCCCCAGGGCAAAGCCCACGGCAATCGTATCGCTCGGCGACAGCTTTATCTCGGGAGAGGGGGGAAGGTGGCAAGGTAACGTCGATATGGCGTACAGCCAGACGGACAGCATGTTCGGAACGGACCGTGCCACCGTATGCGACTCCGGTGGCTGCCGGAAAGATCCGAACCGGGTGTATGTGGACGGGTCATACCTGGATCCGACGACCGGAAAGGAGAACGGCTGTCACAGATCGGATGTCGCGGAGATCATGCAGTCGAACATCTCCGTGGATCGCAAGTTCAATCTTGCCTGCTCCGGTGCAGTGACCGGCAACATCCTGCCCGCGGCGGCCGGCGGCACGTCCTTCAAAGGGGAGTGGCCCCAGGCGGACCAGCTGCGAGACCTCGCAAGAACATACGACATCAAGCTGGTTCAGATCTCCATCAGCGGAAATGATCTCGGATTCAGCGACATCATCGGTAGCTGCATCAAGAGATTTCTTTCCAATCCGGTCGGGCAGTACTGCTGGAAAGTCTATGACTGGGACCTCAAGGAAAAATTGAGGAGAGAAGTCCCGGACAAGGTAAAAAATGTGATTGATCAGGTTCGCAGAGTGATGCGGGAGACGGGGCACCCGGACGGCTCCTACGCATTGGCGATGCAGTCGTACCCGTCGCCGGTTCCACTGTCCTCCGGCTACCGCTACTCACAAGGCGTGAGCTTCACCTCCAGCCGCTACAGTCCAGGCGGATGCCCCTTCTACAACGAGGACACCAATTGGGCGCGCCTGGACGTGGTGAAGGGCATCGCCGACATGCTGGAGGGCGTCGCGGCGGAGAAGAACGTCCACTATCTGGATCTCCAGTGGGCTTTCGATGGTCACGAGGTCTGCGCCAAGGGAGTTCGTCATGCCAGGGCCGGTGACACGCTGGCCAGTCCCATTCCCAGCCGGGACGCGGAGTGGATGCGCTTTCTGTCCGCGGGTATTTCTCACGCGCAAGGGCAGGTAGAGGAGTCCTTCCACCCGAACTCCTATGGCCAGAAGGTGCTGGGAAAGTGCCTGAAGGATTTCTACGACCTGACAAGCCCCACGGGACGCCGCATCGAGTACACGTGTCTGAACAGCCGGGGTCAAGGAGTGGAGGGCATGCATCTGAAGCCCCTGAGCCGTCCTTGATCCTTCGTATTGGCGGTCTGCCGGGTAACCCGGCAGACCGTTTCTTGACTGCTCACCCTGTGGTGGCGGCTTTGCTGCCGGAGATGATCGCAGGCAGCGAAAACCACGGCTGATCTATCCCAGGGTGACCCTGGCGTACTGGTAGTAGGTCTGACCGTTCTCGTCTCCGTTGTGCTGCCGGCCGACCATGACTTCTTCCGGGCCTGCCTTCGAGTGGCTGGAACTTTCCCGCTGGCCCGCGGTCCAGCGGTAGGAGGTCAGGTGTACATTCCGCCCCTGCCAGCTCATCGAGGCGGTCGCATACCTCGTCTGACCGTTCTCGTCCCCGCTGTGCTGCCGGCCGGACAGGGCCATATTGGGCGGCGGAGCGGAGAAGAACGATCCGCTTTCCTTCTGGGAGCTGCTCCAGGTCGGCCCACTCACCTGGACGAGCTCGTCGTGGATGAGGACGAATCCGCAGTAGTACGTGGTGTTGCCGTTCTCGTCACCACTGTGTGACCGGCCGATCAGGACCTGATAAGCCGGGCACTCGACGGGAGTTCCGGCCGACTCCCGCACCGTTCTGGTGTAGCCGTCGATGACGACGACGTCCGCCCTCGGGGCAGCGCTCGCTTCGGTGGCCGATACCGTGCCGAGTCCCACGGACAGGAGGCCGGCGCTCGCAAGTGCCAAGGTACGTCTGCTGATTCGCGACAACTGACTCACGGGTTTCCTTTCACATGCGTCGTACGCGATGTGTGCCGGGGCAGGTTATTTCCTGACAAGGGGAACAGTCAGCAGACAGATTCCGGCCATAGCGGCCCGTATTGCACGACCGTTTACCCTATAAACATTCCACTGGAGTGCCTGAAGCCTGAATGCGTGGGCATCGGGCACGTCCGAGCGGGCCCGGGGCGGCGTGCTCCCACACGGCCTTCGAAGGCGTCGGCTCGGGTGCATCGGGTCGCCATGGCGGAGCTGGAGTACACGACTTGACTGCGCTTTGGCCCGAGGCGGCCACCGCAAATCGAGGTACGGAACCCGGTCCTCACGTGGCGAAGGGGGCCTCCCACCGACGGGAGACCCCCTTCGCCACGAGCCGTCTGTCCCGGCACGCTGAGACGTCACACCGGGCGGCCGCCGGCCGAGGCCCCTCGCACTTCGTCGACGAACGCCGTGAAGGCTGCCGCCGGGAATGCCAATGCGGGGCCGTCCGGGGCTTTGGAGTCGCGGACGGCGACCCATGCTCTGGCACGTGCGACTTCCACGCACTCGTTGTTGGCGGCGCTGTAGCTGCTCTTGTGCCAGGCGGAGGCCGGAATGTCGCTCCGGAACGGCAGGCGATCAGTCATGGATCAGCCCTGGTGTGCCGTTGTGCCGCACCTCGTTGAGGAACGCCGCGAACGCCGCAACCGGGAATTCCAGCGCGGGCCCACCCGGGGCCTTGGAGTCTCGGATGGCGACCCGCTTCCCGGCATGTGCGACCTCTAGGCATGCGTTGCCTTCGCCGCCGCTGTAACTGCTCTTGAACCAAGTGGGAGCCGGTACTTCTATGCCGGACAGTGGGCGATCAGTCATGAGACAGCTCCTGTCGTACTTTGGTCAGCAGCCGCAACGACGCCGAGGTGTCGGCTGCTTGTGAGCGAAGGTAGTCGAAGGTGAGCTTATAACCGGACACGTCTTCGGCTTCATCGAGATAAAGCCCGCGTCGACGCATCTCGATGTAGACCACGGCCATGGAGTTGAGCGGGTTCCGTTCGTCGTTCCTGCCGAGGATGACGAAGTCGCCCGCGCCTGCCGCATGGGCGCCAGCGCTGAAAGGCAGGATCTGGATCTCAACCGTGGGGCTCTGCGCCATCTCGTAGAGGTGGTCCAACTGCTGGGCCATCACCGTTGAGTTGCCGACGGCCCGGCGGATAACGGCTTCATCCAACACAGCCCACACGTGCAGCGGAGGCTCCCGTCGAAGGATGCCCTGGCGCTGAATCCGGGCGTCCACCATCCGCTCGATCACATCGTTCGGGCTGCGCACCTCGCGCGCCTGATGGATGGCGAGGGCGTACTCCCGCGTCTGCAGCAGACCAGGGATGACGGTGTTGGCGCAGAGGTGCTCGTACTCGGCTTCGTGCTCGAAGGACACCAGCGGGTCCATCCATTCCGGCACCGCGCTGTTTCCGACCCACCAGCCGTCGGTCTGGGTCCGCGCGACTCGGACCAGGGCGTCGCGTTCACTCGCAGAAGCGTCACAGGCGTCGGCGATCGCCTTCACCGTGGCCCACCGGATCCTGGCGCGGTCCTGCCACATCTCGTAACGGCTCACTGTCGCCTTGCTGACCCCAGCCCGCTCGGCGACCTGTGTTTGAGTCAAGCCGCATCGCTCGCGCAACGAGATCAAGCCACGGGCGATCTGCATGCGCCCTGCCGGTCCTGTGAGTGTCGCGGTCATCCCCACCCCTTCCTCCTCGCTCGCCATTCGCTGTCACGCTCGGCGACGGCCCAACACGGCGAGCGTACGCAGCCATTGGCCGACACGGGCACCCTCGGATTGCTCGTCACCCACATTGATGAACTCCATTTATGAGTCCGCTATTCATTGGAATCCAATGGCAGTCTTCTTGCGATGTATCGATGCTGACTCTGCAAAGGGAGTTGAGGTCATGCACCGCCAGTACGCGCACGTCATCAACCGACTGCGGTCTCTGATCGCCCCACGTGGCCGACACCGTGCCGGAGCGCTGAGCCATTTTTCCCGCCCGGCCCGCGCCGCCCGGCCGACAGTCGTTGCGACGGCGCCCCGCCGCCCCGGCCCCTACGCCACCGACACCCCCATCGACGGCCGGGCAACGGCCATGATCCGCCCCTACCTGCTCACCCGCGAACAGCGGCACGAGCGACGGCATCGGCGACAGCTCCGCACGCTTTGGGTTACCGCATATGGCATGCGCGACATGGAGGTGGCGCGGTGAATGCCGATGACGCTTCGCTGCGGCGGCTGCCCTGGGTCGGGGAGGATGGCCGGCCCAGCTATCTGTCCACGGACGGCGCCGGCCCGGTGTCCCGCCTCGTCAACCGGCTGGAGGCAATGCGGCCCGGCGGGGCAGGTGGGCCGCTCGACCAGACGCCTGACGTATGCGCCGACTTCGGGCGGGATCCGGAACCTGAACTCGGTTCCCCGGACGGTCAGTTAACGGATGCCCTCTGGCGCGCGTTGAAGCAGTCGTCCACCCCACTCCAGGCGTTGGGCCTGCAGTCGCTCCCCGGTGGGGACCTTTCCTCCGCGTGCGCCGCCCGCCATTACGTGCGGACCATGGCCTGCTGGTGGGGGGTGGCCCCGGAGCAGGTGGAAGCGCTGGAATTGATCACCGGGGAGCTCGTCGGCAACGCGCTGAAGTACAGCGACAGCCGCCTCATTGCCGTCGCGCTCTCGCGTACCGCGCGGACCGCGTGTATCGGCGTGAGTGATGAGGGGCTGGGCTGTGTGGCCGCGCCGGTGAGGCCGGGGTCTGAGCAGGAGGGCGGGCGCGGGCTGCTGATCGTGGAGGCGCTGGCCGATCGCTGGGGGCAGCGGAATCTGGAGGGCGGCTTCGCAGTCTGGGCCGAGATGGTCCTCAAATGCTGAGGGTCGCCCCGGTGACGCAGGCCACGAGCGAAACGCTTCCGTTTCGCTCGGGGTGGCTCTATCTTCGAGGTGTACGAAACCGTTTCGTTCGCAGTTGCCGTCGGTAAGGTGGCCGCGAGCGTACGGTCCGACCAGGAGGTAGGTGTCATGGGGCGCAGCCGGCTGACTCCCGAGCGGGAGGGCGAGTTCTTCAATGCCGTGCTCGATCTGCTGCGCGAGGTCGGCTATGACGCGCTGACCATGGATGCCGTTGCCGCCCGTACGCGCTCCAGCAAGGCCACCCTCTACCGCCAGTGGCAGGGAAAGCCGGAGCTCGTCGCCAGGGCGCTGCGGCACTGCAAGCCGGTCAGTACCGCGGACATCGACACCGGGACCCTGCGCGGCGACTTCGCCGAGCTGGTGCGCCGGGCCGACAACGCGGGGCAGGTCGAGAAGGACGCGGCCCTGATGCGGGGGCTGGGGATGGCCATCCACGGCAACCCCGAGCTCCACCAGGCCCTGCACGAAGTCCTCCTCGACCCCGAGGTGACCGGGCTGAACGCGATGCTGCAGCGCGCCATCGACCGCGGCGAGATCGCGGCCGGATGTCCCGCGCTCCAGTTCGCGCCGCACATGCTCGTCGGCGCCCTCATCGCCCAGCAGCTCATCGAGGACCGCTGCGCCGATGCCGCGTTCCTCTCCGCCTATCTCGATGCCGTGGTCTTCCCCGCCCTCGGCGTCTGATCCCGCCCGCCCCACACTCCCCTTTCATTCCAGTCCTCGTACCCGGCACGCCGCTCTCGTCGCCGGGGTGATGGCGCACGCCTCTGTACGCCCAAGTACGCCCTTCATCCGACGGGAGCACCCGGTCTCATGGCCACCTTCCTCTACAAGCTCGGCCGCTTCGCCTTCCGGCGGCGCCGCTTCGTCGCCCTGATATGGGTGGCCCTGCTGGCAGTCGCCGGTGTCGGGGCCGCCACCGCCGCCGCACCCGCGGCCGACTCCTTCTCGATCCCCGGCACGGAGGCCCAGCGTGCCTTCGACCTTCTCGACCAGCGCTTCCCCGGTACGAACGCCGACGGCGCCACCGCCCGGGTGGTCTTCAAGGCCCCCGCGGGCGAGACGATGAAGGACCCGGCGAACAAGGCGGCCGTCGAACGGACCGTGCACGCCCTGCAGTCGGGCTCCTCGCAGGTCGACCGGGTCGCCGACCCGTACGCCGCCAAGACCCTGAGCAAGGACGGCCGCACCGCCTACGCCCAGGTCTCCTACAAGGTCACCGGTTTTGAACTGACCGACGCCTCCAAGGACGCCCTGAAGGACGCGGCCAAGGACGGCCGGGCTGCCGGGCTGACCGTCGAGACCGGCGGCAACGCCCTGCAGGCCATCCCCGAGACCGGTGCGACCGAGGTCATCGGCATCGTGATCTCCGCGGTGGTCCTCGTCATCACCTTCGGTGCGCTGATCGCGGCCGGGCTGCCGCTGCTGACCGCGCTGATCGGCGTCGGCATCGGCGTCTCCACCATCACCGCGCTGAGCAGCACGCTCGACCTCTCCAGCACCACCTCGACGCTGGCCACGATGATCGGCCTCGCCGTCGGCATCGACTACGCCCTGTTCATCGTCTCCCGCTACCGCGCCGAGATCACCGAGGGCCGCGAGCGCGAGGAGGCCGCCGGACGCGCGGTGGGCACCGCGGGCTCCGCGGTCGTCTTCGCGGGGCTGACCGTGGTGATCGCGCTGGTCGGCCTCACCGTCGTCAACATCCCGATGCTGACGAAGATGGGCCTGGCCGCGGCCGGCACCGTCGTCATCGCCGTACTGATCGCGCTGACCCTCATCCCGGCGCTGCTGGGCTTCGCGGGGGCGCGGGTGCTGCCCCGTAAGGCTCGTAGGGCCCCTAAGGCCCCTAAGGCCCCTAAGGAGGCGGGTGAGTCGGAGAGCGCGAGTCTCGCCGAGCGGCCGAATATGGGTACCCGCTGGGCGCGCTTCGTGCTGCGGCGGCCGGTCTCCGTGCTGCTCGCGGGCGTGGTCGGCCTCGGTGTCGTCGCGATCCCCGCGGCCTCGCTGGAGCTGGGGCTGCCGGACGACGGCTCGCAGCCCACCCACACCACCCAGCGCAAGGCGTACGACCTGCTGTCGGACGGCTTCGGGCCGGGCTTCAACGGTCCGCTGATGCTGGTCGTCGACGGGCGGGACGCGCACGACGGGCAGAGCGCCAAGTCCGCTGCCGCGCGGGTCGCCAAGGAGGTCGGCAAGCTGGACGACGTCGCCGTCGTCACCCCGCCCACCTTCAACAAGGCCGGCGACACCGCGATGCTGAACGTCGTCCCGAAGTCGAAGCCCAGTAGCGTCGGGACCGAGGACCTGGTGCACGACATCCGGTCCACGGCGAGCGGCATCGCCACGGACACCGGGGCGAAGACCCTGGTCACCGGCACCACCGCGATGAATGTCGATGTCTCGCAGAAGCTGAACGACGCGCTGGTGCCCTATCTCGCGCTGGTCGTCGGCCTGGCCTTCCTGCTGCTGATGGTGGTCTTCCGCTCGGTGCTCGTCCCGCTCAAGGCGGCGCTCGGCTTCCTGCTCTCGGTGGTGGCGGCGCTCGGTGCGGTCGTCGCCGTCTTCCAGTGGGGCTGGCTGGCCGACGTGTTCGGGGTCGAGCAGACCGGCCCGATCATGAGCATGATGCCGATCTTCATGGTGGGCGTGGTCTTCGGGCTGGCGATGGACTACGAGGTCTTCCTCGTCACGCGGATGCGCGAGGCCTTCGTGCACGGTGAGCGTCCTGGCGGCGCCGTGGTCACCGGCTTCCGGCACGGTGCGCGGGTGGTCACCGCCGCCGCGGTCATCATGATCAGCGTCTTCGCCGGCTTCATCGGCTCCTCCGACTCGATGATCAAGATGATCGGCTTCGGGCTCGCCGTCGCCGTCTTCTTCGACGCCTTCATCGTCCGCATGGCCCTGGTCCCCGCGGTCCTGGCGCTGCTGGGCCGCTCCGCCTGGTGGCTGCCGCGGTGGCTCCAGAAGGTCCTGCCGAATGTGGATGTCGAGGGGGAGGGGCTGCGTACGCAGCTCGGCGACGGTGACGGTGACGGCGAGGGGGACGGCGGCAGCGGTGCCGGTGCCGGTACCGGCAGGTCTGACGGGCCGGATCCGAGCGCCGCACGCGAACCGGCTCGCGTCTGACGGGCCGGTACCGCTCCGGCTTCCGGCCGGTGCATCCAGAGGGCCCGGCGACGGCCTCCCGTGGGGACGGGGGCGGTCGCCGGGCCGCGGTGCGTACGGGAGCGTACGGCGGCGTAAGGGGCGTACGGAGGCGTGCGGGGGCGTGCGAGTGGCAGGGTCGGCACCCCGCTTATTCGTACGTATGCGCCTCTGGGGGAGGGTGTGCAGAGGGGTGCAGGTGGGACCCGGCTTTGCGCGCGCCGTGGCCGTTTCGCATCATGGGCGCTCTTGCAAGTTATTTGCAGGAGACACCACCATTGGTGGGTTGCAGAGCCTGAAGCGGAAGAAGCCTGAGATGCACGTACCCGATGGATTCATCAACGCGCCGGTGTCGGCCGCGACCGGTGTGGTCGCCGCCGCCGCGGTCGCGGTCAGTCTGCGGGGCGCCCGGCGCGAGCTGGCGGGTGCGGGCGCGGGCGCGGGCGGTGTCTCGGGCGCGGAGCGTACGGCGCCGCTGGCCGGACTGGTCGCGGCGTTCATCTTTGCCGTGCAGATGCTGAACTTCCCGGTCGCCGCCGGCACCAGCGGGCATCTGCTGGGCGGAGCGCTGGCGGCGATACTCGTCGGCCCGTACACCGGTGTGCTGTGTGTCTCCGTCGTGCTGCTGATGCAGGGCGTGCTGTTCGCCGACGGCGGGCTGACCGCGCTGGGTGTGAACATCACTGATATGGCGATCGTGACGACCGTGGTCGCCTACGCGCTGTTCCGCGGGCTGGTGAAGGTGCTGCCGCGGCGGCGCCGCTCGGTCACCGTGGCCTCGTTCGTCGCCGCGCTGGTGTCGGTGCCGGCCGCCGCCGTGGCCTTCACCGCCATCTACGCGCTCGGCGGGACCGCGGACGTGCCGATCGGCAAGGTGTTCACCGCGATGGTGGGCGTCCACGTCCTGATCGGGATCGGCGAGGCGGCTATCACCGCCCTGACGGTCGGCGCGGTGATAGCCGTACGCCCCGACCTGGTGTACGGCGCACGTGGCCTGGCCAAGCCGCTGGAGCTGCGGACCTCGCCGCTCGCCGCGCCGGCCGGCGAGTCCGCGCCTGCCGACGGGTCCGCGCCGGCCGGTGGGGCCACGGCTGCCGACGCGCCCTCCCGGCCCGCCGCTCCCGCCCCCGCCTCCACCTCTCCCGCTCCCGCAGGCGCCTCCGCGGTCTCCGCGGCCCCGCGCCGCTCCGTCCGCCGGGTCTGGCTGGCCGGGCTCGCCGCCGCCCTGGTGTGCGCGGGCGGCATCAGCTACTACGCCTCCGCCAGCCCCGACGGCCTGGAGAAGGTCGCCCACGACCAGGGCATCGACGCCAAGGCCAAGGACCACGCCGCCAAGGACTCCCCGCTCGCCGACTACAGCGTCAAGGACATCACCAACCCGCGCCTGGCCGGCGGCCTCGCCGGTGTGATCGGGGTGGGCGCGACGCTCGCCGTCGGCACCGGCGTGTTCGTCGTGCTGCGGCGCCGCAGGAACGCCGACAGCGGTGAGCAGCCGGGCGCGGGCAGCGGCGAGCGGCAGGCTGCGGGCACCGGGCGTTCCTCGGAGAGTGCCTGAGATGGGCGCCGGCCATGCGCACAAGCTGTACCGGCACGGACATTCACCGGTCCACGCCCTGCCGGCGCACTGCAAGATCGCCGCGGTCTTCTGCTTCGTCCTCGTCGTCGTCTCCACCCCGCGGGAGGCCGTCTGGGCGTTCGGGCTCTATGCGCTGCTGATCGCGGCCGCCGCGGGGGCCGCCCGGATTCCGGCCGGGTTCCTGCTCAAGCGGCTGCTGATCGAGGTGCCGTTCGTTGCCTTCGCCCTGCTGATGCCGTTCGTCGCCGAGGGGCCGCGCGTCGCGGTCCTCGGGATGAGCCTGAGCGAGTCGGGGCTGTGGGGCGCGTGGAACATCCTCGCCAAGGGGACGCTGGGCGTCGCCGCGTCCGTGCTGCTCGCCGCCACCACCGAACTGCGCGCACTCCTGCTGGGCCTGCAGCGGCTCAAAATGCCGCCGCTGCTCGTCCAGATCGCCTCCTTCATGATCCGCTACGGCGATGTGATCACCGATGAGATGCGGCGGATGCGGATCGCCCGGCTCTCCCGCGGCTTCGAGGCGCGCGGCGTCCGCCACTGGGGCGTGCTCGCCAAGTCGGCCGGCGCGCTGTTCATCCGCTCCTACGAGCGCGGGGAGCGGGTCCACCTCGCCATGGTCAGCCGCGGCTACACCGGCACCATGCCCCAGGTCGGCGAGGCCACCACCACCCGCGCACAATGGACGGGCGCGGCCGCCCTCCCCCTCGCCGCGCTCGCCGTCTGCCTCCTGGGATGGACCCTTTGAGCACCACCGCACCCGCCCCCTCCCTCGCCGTCTCCCGGCTCGCCTACGCCTACCCCGACGGCCACCAGGCGCTCTTCGGCGTCGACCTGACCGTCGGCCGCGGCGAGCGGGTCGCGCTGCTCGGGCCCAACGGCGCCGGCAAGACCACCCTCGTCCTGCACCTCAACGGCATCCTCGAAGCGGGCGCCGGCACCGTCGAGGTCGCCGGCCTCCCGGTCGCCAAGGCGAACCTCGCGGAGATCCGCCGCCGGGTCGGCATCGTCTTCCAGGACCCCGACGACCAGCTGTTCATGCCCACCGTCCGTGAGGACGTCGCCTTCGGTCCGGCCTCCTCGGGACTGCGCGGTGCCGAACTGGAGGAGCGGGTCACCGAAGCGCTCGGCCGGGTCGGCATGGCGGAATTCGCCGACCGTCCGCCGCACCACCTCTCCTTCGGGCAGCGCCGCCGGGTCGCCGTCGCGACCGTGCTGGCGATGCGGCCCGAGATCCTGGTCCTCGACGAGCCGTCCTCCAACCTCGACCCGGCCTCCCGCCGTGAACTCGCGGACATCCTGCGGTCGTTGGACGTCACCGTCCTGATGGTCACGCACGACCTGCCGTACGCGCTGGAGCTGTGCCCGCGGTCCGTCGTGCTCTCCGACGGGGTGCTCGTGGCCGACGGGACCACCCAGAAGCTGCTGTGCGACGAGGAACTGATGCGCACCCACCGGCTGGAGCTGCCCTTCGGCTTCGATCCGCGGTCGGTCGATGTTCCGCGGTGACCTGCGGTCGGGCCGACGACGACCCGCCACCGGCCCGACGACTACCCGCCACCGGCCCGACGACTACCCGTCGCCGGGCTGACGGTGACCCGTCGCCGGGCCCCACCCCGGTGAGATCCGGGCCCCGGCGCACCCGTGTGACGAAGGCCACGGGGTGCGGTCCTGGTCATCAGCACTGATCCGCGCGTTGCACCATGGATGGGTCACGAATGCGACGGATGAGTGGGAAGCAGGAACCAGTGGTGGACGTCCAGGGCACGGTCGAGGACGGCTTCGAGCCGGTCCGGGACGCCTTCATGGCCAACTTCGCCCGGCGCGGCGAGCGGGGCGCGGCGGTCGCCGTGTACCGGCACGGGCGCAAGGTCGTCGACCTGTGGGGCGGCACCAAGGACGGGGACGCCGGCAAGCACGCGGCGGGCGCGGCCCTCTGGGAGGCCGGCACGGCCCAGGTGATCCGGTCCGCGACCAAGGGCATCGCGGCCCTCGTCCCGCTGCTGCTGCACCAGCGCGGACAGCTCGACCTCGATGCGCCGGTCGGCACGTACTGGCCCGAGTTCAAGGCCGCCGGCAAGGAACGCGTCCTCGTCCGCCATCTGCTCTCGCACCGCGCCGGACTGCCGGCCCTGGATACCCCGCTCACCCCCGGTCAGGCCATCGACGGCGTCAGCGGCCCCGCCGCGCTCGCCGCCCAGGCACCCTTCTGGGAGCCCGGCACCGACCACGGCTACCACGCGCAGACCTACAGCTGGCTGATCGGCGAGCTGGTGCTGCGGGTCACCGGCCGCAGCGTCGGCAGCTGGATCGCCGACGAGATAGCCGGGCCGCTCGGCCTCGACTTGTGGGTCGGCCTGCCCGAGGCGGCGCAGTCCCGCGTCGGACGAGTCGCCGCCGTCGCGGCGCCGGCCCCGCCCGCCGCGACCGGCCTGCGGGCGCGCCCGAAGCCGTCCGTCGCCGACGCCTACGCCGATCCGGACTCGCTCACCAGTCGCGCCTTCGCCGCGATCACTCCGGCGCCCGACGAGAACGACCCCGCCTACCGGGCCGCCGAGCTGCCCGCCTCCGGCGGTATCGCCACCGCCCGTTCGCTGGCCCGCTGTTACGCCGCGCTCATCGGGGCCGTCGACGGCCACCCCCGGCTCTTCGCGCCCGCGACGCTCACCCTCGCCCGGACCGAGGAGTCCGCGGGGCCCGACCGCACCCTCCTCGTCCCCACCCGCTTCGGCCTGGGCTTCATGCTCCACGGCCCGGCCTCGCCGCTCCTGGCCCCCGGCTCCTTCGGCCACCCCGGCCGCGGTGGCGCGCTCGCCTGCGCCGACCCGGAGACGGGGCTTGCGTTCGGGTATGTCACGAATGGGATGCAGCGGAATGTTACGGCGGATCCTCGTGCGCAGGCGCTGTTGCGCGCGGTTTCCCACGTTGCCGTTCCGCCGCGGCGGTGACTTCCCACGTTGCCGGGTGACCCGCCGTTTTTCTTTCTGTTGTTCTTTCCCGCCTTCGGCGGCAGCGGGGTTGGTTGTCGTGGGGTTGCCGCCTTCGGCGGGGGTGGGTGTGTGGGGTGGGGCCCCGGCTGAGTGAGGGGTGCCGGGTTCGGGGCCTCCGGGATGGGTGTTCGGACTGCTTCGCTTTACGCTCCGCTGCGCTCCGCCTTTGCTCCCCTGACGCAGCGCGCGTTCATGCGGGCGCTGCGGGCCGCCTGGGTGTGGGGCGCCGCTCGCTCAGCCGGTGTGGAGCATCAGGCCGATGCCGATGACCATCAGGCCGGCCGCGGCGATCCGGGGGGCGCCGAAGCGTTCCTTGAAGAAGAGGGCGCCGATGGCGGCGCCCACGATGATGGACGATTCGCGCAGGGCGGCGATGGGGGCGAGGGGTGCGCGGGTCTGCGCCCACAGGACCAGGCCGTAGGCGAAGACGGAGAGCACACCGCCGGCCATGCCGCGCAGGGCGATGGGGCGCAGTTCGGTGAGGAGTTGGCGGCGGCGGGTGGCGAGCGCGTAGGCGGGGATGACGATGCCTTCGAGGATCATCAGCCAGGCGATATAGCCCAGGGAGGTGCCGGAGGCGCGGACGCCCAGGCCGTCGACGGTGGTGTAGGAGGCGATGGCCAGGCCGGTGGCGAGGGCGGCGAGCAGGGCCGGCCAGTGCGGCCTGGTGCCCGAACCGCGGATGCCCCAGAGGGCGACGCCCACCAGCCCGGCGGAGGCCAGGGCGACACCGGCCAGCCCCCAGCCGTTGGGGACCTCGTGGACGAAGACGGCGGCCAGGACCGTGACGACCAGGGGCGCGGTGCCGCGGGCGATGGGGTACATCTGGCCGAAGTCGCCCAGGCGGAACGACTGCATGAGCAGGGCCTGGTAGACGATGTGCAGCACGCTGGAGGCCAGGAGGAAGGGCCAGGCGCCGGCCGCGGGCAGCGGGGTGACGGCGGCCATGGCCAGGCCGCAGAGCGCACCGCCGCCGCCGACCAGGGTGAAGGCCAGGAGCTGGTCGCGTATGCCGTGGGCGATGGCGTTCCAGCTGGCGTGGGTGACGGCGGCCATCAGGACCGCCGCGACGACGAGCGGGGTCATGCGGTGCGCTCGCGGACGTCGACGGCCCGGCCGCCGGCGTACTCGGTCGGGGCCGCGGGGCCGAGCGGGACGACGGCCGTGTCGTGCATGGTCTGCGGGGCGGTGCCGGACCGGGAATCGCTCATGGCCCGCACGCTAGCGAAGGCGGTGCGGGCCATGCGAGGGGAATTCGGTCGATGAGATGAGGGGCACCCGGGAGGTGCCCCGCGTCCGTCAGCCGGCGGTGAGGATGGCGCGGACCAGCGGGCCCGCGTTGGAGCCGCCGTGGCCGCTCGCCGGGACGACGGCCGCCGCGGCGAGGTCGTCGCGGTAGGCGGAGAACCAGGCGTTGGGCTTCTTCTGGTTGTCGACCTCGGCCGAGCCGGTCTTGGCACCGATGTCACCGCTGACCCCGGCCATCGCCTCGGCGGCCGTACCGGAGGTCGCCGTCAGCTTCATCAGCGACTTCAGGCCGCTGAGGGTGGACGGCTTCATGGTGCGGGCGGCCTTGGCGAGCGTCCGGTGGTCCAGCGACGGCGAGACGATGTACGGCTGGTGGAAGGAGCCGGCCCGGACCGTCGCGGAGAGCGAGGCGACATTGAGCGGGTTCATCCGCACGCCGCCCTGGCCGATCAGCGAGGCCGCCATCTGCGCGTCGTGCTGCACGGGCACCGCACCGTCGAAGGTGGGGATGCCGGTCTGCCAGTTCAGGCCGATGCCGAAGACGTCCCTGGCCTCATTGGTCAGGTCGTCGTCCTTGAGGTCCTTGGCGTGCGAGATGAAGGCGTTGTTGCAGGACGCGGCGAAGCTCTGGGCGAAGGTGCCGTCCTTGATCTCGGACTTGTTGAGGTTCTGGAACTTCCAGCCGCCGACGGTCACGTACTTGGGGCACGGGTTCTTCTTGCCCGGCGAGGTCAGGCCCTTGTCCATCAGCAGCGCCGACGTCACGATCTTCATGGTCGAGCCGGGGGCGAGCGACCCCTGGGTGGCCATGCTGAAGCCCCGTGCGGGGGAGTTGGCGAGCGCCAGGATCTCACCGGTGCTGGGCTTGACCGCGGCGGCGGAGGCGGACTTCTTGCCCTTGACCGCCCGCTCGGCCGCCGCCTGCATTTTGGCGTCCAGCGTGGTCTTGAGCGTGCCGGGGGTCCCCTTGGAGAGCACCTTCAGCGTCTTGTCGGGCAACTGGTCCGCGGCCTTGGCGGCCTTGGCACGGTGGATGAACAGCTCCACCCCGGGCTTGCCGTCGGTCTTGGCGCCGTACTTGTCCCGCAGGCTGTCCAGCACCCCGGCCAGCGCCGGATGCGCCTCGGGGGTCAGCTCCGCGCCGTTGCGGTCCACGGCCTTGATCGGCGGCGCCTCGGCCTCGCCGGTCTGCAGCTGATCGCCCTTGGTCAGGCCCGGGTGCAGCATCGCCGGCTGCCAGGCGATCTGCGGCTTCCCGGTGGTCTTGTCGCGCTGCACGGTCGTGGCCGTGCGGTACGAGTAGGCCGCCTTGGTGCCCTTGTAGTCGATCTGCGCGGCGACGGAGTACGGCACCTTGTCGCCCGACGGCGTGCCCGGCGTCACGGCCACCTTCGAGAACCGCGCCTGCTTGGCCAGGGCCTCCAGCGCAGCCTTGCACTTGACCGGGTCGTCCGTCATCCCGGCGGCCTTGGCCGCGTCGCCGGACTGCCAGGCGGTCAGGAAGCCCTGTGCCGTCGTGTGGACCTCCTTGGCCGACAGCGGGCCGGTCGCCACCTTGGGCTTGTCGCCCGACTTGGCGTCCGCCGACCTGACCTCCTGCGGAGACCCGTCCGAGCCGCCGAACAGCGTGAAGCCGCCCACGACTCCCGCCACCAGGGCAACCGATCCGCCGATCAGCCCGTACTTCACCTCTCGGCGCATGCCACCGATTCCCTCCCAGAGCCTCGGCCCTGAATACGCACACAAGAACGTGCCCCGCACTCTAAGGGACACGGGGAGGTGGTGAGTCTCGATCAGGGCACGGTCCGGTGACGCGCTGTTGTGCAGCTGTTACAGAGTTGTCGAACTTCCGCCGGACCGCCCCCGGTCGGCCGCGCCGGCCGGCCGGCTACACCCAGGTGTCGAACCACATCCGGTGGTGCCAGGCCGACTTGGGAATGGGCATACCCGTATAGAGAGGATAGAAGTAGATGAAATTCCACACGATCAGCAGAACCAGGACACCGGCACCGACCGCACCGACCGTGCGGCGCCGCTCGGTTGACCCCGGCGGCCCGATGAGCGCGCCGATCAGCATCGCCAGCGCCAGACACAGGAACGGGACGAACACCACCGCGTAGAAGAGGAAGATGGTCCGCTCCTGGTAGAGGAACCACGGCAGATAGCCCGCCGCGACCCCGCAGGCGATCGCCCCGGCCCGCCAGTCCCGCCGGAACAGCCAGCGGTAGAGGACGTAGAGCAGCGCGAAGCAGGCCGCCCACCACAGCAGCGGGGTGCCCAGCGCCAGCACCTCGCGGGCGCAGCCCTCGGCCGCCGTGCAGCCGTCCTGTCCCGCCTTGGGGTCCTCGTAGAAGTACGAGACCGGGCGGCCCAGGACCAGCCAGCTCCACGGGTTGGACTGATAGGTGTGCGGGGTGGTCAGTCCGGTGTGGAAGGCGTAGACCTCGGTCTGGTAGTGCCACAGGCTGCGCAGCCAGTCCGGCAGCCAGGTCCAGCCGCCCGCCCGGCCGTCCGGCGTGGTCGCCCAGTCGCGGTAGTAGCCGCCCTTGGTGGCGATCCAGCCCGACCACGACGCGAGATAGGTGGCGAGGGCGAGGACGACGGTGGACCCGAAAGCGGGCAGGACATCGCGCCGGAGCGTCGAGCGGAACGGCCGCCGGGCGCCCGCCGTACGGCGCGCCGCGACATCCCACAGCACCGACATCAGGGCGAACGCCGCGAGGTAATAGAGACCGTTCCACTTCGTCGCGGCGGACAGGCCCAGACACAGCCCGGCCGCGATCCGCCACGGCCGCCACCCCAGCCGCAGCCGGTCGCCGGCCTCCCCGTCCGGGTGCGCCACGCTTTCGGAGTCGAGCGGCAGCGCCGCCGCCAGCCGGGCCCGGGTGCGGTCCCGGTCCACCAGCAGGCAGCCGAACGCGGCCACCACCCAGAACATCACGATCAGATCGAGCAGCGCGGTCCGGCTCATCACGAAGTGCAGACCGTCCACCGCCAGCAGGGCGCCCGCCAGGCAGCCCAGCGCCGTCGACCGCATCAGCCGGCGGCCGATCCGGCACACCAGCAGCACCGACAGGGTGCCGAGCAGCGCCACCATGAACCGCCAGCCGAAGGGGTTCAACCCGAACGCCCACTCACCGAGCGCGATCAGCCACTTGCCCATCGGCGGGTGGACGACGTACGAGTGCTCGGGCGAGAGCAGGATCTGCGGCGGATGCCCGACCAGCGCGTCATTGGCGTTCTTGGCCCAGGTGCCCTCGTAGCCGTACTGCAGCAGCGACCAGGCGTCCTTGGGGTAGTACGTCTCGTCGAATATCACCTTCCGCGGGCTGCCCAGGTTCCAGAACCGCAGCACCCCCGCGAACAGCGTCACCAGCAGCGGCCCGGCCCAGCCCGACCACCGTGCCAGCCGGTCCGCGGCGGCCGGGCCCACACCGAACACCGCCCACAGGCGGCCGCTCGGCTCGGGGAAGGCGGGCACCAGCCGCGCGCGGACATCGCCCTGCGCGTGGACCGGATACCCGAAGCGGCGCAGCCGCCGCTGCCACCCGGGGGGCGCTTCGGCCGGCTCCGGGGCGTGCTGCGCGGCGGCGTCGGTCGCGGTGGTGTCACTCGTCACCCGGCCCATCGTAGGGAAGCGGCCTGTGGACCGGTGGGGACGCCACCGGCGGACACCGGCGGATCGGGGCGCGGCGGCCTCCTGGGAGGATGGGCAGGTGACTGGAACGCTGGTACTTGCAGGGACGCCCATCGGGGAGATCGCGGACGCGCCGCCGCGGCTCGCCACCGAGCTGGCCGCCGCCGATGTGATCGCCGCCGAGGACACCCGCCGGCTGCGCCGGCTGACCCAGGCACTTCAGGTCCAGCCCTCGGGGCGGATCGTGTCGTACTTCGAGGGCAACGAGGCGGCCAGGACGCCCGAGCTCGCCGACGCGCTGGCCGGCGGGGCACGGGTGCTGCTGGTCACCGACGCGGGCATGCCCTCCGTCTCCGACCCCGGCTACCGGCTGGTCGCCGCGGCGGTCGAGCGGGACATCAAGGTCACCGCCGTACCGGGCCCCAGCGCGGTACTCACCGCCCTCGCCGTCTCCGGCCTGCCGGTGGACCGCTTCTGCTTCGAGGGGTTCCTGCCCCGCAAGGGCGGCGAGCGGCGCTCCCGGCTGCGCGAGGTCGAGGACGAGCGGCGCACCCTCGTCTACTTCGAGGCGCCGCACCGCCTGGACGACACCCTCGTCGCCATGGCCGAGATCTTCGGCGCCGACCGGCGCGCGGCGGTGTGCCGTGAGCTGACCAAGACGTACGAGGAGGTCAAGCGCGGGCCGCTGGGCGACCTCGTGCCCTGGGCGGCCGAGGGGGTACGCGGCGAGATCACCATCGTCGTCGAGGGCGCCCCGGAGAGCGGACCGCAAGAGCTGGACGCCGACGAGCTGGTGCGCCGGGTGCGGGTCCGCGAGGAGGCCGGCGAGCGCCGCAAGGAGGCCATCGCCGCGGTCGCCGCGGACGCCGGGCTGCCCAAGCGGGAGGTCTTCGACGCGGTGGTCGCGGCGAAGAACGCGGAGAAGAGCGCGGGGAAGGGCCCAGAGAAGGGCCCGGCGTAAAGCCAAGGGAAGAACGCCGCGAAGGGCTCGTCGAGAACGCCGGGAAAGGCTCTGCCGGGAACCCCGCGAGGCCCCCGTGAGCCCCCGCGAAGAATTGATGCGCGGCCCCGGGCGAAAAGCGACTCATCAGAAGGTAAACGGCTGACCGGAAAGGTAAAGCGCAGGTCGGCGCGTTGAGGTGATTTTCCTACCGTCGGCCAAATCTGGGCCAATAGCGTCGGCCATGGGCTGCATTGTGGGCGCCGAAGGCGTCCACTGGACGAGGGACGAACGGTTCCCGAAGACCTTGTCCAGCGGACAAGAGGAGCGCGCACATGAGCGAGATCGCGAACACCACCGGCGTTTCGGCCACCGGCCAGGAACACCCCAACGCCCGTCCGGACGCCGCCGCGCACGAGGCCTATTCCTTCGCCTGCATGAGGTGCGGGCACGGCTGGGAGCAGGCGTACGAGATAGTCCACCAGGTCGACGGCAAGGGCGAGATGCATGTCGTCTACTACGCGGACGGCGAGCGGGTCCCGTCCCCGTTGACCTGCCCCACCTGCCTGAACTGCGGCAGCAACGTCGTACGCATCATGCGCTCCGGCCAGGTCTCGATGGTCTCCGACGCGATCGCGAGCATGCAACAGCGCCAGCACGGCAGTGAGCGGAAGAAGGCACCGGCATCCTCCGGGGCCGGCCCGGACCACGCCGGCAGCACCGCGGAGGACTCCGGGCGCCACCACTGGCACCTCTCCGACCTGCTGCACCCGTTCCAGCACCACCGCAAGTGAGGCCGGTGCCGCGGCCCTCGTAGGATCGCGGCCATGGCACCGCAGGACAAGAACACCCCGCCGCCGCTGCCCGAACCTCTTCGGGTGGCGGTCGCGGATTCGCACACCCACCTGGACATGCAGGGGAGCACCGTCGAGGACGCGCTCGCCAAGGCCGCCTCGGTCGGGGTGACCACCGTCGTCCAGGTGGGCTGCGACCTGGCCGGTTCGCGCTGGGCCGCCGACACCGCGGCGGCCCACGACAGCGTGCACGCCACGGTGGCCCTGCACCCCAACGAGGCGCCCCGGATCGTGCTCGGCGATCCGGACGGCTGGTCGCGGCAGGGGGCCAGGGCAGCGGGCGGCGACAGCGCCCTCGACACCGCGCTCGCCGAGATCGACGAGCTGGCCGCCCTGCCGCAGGTCCGCGGCGTCGGCGAGACCGGCCTGGACTACTTCCGTACGGGGCCCGAGGGCATGGCCGCCCAGGAGCGGTCCTTCCGCGCGCACATCGAGATCGCCAAGCGGCACGACAAGGCCCTGGTCATCCACGACCGCGAGGCGCACGACGACGTGCTGCGCATCCTGCGCGAGGAGGGTGCCCCCGAACGGGTCGTCTTCCACTGCTACTCCGGTGACGCCGAGATGGCCGAGATCTGCGCCGCGGCCGGCTACTACATGTCCTTCGCCGGCAATGTCACCTTCAAGAACGCCCAGCCGCTGCGCGACGCCCTCGCCGTCGCCCCGCCCGAGCTGGTCCTCGTCGAGACCGACGCCCCCTTCCTGACTCCCGCCCCGTACCGCGGCCGGGCCAACGCCCCGTACCTCATTCCGGTCACGCTGCGGGCGATGGCGGAGGTCAGGGGCGTGACCGAGGACGCGCTGGGCACCGCGGTCGCGGCGAACACGGCCCGCGCCTTCGGGTACTGACACGCGCCTTCGGGCACTGACCACACACATCCGAAGGCACCCCCGCGTGCCTTCGGATGCTGAACGGACGCCACCGCATTCCGCCGGCCGCTGGCCCGCTTTCCGCCCGCCCGCCGGCTGCCTCCCGCCCGCCCGCAGACGGCCCGCCGGCGCCACCGCGGACCGTCACCGAGGCGCCAAAACGGATACCCTCCGTAGCGATCCGACTTTGGAGAGTCACCCGCACTCCGCTACATTCCGGCCGTCAACCGCATCCCGTGGCATGTGGAGCGCGCCGTGAGTCATTCGCAGAGCAGCCACCGCGCCGCGCGCGGCCGTCGTAGACGTCGCGCCGAGGGCCCCGAAGCGCTGCGCCGGCTGCTGCCGCAGGCCCTGGTCGTCGCCTTCCTCGCCGGCGGCACCACCGCCTTCGTCGTCCACGACAAGGCGGTCCGGCTCACCGTCGACGGCGCCCCGCGCACCCTGCACACCTTCGCCGGCGACGTCGGCGATCTGCTCGCCGCCGAACATCTCGACATCGGCGCACACGACCTCGTCGCGCCCGCCCCCGGCACCGGGCTCAGCAGCGGTGACGAGATCGTCGTCCGGCACGGCCGCCCGGTCGTGCTGACCATCGACGGACAGCGCCGCCAGGTGTGGACCACGGCGGACACCGTCGCCGGCGCGCTCCACCAGCTCGGCGTACGGGCCGAGGGCGCCGTGCTGTCCGCCGACCGCTCCCGGCGCATCGAGCAGCACGGCATGGAGCTCGCGGTCCGCACCGAGCGCTCGGTGGTGATCATCGCCGACGGCCGGGAACACCGGGTGCGCACCAACGCCGCGACCGTCCGCGAGGCGCTGGCCGAGGCCGGCCTCGTGCTGCGCGACCAGGACACCACCTCGGCGCCGCCGGAGAGTTTCCCGCGCGAGGGCCAGACCATCTCCGTGATGCGGATCACCGGCTCCAAGGAGATCCGCGAGGAGCGGCTGCCCTTCCGGACGATCCTGCGGGCCGACCCGCGGCTGGCCCGCGGCGTCCAGTCGGTCGTCCAGCAGGGGCAGCCCGGAGTGCGGCGCATCACCTATCGGGTGCGCACCGTCAACGGCGTCCGGCAGAAGCCGAAGCGGCTGCACAGCAAGGTCGTGCACGCGCCCCGTCCGCAGATCGTGCACCTCGGCACCATGGTGCTGCCGACCTCCGTGCGCGGCGCCGACCACCTCGCCTGGCATGCGCTGGCCCAGTGCGAGACGGGCGGGCGGCCGCACGCCGTCGACGCATCGGGCACCTACGGCGGGCTCTACCAGTTCGACGTCCCCACCTGGCGGGCCCTCGGCGGCCAAGGCCGTCCGCAGGACGCCTCCCCCCGGGAACAGACCTTCCGGGCCAAGAAGCTCTACATCAGAAGGGGGGCGAGCCCGTGGCCGGTCTGCGGCCGTAAGCTTCACGGGTGAACGAGCGCAGCGAGGCTTTGGCATGACCAAGAGCACCACCGACGATCCCGGCCCCCTCCTGGGCGCCGCCGACATCCGCGAGCTGGCCGCCGCGCTGGGCGTCCGGCCCACCAAGCAGCGCGGCCAGAACTTCGTCATCGACGCCAATACGGTCCGCCGGATCGTGCGGACCGCCGAGGTCAGGCCCGACGATGTCGTCGTCGAGATCGGCCCCGGCCTGGGATCGCTGACCCTGGGCCTGCTGGAGGCCGCAGGCCAGGTCACCGCCGTCGAGATCGACGAGGTGCTGGCGGCCGCGCTGCCGTCCACCGTCGCGGCCCGGATGCCCGAGCGGGCCGACCGCTTCGCGCTGGTGCACAGCGACGCCATGCACGTCACCGGGCTGCCCGGCCCCGCGCCGACCGCGCTGGTCGCCAACCTCCCGTACAACGTCGCCGTGCCGGTGCTGCTGCACATGCTGGCGGCCTTCCCCACCATCGACCGCACCCTGGTTATGGTGCAGTCCGAGGTCGCCGACCGGCTGGCCGCCCGCCCCGGCAACAAGGTCTACGGCGTGCCGTCGGTGAAGGCCAACTGGTACGCCGAGGTCAAGCGGGCCGGCGCCATCGGCCGCAATGTCTTCTGGCCCGCGCCCAACGTCGACTCGGGCCTGGTCTCCCTCGTCCGCCGCGACAAGCCGATCGACACCTCGGCGAGCCGCGACGAGGTCTTCGCCGTCGTCGACGCCGCCTTCGCCCAGCGCCGCAAGACGCTGCGGGCCGCACTGTCGGGCTGGGCAGGATCGGCCGCCGCGGCGGAGGCCGCGCTGGTCGCCGCGGGTGTCTCGCCGCAGGCCCGCGGCGAGGCGCTGACCGTCGAGGAGTTCGCGCGGATCGCCGAGCACAAGGGACCGGGCGGGGCGCCGGGCATCCGGCAGTCACGCGAAGAGCAGGCATCACGGGCAGAGCAGGAATCACGGGCCGAGCAGGAATCCGGGGGAGAGCAGGCATGACGACCACCACCTCGACCGCCGCCTCGGTCACCGTCCGGGTGCCGGCCAAGGTCAACGTCCAGCTGGCCGTGGGCGCCGCCCGCGCCGACGGCTTCCATGACCTGGCGAACGTCTTCCTCGCCGTCGGCCTCTACGACAAGGTCACCGCCTCCCCCGCGGACACCCTGCGGATCACCGCCGAGGGCCATGACGTCGACCGCATCCCCCTGGACCGCACCAACCTGGCGGCCCGCGCCGCCGAACTCCTCGCGGCCCGCCACGGCATCGAGCCGAACGTCCACCTCCACATCACCAAGGACATCCCCGTCGCGGGCGGCATGGCGGGCGGCAGCGCGGACGCCGCCGGAGCCCTGCTGGCCTGCGACGCCCTGTGGTCCACCGGCGCCTCGCGGGATGAACTCCTCGACATCTGCGCCGAGTTGGGCAGCGACGTACCGTTCAGCCTGGTCGGCGGCGCGGCACTGGGCCGGGGCCGCGGCGAACTGCTGACCCCGCTCCCCGTCGGCGGCACCTTCCACTGGGTCTTCGCGGTCGCCGACGGCGGCTTGTCCACCCCGGCCGTCTACGGCGAGTTCGACCGCCTGACGGCGGGCACGGACGTTCCCGAGCCCGAGGCCGCCCCCGAGCTGCTGGCCGCCCTGGAATCCGGCGACCCCACCGCCCTCGCCGCGACCCTGGCCAACGACCTCCAGCCCGCAGCGCTTTCCCTGTGCCCGCCCCTGGCCGCAACCCTGGAGGCGGGCACCGCGGCCGGCGCCCTGGCCGCCCTGGTCTCCGGCTCGGGCCCGACCACCGCTTTCCTCGTCAAGGACGCGGAGGCGGCCGAACGGGTGGCCCAGGACCTGCTGGCGTCGGGGACCTGCCGGCAGGTGCGGGTGGCGGGGGCTCCGGCGGTGGGGGCGACGGTGCTTTAGGCGGGCCGCCCGGTACGGGATCATTGCCGTACCGGGCCATCGGTAAGCCCCCAAGAACCGCGCGGCAGTGGACCGCGCCGAGTCCGCTGCAGGTCCCGCAGGTCTTGCCGGGCGAGTCGGAGCCGCTGCCGCCGCACCCTTCGCAACTCTCGTTGTGGGAAGCCGAGGGGGAGGGTGCCGGGTCAGGGCGGGCGGACTCGTGATCAGCCGGTGCACGGGATCTCTTCCACGGTGTCCTGCCAGGTGTGCTGTTCGGTGTGGCCGGCGAACAGGCAGCAGCCCTCCCCGTCGGGCCCGGGGGCGACCACCGGGCAGTCCGCGAGCACGGCCAGCGCCACTTCGGCCGTTCCGCGCCAGCGGAGCCACAGCGCGGTGCCGTACTCCACGTCGTCGAGGAGGCCGAAGTGCTCACCGTCCTTGTGCGCGGACAGTTGGCACTGCACGGCACTGTCGACGCACCCGGAGGCCGACCTCTCCCGCGCTTGCCGTGCCAGGTCCAGTGGCAGTCGCCGCCAGTGCGTGCACCTCACCGCGACGCCACCTGAGAGGAGCCTCCGAAGCGCAGCTCGCGGCCCGTGCACTGCGGGCAGGTACACGGCGGGAAACTGCCGGAGTTGTCGAGGGCCGCCGGAGTCTCGCCCTCCTGTACTTCCGTCACAGGGCCCCACGTCCGGCCGGAGTCGCGGGAGACTCTGAGCGTCATGAGGGCTCGCTGTTCGGCACCCAGGCCCTGAGCGCGCGTACCGCTGTCCGGCTCGCGCGTCAGAGTCTCGCCTTTCGTGGTCATTACCGAACTCCTCCGTGGGGCTCTTTGCTCGTCCGGGGCAACATCCAGAAAAGCGCCTGGAGTCGGAGTTCTCCACGGCATCGATGCGGCAGTCTTGATGCATATCCGTGCACACACTTCGGACAGGTCGGACTGCGGGAGGGGGCCGCCATGGGACTGGCGAGAAGGCGCAGGGCCCTGGGCTACAGTCAGGAGAAATTGGCCCAGTTACTCGGCGTGGACCGCACTACGGTCGGACGTTGGGAGAGCGGCAGGATCGTTCCACAACCACCCCAGCGACGCGCCTTGGCTACCGCCCTCGGCATCAGCCTTCACGAGCTGGATGCCCTCCTGACGCCGGCACGAGCAGCAAGCGAGCAGAGGCCGGGACAGCAGCCCAGTGCCCCCCTGAACGCGGGAGACGCAGACGAAATGATCCGCCGCGAATTCCTCCGCATACTCACCGTCAGCGGAGCGCTGGCTGCTCTCCCGGCCGAGGAGGCGGAAGCCCTCGCCGCAGGCGTCCGCCGGGGAACTCCTGCCGACTTCGCCCGTATGAACAGCCACCTCTGGCAGGTCTATCAACTGGCGCGCTCCAAGGGATCCGTCTACCCCGTTGTCCGCGACCAGCTGACGACGCTCAACGAGGCCCTGGCGGGTAAGCGTGGCAACGCGCGCCCACTCCTCAGTGCAGCGGCAGACCTCTTCCAGTTGGCCGGCGAAGTGGCGTTCGACGCGAACCGGTACGCCGACGCCGCTGCCTCATACGCACTCGCGGCGTCGATCAGCAAGGACGCCGGAGCGTACGACCTGTGGGCGTGTGCCCTCGTACGGCACGCCTACGTCGACATGTCGGAGCACCGCTACCGCCAGGCGGCGCAGATGCTTGGCGTGGCCGAGAGGTTGGCCGGGCGTGGGGACAACGCGCTCTCGACTCGCCATTGGGTCGCCTCGGTTCAAGCGGAGGCGCACGCCGGGCTTGGCGACCTGGACGCGTGTGAGCGCGCGTTGGGGCGCGCTGAGGAGGTTCGGGAACTCACCCCGGAAAGCGCCAATGGCGGATGGCTCAGGTTCGACGGATCCCGGCTCGCGGAGGAGCGTGGTGCGCGGTACGTGCGACTCGGCCGCCTGGACCTGGCGGAGGGAACGCTGCGGGAGGCCTTGCAGCACACCGCCTTGGCATCCGGACAGTCGCTACGACGGAGGGGCGCGGTGCTGACGGACTTGGCGGCCATCGGCGTGAAGCGGCGCGATCCTGAGCAGGCGGTCTCCTACGGGAGGGAAGCCGTCGAACTGGCTCGGGCCTCTTCCTCCGGGTACATCGCCCGTAGACTCCGAGACCTGTGCGACGAGTTCGGCCCCCTGAGCCGCGACCACCGCGTGGCCGAGCTGGGGGCGGAGATCGCCACGCTGAGCACGCCGTGACGAGAGGGGATGGCATGTCGCAGACCGAGGGTGCACGACTGTTCCGGGAAGCCTGGATCGCAGGAGTGCACCAGCATTTCCCCGGGGAGCCCAAGGCTGGCTACGTCACTCCGTGGGACGACACCCCGCAGTGGGAGCGTGAGGCCGCCGGGGCGGTCTACGAGCAGGTGCGGCAACTCATCGAGGTCAGCGACGGGCACACGTCCAGGCTGTCCCGGGAGCAGAAGGGCCGCTTCGTCGCGACCTGCTGGACGGCTCAGATGTTCAAGCACTTCGACGACCCGAAGCCGGGCTACGTTGCGGACTGGCCGGATCTTCCGGCTTGGCAGCGGGAGACCGACGCCGACATTTTCGAGGCCATCGAGAAGGCGCTGAGCTGACCACAGAGGAATGTTCCGTGGTGGTCAGCCGACAGAGGCTCAACACCTGCTCTTCCGGCGTGGGTTGGTGCTGCTGAGGCACCATGAGTGGCGGAGTGTCACGCCGCGCCACCGGTGCCGGCAGCCCTGGCCAGAACCTTGGCCACCACCTGTCCCGCCCGTACCGCATGTTCGGCGGTCGTCGGGACACAGCGGTCCGCCGCCGGGTCGTACGCGGTCATGATCACGCCGGCGTGGTCGGTGTCCGGCTCCTGGAGGGTCACCACGCCCTGGTCCGTCTGGTCCGTCTGGTCCGTCTGGTCCCCTCGGCCCGTCGGGTCCGCGTGGGCCGTCCGGCCCGCCGCCCGCAGCGCCTCGGCGAGGTCGCGGGAGCATTGGGCGTCCAGCACGGCGTCGTGGCTGCCGTGGACGAGGTGGACCGGTACGCCCGGTTCCCGGCCCGCGGCGAGATCGTCCAGCGGCGCGGTCCCGGTGGTCCGCGCCGGCAGGTCGTAACGGCCCGCCACCCCCACCACTGCCCTCGGCCGCCACCCCTCCACGATCTCGGGCCGCAGCGCGACCCCCAGCGCGGTCCCGGCCCCCGCCGACCACCCGGCCAGCACGAACGACTCCCCGTCGCCACCGAGCCCGCCCGCTTCTCTGCGCACGAAGGCCAGCGACTCCAGCAGGTGCGCCCGGCCGCCGTCCGCCGCGTCCGAGCGCCAGTCCGGCACGAGCACCAGCAGCCCGTGCGCCGCCGCGGTGCGCGCCAGCGGTTCGAGCACATCCCGCTCGTCGGGGCCGATGCCGTGCCAGAGCAGCACGGTGGGGGCCGTCCCGGGCACCCTCGCGGCCTGGGACGGCCCGGCCTCCCCGGTCTTGCCAGAGGGAGAGGCGTCCCCAGGCGGCCCGGCCACCCCCGCCGGACGGTAGACATCCAGCCGCTTCCCGCTCGGGCCGTAGACCAGCCCGCGTACCGTCTCCACTGCCGCGCCCGCCCTGCCCATGGCGCCTGCCGAGCCCGCCGTACTTGCCGAGCCCGCCATCCTGGCCATCCCCTCCGTACCCGCCATGCCCATGTCCGGTGCCATGACGGCACGTTACAACGGGGAGCGCGGCGCCTCAGGTGCTCGCAATGGCCATCGACACCACCCAGGCCACCACCAGCAGACACGGGGCCGCGAGAAGGCAGCCCCGACCGGCGCCGCCCCGGCTGCTCATACCCACCACCGCCAGCACGGCGGCAACGAAGGCGGCGATGACCGGCAGGTTGCCGACGACCTGCTGGCCGCCCACGGAGCAGATCGTGCGGGCGTCACCCTCGTTGCAGCCGTCGCTCGCCATCACCAGGAACGGTGCGAACAGCCCGGTCACCGCGGCGAACGCCAGCACCAGCACGCCGGCGACGACGCGGGCCGCGGCGGAGCCGGTCACCGACGGTGCGGTGTCGGACACGGAAGGGGCGGACATGGAAGGGGCGGCCGGAGCCTCGTCGTTGATCATGTCTCTGACGCTAGGGCCGCCGTCCGCCCCCGCCATCGGTACGGATACTCATCTCCCGGCGGTCCTCCTCCCCACGCCGACTACGCTGGGAAGGTCGATCGACCTGAAGCGCAGAAGTGCAGGAGCGGAATGGCCACGAACCTCGTCAATCTGGAAGCCGTCGGCAAGGTGTACGGAACCCGTGCCCTGCTCGACGGTGTCTCGCTCGGCGTCAACGAGGGGGACCGGATCGGCGTCGTCGGGCGCAACGGTGACGGCAAGACCACCCTGATCCGGATCCTCGCCAAGCTGGAGAGCGCGGACGACGGCCGGGTCACCCACAACGGCGGGCTGCGCCTGGGCGTCCTCACCCAGCACGACTCCCTCGACCCCGCCGCCACCATCCGGCACGAGGTCATCGGCGACCTCGCCGACCACGAGTGGGCCGGCAACGCCAAGATCCGCGACGTGCTGACCGGCCTCTTCGGCGATCTGCACCTGCCGGGCTTCACCCAGGGCCTGGACACCGTCATCGGCCCGCTCTCCGGCGGTGAGCGCCGCCGTATCGCGCTCGCCAAGCTGCTGATCGCCGAACAGGACCTGATCGTCCTCGACGAGCCCACCAACCACCTCGACGTCGAGGGCATCTCCTGGCTGGCCGGCCACCTCCGCGCCCGCCGCTCCGCGCTCGTGGTCGTCACCCACGACCGGTGGTTCCTCGACCAGGTCTGTACGCGGATGTGGGACGTCCAGCGCGGCGATGTCCACGAGTACGAGGGCGGCTACAGCGACTACGTCTTCGCCCGCGCCGAGCGCGAGCGGATCGCCGCCACCGAAGAGGCCAAGCGGCAGAACCTGATGCGCAAGGAGCTGGCCTGGCTGCGGCGTGGCGCCCCGGCCCGTACGAGCAAGCCCCGCTTCCGCATCGAGGCCGCCAACGAGCTGATCGCGGACGTCCCGCCGCCGCGCGACAACGCCGAGCTGATGAAGTTCGCCAGCTCCCGCCTCGGCAAGACCGTCTTCGAGCTGGAGGACGTCAGCATCCAGGCGGGCCCGAAGGTGCTGCTCAAGCACCTGACCTGGCAGCTGGGCCCCGGCGACCGGATCGGCCTGGTCGGCGTCAACGGAGCCGGCAAGACCTCGCTGCTGCGGGCGCTGGGCGAGGCGGCCCGTACCCAGGGCGAGACGCAGCCCGTCGCCGGCCGGGTCGTCGTCGGCAAGACCGTCAAGCTGGCGTACCTCTCCCAGGAGGTCGGCGAACTGCCCCCGACGCTGCGGGTGCTGGAGGCCGTCCAGCAGGTCCGCGAGCGGGTCGACCTGGGCAAGGGCCGCGAGATGACCGCCGGCCAGCTCTGCGAGAAGTTCGGCTTCACCAAGGAGAAGCAGTGGACGCCGGTCGGCGACCTCTCCGGCGGTGAGCGCCGCCGCCTGCAGATCCTGCGCCTCCTCATGGACGAGCCCAACGTCCTCTTCCTCGACGAGCCCACCAACGACCTCGACATCGAGACCCTGACCCAGCTGGAGGACCTCCTCGACGGCTGGCCCGGCTCCCTCATCGTCATCAGCCACGACCGCTACTTCGTCGAGCGCACCACCGACCGCGTCCACGCCCTCCTCGGCGACGCCACCCTCCGGATGCTCCCGCGCGGCCTGGACGAGTACCTGGAACGCCGCCGCCAGGTCATCGATGCCGCGACCCCCGCCCCCGCGCAGCCGACCGCAGCCCCCAAAAAGGCCGCCGCCGTCAACCGCGCCGCCCAGAAGGAACTCCAGAAGATCGAGCGCCAACTGGACAAGCTCGGCACCAAGGAAGCCACCCTCCACACCCAGATCGCCGAGAACGCGACGGACTTCGAGAAGGTCGCCGGCCTCGACGCCCAACTCCGCGAACTGAGCGCGGAGAAGGATGAGTTGGAGATGCGGTGGTTGGAGTTGGCGGAGGAGGCGTGAGGGGCGGAGAGAGCCGGAGACGGAGCGGAGACGGAGCCGGATTCCGTGATTGCGACGGTCAGGGGCGCTTTCGGATGAGGGGTTCATGGACCCGATGAACCAGCCAAAGGCGCCCGATATCGAGCAGGTCCTGAGGCACAACTCCAAACTGCTGAAGCGGCATGTCGCCGGCCGTCTTGTCCTCGGTATCTCTCTGATGGCGCTGCCGTTGGTGTTGAACGCTCTGGGGGCGCCGAATTCCTTCTTCCTGGTGCTGCCGATCCCGTTCGGCATGTGGGTGCTGGTCTTTCTGGCACTCAGGGTCGGCCACGGGCGGCGCTTGAACGTGTGCAGGAAGGTTCTGCACACCTATCCGCTCGAATACCGCACGCGAGTGGACAGGAAAGGGGGAGACAGGAACGGGGACGAGTGGAAGTACCTGGGAACTATCCACACGATCAAACTCTCCAGCCGCGGTCGGCACGGTGCCCCCCGTATGCGGGCCGTCAACGCCACGACGGTGCGGCGGTGGCCCAAGGGTGCCGAGGACGGCGGCGTCTGGTTCGCCGGTGATCCGCTCTTCGGTGGTGTCATGGTCGTCCCCGGCAGCAACGCCATGATGTTCATGCAGCCCGCGAACTGGGAGAAGTTTGCCCAGGAGCGTGCGCAAGCCGGTGCCGCCCAGATCGCGCGGGCGCAGCAGGCCGGCATCGCCGAGTTGGTCGAGCGCGACCCGAACATCACCGGCTGGGTGTAACGCCGACCGCGCTCGATGGCCCGCCCGCGCCCCGTAACAGCAGCAACCAGCCCAGATTGGCCGGGATTCCAGCATTCCGGGGGCTTCTTCCCGGTAGGGGGCGCGGTATCGCAGCCGAGCGTGTAGCTTCCCGGGGACGAGCGGCCCGGCAGGGGGTCGCGCCGGGGCCCGCCGGGGTGGAGGGGGTTGCTCGATGGGCGTGCGGCTCATGGTGGTGGACGATCATCGTCTGCTCGCGGAGGCGCTGGCGTCGGCGCTGAAGCTGCGCGGGCACCGGGTCCTGGCGGCGGCCGCGCCGAGCGCCGGGGCCGCGGAGCTGGTGGTGAGCCGGGCGCCCGAGGTGTGCCTGCTGGGGACCGCCGCACCGGCCCGTCCCGGCGTCTTCGACCCGGTCGTACGGATCAAGAAGGAGCGGCCGCAGGTCGCGGTGGTGGTGCTGGGGCCGGTGCCCAGCCCGCGCGGGATCGCCGCCGCTTTTGCCGCCGGTGCCTCCGGTTATGTCCGTAACGACGAGCGGATCGAAGGCGTGGAGCGCGCCATGATGAAGGCGCGGGCGGGGGAGGCGGCGGTGGCGCCGCAGCTGTTGCAGCAGGCCTTCGAGGAGTTGCTGCACCCCGCGGCGCAGCCGGACGACGAGGGGGCGCGGCTGCTGGAACTGCTCACCCCGCGCGAGGTCGAGGTCTTGATGCGGGTCGCGGACGGCGAGGACACGCGGCTGATCGCGGCGGGGATGGACATCGCGCCGAGTACGGCGCGTACGCATGTCCAGCGGGTGCTGATGAAGCTGGAGGTGGGGTCACGGCTGGAGGCCGCGGCCCTGGCGGCGCGGACCGGGCTGCTGGACCGGGCGGCGGGCGGGCGTGCGGCGCCCGTCGCGGCGGCGGGGACGGGGACCGGGACGCGGACGGGGACCGGGGCGCGGACGGCGGAGGGTGCCACGGCGGGGCCGGATCAGGACGATCCGGCCCCGTCCCCGCCCTCGCCGTAGCCACGCCCGGTTCAGCCCGCCGCCCCCGCTCCGTCTCCCGCAGTAGCCACGCCCGGTTCAGCCCCCCCGCCCCCGCCCCCCCGCAGTAACCACGCCCCGTTCAGCCCGCCGCGGGCCCCTCCTCGGTCCCCGCCTGCAGTTCCTCCGCCGTCGGCGGGACCGCCGGCCGCAGCTTCAGCCAGATGAGGAAGAAGAGGCCGAGGGCGAGCATGCCCGCGCCCGTCCACAGGTTGATGTTGATGTCCTGGGCCTTCTTGAGGTCGGCGTCCGAGGCCGTCAGGCCGGCGATGGTGACGATCACCCCGTAGACGACGAACAGGCCGCCGATGATGCGCCGTACGTCGAAGAGCCGCGCGGCGGTCGCCGACTCGCGCTCCAGCTCCTCGACCTCGTGCTGGTAGTCACTCATGGTGCGTCAACTCCGCAGGTTCAGGCAGGTTCAGGCAGGTTCAGAAGGAGAACGGGATGTAGCAGACGGCGGCGAGGACGATCGCGCCCCAGCCCAGCAGGGCCGGCTTGCGGTACCACGTGTCGTCGCCCTCGGCCGGCAGTTCCTCCATGCCGGGCGACCGTGAGCCGTAGACCAGGCCCGCCAGCGACTCGGCCGGCTTGGGCTTGGTGACCAGGGTGACGAGCACCATCACCAGCGCGCCGACGACGAACGCCACGATCGAGGAGACGAAGTTGGCGCCCTGCTCGGAGGGGATCGCGATGATGCCCTGTTTGTAGAGGCCGAAGTAGTTGACCATCGCGGCGACCGTGCCGGACAGCAGGCCCCAGAAGCCGGCCGCGGCGCTGGTCCGCTTCCAGAACATGCCGATGATGAAGACGACGAACAGCGGCACGTTGAAGAAGGAGAACAGCGTCTGGAGGTAGTTCATGATGTTGCTGAAGGACGAGGCGATGAAGGCCGTGACCATGCCGATCAGCACGCCGACCGCGGTGACCACGCGTCCGGTCTTGAGGTAGTAGCGGTCCTCGCGGCCCTTCTTGAGGTACGCCGCCCAGATGTCGTTGGTGAAGACCGTGTTGAAGGACGAGACGTTGGCGGCCATACCCGCCATGAACGCCGCCAGCAGACCGGTCACCGCGATGCCCAGCACGCCGTTGGGCAGCAGGTCCCGCATCAGCACCGGGATCGCGTCGTTGTACTGCAGCCCGTCCTTGGACTTGCCCAGCGTCGGCTCCATGACCAGCGCGATCAGGCCGGGGACGACGACCACCAGGGGTATGAAGATCTTGGGGAAGGCGGCGATCAGCGGGGTGCGCTTGGCGGCGGAGAGGTTCTTCGCGGACAGCGCGCGCTGCACCTCGGCGAAGTTGGTCGTCCAGTAGCCGAAGCTCATCACGAAGCCGAGGCCGAGGACGATGGTGAGCCAGTTCGCGCCGAGCGGGTTGGCCTCGCCGATGCCGGTGCCCTTCCAAGCGGTCAGGAACGCGTCGCCGTGCGAGGAGTCCAGCGAGCTGGTCAGGCCGTCCCAGCCGCCCACGCGCTTGAGGCCGACGACGGTCAGCGGGATCAGCGCGGCCAGGATGACGAAGAACTGCAGCACCTCGTTGTAGATCGCCGAGGACAGGCCGCCGATGGTGATGTACGCCAGGACGAAGAAGCCGGCGACGACGATCGCGACCCACTGCGGCCAGCCGAGCAGCGCCTGCAGCACGATCGCCATGGCGTAGAGGTTCACGCCGGCGATCAGTACGGACGAGACGGCGAAGATGACCGACGACAGCAGGTGCGAGGACGGCCCGAAGCGGTGCAGCAGGAATTCGGGCACCGAGCGGACCTTGGAGCCGTAGTAGAACGGCATCATCACCAGGCCCAGGAAGACCATCGCCGGGATGGCGCCGATCCAGTACCAGTGCACGGTGTAGGCCCCGTACTGCGCGCCGTTGGCGGCCATACCGAGGATCTCGGTGGCGCCGAGGTTGGCGGCGACGAAGGCGAGGCCGGTGACCCAGGCAGGCAGCGACCGCCCGGAGAGGAAGAAGTCCAGGCTCGTCTTCACGCTGCGTTTGGCCGCGAATCCGATACCGAGGACGACGACGAAGTAGATGGCCAGGATCGTGTAATCGAGCCCGTTGGTGGGGAGCCGTAGCCCCTCGGCCATGGTGATCATGGGCGACTCATTTCGCGGGTCGGGAGCGCGGCCCCCGGGGGACACATCGTTGTGTGAGCGGAACGCACAAAAAGCTACGCGCGGTCCTCGGGAAACTGAATACTTTTGTTTGGTTCAGTTTCGCTTTCGTGATCGAGGCGGTCGATATGCCGGGAATGTTCGGTCGGACTTCATCGGGGATTCGCCCACGGTCCCCGCATTGACGTCACTGTTTAGTTGTGCTTCATTGTGTTTGTTTGTGTTTGGTCAGAGGGTGAGGAGCGCCCCGGTGAAGAAGACGTCGACCCGGCTGGCTGACGGCAGGGAGCTCATCTACTACGACTCGCGCGTTGACGTCGTACGCGATGCGGTCGACCGGCGCCCCCTGGACCCCGTGGCCACCGCCTCCGAGGTCCGTCACGACCGGCTGCTCGGCGACCGCGTCGCCATCGCCTCGCACCGCCAGGCCCGCACCTACCACCCCCCGGCCGACGAGTGCCCGCTGTGCCCCTCCCGCGAAGGCCGCTTCTCCGAGATCCCCGCCGACAACTACGACGTCGCCGTCTTCGAGAACCGCTTCCCGTCCCTCGCCGGCGACAGCGGCCGCTGCGAGGTCGTCTGCTTCACCTCCGACCACGACGCCTCCTTCGCCGACCTCACCGAGGAGCAGGCCGCCCTGGTCCTTACGGCGTGGACCGACCGCACCGCGGAGCTCTCCCGGCTCCCCGGCGTGGAACAGGTCTTCTGCTTCGAGAACCGCGGCGCCGAGATCGGCGTCACCCTCGGCCACCCGCACGGCCAGATCTACGCGTACCCCTTCGTCACCCCGCGCACCGAGCGCATGCTCACCTCGCTCGCCGCACACCGCACGGCCACCGCGGGCGGCAACCTCTTCGACGAGGTGGTCGCGGACGAGCTCGCCGACGGCCGCCGGATCGTCCTCGAAGGCGAGCACTGGGTGGCGTTCGTCCCGTACGCCGCCCACTGGCCCTACGAGGTGCACCTCTACCCCAAGCGCCGGGTCCCCGACCTGCTCGCCCTCGACGACGCCGCGCGCACCGAGTTCCCACAGATCTACCTGGAAGTCTTGCGGCGCTTCGACCGGATCTTCGACACGGGGACGAGCCCGGGGCCCCGGGCGGCCGGCGCCGCCCGCACGCCGTACATCGCCGCCTGGCACCAGGCGCCGCTGCGCGCCGCGAACCGGGAGGATTTCGCACTCCACCTCGAGCTCTTCACCATCCGCCGCACTTCCGGCAAGCTGAAGTTTCTCGCGGGTTCCGAATCCGGCATGAATGTGTTCATCAATGATGTGCCGCCGGAGGCCGCGGCCGAGCGACTGCGAGAGGTAGTGAGCAAGTGAGCAAGAAGTACCTGGTCACAGGCGGTGCGGGATACGTCGGAAGCGTCGTTGCGGCGCATCTGCTGCAGGCCGGTCACGAGGTGACCGTGCTGGACGACCTGTCCACCGGCCACCGCGAGGGCGTCCCCGCCGGTGCCCGCTTCATCGAGGGCCGCATCCAGGACGCCGCCCAGTGGCTCGACCCCTCCTATGACGCGGTGCTGCACTTCGCCGCCTTCTCCCAGGTCGGCGAGTCCGTCGTGGACCCGGAGAAGTACTGGCGCAACAACGTCGGCGGCACCATGGACCTGCTCGCCGCGATGCGCGACGCCGGTGTCCGCACCCTCGTCTTCTCCTCCACCGCCGCCACCTACGGCGAGCCGGCCGCCACCCCGATCACCGAGTCCGCCGAGACCGCGCCCACCAGCCCGTACGGCGCCAGCAAGCTCGCCGTCGACCACATGATCAGCGGGGAGGCGGCGGCCCACGGCCTGGCCGCGGTCTCGCTGCGCTACTTCAACGTCGCAGGCGCCTACGGCAGCTGCGGCGAGCGCCACGACCCCGAGTCGCACCTCATCCCGCTCGTCCTCCAGGTCGCCCAGGGCAAGCGCGAGGCGATCTCCGTCTTCGGCGACGACTACCCCACCCCCGACGGCACCTGCGTCCGCGACTACATCCACGTCGCCGACCTCGCCGAGGCCCACCTCCTCGCCCTCGACGTTGCCACCGCCGGTGAGCACCTGATCTGCAACCTCGGCAACGGCAACGGCTTCTCCGTCCGCGAGGTCATCGAGACCGTCCGCAAGGTCACCGGGCACGCCATCCCCGAGATCGCCGCCCCGCGCCGCGGCGGCGACCCCGCCGTGCTGGTGGCCTCCGCCCGGACCGCCATCGACCGCCTCGGCTGGCGCCCCAGCCGCACCGATCTCGCCGGAATCGTCACCGACGCCTGGCAGTTCGCCCAGCACCTCGACCGGGAAAACCACCACAACTCACCACAGGGGACCTGATGACCGCTCACGGAGCCGCCGTGCCGGCCACCGAACGCCCGCACGGCGCCCAGTACACCGCGGCGCACTTCGCCGCGGTGTACGGCGCCGCCCCCACGGGCACCTGGGCGGCGCCAGGCCGGGTCAACCTGATCGGTGAACACACCGATTACAACGACGGCTTCGTGATGCCGCTCGCCCTCCCGCACACCACCCTCGCCGCCGCCTCGGCCCGCACCGACGGGGTGCTGCGGCTGCACTCCGGCGGCGCCGACGGCGGCATCGTCGAACTGCGCATCGACGCGCTGCGTCCGGAACCCCAGGCGGGCTGGGCCGGCTACCCCGCCGGTGTCGTCTGGGCGATGCGGGAGGCCGGGCTGCCGGTCGGCGGCGCGGACCTGCACTACGACAGCACGGTGCCCACCGGCGCCGGGCTCTCCTCCTCCGCCGCCCTGGAGGTCGTCACCGCGGTTGCTCTCAACGACCTGTACGCGCTCGGCCAGGAGCCGCAGCAACTGGCCCTGTTGGCCCAGCGGGCCGAGAACGCCTTCGTCGGTGTGCCCGTCGGCATCATGGACCAGACCGCCGCGGCCTGCTGCACCGAGGGCCATGCCCTCTTCCTCGACACCCGCGACCTCACCCGCCGTCAGATCCCGTTCGACCTGGCGGGGGAGGGGCTGCGGCTCCTCGTCGTGGACACCCGGGTGAAGCACGAGCTGGGGGACGGCGCATACGCCGAGCGGCGCGCCGGTTGTGAGCGTGGCGCGCGGGCGCTCGGCGTGCGAGCCCTGCGCGATGTGCCGTACGCGCATCTGCCCGAGGCCCTGGCCGGGCTGGCCGACGACCCCGTCACCCAGGCCCTGGTCCGGCACATCGTCACCGAGAACCACCGGGTCGAAGAGGTCGTCGCGCTGCTCGACGCGGGCCGCACCCGCGCCATCGGCCCGCTGCTGACGGCCGGCCACGCCTCGCTGCGCGACGACTTCAAGATCTCCTGCCGGGAGCTCGACCTCGCCGTCGACACCGCCAACGCGGCGGGCGCCCTCGGGGCCCGGATGACCGGCGGCGGCTTCGGCGGCTCGGCGATCGTGCTCGTCGAGGAGGCCGACGCCCCCGCCGTCGGCGCGGCGGTCACCGAGGCCTTCGCGGCGGCCGGCCACGCCGCCCCGCGGATCTTCGAGGCCGTCCCGAGCGCGGGAGCACACCGCGTCGAGTAGGGCGCGTCGGGCGGCGCGCGGCCACCGGGCGGGCGCCGAACGGCCCGGGTGGAGGGGCAGTTTCGTCAATCACCTTCCCTTGCCGCACCCCGTCCGTACGCTGGGACCCTGCACCGGTGGGGGCCGGTGCCGATCAGGGGGCGAGACCGTTCGGGTACGGCGCCCGGGGTGGGGTAGCCATGTCGGCACGGCGGCGGCCGTGCGGCTGAGGCGATCTTCAATCCGGGCGTCGTGCCCGCTATGGTCCGTTCACCGAGACAGGGGGTCTCTGTGCAACGCATCCGGGTTCTGGTGGTCGACGACCACCGCATCTTCGCCGAATCCCTGGCGGCCGCGCTCGCCGCGGAACAGGACGTGGACGTAGCGGCCGCGGGCAGCGCCCCCGCGGCGCTGCGCAATCTGGACCGGGCGGTCACCGACGGCCGCCGGTTCGACGTGCTGCTCGCCGACGCGGACCTCGCCGCGCCGCTGCTCGCGGTGCCCGCGCAGGGCGCGCCGCGCGACGCGGTGCCGCGCGCCGTGCCGCGGGACGGCATCGCGCTGGTCTCCGGCCTGCGCACCAGCCATCCGTATCTGCGCACCGTCGTGCTCGCCGACCGCGACGACCCGCGCCGCGCGGCCGCCGCGCTGCAGGCCGGCGCCTCCGGCTGGGTCGCCAAGGACTGCTCGCTCTCCCGGCTGCTCGCCGTCATCCGCGGCGTGCTGCGCGACGAGACGCATCTGCCGCCCGCGCTGCTGACCGGTGTGCTGCGGGAGCTGACGGCGGCCCGCAAGCACCGCTCCGAGAGCGAACGGCTGGTGGAGTCGCTGACCCCGCGCGAGCGCGAGGTGCTGCGCTGCATGGTGGCGGGGCTGGGCCGCAAGGCGGTCGCCGAGCGGCTGTTCCTCTCGCCGCACACGGTCCGTACCCATATGCAGAACGTGCTGGGCAAGCTCGGGGTGCACTCCACCCTCGCGGCCGTCGCGCTGGCCCGCCGGGCCGGGGTCGGCCCGGTCGAACTGGAGGCGGCGGCCGCGGCGGCGGCGTCGGCGTCGGTGCCGGTGCCGTGAGGGGGTGCGGGCTGTAGTTGCCGGTGCCGTGAGGGGGTGCGGGCTGTAGTTGCCGGGGCCGCAGGGGGCGTGCGAGGGGGTGCGTGGGCCTGAGACCCCGCGCGCGAGCGCGGGAGCATCACAGGAGCGCCGCCCGTGCGCAGGACCACCGCCCTGCGCGCCGTCCTACGCGCCGGGCTCGGTCAGTACGGCCACGCCCCGGGGCCCCAGCCTGACCCGGTCGACGACCCCGGTACCGGCCCCGCCCTCGCCCTCGCCCGCCCCGTCCACCCCCGCCAGCGCATCCCGCATCGGCCCCGGCAGCACGGCCTCCACGTCCCCGGCCCCGTGGTTGAGCAGGAAGAGATACCGTCCGCCGGCACCCTCGCGGACGGTGGCCTGGACGCCCTTCGGCAGCCCCGGCAGTACGGGCGTGACCCCGGCCGCCGCCCGTACGCCGTCCAGCAGGGCCCGCATCGGCGCCGCACCGAGCCGGGTGCCCACGTACCAGACCGTGCCCCGCCCGTAGGCGTGCCGGGTCACCGCGGGCCGCCCGGCGAGCTCCCCGTCCGTGAAGCGGGCGACCGCCTCGGCCCCTTCGAGGTCGATGACCTCCGACCACAGATCCGCCCGCCCCGTGCACGCCCCGCCGTCGACGCCCACCGACCGGCCCTCGTCCAGCGGCCAGAACTCCTCCACCCGCAGCCCCAGCAGCTCCCGCAGCACCCCCGGATATCCGCCGGGGTGCACCCGGTCGTGCGCGTCGACGATCCCGGAGAAGAACGACACCAGCAGGTGCCCACCGTCCCGCACATAGGCGGTCAGGCGCGCGGCGTTGTCCGCGGTGAGCAGATACAGATTGGGCGCCACGACCAGCCGGTAGCCGGACAGGTCGCGCTGCGGCGGGACCACATCGCAGGCCACGCCCGCCTCGAACAGCGGCCGGTAGTGATCCAGCGCGATCCGGGAGTGGTCCAGCGCGCTCGACGGCCTGGAGTCCAGCTCCAGCGCCCACCAGCTGTGCCAGTCCGCCAGCAGCGCCACCGCGGCCCGTGACCGGGTCCCCTCGATGCCCGGCAGCGACCCCAGCTCCCGCCCCAGATCCGCCACTTCGCGGAAGACACGGGTGCCGGTCCCGCCGTGCGGCAGCATCGCCGAGTGGAACTTCTCCGCGCCGCCCAGCGATTGCCGCCACTGGAAGTACAGCACCGCGTCCGCGCCCTGCGCGACGGCCTGCCAGCTCCACAGCCGCATCGCGCCGGGCGGCTTGGGGCCGTTGCGGGGGCGCCAGTTGACCGCGCCCGGTGCCTGCTCCAGCAGCATCCAGGGCTGCCCGGAGCGCGCCGAGCGCATCAGGTCGAAGACATAGCCGGCCCGGATGTGGTCGTCGGGCGCGTACGGGTCCTGGTAGAAGTCCAGCGCCATCGCGTCCATGTGCGCGGACCAGGCGAAGGCGTCGACGGGCTTGTGCTGCGGCATCAGATTGGTGGTGACCGGAATGGCGGGGGTGTGGCGCTCCAGCACCGCCTTTTCGGCCAGATAGCAGGCGCGCAGGGCCGCGTCGCCGAAGCGCAGGTAGTCCAGCTGCTGGGCGGGGTTGGGGAAGGTGGGCGCGGAGCGCGGCGGCAGCACCTCGTCGAAGTCGCCGTAGGACTGCGACCAGAAGGCCGTCGACCAGGCGGAGTTGAGCGCGTCGATGTCCCCGTAGCGTGCGCGCAGCCAGCGCCGGAAGTCGTCGGCCGACACCTCGCAGTAGCACTGGCGGGTGTGGCACCCGTATTCGTTGCCGATGTGCCACATGGCCAGCGCCGGGTGGCCGGCGTAACGGGCGGCGAGCTGTTTGACCAGGCGCAGGGCGTGTGCCCGGTAGACGGGGCTGGAGGGGCAGTAGTGCTGCCGCGCGCCGGGCCAGCGGCGCCGGCCGTCGGCGTCCTCGGGCAGGATCTCGGGGTGTGCGTGGGAGAGCCACGGCGGGGGCGAGGCGGTCATGGTGGCCAGACAGACGGCGATCCCGGCGCCCGCCAGCCCGTCCATGACACGGTCGAACCAGCCGAAGTCCCAGGCCCCGGGCCGGGGTTCGACCCTGGCCCAGGAGAAGATCCCGGCGGTGACCATGGTGACACGGGCCGCCTTCATCAGCTTCAGATCCTCGGCCCACACCTCCTCGGGCCACTGCTCGGGGTTGTAGTCGCCGCCGAAATGGATGCCCATGGATCCCCCTACGGGTCGAACGGATCCCCCTACGGGGCGAAGGCCCGGGCGGGCGTCGCGGCCCGCCCCGGTGAGGCCGGCTCACGAAGAGCTCTTGTACACGCTCCAGCCCCCGTCGACGACGAGGCTCGCGCCCGTGACGAAGGACGCCTCGGGGGAGAGCAGGAAGGCGATGGCGGCGGCGACCTCCTCGGGCCGACCCAGCCGTCGCGCCGCCGTCTGCGCGGCGGCGGCCCGCCGCTCCTCCTCGCCGATGCCGTCCCAGGCCGCCGTCAGTACGGGGCCGGGCAGCACGCTGTTGACCCGGACCTCCGGCCCGTATTCGACGGCCAGTTGGCGCCCCAGACCGGTCAGCCCGGCCTTGGCCGCGGCGTACGCGGGCCGCCCCGGCAGCCCGATCAGCGCATGCACCGACGAGGTCAGCACCACCGTGCCATGGCGCGTCCGCAGATCCTCCAGGGCGGTGCGCACGCCGAGGAAGGAGCCGGTGAGATTGACCGCGAGCTGCCGGTCCCAGTCCGTGAGCGGGGTCTGTCCCGCGGACGCCACATACGGCAGGAAGGCGTTGCTGACCAGCCCGTCCACCGGTCCGTAGCGCCGCCGTGCCGCCTCGACCGCCCGCCGCCAGTCGTCCTCGTCCGCCACATCGCAGTGCTCGTACGAGGCATGGCCGCCGGCCGCCCGGATCCGCCGTGCGGTGTGTTCGCCGCGCGCGTCGTCGATGTCCAGCAGCAGCACGCCGGCCCCCTCGGCCGCCAGCCGGTCGGCGGTGGCCGCCCCGATCCCGGCGGCGGCACCGGTCACCAGGACCGTACGGCCCTCGAACCGCTTGCCGTACGGGCCGTTCGCCGGGTGCGATGCGCGCTGCTGGCTCATGGCGCGATCCAAGCCCACGGGACGAGCGGCGGGCAAGGGGACAGGGGAGGAGAGGGGGGAGCAGAGGGGCGCGTGCAGATTTAGGGGGCGCACGTGAGTCGCATGCGCTCCACCAAAAAAAGTGCGGTGCGCGCCGGTCCCTGAGCGCCTGTGCGCGCGGACTCAGCCCTGACCTACTCCGGAATCCTGACCTGCTCCGGAATGTTGGCCTCCCCCGGAAAGCCGGCCTATCCCGGAATGTTGTCGAACGGCCCGGTCAACCGCCGCAGCAGACCGGCCAGTTCGCCACGCTGCTGGTGGGAGAGCTCGGCGAGGATCGCACGCTCCTGTATCAGCAGCCCGGCCAGCGACTGGTCGGCCCGGTCGCGGCCCTCGGCCGTCAGCCTGACCAGCACTCCGCGCCGGTCGCTCGGGTCGGGCAGGCGCTCGACCAGGTTCTTCTTGGCGAGCCGGTCGATGCGGTTGGTCATCGTCCCCGAGGTGACCAGGGTCTGGGTCAGCAGCGCCCCGGGGGAGAGCTGATACGGCGCCCCGGCGCGCCGCAGCGCGGTGAGTACGTCGAACTCCCAGGGCTCCAGGCCCACCTCGGAAAAGGCGATACGGCGGGCCCGGTCAAGGTGCCTGGCCAGCCTGGAGACACGGCTGAGGACCTCAAGCGGTTCCACGTCGAGGTCCGGGCGCTCGCGGCGCCATGCTGCGACCAGTCGATCGACCTCGTCCTCCATGACGATCAGTGTAGAGGGTCTGTCGACATGAAGTCTCTTGACGTCGAGATATATTTCGCTGGACTATGGGGCATCGTCGGCGGGGGCTCGGTTTCCAGCCGAGACGGCCCGAATCCGACCGTGCCAGCCTTGTATCAGCCCTGCATCGGCAAAGGGGTTTCGATCATGCACGACGCACCCATCTGGGATCCGCAGCAATACCTCCGCCACTCCGGGCACCGTACCCGCCCCTTCCACGACCTGCTCGCCCGGATACCCGACCTGCCCCGGCCGGACCGCCCCGCCCGCATCGCCGACCTCGGCTGCGGTCCAGGAAACGTCACCGCCGTGCTTGCCGCACGCTGGCCCGACGCCCATATCACCGGATACGACAACTCCCCGGAGATGCTCAAGGAAGCCGAGGCCCACGCCGGCCCCACCGCGGGCGGCGGCCACCTCGACTTCGCCCCCGCCGACGCCGCCGACTGGGCCCCCGAGGAGACCTACGACCTGATCGTGTCCAATGCGGCGCTGCAGTGGGTCCCCAACCACCCCGATTCCTTCGCCCGTTGGATCGACGCCCTCGTCCCCGGCGGCACGTTCGCCTTCCAGGTCCCCGGCAACTTCACCTCGCCCAGCCACGCCCTCCTCGGCGAGCTGTGCGACGCCCCCCAGTGGCGCGAACGGCTCACCCTGCACGGCCGCCGCTTCGTCCACATCCTCGAACCGGCCGATTATCTGGAGCGCCTTACCGACCTCGGCTGTGCCACCGACGTATGGGAAACCACCTACGTCCAGCTCCTGAAGGGCGATGACCCGGTCCTCGACTGGGTCAAGGGCACCGCCCTGCGCCCCGTCCTGACCGCCCTGGAAAACGACCCGGCCGCCCGCGACGCCTTCCTCGCCGAATACCGCGACGCCCTCCGCAAGGCCTACCCCACCGGCCCCCACGGCACCGTCTTCCCCTTCCGCCGCATCTTCGCCGTCGCCCGGAAGCCGGTGGCGGGGTGTTAGCCGCCGCCCCCCGCCGACCCCTACCGGCCCTTGCGGACCAGCTGATCCCGCGGACCCGCTGCCCCTCATCCGCGAATCCGCTGACGCCCGGGGCCGTCCGTCCGTAACGTCCCGTCACGTAGCGATTCATCCCGACTCATCCCCCCAGAGGTGCATACGCCGTGATCACCGGCCTCGACCACATCCAGCTCGCCGCGCCCCCCGGCACCGAAGACGCCCTGCGCGCCTACTACGCGGACCTCCTCGACATGACGGAGACCCCCAAGCCGCCGGCGCTCGCGGCCCGCGGAGGATGCTGGTTCGAGGCCGGTACGGCCCGGCTCCACCTGGGCATCGAGGCGGACTTCCGCCCCTCGAAGAAGGCCCACCCCGGAATCCGCGTCCACGGCATCGACACCCTCGCCGCCCGCCTTTCCGCCGCCGGCGCCACCGTCACCTGGGACGATCACCTGCCGGGCCACCGGCGTTTCTACTCGGCCGACCCGGTGGGCAACCGACTGGAATTCCTGGAGCCGGTGGGGGCGGTTACGGAATGGGATCCTTGTAAGTGAGCGTTCCGGGAAACAGCGCCAGGAACTCCTTGTCCTGGGGGACCATCAACGTCCCCCAGGAGCCGTCGGCGAACCCGAACTGGAACTCCTTCCGCCCGCCGGAGCGGTGACGCGTCCAGGCCAGTCCAGGCCGGTACGGGGAAACAGGCGCCCGACGGCTCCACGATTGCAGGGCTAAGGGATGGGGTCCCGCTTGCCGAGGGTGTGCGGGAAGTACTTCGCGCATTCGTCTGTGCCGGGGCCGAACAGCGTCCCCCACGAGCCGTCGGTGAAACCCAGCTGCACGTCGTGGTCGTGGGCGCCGGTCAGACGGGTCCAGGAAAGGCAGTCGCGGCGGAAAGCCGGACCCAGTTCGATCGCCTCGTCCAGTTTCCCGTTCCAGCGGTTGTACTGCGCGTACACGAAGTGGAAATTTCTTTCGGTGAGCGCGACCGCGGTGACGACGCCCACCTTGGCCCGCGGCTGAGCTGCCGCCAGCCACTGGCCGGCCATACTGTCCCAGCCGCCGAAGAACGACTTCTTCCGCTTCTGCGCCTTCGCCCTCTTGGCAGGATCCGTCACCCTGTCGAACTGACTGGGCGACGAAACGTCGGCGATCAGGAACCGGAAGATGAATTCCCCGAACTTACCCAGGAAGTCTTTCGAACTCGGCCGTCCGTCGGCCAGTACGACTGGCCGTCGCTTATGCGGCACGTCACAGCTATCCGTACCGCTGGCAAATGGTGAGCGCGTTGTGGTGAACCCGCCCAGATAGACCTCGCCCGCGGGCAGTACCGCGGGGATTTTCTGCTCCAGATCAGCTCGCATGCTCTCAGCTCCTCTCAGCCGAACAGGGAATCAGGCGCCGCTGTGGCGCGGTGACACGGGGCGGTCACCACGGCGGTGAATGTGCCGGCTTCGATGTCCACAGACGCGGTGAACGCATAACCGGCCGATTGCTCAGGCACATCGTCCCCGGCACATACGCGGACGCGATTCCCGGAGCTTTCCGTCTCTGTCTGCCATCCTCGCGCCGTGAAAGAGGCGACGATCCTCGGAAGTGCGTGCGTGAGATCGCCGTTCATCACGCTGCCGATGGACCAGCCGTGCCGTGCCGAGCAGGCGGACCGTAGGCCCTTGGCCCAGCACTGGGCGCAGGTCACGGAGGTGACCTGCCCACCGCCCATGCTCCCGTGCAGTGCCACGGCATCTATCAGTCGGCTGGAGTGCCAATACGGTTCCTGCTTCACGCCGTCCGTCGGCTCGACCGTGGCCGGGGAGCTCTGCCGCATGGCCCGATAGTCCTCGACCTCTTGGTCGGTACCCCAGTCGATGGTTTTGAGGATCTCGGCGAAGAGTTCGGAGTGCAGGTCCCAGTCCTCGCTGGAAGGGGAGTCGAGTGCGAAGATCAGCATCTCGCGCGTGCCGGGCAACGGGATGTACACCTGGATCTGTGACTGCTGGACCGCCACTTCCTGGCCCGTGGGCGACCACTGTGCGGAGATGATGAAGCCTGATGCGCCGATGCGGCTGAGCGCGGGCCCGCAGGGCAGTTCCACGCGCTGGTATTCATCGTCGGGGTGGGTCCGTTCCAGTGTCTCCTGCATGGTGCGCAGGAGTTCCTCGTCGTCGTCGCTCTCGTGCTCGATCTGGCTGACGATGATGGTGGAACCGCTCGGACGGCCCTCCACTTCGAGGAAACACAGCCCGGCGTAGATGACATTGGCCTCCAACATCAGGTCCATCTGCGACCCGAGCGCCAGCGCGAAACGAAACCGGTCCTCGTCCGACCGATCCGCCATCAGATCGGTGACCAGCGTGTACAACTGCTCCGCACCGGTCTCGTAGTCCGGCGCGTCCACGGGTAGTTCCCGTACGAACGGCGGCATGATCCAGCCGATGTTCAGCCGGGCCCGCTTCGGCGCTGGGGGCGGAACGGCGGCGGCCTCTTCGACGGGGGCGGACGGATACGACACTTTGCGTTCCTCTCAGCCCTCAGGCGGCCAGCGTCTGATGGAACTTGGCGCCGGACGGGCCCGGCGCCTGGGTCTTTGTTTCGCCGCCGTCGGCGAGGTGGTGATAGGCGCCATTGAGGGTGGAGCGCGTCTTGAGGAGCAACTGGGTGTGGGCTCCCGGCAGTTCTTTCCCGGTCAACGTCTTGGAGACCCAGTTCATCCCCTTCTGGCCGAGGCCGTCAGAGAACGCCTCAGCCATGCCCGATGGGGTATTCCTGGCGATGTTCCCCGCCTTGAGGGCCTTGCCTGCCCCCGCCAGCTTTCCACCGAGCTGGGCGCCGGCTTCGCCGGCCGCACCCCAGCCGGCCTTCGCCGACTTGATCGCCCCACCGAAGCCCGGGACGATGCCGAGGGCATCGAGCCCGACCTTCCACATCGATGTGCCGTTGCCCCGTGCATTGCCGATCCAGTGGCCCGCCATGGCGCCCGCCGCGAACACTGCGGAAGCGCCGCCGAGTACGGTGCCCACCGCCGTGCCGACACCCGGGATGATCTGACATGCCAGAGCGGCAGCCGCCAGGCCGGACGAGATGGTCGACAGCAGATCCGCGTTCTCGACCAGCCAGTCCGTGAAGGCCCGGAAGCCGGCCTTGAGGCCGTCGATCGCCCTGTTCCACCAGTGGAGGTCCGGCGGGTGGTTCTCCGACGCCTTGAGAATCGCGCGCTCCGCCTCGCCGGCGCGGTCCTTCCACTGGGCGTAGATGCGCTCGGCCTCGCGGACGAGGTCGTCCAGCTTGTCCTGGGAGTTGTCGACCTTGTGCGTGGCCGTGTCGATATCGGCGAGGAGCTGCTTGAACCCGGGGTCCTCCGGGTCCACAGTCATCAGATTGAGGCCGTCGTACCGCTTTTTCAGGCGGTCGTAGTGCTCCCGGTTGGCCGTCACGTCCTTGCGGGTCGCCGCGGCCTCCGACTCGATCTTTTCGGCCTTGTGCTGAAATCCCTGCAGATGGGTGTGCCAGCCCCGCAGAGCCTTGGCGCAGTCGTGCATCGATTCGCTGCCCTGGTGAAGGTACTTGGGAAGTTCGCCGAGCTTCTTCGCGAAGTTCTGCGCCGCTTCACCTTCCCATGCGCCGTCGCTCTTGCCGATCGACTTGAGCATATGGTCGAGCTCGTCGAGCTGGTCGCCGACGGACTTCACATCCGAAGCGAGGGCCTGGATCTGGTCCAGATCTCCCTTGGCCGGATTGAACTTGACGCCGGGCCAGGCCGAGTCGTCATCGATGAATATGCTGCGCCAGGACATGCGTCTCCCCGTGTGATCAAACTTTGCTTCGGCATCGCGTTGAGCCGATCAGGCTGCGCCGGCGGTTACTTCTTGCCCATCATCTTGGCGTTCTCTTCTTCGCCTGCCTTATAGGCGTCCAGCGTCAGCTTGAGCTTCTCGTGAATCTCCTTCGCGGCACCCGCGATCCGCTTGATGCCGTCACCCCACTGATCCTGGAACTCGTCACAGGCGTCGTCGAGACCATCGGTGCCCAGAGTCTTCGGGCCCACCTTGTTGAGCCGGTGCTGCGCGTCCCGCATGCGGTCGTCCGCATCCGCGAGCTTCTTGAGCATCGCCTGGATGCGCTCGACATCTATTTTGAAGTCTGTTGCCACAGCGCGATTCCCCCATCGCTCAGCTATTTCTTGGGTGCGACGATCCCTGATCGGCACATTTGCTCACCGTACCGTGACCGCCCGACAGGGTGAAAGTACAGGGTTAAAGGAGGGGTAATGTGCAGCAAGGTGGCATGGAAAAGAGGCATGAAGAAATAAACTATAGGCTATGCCGGATATGTCGCCAGATGTCGAGTGCCTGCATGGCGGCGATCCGTGAAATGGAGAGCGGCGCCCAGGCCTGGTGCTACGCGCCGTACAGCACTGCCTGCGCATAGATGAGGTTCGCGTCCAGCAGTCCGGTATCTGCGCGGTATCGGCCGGACTTGAAGTCGAGGGCGGGCTTCCGTGGCCTGTCGCCGGATCGCGTGCGCCAGTGGGCGCGGCGGGGCTTGTCCCAAAGCCACCAGCTCGAATGCGTACCGCCGTTGAGGAGATCCAGCAACGCAAGAATGACCCAGAAGGGCGAGAATGCCCAATAGGTGATCCAGCCGCGGATATTCCCCTTGTAGGCGGTCACGCTGTACTGCCTTCCCGCGTCCTCGATGCGCCACGCCTGACGGATTCCTCGGGGGGAACGTTCGTGGGTCACCTGGCCGATGAATCGGCCGTATCCGTCATGCACTGTATAGATGGTCTGCCGGTCGGTGGCGCCGGCTTGAGGGGCGATGGTGCACAGGGAATGCGCAGGCTCTGCCGCGGTCGTCAGCGTGAAGGCCGGCTGTTGCTCGGAACTGGTGAGGTGGTGATGAACCCGGGCCAGCGACGGGCCGGGGGCCATCTTCCCGGTCCGTCCCGGGTGCAGGATGCCCCATGCCGCACACCCCGGCAACGCGGAGAACTCCTTCGCAGCGTCGTTCCGTGTGATGCCGAACGCGACCTCGGACATTGCTCACTCCGTCATTCCTGATTCGATTTGCCTCGTCCCGTGGGAGTCTCACCCTCGCGTACCCGGGGGCTGTCCCACGTTTCCCCTTGGGCGTGGCATCTGGCGACGGCCCATCAGCGTGCCGGACGGCGGTCAAGGGGGGAGTTTCGCCGGGCTCAGCGCCGTCGCGGCACGCCCTTCGGAGCTCTATCGGCGCTATGCGCCGTACAGCGCGGCCTGCGCATAGAGGAGATGCACATTCAGCAGGCCGGGGTCGGCGCGGTAGCGGCCGGTGTTGAAATCGAGGGGGGCCTTCCCCGGGCCGCCGTCGGTCCGCGTGCGCCAGCGGGCGCGGTACGGCTTGCCCCACAGCCAAGAGCCCGGACGCAGTTCGCCGTTGAGGAGGTGGATCAGCGCCAGGACGACCCAGAGCGGCGAGAACGCCCAAAAAGCGATCCAGCCGCGGATATTCCCCTTGTAGGCGACCGCGCTGCACCGCCTGCCCGTGTCCTCGATGCGCCACGCCTGGCGAATTCCCAGCGGGGAACGCTCGTGAACGATCCGGCCGATGAGGTGGCCGCTTCCGTCCCGCACCGCATAAGCGGTCTGCGAGCCGGCGGCGACGGCCTCGGGGGCGACGGTGCACAGGGTGTGGGCCGGGTCCGTCGGCGAGGTGAGGGCGAAGGCCGGCTCGTGGTCGTCACTTCCGGCCCGGCGGTGCATCAGGGCCAGCGGTGATGCGGCGGCAATCCGCCCGTTTCCCGTCTGGAGAGCACCCCATGCCTCGTGCCCGGGAAGCGCGGTGAACTGCTGCGCGAACTCTGCCCGGGAAAGGCAGAACGTTATTTCGGTCATTCGGCTTGCTGCTCCAGCTCCGGCGCGCCTTGTTCGCAGAGGTCTCACCTCGCGTACCCGGGTCACCGTCCGGTGGTTCCTGGTGAGGCGCGGTACGTGACGACGGCCGACCAGTGTGTCAGACGATGATCACCAGGGACGCCGCGACCGGCGGCTCCCCACCCGCGAATCCCCGCCGGGCGACTCCCGACCGAGGAGCCCTGCCCCCGCCCGGGCCCCGCCCCCTCCCACCCCTCAGTTCTTCCGATGCCCTATCAACCGCGGCTTCGCCTCCAGGTTGCCCAGGCCGTGCCAGGCCAGGTTCACCAGATGGGCCGCGACCTCGGCCTTCTTCGGCTTGCGGGTGTCCACCCACCACTGGCCGGTCAGCGCGACCATGCCGACCAGGGCCTGGGCGTAGAGCGGGGCCAGCTTCGGGTCGAAGCCGCGGGCCTTGAATTCCAGGCCCAGGATGTCCTCGACCTGAGTGGCGATATCGCTGATCAGGGAGGCGAAGGTGCCCGTGGACTGGGCCACCGGGGAATCGCGGACCAGGATGCGGAAGCCGTCGGTGAAGGTCTCGATGTAGTCGAGCAGCGCGAACGCCGCCTGTTCGAGGAGTTCGCGGGGGTGGCCGGCGGTCAGTGCGCCGGTCACCATGTCCAGCAGCTGCCGCATCTCGCGGTCCACGACCACCGCGTACAGGCCTTCCTTGCCCCCGAAGTGCTCGTAGACCACCGGCTTGGAGACCCCGGCCTTCGCCGCGATCTCCTCCACCGAGGTGCCCTCGTAGCCCCGCTCGGCAAAGAGCGTGCGACCGATGTCCAGCAGCTGCTCCCGGCGCTCCGCACCGGTCATCCGGACCCGGCGGGCCCGCCGCGTCCCCGCGGAGGAAGACTTGCCTTTGTTGCCGCTGGTACTGCTGTCGTCGATCGCCACCCGTCAATGATGCCTTCCCCGCTACCGCCGGGCGGCACCCCCGGCGGCCTTCTCCGCGCGTCGCGCGTCCAGCCGGGACGCGTCCGGCCACCGGACGTCATAGGCCCAGCCCGCCTTCTCGAACCAGCGGATCAGCCGGGCGCTGGAATCCAGCTGCCCCTTCATCACCCCGTGCCGGGCACAGGTGGGGTCCGCGTGGTGCAGGTTGTGCCAGGACTCACCGCAGGACAGGACGGCCAGCCACCAGACGTTGCCCGAGCGGTCGCGGGACTTGAAAGGGCGCTTGCCCACCGCATGGCAGATGGAGTTGATCGACCAGGTGACGTGGTGCAGCAGCGCGACGCGGACCAGGGAACCCCAGAAGAACGCGGTCAGCGCGCCCTGCCAGGACCAGGTCACCAGACCGCCCACCAGCGGCGGGATCAGCAGCGAGACCGTCGTCCACAGGACGAACTGGCGGGAGACCGTACGGATCGCATCGTCCCTGATCAGGTCCGGTGCGAACTTCTGCTGCGGGGTCTGCTCCTCGTCGAACATCCAGCCGATGTGCGCCCACCACAGGCCCTTCATCAGGGCCGGCACCGTCTCGCCGAAGCGCCACGGGGAGTGCGGGTCGCCTTCGGCGTCGGAGAACTTGTGGTGCTTGCGGTGGTCCGCCACCCAGCGCACCAGCGGCCCCTCCACCGCCAGCGAGCCCATGATCGCCAGCGCGATCCGCAGCGGCCGCTTCGCCTTGAACGAGCCGTGCGTGAAGTAGCGGTGGAAGCCGATCGTGATGCCGTGGCAGCCGATGTAGTACATCGCCACCATCAGCCCCAGATCCAGCCAGCTCACCCCCCAGCCCCAGGCCAGCGGGACCGCGGCGACCAGCGCCACGAACGGGACGGTGATGAAGAGCAGCAGCGTGATCTGCTCGATCGACCTGCGCTGCTCGCCACCCAGCGTCGCGGACGCCGCCGCGGCGGCGGCATCCGGGCCGGCGGAGGAACCGGCAGGAATCGGGGGATCTTCTACGGCTTCGGAACCAGCGGTCATGGTGTCCCTCGTCGGGGGCTCGGGGGCACGGCTACGGCTACGGAACCGTAACCTACGGTCTCGTAAGTATGGCAGTGCCGCCGTCACGGGCAAGGCCGTGACAGGCGCCACACCCACCCCCTGTGACGCATCTGCCCACCCAGCGGACGGTGTGATCTGCTGACGCTGGGCAGACCTATCCTGGGGACGTCGGACAGCGCGGTCCGCAACCCGCCCGCATCAGACCTGCCCACCCGTCGCCCGCCGGCACCTCTCCCATGAGCCGCGGTGCGACGCCCCTGATCGCTGCAAGGAGCCGCACCAGTGAGCAGTGCCGACAACACTCCAGCCGAGATCGCGCCCCTCGAGAGCCTCGACCCCGGCCCGAGTGACAACATCGCCCTGCGCGCCGACATCCGCCGTCTCGGCGACCTCCTCGGCGAAACCCTCGTCCGCCAGGAGGGCCCCGAGCTCCTCGACCTCGTCGAGCGGGTCCGCGCCCTGACCCGCTCCGACGGTGAGGCCGCCGCCCGGCTCCTGGGCGACACCGACCTGGCCACCGCCGCCAAGCTGGTGCGGGCCTTCTCCACGTACTTCCACCTCGCCAACGTCACCGAGCAGGTGCACCGCGGCCGGGAGCTCGGCGCCCGGCGCGCCGCCGAGGGCAGCATCCTCGCCCGCACCGCCGACATGCTCAAGGACGCCGACCCCGAGCACCTGAAGGCCACCGCCCGCAACCTCGGAGTGCGCCCGGTCTTCACCGCGCACCCCACCGAGGCCGCCCGGCGCTCCGTCCTCACCAAGCTCCGCAAGGTCGCCGAGCTGCTGGACAGCCCCGACGCCGAGCGCCGCCGCGCAGACCTCCGCCTGGCCGAGAACATCGACCTCATCTGGCAGACCGACGAGCTGCGCGTCGCCCGCCCGGAGCCCACCGACGAGGCCCGCAACGCCATCTACTACCTCGACGAGCTGGGCCGCGGCGCCGTCGGCGACGTCCTCGAAGACCTCGCCGCCGAGCTGGAGCGGGCCGGCACCGAGCTGCCCGCCGGCACCCGCCCGCTCACCTTCGGCACCTGGATCGGCGGCGACCGCGACGGCAACCCCAACGTCACCCCGCAGGTCACCTGGGACGTCCTGCTCCTCCAGCACGAGCACGGCATCACCGACGCCCTGGAGCACGTCGACGAACTGCGCGGCGCGCTGTCCAACTCCATCCGCAACTGCGGCGCCACCGAGGAGCTGCTGGAATCCCTCCAGCACGACCTCGACCTCCTCCCCGAGATCAGCCCCCGCTACAAGCGGCTGAACAGCGAGGAGCCCTACCGCCTCAAGGCGACCTGCATCCGGCAGAAGCTCGTCAACACCCGCGAGCGGCTGGCCGGCGACACCCCGCACGTCCCCGGCCGCGACTACCTCGGCACCGCGGAACTCCTCGACGACCTGGCCCTCATCCAGACCTCGCTGCGCGAACACCGCGGCGGCCTGGTCGCCGACGGCCGCCTGGAGCGCACCCTGCGCACCATCGCCGCCTTCGGCCTGCAGCTCGCCACCATGGACGTCCGCGAGCACGCCGACGCCCACCACCACGCCCTCGGCCAGCTCTTCGACCGCCTCGGCGAGGAATCCTGGCGCTATGCGGACATGCCGCGCGACTACCGCCGCAAGCTCCTCGCCAAGGAACTGCGCTCCCGCCGCCCGTTGGCCCCCACCCCGGCCCCGCTCGACGAGGCCGGCGCCAAGACCCTCGGCGTCTTCCGCACCATCGGCAAGGCCAAGGAGACCTTCGGCCCCGAGGTCGTCGAGTCCTACATCATCTCCATGTGCGCAGGCTCCGACGACGTCTTCGCCGCCGCCGTCCTCGCCCGCGAGGCCGGACTGATCGACCTGCACGCCGGCTGGGCCAAGGTCGGCATCGTGCCGCTCCTGGAGACCACCGACGAGCTGAAGATCGCCGACCAGTTGCTCGACGAGATGCTCGCCGACCCCTCCTACCGGCGCCTGGTCGCCCTGCGCGGCGACGTCCAGGAGGTCATGCTCGGCTACTCCGACTCCTCCAAGTTCGGCGGCATCACCACCTCCCAGTGGGAGATCCACCGAGCTCAGCGCCTGCTGCGCGACGTCGCCCACCGGCACGGCGTACGGCTGCGCCTCTTCCACGGCCGCGGCGGCACCGTCGGCCGCGGCGGCGGCCCCTCCCACGACGCGATCCTCGCCCAGCCCTACGGCACCCTCGAAGGCGAGATCAAGGTCACCGAACAGGGCGAGGTCATCTCCGACAAGTACCTGGTGCCATCGCTGGCCCGGGAGAACCTGGAACTGACGGTCGCCGCCACCCTCCAGGCCTCCGCCCTGCACACCGCCCCCCGGCAGTCCGACGAGGCCCTGGCCCGCTGGGACGCCGCCATGGAGACCGTCTCCGAGGCGGCCCACGGCTCCTACCGGCGCCTGGTCGAGGACCCCGACCTGCCCGCGTACTTCTTCGCCTCCACGCCCGTCGACCAGCTCGCCGAGCTCCACCTCGGCTCGCGCCCCTCGCGCCGCCCCGACTCCGGCGCCGGCCTCGACGGACTGCGCGCCATCCCGTGGGTCTTCGGCTGGACCCAGTCCCGCCAGATCGTCCCCGGCTGGTACGGCGTCGGCACCGGCCTCAAGGCCGCCAGGGAAGCCGGACTCGACAGCGTCCTGGACGAGATGTCCGAACACTGGCACTTCTTCCGCAACTTCCTGTCCAACGTCACCATGACGCTGGCCAAGACCGACCTGCGGATCGCCCAGCACTACGTCGACACCCTCGTGCCCGACGAGCTCAAGCACGTCTTCGACGTCATCAAGGCCGAGCACGAGCTCACCGTCGCCGAGGTCCTGCGGGTCACCGGGGAGAAGACCCTCCTCGACTCCAACCCGGTCCTCAAGCAGACCTTCCACATCCGCGACGCCTACCTCGACCCGATCTCCTACCTCCAGGTCTCGCTGCTGGACCGCCAGCGCAGCGCCGCCGAGCGCGGCGAGGAGCCGGACCCGGTCCTCGCCCGCGCCCTGCTGCTCACCGTCAACGGCGTCGCCGCCGGACTGCGCAACACCGGCTGACACCACCCGGAACGGCATACGGCGGCGGGCCGCCCTCTCCACCGAGAGGGCGGCCCGCCGCCGTCGTACTGCCCACAGCCCTACTGCCTACAGCTCTACCGCCTACAGTGCGGCGAACGCCGCGCCCAACAACACCGCGCCCAACAACCCCATCACCCACGCCGTACGCCGCAGCCGCATCCCCCCGGCCACCACCAGCGCCGCCAGCAGCAGCGACCCCGCGAACGGCACCCAGGCATGCAGGATCCCGGCCGCCCCGGTCCGCACCGCACGCGCCGTCCCCGGCTCGACCGTCACCTCGACCCGCTCGCCCTCGCCGCCCGCCGCCGCCTGCGCGATCGTCACCTTCGACCGCGGCCGGCCGTCGCCCCCCGTCGGCACATACGGGCCGGTGCACCGCTCCGCCGCACACGCCGACACCGTCATCATTCCGCGCTCCCGCGCCTTGACGAGCATCGCGTACTGCGCCGTGTGCCATGACGTCCACACCCCCGCCACCAGCAACAGCAGCGCCAGCAGACCCATCACCCCGGTCCTGGCCAGCAGCAGCGCACCGTAAGCGCTCTCACCGACCCGCCGGGTACGACTCCGTCTGACCGCTTTGGTACGCGTACTGCTTCTGGGCATGGCGGCGATCCTTGGCCATAACCCGCACCCGGTCAACCTCCGACAACGGTTCGTCAGAGCCTGACCCCCGCTGTCCCCTTCAGGAGCTGTACGCGCTCTTTCAGGAGTTGTACGTACTCTGCGCCCGTTCCAGGCCGTCCACGATCAGCGTCTCCACCGCATCCGCCGCACGGTCCACGAAATAATCCAGCTCGCGCCGCTCCGCCGACGAGAAATCCTTCAGCACGAAATCCGCGACCTGCATACGGCCCGGCGGACGCCCGATCCCGAACCGCACCCGGTGATACTCCGCACTCAGCGATTTCGTGATCGACTTCAGGCCGTTGTGACCGTTGTCACCGCCACCCAGCTTCAGCCGCAACGCACCGTAATCGATATCCAACTCATCATGAATCGCAATGATGTTGCCGACCGGCACCTTGTAGAAATCCCGCAATGCCGTCGTCGGCCCACCCGACAGATTCATGAAGGACAACGGCTTCGCCACCACGACCCGGCGACTCGACGGACCCGGCGCACCACAACGCCCCTCCACCACCTGCGCCCGCGCCTTGTGCGCCTTGAAACGGCCCCCCATCCGCTCCGCCAGCAAATCCGCCACCATGAAACCCACATTGTGGCGATTACGCGCATACTCCGGGCCCGGATTACCCAGCCCCACCACCAGCCACGGATCAGCGTCCGTCATCTCAGCCACTCCCACATCCGCCGGCAACCCCGCACCGGCCCCGACCGCAACTGCCCATGAAACAGGCCAACCGCCACCCCGCGCCCCAAGGCGCGCGGCAGCGGCTGGACCACTCGCCGGGAAAATCCCTCAGCGAAAAACGGCTCAGGCCTCGGCGCCTTCGCCCTCACCCTCGGCGGCCTCCTCGGCCGGAGCCTCGGCCTGCGCCGCGACAACCTGCAGCACGACCGCGTCGTCCTCGACGGACAGCGCGGAACCCGACGGCAGGGCAATGTCCTTGGCCAGCACCGAGGCGCCCGCCTCCAGGCCCTGGACGGACACCGTGACCGACTCGGGGATGTGGGTGGCCTCGGCCTCGATCGGCAGCGCGTTCAGCACGTGCTCCAGAACGTGCTGGCCCGGCGCCAGGTCGCCCTCGACGTGGATCGGGACCTCGACGGAGACCTTCTCGCCCTTCTTCACGGCCAGGAAGTCCACGTGCACCAGGAACTGGCGGATCGCCTCACGCTGCACGGCCTTGGGGATGACCAGCTCGCTCTTGCCGTCGAAGTCCAGACGGATCAGGGCGTTCGGCGTCTTCAGCGCCATCATCAGCGCGTGGTTGTGGATCGCCACGTGCTGCGGCTCGGCACCGTGACCGTAGATGACAGCCGGAACCAGGTCGGCGCGGCGCGCACGGCGGGCGGCACCCTTACCGAAGTCGGTACGAACCTGGGCGGCGAGCTTGACCTCAGCCATAACGGCACTCCTCGTATCGCAGAAAACATCTGGTGGGCGTTACCCGGCCCACGACAGACCTGCTACGAAGAGCGCGTCGATAACGGACAGCCACCACAAAAGGGCGGCCTCCCTCGCCGAGCAACTCGATGAGTCTACCCGGCCGGAAGGCCGCCCCAAAGTCGATCAGCCCCGGACTACCTCACAGGCCTGCCCGGGAGCCGGCGCTCACTGCTCCTCGAAGAGGCTCGTCACCGAGCCGTCCTCGAACACCTCACGGATCGCGCGGGCGATCGTCGGCGCCATCGACAGCACCGTGATCTTGTCCAGCTCCAGCTCCGAAGGCGTCGGCAGCGTATTCGTGAACACGAACTCGCTCACCTTCGAATTCTTCAGCCGGTCCGCCGCCGGACCCGACAGCACACCGTGCGTCGCCGTCACGATCACATCGGACGCACCATTCGCGAACAGCGCATCCGCCGCCGCACAGATCGTGCCACCGGTGTCGATCATGTCGTCGACCAGGACACACACCCGGTCCTTCACATCGCCGACGACCTCGTGCACGGTGACCTGGTTCGCCACGTCCTTGTCACGCCGCTTGTGGACGATCGCCAGCGGCGCACCGAGGCGGTCGCACCAGCGGTCCGCGACCCGCACCCGGCCGGCGTCCGGCGACACCACGGTCAGCTTGTCGCGGTCGACCTTCGCGCCCACGTAGTCCGCAAGGACCGGCAGCGCGAAAAGGTGGTCCACCGGACCGTCGAAGAAGCCCATGATCTGGTCCGTGTGCAGATCCACGGTCACCACACGGTCCGCACCCGCGGTCTTCATCAAATCCGCGATCAGCCGCGCCGAAATCGGCTCACGGCCACGGTGCTTCTTGTCCTGCCGCGCATAGCCGTAGAACGGCACGACCACGGTGATGCTCCGGGCCGAGGCCCGCTTGAGCGCATCAATCATGATCAGCTGTTCCATGATCCACTTATTGATCGGAGCCGTGTGGCTCTGAATCAAAAAGCAGTCCGCGCCACGCGCCGACTCCTGATAGCGGACATAGATCTCACCATTGGCGAAGTCGAATGCCTTGGTCGGGACCAGGCCCACACCCAGCTGGTGCGCGACCTCCTCGGCAAGCTCGGGGTGGGCGCGGCCGGAGAAGAGCATCAGCTTCTTCTCGCCGGTCGTCTTGATCCCGGTCACAGCAAATCTCCTCGAATCACAGTTTGCGTGCGCTCAACAAAGGTACGCCCCGCACGGCGCACCTCATGCACGGTCACCGCTCGCCCTCGGATTCCTGGCGAGCGGCCGAAGCCGCCTGCGCGGCGGCGCTTCCGGGCCGCTTGCGCGCGACCCAACCCTCGATATTCCGCTGCTGGCCACGCGCGACCGCCAGCGAACCCGGGGGCACATCCTTGGTGATGACCGAGCCCGCCGCCGTATAAGCGCCGTCCCCGACCGTGACCGGAGCCACAAACATGTTGTCCGACCCCGTCTTGCAATGTGACCCGACCGTCGTGTGGTGTTTTGCCTCACCGTCGTAGTTCACAAAGACACTCGCCGCACCGATATTGGTGAACTCACCGATCGTGGCATCTCCCACATACGAAAGATGCGGCACCTTCGTGCCCTCGCCGATCGACGCGTTCTTCATCTCCACATACGTGCCGGCCTTCGCCTTCGGACCCAGATCCGTCCCCGGCCGCAGATAGGCGTAGGGACCGACACTCGCACCCGCACCGATCCGCGCACCCTCGGCCACCGTGAACGACGCCACCGCGTCCGCGCCCACCGACGTATCCGTCAGCCGGGACTGCGGGCCCACCTCGGCGCCGGTGGCGAGATGCGTGGCGCCCCGCAGCTCCGTGAACGGGTGCACCGTCGCGTCCGGCTCGAACGTCACCGACACGTCCACCCACGTCGACGCCGGATCCACCACCGTCACACCGGCCAGCATCGCCCGCTCCAGCAGGCGGTCGTTCAGCAGCCGCCGGGCCTGCGCCAGCTGCACCCGGTTGTTGATCCCCAGGATCTCCCGGTGGTCGGCGGACACCGCCGCACCGACCCGGTGGCCGGCCTCCCGCACGATCCCCAGCACATCGGTGAGGTACTCCTCGCCCTGGCTGTTGTCCGTACGGACCTTGCCGAGCGCGTCCACCAGGAGCTGCGCGTCGAAGGCGAAGACCCCCGAGTTGATCTCCCGGATCGCCCGCTGCCCGGCCGTGGCGTCCTTGTGCTCCACGATCGCGGTCACCGCGCCGGTGCCCGCCTCGCGCACGATGCGCCCGTAGCCGGTGGCGTCCGGGACCTCGGCGGACAGCACGGTCACGGCATTGCCGTCCGCCGCATGGGTGTCGCCGAGCAGCCGCAGGGTCTCGCCGGTCAGCAGCGGGGTGTCGCCGCAGACGACGATGACGGTGCCGTCGAGGGCGACACCGCTGTTGCTCAGCTCTTCCAGGGCGGTACGGACCGCGTGGCCGGTGCCCTTCTGCTCGTGCTGCACGGCGGTGCGGGCGGCGGGGTCGACCTCGGCCAGATGCGCCTGCACCTGCTCACGGGCATGGCCGACGACCACGACGAGATGCTCGGGATCCAGCTCTCGGGAGGCGGCGACGACATGTCCGACGAGGGAGCGGCCGCAGAGTGCGTGCAGGACCTTGGGGGTCGCCGACTTCATGCGGGTGCCCTCACCCGCTGCGAGAACGACGACGGCTGCCGGGCGGTTGGCGCTCACGGGGATGCCCTTCGGCTTCTTGGCTACTTCGGGTGGTGGTCACCCGAAGGATACCGGTGCGTATAGCAGCCGAAACGCGGGCGGGTCCCGACGTGGTGGTCGGGACCCGGAATTTGCTTCCTCGTAGCCGTTGCTCCCCCACGAGGATTCGAACCTCGACCGACGACACCAAAAGACGTTGTGCTGCCCTTACACCATGGGGGAGGGTATTGTCAAGCGGTCGGCATTCTGCTACGTCGACCGCTCGGCACCACACACTATGCCGTACCACCAGCCTTCAATGCGACGGTATAGGTCGGCGCTTTGCAGGACGCGGATCACCAGGCAGCCGCGATAACCCTCTCCGGTGTTCTTGCGCACGGTCTTGGGGTTGTGCTTCTTGAGCGTGGTCTTCTGGAACGACACGGCATCGACGCCGACGAGTCCGGCCCAGTAGCGCTCGGCTGCCGCCGTGTCGGCGGTCGCGTGGATCATGACCCGGTAGACGATCCGCTCCGGCTCCACGCCGAGCAGCTTCAGCCAGGCCAGGAAGAGCCGGATGACGCCCGGGTCGCTGTTGACGAACTGGACGTGCTCCCGCCGGGCGTACGGCTTGTCCTTGGCGCCCTCGGCCCAGTAGAGGGCGGCTCCGGTGAAGAGGAGCTCCCGGTCCGACAGTTCGCCGACCTCTTGGGTCGCTGCGCTCTTCGTTCGTCGGCGTTCCCTCTCGCGCACCGCCAGCTCGTGCTCCCAGCGCTTTTCGCGGGCGATCCGGGCCTGCTCGGCCGGGGTGCGGCGCGGCGGCGGTTTCGGCAGGTCCCGTACCCACAGTGAGATCGAACTCTTCGAGCAGCCCAGCTCGACCTGGATCTCGTCGTAGGTCCTGCCCTCCTTCCGCAGCTCGCGGGCGCGTTCGCGGAGGTCGTCCTTGGCGTTCGGGCGGTGGGTCCAGTCGGGGGCGGGGGTGCCGTCGAGGAGGCGGTTGAGGATGTCGTTGTTGTGGACGTGGAGGCGGTCGCGGATCTGGCGGCGGCTGAGGCCGGCGCGGCGCAGGGCGACGACCTGGGGGCGTAACGCCTCGTAGTCGGGAGGGTGGCGATGGGTGTTCGACATGGGAACAGGGTGCCGCGGCCATGTGCGCGGAAGGGTCGGAAATGTGGGCGATTCAACTGTTCGAGCGATAACCGGCGGTAAGGGCTGGTAATGGGCCTGGTCTATGACCGGTAACGGGGCGGGGGATCGGGGGCCGGCGCCCGTAGGCTGGGCGGTATGACCGCGACGGGGGCAAGTGAAGGTGTGGGCGCGCGGGGTGCGCCCGTGGAGGGGCCGTGGTGGTGGGCCCGGCGGCGGAGTGCGGTGCTGGATGTGTTTCTGGCGGCGGCTTCCGCGGTGGAGTGTGTGGCGGAAGGCATCGGTTCCGCGCACGAGGCGCAGGTGCCCGCGCTGCTGGGGGTCGTGCTCGGCCTGCTCGCGGGACCGGTGCTGCTGGTGCGCCGGCGGTGGCCCGTGGTGGTGGTGCTGGTCTCGATCGCGGTGATGCCCGCGGAGATGGGCGGGCTGCTGAGCGTGGTGGGGCTGTACACGCTGGCCGCGTCGGATGTGCCGCGCCGGATCACGGCCTTGTTGGCGGGCATGACCGTGGCGGGGACGCTGGTGACGACGTTCCTCAGCCTGCGGGAGGACGTCGCGGCGCAACACGACTTCCATCCGCCGATGTGGTTCGTGCCGTTGATGGCGCTGGCGGTGGGGCTGGTGCTGACGGCGCCGCCGGTGCTGTGGGGGCTGTACATCGCGGCCCGGCGACGGCTGGTGGAGAGCTTGCGGGAGCGGGCGGACGGTCTGGAGCGGGAGCTGTCGCTGCTGGCGGACCGGGCCGAGGAGCGGGCCGAGTGGGCCCGTAACGAGGAGCGGACCCGGATCGCGCGGGAGATGCACGATGTGGTCGCGCACCGGGTGAGTCTGATGGTGGTGCATGCGGCCGCGCTCCAGGCGGTGGCGCTGAAGGATCCGGAGAAGGCCTCGAAGAACGCGGGGCTGGTGGGCGACATGGGGCGCCAGGCGCTGACGGAGTTGCGGGAGATGCTGGGGGTGTTGCGTACGGCCGACGGGGCGGCGGGGCGTGGCGCCGCGGCGTCGGGCGCGCCGGAGCGGCTGGCGGCGGTGGCCTCGCAGGCGGGGGCGAAGGCGACGGGGCAGGCGCGGGCGTCCGAGCCGTCCGCGGACGGGGCGTCGGCGTCGTCCGCGGTGGCCGGTGGCTCCGGTCCCGGGGCGGCGGCGTCGCCGGTGTCCGGGGCGGGGGACGCGGATGCCGAGGGGCCGTGTCTGACGGAGCTGGCGGATCTGGTGGGCCAGTCCCGGGCGGCCGGGATGACGGTCGAGCTGACGGTGGACGGCTCCGTGGAGGAGCCGGCCGCGGAGGACGGGCCCGCGGGGGAGGGGCCTGAGGGGGAGGGGGCGCCGGTCGTGGCCGGGCGCCGGTATGCGGCGCGGGTGGAGCGGACCGTGTACCGCGTGGTGCAGGAAGCGCTCACGAATGTGCACAAGCATGCGCCGGGCGCGCGGGCGCGGGTGCGGCTGGCGCACCGGGACGGCGAGCTCGCCGTGCAGGTGGAGAACGGGCCCTGTGAGGGCGGCGCGGCCGATGCGGGGCTGCCGAGCGGCGGCAACGGCCTGGTGGGGATGCGGGAGCGGGTGACGGCGCTGGGGGGCGTGTTCGTCTCGGGGCCTACGGAGGCGGGGGGCTTCCGGGTCTCCGCGGTGCTCCCGGCCGCAAGGCCGGCCATCGATTGAGCCTTTCGCGTCCGCGGGCTGCTTCCCACGTTGTCGGGTGGCCCCGACGTGGCCCGTCTGTTGTTTCGCCTTCGGCGGGGGTGGGTGTGTGGGGTGGGGTCCCCGGCTGTGTGGTGGGTGGCGGGTTCGGGGCCGTAGGGGTGGGTGTGTGGACTGCTTCGCTTTACGCTCCGCTGCGCTCCGCCTTTGCTCCTTTTTGGACCTTTGGAAGCAAAGCCCGACAACCCACCCCTACGGCCCCGCCCCCTCCCGCCGGTTGTGGGGCTCCACCCCGGTGGGGGTGAAGGAAAAGACAAAGACCAGTAGCTCGGCCCGTGCCACGATGCGGGCCGAGCTACTGGTCTTTAGAACCTTTACCCCCGCCGGGCGGGGGTCGCCGTCCCGGGCGGGAGGTGGTGGGTCGGAGGGGTCTGTGTTGTGGACGTAAAGCGAAGCAGTCCACAACACAGACCCCGGAGGCCCACCACCGGCACCCACCACACAGCGTCAGCGGCCCCCGCCCAAACAACACCCCACCCCCGCCGAAGGCGGGAAAGAACCCGGAGAACCCCGGCGTCAGCCGGACAAGGCGAGCCGACCGGGCCGCGTCCCCAGCACCAGCGTGCCGAGTGCGCTGTCGAGGTCGGGGCCCAGGTACCAGTCGCCGGTGTGGTCGAGGCTGTAGACGCGGCCTTCGGTGTCGATGGCGAGGGTGGCCTGGCCGTAGGTGATGCCGTTGGTGGTGAGTTCTTCGCGGCCGAGGGGGGCCACGTCGGTCTCCAGTGCGCGGCCGAGGTCGCCGAGGGTGCGGGCGAGGTGGAGTCCGTGCAGGGGGTTGATGGCGAACGGGGCGGGGGAGATGTGGCGCCCGGGGCCGGGGCCGGTGATGTGCAGGTCGCCGAATTCGGCCCAGGCCTCGACGGCGGCGGGGAAGACGGTGTGGCGGTGGCCGGCGGGGGAGGTGTGGGCGCGGAGGGTGTCGGCCCAGTGTTCGGCCTGCTGTATGTCCCAGCGGCCGGGTTGCCAGCCGGCTTCCTGGAGGGCGACGTCGACGGCGGCGGGGAAGCGGGTCGAGTCGGCGCGGTCGTGGGCCGGGGTGCGGGGGCCGGGGGTGGTGGGCGGCATGGTGGCGGTCAGCTTCCTGTGGGCGCGGTGCCGCTGATGGGCATGACGCCGAAGTGGGCGAGGAGTGCGTCGCAGGAACGACAGGGCGGTGCGTAACTGCCGTGCTGGGGGTCGCCGTCCTCGCGGATGTGGCGTGCGGTGAGCTTGGAGTGTTTCAGGGAGCGGCGGGCTTCGCCATTGGTGAGGGGTTTGCGGGAGGCACGTTTGCCGCGGTTGCCCTCGACGGCGGTGAGGTGACGGGAGAGCAGGACGGCTTCGGGGCAGCGTCCGGTGAAACGTTCGCGCTGTGCGGTGGCGAGGGCGTCGAGGAAGTCCTGGACCAGCGGGTGCAGCGCGGGGGGCTGTTCGGCCTTGCTCGCAGTGCAGGTGAGGGTTTGTCCGCGTACGGACAATGCGGCGCCGATGGTGGGGAGGATGCCGTCGCGGCGGTGGTGGAGGGCGGGCGCGCGATGGTCGTCGCCGGTGCCGCTCCAGCCGATGCGTGGGTCGCCGGCGGCGGTGCGGGGATCGCCTGCGGCTGACTTGTGGTGGCGTGCGGTGGTGCTCATGGTGGTGCTTTCCCTCCCCGAATCCCCGTGGTACTGGGGGTCTCCCCGCCAAAGGTGGGGGAGGGTCAGCCTGCCAAATGTGCTGGGTGTTGCGGTAGTCGGGCGGCCTGTCGGCGATGTCACGGCGAGCTGACGGGGCGTCGGGCGCGGCGGAACGGGGCTGGTGGGCGGGGTAGTGCGCGGGGGGCTCGGGGGTGGTGTGCCGGTGGGTGACGCCGGTGTGTCGCGGGGCTGACGTGCGGGGCGGGCGGGCGGCGGCGGGTGTTGCGGTACGGCATAGGCTGTGCCCCAAAGCCAGCTTCAGCCAGGGGGCAACCGCGATGACGACAGGTCGGCAAGGGCTGGGGGCACACCCCGGCCCCCAGGTGGTGGGAGGTACCGCCCCACCGAATGCGGCCTATGCCGGACAGGTTGTGCATTTTCCGGACCCGGTCCGCGCCACGCGGTACCCCGCCGGGGTGCGGATGGACGCCCGCGGTTTCCCGGAGTTCTCGCCGTACGCCCGCGCCGCGGCGGAGATCGCCGAGCCGCCGGAGGGTTTCGGCGTCGACGAGCTGCGGCTGACGGACTATGTGTCGGCGAATGCGGCCCTGCACGCGCAGGGGCACGAGCTGTGGATAGATGTGCCGGCCGTGGCGACGCCGCACGGCTGGACCTGGCATCACGTGGCCGGCACCCGGCGGATGGAGCTGATCCCGGTCGAGGTGAAGGCGCTGTTGCGTCATCACGGCGGCCTGGCGACGGCCGCGGTGGCGCACGACCGGCGTGGTACCCGGCCGCTCCAGGAGACCCGGCCGGTGCATTTCGGGCTGCCGCACCGTGATCTGTCGGTGGGTGAGGAGCAGGTGGCGCAGGCCGAGGAGGCGCTGGGCTATCGGCTGCCGGGTGCCTACCGGTCGTTCCTGAAGGCCGCGGGCGGCTGCGCTCCGGTGGGCGCGGCGCTGGACGCCGAGTTGGGGCTGCTGGTCGACCAGCCGTTCTTCACGGTGCGCGACGACGCCGCGGTCAACGACCTGCTCTATGTGAACAAGTGCCTGCGGGATCACTTCACCAAGGACTACCTGGGCGTGGCGTTCGTCCAGGGCGGTGTGGTCGCGGTGAAGGTGCGCGGTGAGGCGCTCGGTTCGGTGTGGTTCTGCCCGTACGACGATGCGCGGGATCAGAACGGCTGGACGGTGCAGGAGCGGGTGGAGCGGCTGCTGTTGCCGTGCGGCGCGGATTTCGATGACTTTCTGCAGCGGCTGGTGGGGAATCCGCCGGAGCTGGACACCGTGGCGAACCTGATGGTCGACGGCGGTTTTGCGTACGCGGTTGCGGTGGGGGGCTGAGCACGGTGGTGACGTTCGCGCAGGCGCAGGAGCGCGCGGAGCTGTGGGTGAACGGTGACGTCCCGGCGCCCCTGCACCGTGAGGTGCGGGTGCGGGAGTTCGATCTGGGCTTCGTGGCCTGGTCCGAGGACCGGGAGGGTGGTCCGTCGACGGATGGCGGCCGGGCCCGGATGGTGATCGCGCGGGACAGCGGGGAGACGACGCTGTGGCCGGGGCTGCCGGTGGGTGAGGTGATCCGGCGTTACGAGGAGGCGTACGGCGCCCCCGTGGACGGCGGGCACGGCGCGGCCGAGGCGCCGCCGCAGCGGATCGATCTGGAGGCCACATCGTTTCTGCTGACGCCGCCGGAGTGGCTGCAGGAGGTGGCGGACACGATCGGCGGGCCGGGCCGGCGGGGCGCCGGGGGCACGGGCGCCGGGAGTACGGGTGCCGGGAATACGGGCGCCGGGGGCGCGGGTGCCGTGGGGGCTGCTGGTGCGGCGCCGTCGGCCTCCCCGGCGGTTTCCCCCGGGGCTTCTTCGCCGGCCGCACCCGTGCCCGCTGCCGCGCCGCCGGCTGCGGACGCCTGGGCGGGCGTGGACGTCAACGGCACCGAGGGTGCGGCCGCCCCCGCCGATGAGGAGGCGGCCGGGGCCCCCGGTGCGCCGACGCCGTGGGCCGGGGCGGACACGACTGCCGGCGCGGGCGGCGAGGACCGCTCGGTGGGGCTGCCCGCGACGGTCTTCGCGCCGCCGCTGGCCGGTTTCGACGAGGAGGACGACGCCCCGCAGGGTCCCCGCGCCCGGCCGGAGGCGAAGACCGAACTGCTGCACGGCGGCAGTTCGTTGCCGCGTACGCAGGTGGCGCCCGCGCTGGACCTGCCGGACCGGGCCGGACCCGGTGCGGGGCCCGAGACAGGCCCCGTGGCCGGCCCCGAGGCCGGTCAGGCGCGCCCGGCCGGCGGGCCGGGCGGCGTCCCGCTGCCGCCGCCGATGCCTGCCGCGCCGCCCGCCGCCGCGGGGCTGCCGGATCTGCCGCCGCCGTCCGGCCCGCCGGCCGTCGACGTACCGCCGCCGCCGGGTGTCGCTGCGCCCGGTCCCGGGACGCCGCCCGCGCCGCCCGCGGGCGGTGGGGATGCCGGGGTGCATGCCGCGGCGACGATGCTGGCCGACGGTGCGGCGCTGCCCGGTAACGCCGCCGCCGGTCCGCCGCCGCCTCCCGGCGTGCCCGGTCCCGCCGGTGCGGGCCGTGGCGGTGCACCGCAGGACCCGGCGCAGGCCGCCACGGGCGACGCCGGGGCGCGCCCGTCCGGCGGACCCGCGGCGTCCGGCCCCGGTGCGTCCGGAGTCCCGGCCGGTGGTTACGTACCGACGCGGATGGTCTCGCAGCTGGACGCGGCGGAGCTGGATCTCAGTGCAGTGGACGGGCCGGGCGGGACGGACGGGCCGGGAGGGACGGGTGCGGCCGGCGGGTCCGGCGCTTCCGGTTCGGGGTCCGACGGGTCCGGCGCTTCCGGTTCGGGTTCCGGCGGCACGGGTTCCCCCGCCGCGGGGGGTACCGGTGGCGGTGGGGTGCATGCCGCGGCGACGATGCTCGCCGACGGTGCGTCGCTGCAGGCCGGTCTGGCGGGTGCCGGCGGTCCGGGTGCCCATGGGCCCGGCGGCGGTACCGGTGGCCCCGGTGTGCCGCCGCCCGCGCCTCCCGGCCCGCCCGGTGCGCCCAAGCCGCCCGGTCCCCCCGGCGCGCCCAGGCCCCCCGGCCCGCCCGGCAGGCCCACCGCGTCCACGGGCGGCCGGGGCTCCGGCAGCCCGGACGGTCCGCCTCCGCCGCCCTCCGCACCGCCCGCCCCGCCCGCCATGGGTGGCGCCGGTGGCGGTGGGGTGCATGCCGCGGCGACGATGCTCGCCGACGGTGCGTCGCTGCAGGCCGGTCTGGCGGGTGCCGGCGGTCCGGGTGCCCACGGCCCCGGCGGCGGTACCGGCGGCCCCGGTATGCCGCCGCCGTCCGGACCCGTCGCTCCGCCCCAGGCCCCGCCCGCCCCGCCCGCGCCTTCGCAGGGACCGCCCGGAGCGCAGCAGGGCCCCGGCGGCAGCGGCGCGTACGGCTCTCCGCAGGCGCCCGGCGGTCAGCCGACCGTCGGCCCCGGCTATATGGCCGTACTGAGCTATCGCGCGCCGGACGGCTCCGAGCAGAAGATCGTGCGCCGGTCGGCGCCCGGTACGCCGCATCCGGAGTGGCAGCTGCTGCACGAGCTGCGCGGGATGAACGTTCCCCCGCAGCAGGTGCTGGAGCTGCACACGGAGCTGGAGTGCTGCGATCTGCCGGGTGGATACTGCGCCCGGATGATCCGGGACACCTGGCCGCAGGTGCGGATCAGCCACACCGCCGCGTACGGCAGGGACCATGCCTCGCGCCAGCAGGGCGTACGGCACCTCGTCGAGCATCAGGGCGAGTTGCACCAGGTCGCGGACGGTCCGGCGCGGCCGGCGCCGGTGCGGGTGCCGTTGCCGCATCCCTCGCAGGTGCAGCCGGTGCCCCCGGTGCCGCCGCAGGCGGTCGGGCAGGAGCTGGAGCAGGCGTTCGGACCGCAGGGGATCTTCCGTTTCGATCAGCGGGCGGTCTCCCGGCACGGCGTGCCCGAGGTGGTGGCGCAGACGCTGGTGTGGTCCGGGCTGCCGGTCGACTTCGGGCCGTTCTTCTGGGCGCAGGCGCAGCCGGGCCGTCCGGTGCCGACGCTGGCGGAGCTGGCGGCGGAGCGGATGGTGCAGCCCGCCTCGGACGCCGGGTCGTACCTGGTGATGGGCAATGACTTCGGCCGTCAGCTGTGTGTGCAGTACGGGACCGCGCACATCGTGGCGGTGCCGATGGAGGCCGGCCTTGGCGGTGCGCCCGCGACGCCGCAGTTCGTGAACTCCGGTCTGCCGGAGTTCGTGCGCGCCCTGGCGATGCTGGGGCGGATGTGGCGGCTGCGGTACGGGCTGACGCCCGAGCAGGCGGGCCGCTGGACCGTCGACTTCCAGGCGCAGCTGGTCGCGCTGGACCCGCCGGCGCTGGGTTCGCCGGAGACCTGGTGGTCGGTGCTGCTGGAGCAGATGTGGGACGGGCTGCTGTAGGGGCGGTGGCGGCGCTCCCCCGGGGGCGCCGGGCTTTGCGGTAGGGCATGGCCAGGGCGTTCGACGAGCGGGACGGGTCGGGTGCCCCGACCATGCGTATATGGGCCGTCCGATACCCCCGTTGTCGCAGCCGTCGTCGTCGACGCCGGCGACGCGGTACCGGGCGGGGCGCCCGCGCTGGTGGCACCGGCGGCGGACGGCCGGGTCGCTGCGCGGACCGGGACCGCCCCGGCGCCGCTGGGCATGGCTCGTCTGGCTCCTGGTGTCGCTGCTGGTGCTGGCCGTGGTGGTGGTCGCGCTCGGGGCCTGGCTGTATGTCTCGGCGGGGCGGCAGCTGCGGCACAAGGACGCGCTGGCCGACTATCCGGGGCGGCCGCCCGCGGGCAGGGGCACGAATTGGCTGCTGGTCGGCTCGGACAGCCGCAGCGCGCTGACCCCGCGGCAGCGCAGGGAGCTGCACGTCGGCAACGACGAGGTGCGGAACACCGACACGATCATGGTGCTGCACTACGGCGGTCACGGACCGTCGCTGGTCAGCCTGCCGCGCGACAGCTATGTGCCGATACCGGGCCACGGCAGGCGCAAGATCAACGAGGCCTATGCGGACGGCGGGCCCCAGCTGCTCACCCGAACGGTGGAGCAGGCGACCGGGCTGCGGATGAACCACTATGCCGAGGTGAACTTCCTGGGGTTCGTGCAGGTCGTGGACGCCCTGGACGGTGTGCGGCTGTGTCTGGACAAGCCGCTGCGGGACGAGAAGTCGGGGGCCGACTTCGCGGCGGGCTGCCGTCGGATGAACGGCGCCCAGGCGCTGGCGTACGTACGGGCCCGCTACACCGACCCCGACGGTGACCTCGGACGGGTGAAGCGCCAGCGGCAATTGCTCGGTGCGGTTGCCGACGGGATGGCTTCCCAGGACGTCCTGCTCGATCCGTCCCGGCTGCAGCGGGTGCTGCACACCTCGCTGGCGGCGCTGACCGTGGACCAGGGCGCCGACATGGCGCGGGTGCTGGATATGGGCTGGTCGATGAAGCAGATCGCCGGGGGCGACGGGTCGGCGACGACGGTTCCGGTGGTGCGGCCCGGGGTGGATGTGAGCGGTGTGGGGTCGGTCCTGCAGTGGAACGAAACCGGGGCGAGGCGGCTGTTCCAGGCACTGCGCGCAGATGATCGGATTCCGACTTCTGGCGATAAATAACGCATCCTGGTGGGTGGGTTGGACGGAGTGTCGCGAGGCGCGGCGTTCGGTGCGATCCGCGGAAAGTGCGGGTCACTGCACGGTGCTGCACGGAATCATGCGAGATGAAGCGGAACGCTGCGGGTCGCGCGACTGCTGTGCGCGGCGGAGAGGGGCTTGAGGGATGAGTGCATCGGTTTCGCCTCACGGGTTCGAGACCGTACGAGGGCGTGGGTACCGGCCACAGGACGTGGACCGCCGGGTCACGGGGATCTCGGTGGACCGCGACTCCTGCTGGGAGCGCGCCGCACGGCTCACCGTCCTGCACAACCAGATGGAGGCCGAACTCGCGGAGCTGCGCGGCTATCTGGCGCAGCAGCCGCCGCAGACGTATGAATCGCTCGGCAGCGAGGCCCGGCTGATCCTGACGACCGCGGAGTCCGAGGCGGCCCGGTTGCGGGCCGAGGCGGAGCAGGCGGCCGAGCGGATGCGCGGCGAGGCCGCCGCCCACGCGGACGACGTCCGGGACGCGGCCGAGCGGGCGGCCTACGCGCTGCGGGCCGAGGCGGACACCCGGGCCCGGCGCACGGACCGGGCGGCGCGCGGGGAGGCCACCGAACTGGCGGACGTGGCGGCCGAGGACGCCGAGCGGCTGCGGAGCGAGGCGGCCGAGGGGCTGGCGGAGGTGCGCCGGCGTACCGCGCAGTTGCTCAGCGACCAGGAGAAACGGCAGACGGACGAGTGGGACGCGGCTGGGCGGGAACTCGTGGCGCTGGAGGAGGAGACGGACCGGTGCGTCGCGGAGCTGGACGCCCGCGGGAAGGCCCTTCGCGCCGACGCCCGGCGGCTGTACGCGGAGGCGGAGGAGACCGCCCGGCACCGCCAGGAGGACGGCGAGGACCGCGCCGCCGGGCTGCTGGCCCGGGCTCGGGCGGAGGAGGAGCGCATCGAGCGGGCCACCGAGCGGATCCTGCGCGAACACGACGCGGAGCGTGGGGAGGCGCGCGTCCATATGACCCATGTCCGCAACAGCCTGGCGGTGCTCACCGGGAAGGCGCCGGTGGCGGAGGAGGGCGACGAGGGCGCCGGGGGTGCGGAGGGCGGCGGACGGCAGGAGGGCGCCGCTGCCGGCTCGGGCTCCGGTTCCGGCTCCGGCATTGGCTCCGGCTCCGGTCCCGGTTCCGGGGAGGACGACGCCCTGGAGGTGCGGCTGCCCCGCCGTCGCGGCGGCCCGGGCGCCTGACCGCACCGCCCGCACCGCCCGCCCCGGCCGGCCGTCCCCGCCCGGCTGTTTCCCGCCCGGCTATGTCGCGTCCGGCTCCCCCTCGCCCGTCCCGCGGGCGTCCGAGTGCACCGGGAAGCGCCGCGGCGCCAGCAGCAACAGCGCGGCCAGCGCGAGCCCGGCGGCCGCGGCGGCGCCGAGGTAGACGTGGTCGACCGTGGTGTCGACGGCGCGGCGGAGGTAGTCGGTGGCATGAGCGGTGAGGGCGCCGGGGTGCTGGAGGGCGTGGGAGACCGCGTCCAGGTCGCCGGGCAGCCCGGGGCGGATGTCCGAAGGGGCGTGCGCCAGACGGTCGTTGAGGGTGGCGTTGGCGAGGGCGCCGAAGAGCGCGGCGCCGAGGGACTGGCCGACCTGGCGGCAGAAGAGTATGGAGGCGGTGGCGGTGCCGCGCTCCGCATAGCCGACCGAGGACTGGACGCCGATGATCAGCGGGAGCTGGAAGAGGCCGAGGGCGGCGCCGAGCGCCAGCATGATCAGGGCGGGCTGCCAGGCGGCGCCGGGGTAGGGCAGCAGGAGGAAGGCGAGCAGCACCAGGCCGGCCCCGCCGATGCCGAGCGCCGAGCAGGTGCGGATGCCGAGGCGGTTGTAGACGTGGCTGCTGAGGGCGGCCGAGACCGGCCAGCTCAGGGTCATGACGGACAGCACGAAGCCGGCGGCCGTCGGGCCCAGGCCCAGCACCGCCTGTGCGTAGGTGGGCAGGAACACGGTCGGCGCGACCATCAGCAGGCCCAGCGCGCCGAGGGCGAGGTTGACGGCCGAGATGGTGCGGCGGCGCCAGACCCAGCCGGGGATGATCGGTTCCGCGGCACGGCGTTCGATGAGGACGGTGGCCGCGGCGCACAGCGCACTGCCGGTGAACAGCAGCAACGACGGCGCGGAGTACCAGGACCAGGCCACCCCGCCCTGGACCAGGGCGGTCAGCAGCAGCCCGCCACAGGCGAAGATCGCCAGCGCGCCGGGCCAGTCGACCCGGGCGCGGCGGGCCGGTGCGCCCGTCGTTTCCCGTGCCGGCTCGGAGAAGTACCGCACGACCAGCCAGAGGGCCACCACCCCCACCGGCACATTGACCAGGAAGATCCACCGCCAGTCGGCGTAGGCGGCGAGCAGGCCGCCCAGCGCGGGTCCGGCGACCGACGATACGGCCCAGACGCTGGAGAGCCTGGCCTGGATCCTGGGGCGTTCCTTCATCGGGTAGAGGTCGGCGGCGATGGTCTGGACGGTGCCCTGGAGGGCGCCGCCGCCCAGGCCCTGGAGCACGCGGAAGGCGATCAGCGAGGCCATGTTCCAGGCGCCCGCACAGGCCAGCGAGCCGGCGAGGAAGAGCGCGATACCGGTGATCAGGATGGGCTTGCGGCCGAAGGTGTCGGAGAGCTTGCCGTAGACGGGCAGGGTGACGGTGACGGCCAGCAGATAGCCGGAGAAGAGCCAGGAGAAGACCGCGAAGCCGCCGAGGTCACCGACGATCTGGGGGATGGCGGTGGCGATGATCGTCGAGTCGAGGGCGGCCAGCGCCATGGCGAGCATGAGGGCGGCGACGACGGGTCCGCGCCGCGGATCCGCGGGCGCCGGGCCCGCCGTCCGCGGGGCCTTGCGGGTGCTCCGGCCGGCCGGTCGCGCGCTGTTGCTCACCGTTCCCCCTCCGTGGGACCTTCCGCAGGTCCTTGTATGCTGCACCCTTCCATGCGGGGGCGGAGTGCGGAACCGCGCATCCGGGCGAGCGGCGACTCGACGGGCTCCGGGCTGCGGCGCGGCAGCGGTCGCGACGCCAGAGGTGTTCCAGATCACAACAGGGCGTGCGCGCGAGGGATTTGCTCGCATCACATCCCTTTTGTGCGCGAGGTTCATTCAGGCATAGTGGCCAAAACGTGCCCTCATCTCCCATATCAGGCCTTGCGGAATGCGGGGTTCCCTGGGCGGGCGCCCGGGCATTTCCGTTAATTCCCTCTGCGGGGCCGCGCTGTCGCGCTATTTTCCTCCCCGAAGCCGATTTCGGATACGGCTTCCCATGCAGCATGAAATCGGGGAAGGAAAACAAGTGAACACGATGCGGACCTCTTTCGGGGGTGTCGTACTGGCCGGAGTCCTCGCTCTGGGGACGGCGGCACCCGCGCTCGCCGAGGTGCCGGCGACGGGGGCGGGCGCGACCGGACCGTCCGCCGTGGCACGGCAGATCTCCGCGGCGGACGTGGCCGGTCCCGCGGTCGGCGGGGCGTACCGGCTGGCGAAGCTCAAGTCGCTGACCAGCAAGGGGCAGGCGTCCAAGGACGCCTGGTTCAAGTATCTCGGGCTGTACCGCTCGGGCTCGAATTACTTCCGGTTCAACTGGAGCACCAACGGCTGCAACAGCTCGCCGGAGAAGCTGCCGGGCGGCTACGACTTCACCTACTCCTGCCACCGCCACGACTTCGGTTACCGCAATTACAAAACAATTGTGGGGAAGGCGGCCTGGCGCCGGGACCACAAGAAGCGCATCGACGACGTATTCCTGCAGGACATGCGCCAGGCCTGTCAGTACAAGCCCTGGGCCGACCCGCTCACCCCGGCGATGCGGAAGAAAATGAAGGCCGCCTGCCTCAAGACAGCGGACAAGTATTACGCCGCGGTCAGGGTCGCCGGCTGATCTGCCGCTCCGGCCGGTGCCGCTCCCGGCCGCGACGGCTCGCGCCGCGGCCGGGAGGAGGGCCCCGGCGCGTACTGACCGCCGCGCCGGGGCCCTGTCGGGTTTGCGGCCCGCCCGGGTGGCGGGCGGGCGTACGCTTGGCAGCCCCGGCCCGTGAGACGTGTCGGGCTGCTGCGTTGTTCGCCTCGCTGGGACGGAATCTTCTGATGAGCCTGACTGGTCTGCTCGACGCCGTCGTACGGGACCTGGCGCTCGCCGAAGCGCTGCAGGCCGCGGCCGACGGGAACCGGCCTCATGTGGACCTGGTGGGGCCGCCCGCCGCCCGTCCGCTCGCGGTCGCCGCGCTGGCCCGGCAGGCCGGCCGCCCGGTGCTCGCGGTGACCGCCACCGGCCGGGAGGCGGAGGACCTCGCCGCCACGCTGCGCAGCCTGATGCCGGCCGGCGAGGACAACTCCGTCGTGGAGTTCCCGTCCTGGGAGACGCTGCCGCACGAGCGGCTCTCGCCGCGCTCGGACACCGTCGGCCGGCGCCTGGCGGTGCTGCGCCGGCTCGCCCACCCGCGCGCCGACGACCCGACGGCCGGCCCCGTCTCCGTCGTCGTCGCCCCCATCCGCTCGGTGCTCCAGCCGCAGGTCAAGGGCCTGGGCGACCTGGAGCCCGTGAGCCTGCGCACCGGGCAGAGCGCCGACCTCGAAGAGATCGTCGACGGCCTGGCGGCGGCCGCCTACGCCCGCGTCGAACTGGTCGAGAAGCGCGGTGAGTTCGCGGTCCGCGGCGGGATCCTGGACGTCTTCCCGCCGACCGAGGAGCACCCGCTGCGGGTGGAGTTCTGGGGCGACGACGTCGAGGAGATCCGCTACTTCAAGGTCGCCGACCAGCGGTCCCTGGAGGTCGCCGAGCACGGCCTGTGGGCGCCGCCGTGCCGTGAGCTGCTGCTGACCGACTCCGTCAGGGAGCGGGCGGCGGCGCTCGCCGAGAAGCATCCCGAACTGGGCGAACTGCTCGGCAAGATCGCCGAGGGGATCGCCGTCGACGGCATGGAGTCGCTGGCCCCGGTCCTGGTGGACGACATGGAGCTGCTGCTGGACGTGCTGCCGGCCGGGAGCATGACGCTGGTGTGCGACCCGGAGCGGGTGCGCACCAGGGCCGCCGACCTGGTGGCGACCAGCCAGGAGTTCCTGCAGGCGTCCTGGGCGGCCGGCGCCGGCGGGGGCGAGGCGCCGATCGACGTGGGCGCGGCCTCCCTGTGGGGCCTCGCGGACGTCCGGGACCGGGCGCGCGAGCTGGGGATGATGTGGTGGTCGGTCAGCCCCTTCGCGTCCGGGGAGGAGCTGGAGGGCGACGGCGACACCCTCAAGCTGGGCATGCACGCCCCCGACACCTACCGCGGTGACACCCAGCGGGCGCTGGCCGACACCAAGCAGTGGCTGGGGGACGGCTGGCGCACGGTGTTCCTCACCGAGGGGCACGGCCCGGCGGCCCGTACGGTCGAGGTCCTGAGCGGCGAGGGCATCCCCGCCCGCCTGGACGCCGACCTCGCGGAGCTCTCCCCGTCCCTCGTCCATGTCTCCTGCAGCACCCTCGACAACGGCTTCATCGACCCGGACCTCCGGATCGCCGTCCTCACCGAGACCGACCTCTCCGGCCAGAAGGCGGCCGGCAAGGACGGCGCCCGGATGCCGGCCCGCCGCCGCAAGACGATCGACCCGCTGACCCTGGAGGCCGGCGACTTCATCGTCCACGAGCAGCACGGTGTCGGCCGCTACATCGAGATGGTGCAGCGCACGGTCCAGGGCGCCACCCGTGAATACCTCCTCGTCGAGTACGCGCCCGCCAAGCGCGGCCAGCCCGGCGACCGCCTCTACATCCCCACCGACCAGCTCGAACAGGTCACCAAGTACGTGGGCGGCGAGGCCCCCACCCTGCACCGGCTCGGCGGCGCCGACTGGACCAAGACCAAGGCGCGCGCCAAGAAGGCCGTCAAGGAGATCGCCGCCGACCTCATCAAGCTGTACAGCGCGCGGATGGCGGCGCCCGGCCACACCTTCGGCCCGGACACCCCCTGGCAGCGCGAGCTGGAGGACGCCTTCCCGTACGCGGAGACGCCCGACCAGCTCTCCACCATCGCCGAGGTCAAGGAGGACATGGAGAAGTCCGTCCCCATGGACCGCCTGATCTGCGGCGACGTCGGCTACGGCAAGACCGAGATCGCGGTCCGTGCCGCCTTCAAGGCCGTCCAGGACGGCAAGCAGGTGGCGGTCCTGGTCCCGACCACGCTGCTCGTGCAGCAGCACCTCGGCACCTTCACCGAGCGCTACGGCCAGTTCCCGGTCAACGTCCGGGCACTGTCCCGCTTCCAGACCGACACCGAGGCCAAGGCCGTCCTCGAAGGGCTGCGGGACGGCTCCGTCGACCTCGTCATCGGCACCCACCGGCTGTTCTCCTCCGAGACCAAGTTCAAGGACCTGGGCCTGGTCATCGTCGACGAGGAGCAGCGCTTCGGCGTCGAGCACAAGGAGCAGCTGAAGAAGCTCCGCGCCAACGTCGACGTCCTCACCATGTCCGCCACGCCCATCCCCCGCACCCTGGAGATGGCGGTCACCGGCATCCGCGAGATGTCCACGATCACCACCCCGCCCGAGGAGCGCCACCCGGTCCTCACCTTCGTCGGCCCCTACGAGCAGAAGCAGATCGGCGCCGCCATCCGCCGTGAACTCCTGCGCGAGGGCCAGGTCTTCTACATCCACAACCGCGTCGAGTCGATCGACCGCGCCGCCGCCCGGCTCCGCGAGATCGTGCCCGAGGCCCGTATCCAGACCGCCCACGGGCAGATGGGCGAGTCCCAGCTGGAGCAGGTCGTCGTCGACTTCTGGGAGAAGAAGTTCGACGTCCTGGTCTCGACCACGATCGTCGAATCGGGCATCGACATCTCCAACGCCAACACCCTGATCGTCGAGCGCGGCGACAACTTCGGCCTCTCCCAGCTCCACCAGCTGCGCGGCCGGGTGGGCCGCGGCCGCGAGCGCGGCTACGCCTACTTCCTCTACCCGCCGGAGAAGCCGCTGACCGAGACCGCCCACGAGCGGCTGGCGACCATCGCCCAGCACACCGAGATGGGCGCGGGCATGTACGTCGCCATGAAGGACCTGGAGATCCGCGGCGCGGGCAACCTCCTCGGCGGCGAACAGTCCGGCCACATCGCCGGCGTCGGCTTCGACCTCTACGTACGGATGGTGGGCGAGGCGGTCGCCGACTACCGCGCCTCCCTGGAAGGCGGCGTGGAGGAGGAGCCCCCGCTCGAAGTCAAGATCGAACTCCCGGTGGACGCCCACGTCCCGCACGACTACGCCCCCGGCGAGCGGCTGCGCCTGCAGGCCTACCGCGCCATCGCCTCCGCCTCCACGGAGGAGGACATCGCGGCCGTCCGCGAGGAACTGGTCGACCGCTACGGCAAGCTGCCCGAGCCCGTGGAGAACCTGCTGCTGGTGGCCGGCCTGCGAATGCTCGCCCGCGCATGCGGGGTCTCCGACATCACCCTGCAGGGCTCCAACATCCGCTTCGGCCCGGTGGAGTTGCGCGAATCGCAGGAGCTGCGGCTCAAGCGGCTCCACCCCCGTACGGTGCTCAAGCCGGCCACCCGCCAGATCCTGGTGCCGCGCCCGGCCACCGGAAAGATCGGCGGCAAGCCGTTGGTCGGGCGCGAGCTGCTGGCGTGGGTGGGGGAGTTCCTTACGACGATTTTGGGCTCGTAGCCGTTTTGGGCTCCTAGCCCTGCTTCCCACGTTGTCGGGTGCGGCGCCGTGTGCCTTCTGTTGTTTTCGCCTTCGGCGGGGGTGGGGTGTTGTTTGGGCGGGGGCCGCTCCTGCTGTGTGGTGGGTGCCGGTGGTGGGCCTCCGGGGTCTGTGTTGTGGACTGCTTCGCTTTACGTCCACAACACAGACCCCTCCGACCCACCGCCTCCCGCCCGGGACGGCGACCCCCGCCCGGTGGGGGTAAAGGTTCTAAAGACCAGTAGCTCGGCCCGCATCGTGGCACGGGCCGAGCTACTGGTCTTTGTCTTTTCCTGCTCCCCCACCGGGGTGGGGTCCCTCAAACCGGCGGGAGGGGGCGGGGCCGTAGGGGTGGGTGTGTGGACGTAAAGCGAAGCAGTCCACACACCCACCCCGGAGGCCCCGAACCCGCCACCCACCACCCAGCGGGGACCCCACCCCACAAACCCCTCCCGCCGAAGGCGAAAACCGACGACAACCAACCCCGCTCCCGCCGAAGGCGGGAAAGAACAACAGAAACAAAAACGGCGGATCACCCGGCAACGTGGGCGGCAATCCCCCGCGCGCAGGCGCTCGGATCCATAGAGGTCGTGTCGACCTCAAGGTCGTAGCGGACGCCCCGGTGGACCAGCGCCGCCTGGGTGGCGGCCATGCCCACCACCCGGTCCCCGCGGGCGCGTTCGCGGGCGGCGGCGGTGTCGGGGTCGCAGTGGACGCCGACCCACAGCACCTGCAGGCCGTCCAGCGCCCGGTGCCAGCGGTCCTGGCCCGCGCCGCCGTCCAGGAAGACCTCGTCGAGGATGATGCCGGTGCCGGCCCGGGCCATCGCCGCGATGCCGTGCAGCCAGCCGGTCTGCAGCGCGCGGAAGGCGGGCCCGACGGTGACCGTGCCGTCGGGCGCGAGGACCAGCCCGTCCGGGGAGGTCATCAGGGCGGGTGGCAGGGCGGCGATGAAGGTGTCGATGCCGAAGGTCAGCCAGGGGCGGGGCAGGGTCTCCTGCAGGGCCCGGGCGAGGGTGGAAGTGCCTGCGCTGGAGCCGCCGTTCAGGACGATCACGTCGGTGGTCATCGCGGTACCGTACGCGGTCAGCGGGCGGATGTCCGGTGAAATACCAGCAGGTCCCCGGCGCCGCCCAGGATGACGTAGGTGGACTTGGGGTGGCGGGCGGCGGCCTCCGCCAGCGCCTGGTGCGGGGTGCGGTTGTCGCGGAGCTGCACGGCGACGTACTCCGGCGACAGACCGCCGGTGTCGCCGATCCAGAAGGCCCGGGTCCGGCCGGCCAAGCGGCTCAGCGGCCGGATGTCGGACTCCACGCTCGCACCGTCGGGTATCCGCGCCAGCAGCTTCTCGGCGGCGATGGCGTCCGGCGGGGTGCGGTAGGTGGCGCCTTCGGTGAGGCGGGCCAGCGGGAGCGTGGTGGTCAGCGCGAGGGCCACGGACACCACGGCGGCCGGCAGATGGTGGGCGTACGAGCGCAGCCAGGGCCGGGCGGAGACCCGGGCCCCGGGCAGGGCGTCGATCAGGGCGAGGAAGACCACCGGCATCAGGACGGCGTTGTAGTGCCAGTCGGTGCCCCAGTAGTGCGGCTCGTGGGACAGGAAGCGCCAGCCCAGCGTGGGCAGCGCGACCAGCAGCAGCGGGGAACGCAGCGCGAGCAGGCCGGTGGTGGGCAGCAGCACCCACAGCGTGGTGCGCACGGCCGTGACGAGCGGGATGGTGAGGCCGCCGCCGTCGGCGCCGAACTTGCTCCAGTAGTCGTACGAGCCGGAGCCGTTGAACCCCGGTATCAGCACACCGAGGGTCACGGCGGTGGCGCTGAGGCCGAAGCCGACCAGGCCGATGGCCAGCGGGCTGGCCCGCCGGGTACGGATCAGGGCGAGCGCACCGATGACAGCCGCGGTCACCCCCAGGTCCTCCTTGACCAGCACCAGCGGCGCGGCCCAGCACACCACCGCGGTCCACCGCCCGCGCAGCACCGCTTCGAGCGCGAAGGCGATCAGCGGCAGCGCGAAGGCGATCTCGTGGAAGTCGAAGTCGACGGCCCTCTGCACCCCCCAGGACGTGCCGTAGGCGACGCCGATCGCCAGGCCGGGGACGCGGCCCAGCGCGCGGGCGGCGGCGCGGGTGACCGGTATCGCGGACACCGCGATGAGCGCGGCCTGCGCGAGCAGCAGGGTCAGCGGGGAGGGGAACAGCCGGTAGAAGGGGGCGAGCACGATCAGTACGGGACTGAAGTGGTCACCGAGGATGTTGGTCCCGGGGCCCTTGAGGTCGACGATCGGCGCCTGGAAATGGGCGTAGCCCCGTATGGCCTGTTCGAAGATGCCCAGGTCCCAGGAGGACGCGGACAGGGTGCGGAAACTGTGGAGTGCCAGCAGCGCGAACGCGACGAAGAAGAACCCCGCCGTCCAGTACGGGTCGAAGCGAGGGACGCGCAGGGGGGCGGTCCGGGCGCGCAGCCGGTGCACGGTGCGCCGCAGCCGGCCGGGCCGCTCCGGTGGCGGTGCGCCGGTGGCCGCGGCCTCGTGGCCGACCGGTGACGAGGCGGACCGGGGCGCCGGGACGGACCCGGCCGGGACAGCGGTACGGGGCGGCGGCACGGCGCCGACGCCCTCCCCAAGAATCCGTCCGGGGGCGCCCCCAGCCGTTACTGCGGCCGTGTCCATGCGGATCCTCACTCTCAACTGTCGAAAAGATACTCGAAGCGGAGCCCCGGCCGGCCCGGCGATCGCTGAGACGAAGGTGGCGGGAGTGGCGGTGGGGGCGGGCCGTGGCAAGGGAGTGGCAGTGGGTCAGACGTGGGCGCCGGCCGGTCCGTTCCGGGGCGGCCCGCCCCTCGGCTCCGGCCGGCCACCGGTCACGGACGCTTCGCCGGCCGGCCGGTCAGCAGACTCCCAAAAGCTGTCCCACGGTCCCTCCCAGCACCCTGTCACGGACCTCACCGGGAGAGGTGACCCGTTCGACCGTGGTACGGGCGAGCACGGGGTCGCCATAGGGGGCGTCCGAGCCGAACAGCGTGCGCTCGGGGATCTCCTGGATCGCCAGCCGCACCGCGAAGATCAGGCTGGCCGTGGACAGTTCCAGGTACATGCTCGGGGTGTCCCGCACCAGTTCGACGGCCTCCATCCAGTGCACACCGCCGAGCTGACTGACCACCAGCGGAACCGCCGGGTACCGGGTGGCGAGCCGGGAGAGGGTACGCAGGTCCTCGGCGGTAGTGGGGGCGAAACCGTGCACCACGACCGGCAGTCCGCCCTGGTCGTGGGCGGCCCGCAGCACGGGTTCGATCCGTGTGGCCTGACCTGCCGGAGGGGTGAGCTCGCCGATCCCGCGCAGCCCCCGCCCCACCACGTCGCGCTCGACCACGGCCGCGATGCCCTCCTCGGGCAGATCGAGCGGAACGGCGCCGAACCCGATGAACCGGTCCGGATGCACGGCCAGCGCCTCGTCCAGCTCCCGCCAGGCGGTGCGGTAGCCGTCGGCATCGTTGCCCCGGCCCGCCAGGGCCTTGTCCAGGACGCTCATCTCGCGGCGCAGCGAGGCAAGATCGACGGCCCGTTCCGGGTGCGGGCGCGTCGCGAAGAGCACCGTGCGGTCCACCCCGGCGTCGTCAAGGCCGGCGAGATGCTGCTCCACCGGGTCGTGGACATGGCTGTGGGCATCGATGATCACAAGGTTCTCCGATTTCTCCGAGGGAGTTCGTCATCCGGAATGCGACCGGGCGATCCACTGTTGCTCCCTGACACCGTGGGAAGGTCAACTACGGAGAGGTCGGGGACGGGACGAGAGGTCGGGGGTGGGACGGTGCTCATCGGAGAACTGGCCGGACGGACCGGGACCAGCGAACGCCTCCTGCGCCATTACGAGCGGGCAGGCCTGCTGCAGCCCGGGCGCCTGCCCAACGGATACCGCAGCTACGACGAGGGGGCGGAGGCCGCGGTACGCCGGATCCGGGCCCTGCTCGCGGCGGGCCTGCCGACCCGGATCATCCGCCAGGTGCTCCCCTGCACCACCGACGGGGCAACGGTGCTGCCGTGCCCCGGAATCCTGGACGCACTACGCACCCAGCTGCGCACGCTGGACCAGCGGTCTGCCGAGATCGCCACGGCCCGGGAGCTCCTGCAGCAGACCATCACCACCGCAGAGACCGCGTCCGGTGTGCCCATGTCGTCCTGACCGGTGCAGGGGCCGGGGGCAACGGCCTTTCGTCGCAGTGGTGTTGGGGTGACCGCAGCGGTGAGCCGGTCCGGCCAGGAGCCCCTTACGGTTGTTGCAGGTCAGATGGCTGTCGTCATCCAGCTCTGCCGCGGATTCCGGTGTTCCGATCATGTTGCCGGCGCCATGGCCGTCGGTAGCCCTGCAGCCCGCCGAGGGGGGCAGCGACGAACCGGCGCCCGGGAGCAGAACCGTCCCCGCCCCAGATCGTTGGCCGAAGCAGTGGCCTGGGCCACGCCGACTCCATAGCATCGATCCACCAAGGTCGAGACTCCGTCGCACGATCTGCCGGGAGGCCATGTGTTCCGCCGTAGGACAGCGCTCTCCGTATCCGCCACCGCCGGCCTGCTGGCCGCGGCCCCGTTGCTCGCGGCCTGTGGCAGTGATGCCCATCCCGGGGCCGCGGCCATCGTGGACGGGAAGCGGATCACCGTCTCGCAGTTGCAGGCGAAGGTGAAGGATGTCCGCGCCGCGCAGGCCAAGTCGCCGCAGGGCGACCAGCTCATCATGAACACCGGCCGGCTGAGCCTGGCCACCCTCAACGGCATGATCTTCGACGAGGTGCTGGCCCGCGGCGCGCACGATGCCGGGGTGACGGTCACCCGGCGCGACGTCCAGCGGTGGCGGGCGCAGGCGGAGAGGCAGGCCGGCGGCGCCGGCCGGCTGAAGGAGATGTGGCTCCAGCAGGGCATCGCCCCCGACGAGATCGACTCCATGGTCCGCAATCAGCTGCTGCTCGACGGCGTCGCCCAGCGGCTCGGCGCGGACCGCGGCAAGCCGCAGGGCCAGCAGAAGCTCGCCCAGGCGCTGGCCAAGACCTCCCGTTCCATGGGGATCGACGTCAATCCGCGGTTCGGCAAGTGGGACGACCACCAGGTCATCCTCGGCGAGACCAAGGACCCGTGGATCACCAAGGAGCCGGCGAAGCAGCAGGCCTGAGCCGTCCACCGGCGCCAGGCGTCACCGGCGCCGGTTGTCCACCGCCCCGGGCGTTGTCAGTGCGGTGCGTTACGTTCGAGGCGTGAACGCTGACGCCTCTGCCGCTGACACCGGCGCCGAAGCCCGCCCCGAGGGCACCGGCACCGGACGCCTGGTCCTGCTCACCACCAGCCACCGGGTCGCCCCCGGACTCCTGTCCTGGCCCGCGTGGCAGATCCTGCGCGGGGCGGACCGTGTGCTGTGTGCCGACCCGGACCATCCGCAGCTTCCCTATCTCCGAGAAGCCGGCATCGAGGTGGAGACGGCCGCCCCCGCCGCCCGCGAACTGGTCGATTACTGCGTACCGGGCGGCCGTACGGCCGTCGTCCTGACCTCGGCGGACGGTGAGAGCGCGCTGACCGACGGCCTGGCCCGGCTGGCCGGTTCCGGCCGCGAGACCATGCCGGACCTGGAGCTGCTGCCCGGCTCCTACGACCTGCCCGGCGCCCGGCTGCTCGACCTCGTCCAGGTCATGGACCAGATCCGCGCCGCCTGCCCCTGGAGCAGCATCCGTACCCACCGCGACCTCGCCAAGTACGGCATCGAGGAGGCGTACGAGCTGGTCGAGGCCATTGAGGAGGACGACCGCGAGGCGCTGCGCGAGGAGTTGGGCGATGTCCTCCTCCAGGTCGTCTTCCATGCCCGGATCGCCCAGGACGACCCCGACGAGCCGTTCTCCCTCGACGACGTCGCGGGCGGGATCGTCGAGAAGCTGATCCGCCGCCATCCCCATGTCTTCGGGGACGCGGATGCGGCGACCCCGGAGGACGTCAGGACGCAGTGGCTGCGGGCGAAGGCGGAGGAGAAGCAGCGCGATTCGGTGACCGAGGGCGTGCCACTGGCCCAGCCCGGTCTGGCGCTGGCGGCGAAGCTCGCCTCGCGCGCCCGCACGGCAGGGCTCGATGTGGAGCCCCCGGCCGGCCAGGGCATCGGGTACGAGCTGCTGGCGCTGGCGATGCGCGCCGAGGCGGAGGGCGTGGACCCGGAGGCGGCACTACGGGCGGCGGCGCGGGCCTACCGGGATGCGGTGGTGGCTGCCGAGGGCGGCGCCGGTTCGTGACTCCTCCGGCGCGGGGGAATCGTCGGTCGGCGTGAGGGCGTGAGGGCGTGAGGGCGTGACGGGGCGGTGAAGGGAACGTCGGGATGAGCTACGAACTGCACGCCGTGATCGCCGGCGGGGAGATGCTGCGCGGTGCGTCGCGGGGGATGGCTGCTACCCGGCCGGCATCGATCGGCCAGGGACTCGCGCTGATACCGATGACGGACGCCCTCTCCGATTCCTTCGCCGCCGCCGCCGCCGCTGACGACGACGCCGACGGTGTGGGCATTCCGGGGTTCTGGCGGCTGACAGAAGGCTGCGGGAAGACCCTCGCCGACTGGTCGGCCGCTGGTCCGGTGGCCTACGTGGAAGCCGAGTACTTCGGCGGCGTGGGTGAGCAGCAGGCTGCCGTCTGGGATGGCGGCGCCCTCGTGCTGGGACCTCTCCATGCCCAGGAGGGCCGGGCGTTTCCCCCGGCCGGCAGCCCGATCTCTCAGGCGCTTCGACGGCTGGGCGTAGTGGCAGGTGCCGGCGAGGACGAGTTCTCAGCCGTGGGGTTGGACCGGCACCGGGACGGACGGGCATGGATCGCTTGAGGGCGGGCGGCCGCTGAGTTCCCGGCCACGGGCCGGAGCGTCTCCACACGGACCGGAGCGTCACCACACGGGCCGGAGCGTCACCACAGGGGCCGGGGCATCACCGAGCCACGGAGTCAGCCGCCTCCGGGGCGGCCACCGGCTCCCGCTGCCCGTGAGCTTTTGACGGAGGACGGTGCGGCAGGGGCCGGACAGCGCGCGGGCGCACCACGGTGTGCCACCGGTTACGGTCGGAAGGTGCACGACAAGCCCGACGCCCCCGATGCCGACGCCCCCACCGCTGCCGCCGCCACGGGCTGCCCCGTCTCCGACGCCTCCGCGGGCCGGCCGGCCTCCGACGCGCCGGCGGGACCCTCTCCCGCAGCCGACGTCCCCACTGCCCCTGCCACCACGGGCTGCCCGGCCTCCGACGCCGCCGCGGGCCGTCCGGCCCCCGCCCCCGACGCCTCGACGGCCTGCCCCACCCCCGCCCCCGAGCTGTTCACCTGGGAGTTCGCCGCCGACCCCTACCCCGCGTACGCCTGGCTGCGGGAGCATGCGCCGGTGCACCGGACCGAGCTGCCCAGCGGCGTCGAGGCCTGGCTGGTGACCCGCTACACCGAGGCGCGGCAGGCGCTCGCCGACGGCCGGCTGTCGAAGAACCCGGTGCACCACAGCGAGTCCGCGCACGGCAAGGGCAAGGTCGGCATCCCCGGTGAGCGCAGCGCCAACCTGATGACGCATCTGCTCAATATCGACCCCCCGGACCACACCCGGCTGCGCCGGCTGGTCTCCAAGGCCTTCACCCCGCGCCGGGTGGCCGCCTTCGCCCCGCGCGTCCAGGAGCTGACCGACCAGCTCATCGACCGGTTCGCGGCGAAGGGCGAGGCCGACCTCATCCACGAGTTCGCCTTCCCGCTGCCCATCTACGCGATCTGCGATCTGCTGGGCGTGCCGCGCGAGGACCAGGACGACTTCCGCGACTGGGCGGGCATGATGATCCGGCACGGCGGGGGGCCGCGCGGCGGTGTCGCCCGGTCCGTGAAGAAGATGCGCGGCTATCTCGCCGAGCTGATCCACCGCAAGCGGGAAACCCTCGGCGACACCGCGGAGGCGGACGAGGATCTGATCTCCGGCCTGATCCGGGCCTCGGACCACGGCGAGCACCTCACCGAGAACGAGGTTGCCGCGATGGCCTTCATCCTGCTGTTCGCCGGTTTTGAGACGACCGTGAACTTGATCGGCAACGGCCTCTACGCCCTGCTGCGCCACCCGGCCCAGCGCGAGTTGCTGCAGAAGTCGATCACAGCGGGCGACACCGATCTGCTCACCACCGGCATCGAGGAACTGCTCCGTTACGACGGCCCCGTGGAGCTGGCGACCTGGCGGTTCGCGACGCAGGAGCTGACCCTGGGCGGGCAGCGGATCGCCAAGGGCGACCCGGTCCTGGTGGTGCTGGCCGCCGCCGACCGCGATCCGGCGCGCTTCACCGAGCCGGACGTCCTGGACCTGACCCGCCGTGACAACCAGCACCTGGGGTACGGGCACGGCATCCACTACTGCCTGGGGGCACCGCTCGCCCGGCTCGAAGGGCAGGCCGCTCTGGCGACGCTGCTGACCCGGCTCCCGGACCTCCGGCTCGCCGTGGAACCGGACGCCTTGCGCTGGCGTGGCGGGCTCATCATGCGCGGACTGCGGTCGCTGCCGGTGGAGTTCTCGCCCGAACGCCCTGACCAGCGACAAGGGGAGAAGTGACAGAGAGTCAGGTGCGTGACCTTCGCGTGATCTGCACTACACCGACTTGTGACTACCCGTGACCCCGGCTACCTTTCCACCGACGATCGACGGGCTTCACCCGGTCGGCCGAAGCGGTGATGTGGGGGACCGGTGTAACGGTGCGCCTCGTGCGCGTCGGCCGGATGGGTGCGGGTACCCGTCGAGCAGCTCGCAGAGCTCGTCGTACAACTCAACCGCCGCGCGAAAGGCATCCGCATGCGTTCCGGGAACGGCCGACACCGTCGACCCCGCCAGGCACCGGCCATCTTTGTCACGGCGGGAGTGACCGGCGCAGGCTTCGCCCTGCCACTGCTCGCCGCGAGTGGCGCCCACGCCGCCGACACCGCGACCTGGGACAAGGTCGCCCAGTGTGAGACCGGCAGCGTCTGGAGCGCGGCTCCGGGCAACGGCTACTACGGCGGGCTCCAGCTCACCCAGGAGATGTGGGACAACTACGGCGGCTCGGCCTACGCCTCGCGCCCCGACCTCGCCAGCCGCTCCCAGCAGATCGCGGTGGCCGAGTCGATCCTCGACCACCGCGGCCCGGACGTCTGGTCGAGCTGTGCGGTGAGCGCCGGTCTGGCCAAGGACGGCCGGGCGCCGGAGGTCGACCCGGGCAACGTCGCCACCCCCTCGCCCGCCCCGTCGGACGACGGCGGCTCCCCGGACCCCTGGGACTCGTCCGGCAGTCCTGACTCGTCCGGCAGCCCTGACGCTTCGGGTTCCGGCGGGACGCATGACCGGCCCGGTGACGAGCCGGCCGACCCGAAGCCGTCGCCCGACGCCCCGGGCTCTGCCGGGACGCACGAGCCCGGCGACGGGGCCCCGGACCCGACGACGCCGGACGACCGGGCCGACGACCCGTCGCGGTCCGCCGACCCGTCCACCGACCCGTCGCAGTCCACCGACCCGTCCGATGACCCGTCGCAGCCGGCCGGCCCGTCCGCCGACCCGTCCGAGGGCGGCAGCCGTACGGACACCTCCGGCACGCCGCGGGAGACGCCCGCGAAGGGCAAGCACCGCGGCGGTGCGGGTGACGGGGGTGCCGACGACGGGGGCAGGTCCGCCGGCGGCCGGCACGCCTCGCGCGGCGACGCCGAGCGCACCGGCCCGGCGGCCGACGGCGACTACACCGTGCGCCCGGGTGACACGCTGTCAGCCATCGCCTCCGCCCACCGGCTGTCCGGCGGCTGGAGTGCCCTCTACGACCGCAACGAGGACGTTATCGGCTCCGACGCGGACCTGATCAAGCCGGGCCAACTGCTCGATCTCGGGCACTCCGTGGGGTAATTCGCCGCCGTTCGACCGCTTTTGGGAAAGTGAGACAAGGGTCTCGTTGACGCGGATGAACCCCGGTGTGTGCCGCCTCGGCAAACCGGGGTTCACCTGCGGGTATGTGACCCACTCGTGATCAAAAGCGGTCAACTTGGTTCAGATGGTGGGGTTTGAACCCCAAGCCCATTACTGCTTAACGTCAGGACCGCTCGCCAAAGCGGGCCCTTTGATCACACGCCGAATCCTGCCGGTGATCGGAGGCACTTGACGCGCAAGCGCCGAAGGCAGGAGCGGGGGAACCAAGGTAAGTGCCGGCCCCGCCCGTGAAAGCGGTCAGCCGGCTTGGGGTGAAGCCACGTGCGTCACGCGCACGCGGCCGGGCGATTCTCACAGCCCGAACCCGACAGCTCACCTCGTAGGCGTCGGTGAGGAAACGAACCAACCATGCTGATCATCAAGGGCAAGCACCGCCGTCCGTCCAAGGCCGCCCGCGTCGCCACCCTCGCCGGCATCGCCGGTGCTGCCGTGGCCGTCCCGCTGATGGGCGCCACCTCCGCCTCCGCCGCCTCCGTCTCCACCTGGGACAAGGTCGCCCAGTGCGAGTCCGGCGGCAACTGGTCGATCAACACCGGTAACGGCTACTACGGTGGCCTGCAGTTCTCCAACTCCAGCTGGGCCGCCGCCGGTGGCACCAAGTACGCCCCGCGCGCCGACCTGGCCAGCAAGTCCCAGCAGATAGCCGCCGCCGAGAAGCTCCTCGCCATCCAGGGCCCGGGCGCCTGGTCCTGCGCCGGCGCCGGCAACCTGACCTCCGGCGGCCCCGCGGCCAACGTCGACACCTCCGGCTCCGCGCAGACCAAGTCCGCGCCCCAGCAGGACCAGGGCTCCGCCAAGGCCGAGACGAAGAAGGCCCCGGCCGCCCCCGAGCAGCACGCCTCCCGCTCGACCGAGCGCAAGTCCATGGGCCACGGCAACTACACCGTCAAGGCGGGCGACACCCTCGCCAAGATCGCCAAGGCGCACGGCACCGACTGGAAGTCCGTCTACAAGGCCAACAAGTCGGTCATCGGCGGCAACCCGAACCTGATCTTCCCGGGTCAGAAGCTCAACGTCTGAGTCCCCTCCCACCGGGATCAGGCGGGCCCGAGCGGCGAGCCCCCTCCCCGTGTGGGACGACTGTGAGACCGCTGCCCGTGCGAGATCACTTCCTCTGTGAGACCGCCCCGCCCGGCGCGCCCTTCCCCCGGCGCGTCGTGGCGGGGCTTCTCTCTTCTCTCATCCGGCGCCGTGACCGGGCCGCCGCGGCCGAGCCGGCCGCGCGCCGGTGACCGGCGACGTTCCAGGTTTTTCCCCGTTCCGCGAACAATGCCCTTGAATGCCCCGCGAACTTGGCCTTTGAGAAGTATTCCGGGCCGTTCCGTCCCATGGAGCGGGCCAAGGGCGGGTGGACGCACCCGGGGCCGTTAGGCTCGTGCGCAGAACGCCAGACACCCACGAAGGAGACAACGTGCCGTCGATCGACGTCGTCGTAGCCCGCGAAATTCTCGACTCGCGAGGTAATCCCACGGTCGAGGTCGAGGTCGGCCTCGACGACGGCAGCACCGGCCGTGCCGCCGTGCCGTCCGGCGCCTCCACCGGCGCCTTCGAGGCCATCGAGCTTCGTGACGGCGACCCGAACCGCTACCTGGGCAAGGGCGTGGAGAAGGCCGTCCTGGCCGTCATCGAGCAGATCGGCCCGGAGCTCGTCGGCTACGACGCGACCGAGCAGCGCCTGATCGACCAGGCCATGTTCGACCTGGACGCCACCGACAACAAGGGCTCGCTCGGCGCCAACGCCATCCTCGGCGTCTCCCTCGCCGTCGCGCACGCCGCCTCCGAGGCCAGCGACCTCCCGCTGTTCCGCTACCTCGGCGGCCCCAACGCGCACGTTCTGCCCGTCCCGATGATGAACATCCTGAACGGCGGCTCGCACGCCGACTCCAACGTGGACATCCAGGAGTTCATGATCGCCCCGATCGGCGCGGAGTCCTTCTCCGAGGCGCTGCGCTGGGGCGCCGAGGTCTACCACACCCTCAAGAAGGTCCTGAAGGAGCGCGGGCTGTCCACCGGCCTCGGCGACGAGGGCGGCTTCGCCCCGAACCTGGGCTCCAACCGCGAGGCCCTGGACCTCATCCTGGAGGCCATCAAGCAGGCCGGTTACGCCCCCGGCCAGGACATCGCGCTCGCGCTGGACGTCGCCGCCTCCGAGTTCTACAAGGACGGCAAGTACCAGTTCGAGGGCAAGGACCGCTCGGCCGCCGAGATGACCGAGTACTACGAGGAGCTGGTCGCGGCCTACCCGCTGGTCTCCATCGAGGACCCGCTGTTCGAGGACGACTGGGCCGGCTGGAAGGTCATCACCGACAAGCTCGGCGCCAAGGTCCAGCTGGTCGGCGACGACCTGTTCGTCACCAACCCCGAGCGCCTGGCCCGCGGCATCGAGGAGGGCTCCGCCAACGCGCTGCTGGTGAAGGTCAACCAGATCGGCTCGCTGACCGAGACCCTGGACGCCGTCGAGCTGGCCCAGCGCAACGGCTTCAAGTGCATGATGTCGCACCGCTCCGGCGAGACCGAGGACGTCACCATCGCCGACCTCGCCGTCGCCACCAACTGCGGCCAGATCAAGACCGGCGCCCCGGCCCGCTCCGAGCGCGTCGCCAAGTACAACCAGCTGCTGCGCATCGAGGAGATCCTCGACGACGCCGCGGTCTACGCCGGCCGCTCCGCCTTCCCGCGGTTCCGCCAGGGCAGCTGATCGCAGACGGCCCGCTGCCCGCCCGACCGGGGCAGAGGGCCGATCGGGCGAGGCAACCGCCCGGCACCCCGTACGTCCCCGGCGACGGTCCCGTACCGTTGCCGGGGACGTGCCTGCTTGAAGCAGCCAGGCGTCCGTCAGTGAAGGGGAGGCGACGTGCCCGCGGACCGGTTCTCGACCGCGACCCGACTCAAGGCGCTCGGCGAGCAGGCCGCCGCCCGCGTCTACCGCGCCCGCCCGCCCCGCCGCAACCGCCTCACCGGCCGCGCCGCCCTGCTGGCGCTGGTGATGTGCTCCCTGGTGGTCGCCCTCGCGTACCCGATGAGGCAGTACGTCTCCCAGCGCTCCGACATCGCCGACCAGCGCCGCAAGGCCCAGGACGCGGGCGCCGCCCTCGACCGGCTGCGCGAGCAGAAGGCCCGCTGGCAGGACCCCGACTTCGTACGCCAGCAGGCCCGCCGGCATCTGCACTACGTCATGCCGGGCGAGACCGGCTATATCGTCCAGGACGGCTCCGCCACCGGCTCCGCGCCGAAGGGGCCGCAGGCGGCACAGCGCCCCTGGTACGAGAATCTGTGGGACACCGTCGACGCGGCCGACAAGCGGTAGCCCCCGGCTGCCCGTACCGCCGCCGGGCGGCAGCCCGTAGTGTCGGGGCCGGACGGCCGCCCCGCCGCCACCTCACCACTCACCTCACCGAAAGCGCACATGGACACCCCCCCGCCCCAGACCGAGCCCACCGAGCCCACCGACGCGGACATCGCCGCCTTCCGGGAACAGCTCGGCCGCCCGCCGCGCGGCCTGCGCGCCATCGCGCACCGCTGCCCCTGCGGGCAGCCGGATGTCGTCGAGACGGCGCCGCGCCTGGAGGACGGCACGCCCTTCCCCACGCTCTACTACCTCACCTGCCCGCGCGCGGCCTCCGCGATCGGCACGCTGGAGGCCAACGGCGTGATGAAGGAGATGACCGAGCGGCTGGCGGCCGACCCGGAGCTCGCCGCCGCCTACCGGGCCGCCCATGAGGACTACATCCGCCGGCGGGACGCCATCGAGGTGCTGCAGGGCTTCCCCAGCGCGGGCGGTATGCCGGACCGGGTCAAGTGCCTGCACGTCCTCGTCGGCCATTCGCTGGCCGCCGGGCCGGGCGTCAACCCGCTCGGCGACGAGGCGCTGGCGATGCTGCCGGAGTGGTGGAAGAAGGGGCCCTGCGTGACCCCCTGCCAGGACACCTCCGGCGGCCCGGACGCCCCCGGAGTACAGGACGCCCCCGAAGGAGACGCCACGTGAAGCGGGTCGCCGCCGTCGACTGCGGTACGAACTCCATCCGGCTGCTGGTCGCGGACGCCGACCCGGCGACGGGTGAGCTGAAGGACCTCGACCGCCGGATGCAGATCGTCCGGCTGGGCCAGGGCGTGGACCGCACCGGGCGGCTGGCGCCCGAGGCGCTGGAGCGCACCTTCGCGGCCTGCCGGGAGTACGCCGCGGTGATCAAGGATCTGGGCGCCGAGCAGGTCCGCTTCGTGGCCACCTCCGCCTCCCGGGACGCGGAGAACCGCGAGGACTTCGTCCGCGGCGTGGTGGACATCCTGGGCGTGGAGCCCGAGGTGATCACCGGCGACCAGGAGGCGGAGTTCTCGTTCAACGGCGCCACCAAGGAGCTCCTCGGAATGGGGGCTGCAGGCGCGGAGCGACTTCCGGGGAAGGGCGGTGGCGGGCGACGGGTGGGCGTGGCCCGGCCCTTCCTGGTCGTCGACATCGGCGGCGGCTCGACCGAGTTCGTCCTCGGCGACGAGTCGGTACGCGCCGCGCGCTCGGTCGACGTCGGGTGCGTCCGGATGACCGAGCGGCATCTGGTGCACGAGGGCGGGATCAGCGACCCGCCGTCCCCGGGGCAGATCAGCGCCATCAAGGCCGACATCGCCACGGCGCTGGACCGGGCCGAGGAGACCGTCCCGCTGGGCGAGGCCGCCACCCTCGTGGGCCTGGCCGGCTCGGTGACCACGGTCGCCGCGATCGCGCTGGGCCTCGACCGGTACGAGTCCGAGGCCATCCACCACTCCCGTATCCCGCTGGCGAAGGTCCGCGAGATCACCGAGCGGCTGCTGTCCTCCACCCATGCCGAGCGGGCGGCCATCCCGGTCATGCACCCGGGCCGGGTCGACGTGATCGGCGCCGGCGCGCTCGTACTGCTGTCGATCATGGAGCGGACGGGGGCCGAGGAGGTCGTCGTCAGCGAGCACGACATCCTCGACGGCATCGCCTGGAGCCTGGCGGGCTGACGGCGCACGCCACTCGGCACAGGCCGGCAACGGCCTGTGCCGAATGGCTTTTTGAGCGGGTGGTGTGCCCGTCCGAGCGCCCTTCAGGGGGCTTCGGGAGGCTCCGCGGAAGGGCCGGCGAAGAAAGTTCGTGAAATCCTTCACATGAAAAAACCGCTCCTTGGACGAACAATCTGATCGTCCGACCCGCATTCGAAGGTTCCAGGGCCTTGTGACCCCGAAAATGTGCGGCGGCCGGTGCGCGGGCGGCGCGTCGGCGGAGCCGGTGGTCCACCCGCCCGGCGGACGACAATCCCTGATCAACAGGGGTCTCCAACGCCTCGCGTAACACGGTGGTTCCGCTGTGGACTATGGCGTCGGTCACGAAGGCGGCGGAGTGTAGCAGATGCCCCTTGCTTGCTTGTGAAGGGGCTCACGAGCGACCCCCCATGTGGGGGTGGATACTCGATTGCATGAGCACCACGGAGCGTCCCAGGATCCTCGTTGTAGGCGGTGGGTACGTAGGCCTGTACGCGGCACGTCGCATCCTCAAGCAGATGCGGTACGGCGAGGCGACCGTCACGGTCGTCGACCCGCGCTCGTACATGACGTACCAGCCCTTCCTCCCCGAAGCTGCAGCCGGCAGCATCTCCCCCCGCCACGTCGTGGTGCCGCTGCGACGCGTGCTGCCCAAGGCGGAGGTTCTCACCGGCCGGGTCACCACCATCGACCAGGACCGCAAGGTCGCCACGATCGCCCCGCTGGTCGGCGAGGCGTACGAGCTGCCCTTCGACTACCTGGTCATCGCGATGGGCGCGGTCTCCCGCACCTTCCCGATCCCCGGCCTGGCCGAGAACGGCATCGGCATGAAGGGCGTGGAAGAGGCCATCGGCCTGCGCAACCACGTGCTGGAGCAGCTGGACAAGGCCGACTCCACGACCGACGAGGACGTCCGCCGCAAGGCGCTGACCTTCGTCTTCGTGGGCGGTGGCTTCGCGGGTGCGGAGACCGTCGGTGAGGTCGAGGACATGGCCCGCGACGCCGCCAAGTACTACAGCAACGTGAAGCGCGAGGACATGCGCTTCCTGCTGGTCGACGTCGCCGACAAGATCCTCCCCGAGGTCGGCCCCAAGCTCGGTGCCTACGGCAAGGAGCACCTCGAGGGCCGCGGTGTCGAGGTCTACCTCAAGACCGGCATGGACTCCTGCGTCGACGGTCACGTGAAGCTCAACAACGGCCTCGAGGTCGACTCCAACACGATCGTGTGGACCGCGGGCGTCAAGCCCAACCCGGCGCTGGCCCGCTTCGGTCTGCCGCTTGGCCCGCGCGGCCACGTCGACACCGCCGCCACCCTCCAGGTGCAGGGCACCGACTACATCTGGGCCGCCGGCGACAACGCCCAGGTCCCTGACATGGTCGGCCGCAAGAACGGCAACGAGAACGCCTGGTGCCCGCCGAACGCGCAGCACGCGCTGCGGCAGGCCAAGGTCCTCGGCGACAACGTGCTCTCCGGTATGCGGGGCTTCCCGCAGAAGGAGTACAGCCACGCCAACAAGGGTGCGGTCGCCGGTCTCGGCCTGCACAAGGGCGTCGCGATGATCGTCATGGGCAAGATGAAGATCAAGCTCAAGGGCCGTCTCGCCTGGTACATGCACCGCGCGTACCACGGCATGGCGATGCCGACGTTCAACCGCAAGATCCGGGTCTTCGCGGACTGGACGCTGGCCATGTTCCTCAAGCGCGAGGTCGTCTCGCTCGGCGCCATGGAGAACCCCCGCGAGGAGTTCTACGAGGCGGCCAAGCCGGCCCCCGCTCCGGCCGCCGCGGCCGACGCCGACAAGGCGAAGGCCAAGGCTTCCTGAATTCCCGGTCGGGTACTCCGACCAGCCCGAAGGGCGTCCGCCATCCGTGGGGCGGGCGCCCTTTGGCGTGTCCGCTCTGGCGAAAACCGGGCGGTGTGCGGTTCTCTTGCGTGTGAACGGGACTATCCGGGCGCCCCATTGGCGTTTACGTGGTGGGTGAAACTTCTTTGCCCGACTCGTCAACACGGAGGTGTGCGACATGGCCGACGCCGCTGGACGGCTCACCAAGCTCGCCGAGGAGGTGCTGGGAGTCCCGCTCCCGGTGCGTATCCGCGCCTGGGACCGCAGCGAGTCGGGCCCGCCGGGGGCACCCACTCTCGTCATCCGCCATCGCCGGGCGCTGCGCCGGCTGCTGTTCAAACCGGGCGAGTTGGGCCTGGCCCGCGCCTGGGTGGCCGGCGACCTCGACATCGAGGGCGATCTCTACGAAGCGCTCGACCGGCTCGCCGGGCTGATCTGGGAGCGCGGCGACGCCCCCGCTCCGCACCGGGCCCGTGTGCTGCGCGCCCTGGCCCGCCCGGAGTTCCGCGCCGCCGCCCGGGAACTGCTGACCCTGGCCGGCGTCCCCGTTCCCCCGGCGCCGCCCGCGGAGGAGGTCAGACGCCGCCGCGGGCCGCTGCACACCCTGCGGCGCGACAAGGAAGCCATCAGCCACCACTACGACGTCGGCAACGACTTCTACGCCCTGGTGCTCGGGCCGTCCATGGTCTACTCCTGCGCCTACTGGGGGACCGCCGAGGACGGTGTCGCCACCCTGGAGGACGCCCAGCGCGGCAAGCTGGACCTGATCTGCCGCAAGCTCGGCCTGGAAGAGGACCTGCGGCTGCTGGACGTCGGCTGCGGCTGGGGCTCGATGGTGCTGCACGCGGCCCGCGAGTACGGCGTACGGGCGGTCGGCATCACCCTCTCCGAGGAGCAGGCCACCTTCGCCCGTAAGCGCATCGCCGAGGCCGGGCTGGCCGACCGGGTCGAGATCCGGGTGCAGGACTACCGCGAGATCCACGACGAGCCGTTCGACGCGATCTCCTCGGTCGGCATGGCCGAGCACGTCGGCCGCACCCAGTACGCGGAGTACGCCGACGCCCTGTATGCGCTGCTCAAGCCCGGCGGGCGGCTGCTCAACCACCAGATCGCCCGGCGGCCGGTCGCGGACGAGGAGGCGTACCACGTCGACGAGTTCATCGACCGCTATGTGTTCCCCGACGGTGAACTGGCACCGCTCGGCCGGACCGTCGGCCAGCTGGAGGAGGCCGGATTCGAGGTGCGGGACGTGGAGGCGATCCGGGAGCACTACGCCCTGACGCTGCGGAGCTGGGTCGCCAACCTGGAGGAGCACTGGGACGAGGCGGCGCGGCTCACCTCCGTGGGCCGGGCCCGGGTGTGGCGGCTGTACATGGCCGCGTCCGCGCTGTCCTTCGAGCGCAACCGGATAGGAGTCAACCAGGTGCTGGCCGTCCGTACGCCGGAGTCCGGGACCTCGGACCTGCCGTTGCGGGCGCGTGAGTGGCGCACCGGCACCCACCGCGGCTGAACGCCGCCCGCCCGCCCGCTGCCGCGAAGGAGCGGGCGGGCGGGCAACGGGACCGCGCCGGGGCGCTATTCGGCCTTGATGGCGGCGAGCATGTTCAGCCGCGCCGCCCGGAACGCCGGCCACAGGGCGGCCAGCACGCCGACGAGCCCGGCCAGGCCGAGGAAGATGCCCATCCGGGCCCACGGCAGCACCAGTTCGTAGGTGGGCAGGTGGGCACTGATCAGCTGACCGACCGCCCAGCCCATGAACACGCCGAGTCCGATGCCGAGGACCCCGCCGAACAGCGAGATGACCAGCGACTCCAGCCGCACCATCCGCTTGATGCCGCGCCGGTCCAGGCCGATCGCCCGCAGCATGCCGATCTCCTGTGAGCGCTCGAAGACCGACATCGCCAGGGTGTTGACGACCCCGAGCACCGCGACGATCACGGCCATGGCCAGCAGGCCGTAGAGCATGTTCAGCAGCAGGGTGAACACCGAGGCGATGCCGTTCGAGACGTCCTTCTTGTCCGCGACGGTGACCGCGGGGTTCTTGCCGAGCGCCTTGACCAGGTCGTTCTTGTGCGCGTCGGTGGCGCCGCCGGTCATCTTCACCAGGAGCCGGCTGTCGCCGATGTCCTTCTGGTGCGGAGCCAGGGTGCGGTTGTCCAGGTAGACGCCGCTGAGCATCTGGTTGCCCCGGTAGACGCCGCCGACCGTCAGCGTGGACGTCTTCCCGTCCGGGAACGTCACGGGGAGGTGCGAGCCGGCCCGCCAGCCGTTGCGGGCGGCGGTGTTCTCGTCCACCAGGACCCGGTCGCCGCGCAGGGTGCCGAGCGACCCCTCGCTGAAGTCGGGCCGGACGAGCGAGCCGAACTGCGTGCCGTCCACACCGGTCAGCCGGGTCGGATACCGGGCGGCGTCGCCGGTGCCGATCGTCGCCATGCTCTCGCGCAGCGGGGTGACGGCGGTGACGCCGGGCGCCTCGCGGACCTGCTTCTCCGTGGTGGTGGGCAGTTGCGTGTGGCCCTCCATGGAGATGGTGTAGTCGGCCTTCAGCGCATCGACGGCCAGCTTGTCGATGGCCTGCTGGGTACCGCCCGCGATCACCGTCATACCGGTGATCAGGGTCAGCCCGATCATCAGCGCGGAGGCGGTGGTGGCGGTACGGCGCGGGTTGCGCAGCGCGTTCTGCCGGGCGAGGCGGCCGGAGGTGCCGAAGGCACGCAGGACGGGGGTGGCCAGCGCGATCAGCGGGCGGGACAGCAGCGGCGTCAGGATGAACACGCCGACCAGCAGCAGCATCCCGCCGCCGCCCAGCATGATCTTGCTGGTGTCGTCGCCGTCGTAGGCGGAGGTGGCGGCGATGACCGAGGCCGTACCGGCGCCCGCGACGAGCGCACCGAGGACGTTGCGGACCACCAGCGACTTGGTGGTGGCGACGGCGTGCACGCTGTTCATCGCGGCGACCGGCGGGACCTTCGCGCCGCGCCGGGCGGGCAGATAGGCGGCCAGCACCGTGATGACGATGCCGATGCCCAGGGCGGCGACGACCGCGGCGGGCGAGACCACCAGCGGCCCCTCGGGGAACTTGGTGACGAGGCCGTTCAGCACCTCCCGCAGCAGTGCGGCGAGGCCGATCCCGGCCACCAGGCCCGAGACACCGGCGATCGCACCGACGAAGAAGGCCTCGATCAGCACCGAGCGGGTGACCTGGCGCCGGCTCGCACCGACCGCCCGCAGCAGCGCCAGCTCCTTGGTGCGCTGGGCGACCAGCATGGTGAAGGTGTTGGCGATGAGGAAGATGCCGACGAAGAGCGCGATGGCGGCGAAGGCCAGCAGCGCGGTCCTCATGCCTTCCATCTTCTGGCTGATCGCCTTGGCCTCGGAGTCGGCGAGCTCCTTGCCGGTGGCGGTGGTGGCGCTGTGCCGGGGCAGCGCCTTGTCGATCGCCTGTTGCAGTGTGGCCTGGGACGTCCCGGGCGCGGCCCGGACGTCGATCTCGGTGTACCCGCCGGACAGTTGGAACAGCTTCTGCGCGGTCCGGGTGTCGAACAGGGCCAGCGAGCCGCCGGCCGCGACCCGGCCGTCGTCGGTGGTGAAGATGCCGGTCAGCTTCTGCTGCCGGACCGGTCCGCCGGCGGATATCCGGACGGTGTCGCCGACGTGGTAGCCGCCCTTCGCCGCGGTGCCCGCGTCCAGCGCGAACTGGTCCGCGCCGGTGGGGGCCGTGCCCTGCTTCAGCGGATAGCGGGCGTCCTTGCCGTCCTTGCCGGGGAAGTAGTTGCTGCCGCGGCTGTTGTCGCCGGACGCGATCAGCTTGCCGTCCTTGTCGCCGATCCCGGCGAAGCCGTCGGCGGTGCCGGTGACGGCGGCGGCGCCGGGGAGCCGGGACAGGGTGCCGAGCGCCTTCCCGTCGAGGTGGGGGTCCTGGGCAGCGGTGGCGCCGGGCCCGTCGGGCGACGCCGGCAGCACGGCGACGTCGACGTTGTCGAAGCTCTTCTGGGAGCTGGTGCGGAAGGCGTCGGAGATGGTCGAGGTGAAGACCAGGGTGCCGGAGACGAAGGCCACGCCGAGCATCACGGCGAGGACGGTCATCAGCAGCCGGGCCTTGTGCGCAAGCACATTGCGCAAGGCGGTTCGGAACATGAGGGTCAGTCCTGAGGAGAGGTCCGGAGTTCTGGCGGCGGTTGCCGGTCAGGTCGTACGACGCCGGTCAGGTCGTACGACGCCGGTTGTCGAAGCCCTTCATGCGTTCCAGCACCGTGTCGGCGGTCGGGCCGGCGAGGTCGTCGACGATCCGGCCGTCGGCGAGGAAGACCACGCGGTCCGCGTAGGAGGCGGCGACCGGGTCGTGGGTCACCATCACCACGGTCTGGCCCAGTTCGCGCACGGAGTTGCGCAGAAAGCCGAGGACCTCGGAGCCGGAGCGCGAGTCGAGGTTTCCGGTCGGCTCGTCGGCGAAGATGATCTCGGGCCGGGAGGCCAGCGCACGGGCGACCGCGACGCGCTGCTGCTGGCCGCCGGAGAGCTGGGCCGGCCGGTGCTTGAGGCGGCCGGACAGGCCGACGGTCTCCACGACGCGGTCCAGCCAGGCGCGATCGGGCTTCCGGCCCGCTATGTCCATGGGCAGGGTGATGTTCTCCAGGGCGTTCAGGGTCGGCAGCAGGTTGAACGCCTGGAAGATGAAGCCGATCTTGTCGCGCCGGAGCTGGGTGAGCTTCTTGTCCTTCAGCCCGGTCAGTTCGGTGTCGCCGATCCTGGCGGAGCCGCCGGAGATCGCGTCCAGCCCGGCCATGCAGTGCATCAGGGTCGACTTGCCGGACCCGGAGGGGCCCATGATCGCGGTGAACTCGGCCTGCCGGAATTCGACGGAGACCGCGTCCAGGGCGACCACCTGGGTCTCGCCCTGTCCGTAGACCTTGCTGAGGTCCGTGGCGCGGGCGGCCGCCACGGTGGCGCGGGGGGCGGTGGCGACGCCGCTGTGGGTGGTGGTCACGGGAAGGGGCTCCTGTCGGGACGATGGACCTCGGATCCGCGACGGCCGTGAGGCCGGCTGCCGCGGACGGAAGCGGACCTTTCCATCGTGGGGCAGGGCGGGGGGCTCGGACGTCAACCCCTGTGCCCGTCCTGGGCCACACCTGGGAGGTAGCCGGGGAGCGCGTGTCATCCCTGGGGAGGAGCGGAACCCTGACGGGCGCTCCTGCGGCCGGAGCGGCCGGAGGGCCGGTGCCGCGGCGGTGCGGGGGCTCGGAGAGGGCGTCGAGTTTCCGTCAATTCGGACAAGAAATTGCGTTGCGGGGTGTCCTGGCGAAGGCGGGCCTCAGGCATGTGCCCAAGGCCTGTACCCGGCACTGATGCTCCCTCAGTTGCCAATAAAATAAGACAACCTCGGGAAGAGCGGCCGGTCTGTGTCGTGCGCTGCGGGCTACGCTCGTGCTGCCTCTTTGAGGTGGCATGGGGGGAGCCCAGGCCCGGATGGTGGAATGCAGACACGGCGAGCTTAAACCTCGCTGGCCTACGGGCCGTGCCGGTTCAAGTCCGGCTCCGGGCACTGCTCAACGGCAGCCTTGAGACCTTGAACAAACAACCATATAGATCCGAGGCCCCTGCCGCTCACCGGAACACGCCGGGAACGCAGGAACTTTGACGGTGTGGACGCCGAGAGTCACGCGCGGAAAACCGTGCCGGAAATATCCCTGGTTACCAAGTGAAGTGCCGCCATGGCGGTATCGGGCAAACGCCTCTGTGGCCCGCCTGTTCGTACCCTGCCCGTACCGCGTCCCTGCCGTGTTCCGTGCGGACCGGGCCGCCCCTGGAACTGTTGAGAAGCCGTCAACTCGACTGGCCGGCGGTGGTCTTCGGGAACGCGGGCCGGCCATGCCGGGCGGGGCCCGCTGAAGGGGCGACCCATGGACGGGACGGCCTCTCCGCCTTCGTGGCGCGGGTGTTCGCCGCCTGCGGGGCGCCGGGGAACGGACTCACGACGCATACCCAAGGTAACTTGAATATTGGATTTTCCTGCCGCCGGTGCGTGCGGATACCCGGCGCAGCGCACTTCCTCTCCGGCGCCGTCCGGCCGGCTTGCCCGCTCCGATCCGGAAAGCGTCATGCCACTTCTGTTGCCCGGATCCGCTTTCGCCTTCTGCGCGCCGGGGCGTGCACGGCGAACGTGCCGGATGCCGAAGCGATCGCCGGGCTTTCGGAAGTTTTGCGGAGTGAAAGAAAAGGCGCCGTATCGCCTTCGGATGCGAGGCGATGAGAGGGCGGCTACGGGTGAGGGCGGGGGTCCCGCCGCGGCGTTCGAGGGCGGCGGTGGATCCGAAAAGGGCGTGCGGATCGGATCCGGACCGAGCGGGCGTACGCCGGTTGCGACCGGGCCGGAATGGGCGAGCGGAATGGATGCGCGGAATGGGCGGGTGGGGCGAGCGAGCTGATCACGGTGGTTTTGCCCGGCGCTGTGCGCGTGCGCGTTGTTGTGGAAGAGTCACAAATCGCCGTCGCTGAAATCGGTCTGCTCGGCCCCTGTTTGGCGAGCGTATCGCTGAGATGATCTTTACGGGCCCGTCATGGGCTTTGTGCGGTTTCTATGAGATCAGAGGAGACGGAGATGACCGAGAACCGTCAGGTGCTGGTGACCGGTGTCGGAGCGATGACTCCGGTCGGCGCCGATGCGTCCTCGTCCTGGTCGGGGCTGCTGGCGGGGGAGTCCGGGGTGCGCGCGCTGGACGAGGAGTGGGCCACGGATCTCCCGGTGAGCGTCGCGGCCCCGCTCACCGAGGATCCGGCCGCCGCGCTGCCGCGTACCCAGGCCCGGAAGCTGGACCGCAGCGAGCAGTTGGCGATACGCGTCTCGCGCGAGGCCTGGCAGGACGCCGGTGCGCCGGGGGTCGAGCCAGAACGGCTGGCCGTGGTCATCGGCACCGGCACCGGCGGTGTGCTCACCACGCTCGGCCAGGACGACCTCTTCGAGAAGTCCGGGGCGCGCCGGCTCTCGCCGTTCGCGGTTCCGATGCTCATGCCCAACGGACCGGCCGCCTGGGTGAGCATGGAACTGGGCGCCAAGGGCGGGGCCAGGACGCCCGTCAGCGCCTGTGCGTCCGGTGCCGAGGCGCTGGCGATGGGCCTCGACCTGCTCCGCGCCGGGCGGGTGGACGTGGTGGTCGCGGGTGGCGTGGGGGCCTGTCTGCACCCGTTCACCCTCGCCGCCTTCGCCCAGATGAAGGCGCTCTCCACACAGTCGGCGGACCCGGAGTCGGTGTCCCGCCCGTTCGATGTGGCCCGCAGCGGCTTCGTCATGGGCGAGGGCGCGGGAATCATGGTCCTGGAGCGCGCCGGGTTCGCCCGGGCCCGCGGCGCCACGGCGTACGGCACGCTGGCCGGCAGCGCCGTGAGCTCCAGCGCGAACCACATCACGGCCTCCGACGCGGCGGGCCAGGTCCACGCCATCGAACTGGCCCTGCGCGATGCCGACCTGGCCCCGGGGGACATCGGCCATGTGCACGCCCATGCCACGTCCACCGAGTCCGGCGACCTGGCCGAGGCCGAGGCGATCGGCCGCGCGGTGGGCACCCATGCCTCCGTCACCGCCACGAAGTCCATGACCGGCCACATGCTGGGGGCCTCCGGCGCGGTGGGCGCGCTGGCGGCGCTGCTGGCGCTCAGGGACGGCGTGGCCCCCGCCGTCCGCAACCTCGACACCCTCGACCCGCGGATCGACCTGGACGTGGTGCGGGGCGAGAACCGTACCGGCCGCTGGAACGCCGCCCTGGCCAACTCCTTCGGCTTCGGCGGCCACAACGTGAGCCTGGTCTTCACCACGTGACCTACGGGGAGGGGCCGCCACGGATCACGTGGCGGCCCCTCCTCATGGGGTGTGGTGGTCCCGGCGCGCGGGCCTCAGCGCTCCACGAGCGCGAAGAGGCTCTCCCAGCGGCCGACGATCTCCTCCGTGGAGAAGCGCTGGATGTTCTCCCGGCCCGCCTCGCCCATGGTGTCGCGGAGGTCCTTGTCGGACATCAGGGTGTCGAGATGCCGGGCGAATTCGGTGATGTTGCCGGGGGGAGCGAGGAGGCCGTCCACACCGTCCGAGATGATCTCGTGGACCCCCGGTGCCACATCGAACGCCACACACGGCACGGCGGTCGCCATGGCCTCCATGGGGGCCAGCGGAAAGCCCTCGCCGCGTGAGCTGAGGGCGAAGACCGCGCTCTCCCGCAGGGCACCCGGCACATCGGACGTCCGGCCCATCCAGGCGACCGTGGCGGCGACCCCCAGGTCCGCGGCCTGCTTGCGCAGGGCCTCCTCTTCCTCGCCGGAGCCGTAGATCCGCAGCGTCCAGTCGGGGTGCTGCGGCGCGACCTTGGCCCAGGCCTCCAGCAGGAGGTCCACGCCCTTCTCCTCGTGGAGCCGGCCGATGCTGACCACACACTTGCGGCTGCGGTCCGAGGGGACCTCAGGGAAGAACGGCAGCGGGTTCGGCATGAAGCCGACGTTGTCCATCCGCTGCCGGATCCAGCGGTCGGCGTCCTCCCGGGTGAGCGTCAACATCCGGTCGACGTTCGCGTAAAACCGCTTGACCCGGTCGAAGCGCGACGACTTACGGCAGGTTTCGAAGGATTCATGGCTCATACCGATCACGCTCAGGCCCGCGGTGTCGGCCAGTGCCACCCACTCCATCGCCCACACCTGCGTGACGATCACCACGCCGCCCGGCTTGGCCGCCCGGAAGAGCGTGCTCATCTTGCGCGCCTGCTCCTGCATACCGGCCTCGCGGGCGGCGCGGCGGCGCTGCTCGACGAGGTTGAGCCGGCCCTTGAGGCCCCGCGGGGGGCGGACGGACGGCGGGTGCTCGGAGTAGAGCGTGGTGGTCTTGAACGGCAGGTCGTCGGCCAGCTCGTGGACCCGTCCCTCCGGGGGCGGCACGATGCCGACGAGGTGCACCCGGTGGCCCCGCTCACTGAACAGGCGCGCCATCTGGTGCGACCAACTGGTGACGCCACCCACCTCGTTGACGCTGTTGGAGACGAAGAAGATGTCCCGCGGCTCGGCTGCGTTCGACTCGGTCATCAACGGCTCCACTGCGCGAAAAACTGATCGACGATGCTCTGGGCGGCGTTGCCCTGGTCGTATTCACCGAACTTGGCGACGAATTCCCTGCGGCTCTCCGCGTATTCCGCGGACTGCGAGTCGAAGGCCTTGATCGCCTGGTGGAAATCGTCCTCGGTGCGGACCACCGGGCCCGGTGCGTGCTCCAGCAGATCGAAGTAGGTGCCACGGCCCTCGTGCACATACTCGTCGTAGTCGTAGGTGAAGAACACCAGCGGCCGGTCGAGCAGCGCATAGTCGAACATCACCGAGGAATAGTCGGTGATCAGCCCGTCGGCCAGCTCCAGCACCGGGGTCACATCGTGGTGCGCCGATACGTCGATGACCCGGCCCTGCACGGTCGGCGGCAGCACCACGTGATTGAGGTAGTGCGAACGCACCAGGAGGACATAGCGGTCGCCGAACCGGTCGGCGAAACGCTCCACGTCGAAGGGCAATTCGAAGCGCCCGTGCCGGCCGCCGGCCTTACGGAACGTCGGCGCGTAAAGCAGCACGGTCTTGTCGTCGGGAATGCCCAACGTGGCTGCCAGCGGCCCGCGTTCACGCACGCCCCGGTCCGCCTCCCGCTGCCGGGCGCGCACCAGCGCGTCATTGCGCGGGTACCCCGCCCGCAGCAGGGTCTTCTCCTGGAGCCGGAAAGCCTTCGCCAGGGTGTGCACATCGTGCTCGGAGCGGATCAGGAACCGGTCGAAGCGGTCCAGCGAACGCTGCTGCTCCGCCTGCTGCTGCCGGGTCTGCGCCTTCAGCGCCGGCTGGTCGAAGCCCATGTTCTTGAGCGCCGAGCCGTGCCAGGTCTGGAGGTAGGTGGTCTCCGGGCGCTTGGTGAGCTTGAGCGGGTAGCTCTGGTTGTCCACCCAGAACTCGGCCTGGGCCAGCGCCTTGAGGTAGGGCAGCGACCAGCGCTTGACGAGGGTGGCGTCCTTGGGGAAGCCCTTGGGGGTCCCCGCGTACGACCAGATCGCCTCGAACTCCAGGCCCTGCCGTCGCATCTCCTCGTAGAGCGCGCGCGGACTGTCGCTGTACTGCTTGCCCAGGTGGCTTTCGAAGACCACCGTGCGCTTCTTGACCGGCAGCCGGCTGAACACCTCGTGATAGGCGCGGATCTTGTTGTCGCCCGAGAGGACCTTGCCGCGCAGCGCCTTCGCCTTGCGGTAGCCGGTCTTGGCCAGCGTCCCCGGCTTGCCGTGCACCCCGCGGGTGATCAGTTCCTGTACGCGCTCGGCCTTCTGGCTCTCGCTGACCAGGCGGAATGCCAGATGTCCCTTGGCCGAGACATGCGGTTCGAGGTGGTCGGCGACCATCCGGGTCAGCCGCGGCCGCACCGGCAGCGTCCCGGAGAGCGCGGTGTCGGCGACGGTGAGCCGGGTCGTGGTGCGCACACCGTCCACGTCCAGGCGCAGCCGTACGTCCCAGATGGTGTCGACGATGCCCAGCGGGCGCAGCTTCGCGGTGAGGTCGGCGACGGCCGACCAGTGGATGGCGTCCCCCTCGTGGCGGAGCTCCTGCACCGGGAAGTGGAAGGACTGCAGGCTGCGCCGCCGGGCACTGAACTCCAGCTCGCCCTTGAGCCGCGCCCCGGGCGGGATGACGCCGAGCGGATTGGTGATCTCGCCGGTCAGCGAGACGGCCCGGCCGGATGCGCCGAAGCCGGTGAGCTGATTGCGCAGGAACAGCTGGTTGACCGGCTTCTCGTGGTAGCCGATGTCGGTCACGTCCAGCACACCGCGCCCGAACGCATCGTCGAAGTGGCCGCCGCACCAGTAGATCCGGCCGTCGTGCTCGGCGAGCGGTGAGGAGAGCTTGGTGCGGTTGATGAGCGTGTCGACCGCGGGGATCAGGTTGGCCCAGTCACCCTGCTGGAGCAGATACGCACAGATGGCCTGTATCGGCTGGACGTGCTCGTACGCCTCGGGGGCCACACCGGCGAGGTATTCCCGGGAGAGCTCGGCGAACTCCCGGCGGTAGGCCTCGTCCCGGAACGGCAGATCCCGCAGATGCAGCACCAGGTCGTGCTTGAGGAATTTGATGTCCTTGGCGAGCTTCATCTCGGTGAGACCGCGCTCCGCCAGCATGGCGTCGATCCGCTTGTGGACCTCCAGCCGGTGGACGTAATTCCTCATCTCGTGCCGGCGGTTTGTCACCGACTTCACGGCGCCCTGCGTGTAGACATTCCAGAAATAGACCTGATTGGGGATCAGGGTGATGCGTTCCGCGGTCAGGTAAGCCTCGGCGATAAAGAGCAGGTCCTCGTAGAACAATCCCTTGGCGAAGCGGAGATTGTGTGCCATGAGGAATTCGCGCCGGTAGCACTTGTTGGTGGAGAGGGTGTCCCACACGAACAGGTCCGGAAATTCCGTTACAGAATCGACGGTCCGGGTGGTGGAGTACAGCCAGGAATACCACTCGTCCCGCTTCTGGTTACGGGTGTCCACATGCATGCGTACGCACTGGCCGGAAACGATATCGGAGCCGTTTTTCTCGGCGGCCTCCAGCATATTCCGGCACGCATTGGGCTCCAGGACGTCATCGCTGTCCAGGAACATGACGTAGCGGCCCCGGGTGTGCTGGATGCCGGCGTTGCGCGGCTCGCCGCACCCGCCGCTGTTCTCCGGCAGCTGGAAGGCTCTGGCCCGCCCTGGATGATCGGCGGCGAGCCGCTGCGCCACTTCGAAAGAACGGTCGGTGCTGCAGTCGTCGACGATCACCACCTCGACGTCCCGGAGCGTTTGATCCAGCACGGACTGAACCGCGGTCGGCAACCGGTCGGCGTCGTTGTAGACGATGACGACTACTGAGACGTCAGGCACAGGCACCTCAACCCTCTTTCGCTACTGTTTCCCGCCAGAATAGCCCTATCTGTACCCACGGATTACAACCGATCGCGTCCATAGTGCTACGGACGGTGAGTCGCGGGAGAGTGACGAGGGGTACTCCGGCGTTCGGATCTTGACCATGCGTCAGCCCTGCGGATCCCCCCGCCGGGGCAGGATCCGGCCGCCAGGGAAGACGGATCCCCCCGTGAATCGGTTGCCTGCCGTGTCAGGTGAGGTCCGTTGCGATCAGACATTTATCGGATTCCGTGCGAAGTGGTCCGGGGAAGGAGTCCCCGGGGTGGGCGGACGGAAATGGCAGTTCGAGCACGGCGGGCCTCCCGTGACGACAACGGACGGCAACAAGAAGGCGGCAAGAGAGCGACAAGAGCACGGCAAGAACACAGCAACAACACGGCAAGAGATCGAATATCCGGAATGACGGGGACGGACAGACGCGACGGTGTAGCGCCAGGGCCGCCCGGCCGGCCGTGTGCCGCATGTCCGGGGCCGCTCCGGGCGCCTCTCCGGGCCCGCTGCGGGCACCTCTGTGTCCTCTCGCACGTCCTCCTCGCGGAGGAGGTGTCCGGGCGGGTTCGGGGAAAGATCCTGCTCAAGAACTAGCGACGCCCCTTTGCCAAGCCATTACGCTTGCCGTCGAGGCCGCGCACGGCGGCCATGGAGGAGTGAGATGAGGAGCAGCAACCCGGTCTTCTCGCGACGGGGGTTCAGCCGCGCCACCGGCTACGCGGGCTTCAACGCACCGCCGCAGGCCGGGGCCGCCGCGAACCCGTACGCCGGAGCCAACCCCTACGCGCAGGGCGGCAACCCCTACGCCCAGGACCAGCAGCAGGTAACCCAGGCACCGCCGCAGTACAGCCCGCAGACCCGCCCGATGACGATGGACGACGTCGTCATGCGCACGGGCATGACGCTCGGCACGCTCATCGTGGGCGCCACCGCCGGCTGGCTCTTCCTGACCGGGAGCCTCGGCTTCGCGTTCGGCGCCGGCCTGGTCGCGATGGTGCTGGGCGTCATCCAGTCCTTCAAGCGCACGCCGTCGCCCGCGCTGATCCTCGGGTACGCGGGGCTGGAAGGCCTCTTCCTCGGGGCGCTCAGCGGCTTCATCAACGACGTGCCGAAGCTGCACGGCGCCCCCATGCAGGCGGTGCTGGGCACGATGGCGGTGTTCGTCGCCATGCTGGTCGCCTACAAGACGCGGATCGTCCGGGTCACCGCCCGGTTCACCCGCTTCGTGATCATCGCGGGCCTCGGCTTCTTCCTGCTGTCGATGGTCAACGTCCTGTTCATGGTGTTCAGCGGGGGCGACGGCCTCGGCTTCCGCAGCGGCGGCCTGGGCATCGTCTTCGGCATCGTGGGCGTGGTCCTCGGCGCGCTCTTCCTGGCGCTGGACTTCAAGCAGGTCGAGGACGGTGTCGCCTACGGTGCGCCGCGTGAGGAGTCCTGGCTGGCGGCGTTCGGTCTGACCACGACCCTGGTGTGGATCTATGTGGAGATGCTCCGGCTGATCTCCATCCTCCGGGGCGACTGACTCCGCACGGCGCCGGGCGCGCAAGGCGCCACAGCGCCGTACACGCCGTGCGAAGGGCCCGTGGGCATGATGCCCGCGGGCCCTTCGGCGTGGTGGACGAGGAGTGTCCCGAGCCGGACCGGGGCCGGGCCCCGTCACCGTGGATCAGAATTTGCGCGCGGCGCGCCTGAGGTCGTGTTCATGGACAATTGCCTTGGCATGGCCGTAGGCGAGATTGTGCTCGCCACGCAGCCAGCTGACCTTTTCGTCGAAGCGGAAGAGAGCGGGGCCTTCCTCAACGGTGCGGAGCCAGTCGGAGATTTCCCGGCCGGTGCAGTGCGGGATACGGGAGAGCATGTTCCGGTGGGTCTCTTCTGAGAAGAGCTGAGACATCGGCGCCTCCGGACGCGGTCGATGCTGGTTCTTCAGCCCACCGTGCCTGAGCGTTCGGGCGTTGGCAACCACCCCGGGGTGGCGCATAGGCTCACGGCGTGCTTGACGTGACCCCCTTGCAGACCGCCGTGGACGCCCTCGCCGACCGGCTCCGCTCGCTGCCGCAGAGCAGGCTCCACCAGGGCGCCGCGACCGAAGGCCTGGCGCTGGCACGGCAGTTGGCGACCCGCGCGCAGCTGATCGAGCGACCGGGGGAGCCCCCGCGGGAGCTGCCGGACGCCGGAGTGTTCGCGGCCGGCGACCAGCTGGCGGTGGCCGGCCACGATCTTGTCGAGGCGCTGCGCGCCGCGGCGGTGCGGACGGCCGGCGCAGCGGGGGATTCTGACGCGAAAAGGGCCCCCGCCGACGAACTGGCGGAGGCCGTGCGATGTGTCCGGGCGGCGGCGGAACGCTGCTGACGCGGACCGCCGCGCCGGGTCAGAGCGAGGCGATGACGCGGTCGGCGAGGATGTAGACGCTCTCCTCGCGGCTCTCGCCCCAGGAGAAGGTCAGCGCGTACGCGCCGGAGATGCCGGAGCCGCCCAGCAGCACGGGGGTGTGCCCCGCGTGCAGTGCGCCGGCCACGCGCTCCGCGGTCTCGCGCTGCCCGGGGGTCAGGCAGAGCGTGGTGCCGTCGGTGAAGACATAGACGTCCAGGGTGCCCAGCGGGCCGGGGCGGACGTCCGCGAGCGGGGTCGCCAGCTGCGCCAGTTCCTCCAGGCGCGCGACGGTGCGCTCGTGATCACTGATCACCGGGGACGGGGAGAAGTCGGGGTGCGAGGGGTGGCGCCGGCGCGCGGCGGCCAGCTCGGCTGACTCGGTCTCCTCGACGGGCTCCAACTCCGGCGCGTCCAGGGCGTCCATGGACTCCAGCGCGTCCATCGCCTCCAGGGCGTCCGGGCCCAGCAGCGGCTCCAGTCCGGCCAGGTCCGCCTGGCGGGGGAGGAACGGCTGGGGGTCGAACCGGTCGGCATCCTGGTGGTCGGGCAGCTCGCGCGGGTCGGTGCGGCCGTCGAGGAGTTCGTCGCCGAGGCCGGCGAGACCGCCCAGCAGCGACGGGGCGTCGGCGGCGTCCCTGGCCTCCTGCGCGGCCCAGAAGGCGCGGGCCTCGGCCAGTTCGCGTTCCCGCTCCTCGGCCAGGGCGTCGGCGACGGCGGCACGTATGTCGGCGAGCGGGGTCTCGGCGGCCGGGGTGGCGCGGGCGGCCGGGATGGCCGCCGCGGCCGGGTGCGCCGCCGCGGTGCTCGCGGCGGCGTCCTGCCGGGCCGCGCTGAGCTCGGCGTGCAGCTCGGCGAGCTGCCGGCGCAGGGCGCGGGCGGTGTGCAGGGCGGCGGCGCCCAGCGCCACGGCGACGGCCGCGGCCAGCAGCAGGACGAGGGTGGTGACGCTCATGCCGAAACCTCTCTTCGTTCGGTCCCGCACGGGCGAGACGCGCACCCCTGGGTGATGCGCCCCCGGCCGGTGGCCGAGGGGATCCCCGGGTGACGCTCGCTCATGCGTCCTCCCCACTTCGCTCGGCGGCCCTCACCTCATCGCACGGGCCGCGCATCGGTACGTGGACTTGCTCCGGCCTTCGGCCGGAGTGACCCCCTTGATGCGCTCGCTCACGGGATCACTCCTGGTAGCGCCTCACTCACCGGCGTACTCCCGTTAGCAGAATGTTCTCCGACTTCCTACATCAGGCTGCCGGTGGTCGGCGACCGCTCCGGGTGCGCTATATCCCGAAAAGGAGGGGAGCCGGGGGCCCGTTCGGCCGGGCGAACCCCTGTTGACCTGCAAGAACGCCTCTCCCCCAGGGCGTTGGTCACAATCCTGGGGGAGATTGGGTCGCGATCTCGTTAACGAGTGGCGCAGGTCACGCCATGTCGCCGCCCGTATCCGGACGACAGCGATGGGTGTGCGCCGGGCGGTAGTTGGTCCGTTTTGCCGCGCTCCCTTGTGAACGGCGCGGGCGAGGGCGCATGCGCTCGCGCACGGGGCCGGCGGCCACTCTCCGCTACGGGGGGCCGGTGGTGCGTGCTGCGACCCGGCTCAGCCGCGGGTGTTGGTGGTGGCGCTGAGCTTCGCTTCCGCTGAGGGTAGGGGCCGGGTGCGAGGAACCAGTACCCGGCCCTCCCCCAGCTACCGCTGGGAGGTGCCCCCAACCCTCAGCTACCGCTGGGAGGTGCCCCCAACCCTCCGCTGCAGCTCAGCTCAGCCGCTCGATCACCATCGCCATGCCCTGGCCGCCGCCCACGCACATCGTCTCCAGGCCGAACTGCTTGTCGTGCCACTGGAGGGAGTTGATGAGGGTGGTGGTGATCCGGGCGCCGGTCATGCCGAAGGGGTGGCCGACGGCGATCGCGCCGCCGTTGACGTTCAGGCGGTCCAGGTCGATGCCCAAGTCGCGGTAGGACGGGATCACCTGGGCGGCGAACGCCTCGTTGATCTCGACCAGGTCGATGTCGGAGACCGAGAGGCCGGCCCGCCGCAGTGCCTGCTTGCTGGCCTCGACCGGGCCGTAACCCATGATCTCGGGGGACAGGCCCGAGACGCCGGTGGAGACGATCCGGGCCAGCGGGGTCAGGCCCAGCTCGCGCGCCTTGGTGTCGGACATGATGACCAGCGCCGCGGCACCGTCGTTCAGCGGGCAGCAGTTGCCGGCGGTCACCAGGCCGTCGGGGCGGAAGACCGGCTTGAGGCCGGAGACGCCCTCGACGGTGACGCCGGCGCGGGGGCCGTCGTCCTTGCTGACGACCGTGCCGTCGGGCAGCGTGACCGGGGTGATCTCCCGCTCCCAGAAACCGTCGTTGATCGCCTTCTCGGCGAGGTTCTGGGAGCGGACGCCGAACTCGTCCATGTCCTGGCGGGTGACGCCCTTGAGGCGGGCCAGGTTCTCCGCGGTCTGGCCCATCGCGATGTACGCGTCCGGGATCAGGCCGTCCTCACGCGGGTCGTGCCAGTCGGCGCCCTCCTGCTCGGCGCGCCCCGCGGTACGGGCCTCGGCGTCGGCGAAGAGCGGGTTGTGGGTGTCCGGCAGGCCGTCGGAGCTGCCCTTGACGCTGCGCGAGACGGTCTCGACACCGGCCGAGATGAAGACGTCGCCCTCGCCGGCCTTGATGGCGTGCAGCGCCATGCGGGTCGTCTGGAGCGAGGAGGAACAGTAACGGGTGATGGTGCAGCCCGGGAGGTGGTCCATCCCCATCTGGACGGCCACGATGCGGCCGAGGTTGTGGCCCTGCTCGCCGCCGGGCAGACCGCAGCCGAGCATCAGGTCGTCGATGTCCTTGGGGTCCAGCTCGGGGACCTTGGCGAGGGCGGTCTCGATGATCTTCGCGGTCAGGTCGTCCGGCCGCAGATCCTTGAGCGAACCCTTGAAGGCGCGGCCGATCGGGGAGCGGGCGGCTGAGACGATCACGGCTTCGGGCATCACACGGCTCCAAGTGCGCGGGAAATGGGCGGACTGTGAGGGAAGTTACCTGCACGTAGTGCTGAGGTCACGGGGTCCGCGCTGTGATGCGGGCCTCTTTTCTAAGCGGGCGCTTATAGGAACGGGGAGGGGCCGCGGGGTATTCCCCCGCGGCCCCTGGCTGGAGGCGTTCCCCTGGCCAACCGCCGACCGCCGACCGCCGACCGCCGACCGCCGACCGCCGACCGCCGACCGCCGACCGCCGACCGCCGACCGCCGACCGCCGACCGCCGACCGCCGACCGCCGACCGCCGACCGCCGACCGCCGACCGCCGACCGCCGACCGCCGACCGCCGACCGCCGACCGCCGACCGCCGACCGCCGACCGCCGACCGCCGACCGCCGACCGCCGACCGGGGTGTGCCGGGCGGCCGCCCGTTACGGGGTGACCGAGGACGGGTCCGTCGGCTCCGGCGTCGGCAGCTGGCGGCGCCTGCGGTGCTTGAGCAGCGCCCAGGGCGCACGGCGGGAGGCGGTGACCTCCGTGCCGCCCTCGGAGGCCGCCTCAGCGGCCGCCTGCTCGACCGGCAGCAGACCCTCGCCGCGTGCGGGCTCCGGCTGCTCCTTCTCCGGCCACAGGCCGAGCGAGGCGCACAGCGTCGGCAGCACGGCCATCGCGGCGGTGGCGTAGCCCTCGGCCGACGGGTGGTAGTTGTCCGGGCCGAACAGCTCCCGTGGACGCGCCTCGAATTCGGGGCCGAGCAGATCGCCGAGCGAGACCGTACGGCCGCCGCTCTCGACCACCCCGATGGTCTGCGCGGCGGCGAGCTGCCGGGAGAGCCGCCGGGCCACCCAGCGCAGCGGCTGGTAGACCGGCTCGATGGTGCCCAGGTCCGGGCAGGTGCCGACGACCACCTCGCAGCCCGCCGCACGCAGCGCGCGCACCGCCTCACAGAGGTGGCGGACGGACTGTGCGGGCGGCATCCGGTGGGTGACGTCGTTCGCGCCGATCATGATGACGCAGACGTCCGGGGGCTCGGTGCCGTCCGCCAGCATCAGCTCCACCTGGCGCGCCAGGTCGTCCGACTGCGCGCCGGGCAGCGCCACATTGCGGAAGTCGACGGGCAGCTCGGAGAGCGCGGCCAGGCCGGAGGCGAGCAGCGCGCCGGGAGTCTGGCGGGCGCGGTGGACGCCCTGGCCCGCGGCGGTGGAGTCGCCGAGGAAGCCGAGCCGCAGCGGCGGGCGGTCGGTGAGGTGGTCGAAGGCGGCGCCGTACCGGCCGTCGGCACACGGCGGAATGTCGCTGGAGCCGCCGACCGTACGGCGCGCCAGCCGGACCTCGGTGAGCAGCACCCCGACGGTGGCCACCCCGAGCAGGCCGATCCCGCCGCCGCCGAAAGCGGCGGCGGTCGCGATCCGCCGGGCCACTCTGGCCCTGGACATCGTCATCGGCATGGGCCGGGCACCTCCCCGCGCAGTGCGGGCGCGCCCTGGCCGCGAGGGCCGGACGCGCTCTTGAATCGGCAAGAACTCCTACAACAGGGTGTTGCCCGTTCCTGCACGGAACGCAACGCATCCTTCCTCTAACGGACCCGGGCAATAGGCTGGCCGCACGGGCGCAGGAGAGCGTGCCCCTGACCGCGGAGACCACCGTGCAGTTTTACGATTCGATGATTGAGCTGGTCGGCAACACCCCGCTCGTGCGGCTCAACAACGTCACTCGAGGGATCCAGGCCACCGTCCTGGCGAAGGTCGAGTACTTCAACCCCGGCGGGTCGGTCAAGGACCGGATCGCCGTGCGGATGATCGAGGCCGCCGAGCAGTCGGGTGAGCTGCAGCCCGGCGGCACCATCGTCGAGCCGACATCCGGCAACACCGGTGTGGGCCTGGCGATCGTCGCCCAGCAAAAGGGTTACAAGTGCATCTTCGTCTGCCCGGACAAGGTGTCCACGGACAAGATCAATGTGCTGCGTGCCTACGGTGCCGAGGTGGTGGTCTGCCCGACCGCCGTCGACCCCGAGCACCCGGACTCGTACTACAACGTCTCGGACCGGCTGGTGCGCGAGACGCCCGGCGCCTGGAAGCCGGACCAGTACAGCAACCCGAACAACCCGCGCTCCCACTACGAGAGCACCGGTCCCGAGCTGTGGGAGCAGACCGGGGGGCGGATCACCCACTTCGTGGCGGGTGTCGGCACCGGCGGCACGATCAGCGGCACCGGCCGCTATCTGAAGGACGCCAGTGACGGCAAGGTCAAGGTGATCGGCGCCGACCCGGAGGGCTCCGTCTACAGCGGCGGCTCCGGGCGCCCGTATCTGATCGAGGGCGTCGGCGAGGACTTCTGGCCGACCGCCTACGACCGCACCGTCGCGGACGAGATCGTGGCGGTCTCGGACAAGGACGCCTTCCAGATGACCCGGCGGCTCGCCAAGGAGGAGGGCCTGCTGGTCGGCGGCTCCTGCGGGATGGCCGTGGTGGGTGCGCTGGAGGTCGCCGCCAAGCTCGGGCCGGACGACGTGGTGGTCGTGCTGCTGCCGGACAGCGGCCGTGGCTACCTCTCCAAGATCTTCAACGACGAGTGGATGGCCGACTACGGCTTCCTGGAGGAGGGCGGCGCCGCGGCCCGGGTCGGCGAGGTGCTGCAGTACAAGGAGGGCGCGCTGCCCTCGCTGGTGCACATGCACCCGGAGGAGACCGTCGGCGAGGCGATCGAGGTGCTGCGCGAGTACGGCGTCTCGCAGATGCCGATCGTCAAGCCGGGCGCCGGGCACCCGGACGTGATGGCCGCCGAGGTCGTCGGCTCGGTCGTCGAGCGCGAACTGCTCGATGCGCTGTTCACCCAGCGTGCCTCGCTGACCGACCCGCTGGAGAAGCACATGTGCCCGCCGCTGCCGCAGGTCGGCTCCGGCGAGCCGGTCGCCGATCTGATGGCGGTCCTGGAGAACGCGGACGCCGCGATCGTCCTCGTCGAGGGCAAGCCGAAGGGCGTGGTGAGCCGGCAGGACCTGCTGGCCTATCTGGCGCGCGAGGCCGGCAAGTAGCAGGGGGACCCGGCGGCCGGGGTGTGGGGCGGTGACCGTCCCGCGCCCCGGCCGGCGTCCGTTTCGCACCTGTCACACCGTCAAGCGGACGTCAGGAAACGGGACGTCGCCGCAAGGTGTACGTATGCGTCATGTGCTCGCAGCACGGGCTTAACACGCGTCGGGCAGATTGAGGTCACGGCGACAAGGACCTCCGGAGCGGCTCCCGGACCTCCACCGTCGCCACCGGATGCGACGACCGGCTTCACCCGGAACGCGTCCCGTGCGGGGACCGCCGTCGTCCCGCCCCCGGCAGCGCCGGGGTGCGGTGGTCCCCGCACCATCCGGCTCCCGCCGAAGACTTCGAGCTCTGCGGTCTCCTCTGTGGTTTCTTCTGTGGTCTTCGGACGGCTGTGGCTTCAGGCACGTGCGGTCTTCAGCCCCCGAGGTCTTCAGCCCCCCGCGCCGTCGCGGCGGTCCGTGCGGGAGCGCACCAGCCGGTGCAGGCCACCGCCCTGTACGGCGTTGACGCCGACGATCCCGGCCCAGCACAGCAGCAGTCCCGTCTCCCCGGCCTGACTCGCGGCGATCGCGGACAGCGGCACGGCCAGCACCAGCGAGAGCACGGCGAGCCCGAACCGCTCCCAGGAGACCGGGCTGCCGCCCCCGGGACGCGGCGGCCGGACGCCGCGGGCCACCTGGACCTGCTGCTCGGCGAGTTGCCGCCGCACTCGCTGGTCGACGCTCCGCTCCAGCTTCTCCAGGAAGGACTCCAGGAGCTCGGACTCGTACTCCGGCCCCAGTTCCTTGCGCGTCTGGAGGGTCGCGTCGAGTTCCTTGCGCAGCTCGGGGTCATGGTTCGCCATGCCGCGAGAATACGGACGCCGGGCGGGTGGCGCGGTAGGGCTAGCCCCCCGATCCGGCCGGATTCCGGTCCTCCTGGGGTGCTGTCGGTGCTGTCGGTGCTGTCGGTGCAGTCGGCGCTGCTGTGGCTGCTGTGGCTGCCGTGCGGGCGGTGTCGCGGCGGGCGGTCAGCCAGTACAGGACGGCGGGTACGGCGAGCCCGACGAGCCAGGAGATATCGGCGCCGCCGAGCGGTGCCACCAGCGGGCCGGTGTAGAAGTGCGTGGCGAGGAACGGGAGCTGGGCGAGCGCCCCGAGGACATAGACCGCCAGCGCCGGTACGTTCCAGGCGCCGTAGCGTCCTGCCGTGTCGCTCAGCGCCGGGATGTCGTAGCGCTCCTTGGAGATCAGGTAGTAGTCGACGAGGTTCACCGCGGACCAGGGCGTGAAGAAGGTCAGCAGGAAGAGCAGGAAGTCCTTGAAGGACGTCAGGAACGAGTCCTTGCCCAGGAGGGCGACGGTGGTGCCGGCCACCATGATCCCGGCGATGTAGGCGGAGCGGGCGCGCGGGGTGAGGGTCCGCTGCCCGCGGAAGCCGCTGACGCTGGTGACCAGCGACATGAACCCGCCATAGGTGTTGAGGATGTTGATGGTGAGTTTGCCGAGGGCGATGACGAAGTAGAGGAGCGAGGCGATCAGGCCCGCGCCGCCCAGGCCGACGATGTAGCTGACCTCGTGGCCCACGAAGGCCGCGGGTGCCGCGGCGGCCGCGAGGGCGCCGAAGGTCATCGACCACTGCGAGCCGAGCACGGAGCCGGACAGCGTCCACCAGAACGTGGCGCGTGCCGAGGTGTGCCGCGGCAGGTAGCGCGAGTAGTCCGCGACGTACGGGCCGAACGCCAGTTGCCAGGAGGCCGAGAGGGAGACGGCGAGCAGGAAGACCGGCAGCGCGAAGCGGTGGTCGGCGAGGAGCGTGCCGAGGTCGGTGCGCTGCAGCAGCCGGATGCCGAGGTAGACGAAGGCCAGTGCGCAGACCAGGCCGGCGATCTTGCCGAGGGTGTGGATCAGGCGGTAGCCGACGGCCGCGGCAACGGCGGTGACCGCGGCGAACAGGACGATCCCGGGAGTCTCGCCGAGGTGCGTCAGCTCGCCGACCGCCTGCCCGGCCAGCACGCTGCCGCTGGCGAAGAACCCGATGTACATCACGATGACCAGCGCCAGCGGGACCACCGCGCCGCGCACCCCGAACTGGGCCCGCGAGGTGATCATCTGCGGCAGTCCGAGCCGTGGCCCCTGGGCGGAATGCAGCGCCATCACCGCACCGCCCAGGAGATTGCCGAGCAGCAGCCCGATCAGCGACCAGAAGGCGTTCGCCCCGAAGACGACGGCCAGCGCGCCGGTGATGACGGCGGTGATCTGGAGGTTGGCGCCCAGCCAGAGCGTGAACTGGCTGACCGCGCTGCCGTGCCGTTCCTCGTCGGGGACGACGTCGATGGAGCGCCGTTCGACCACACCTGCCATGAGTCCGCCTTGCGTCGCCGCCTGTATGGATTCATGCAGGATCGATGGCGGTGAATGGAAGGTCAATAGGTGCGGAGTAATTCGTGGTGGCGGGCGGGCGGGCGGGCGGGTCCGGTCGGTCCGGGCAGGTCGGGGTGGGGCTGAGTGGTCCAGGTGGTCCGGGTGGGTCTGAGTGGTCCGGGTGATCCGGGCGGGGCCGGCCGGTGCCGGCCCGCACTCGGCCGCCGCCGAGGGGCCGGGCCCCGGTCCGCCGCCTGAGCGCCCGGCCCGGCCGTTCAGGCCGCGGTCGTCGTCCCGTCCGCCGGCCGCAGCTCGTCCGCGTAGGAGACCGAGACCCGGCGCATCAGCCCGTCCGCGGTGATGTCGTACTGGCCCAGCCGCCACAGCGGCGGCGAGTAGGCGTGCACCGACACCGCATCGTCGCTCGCCCCGGTGAGCCGGTGGATGTGGTCCGGGCCGAAGGCGAAGGAGGAGCCCGCGCCGACCGTGGTGGCCAGGTGCTCGCCGCCGATCCGGGGGTTGGACTCGGTCAGTACGCCCTGGACGACCCGGACCGCCCCGGAGGAGAGGTCGTGGTCGTGCCAGCCGGTGTCGTTCTGCCGGGTCCAGCACAGCAGCCAGACGTCGACGAACTCGTCGCGGTGCAGGGAGGCGTAGTGGCGCTCGGTGTCCGAGAAGGCGACCTGTTCACGCCACAGGTCCGGCCGGGTGGCGAGCTCTTCGACCAGGTCCTGCAGCTCGCGCCGGTCGAGGTTGCGCTCGGGCAGTGCGGTGAACGGCTCCTCGCCGTCGGAGACCTCTCGGGCGGTGGCGGCCGGGGAGGTGCGGTACGTCATGGGCGGGCTCCTTTCGTCGGGCCCAGCAGGCGGGCCGGGTTGGCGGTGCGCAGGGCGTGCACGGCGGCCTGCGCGCCGAGGTCGGGGAGGACGGGCTCGGCATAGGGGCGGTCGCTGCCGCTGACGACGACATCGATGCCCGCCGCCCGGACCAGCGCGTCGACCGCACGGGTTCCGTACGAGGACGTCTCGTAGAACGCCTTGCAGTCCACCCGGCCGCGGTCCCGGCCGCCGCCGCGGGCGACCAGCCGTTCGCCGTGCAGCGGGGCCAGGCCGGCCAGGGCCGCGAAGCAGACCCGCAGGTCCGGGTGGCGCGGCCGGCCGAAGGCGCGGAAGGCGAACCACGAGGCGTGCAGCTGCTGGAGGTAGGGGACCAGGGCGGGCCACCAGGCGGGGGCGTCCCGGTCCGCGGCCGGGGCCGGGCCGGGGTGGACGAACAGCGGCGCGTCCCGCTCGGCGACGGCGTCCAGCAGCGGTGCGCAGCGGGCCCATCCGGCGGCGTCGAGCAGGGCGGTGGCGGGCAGTTGCAGCCCCACGCAGCCGCGGGCCAGCTCGCGCCGCAGCGCGTCGGGGTCCGGGTCGGGTGCGGACAGGCAGGCCGAGGCCCAGACGCCGAAGGGGGCGGGCAGGTCCAGCGCGCCGTCGTGGAAGGCGGCGAGCAGGGGTGCGGCCTCGGCGGGCGGCAGGTATTCGATGCCGAGCGGGCTGGAGAGCGACACCAGGGCCAGATCGAGGCCGTCGGCACGGGCGAGCCGGGCGCGGGCCGCGATGTCGTGGTCGGCGGGATCGACGGCGTACGGGGGCTCGCCCGGCAGGTGCAGCGTCCAGCCGTCCAGCCGCGGCGGTGCACTGCGGGACCGCAGCAGCGCGAGGAATCCGGGCGGCCAGAGGTGCTGGTGGACGTCGGTGGGCACGAGCCTCCCTCGGGGTGTGGGCGGTGGTGTGGGCGTTGGTGCGGTGGGGCGGGGCGGCGCGCGTCGTCGTGGCCCGCGCCCCGGACCGCTCGCTCCACCGCCGTGCTCAACCGCGTGCTTAACCGCTTCACTGATGCGTTTAAGTGAAACGCTTAACCGACGACGCTGTCAAGGCCCTGCCGGATCCGGCGGGCCGTTGCCGCCCCGGGGTGCCGCCCGGCGGGCGCCGCATCGTGACCGGCTGCCGCGCCCTCCTTGGGTAGGCTTCCGGACATGGCCAGGCCCAATAAGCGCACCACCCTCCGCGAGGTGGCCGAGGCCACCGGCCTCTCCACCGCGGCCGTCTCCTACGCGTTGCGCGGCAAGCACGTCTCCAAGGAAACCGAGGAGCGGGTGCGCAAGGCCGCCGCCGAGCTCGGCTACGAGGCCGATCCGATCGCCCGCGCCCTCGCCAGCGGCCGTACGAGCACGGTCGGGGTGCTCGCCGGTGATCTGCAGGACCTCTGGCAGCAGCAGCTGATGGCGGCGATAGGGCGTGAGCTGCTGGCCGGCGACCGCTATGCGCTGATCCTCGACGCGGGCGGCGACCCCGGACGGGAGCTGGCCCTCGCCAAGCAGCTGCGCGACCAGCGGGTGGACGGCCTGCTGGTCTCGCCCGTCGACCCGTCCGCCGAGGGCTGGTCGGCGATCGCCGACGCGGTGCCGGTGGTCTCCATCGGCGACGCCCTCAGCCGGGCCCGTACGGCGGGCGAAGTGCTCTTCGACAACCGGGCCGGCATCGATGCCGTCCTGGACTACCTCCGGGGGCTGGGGCACCGCCGGGTCACCGTGCTGACCCCCACCGGCCCGTCCACCCCCGACCGCCCCGCCGACGTCTATGTGCGCGAGGCCGCCGACCGGCTCGGCATCGAGGCCGAAGTCCTGCCCTGTCCGCAGGAGTTGGGGGAGGCGACCGCGATGGCCCGCCGGGTCCTGGCCAACAGCCCGGACGGCCGCCGTCCGGCCGGTCCCGTCCCGGTCACCGCCGTCTTCTGCTTCTCCGACTCCATCGCCTACGGCGTCTACGCGGCCGCCGCCGAGGCCTCCCTCACCGTCGGCCGTGACCTCTCGGTCGTCGGCTTCGACGACCACCCCGTCTCCCGGGTCCTCACCCCGCCCCTGACCACCGTCGACTGGGGCCTGAGCGAGATCGCCAAGGAGGCCGCCCGCCTCGCGGTCGCCGCCATCGAGGGCCGCCGGGTCCGCCGCAAGCGCATCCTGTGCGCCCCGCGCCTCTCGGAACGGGGGTCGGCGGTGGCGGCGCGGCGGTAGCGGGGCACCCGAAAGGCCTTCCTGTGGCCCGCAGGTGGCGCCCCGTCAGCTCGCTCGATTGCCGAACTTCCCCGTAAGCGGCCGCGTTTACCCCGAAATTACTTGCTATGGATCTTGCATTTGCGACGTCACCCATAGGCTGATCAAGGAATCGATCCACACGGGGAAACGGGGATATATGAGGTTCCGTAAGACCGCTGCGACCGCACTCACCGCACTGACCCTTACGGGGATGGCCGGTCCTGCCTCCGCGCACAGTGCGCCGCATTCCGCGAAATCGGTGAGTTCCGTCAAGGGCTTCAAGCTGAAGTCGCTCAGGTCGCCGGACGCCAAAACGCTGACGGCCACCCTTTCCATGCCCGCCGGGTACCACTTCACCGTGGCCGGCAAGAAGCTGGAGCTGGTCGGTCCCGGCCATCGGACGGTCGGTTCGCTGGGCACCGCCATCAAACTGAAGAACGGCAAGACGGCGCACGTCAGCTACCGTGCCGAGGGCGCCACGGTGACCGTGCGGGCGACCCGTAGCTTCCGGGATCTCGGCGTCACCGCGCGGAGCGTGGCGGCCGAGAGCTACGCCGAGTGCGCCGACGGCAAGATCAAGGATTATGTGGTGTCCGGCGGGATAGGCGGCTGTATAGCGGGCGCCGAGACCGGGTGTGCCGCGGGCGCCACGGCGGGGGCTTTCGGAGGCCTGGTATCCGGCGCGGTGCTTTCGCTTTCCGATTGCTGATGGCGGGCAAGCGCTGTTGACGGGCAAGTGCTGAAGATGGGCAAGAAATGAGAAAGGCGCTGATCGCCGGAGTTCTCGTGGTCGTGGTCGTTTTCGCGCTCACGCACACCGTGTTCTCCGGATTGACGGAACCTGCCCGGCTCGGGCTGAGCATCGTGGCCGGAGCGGTCGTCGGAGGGGTGTTGCGCGGCGTGCAGTTGCGCAGATGACCTGAGACGCGGGGGCGGGCCGGACCGTGGGGTCCGGCCCGCCTTTGCGTCGTTCCACCGGGGGCGGCTCCCGGGGTCTCCCGCGTCCCGGTTCCCCGGGTTCTTACGCGACCGGCCCCCGGCTGCGGAGCCCCGTGCCGAGGAGCAGACTGGTGCGGGATGCTCCGGTAGCGTCGGGCGCGTGCCGGCGGTCGGCCGACGGGCGGATGGGTGGGTCCTCGATGAAACGGTCCTCGACGAGCGGAACCACGGCGGACGGCGGGGCCGGACCGGTGGCCGGCGGCACGGGCCGCCCGCCCCGGACCGAGCCCGCGGACGCGAAGGAACCCGTGGCCCGGCAGGAGCCCGTGGACCGGCTGGAGGCCCACCGCACCGAGCTGACCGGCTACTGCTACCGGATGCTGGGCTCGGCGTTCGAGGCCGAGGACGCCGTGCAGGAGACGATGGTGCGGGCCTGGCGGGCCTACGACCGGTTCGAGGGGCGGGCGTCCCTGCGGTCCTGGCTCTACCGGATCGCCACGAATGTGTGCCTGGACCTGCTCAAGGGTGGTCAGCGCCGGGCCCGGCCGATGGATCTCGCCTCCCCGTCGAGCGTGGACGGCCCCATCGGCACCGGCCTGCCCGAGGCGACCTGGATCGGGCCCGTACCGGACCAGCGGGTGCTGGCGTCCGCGGCGGACCCGGCGGAGACCGCCGTCGCCCGGGAGTCGGTCCGCCTGGCGTTCATCGCCGCGCTGCAGCGGCTGGCGCCCCGGCAGCGGGCGGTGCTGATCCTGAGGGAAGTGCTCAGCTGGTCGGCGAGTGAGGTCGCCGAGCTGCTGGGCAGCTCGGTCGCCTCGGTCAACAGCGCCCTGCAGCGGGCCCGCGCGACGCTCGCCGCCTCCGGTGACGCCGCCGACGTGGTGCGGCAGCCGCTGGACGACGCCCAGCAGGCGCTGCTGCGGCGCTATGTCGACGCCTTCGAACGGTTCGACATGGACGCGCTCACGGCCGTGCTGCACGAGGACTCCACGCTCTCCATGCCGCCGCTGGAGCTGTGGCTGCGCGGCCGCGAGGACATCGTGAAGTGGATGCTGGGGCCGGGCTGCGGCTGCGAGGGGTCGCGTCTGGTGCCGGTCGCGGCGAACGGCCGGCCGGCGTTCGGGCAGTACCGCGCGGACGGCACGCCCTGGGCGATCCAGGTCATCGAGACGGCGGAGGGCCGGGTCACCGCGCTGCAGTGCTTCCTGGACACCGAGCGGCTGTTCCCGCTGTTCGGCCTGCCGCTCCGGCACGGCGGCCCGCCGCCCGGGTGAGGCCCGCCGCCCGGGTGAGGCGTGCGGTGGCGCGAGGCGTGCGGCCGCCGCCGGGGCTCAGCTCACCTTGTGCTTCTTCAGCCAGGCGTCGGCCACCCGGTCCGGGTCCTGCTTCTCCTTGTCGACGAGGCGGTTGAGCTCGGTGAGGTCGGCGGTGGTGAGGGTGTTGCCCAGCCGGGCCAGGGCCTTGCGGACCTTGGAGTCGGCCTTGCGGGCGGCGATCAGCGGGACGATGTGCTGGGCGGGGATGAGGTGCTTGGGGTCCGCGAGCAGGACCCAGCCGTTCTCCGCGGTGTCGACGTCGGTGGTGAAGACGTTGCCGACGTCGATATCGCCCTTCTTCAGTGCGCCCTTGACCAGCGGACCGGAGGAGTCCAGCGCCTTGAACTCCTTGAATTCCACCCCGTACTGGTCCTTGAGGCCGACGAGCCCGACGACCCGCTTCTTCATCTCGGCGGCCGCGCCGAACACCAGCTTGCCGTTGACCTTGCGCAGATCGGCGAGCGTCTTCAGGCCGTAGCGGTCGGCGGTCGCGCGGGTCACCGCGAAGCTGTCGCGGTCCTCGGCGGCCGCGTAGGGCAGGATCTCCAGGCCGTCGGGGAGCACGGTGGCCAGCGCGTTCTGCATCGCGCCCGCCTCGGTCTCGGTGGCCTTCTTGTCGAGGTAGAGCAGCAGACTGCCCTGGTACTCGGGGAGCAGGTCGATATCGCCGGAGCGCAGCGCGGGGACCACGATCTCGCGGGAGCCGAGGTTGGGCTTGACGGTGGCCTTGACCCCGGCGGCGGTCAGCACGCCCGCGTAGAGGTAGCCGAGGACCTGGTTCTCGGTGAAGTTGGCGGTGCCGATGACCAGTCCGCCGGTGCTGCTGCCGCTGTCGCCGCCGGCGCCGTCCCCCTTGAGGGAGGTGATGCCGGAGGAACAGGCGGCCAGCAGCGGGGCCGAGGCGCCGGCGAGGAGAGCGGTCAAGGCGGTACGGCGGTTCATGGGCGGGCTCCTCGGGTGCGTACGTAGGGGGCGGGGGCGGCGGGTGCTCAGCGTGCGGGTGGCCGGGCGGCAGGCGGTCAGCGTGCGGTGGCCGGGCGGCCGCGGAACAGCAGCCGGGTCAGCCCGCCCAGTGCCAGGTCGGCGACGACGGCGAGCACGGCTACCAGGGCCGCACCGCCGAGGACCTGCACCAGGTCGCGCTGCGCCAGCCCGTCGAAGACATAGCGGCCCAGCCCGCCGAAGCTGACATAGGCGGCGATGGTGGCGGTGGCGACGACCTGCACGGTCGCCAGCCGTACGCCGGTCATGATCAGCGGGAGCGCGAGCGGGAGTTCGACCTGCCACAGGACCTGGTGGCCGCGCAGCCCCACGCCCTTGGCGGCGTCCTTGACCTCGGGGTCGACGGCGGCCATCCCCGCGTACGTATTGGTGATGATCACCGGCACGGCGAGCGCGACCAGCGACACATACACCGGCCACACGCTCAGCCCGCCCGCGAGGAAGACCAGGGTGACCAGGCCGACGGTGGGCAGCGCCCGGCCGAAGGAGGAGAGGTTGACGGCGAGGAAGGCGCCGCGTCCGGTGTGCCCGATGAGCAGGCCGACGGGCAGCGCGATCACGGCCGCGGCGAGGGTGGCGAGCACCGAGTACTCCAGGTGCTCCAGGATGCGTGCGGCGATGCCCTCGGGGCCCGACCACTGGGCCGGGCTGGTCAGCCAGGCGGCGAGGTTCTTCAGGAGTTCGAGCATCGGCGCGTCACGCTGCCTTCCGCCGCAGAGAGGTGCGCTGCCGGGAGGTGCCGCGCCGCCAGGGGGTGCACAGCCACTGGACGGTCACCAGCAGCGCGTCGGCGACCAGGGCGAGCAGCAGGGTCAGGGCCACACCGGCGATGACCGGGGTGGGGAAGTTGCGCTGGAAGCCGTCGGTGAAGAGCTGGCCGAGGCCGCCGTAGCCGATGTAGCTCGCCACGCTGACCAGGGAGATGGACATGACGGTGGCGACCCGGACGCCCGCCATGATCACCGGGAGGGCGAGCGGCAGCTCGACGGTGAGCAGGGTGCGCAGCGGCCCGGTCCCCATTGCGGCCGATGCCTCACGGACCTTGACCGGGACCGCGTCCAGCCCCTCGACGGTGTTCCGTACGAGGACGACCAGGGTGTACGCGGTCAGACCGACGATCGCGGTGGTGCGGGTGAGGCCGGTGACCGGCAGGAGGAGGACGAAGAAGGCTAGGGAGGGGATGGTGTAGAGGATGTTGGACGCGCCCAGGATGATGCCGCGCAGCGGCCGTATCCGGTGGGCGAGGACCGCCAGCGGCAGCGCGATCAGCAGGCCGAGGAGGACGGCGGGTACGGCGGTGGCGAGGTGGTCGGCGGTCAGGCGGGCCATCTCGTCGGCGTGGTCGGGGAACCAGCCCCACTCGATGGTCATGCGGGGCGCTCCGTGGCGGAGGGGGGCTTGGGGGGCTCGGCGTCTTCGGGGGTGTCGCCGGGGCTGTCCGTGGGGGTGTCTGCGGGGGCGTGCGCTTCGGGGGCGGGCGTCCCCGGGGCGGGCCTCCCGGGGGTCGGCTCGGGGGCGGCGGTCCCGGCGGTCGGCGCCCGGCCCGCCTCCGCGTGGCTGCGGCCCGCCCGGTCGTGGATGGCGTCGCGGGAGGTGAGGCCGGTCAGCAGCCCGTCGTCGGAGACCCGGACGACGGCTGCGGCGGGAGAGGAGACCGCCTCGTTGAGCGCCGAGAGCAGCGAATCGCCGTCGCGCAGCGGCCGTACGGCCTCCAGCGGGGCCTCGCCGGCCGTCCCGCCGGCGGGCAGTGCGTCGGTGTCCAGCCACCCCAGCGGTTCCCCGCGCGGTGAGGTCACCACCCGCCAGCGGCCGCCGTCGCGGGGTATCCGGCCGACCGGGTCGTCGGCGCGTATCGCCCGGCCGGGGGCGTACGGAACATCCGCGAGGGTGGTGAGCGAGAGCAGCTTCAGCCCGCGCTCGGCGCCCAGGAAGCCGGCGACGAAGTCATCGGCGGGGCGGGCCAGCAGCTCGGCGGGCTCGGCGCACTGGACGAGCCGGCCGCCGGTGCGGAAGACCGCGATCCGGTCGCCCAGCCGGACCGCCTCGTCGATGTCGTGGGTCACGAAGACGACGGTCTTGCGCAGCTCCTCCTGGAGCCGCAGCAGCTCGTTCTGCAGCTGGGTGCGCACGACCGGGTCGACGGCGCCGAACGGCTCGTCCATCAGCAGCACCGGCGGGTCGGCGGCCAGCGCACGGGCCACGCCGACCCGCTGCTGCTGGCCGCCGGAGAGCTGGTGCGGATAGCGCTTGCCGGCGTCGGCGGGCAGGCCGACCAGCTCCAGCAGCTCGCCGGCGCGGGCGCGGGCCTTGCGCCGGCCCCAGCCCAGCAGCAGGGGGACCGTCGCGATGTTGTCCAGGATCGTACGGTGAGGGAAGAGGCCGGACTGCTGGATGACATAGCCGATGCCGCGGCGCAGCTCGGCGGCGTCCGCCTCCTGGATGTCGCGGCCGCCGACGCTGATCCTGCCGGAGGTCGGCTCGACCATCCGGTTGACCATCCGCAGGGTGGTGGTCTTGCCGCAGCCCGACGAGCCGACGAGGACGGTGACCCCGCCTTCGGGCAGGTCCAGGGACAGCTCGTCCACGGCGGTGGTGCCATTCGGGTATCGCTTGCTGACTGCGTCGAACTTGATCATCCGCTGCCCCTTGCCCGGCCTGCATAGTGTCATGCAGAGTCATAGGCACGTGAATAGAAGTCAATAGGTGGGAGTGAGTCGTCTGCCCCTCGCCTGCTGCTTCGGCTCACCGTACGGAGAGGGGTGTCGGGATTACGTCCACAAAGCGCGTTATAAGAGGGAGTTGAACCCCTTGGTATCTCACATGCTGGACAGTGGCCCCCGTGCCGGCCGGCGCATCACGCTCGACGGCACCGCCCTGCACAGCGCCGATATCGCCGCCCTCGCACAGCGCACCGCGCGCCCCACGGCGCCCGACCCCAAGGCCTTCGCCCGCGCCGAGGAATCCTGGGAGACCGCACGCCGCCTGGCCGCCACCGGCCGGGTCTACGGGCGCAGCACCGGCGTCGGCGCCAACCGCACGGAGGACGTCGGGGCCGCGGACGCCGAGCACGGACTGCGCCTGCTGCGCAGCCACGCCGGCGCGATCGGCGACCCGCTGCCCGGCCGCGAGGTCCGCGCCATGCTCGCGGTACGCGCCAACCAGCTGCTGGCGGGCGGCGCCGGCCTGAACCCCGCCGTCATCACCTCCCTGCTCACCGCCCTGGAAACCGGCGCAATCCCCGTCGTCAACGAACACGGCGGCGTCGGCACCGGCGACCTGGCCGCGCTCGCCCAGACCGGACTCGCGCTGGCCGGCGAACACCCCTGGCACTGCGTGCCCGGCGGCCGGGCCCCCGCCCCCATCGCCCTCGACAACAACGACGCCCTCGCCCTGATCAGCAGCAACGCCCTCACCCTCGGCCAGTCCACGCTCGCCCTCGACGAACTGCGCCGGCTCCTGGCCGCCTCCCTCCCCGTCGCCGCCCTCTCGCTGCTCGCGGTCGGCGGCTCGTACGAGCCGTTCGCCGAGCCGGTCATGCTCGCCCGCCCGCACCCCGGCTCCGCGGCCGCCGCCACCCGGCTGCGTACCCTCTCCGGCGTCCCGCCCCGCCCGGCCCCGCCCCTCGGCCGTATCCAGGACCCGTACGGCTTCCGCTGCATCCCGCAGATACACGGCCCGGCGCTGGACGCCGCCGACACCCTGGACGGGGTGCTGACGGTCGAGGTGAACGCCGCCGCCGAGAACCCCCTGATCAGCATCGAGGACCAGGCCGCCTACCACCACGGCAACTTCTACGCCGCACACACCGCGCTCGCGCTGGACGCCCTCCGACTGGCCGTGCTGCAGACCGCCCAGCTCTCCACCGCGCGGCTCGCCGCGCTCTCCGAGCCCGACTTCACCCGGCTGCGGCCGTTCCTCGGGGACGCGGCACCGGCCAGCTCCGGCGTGATGATCCTCGAATACGCGGCCGGTGCCGCGCTCGGCGAGATGCGCGCGGTCTCCCAGCCGGCCTCGCTCGGCCATGCCGTCCTCTCCCGCGGCGTCGAGGAACAGGCCAGCTTCGCCTCCCTGGGCGCGCGCCAGAGCCTGCGCGCCGCTACGCACTACCGCCAGGTCCTCGCCTGCGAACTGGTCGCCACCGTACGGGCCTTGCGGATGCGCTCCCTGGAACCCGACCCGGACATCCCGCTCGCCGCCGCTTATGCCTTCGCCGCCGACGCCCTCGACCCGCGGATGGAGGACCGGCCGCTGACGGAGGACGTGGCGGTCGCGGCGGGTCTGCTGGACGGGCTGGCGGAGCTGTAGGGGGAGGGAAGCGGGGAGTGGGGGAGGGTGGAGAGGGGCGGGCCGCCGGGTGGGCGGTGATGGGGTAGGGGCCCGGCGCTCTTACGGCCGGATCGCGGCGCGTAGCGCGGACCGGAGCGGGCCAGGAATTCCGTACAGTCGGCGACACAGGACAGGACAGGCCCCCGACCGGGCCGGGAAGAAGAGGCGATGAGCGGGGACGGGGACAACGGCGGCGCGACCGGCGGCGCGAGTGGCGGCGCGAGTGCCGGTGTGACCGGCGACGGGCCGCGGGGCGGGGGCGGCCGGGTGCCGGGCGCGCCGGTTGCCACGGACTCGGGGACGGACGCGGACGCGGGTGTGGGTGCGGACGCGAGTGCGGGGACGGACGCGGGTGCGGAGGGGAGCGCCGGGGCGGACACCATCGGCAGGGAGGGCACCGGCAGGGACGCCACCGGCAGGGCCGCCGCCACGGAAGCAGACCTCTCCGGTGCGGACACCGGTACGGCCGCCCGTCTCCAGAAGCTCTTCGAGGGCCACCGGCTGACCCCCACCCAGCGCCGGATCGCCCACTGCATGGTGCGCCGGGCCGCCGACGCCCCCTTCCTCTCCAGTGTCGAACTGGCGGAACTGGCCGGGGTCAGCCAGCCGTCCGTCACCCGCTTCGCCGTCGCCCTCGGCTTTGACGGCTACCCGGCGCTGCGCCGCCATCTGCGCGAGGTCGCCCCTGCGGACAAGCCCGGCGACACCGGCTCCTACAACGAGTACCAGCAGGCCGTCCAGGCGGAGATCGACAACCTCCGACGGCTCGCCGCCGCCCTCGCCGACCCGGCGCCGGTGGTCGAGGCCGGCCGCCTCTTCGCCGCCTCCCGGCCGCTCCCCGTCCTCGGCCTGCGCGCCGCCACCGCCCAGGCCGCCGGTTTCAGCTACTTCGCGCGTAAGGTCCACCCCGATGTCCGGCTGCTCGACGAGGGCGGCACCATGCTCACCGACCGCATCGACGCCGCGGTACGCGCCGGTGCGAGCGCCCTGCTCTGCTTCGCCCTGCCCCGCCACCCCCGCGAGGTCGTCGACGCGCTGGAATACGCCCGCACCGCCGGCCTGACCGTCGTCACCGTCGCCGACAGCGCCTTCGCCCCCGTCGCCCACCACACCGACCTCCTGCTCCCGGCCCCCGTCGGCACCGGCCTGGCCTTCGACACGGCCTGCGCTCCCATGCTCCTGGGACGCGTACTGCTGGAGGCGATGTGCGACGCACTCCCGGACGCCCAGGCCCGGCTGGAGGAATTCGACGCGGGGGCGGCGGCACGGGGGCTGTTCGTGGAGTGAGGCGGCCATGCCGTGCCATGTCGTGTGGTGTCGTGCCAGGCCGGGCCGTGTCCCCTCTCCCCTCTCCCCTCTCCCATGTCCCAGGACGGTGGACGGTGCCGGGGTGCCGACGACTGATGGTTCGTCACCGAAGTTTGACCGGATTCGTGCGCCCCGGTGCGGAAAAGGCCCAGGACGTCTGCCGTGCCGCGGAGGAGGATCGGCGCATGGCGATGATCAGGACGACGGGGGCCCGGCGCGGGATGCTGCCGATGGCGGTGCTGGGCGTGTGGGGCATGCTGGCGGCGGGATGCGGAACGCATCGGCCGGAGGGCGGCGCCGGTGCGGCCGAGTCCTCGCGGGCGGCGGCGGCGGCGACCCCGAGCAGACCCGCGGACTTTCCGTGCCCCGGCGAAAGTCCCTCCCCGGCACCGACGCACTCCTCGGGGCACACCGCGCCGCCCGCCGACCACTACGCCGAGAACCACGGCTTCCGGGTCCCCTTCCCCTTGCACGGTCAGCGCCGCTGCGACGGGCTCGCGGCCGTCAGACGCATCGAGAATGCGCTCGAACCGCTGCGCAAGCGTGCTGACTTCGACCCCGGGAGCACCCGCAGCGCGCTCACCGGCCTCGGCTACTCCGCCGGCAGGGTGCAGTCTCACCAGAACGGTCCCGCGGCAGTCAGCTTCCTCATCGACGCCTCTCCGCTGTGTCTGGAGGGCACGATGAACAGCAGGGCCACCGAGGCGGACGCCTTCGGTGGCTACCCCGACCACTCGGGCTGTGACGTCCCGTCCGGCGGCCACTGACCCTCAGTGGCCCAGCGGCCTCTCAGTGGCCCATCGGCCGAAACCGGTCAGGCTGCGCCGTGAAGGACGTACGGGTGGCAAACCCGGACGGCAATGGATCATCCTCCGGCTGTCACGGGACAGTCCGGGGGCCGAGGACCGGAGGAGTGCGAGCCGGCCGCTGAGTGGCGCGCGGCGGGCACCCGGCAGAAGGGCTTCGTCCGCCGGGTGCCCGCCCCCTACTCCCTCCCGAGCTCGCCCAGCGACTTCGCGTGCGCACCACCGCTTTCCGCGGTCAGTTCCTCCAGGGTCTGCGGGGTGCGGACGGTCGCGAAGCGGACGCCGCCGTCCGCGTCCGCCGCATAGCCGTAAATCCCGGGGCGGGGGAGGGAGTTGTAGGCGAAGTGGGTGGAGAAATAGTAGGCGCCGGTGTCCAGGAGGGCGGCGTGATCGCCGGCCTCCAGACGGGGGAGCGGACGATTCTCCGCGACCAGGTCACCCGCGAAGCAGCACGGCCCCGCGATGTCCTGGGCGACCGGAGCGTCCGTCTTGGGGCGCCCCTCGGCGTCGTACGCCGCGACCCGGATCGGCCAGGACTCGGGGACGAAGACCGTACGGGTGGCGACCTGGGCGCCGGCGTGGGTGACGGCGATGGGGCGGCCGCCGGCCGACTTGGCGTACTCGACCCGGGCGAGGACCGTGCCGTGCTTGGCCAGCAGCGAGCGGCCGAACTCGGTGACGAGACCGTAGCGCCCGGACAGCAGGCCGGGGACGGTCGAGTGCAGCAGCGCGGCGTACTCGCGGTAGGTCGGGGTGGTGGCGTCCGAGGAGAAGTTGACCGGCAGGCCGCCGCCGATGTCGAGGGTGTCGATCTGACGCCGGCCGGCCTTCTCGTTGATCTCCTCGGCGAGGTGGTACAGGGCCGTGACGCCCGCGGCCATCAGCTCCAGGGGCATGCCCTGGGAGCCGACGTGGCCGTGCAGCCGGGTCAGCCAGGGGCGGGCGAGGAAGGCCTGTACGACCCAGTCGCGGGCGCCCTCGTCACGCAGCCCGACGCCGAACTTCGAGGTGTCCGTGGCGGTGCTCATCGCCCCGATGCTGCCGCCGCCGATCTGGGGGTTGACCCGCAGGCCGATGGGCGCGCTGCTCGGCGCCGAGGCCATCAGCGCGTCGATCCGGGCCAGCTCCTCGGGGTTGTCGGCGTTGACGGCGATCCCGAGGGCCAGCGCCTCGCGCAGCTCGGAATGGGTTTTGGCCGGCGAGTCCAGAACGGTCCGGGCGACCGGCACCCCGGCGGCACGGGCCAGCGCCAGCTCGCCGGGGCTGGCCACCTCGCAGCCGAGCCCTTCCTGAGCGAGCAGCCGCAGTACGGGGACGAGTGAGGCGGCCTTCACCGCGAAGGCGTGCAGGACCGGGGTGCCCGGCGCGGTGAACTCCTCGAAGGCGGCGCGGAGTTCGGCCGCCGAGCGGCGGATCCCGGCGATGTCGAGCAGTCCGGCAACGGGCTCGCCGGGGCCTACCAGCCCCCGCGCGATGGCTGCCTGAATGGCATCGTCTCGCTGACTGGCACGGTCTCGCTCCGTGAAGTTCATGGGTCAACTCCATCATTGGGTGGGGGTGTGACGCCAACCGGGAGCCGGGCGCTCCCGGACCGTCCGTCTTGGCCCGGATCACCCGTCTCCGCCGAGCCATCCGCCTCCCCCCCCGGGTCCCTCCGTCCGCGTCGGACGGTCCGGACGGTCCGGACTGGGCGGCTCCCGCTCAGGCCGTCCGGCTGCCGCTCCACCCCGCCTTGCGGTGGCGTTCGGAGAGGCGGGAGCCGGACTCGCGGCGGGCGGCGCGGCGCAGGAGCGGGACGGCGAGCAGGAAGCCGAGGACGGCCCAGGCGGTGAGTATCAGCGCCACGGTCGGCAGCTCCCACGAACCGGCCGGTTCCGCGGCGCGCGCGGCGTCCGGCAGGAGGGCCGAGCGCAGGCCCTGGGCCATCCACCTCAGCGGGAAGACCGAGGCGATCTTCTGGACCACAACGGGCAGCGAGGTGAGCGGGAACATCGCTCCCGAGGTGATCAGCAGACCCATCGCGGGCAGCATGATCAACGCAAGCGCCTCACGGGGGTTCGGCAGCACGGCGCCGATGGCTGCCCCCAGCGGGACGACGGCGAGCAGCCCGAGCGCGCTGACCCACAGCAGCGTCAGCCACCCGCCGGGCCCGTGCGGCAGCGGCCCGTCCACCAGCACCGCGGCGGCCCCCAGCAGGACGACCAGGGTCCCGAACGCCACGGCGACCACCAGCAGGGACTTGGCCACGAGATAGGCGGGTATGCCGCCGGGAGTGGCGCGCAGCCGCAGCAGAGTGCCTTCCTCGCGCTCGGTCACCAGGATCTGCGGGAGATTGACCAGCCCGATCTGGAACAGCAGATAGGCGGCGAAGCCCGCGAGCGTCAGATGGGCCATCGGGACCCGGGTGCCGGGGACCTCGTCGCTGATATAGCCGGCGAGCAGCAGCGCGACGACGACGTTGACCAGATGGCCGCCGAGTTCCTTGGGGTTGCGGACGAGGTGGCGGAGTTCGATGCCACCGCGCAGGAGCCCGGCGCGCCAGTAGCGACGACGACGCGATCCCGCTCCCGCGGTGGCTCCGGCCGGGGCCACCCGTCCCGCAGCGTCACCCCCCTGGGCTGTGCCCGTTACCACGGCCGCTTCCATCGAAGTCTTCACTCCGGTCCCCCTCATGCTTCCTTCTCCCCGCCCAACGAGGATTCCCCGTCCAACGAGGATCCCCCGCCCAACGAGGATTCCCCGTCCGGGGGCTCTGCGCCCGAGGCTGTTGTGCTGGCGGCCTCCCCGCTCCAGGCCGCGGCCTCGCCGGCACTCCTGATCCCTGCCCCCGCCCCGGCTCCGTCCCCGCTCCCGGCTCCGTCCTCCCGGTGCACCATGTGCAGGTAGGTGTCCTCCAGCGTCGGGCGGCGGACCTCCAGGTCGGCCACCGGTCCCTGGGCGTCCCGGTGGAGCTCCCAGACCAGCCGGGAAGGGTCCTCGGTACGTTCCCTGCGGGCCGTGCCGTCGGCCGTCGTCCAGCGGACCTCGGCCTGCGCGGCCGCTCGACGGGCCAGCTCCGCCGGGGTGCCGCCGGCCCGGATCCGGCCGCTGACCAGCACGGCTATCCGGTCGGCCAGCCGCTCGGCCTCCGCCAGGTCGTGGGTGGTGAGCAGGACCGTGACGCCCTCGTCACGGGCGAGGCGTTCGACCAGGTCGTGGAAGTCGCGCCGGGCCTCGGGGTCGAAGCCGGTGGTCGGCTCGTCCAGGAAGAGGAGTTCCGGGCGGCCGACGATCGCCAGTGCCACGTCGAGGCGCCGGCGCTGACCGCCGGAGAGCCGGTCGACCTGCTGCCCGGCCTGCTCGGCGAGGCCCACCAGGGCCAGCAGCTCGGCGGGATCACGGGGAGCGGGGTAGTACAGGGCGAAGTGCCTCAGCAGCTCGGCCACCCGCCAGCGGCGGTGGTCGCGCCAGGACTGCAGGACCAGGCCGATCCGGGCACGCCAGGCGTCGTCGCCGCGCGCCGGGTCCGCCCCCAGGACGGTGACCTCCCCGGCGGAGCGCTGCCGGAAGCCTTCCAGGATCTCGACGCTGGTGGTCTTTCCCGCACCGTTGGGGCCGAGCAGCGCGAAGATCTCGCCGCGGTGGATGTCCAGATCGATGCCGTGCAGGACGTGTGTGTCCCCGTACGACATCCTCATGTCGCGTACCCGGATGACGGGCCCGGCGGCGGATCCCGCCGGTCCCGCGGCGGTCGGCGCGGTCGTGGACCGGGGGACGGCCGGTTGTGAAGCGGTCGTGGACGAGGGGACGGTCGGCTGTTCGGTTGTCGTCATCGGCTCGCCTTCGCGCGCTGTTGCCGTTGCCCTGTCCCCGGTGCCGCCGCCGTGGTCTGGGCCGATGCCGCGGATTCGGCAGCCGGTGGGGGCGCCGCCGCGGGCCCCGCGCCCTCGACGATGGCCCGCAGCGCGGCCACATGTCCCTCGAAGGCGGTCCGGCCGCGGTGCGTCAGCCGTACCTTGGTGCGCCGCTTGCGGCCGCCGCCCTCCTTGCGGATCTCCAGATACTCCGCCTCTTCCAGGGTGTGCAGCTGCTTCGAGAGCGCGGAGTCGCTGAGCGAGAGGCTGTCGCGGATGAAGGGGAAGTCGGCCCACTCCGTGGCGGCGAGCAGCGCCACCACCGACAGCCGGGTGGAGGGGTGGATCAGTTCGTCGAAGCCGCTCGGGGTGCTCATCGGACTGCTTCCTTCCGGAGGGTTCTCGTGCCGCGGTCGCGCAGTGAGCCGACCGCCCAGCGGTTCGCCGGCCCGACGAAGAGGGCGAAGGTGCCCGCCGAGACGGTGGCCTGGATCAGGCTGCCGAAGGGCAGCGCCAGCCAGTCGACCAGCAGGCCGGAGCCCAGGATGGTCAGCATGGTCACCGCCATGCCCGCGAAGAAGATGGCGAACGACCGCCAGCTGTGGCGCGAGCGGTGCAGTCGCATCCGGGTCCTGCGGTTGTAGAGCACAGCCAGCGAGCCGAGCAGGGCGACATAGACCGTAAGCGCCAGCCAGAACGCCCACCCGGGCAGATCGAGGCCCGATACGGCGACGAACACCCACATGACCGCGGCCGTGGTGTAGGCCGACCCCGAGTCGTTCCGGGCGGTTCGCTCGATCTCGTCGTACACCCGCTCCTGCGGTACCCGGATGCGCTGCAGGTCCTTCCAGGCCTGTTCGGCATTCACCGATGTGCTCATGTTCGTCGCCTCCCCAAGGCGGTCCGGACGGGGCGGGTCCGGACGATTCCCCGTTGACTTGCCCACTGGGAAAGTTAGCGCAGACTTTCCCGGTAGGCAAGTCAAAAATCCTCGGAGAGTTGGCCGGTTCGTGCGGCTCGCGGCAGGCGGCCCACCGCGCCCTGTTGACTAGGGCTATTCATCAACCTCAATATGTGAATAGCTCAATCCATTCGACGTCAGGGAGGCACGGCCCATGTCGGGACCGCGACCCGTGCGGGCACCGCGCGGTACGGAGCTGAGTGCTCGGGGATGGCAGCAGGAAGCCGCGCTGCGCATGCTGCAGAACAACCTCGATCCGGAGGTGGCCGAACACCCGGACCAGCTCGTCGTCTACGGCGGCACGGGCAAGGCCGCACGTGACTGGCGCTCCTTCGACGCCATGGTGCGCACGCTCACCACGCTCAAGCAGGACGAGACGATGCTCGTCCAGTCCGGCCGGCCGGTCGGCGTGATGCAGACCCACGAGTGGGCGCCGCGGGTGCTCATCGCCAACTCCAACCTCGTCGGCGACTGGGCCAACTGGGAGGAGTTCCGCCGCCTGGAGGCCCTCGGGCTGACCATGTACGGCCAGATGACCGCCGGTTCGTGGATCTACATCGGCACCCAGGGCATCCTCCAGGGCACCTACGAGACCTTCGCGGCCGTCGCGGCGAAGAAGTTCGGCGGCACCCTGGCCGGGACGATCACGCTCACCGCCGGCCTCGGCGGCATGGGCGGCGCCCAGCCGCTCGCCGTCACCATGAACGACGGCGTCGCCATCTGCATCGACGTCGACCCGCGCGCCATCGAGCGCCGGATCGAGCACCGCTACCTGGACGTGAAGGCCGACAGCCTCCAGCACGCCCTCCAGCTCGCCGTCGAGGCCCGCGACCGGCGCAAGCCGCTCTCCATCGGCCTGCTCGGCAACGCCGCCGAACTGCTGCCGCAGATGCTCGCCGAGGGCGCGCCGATCGACATCGTCACCGACCAGACCAGCGCCCACGACCCGCTGGCCTACCTCCCGGTCGGCATCGACTTCGACGACATGGCCGCCTACGCCGCCGAGAAGCCCGCCGACTTCACCCAGCGGGCCCGCGAGTCGATGGCCCGGCACGTCGAGGCCATGGTCGGCTTCATGGACGCCGGCGCCGAGGTCTTCGACTACGGCAACTCGATCCGCGGCGAGGCCCAGCTCGCCGGATACGAGCGCGCCTTCGCCTTCCCTGGCTTCGTCCCTGCCTATATCCGGCCACTGTTCGCCGAGGGCAAGGGGCCGTTCCGCTGGGCCGCGCTGTCCGGCGACGCCCGCGACATCGCCGCGACCGACAAGGCGATCCTGGACCTCTTCCCGGAGAACGAGTCGCTGGCCCGCTGGATCAAGCTGGCCGGTGAGCGCGTCCACTTCCAGGGCCTGCCCGCCCGGATCTGCTGGCTCGGCTACGGCGAGCGCGACAAGGCCGGCGAGCGCTTCAACGAGATGGTCGCCGACGGGACGCTCCAGGCCCCGCTGGCCATCGGCCGCGACCACCTCGACTGCGGCTCCGTCGCCTCGCCCTACCGCGAGACCGAGGCCATGAAGGACGGCTCGGACGCGATCGCCGACTGGCCGCTGCTCAACGCCATGGTCAACGTCGCCTCCGGCGCCTCCTGGGTCTCGCTGCACCACGGCGGCGGCGTCGGCATGGGCCGCTCGATCCACGCCGGCCAGGTCACCGTCGCCGACGGCACCCCGCTGGCCGGCGAGAAGATCCGCCGGGTGCTCACCAACGACCCCGGCATGGGCGTCATCCGGCACGTCGACGCGGGCTACGAGCGGGCCGACGAGGTGGCCGCCGAGCGCGGCGTCCGCATCCCGATGCGCGAGGGCGAAGGCGGGGACGCGTGACCGCCTCGTTCCACGAGATGTGGGAGGAGCTGCGGCCGCTGGGCCGCGACTCCTCCTCCGGGGGCTACCGCCGCTACGCCTGGACCGGGGCCGACGCCGACTGCCGCGCGTGGTTCCGGGACCAGGCCGAGGCCCGCGGGCTCGCCTACGAGCTGGACCGCAACGGCAACCAGTGGGCCTGGCTCGGCGCCACCGGCTACCAGGACGTGGACCCGGGCGAGGCCGTCGTCACCGGCTCGCACCTGGACTCCGTGCCCGACGGCGGCGCCTTCGACGGCCCGCTGGGTGTCGTCTCCTCCTTCGCCGCGCTCGACGAACTCCGCCGGAGGGGGGCGGAGTTCGACAAGCCCCTGGCGATCGTCAACTTCGGCGACGAGGAAGGCGCCCGCTTCGGCCTGGCCTGTACCGGCTCCCGGCTCGCGGCCGGGGCACTGACCCCCGAGGCCGCGCACCGGCTGCGCGACGGCGAGGGCGTCACCCTCCCGCAGGCCATGGAGCGCGCCGGATACGACCCGGAGGCCATCGGCCCGGACCCCGAACGGCTCGCCCGGATCGGCGCGTTCGTCGAACTGCACGTCGAGCAGGGCCGAGCCCTGGACCTGTCCGGCGATCCGGTCGGCATCGCCTCCGCCATCTGGCCGCACGGCCGCTGGCGCTACGACTTCCACGGCGAGGCCAACCACGCCGGCACCACCCGGCTGGAGGACCGCCGGGACCCGATGCTCAGCTACGCCGCGACCGTGCTCGCCGCCCGCGAGCAGGCCCGGCTGGCCGGTGCGGTGGCCACCTTCGGGAAGATCAGCGTGGAGCCCAACGGCGTCAACGCCATCCCCTCGCTGGTCCGCGGCTGGCTGGACTCCCGCGCCCCCGACCAGGACACCCTGGACACCGTGATCACCGGGATCGAGCGGGCCGCCGCCGAGCGCGCCGCCCGCGACGGGGTGGATCTGGCCGTCGTCCGCGAATCCTTCACCCCCGTCGTGGAGTTCCAGCACGCCCTGCGGGACGAGCTGAGTGCGATCCTCGGCAAGTCGGGGGAGCGGACCGTGCCCGTCCTGGGCACCGGCGCCGGGCACGACGCGGGTATTTTGTCCGGAACGGTGCCCACCGCGATGCTGTTCGTCCGCAACCCCACCGGGGTGTCGCACTCGCCCGCCGAGGCGGCGGACGAGGACGACTGCACCGCCGGGGTCACCGCACTCGCCGACGTACTGGAGGGGCTGGCGTGCCGCTGACGACGCAGGCAACACCGACGACGTACTGGCTCGAACACGCCTGGCTCGGCACCCACGCCGAGCCGGGCGTGACGGTGGACACCGCGGACGGCCGGATCACCGCCGTCCGCACGGGTACGGACACCCCGCCGCCCGGCGCCACCACGCTGCGCGGCCTGACCCTCCCCGGCCTCGCCAACGCCCACTCGCACGCCTTCCACCGCGCCCTGCGCGGCGTCGTCCAGGTCGGCACCGGCACCTTCTGGACCTGGCGCGAGGTGATGTACAGCGTCGCCGACCGGCTCACCCCCGACACCTATTACGCCCTCGCCCGCGCCGCCTACGCCGAGATGGCGCTGGCCGGCATCACCTGCGTCGGCGAATTCCACTACCTCCACCACGCGCCGGGCGGCACCCGCTACGACGACCCCAACGCCATGGGCGAGGCGCTGATCGCCGCAGCCGCCGACGCCGGCATCCGGATCACCCTCCTGGACACGGCCTATCTCTCGGCCGGTTTCGGCGCCCCGCCCGACCACCACCAACTGCGCTTCTGCGACGACACCGCCGAGCGCTGGGCCGAACGCGCCGACGCGCTCAAGGAACGTGCCCACGCCCGCATCGGCGCCGCCATCCACTCCGTACGCGCCGTCCCCGCGGACCAGCTCGGCACCGTCGCGGACTGGGCCCGTCAGCGGCAGGCCCCGCTGCACGTCCACCTCTCGGAACAGACCGCCGAGAACGACGCCTGCCGCGAGGCCCACGGCTGCACCCCCACCCGGCTGCTGGCCGACCACGGCGCGCTGGGCAGCCGTACCACCGCCGTGCACGCCACCCACCTCACCACCGAGGACATCGAGCTGCTCGGCGGCTCCCACACGGGCGTGTGCATGTGTCCCACCACCGAACGCGATCTGGCCGACGGCATCGGCCCGGCCGCCCGGCTCCAGGGCCGCGGCAGCACGCTGTCCCTCGGCAGCGACAGCCACGCCGTCATCGACCTGCTCGAAGAGGCCCGGGCCATGGAGCTGGACGAGCGGCTGCGCACCCGCACCCGCGGGCACTGGACGGCCGCCGCCCTGCTGCGCGCCGCGACCGCCGACGGCCATGCCGCCCTGGGCTGGGACGACGCCGGTGCCCTGGAGGCCGGCGCGCTCGCCGACCTCACCACGATCGCACTGGACTCCGTACGCACCGCCGGACCAGCGCCCCGGCTGGCCGCCGAAACGGCCGTATTCGCCGCCTCCGCGGCGGACGTACGGCACACCGTGGTCGGCGGCCGGCAGATCGTCCGGGACGGTGTGCACACCCTTGTCCCCGACGTACCCACCGCCCTCGCAGAGTCCATCGCCGCGGTACGCGGCTGAAGGAGAACACCCCCGCGATGACGACGACCTCCACGCCGACCTCCACGCCGACCACCACCGCCATCACCCACATCTCCCAGCTCGTCACCAACGACCCCTCCCTCGGTGAAGGCCCCCTCGGTCTGATCCAGGACGCCACGGTCGTCATCGACGGCGACCGCATCGCCTGGGTCGGTGCCTCCAGCAAAGCACCCGCCACTGACAACGCCGTCGACGCGGACGGCCGGGCGGGCATCCCCGGCTTCGTCGACTCCCACTCCCACCTGGTCTTCGCCGGCGACCGCACCGCGGAGTTCAACGCCCGGATGTCCGGCCGCGCCTACTCCGCAGGCGGCATCCGCACCACGGTCGCCGCCACCCGCGCCGCCAGCGACGAGGCGCTGCACGCCAACGTCGCCCGCTACCTCGCCGAGGCGCTGCGCCAGGGCACCACCACCCAGGAGACCAAGTCCGGCTACGGGCTCACCGTCGAGGACGAGGCCCGCGCGCTGCGCATCGCCGCCGAACACACCGACGAGGTCACCTTCCTCGGGGCGCACATCGTCTCGCCCGACTACGCCGACGATCCGGCCGGCTACGTCGACCTCGTCACCGGCCCGATGCTGGACGCCTGCGCCCCGCACGCCCGCTGGGTCGACGTCTTCTGCGAGCGGGGCGCCTTCGACGGCGACCAGGCCCGGGCCGTCCTCACCGCGGGCAAGGCCAGGGGCCTGGTGCCGCGGGTGCACGCCAACCAGCTCGGCCACGGCCCCGGCGTCCAGCTCGCCGTCGAACTCGGCGCCGCCTCCGCCGACCACTGCACCCACCTCGACGCGGCCGACATCGACGCCCTGGCGCACTCCGACACCGTCGCCACCCTCCTGCCGGGCGCCGAGTTCTCCACCCGCGCCCGGTGGCCCGACGCCCGCCCGCTGCTCGACGCCGGCGCCACCGTCGCGCTGTCCACCGACTGCAACCCCGGCTCGTCCTTCACCAGTTCCATGCCGTTCTGCATCGCGCTGGCGGTCCGTGACATGGGGATGACGCCCGACGAGGCGGTGTGGTCGGCGACCGCGGGCGGCGCGCGTGCCCTGCGCCGTACGGACGTCGGACGGATCGCGCCCGGCGCCCGCGCCGACCTCGCCCTCCTGGACGCGCCCTCACACGTCCACCTCGCCTACCGGCCGGGCGTCCCGCTCGTCTCGGCCGTGTGGCACAAGGGCGTGCGCGTCTGACGCCCGCCCGCCCGCACTGATCTCCGCGCCGGCTCACCGAGCCGGCGCGGACGGCATTCCGGCACCGGTGAGAGACAGCTCCCGGCACCAGCAAGAGAGGGCCCGTCCCGAGCAACCCCGGGGCAGGCCCTCCTTTGCGCGGGCGACTGCCGGCCGCGCGGACCGGCAGGGACCGCGGTCCCTCACTCCTCGACCATCAGCCCCTTGCGGAGCCGCACGAGGGTGCGGGAGAGCAGACGGGAGACGTGCATCTGGGAGATGCCCAGCTCTTCGCCGATCTCGGACTGCGTCATATTGGCGACGAAGCGCAGCGAGAGGATCTTCCGGTCGCGCGGCGGGAGTTCGGCGATCAGCGGCTTGAGGGATTCGACGTACTCGATGCCTTCGAGCCCGTGGTCCTCGTAGCCGATGCGGTCCGCCAGCGCGCCTTCGCTGTCGTCCTCCTCGGGCTGGGCGTCCAGCGAGCTCGCGGTGTACGCGTTGCTCGCGGCCATGCCCTCGACGACCTCGTCACGGCTGATGTCGAGGCGGGTGGCGAGTTCGTGCACCGTGGGGGCGCGGTCCAGCTTCTGCGCCAGTTCGTCGCCCGCCTTGGCGAGGTCCAGCCGCAGCTCCTGCAGACGCCGCGGTACCCGCACCGACCAGCTGGTGTCACGGAAGAAGCGCTTGATCTCACCGACGATGGTCGGCATGGCGAACGTCGGGAACTCGACGCCACGGCTGATCTCGAAGCGGTCGATCGCCTTGATCAGGCCGATGGTGCCGACCTGGACGATGTCCTCCATGGGCTCGCTGCGGGAGCGGAACCGGGAGGCCGCGAACTTCACCAGCGCGAGGTTGAGCTCGACCAGAGTGTTGCGGACGTACGCGAATTCGTGGGTGCCTTCCTCAAGCGTCTCGAGACGCTCGAAGAGAGTCTTGGACAGAGCCCTCGCGTCCACCGGGCCCACCTCGTCGAACGGCGGGATCTCGGGCAGTCCCTCGATCTCAGTCATTACCGCCGGATCGGATTCGGCGGGGAGCAACTGGGAAGGGATCTGTCCGGTCGGGTCGGACGGGGGTGTCGACGATGCGGGCTGCCGGTGGTCTTCGGTGCGCAATTCGTCGAGCCGGGGTGACATGGTCTCCTCCATCGTTCTCGGCATATGGCTGCCGATGCCTCTACACGAAGCTGCGGTGTGCGGCGCCTCCAAAGCCGGCCGTTTCGAATGTGTGCTTCTACGCCTACCTGGCTTTGCCTGAAGATGGCAAGTACGCGTTGTCCATATATTGGGCAATACGCGGATTGTTCGGCTACCGAGAGGGGTCGGGAAGGCGTAGGGTTCGCACGAGCGCAGTAGGTAAGCAAACAGTCGTCTAGACAGCAGGAGAGGTGCGCGCGCATGGACCGCGGGACGGTCGGCAGTGCAAGCCGGGGCCGGCTTCATGTCGAGATCCGCCATCACGGCGCCAGCGCGGTCGTGACGGTTTCGGGTGAGCTCGATCACCACACCGCAGATCTGTTGCGTGAGTCACTCGAAGGCTGTGTGGACGACGGATACGCACGCCTGGTGGTGGACTGCTCACCCCTTGAGTTCATGGACTCCACCGGCCTCAATGTGTTGCTCGGCGCCCGCCTGAAGGCGGAAGCCGAGGGGGGCGGAGTCCACTTGGCCGGAATGCAGCCGGTAGTCGCCCGGGTCTTCGAGATCACCGGCGCCGAGGCGGTTTTCACGGTGCACGACTCCCTCGACGCGGCCCTGGCCGACTGACAGGGCGACGGTGTCCGGAACGCTGCGTTCCGGGCACGTAGTCCGTGTCACAACTTCCGTACCCAAGAAGTGGGTGTTCTCACGGTCCGGTCGGGCAGGAGACATCTGAATCCGTTGAATCAGTCAGTATCTGTTTTCCGTGAACAGGCGAATCGGTGAGGTGAAGCGCTGATGAGCACCACCCGGCCGTATCCGCCGGGCGATCTCGGCCCGGAGCCGGGCGGCGCGGGTGCTTCCGCCGCCCCGGCTGCCGCCACCCCGGTGGGTCAGATCCGCCGGCTGCGCCTGGCGGGCACCCGAGGGGCCGTGGCGCGTGGCCGTGACTTCGCCCGGCAGGCGCTGCACGACTGGGGCTGGCTGCCGGCCGCGAGCGCCGACCGGCGTGCCGCGGCCGAGGATGTGCTGCTCGTCGTCTCGGAACTGGTCACCAACGCCTGCCTGCATGCCGAAGGGCCCGAGGAGCTGCGGTTGCGCTGGGCCGGCAAAGTGCTGCGCCTGGAGGTCAGCGACCTCGGTGCGGGCTCGCCGGCGCCGCGCAGCCCGCACCGTCCGGGCCGTCCCGGCGGTCACGGCATGTTCATCGTGCAGCGCCTGTGCCTGGACTGGGGCGTGGTGCGCAACGCCGACGGCACGGGCAAGACCGTCTGGGCGGAGCTCGCCGCGCCGTCCTGAAGGGCGGGCGGACGCCGCCGGGGAAGAGAAGAGCTGAGCGCGGGCCCGCGGGCCCGCGCTTTGTCGTGTCCGGATGGTGTGCCGAGGCCGGAATTCCCCGCCGCGCTCTGCCCCGGGCCGATCGGGGCTGTGCATTGCCTTCCCTCGGCAAGGTCCCCGGCGTACCTTGAGCGGCCAATCTGATGTGCCGTCAGTAACGTCCGGCGGTGCGCTCACCGGGAGAAGGGGAATCCGAGGTGGACCGCTTCTACGAACAGCACGGCAGGCGCCCGGGCCGGGCGGCCGGTCTCGCCGCGGCCGTGGCGATGGCGGCGGGGTCCGCGGTGATGCTCACCGCACCGGCTGCCCATGCCGAGGTCGTCGACGTCAACTACCAGTGCAAAACGCCGATCGGCAGCAAGGGCGCGGTCTCGCCCATCGACATCACGAGCACCCAGAGCGGTGGTGCGTACAAGCTCGTCATGTCCTTCCGCAAGGGCGTCTCCTCCAGCCCCGTCGAGCTGGGCAAGGGCGCCATGAAGCCGAGCGCGCTGATCACACTGGGCGGTGCGGAGAGCGGTACGGTGCCGGTCACCGGGCCGCCCAACGACCAGGCCGTTCCGGCCAACACCCCCATCAAGATCAGTGACTTGAGCGGTACGTACACCCCCAAGGGCAGCGGCAAGGTGACCTTCACCGCCTCCACGCTCACCATCAAGGCGCTGGGCACCACCACCACCTGCACGCCCGCCAACCACCCCAAGCCCTCGCTGACCCTGGACGTGAAGGGGACCGGCGGCTCGGGCGGCGGCTCGGGCGGCTCCTCGGGAAGCACCGGCGCTGCTGCGACCGGCGGCGGCTCCTCGGGCGGGCAACTGCCGCAGACCGGACCCGCGGACTCCTTCCTCGCGCTGGGCACCCTCGGCGGCACCGTGCTGCTGGCCGGTGCGGCCGGTGCGCTCTGGCTGACCCGCCGTCACCAGCGGGTGTGACGCGCCGCGTGGGGCGCCAGGACCCGCCCGGCGCACCGTCGTCCTCCGCCCTCCCCGTGCCCGGCCGGCATGGGGAGGCCCCCTCGCGCCAGGAGCCGCCGATGCCCTTCCGTACCCGCACAGCGGTCAGCGGCGTGGTCCTCGCGACCGCCGCCGTGCTGCCGTGCTCCGCCGCGGCCGCGGCCCGGCCGGCCGCCGCCCCGGCGCCACCGGGCTGGTCCGCGGCGCCCGCGCCCGGTGACGGCGCCGCGCCCGGTACACCGGACCGCCCGTACTTCTACCTGGAGGGCGCGCCGGGCACCGTCATCAGCGACCGGCTGTCCCTGAGCAACCCCACCGGCCACACCGTCACCGTACGGCTGCGCGGCTCCACGCCCGGCGCATGGCTGACGCTCGCCTCGACGGAGGTGAAGGTTCCGCCGCGCACCCGGGCGAGTGTGCCGTTCACGGTGACCGTGCCGCGCGACGCCGCCCCCGGTGAGCGCTCCGGCTCGCTGCGCGCCACCGGCGGCCGGGGGAGCGGCGCGGGCGGCCGGGGCGCCGTACCGGTCCATCTGCGGGTGACCGGGGCGGCGTTGTCCGCACTGAGCGTCGAGAACGTGTCGGTGGGCGGACGGGGTGGGCCGGGCGGACGGGGAGAGCGGGGCGGTGCGGCGGTCATCCGGTACACGCTGGTCAACCGCGGCAACACGGTGCTCACCCCGCGGCTGGCGGTGCATGCCGACGGGCTCTTCGGCCCCGTGCTGCGGCGGGCCACCCGCACTCTGCCGGTCGCGCTGCGGCCCGGCCAGAGCGTCGATCTGACGGAGAAATGGGCTGACCCGCCCGGTCTGGACGCGGCGGACGTACGGCTCGTGGTGACGGCGGGCGGCGGCGCCCACGGGTCCGCCACCGCGACGTATACCGCGGTCCCCTGGGGTGTGGTGGCCGGGCCGGCCGTCCTCCTGGCGGCGGGCGGGGGCGGTCTGGTGGTCCTGCGCCGACGGCGTCGCGGCACGGGCGCGGGCGGTGTACGGGGCACGAAGAGCGCGCCGGAGACGGCCGGGGACGCGCGGCCGTCCGAGGGCGGAAGGACGGACGCGGCGGGGCAGTTGGCGAGTACCGGACCGGGAGCGCGATCGTGAACGGCGAGACGGGGACAGAGGCGGGGACGGGGACAGCGGCAGGGACAGGGGTGGGGCGAGAGGCAGGGTCAGGGAGAGAGGCAGGGTCAGGGAGAGAGGCAGGGTCAGAGACGAGGGTGGCGCGTCCGGCTGCGGGGGCGCGTACGGCTATGGGGACGCGTACGGCCACCGGCTCGGGCGCGGCCCGCGCCGTACGGCCGGCCCGCGCCGTACGGCGGACCGGGCGGTGGGCGGTGGCCGCACTCGCCCTCTGCCTGGCGCTCGGGGCGGCCCCGCTTCCGGCCGCCGCCGTGCCCGCGGCCCCGTACGCCCCCGCTGCGGCCCCGTACGCGACCACGGCGGACGGGCATCCCACCGTCCAGCTCTCCCGGAAGGAAGCCGGCAAGGGCGGCTCGCTCACCGTGACCGGCCGTGGCTGGCGGCCCAAGGCGCTGCTCACGCTGCTGATCTGCGGGCAGAACATGATCGGCGGTACCAATTCCTGTGCCAACGGCGACGGACGGGCGGTCACCACCGACGCCCAGGGCGCCTTCCGCAGGAGCCTCCCGGTCGCCGAGCCGCCCAAGCCCTGCCCTTGTGTGGTGCATGCGGCGACCGTGACCGGTGAGGCTGCCGCAGCGGATGCCGCCTTCACGGTGGCGGGCCACCCGGTGGCGCCGCTGCCCGTGGAGAGCACCGGCGGCCGGCTGACCGTGCTCGCCCAGCCGCGGCTGGCGGGCAGCAGCGGCCTGCTGACCTGGTTCGGCGCCCCCGCACAGCGCCGGTTGACCCTCACGGTCGGCAATCTCGGCCCGGCACCGGCCAAGGACCCTGTCTTCCGGGTCGGCACCTCACACGGGGTCTTCGCGCCGCAGTGGGAGGAGCAGCAGTGGCGGGGGACCGTACCCGCCGGGAAGAAAGCCGAGGTCACGCTGCCGGTCGAGCTGCCGGCCGGTGCGCACGGGGACTATCTGGTCTCGCTCGAATACGGCGGCAAGGTGCTGGCCGAGCAGCCCTGGGGAGTCGGCAGGCCATGGGGCGTGACGCTCTTCTGGGTGCTGCTGTGCGTGGTGGTCCCGACGGCGGTGTTCCGCATCGGGATGGCGCTCGTGGACCGGGTGCGCCCGCGCCGGACGGGCGGCACCCGCAGACACGGCGCAGGAGGTACGCCCACCGGACGTACGCCCACGACCGGACGCACGTCCAGGAGCGGGCGCACCTCGTCGGCCGGAGGTACGCCGGCGGCCTCACGCTCACGCGCGGCCGGCATCGGACCACGCTTCAGGAACCGGACCGCGCGCGAGGGCTCCACGGCCGGCCCCGGTACACCGGGGGGCCGTGCCGCGCTGCCGTGGTTCACCCAGGACACCGCACCGTCCACCACCGCATCAACCGAACGACCGACATCAACCGAACGACCGACGTCGAAAGGTTCAGCGTGATGAGGCAACGGAGGAGAGCCGCGGTGGCCTCGGCGGCCGCGCTGGTGCTCGCAGGTGCGGGCATCATGACAGCGGCCGGGACCGCCCAGGCCGCAGAGGTGTCGTACAAGACGGAGTGTCTGCCGCCGCCGATATCGGGGCTGCCGCCGGTCGAGGGCACCACGAAGGTGGCGGTCGGCGCGCCGGAGACGGCCAAGGTGGGCGACGAGATCGAGGTGGTCTGGAAGACGGTGGAGGGGGCCTCGAAGAACCCCGACATCCTCGATCTCGGGGAGAACACCGTCCAGCCGACCGGCACGATCAAGGTGGCCGGGGCGCAGACCGGCGATCTGGCCATGCAGGGGCCGCGGCAGAACCCGCCGATCCCCAAGGGCAGTCCGATGAAGCTGTCCGACATGAAGGGCAAGCTGAAGCTGTCGAAGCCGGGTGAGGTCACGCTGACGCCCGGCTTGTACAACATCAACGTCAACAAGCCGATCTCGACGGACACCAAGTGCTCGCCCAAGGAGACGGTGCAGCCCGCGGTCACCATCAAGGTGACCGACGGCGGGGCCGGTTCCGGCGGCACCACAAGCGGGACGACCACCGGCACCACGAGCGGCACCACCTCCGGCACGACCGGCGGGACCACGAGCGGCACCACTACCGGGACCACGACGGGCACGACCGGCGGAACCACCAGCGGGACCACCTCCGGCACCACCACCGGCAGCACCGACGGCGGTGCGACCACCGGTTCGTCCGGCGGCACCACCACCGGAGGCTCCGGCGGCGACCCCGACGGCACCGCGTACAAGGGCAAGGAAGTACTGGTCCCGTACGCCTGCAAGACGCCCATCGGGGACAAGAAGGCGACCTCTCCGGTCCAGATCAACGCGGTGAAGAAGGCCGGCAGTTACGACCTGACGGTGAAGTTCGGCAAGTCCGTCATGGACAGCCCGGCGGACATCCCCAAGGGCGCGGTCAAGCCGTCGATGGACGTCAAGGTCGGTGGCGCGGACAAGGGAGCGGTGAAGGTCGAGGGGCCGGCGAACGCCGGTCCGATCAAGTCGGGGCAGCCGATAGCGATTCCCGACCTGAAGGGCACCTACAAGCCGGGTGCCACCGGCAAGGCCACGCTGACCCCGGGCGTGCTCACCGTCAATGCCCTCGGGACGACCACCACCTGCACCCCGGAGAAGGACCCGGGAGTCTCGCTCGCCCTGGACACCTCGGCACAGCAGGGCGGCACCTCCGGCGGCACGTCCAGCGGCGCCACGGGCGGCGCCGCGGCCTCCGGCGGGAGCGCGGCGGGGCCGGCCAGTGTCTCGGGCGGCAGCGGCAGCAGCGGCGGCCTCGCCCAGACCGGCGCGAGCGACCACGGGGCGCTGACCGCGCTCGGCATCCTCGCCGGGACGGTCATCCTGCTGGGCGGGGCGGTCTTCACCTTCCTGCCCCGGCACCGGGCACGGATCCGCTGACCCGGCACGTCCCCGGCGCATAGGCGGGGTACGCCCCCAGGGGCATGACCGGCACGTTCCCAGGGACGCACGAGCCCCACGTCCCCGAGGACGCACAAAGGGGGCGTCGCACCGGCGGTGCGACGCCCCCTCCTGCTGTCCGGGGCCGGGCCGGCAGGCGTCAGTTGACGCTGCCCATCAGCTCCTTGATCCGCTTGCGGGACGTCCAGATGCCGAGGCCGGCGATGACGGCGAACACGGCCTCCACGGTGACCGAGGCGGCGGTGTTCAGATTGACGTTCAGCTGCGGCGACGTCAGCAGCCCGGACACCGAGTCGCCCGCGGTGACCGCGAGGAACCAGACACCCATCATCTGGGAGGTGTACTTGGCGGGCGCCATCTTCGTGGTGACCGACAGTCCGACCGGCGAGAGGCACAGCTCGCTGACGGTCTGGATGAAGTAGATCGCCACCAGCCACATCGGGCTGACCTTGCCGCCATGGGCGGCGGTGTCGATCAGCGGGATGAGGAAGACCGCGAACGAGATGCCGATCAGCGCGAGGCTGGAGGCGAACTTGACGGCGGTGCTGGGCTCCTTGTCCCGCCGGTTCAGCCACAGCCACGCCGACGCGACCACCGGGGCGAGCGCCATGATGAAGAGCGGGTTGAGCGACTGGTACCAGGACGTCGGGAAGTGGAATCCCAGCAGGTCGTTCGTCGTGGAGTTGGCGCCGAAGATCGACAGGGTGGAGCCGTTCTGGTCGTAGATCATCCAGAAGACGGCGGCGACCGCGAAGAACCACATGTAGCCCGAGAGCTTGGACTGCTCCAGCTCCGTGAGCTCCTTGTCGCGCTTCATGCGGACCAGGACCGCGATCGGGATGACCAGACCGGCGATGGTGATCGGCATCAGCGCCCAGTCGGCGAAGTTCCCGGTCACGCCGAGCAGGGTGTAGAAGACGGCCGCGACGGCCAGCCAGATCAGGCCCTTGCGCAGCGTGGACGCCTTCTCCTGGTCCGTCGCCGGCTGGGCGACGACGCTGCTCTCCGGGCTCAAGTGGCGGCTGCCGAGCAGGAACTGGGCGAGGCCGAGCGCCATGCCGACGGCGGCGAGCGTGAAGCCGAGGTGCCAGTTGACGCTCTCGCCGACGGTGCCGATGGACAGCGGGGCCAGCAGGGCACCGATGTTGATGCCGATGTAGAAGAGCGTGAAGCCACCGTCACGGCGCGGGTCTTGCGGGCCGTCATAGAGGTGGCCGACCATCGTGGAGATGTTCGCCTTCAGCAGGCCGGAGCCGATCGCGACCAGCACCAGACCCGCGAAGAAGGACGCCGCGGAGGGCAGGGCGAGCGTGATGTGGCCCGCGATGACGACGAGGGCACCGATGGCGACCGTCTTGCGCGGTCCCCAGAAGCGGTCGGCCACCCAGCCGCCCGGCATGGCGAGCAGGTAGACCATCGCCATGTACACCGAGTAGATCGCCGTGGCCGTGGTGGCCTGCATGTGCATGCCGCCGGGCGCGATCAGGTACAGCGGGAGTAGGGCCTTCATGCCGTAGAAGCTGTAGCGCTCCCACATCTCGGTCATGAAGAGCGTGGCCAGACCGCGGGGGTGGCCGAAGAAGGTCTTGCCGCCATCCACAGGGTTCCCCTGCTGGGCCGCGTCCTTCGTCAGGCTGGACGCCATGGATGCTTCCTTGCTGCTACGGGACGCGTTCGGTGGCCGATACGCGCCCGGGTGGGGGGGGATGACCGGCACCGGCGTAGCCCCGCCCGCCCCCACGTCCGGGAGGTTCGGCACCCCCGCGAGGGGCCGTCGGGACGGTCGTACTCCGGATTCCACGCCCCCCGTCTAGCTGGCGCGGCGGACCCGGTCGACAGGTCGATCACTGTCCATCAGGGCTGGTGATTCCAGCCCGGTACACAACGAGGGACCGTTGACATCAGCGGAGAGTCAAAGGTCCCGGGTGGTTGAGCGATGGACGTCACGCCACCATACGTCCGGCGGCAGCACTGTTGGGCTGCGTGAGACAACGCTCACACCGGCACGGGGAACTGCGAGCGCCCCTGCGGGTACCACGCGCCCCCGCGCGCGCCCGGGGCGTCCCCGGCTCACGCTGCAGGAACGGTCCGTCGTCGGCCATCCGCGCTGGTCCGCCCCTCGGTCCACGGACATCGGACTACCATCGGGCCATGACCCGTGTACTGCTCGCCGAGGATGACGCGTCCATCTCGGAGCCGCTCGCCCGCGCACTGCGCCGCGAGGGTTACGAAGTCGAGGTGCGCGAGGACGGCCCGACCGCGCTCGACGCCGGTCTCCAGGGCAATATCGACCTCGTCGTCCTGGACCTGGGGCTGCCCGGCATGGACGGCCTGGAGGTCGCCCGCCGGCTGCGCAACGAAGGCCATTCCTTCCCCATCCTGGTGCTGACCGCCCGCGCCGACGAGGTGGACACCGTCGTCGGCCTGGACGCCGGCGCCGACGACTACGTCACCAAGCCCTTCCGGCTCGCCGAACTCCTCGCCCGGGTACGGGCCCTGCTGCGCCGCGGCTCCTCCGCCGAGCCCCAGCAGCCGCCCGCCACCCACGGCGTCCGCATCGACGTCGAGTCGCACCGTGCGTGGATGGGTGACGAGGAACTGCAGCTCACGGCGAAGGAGTTCGACCTGCTGCGGGTCCTGGTGCGGGACGCGGGCCGGGTTGTCACCCGCGACCAGCTGATGCGCGAGGTCTGGGACACCACCTGGTGGTCCTCCACGAAGACGCTCGACATGCACATCTCCTGGCTGCGCAAGAAGCTCGGGGACGACGCCGCCAATCCCCGCTACATCGCCACCGTCCGCGGAGTCGGCTTCCGCTTCGAGAAGAGCTAGGGGCCCGTGCGCCGCCGCCTGATCAACTCCACGCTCGCCGTGGTGCTCGTCGTGATCGCCGTCTTCGGCGTCTCGCTCGTCATCGTCGAGACCCGCACCATCCAGGCGGGCGCCCAGGAGAGCGTGGAGTCCGAGGCGGTCCGGCTGGTCGGGATAGTGGAGAGCCGGCTGGGCAGCGGCGAGAAGATCACCCCGGACATCCTCTCCGAGCAGATCACCGCCAAGCGGTACGCGAAGATCAGGGTGCCGGGCAAGGCGCCGATCGAGATCGGGACGCGGCCCTCGGGCACTGTCATCCAGTCGCAGGTGACCGGGGACCGCGGTGAGTCGGTCACGGTCCAGGCCTCCCGCTCCATGGTCAGCGCGGAGATCGGGCGGACGCTGCTGGTCATCCTGGCCGTGGCGCTGCTGGCGATCATCGCGGCCGTCATCCTGGCCGTCCGCCAGGGCCGCCGGCTGACCGCGCCGCTCACCGACCTCGCGGAGACCGCCGAACGTCTCGGCTCCGGCGACCCCCGCCCGCGCCACCGCCGCTACGGCGTCCAGGAGCTGGACCGGGTCGCCGATGTGCTGGACGCCAGCGCCGAGCGGATCGCGCGGATGCTGACCGCCGAGCGGCGGCTGGCCGCGGACGCCTCGCACCAGCTGCGGACGCCGCTGACCGCGCTGTCCATGCGGCTGGAGGAGATCACCGTCACCGACGACCCGGACACCGTGAAGGAAGAGGCCACCATCGCGCTGGCGCAGGTGGAGCGGCTGACGGACGTCGTCCAGCGGCTGCTGACCAACTCCCGGGACCCGCGCAGCGGCTCGGCGGTCGCCTTCGACCTGGACGAGGTGGTCAAGCAGCAGATCGAGGAGTGGCGGCCGGCCTACCGCAGCGCCGGGCGGGCCATTGTGCGCTCCGGCAAGAAGGGGCTGCGGGCCGTCGGCACACCGGGCGCGGTCGCCCAGGTGATGGCCACCCTGATCGAGAACTCGCTGATGCACGGTGACGGGACGGTCGCACTGCGCACCCGCGTCACCGGCAACCAGGCCGTCGTGGAGGTCACCGACGCCGGGCCCGGCGTCCCGCCCGACCTGGGCTCACGGGTCTTCGAGCGGACCGTCTCCGGCCGCAACTCCACGGGGCTGGGGCTGGCCGTGGCCCGCGATCTGGCGGAGGCGGACGGCGGGCGGCTGGAACTGCTCCAGCAGCATCCGCCGGTCTTCGCGCTGTTCCTGGCGCGTGAGGCGGAGCCCGTCGAGGAGTGAGGCGGCGGGCGCCCGCCGGGGTCGCCGCGGTCCCCGGGCTACTTCCGGGAGGCGCTGTGCGGGCGCTGTGAGCCGTCGGCGAGGAAGGACTCGGCCCGCTCCACGGCCTCCCGCGCGGGCAGGGAACGGAAGACCCAGGTGCGGTAGGACCAGAAGCGGAAGAGCGTGGCGAAGCCGATGCCGAGGAACTTGAAGACATTGCTCTGCAGCGGGCTGTCCCAGTGGAACCCGTACGTCGCGACGTAGAGCAGACCGTTCTCGATCACCAGGCCGACCGCGCTGAACAGCAGGAAGAGCGTGAGCTCCTTCGTGCGGCCCTGTCTGTCGCGGTCACGGTAGGTGAAGTAGCGGTAGCCGAGATAGTTGGTGCCGGTCGCCACGACGGTCGCGATGATGCTGGCCCGGACGACGGGGACCTCGGTCAGCTGCCGCACGAGGTTGAACACCACGAAGTTGACGACGACCCCCGCGCCGCCGACCGCGCCGAACTTCGCCACTTCCCGAACGAGCGCCTCCAGCCGCGACCGCAGTGCGCTCCGTTCACTCATGGGGATCGCTCAGCTCCTGTCGTGGGCGGTGTGCGCGGCCGTGGGCCGGTTCTCCAGCTGTTCCGTCTCCAGCCGTTCCGCTTCCTCATGCTAACCAGGGGCCGCGAGCGCTGCCTGCCATCTGTCACGTCCGTGCGCAACGCCCGGCGGTCCGAACGGGGCAGCACACCGTGACAGCCGATCGGCCGACGGTGACAACGGGATCAGCCGACCGTGACACGGAAGTTGAGGCTGCGGGCGCCCTTCTCGTCGGCGGCGCCGGGGCCGCAGCGCCGGCAGCGCAGCAGCCGTAAGTCCGTACGGCCCGGACGGACGGCCTCGAAGGCGAGGTAGCGGGCGGTGCCGTCCGGGGACGGGTCACCGGAGCCCCCGTGCGCACCGGCGGCCCTCAGGACGGCCGGGTCGGGGCGGGGCTCGGCGATGATCCAGTGGTAGCCGCCGGCGGGATCGTCGGGGACCCGCACGCTGAAGCGGTCGCCGGCGAAGACGCTGATCTCGGTGTCGTCCGCGTCGTAGACCGCGGGCGCGGACAACTGGCTGAAAACGGAGTGCAGGGCGACCAGCAGCGCGGCGATCGCGACCACGATCACCAGCTTCCTGGAGCCCCCTGATATGCCACTGTTCCCCATCCGGCCTCCCCTTTTACCGGGCCCGGCCCGGGCGCCGGCCCCGCACCCCGGCCCGAGGTTAACCGCCGGTGCCGACCCTTCACCGGCGATCTTCGAACGTGCGAACTCGGAGGATCGTCCAAGCCCGGGTGGGGGCCCGCGCCGCCGTACGGATACCCTGGGGGCGTGACGTTCCCGGTAGTCGGCATGGTCGGCGGCGGTCAGCTCGCCCGTATGACCCACGAGGCGGGTATCCCCCTCGGCATCAAGTTCAAGCTCCTCAGCGACACTCCGCAGGATTCCGCGGCCCAGGTCGTCGGTGATGTCGTCATCGGCGACTACCGCGATCTGGACACCCTGCGCGCCTTCGCTCGTGGCTGCGATGTGATCACCTTCGATCACGAGCACGTTCCCACCGAGCATTTGCGGGCACTGGAGGCCGACGGCATCCCCGTGCGGCCCGGTCCCGCTGCGCTGGTGCACGCCCAGGACAAGGGGGTGATGCGGGCGAAACTGGACGCGATCGGCGTGCCCTGTCCGCGCCACCGCATCGTCTCCGACCCTGACGACGTCGAGCGGTTCGCGGCCGAGGGCGAAGGCTTCCCCGTGATCCTCAAGACCGTCCGCGGGGGCTATGACGGCAAGGGCGTCTGGTTCGTACGATCCTCCAAGGAGGCCGCCGAGCCATTCCGTGCCGGGGTGCCCGTCCTCGCGGAGGAAAAGGTCGATTTCGCCCGCGAGCTGGCCGCCAACATCGTCCGCTCCCCGCACGGCCAGGCCGTCGCCTACCCGGTCGTGGAGTCCATCCAGGTCGACGGCGTCTGCGACACCGTGATCGCCCCGGCGCCCGGCCTCGACGCGGAGCTCGCGGGCCAGGCCCAGGAGCTGGCGTTGCGCATCGCCCAGGAGCTGGACGTCGTCGGGCATCTGGCCGTCGAACTCTTCGAGACCGCCGACGGCCGCATCCTGGTCAACGAGCTCGCCATGCGCCCGCACAACTCCGGCCACTGGACCCAGGACGGCGCGATCACCTCGCAGTTCGCCAACCACGTCCGCGCCGTGCTCGACCTCCCGCTCGGCGATCCCCGCCCGCGCGCCCCCTGGACGGTCATGGCCAACGTCCTCGGCGGCGACTACCCCGACATGTATTACGCGTACCTCCATTGCATGGCGCGGGACCCGCAGTTGAAGATCCATATGTACGGGAAGGATGTGAAGCCCGGCCGTAAGGTCGGCCACGTCAACACCTACGGCGACGACCTGGCGGATGTGCGCGAGCGCGCCGCACACGCCGCCGGCTACCTGCGAGGAACGATCACCGAATGACGCCCACGTCGTCCGAACCGAACGCCGACGCCCCCGCCGACCCGTCCCCCGTGGTCGGCATCGTCATGGGCTCCGACTCCGACTGGCCCGTCATGGAGGCCGCCGCGCAGGCCCTCGACGAGTTCGAGATCCCCTACGAGGTCGATGTCGTCTCGGCGCACCGCATGCCGCGCGAGATGATCGCGTACGGCGAGGAGGCGGACGGGCGCGGCCTGAAGGCGATCATCGCCGGCGCCGGCGGCGCGGCCCACCTCCCCGGGATGCTCGCCTCGGTCACCCCGCTCCCGGTCATCGGCGTCCCCGTCCCGCTCAAGTACCTGGACGGCATGGACTCCCTGCTCTCCATCGTGCAGATGCCCGCCGGGGTGCCGGTCGCCACCGTCTCGGTCGGCGGCGCCCGCAACGCCGGGCTGCTGGCCGCCCGGATCCTCGCCACCCAGGACCCCGAACTCCTCGCCCGGATGCGGGAGTTCCAGCAGGAGCTGAACGACCAGGCCACCGAGAAGGGCAAGCGGCTGCGCAACAAGGTCGCCTCCCCGGCCGGCTTCGGCTTCGGGGGCGGCAAGTGAGTTCTTCCCTGGACGCCGCCCGGGACCTGCTCGCCCGCTGGCCCGTCGTCGACGGCCACAACGACCTGCCCTGGGCGCTGCGCGAGCAGGTCCGCTACGACCTCGACCGGCGCGATATCGCCGCCGACCAGTCCGCGCACCTGCACACCGACCTGCCGCGGCTGCGGTCCGGCGGCGTCGGCGCCCAGTTCTGGTCGGTGTACGTACGCGCCGACTACGCGGGCGACAAGGCCGTCAGCGCCACCCTCGAACAGATCGATGTGGTGCGGGAACTGGTCGCCCGTTACCCCGAAGGACTGCGCCTCGCGCACACCGCCGACGACATGGAAGCGGCCCGCGCCGAGGGCCGGATCGCCTCCCTCATGGGCGCCGAGGGCGGCCACTCCATCCACAACTCGCTGGCCACCCTGCGCGCGCTGCACCAGCTGGGCGTGCGCTATATGACGCTCACCCACAACGACACCATCGACTGGGCGGACTCCGCGACCGACGAGCCGCGCCACCAGGGCCTGTCGGCCTTCGGCGAGGAAGTCGTCCGCGAGATGAACCGCTGCGGGATGCTGGTCGACCTCTCGCACGTCTCGGCCGACACCATGCGCGACGCGCTGCGTGTCAGCACCGCGCCGGTGATCTTCTCGCACTCCTCGGCCCGCGCCGTCTGCGACCATCCGCGCAATATCCCCGACGACGTACTGGCACAGCTGCCCGCCAACGGCGGCGTCGCGATGGCCACGTTCGTGCCGAAGTTCGTGCTGCCGGCCGCCGTCGCCTGGACCCGGCGCGCCGACGAGAACATGCGGGCCCACGGCCTGCACCACCTCGACACCACCGAGGCGGGCATGAGGGTCCAGCGGGACTTCGAGGCCGCGCACCCCCGCCCGATGGCCACCGCGGCCACCGTCGCCGACCACCTCGACCACATGCGCGAGGTCGCCGGCGTCGACCACATCGGGATCGGCGGCGACTTCGACGGCACCGCCTTCACCCCGGCCGACCTGGCCGACGTCGCCGGCTACCCGAACCTGATCGCCGAGCTGCTGGACCGCAAGTGGTCCGAGGCCGACCTGGCCAAGCTCACCTGGCAGAACGCCGTCCGCGTTCTGCGTGCCGCGGAGGACGTGGCGCGGGCCGAGCGGCAGCGGCGCGGGCCGTCGCACGCGACGATCGAGCGGCTGGACGGCTGAGGCCGGCCCGGGCCGGGGCCCTCACCGCATGAAGTGAGGGCCCCGTGCCCTCACTTCATGCAGAGGCAGAACGGGTGCCCGGCCGGGTCGAGGTAGACCCGCCAGTTCTGCTTCCCGTCGTCGTGCTGGACGAGCTTGGCGCCCAGCGCGACGATCGTCCGCTCGGCCTCGTCGATCTTCGCGCGCGGCACATCGAAATCGAGGTGCAGCTGCTGCGGCATGTCCTGGCCGGGCCACTGCGGCGGCCGGTAGCCCTCGGCCACCCGCTGGAAGGCGAGGGTCCGGCCGTCCGGTCCGGCGATCTCGACCCATTCCTCGTCCTCGTCGGTCACCCGCCAGCCGAGCATCTCCGCGTAGAAATCCGCGAGGGCCCGGGGGTCGGGACAGTCCAGTGCGACAACGCCGAGTGTGATGTGGCTCATGGCCGCCACGATAGCTGCGCTTGGGCCGGCTTCCCACGTTGTCGGCTGTCCCCGCCGTGGGGGCTTGTCGCCGTTGTGCGCTTGCGGCGCCGCCGCAGGTTGTCGGCCGTCCCGCCGTGCCGGCTTCTCGCCGTTGCGCGCTTTGCGGCGCCCCGCGTGTACCCGTCGGTCCCGCTGCGGGGCTCGCGCGCCGTAGCTCCCCCACTGCCTCAAGGGCGTGGGAGGTACCCCCAGCGGCGAGCTGGTGCCGCTGGCGCGGGGCTGTTCGGCTGCGGGACCGCCCCTCCGGACTCCGTCCTGCGGTCCGGTCCCTCCCGTTGGGGATGGGAGAAGGCGAGTGGGGGCGGGCGCGAGCCGTTGGCTGCGCGCGCGTTGAGCACTACGTTCACCCCCACCGACCCTTCCCACCCACTCACGGGAGGGGCCGCGCCGCAGGACGAAGTCCGGAGGAGCGGCACCGCACCCGACCACCCACGCCCGCCGCAGGCGCAACGGCGAGAAGTCCCACGGCGGGAAAGCCGACGACGTGGGAGGCGCCGCAAAGCGCACAACGGCGACCAGCCGGCACGGCGGGAAAGCCAGGTACGTGGGGGGAAACTAGGCGCGGGGGCGCCCCAGCGCGCGGTACGTCCAGCCCGCCTTGCGCCACAGGGTCGGGTCGAGGGCGTTGCGGCCATCCAGGATGCGGCGTTCGGCGACGACGTCGCCCAACGCGGCGGGGTCCAGCTCGCGGAACTCGCGCCACTCCGTCAGATGCAGCACCACATCCGCGCCGCGCACCGCCTCCAGCGCGCTGTCCGCGTACGCCAGCGTCGGGAAGACGCGCCTCGCGTTCTCCATGCCCTTCGGGTCGTAGACCGTGACCTGGCCGCCCTGGAGGTGGATCTGGCCGGCGACATTGAGCGCGGGGGAGTCGCGGACGTCGTCCGAGTCGGGCTTGAAGGTCGCGCCCAGGACGGCGACCCGCTTGCCGAGGAAGCCGCCGCCGACCGCGTCCCGGGTCAGCTCGACCATGTGGCCGCGGCGCCGCATGTTGATCGAGTCGATCTCGCGGAGGAAGGTCAGGGCCTGGTCGGCGCCCAGTTCGCCGGCGCGCGCCATGAAGGCCCGCAGGTCCTTGGGCAGGCAGCCGCCGCCGAAGCCGATCCCGGCCCGCAGGAACTTCTTGCCGATCCGGTCGTCGTGCCCGATGGCCTCGGCGAGCTTCACCACATCGCCGTCGGCCGCCTCGCAGACCTCGGCCATGGCGTTGATGAAGGAGATCTTCGTGGCCAGGAAGGAGTTGGCGGAGGTCTTGACCAGCTCGGACGTCGGGTAGTCCATGACGATGAACGGCGAGCCCTCGGCGATCGGGGCGGCGTACACCTCGCGCAGCAGCTCCTCGGCCCGCTCACCGGCCACGCCCACGACGATCCGGTCGGGGTGCAGGGTGTCCTTGACGGCGAACCCCTCGCGCAGGAACTCCGGGTTCCAGGCGAGTTCCACCTGCGCGCCCGCCGGGGCGGCCGCGGCCAGCCGCTCGGCGAGCCGGGCCGCGCTGCCCACCGGCACCGTCGACTTGCCGACCACCAGGGCGGGCCGGGTCAGGTGCGGGGCCAGCGCGTCGAAGGCGCTCTCCACGTAACTCATGTCACAGGCGTACTCCCCGTGCTTCTGGGGGGTGTTCACACAGACGAAGTGGACGTCGCCGAAGGCGCCGGCCTCCTCGTAGGAGGTGGTGAAGCGCAGCCGGCCGGTCGAGCCCTCGATGCCGTCGGCGTGGCGGCGCAGCAGCTCCTCCAGGCCGGGTTCGTACATCGGGACCTCGCCCCGCTGCAGCATCTCGATCTTCTCGGGCACCACATCGAGCCCCAGCACCTCGAAGCCCAGCTCGGCCATGGCCGCGGCGTGGGTCGCGCCGAGGTAGCCGGTGCCGATCACGGTGATCTTGAGGGCCATGGATGCTCCAAACAGGCAGTGCGGCGCGGGGCGCCTGGCGTCGAGGGGCGGGGTCGGGAGACGGGGCTGGGAAAACGGCGCTGACCGAGCATAGTCGGGCCCGGAAGGGGCATCTCCAGTCGTCGCGCGGGCAGGTCTGTAACTGTCGGCAACCTCACGTATCCGCAGGCCGGGGTGGGCGCCTAGAATCCGGAGAGGTAAAGGGTTACTTAACGGTAGTTAGCACTGCCGTCAGCTCACAGGGGAGTGAGAAAGCGTGGCGGGAACCGCTGATTTCGATCTGTACCGGCCGTCCGAGGAGCACGACATGCTCCGCGAGTCGGTGCGCTCGCTCGCCGAGGCGAAAATCGCGCCGTTCGCCGCCGCGGTGGACGAGGAGGCCCGCTTCCCGCAGGAGGCGCTCGACGCGCTGGTCGCCAACGACCTGCACGCCGTCCACGTACCGGAGGCCTACGGCGGTGCCGGCGCCGACGCGCTGGCGACCGTGATCGTCATCGAGGAGGTGGCCCGCGTCTGCGGTTCGTCCTCCCTCATACCGGCGGTCAACAAGCTCGGCTCGCTCCCGGTGATCCTCTCCGGCTCCGAGGAGCTGAAGGCGAAGTACCTGGGCCCGCTGGCCAAGGGCGACACGATGTTCTCGTACTGCCTGAGCGAGCCGGACGCCGGTTCCGATGCGGCCGGTATGAAGACCAAGGCCGTCCGCGACGGTGACCACTACATCCTCAACGGCGTCAAGCGCTGGATCACCAACGCCGGCGTCAGCGACTCCTACACGGTGATGGCCGTCACCGACCCGGAGAAGCGCTCCAAGGGCATCTCGGCCTTCGTCGTCGAGAAGGGCGACGAGGGGGTCTCGTTCGGTGCCCCGGAGAAGAAGCTCGGCATCAAGGGCTCGCCGACCCGTGAGGTCTACCTCGACAACGTCCGCATCCCCGCCGACCGCATGATCGGCGCCGAGGGCACCGGCTTCGCCACCGCCATGAAGACCCTGGACCACACCCGCATCACCATCGCGGCCCAGGCGCTCGGCATCGCCCAGGGCGCCCTGGACTACGCCAAGGGCTACGTCCAGGAGCGCAAGCAGTTCGGCAAGCCGATCGGCGACTTCCAGGGCGTCCAGTTCATGCTCGCCGACATGGCCATGAAGGTGGAGGCGGCCCGCCAGCTCACCTACGCCGCGGCGGCCCGCTCCGAGCGGATCTCGGCCGGCGGCAAGGGCGAGGACCTGACGTTCTTCGGTGCCGCCGCCAAGTGCTACGCCTCGGACGCCGCCATGGAGATCACCACGGACGCCGTCCAGCTGCTCGGCGGCTACGGCTACACCCGTGACTACCCCGTCGAGCGGATGATGCGGGACGCCAAGATCACCCAGATCTACGAGGGCACCAACCAGGTGCAGCGGATCGTGATGGCCAGGAACCTGCCGCAGTAGGGTTTTCGCAGGTCAGTCATCGTCTTGGCGGCCTGTGAGCCGCGATCGGCGCGGTCGGTTCGCGTCCCTCTCGGGCCGGCCATGGGCGTCATGGCGGGGAAGTCCTGGGCAGATGCTGAGCCCGAGATGGCTTCTGGCCTGTACAAACAGTACGGCCCCCCGGCATCGTGCCGGGGGGCCGCTGTCGTCGTCACTGCTTGCGTCCTGGCTCCTCCTCGTCGTGTGCCTTGATGCACCGCCGCTGTAGCGCGCTGTACTTGCCCGACCCGGGTTCACCGTCCTCCATGATCGGGAAGCCAACGCGCAGAGCCTCGTTCTCGAAGTTGATCTGGTCACGGTTACTGGCCGTGGCTCCGCCCAGTTGCCGGCCGCATCCCACCATGAGTCAGAGCATCGCCCCGGGTGAGGCTTGGCAGGTCACCCGAGGGCGCGGAGGCTCGTCAGCACCAAGAGGAAGAGCGTGAGCACTGCGCCGGCTGAGGCTGAGCCACCCCTGATGCACGCCATCGTGCGAGCTCCGTCCCATCGGGCGAGCAAGCCGGCCAGCATGCCGACGGTGACGGCTGCCAGCACGGCCGTCAGGACCAGGAGCAGCCTGGCGTAGAAGGGCAGTCCCATTTCAACCTCCACTTGGTTTCCGTACCGCTGAGCAGCTCTAGAATCGGGCTTCCTGCGGCGATCCGGCTTCGTCGTGGGAGTACTCCGGAACAATGCGGGACTACTCGGGAAAACGGAGAACACACGTGGGTCGGCCCTTCAAGTATTTAGATCCGTCTCTGCCCTTCGCTGGCTTCGCTCGTGCGCTGCGTGCAGAGTTGGAAAGTTCCGGGCTTGAGTTCAAAGAAATCTGTGCAGTGACAAATAGAGGGCGAACAACTCTCTACGAGGCGTGTGGCGGAAGGCGGCTTCCTTCGCGGAGTACGCTTCGAGAACTAATCGAAAGTGTGGGTGGAGATGTTCCGGCTTGGATGGATCGTCGGCGACAGGCTCAAGAGGGAATTCATCATGCTGCGGTCTCGGACCCGAAAGATGCGACATCGGCAGTGCGACGGCCTGCTGTAGTTCCCGAATTTGCAGAAATTTCACAGGATGACAGGAAGGTATCCATCTATCGAAGTAAAGCTAACCATGGAGATTTCGATCAGGGGGAAAGAGAGTTCACTGAAGCGGCGCGCAATGCGTTGGAGGCGGCGGCCGACTTCGTTGAGTACTATGAAATCCTGCAAGAATGGGCGGATTGCCCTGACCCGGAGCGACTTTCGGCGCTGTGTGGGTACTCCGTAGAGATCTTGGAAAAGGTGGCCAACAAGCCATTTTATGGGTCACCGGTTGGAATGAGAGAAGCCCGAGAGGCAGCTGTCTCTGCAACGCTAAGCGTGATGGATCAGCCGGACAGGTGGGTCATAGACCTTGCCAATGACTGCCAAGACGCTGCGAAGGCCGCCGAAGAGGCGCACAAGCGAGCCTTAATGGCTCGGAGGGCATGGACAGAGGGGCGAACCGAGGCTATCTGGATCGGGCGTGGCTAGACTCCGGCCTAGAAAGCCACTGCTCAGATCTGCTGGGGCGTGCGCTCCTCTGTGCGCTTGAAGGCAGCCCCACCGAATAGTGGCTCCTAAGGGGGTGCGGCGAGCGCGAACAGCGATCGCAACCGGAACGCTTTCATTCACGCTGCGCCGCAGCCGGCCAATGCAGAGTGTGAGGGTGACAGTGCCGAGTCCGTCTAGTCGACGCCTGCCACCTCATGCCCAAATAGACGTCGGTCTCGGCACCGATACCGGAACTGATGGAGCGGTTGGCTTGCTCCCGGCGCCGGTCTGGCCGACAATCCGTTCCGGTATTGAATAATGCGCGACCCTCGTACAGACTGAAGACTGCAAGATGTTCGGTGATATCCGGGGCTTCCTGGAATGCGATGCACCCCGTGAGACTCCCGACGGTAGCCAGTCGTTGGTCGTACAGCGCGAAAGTGTTCAGTGAGCAGCGCTCTGCGAATTGTTCCCAGCGGGATAACTCCGATGCGCACGTTGGGGAGATGAGATATCGAGACGAGATGGTCAGTCTGTACGGCCGTCGCCGCATGCGGGACCACGGCCCAACACATGGATTGCTTCGTCAGCAGGAACGTGAACCGTTTCGCGTTGTCGCAGAGGACTGCTTGCCACTCCAGCTTCCGGGCCACTGTCTTGGAAACGGGGCCGGTAGACGTTCGGGCAATCGGCATTGGCGCAGTTGCGCAACCTGCCGAAGTAAGCAGGCCACGGGCACAGAAGTACGAAAGAGGGGCCCCGGACCGCTGCTGCGGTCCGGGGCCCCTTTCTCTTTGTCTGCTCGGTCAGGGCCGCCGGTCAGTTGCCGGAGACCGTGACCTTCTCGTCGTTGTTCAGCTGCTGGACCAGCTGGTGGAGCTTGGCCTTGTCCCAGACCAGGTTGCCGCCGGTGCTGCCGGAGATCGGCATGTTCATCGACTTGCCGTCGCCGCCGGTGACGCCCTTCATCGCGAAGAACATGTTGCCCAGGGACCACAGGCTCATGTCCTTGTCGACGATGAGCGTGTCCAGGCCGGCGCTCATGGTCGGGTAGAGCTTGAAGGGGTTGAGGACCGTGGCGGGCGTGGCGGTCTGGCTCGCCAGGGTCGCCAGGAACTTCTGCTGGTTCTTCGTACGGTCCAGGTCCTGGCCGGCGAAGGCGTGCCGGGTGCGGACGAAGGCGAGCGCCTGCTGGCCGTTGAGCGTCTGCTTGCCGGCCGGGAAGTCGGCGCCGGAGTTCTTGTCCTTGAACGCCTTGGGGATGTCCATCTCGACGCCGCCGATGGCGTCCACGATGTTGGCGAAGCCGGCGAAGCCGATCTCGACGTAGTGGTCGATGTGCAGCTTGGTGTTGTACTCGACGGTGCGCACCAGCAGCTCCGGGCCGTCCTCGGCGTAGGCCGCGTTGAGCTTGGTGTGCCGTCCGGTGCCCGGGTACTTCTTGCCGGAGGACGAGCCGACGTAGGTGGGTATCTCCACGTCCGAGTCGCGCGGCAGGGATATCAGCGTCGGGCCGTTGCTGCCGTCGTGCAGGATCATCATGGAGTCGGTGCGCTTGCCCTGGGCGGAGCCGGTGTGCAGCTTCTGCTTGTCCGCCGCGGACATGCCCTCACGGCTGTCCGAGCCGACGATCAGGTAGTTCGTGCCGTCGCCGGTCGCCGGGCGGTCGATGACCTTGCTCAGGTCGACCTTGCGGCGGAGCTTGCCGTCGGCCCAGAAGTAGGTGGCCACCGAGGCGACCGCCAGCACCGCGACCAGGGCGATGACCGTCCACTTGATGCGCCGGCCCCAGTGGGGGCGCGGCCGGCCGGCGCGGCCGTCGTAGCCGTCACCGCCACCGCGGCCGCCGCCGTAGACCTGGCCGGTGTTGTATCCGTCGTAGGCGTCGTCGTAGCCCTGGGACTGCTGCGGCGGCACGGCCGCGCCCCGGCGCGGGGACATCGACGGCGGCAGCGGAGGCTCCTGCCGCTGATAGCCGGGGCCCGCGTCGCGACGCACCTGTGGCATCGCGCGCACACCCTCCGGCTCGGCACTGCCGCTGCCGTGTCCGTACCGGTTGCCGCTCTGGTCGCCGGACCACCCGCCCCCATTCTCGGCTCCGCTCGAACGGGAGGTGCCCCCTTGCCACTGATTCATAAGAGGAAGTGTGCATGCCCTTCGGCGGTCCCCCATAGAGCGGGTGCCGGATCGGGCCAGTGCTGTTGCAGAGCTGATGCAAAGCGACGGCGGCAGTCCGCCGCATACCGCACGGGCCCATGACCATTCCGACCTGCACGAATGGAAGCAACCATTCCGGATACTTTCCGGCGGGGGAGAGGAGACCTGTGTCACGGACCTGCGCAAAGGGCGAGACCAGTCTCACGATCCACGTGGAGTGGGGCCGTACGGGCGCCGCTTAGGCTGGACTGCATGACCGAACTCGTCACCGACAGCGCCGAGGACGAGATCGTGGGCAAGCCCACGTCCGTGTCCCGCATCACACTCAGCCACATCATGACGGCCGGCGACACCAACCTCCTCGGGACGGTGCACGGCGGCGTGATCATGAAACTCGTCGACGACGCGGCGGGCGCCGTGGCCGGGCGCCACTCCGGCGGGCCCGCCGTGACCGCCTCGATGGACGAGATGGCCTTCCTCGAACCGGTCAGGATCGGCGATCTCATCCACGTCCGCGCCCAGGTCAACTGGACCGGCCGCTCCTCGATGGAGGTCGGTGTACGGGTGCTGGCCGAGCGCTGGAACGAATCCAGCCCGCCCCAGCAGGTCGGCTCCGCCTACCTGGTCTTCGCCGCCGTCGACGAGCAGGGCAAGCCGCGGCGGGTGCCGCCGGTGCTCCCCGAGACCGAGCGCGACCAGCGCCGCTACCAGGAGGCGCAGATCCGCCGGACGCACCGCCTCGCCCGGCGGCGCGCGATCATGGAACTGCGCGAACGGCGCGTCGCGGAAGGACTCGACGACGCATAGCGGCGATGGCCAGCTGCCCGAGCAGCGCCAGCCCCGCGCCGGTGACGGTGCCTGCCGCCGCACAGATCACATCGTCGATATCGGCGATCCGCCCGGCCCGCATCAGCAGCTGCGCCGTCTCGACGGCCAGGCACAGGCCCACGCCCAGCAGGAACGCGGCGGCCGCCGAGATGCGCGGCGCCGCAAAGCGCAGCAGCAGTGACGCGGGCACGAACAGCGCGGCAGTGGCGATCTGCCGCCGCACCAGCATCACCAGTTCCCCGGGCTCCAGCTGCGCCCCCAGATCGAACAGCCCCTCACCGGGCCGCCACCACACCGTCGCGTCCCCGGAGCCGATCGGCTGGCTCGGCGCGAGCGTCGCCACCAGGAACAGCAGCAGCCAGCCGGCCAGCAGGATCCGGGCCGTGGTGCGCGGCGCGGTGCCGCCGGGGGTGAGCGCCGTCCACAGTGCCAGCGCCATGGCCAGCGCCAGCGCCAGGACCAGGAAGAGCGTCACCGTGGTGGGGGTGACGTCCAGCACAACCTGCCACACGATGCGCCCCTTTCAGGCTGTCCAGGACATCAGCCGCAGCTCCACTTCGTGACATAGACCGTCTCGCCGCGCTCCATGACGCCCCGGATGCATTCGTCCGCGAGCATCTCCACCCGGCCGCTCAGCACGACCGCGCCGCCCTGCGTCCGCCGGGTGCCGAACCACCCGGGGAAGGCGGTGATCCGGTCGTTCTTGCGCTGGTAGCCGAGCCGCACGATGATCTCGTCCCGGGCGCCCGCCGCCCCGCGCCGCCGGTAGGCCGCGGTGTACATGCCGTCGGCCCCCACCGGACCGCGCAGACACAGCTGGCCGCGCACCAGATCCCCGCAGCCGGTCGGTTCCTGCGGCGCCGGCGGCGCGGCCGCGGCGGTGGCCGCGACCAGGCACAGCGCCGCGACGGCCACCACGATCCGGCGCGCGTCGCGGCGGGCGTCCGGGCGGCGCGCGGGCGGCCGGGACGCGGTGCGGCGGGGTGCGGGGACGCTCATGACGGGGCCCCGCTTCGCCCGGCCCCGTCGGCGCGCAGCCTGCGCCTTCCGATGAGGGGATCCCTGCGCTCGCTCATGTGCACACCGCCTCGTCACCGGTGATCGTCGCGATGCCGCCCGGCCTCTGCGGCGGCTCCTCGGCCCGTACCCGCCGCACCGCCTGGTGGCCCTGGCCGACCGTCACCTGCATCACCGGCCCCCGCCCGGCCACCGGCCGCAGCTCGGCGCCCGGAAGCGCGGCGGCCAGCGAGCGGGCCGAACGGTCCCAGCGCGGGTCGTAGGCGATGACCGTGCGGGGCGCCCTGACCAGGGGGGAGGCGCTGGGCGCGCCGGTGGTGGCGAACCCGGTGGCGTGCAGCTCCCTGGCCACCTCGGCGTCCGGTCCCGGCCGGTCGCCGCCGTCGCCGACCCGCACCTGGACCTGCCCCGGCGGTACGTCCACGACCCGCGCTCGCGGCTCCGTGCGGTCCCGGTGCACGGCGAGCGGCCGGTCCTCGCGGATCGCCTGGAAGAGCTTCGGCGCCTGCACCGGATCCCACCGCACGGTCGAGCCGACACCGGGCACCGGCTGGGCCACATTGCGCAGCGGCACGGAGGTGAACTCCGACGACGAGGGGGTGAAGCCGCGCATCGCCTGCCCGAGATCGACCAGGTCGCCCGCCGTGAAGCCCGCGTCGGCGCGTACGGATCCCAGCACCGTGTCGGCGACGTCCCGGAAGCGGATCGGGTTCAGCAGCACCCCGGAGGAGGTGATCTTGTGGATGAGAGAGGCCAGGAAGCGCTGCTGGCGCTGCATCCGGCCGAGGTCGGCGGAGCCGTCGACATGCCGGGAGCGCACGTACTGCAGGGCCTGGCCGCCGCTCAGCCGCGAGGTGCCGACGGGGAGATCCAGGCCCGTATAGCTGTCGCGCAGCGGCCGTACGGTGCAGATCTCCACCCCGCCGACCGCGTCCACGCTGCGCATGAAGCTGGTGAAGTCGACCTCCAGGTAGTGGTCGATGTGCACCCCCGTCATGTGCTCGACGGTCCGCACGGTGAGGCTGGGGCCGCCCTCGGCGTAGGCCGCGTTCAGCTTGATGGCGTGCTGGGGGCGCTGCCGGCCGGTGACCGCGTCCGTGTGCGCGGGGACCTCGGCATAGGAGTCGCGGGGGAGGCTGACCACGCTGGCGCGGTCCCGGTCGGCGGAGAGGTGCACCAGCATCAGGGTGTCGGTGCAGTGGCAGGGCGCGCCGCCGAGGTGGTACTTCCGCTTCTCGCCGGGGGTGAGCTTGTCGCGCCCGTCGGTGCCGACGACCAGGAAGTTCAGCCCGTGGCCGCCCCCGGGCCGGTTGCTCATGCCGGTGAAGGCGTCCACCCGGCCGATGCCGCTCTCCACGCCGGTGACCACGGCGTGCCCGACACCGCTCGCGGCCAGCAGCAGCACGGACGTGACCGCGCCGATCCGCAGCCCCCAGCGCGTGCCGGGCGGGCGCCGGCGCGGGCCCGGCCGGGCGGCCCGGCGCCTGGCCGGACGGGGGGAGCGGAACGGCGCGGTCACGGGGGACACCTCCGCGGCGGGACGGGCGGCTGGAGCAGAGGGATAAAGGGGGCGAATCCGTCTGGAGCACCGTAGGTCCATATGATCGGATGTACGGCGCCACACGCCGGGCATCCGCCGGCCGGCCACCCGGCTGCGTCCGATGCCGTCGCCCATTCGCGGTAACGTGAGGCGCGATACTGCAGTCTCCCGGCGGGCGCTGCCGTCGCTGGCGGCTCCACCGCGGGCCGTACCCCTGAGGAACCATGCCGCAGCAGCAGCCCCCGGCCGTCTCCGTGATCATGCCGGTGCTCAATGAGGAACGTCACCTGCGCAATTCGGTCCGGCACATCCTGGAGCAGGAGTACGCCGGTGAGATGGAGGTGGTGATCGCCCTCGGCCCGTCCGCGGACCGTACGGACGAGATCGCCGCCGAGCTCGTCGCCGAGGACGCCCGTGTGCACACGGTGCCGAACCCCACCGGCCGTACTCCCGCCGCGCTGAACGCCGCGATCAAGGCGTCCCGGCACCCCATCGTGGTCCGCGTCGACGGCCACGGCATGCTCTCGCCGAACTACATCGCCACCGCCGTGCGCCTCCTGGAGGAGACCGGCGCCGCGAATGTGGGCGGCATCATGCACGCCGAGGGGGAGAACGCCTGGGAGGACGCGGTCGCCGCCGCGATGACCTCCAAGATCGGTGTGGGCAACGCCGCCTTCCACACGGGCGGGCAGGCCGGCCCCGCCGAGACCGTCTACCTCGGCGTCTTCCGCCGCGAGGCGCTGGAGCAGCAGGGCGGCTACAACGAGGAGTTCATCCGCGCCCAGGACTGGGAGCTGAACTTCCGCATCCGTGAGGCCGGCGGCGCGATCTGGTTCTCGCCCGAGCTGCGGGTGCAGTACCGCCCGCGGCCGAGCGTCAAGGCGCTGGCCAAGCAGTACAAGGACTACGGCAAGTGGCGCCATGTCGTCGCCCGCTACCACGCCGGTTCGATCAACCTGCGCTACCTCGCGCCGCCGACCGCGGTGTGCGCCATCGCGGCGGGCCTGGTGGCCGGTGCGGCGGTCACGCCCTGGGCGCTGATCGTCCCGGGCGGCTATCTCGCGGCGATCGCCGCGGGGTCGGTGCCCGCCGGCAAGGGGCTGTCGCTCAAGGCGCGCGCCCAGATCCCCCTCGCCCTGGCCACCATGCACATGGCCTGGGGTGTGGGCTTCCTGACCAGCCCCCGCTCCCTCGCCAAGAGGGTCATCGCCAGCCGCCGCCCGGCGGTCATGGCAGCGGCGGCCGGGGCGGAGTAGCCGGTCCGCGCGGCCGGGCCCCCTGAAAGCGCGGCCGCGCTTTCAGGGGGCCCACGGGGCCGCCGGTCTTTCGAGGCCCCACCGGATGCGGCCCGATCCCTCTGAGGAGTCTGTCCGCCCGAAACCGCCGGGGCATCGTGGGTGCCACCGACCACCGGAAAATCCCTGACCCGGCTCGCGCACAGTATCCGGATGCGGGTCGGAATGATCTGAGCGTCTCCGTCGAGTCCGGCCCTGCGCATTCCTCAGCAAGGCCGGACTCATCCCTCAGCTCAGCGAAGCACTTCAGGGCCGCGCACGAAGGCAAGCCGGCTTGGCGTCCTCCCACTTCACATGGAGGCTCTCAAGCCGTGATGCGCAGATGGAGAGGGAGTTGGCCGATCCCTTGCCCCTCTCCGCGACCCGGCACGAGTCCGCGGCCACGCCGTTGTCATCGATGAAGTAGTCCTTGTGGCGCAGATACTGGACACAGTCGTAGTAGTTGCCTGCGTACGCGGGGCTCGCGGTGACAAGGGGCAGTGCGCCTGCCGCCATGACGGTGCCGCCCACGGTTACTGCGACTCGTTGGATCCACTTGCTGCGATGCATGCGCTGTTCCCCCGTCTTTCCTGGTCGATACGCGTGGTGAGATTCCCGGTCATGGACCGCAACCGGATTCGTGCGGTACGGACCACGCGGATTTCCCCTCATGCGGCTGGTCACGCGCATGAGGGGAATTCACGTTACTGAGAAGTCACTTGGCATGCAATGGCGAAGATCTGCTGCCGTTGACTTGCCGGAGGCCAGAGGTGCGCGAACCCGCCATAACGGACAGAGAGGCGATCCGGGCATGTCGGGCAATCCGTGAACCGGGTCGGTTCTGGCGGTATTTCGTGCCTTAGAAGCTGTACTGCGGATTCACCTTCATGCAGGCCTTGGAGTCCTCGCCGTTGAGTGCATCGGCGCTGTCCGGGGCCTTGTCGGTGCCCTTTTCGTCGCCCGACTGCTTCGGGTACGCCGCGCCGTCTCGCCAGTCGCTGCCGACCACCAGCCGCATCCCGGAGGCCGAACTCGACTCCCGGACCGCGCCCTTGGGCAGCCCCAGCGCCTTCGCCAGCGCCAGCGCATCGCCCCGCTCACCCTTGTCCCGGTAGGTGACGGTGGTGTCGGCCTGGGTGGTGAGCGCGGGGTCGGTGCTCGCCGCGGTGTAGCCGAGGCCGGACAGCCGCTGCTGGATGACCGCCGCGCGGCCGGAGACCGGGCCGTTCACCGTGCTGTTGGTGCCGTTCTGCACCACAACCTTCAGCTGCCCCTTGGGGGTTGACGGCTTCGGGTCCGGCGCCGCCTTCTTCTTCTTGTCCTTGCCGTCCAGCCCGGTGTCGTTGCGCAGCAGCGCGAAGGTCGCGTCCGCGTCGCCGGGCTTGGGCATGACATACGACTCGTCGGGGCTGTACTGCCAGGGCATGGTGACCATCGTGAGGCGCTTGGCCGGCACCCGGTTGAGGTCGCTGCCCAGGTCGTAGAGCTTCTTGACGGTGTCGAGGCCGTCGTCGACGGTCAGCGCCTTGGTGGCGGCCTCCGCCAGGTCACGCAGCTGGCCCGGGTCGGTGAGCTTGGTGCCCTTCTTCAGCTGGCGGACCATCGAGTTCATGTACATGTGCTGGGCCTTGGCCCGGCCGATGTCGGTGTTGTCCTCGAAGCCGTAGCGGGTGCGCAGCCACTGCAGGGCCTGGACGCCCTTGACGGAGTGGGTGCCCTTGGTGAGCTTGAGCCCGCTGCCGTGGCCCTTGCTGTCGTGCGAGTAGACGTTGTTGTCGACGCAGACCGGGACGCCGCCGATGGCGTCGGCCATGTCCACCACGCCGGAGAAGTCGACCATCATGAAGTGGTCGATGTAGATGCCGGTCAGCTCCTGCCAGGTGGCGAGCGTGCAGCCCGGACCGCCGTGCTGGAGCGACTGGTTGATGGCCGCGGAGGTCTGCGGATAGACCTGGTGGGTCTTCGGGTCGGTGCACTGCGGGATCGTCACCCGGGTGTCGCGCGGGATGGAGAGCACCGACATGTTGCTGCGGTCCGCGGAGACGTGCAGCAGCATCTGGACGTCGGCGAGCGGCTTGCGGTCCGCGTCCTGCCGGGCGCCGCCGAGTTCGATGTTCTTCTTGCTGTTCCGGCCGTCCGAGCCCAGCAGCAGGATGTTCAGCGGGCTCTGTCCGAAGGCGTTGGGATCCGGTTTCTTCAGACCGTTCCCGGCCAGGGACCGCGGGGCCTTGCGGAGGTTCGCGTTGAGGTGCTCGTAGTACCAGTACCCGGCGCCCGCGCCGCCCACTATGAGGACGGCGAGGGTCAGGGACGTCCAGCGCAGCACCTTGCGGCCCTTGCCGCGGCGCGGCCGGCCCCCCTCGCGGTGGCCCTCGCCCTCCGCGGACCCGTCCCCGTCGCCGAAGGACGCGTCGTCCGCGGAGGGCGTCCAGCCGGGAGCGTCCGGCGGGAGGCCCTTGCCCTCGTACAGACCGTCGTGCCGGCCCAGCTCCTGGGCGTCCGGCGCCTCCGGTGCATCCGGCCGGCGCCGCCGGCGTGATCGGTCACCGCGCAGACTGCTCTGCCGCATTGGGCCCTCTCCCCGTTATGAGTCCGATGGTGCGTTCGGCGCCTCGTCGGGGCGGCCGGAGCCCGCTCAGGTCACTTCGCGCAGACGTTCTTGTCATCTGCATTGACGTTCTGCACCCCGTTCGGGGTTTCGGTCGGCGCGTCGATCGGTGTGCCCGGCGCCTTGAAGTCCCTGCCGAGGGTGAGCTTCATCGGCTCCCGGTCACCGGCGTTGTGCGACGACTTCTTCAGCGCCTTCTTGGGCAGCCCCATCCAGTCGGCCAGAGTGGCGGCCTGGTCGGCCTGGTTGGGCGCGTATTCGAGGCGGGTGGTGGCCAGCTTCGCCGGGGCGTTGCCGGCGTTGGTGGAGAGCTTGGCGGCCTTGGAGTTCTGCAGCCAGTCCACGGTCTCCTGCGCCGAACCGATCGGCCCGCCGCCGTTGGTGACGTCGACCCGCACCTTCTCGGGCGGGGCCTTCTTCACCGGCGCGGACTTCTTGCCCTTGCCCTTCTTGCCCTTGGCCAGGGCGTGGTCCGCGCGGACCATCGCGAACAGCGGGTCCGCGGCGGTCTTGTTGAGGATGACGGTGGCCGGGTCGTCGGGGTTGTCCAGCACCGGCACCGTGGCGAAGGTGACCCGGTCGATGTCGACCTTCTTGAGGTCGGTGCCGAAGTCCAGGAGCTTGTTCGCGCTGCCGATACCGGTGTCGACGGTGAGCGCCTTGGTCGCCGCCTGGCTGACGTCGTAGAGCTTGCCGGGGCTGCTGAAGGCGCTGGACTTCAGCTTGCGGATCAGCGAGCTCAGGAACTGCTGCTGCAGCTCGATACGGCTCAGGTCGCTGCCGGTCCCGACGGTGTGCCGGGTGCGGACGAAGGCGAGCGCCTGCTCGCCCTTGACGATGTGCCGGCCGGCCTTCAACTTCAGGTGCGACTTGGGGTCGTTGATGTCCTTGCCGGCGCACACCTCGACGCCGTCGACCGCGGTGGACAGGTCCTTGACCGCGTTGAAGTCGGCCATCATGAAGTGATTTATCTTCAGCCCGGTCAGCTTCTCGACGGTGCGCCAGGTGCAGCCGGGGTCGCGGCCCTCCTGGCCCAGGCTGGTGTTGAAGCGCACCCCGTGCTCGCCGCGGATGTTCTTCGTCGAACCGTCCTTCTGCTTCGTGGGGCAGGTCGGGATGTCGGTGATCATGTCGCGCGGGATGCTCAGCGCGGTGGCGTTCGTCCGGTCCTTGGAGATGTGCATCAGGATCGTGGTGTCCGCGTGGCCCACGCTGCCGGCGTCGCCGTAGCCGGAGTTGCCCTTCCCGGAGCGGGCGTCCGTCCCGATGATGAGGACGTTGACCGGGCCCTCGGAGACCGCGTCGTTCTCCACGCCGACGTCGACCTTGGAGATGTTGCCGTTCAGCTGCTGGTAGAGGTAGAACGCGCCACCGCAGCCGGCGACGAGCACGAAGCCCACCACACCGGCCGTCCAGTACAGCGCCTTCTTCTTCCCCGACGTCTTCGGCTTGCGCTTGCGGCGGCTCGCCGGGCCCGCGGCCGCGGCGGACGCCGTGCGGGTGCCGGCCGACCGCCGGGCCGCCCGCCCGCCACCGGGGCGCTCGTCGCCCTCGGCGTCCTCGTCCCGGCGGCCGCGCTGGGTCGGCAGCGGCCGGGTGTCGGTGTCGCCGCCCGACCTGCGCGCGGCACGTCTGGAGCCGGCCGGCTTACGGTCGGCGGGCCGAGCGTCGGCTTGACCGGCATGGTCAAGCCGCAGCTCGTAGTTGCCGGTGTTCGGGTCGAACACCCACTGATCGGCGGGATCGACGTTGTTGTCGCCCGCCCGCCCACGGCCTTGCGCGTCCACGGTGCCTTGAGTCCTCCGTCGGTGCCACGCGGCGCCATCCCCTCAAGGCGCTCGGTCGGTCGATTCGATCGTTTATTGCATGGTCATCGGTCAGCTGGTCCTGCGACCGGATCGCTCACACTATCCGCCCAGTTCAGCGCCCCGCGACGCCCGTGACAAATTCCACTTGCCTACAACTGGGCAATCCGCCCAATCCATTCGCGTCACCAGGAGTACTTTGCGGCATCTTTATCCGCAGACCCCGTGTCCCGCCGTCGTCCCGGGAAAGGACGGGTCCGGACCCGCCGACGGCGAGGGGGCTTTCTCCGTCCGGTCCGCCGGCGCTCCGGCTCCCGTGCGGACCGGCTTCTCCCCGCTGCCGGGCGGGGGTTTCACCGTCACCGGACGATCGCCGTGCAGCTGCCCGAAGAGCCGGCCGGCGTCCGGCTGGACCAGCTCATCGCGATTGGGATCGTAGCGGTACTCCCGGCGCGGCACGGTCATGAACTGAAACCGGCCGGTGGGAATGCTACGGGTGCTGCGCACCAATTCGTACAGCCCCTTCAGGGAAGCCAGTGCGGCGTCCGTGGTCAGTGAACTCGTCGCGGCATCCAGCACCGGATAGAGCCGGGTCGGATTGAGCAGCACACCGTTGCTCTGCACTTTCTTCACGAGAGCGGCAAGAAAGTCTTGTTGCCGCCGCATCCGCTGGGTGTCGCTGCCATTGCCCAGGCTCTTGCGGGCCCGTACGAATCCGAGCGCGGCCTCACCGTGCAGGATCTGCCGGCCCGCGGGCAAGGTGAGTTGCGCCGCGGGGTCGTGGACCGGCCGGGGCAGGCAGACCTCGACGCCGTCCACCGCGTCGACCATCTTCTTGAAGCCCACGAAGTCGATGATCAAGTAGTGGTCGATGCGGATGCCGGTCAGCTTCTCGACCGTACGGATCATGCAGGCCGCCCCGCCGACCGCGAACGCCCCGTTGAACTGCGCCAGCCGCGGGGCGGTCTCGGTGCCGTCCGGGCGCTTGCAGTGCGGCACCTCCACCATCAGATCGCGCGGGATGCTCACCGCGGTGGCGCTCTTCCGGTCCGCCGCCAGGTGCAGCAGCATGGTGGTGTCCGAGCGCTGGCCGGCGTCGTGGCCGTACCGGCCGTTGTCGCCGCTGCGGGTGTCGGAGCCGATCAACAGCATGTTCACGGCGTTCGGCGGGCCCGCCGGGGGCCGTTCGGACTCCCACTTCCGCAGCTCCTTCTCGGTGGCGCTGTCGGTGCGGATATTGCTGTTGAGCCTGGCGTAGACCGCCCAGCCGCTGCCGGCCCCGGCCAGCAGGACACCGGTGACCCCCAGCGCGGCCCAGCCCCGCCAGCCCCGGGGGCGGCGCGGCGTGTGCGAGTCCCCCGGCCGGTGCGGCCCCGGGCCCCCGGCCGGGCGTTCGGCCCAGCCGGTGAACCGTGGAGGCTCGGGGGTCTCGGTCACCTGTGCGTCCATCCCTCACGGAGTCGGCGTCGCGCCCGCACGAGGGCCCGGACGGAACAAGAGACGGACGAACCCCGCGCATGGTTGTACGTACTCAAGATCCTGGACCGAAACGGGCGAACCGGCCCGCCACGGGCGTCACCGGTCCGCCGGACGGGGGAGGACCGCCCGGTGCGGCGACGGTGCCGTGAGCCCGGTGCCGGGACGGCGCTCCGGAACCGGTCCGGTGACGGCGCCTGGGCCCGGTGCCGGGCCGCGCCCTGGACTCAGTGTGGTGACGGCGCCTTGTACGTGATCTTCTCGCTGGTCTCCCGGGCCTCCGCGGCGTTTGCGTCCAGCCGGTCCGGGTGACGGCACAGCACCACGGAACCGCCGGCCGCCAGCGGGGCGTAGAGCCCGTACGACAGGCCCTGCCAGGTGTCGTACGGCAGTCCCGACAGCACCCGGGGGGCCTGCGGCATCCCGGCCGCCGCCGCGTCGGCCAGGGCGCGCGCCCCGATGCCCGCGCCGGTCAGCTCCTCGCCGCCCACCACCAGGGCCACGTCCGCCGGGTCCACCGGCGCGAACGGCGCGAACCGGTCGCCCTGGCCCGGTGCCTCGACGGCGAAGTCCGCGAAGCCCGCCGGCGGCTGCGGGAAACGGCCGCCCAGCGGGCGCAGTGCCAGCGCCACCCGCTCCCCGGAGCAGGCCCGCGCCGCCTCCAGCCGGTCGGGCCCGGCGACGACGACGTCGGCGGCGGCCGGATCGCCCTCCACCTCCGCGACCACGCCCACCGAGGAGCAGGCCAGCAGCCAGACGGCGGTCTGCCAGTGCGCGGGCAGCAGCAGCGCGAGCCGGTCGCCCGGCCCGGCGGCCAGATCGCCCTGGAGGTAGTTGGCGGTCTTGGCCACCCAATTGGCGAAGGTCGCGACGGACAGTTCCACGCGCTCGCCGGTGGCGTCGTCGTAGAAGGTCACCAGCGGGCGGGCCGGATCCGCGGCGAGCGCGGAACTCAGCAGGTCGGCGGGGGTGCGATCGGTGGCGTTCATCGCGGCCAGGGTACGCGCGGCGGCGGCCTGCGGCGGGGCGGGCGCAGCGGCAGTGGCCACCGGATCGGCCGATGCCCCGTCAGGTCACCATTGGCGCGTTCGGTCCGGACATGTCCAGGATTTTATCCATGCGCCCTTTCCTCGTGACCTGCCTCGGCGCCGTGTGCACCGCCGCGCTCGCCCTGTCCCTCGCGCCGGCGGCCGGTGCGCATGCCGTCCCCGCCCCGGCCACGGCCCCCGCCCCGGCCCCGGCGCCGCGCGCCACGAGCACCCCCGAGCTGCCCGGCAGCACCCAGTCCCTGCCGGTGCCGACGCCCGGCGCAGCCGCCCCCGACGCCACCGACCGTGACTCCGCCACGGTGCCCGCGCCCGGGACACTCGGCCTGCCGGCCCGCACCGTGCGGCCGTTCTCCCTCCTCGGGGTGGTCTGGGACGACGCCGCCGCCGAACTGCACGGCCGGGTCCAGGTCCGCACCCGCGCCACCGGCACCACCCGGTGGTCCGGCTGGCAGGACGTCCAGGTCCACAACGACGACGCCCCCGACCTCGGCTCCGCCGAACGGCACGGCAGCGACGTACGGGGCAGCACCTCTCCGCTGTGGGTCGGCGACTCCGATGCCGTCCAACTGCGGATCACCCCCGCGAGCAGCGACCGCGCGGCGGCCACCGTCCCGGCCGGGCTGCGGCTGGAACTCGTCGACCCCGGCAGGACCCCGCGCGGCCTCCGTGCGGCGCAGGCCGACCCGCCGGCCCCGGTCAGGGCCGGGGCGGGCGCGGCCGCGGCTTCCGCCGCCAACGCCCTGCTCGCCCCGCTCGGCGCCACCGAGATCCCGGCCCTCGACCAGGTCGCCTCTCTGGCCGACATCGCCGCGGCGGGCCTGCTGTCCCCGGAACGCGCCTACGTCGGAGCGCGCCCCCGGATCGTCACCCGGGCGGGCTGGGGCGCCGACGAGGACCTGCGGGAGAAGGCCTTCATCTACACCGACACCGTCCGCGCCGCCTTCGTCCACCACAGCGGCTCCGGCAACGACTACAGCTGCGACGAGGCCCCCGCGCTGATCCGCGCCATGTACCGCTTCCACGTCACGAGCAACGGCTGGCGGGACATCGGCTACAACTTCCTCATCGACAAGTGCGGCACGGTCTACGAGGGCCGGGCGGGCGGCGTCGCCAAGCCCGTCATGGGCGCCCACACCCTCGGCTTCAACGCCGACAGCACCGGCATCGCCGTCCTCGGCACCTTCACCGACACCGAGCCGCCGCGGCGCGCTCTCGACGCCATCGCCCGTCTGACGGCCTGGAAGCTCGGCCTGTACGGCGTCGATCCGCGCAAGATGACGAAGCTGCTGTCCGCCGGCGGCAACCGCTTCCCCAAGGGTTCCAAGGTCCCGCTGCACGTCATTTCCGGCCACCGCGACGGCTTCACCACCGACTGCCCCGGCCAGTACCTCTACGACAAGCTCGGTGCCACGCGGACCGCCGCCGCCGGGCTCCAGGGCCGCTGACCCGCAGCGCCGAATCGGGTGGTCATGCGCAGTTTTGCGGGCGTTCGGCACGGTGCGTGGGGGTGCAGGGCGCACGAGCCACTGAACCGTTCCCGCCGTTGACGCGTCCTGGCGGCCACGACGTCCGCACCCCGCCCCCGCGCCGCCCCGTGGCCTGAACAGCACGGGGCCGGTCGCACCGGCGGGGGCGTCCGGATGCCCCGTCTGCCTACACTGGTCCGCCGATCGGCCGACCCCAGCAGGAAGCAGACAAGACACCCGTGAGCGTCGCACGTGCAGCCGCCGGGCTGTGGTCGGCGATGAGAGCCGCACCGCTGCTCCCTCCACGCCCGCCATCGGGCACGAGGGGACCGGCGGGCGGAGAAGCGAACAGAGGACACAGTGACTGAAGCGATCCTCCTGGTCGGCGGCAAGGGCACGCGGCTGCGGCCGCTGACGGTGCATACGCCCAAGCCGATGGTCCCGGCGGCCGGCGTGCCGTTCCTCACCCACCAGCTGGCCCGCGCCCGGGCCGCCGGCGTCGAGCACATCGTCCTCGCCACCTCCTACCTCGCCGAGGTCTTCGAGCCGTACTTCGGCGACGGGTCGGCGCTGGGCCTGCACCTGGAGTACGTCACCGAGCACGAGCCGCTGGGCACCGGCGGCGCCATCCGCAACGTCGCCGAGCGGCTGCACTCCGGCCCCGACGACCCGGTCCTGATCTTCAACGGCGACATCCTCACCGGCCTGGACATCCCGGCCCTGGTCGAGACCCACCGCACCGCCGGCGCCGATGTCTCGCTGCACCTCACCCGGGTCGAGGACCCGCGCGCCTTCGGCCTGGTGCCCACCGACGACACCGGCAAGGTCACCGCCTTCCTGGAGAAGCCGCAGACCCCCGAAGAGATCGTCACCGACCAGATCAACGCCGGCGCCTATGTCTTCAACCGGTCGGTCATCGACACCATCCCGGCCGGACGCCCGGTCTCCGTCGAACGCGAGACCTTCCCCGGCCTGCTCGCCGAGGGCGCCCACCTCCAGGGCATGGTCGACTCCACGTACTGGCTCGACCTCGGCACCCCGCAGGCCTTCGTCCGCGGCTCCGCCGACCTGGTCCTGGGCCGCGCCCCGTCCCCGGCGGTGCCCGGCCGCCGCGGGGACCGCCTGGTCTTGGAGACCGCCGAGGTCGCCCCGGACGCCAAACTCAGCGGCGGCACCGTGGCCGGCGCCCGCACCGTCATCGGCTCCGGCGCCCGGATCGACGGCAGCGCCGTCCTCGACGGCGCGGTCATCGAGGAGGGCGCGCAGATCAGGGACTCGCTGATCGGTGCCGGCGCGCGCATCGGGGCCCGTACGGTCCTGGACGGTGCGGTCATCGGCGACGGCGCGCGGATCGGCGCCGACAACGAGCTGCGCGGCGGCATCCGCATCTGGTGCGACGCCGACATCCCGGCCGCCTCGGTGCGCTTCTCCTCCGACCAGTAGCGGGACGGGCGGTACCCGGAGGGCCAGGAGCCGGTGGGCCAGGAGCTGGTGGGCCAGGAGCTGGTTGGCTGGTGGTCAGCGGTGGGCAGCGGGCCGGTGGGCCGGTAACCCGGCAGCCCGGCAGCCCGGCAGCCCCAGCAGCCCGGCGCCGACCGCTCACCGGCCCGGGCCCGGGCCCGTCGTTGTCCACAGGCCCCGGCGCCGCCCCGGCCGTATCGCCTAGCCTGGCCGCATGCCCGCCCGTACCTGGCATCCGCCCGGCCCGTTCGACCTGCACCGCACGCTGGGTGTGCTGCAGCGCGGACCCGGCGACCCCGCGTTCGCGGTGCGCGGCGGCGAGCTCTGGCGCGCCTGCCGTACGCCGCAGGGCCCCGGCACGCTGCGGCTCGCCGCCCGCCCGTCCGCCGGCGGCGTCGAGGCCGAGGCCTGGGGCCCGGGCGCCGACTGGCTGCTGGACCGGCTGCCCGAGCTGCTGGGGGCGGGTGATGACCCGGCGGAGCTCACCGCCCGGCACCGCATCGTCCATGAGGCCCGCCGCCGCCACCCCGGCGTCCGGCTCGCGAGGACCGGTCTGGTCCTGGAGTCGCTGATCCCCTCGATCCTGGAGCAGAAGGTCACCAGCGACGAGGCCTACCGCGCCTGGCGGCTCCTCCTGGGGCGGCACGGCGAGCCCGCCCCCGGCCCCTGGGACCGGATGCGGGTGATGCCCGACCCGCGAGGCTGGGCGCTGATCCCCTCCTGGGAGTGGCACCGCGCGGGCGTCGACGGCAAGCGCTCGGACACGATCCTGCGCGCGGCGCGGGCCGCCCGCCGTATGGAGGAGGCCGCGGGGATGGACCTCGCGGACGCCATCCGGCGGCTGACGGCCCTGCCGGGCATCGGCCCCTGGACCGCCGCCGAAACCCTCCAGCGCACCCTCGGCGCACCGGACGCGATCACGGTCGGCGACCTGCATCTGCCGAAGATCATCGGCTATGCCCTCACCGGCCGCCGCGGCACCACCGACGAGCAGATGCTCGAACTCCTCGCTCCCTACGAGGGGCAGCGGCACCGCGCGGCCCGGCTGATCCTGCTGTCCGGCCGCGTCCCGCCGCGCCGCGCCCCGCGCTTCCCCGTGGGGGACATCGCCCGGCTCTGACGCGGGGCGGGCGCGCAGATCAGCGCACGACCACGAACTCGTCGGCGGTCCGCGGCGGACGGGGCGCCGGTGCCGCCGCCGGATGCCCGATGGCCACCGCCCCCATCGGTTCCCAGTTCCCGGGAAGTTCCAGCACCTCGCGGACCACGTCCCGGCAGAACATCGTCGACGAGATCCAGGCGGAGCCCAGGCGTTCGCCGGCCAGCGCGACCAGGAAGTTCTGGATGCCCGCGCCATGGGCCACCACGAACATCTCGCGCTCCGCGGCGCTCCGCCGCGCGTCGGGGTAGTCGTGCGCGCCGTCCGTCACCATGCACGGCACCGCCAGATACGGCGCATGGCGCAGCACATCGCCCCGCCGCACCCGCCGGGCGACGGACTCCTCCGTCTTGCCGTCCGCGCGCAGATCCGCGATCCAGGCGTCCCGCATCGCGTCCAGCAGCCGCACCCGCGCCTGCGGCGACTGAAGGAGGACGAACCGCCACGGCGTGGTGTGATGTGGCGCCGGTGCGGTGAGCGCCGCCGCCACCGCGCGCCGGACCGCCCCCGGATCGACCGGCTCGTCGCGGAAGGCGCGCACCGTACGCCGCCCCGTCACCGCTTCGCGTACGGCCTCCGAGGTGCCCAGCCGGAACATGTCGTCCTCGGCGCCGCGCACCATCGCGCCCGCCCCGGCGCCGTCGCCCGCCTCCTCGACGACATGGGGGAGTCCGCGCACCACGGCGACCGGCAGCCCGGCGGCCTTGCCCTTCACCAGGTCGCCCGCGGCGGCCAGTTCGTCGGCGGTGGCCACCACCGTCGCGCTGAGCGGATTGCCGTACGCATCGGTGCCGCCGCGCAGATCGTCCAGCACCCGCAGCCCGGCGGCCCCGATGGCGACATCGGTGAGGCCGCTGCGCCACGGCCGCCCGAAGGTGTCGCTGATGACGACGCCGACCTCGACGCCGAGCTCGGCGCGCAGGCCCGCCCGCAGGGCGCGGGCCGAGGCGTCAGGGTCCTCGGGCAGCAACAGCACCGTTCCCGCGGGGGTGTTGGAGGCGTCCACCCCGGCCGCGGCCATCACCAGGCCCTGCCGGTTCTGCACGATCCGCAGGGTGCCGCGCCGGGCCACCACCCGCACCGTCTCCGCGTCGATCGCCGCCTCGCGGTCGGTGGCCTCGACCACCCGGCCCTCGGCCTTGCTGACGATCTTCGAGGTCACCAACAGTACGTCGCCGTCGGCGAGTTGGGGCATACCCTCGGCCGTGGCCGCCGCGGCGATCAGCTTGACGAGGTCGTCGCCGGGCCGCACCTCGGGCACTCCCGGCAGCGCCCACACCCGGTACCCGGGCACCCCCTCGGGACCGTTCACGCCCGGACCTCCTCGGCCAGGGCCAGCGCCTCGCGCACCATCGCGGCCGTGGCGTCCAGGCCGGTCATCATCAGCGGCACGGACCGGCAGCGGATCCCGGCCGCCTCGACCTCGTCCACCGCGTCCGCGTCCACGGAGTCCACCAGCCAGCCGTCCAGCAGTCCGGACCCGTAGTGGCGGGCGACGGCCGCGGCGGTCGACTCCACGCCCACCGCCGCCAGCACCTTGTCGGCCATCCCGCGCACCGGGGCGTCGCCGACGATCGGGGAGAGACCGATCACCGGCACCCCGGCGTCCGCGATGGCCTCCCGGATGCCCGGCACCGCCAGGATCGTCCCGATGCTGACCACCGGGTTGGACGGCGGGAACAGCACCACGTCCGCGTCGGCGATGGCCTCCAGCACGCCCGGCGCCGGCTTGGCCTGGTCCGCGCCGACCGGCACCACGGCATGCGCCGGCACCGAGGCGCGCAGCCGCACCCAGTACTCCTGGAAGTGGACCGCCTTGCGCTCGCCGTCTTCGTCGATGGCGACATGGGTCTCGACCCGGTCGTCGGACATCGGCAGCAGCCGTACGCCGGGCTTCCAACGCGCGCACAGCGCCTCGGTGACGGCGCTGAGCGGATATCCGGCGCCCAGCATCTGGGTCCGCACGATATGGGTGGCGAAGTCCCGGTCACCGAGCCCGAACCACTCCGGGCCGACGCCGTAGGCGGCCAACTCCTCCTTCACCCGGAAGGTTTCGTCGGTGCGGCCCCAGCCCTGCTCTTCGTTGATGCCCCCGCCGAGGGTGTACATCACGGTGTCGAGGTCGGGGCACACCTTGAGCCCGAACAGATGGATGTCGTCGCCGGTGTTGCCGATGACGGTGAGGTCCGCGTCCGGAGCCGCTGCCTTCAGTCCCCGCAGAAAGCGGGCGCCGCCGATACCGCCGGCCAGAACCACGATTCGCATGGCCCCAGCATGGCAGGGGCCGGCGGGTGGGTGTCAGGGGGCCAGTACCTCGGACGGAGCGGTCGCGCCACCGGCGGCCGTGGCCTGGCCGGGGTGCATCGGCATATCGGTCAGGCCCGGGGAGTAGAGGTGCAGGCTGACCGCGGGGGTCAGGGCGTCGTTGACGACCTCGTGGACGTAGCCCGGGGCGAACACCCGCTGGGCGCCGGCCGCGAGCGTACGGGCCCCGGTCGCGGTGTGCTCGGTCAACTCGCCCTCCAGTACGGTCAGCACCCCGGAGGACGCCCCGTGGTCGTGCCGGCCGCTGCCCTGCCCCGGCACCCAGCTCAGCAGCCACACCTCGTAGCCGGGGCCCTGGCGCAGCCGGTAGTACCAGCGGGTGGTGGTGTCGTAGCGGACGAGCGGCGCCCAGGCGGCGCGGTCGGCGGCGATCGAGCGGGCCAGCCCCGCGAAGCCGGCGACGGTGGTGGGGTGCGCGGGAACGGGCGGCAGGAGGTGGGGGATGGCGAGCGGGTCGCCGGCGATCTGGACGTCGCTGTTCATGGGATGTCGGGTTCCTCGGCCAAGGTGCAGGGGTCCCAGCCGTGGCTGGGAGAGGGCTGCGGCACGGCGCGGGCTCTCCCTGTGGGGGGCGTGGCGCGGCGACGCGGAGCAGGGGCGCTGCGGGGTGGTGCGAGCGAAAAGCTGGAGCTCAGTGGCTACGACAGCTGGAACAGCGACAGCGGGCCTGCGCAGCACAGAGCGACCCGTAGGCACGGGTCAGTCGGAGCGCGGAGGTCGCTGGCATGCGATCCAGGAGACCGGGTTCACGCGGCGATGTCAACTTGATGACTGGTTTGCCGTAAATCTTTCACCTCATCCGGTTACTCCGCCCGGAGAAAGGTTTGTGCAGTCGTTGGCACGGAGACATCGACCGGCAACCGCACCTTCAAACGCCGCTGCGGCCCCGTGATCCGTCTGTGATCTCCCCCGCTTCGGCGCGCGGGGTGCAACGTGAATGCTGCCTGAACGCGTCTTGGTGAGCGACCGAGGATGTGCCGGGTGGCACGCCCGGGGAAGTGTCCTGGTTTTTACTGATTTGAACACTTTCCGCATACGCTTGGTTCCGCCGAGTGAATAAGAGGCCCAATAGCAGATCTCGGCTTGACTGGCCCGGATCACCACACTTGTAATTTCACTCGTGTCGTTCAGCCGAAATCGATCACGGCTTGATCACGGGGACGTAAAGACAGACGAGGGGCGCACATGACCGAGCTGTTCCAGGAATTGCTGGTCGAGGAGGCGGACGAGGAGCTCGGCTGGCAGGAGCGCGCACTGTGCGCCCAGACCGACCCCGAGTCCTTCTTCCCGGAGAAGGGTGGCTCCACCCGCGAGGCCAAGAAGGTCTGTCTCGCCTGCGAAGTCCGGTCCGAATGCCTGGAGTACGCGCTCGCCAATGACGAGCGCTTCGGCATTTGGGGCGGCCTGTCCGAGCGCGAGCGGCGCCGGCTGAAGAAGGCCGCCGTCTGACGATGACAGCGCAGCCGGCCGGACCGGACGGGCGGGGCCTCACGGACCACGCCGCCGTACCACCTCAACTCCCCATATCCCCCTATAGCGAACACTCCGCCTCCTGCGACTCGTGCGCCGGAGGCGGACTGCTGTGTGCTGCTGCGTACGGGCCCGGTCGGGGTACCGGCGCGAACCATTAGTGTGGGGCCCCGTCCGAGATGCGCCGCCGCCCTACAGTGCGCGTGCGTCGCCTCGTAGTCCGTCGCAGTGTCTTCCGGGGGCGGGGCCTTAGCGCGACTTCGCCGCGGGCCTTCGAACTCCCGGGTCCGGAGGGCCCGTACCTCGATGTCCGTGCACAGCCAGCCGGCGGCCCAGGCCGCCTCATACGCAGCCGCCACCCCAGAGTTCCCGAGGCACGTCGTCACCGCCGTGATCGTCTCCCATGACGGCGCCCGCTGGCTGCCCGACGCGCTCACCGGCCTGCTCGGCCAGGAGCGCCCGGTGCAGAACGTCATCGGCGCCGACACCGGCAGCGCTGACCGCTCCGCCCAGCTGCTCGCCGAGGCCATCGGGGACCAGCGGGTGCTCCACCTCGCCCGCCGCTCCGGATTCGGCACCGCCGTCGACGAGGCCGTCCGCACGGCCCCCGAACCCGGCCCCGACGACCTGCCGTATCTGCGCCGCCCCAGCGGCTGGGACCCGGTCAGCCGCACCTGGCGCGACGAGGCCTACGACATGCCGGAGCTGCCGCACGGCGAACCGGTCCAGTGGCTGTGGCTGCTGCACGACGACTGCGCGCCCGAGCCGGACGCGCTCGCCGAGCTGCTGCGGGTCGCCGACGCCAGCCCCTCGACGGTCATCGTCGGCCCCAAGCTGCGCAGCTGGTACGACCGCCGGCAGCTGCTCGAAGCCGGCGTCAGCATCGCCCGCAGCGGTCGCCGTTGGACCGGCCTGGACCGCCGCGAACAGGACCAGGGCCAGCACGACCAGGTCCGCCCCGTGCTGTCCGTCTCCACCGCCGGCATGCTCATCCGCCGTGACGTCTACGAGGAGTTGGGCGGCTTCGACCGCCGGCTGCCGCTGATGCGCGACGACGTCGACCTGTGCTGGCGCGCCCAGGCCGCGGGACACCAGGTGCTGGTCGCGCCGGACGCGATCCTGCGGCACGCCGAGGCCGCCGCCCGCGAGCGCCGCCCCATCGACTGCGTCGGCCGGAGCGTCGCCAACCCGCACCGCGTCGACAAGGCCGGCGCCGTCTACACCCTGCTCACCAACACCCGCGGCGCGATCCTCCCGTACGTCCTGCTGCGACTGCTGATCGGCACCTTCCTGCGGGTCATCGCCTACCTCGTCGGCAAGGTCCCGGGCCAGGCGCTCGACGAGCTCGCCGGACTCTTCGGCACCCTGCTGCGGCCCGGCAAGATCCTCGCCGCACGGAAGAAGAGAGGCCGCCCGGCGGTCGACACCGGCGAACTGCGGCCGCTCTTCCCGCCACCCGGCGCGACCGTGCGGGCCACCGTCGAACAGGTCGCCGGCAACCTCGCCGGGCGGGCCGCGCCGGATGTGGCCTCGGCCGGCCGGCACGGCGCGGTCGAGTCCGGGCCCGGCGGCGACGACGCCGACTTCCTGGAGGTCGAGCAGTTCGCCCGGCTCAAGCGGATCGCCCGCAAGCCCGCACCGGTGCTCTTCCTCGTCCTGCTGCTGGTCTCGCTGACCGCCTGCCGCGGCCTGCTCGGCTCCGGGGCGCTGACCGGCGGTGCGATGCTGCCCGCGCCCGGCAGCGTGTCCGATCTGTGGTCGGCCTACCTCGACAGCTGGCATGCGGTCGGGGTCGGCGGCAGCGCCTCCGCGCCGCCCTACCTGGCCGTCGTCGCCCTGGTGTCGAGCATCTTCCTCGGCTCCACCGGCTTCACCGTCACCCTGCTGCTGGTCTGCTCCGTCCCGCTGGCCGGCCTCACCGCCTACTTCGCCTCCCGCCCGCTGGTCGCCTCCCGACTGCTGCGGGCCTGGGCGAGCATCGCCTATGCCTTCCTGCCCGCGGCCGCCGGTGCGCTGGCCGGTGGCCGGCTGGGCACCGCGGTGCTCGCCGTCCTGCTGCCGCTGATGGCGCGCGCCGCCGTCGCGGCGAGCGGACTGCGGCTGCCCGCGGGCACCCGGCCCAGCTGGCGCGCCACCTGGGCGTACGCGCTGCTGATCACCTTCACCATGGCCTTCACCCCGGTCGTCTGGCCGATCGCGGTGCTGCTCGGCATCGGGCTGCTGGTGCTGCGCTTCGCCGGTGGCCGGCGCGACCAGCTGGGCGCCCACGCGCTGCGGTTCCTGGTCGTGCTCCTCGCGCCGCTCGTCGTGCTCGCCCCCTGGTCCCTGTCGCTGCTGACCCAGCCGTCCCGCTTCTTCCAGGAGGCCGGCCTCGGCTACGGCGCGGGCTCCGCCTCGGTGCTCGACCTCATCGGGATCAGCCCCGGCGGCCCCAAGGCCGTCGGCGGGGTGCTGCTCTTCGGCATCGTGGCGGCCGCGCTGGCCGCGACCCTGCGCGACGAGCGGCAGCGCGCGATCCGCATCGCCTGGGCGGTGGCCCTGGCCGGCCTGCTGTTCGCGGCGCTGGGCAACGGCTCCGGCTGGACCGGGCCCGCGATGCTCGTCTACGGCCTGGCGCTGCTGTGCGCGGCCGCGATCGGCGCCGAGGGCATCCGCACCCGGATGGCCAGCCTCGGCTTCGGCTGGAAGCAGCCGGTCGCCGTGCTGATCGCGCTGGCGTCGGTGCTCGCCCCGCTCTACGCCGCGGTCAGCTGGATGATCACCGGTGCCGCCGGTCCGCTGGAGCGGCGCAATCCGGAGCAGGTCCCGGCCTTCGTCGCCGAGGAGGCCGGCACCTCCGACCGGGCCCGCACCCTGGTCCTCGACGGCACCCCGGGACATGTCGACTACTCCCTCGTCCGTGGCTCCGGAGCCGAGCTCGGTGACGCCGACCTGGCCGCCGCGGCGGGCGAGGACAAGCGGCTCGGCGGCATCGTCGCCCACCTCGTGGCCGGCTCCGGCGCCGACCAGACCAACCAGCTCGGTGGCTACGCGGTCCGCTACGTCCTGGTCAGGGGCGGGGCACCGCGCGAGATGGGCCGGGTGCTGGACTCGACTCCGGGGCTGACCCGGCTCAGCCAGGACGACGGCAGCGCCCTGTGGCGCGTCGACCGCCGGGTCTCGCGGGTCTCGATCGTCGCGGGCGAGGCCAAGGACGGCACCAGCGCCGGCGAGGCCGCCGCGCCCGTCCCCGTACCGTCCGGCCCCGTCGAGGCGCACACCAAGGTGCCCGCCGGTGCCGACGGCCGGGTGCTGCGCCTTGCGGACGCCGCCGACGAGGGCTGGCAGGCCACGCTCAACGGCACCCCGCTCAAGCCGCGCACCGTCGACGGCTGGGCCCAGGGCTTCACGCTCCCCGCGGGCGGCGGCACCCTCGACCTCACCCACGAGAACCCGCTCGGCCACACCCTCTGGATGTGGGCGCAGGGCCTGCTCGCCGTCGTCCTGGTGGTCCTGGCGCTGCCGGGCCGCCGCCGGGAGATCGACGACGACCTGCCCGAGGACACGGTTGCCGCGCAGGCCGCCGCGGCGACCGGCGACGGCCGCCGGGCCCGGCGCCTGCGGGCCCAGGCCGAGGCCGCGGGCACCCCCGAGGGGGCCGGTTCCGGCATCCCCGGGGCCCGGACGGGGGAGCAGCCCCTCGACCCGGCCGCCGACCCGATGGCCGCGGTGGATCCGATGGCTCCCGCCGATCCGATGGCCGCCGCCGACCCGATGGCCGCGGCGGCCCCCGCCCAGGACGCGGACGGCATGCCCGCCGGCGCCGGCCCCCTGGGGGACGCCGACCCGTACGGCGCCGTGCCGCAGCAGCAGGCGTACGACGCCTGGCAGGCGGCCCCGCAGGGCGAGCCCGGTGTGCCGGGCCACCCCGGCGACCAGCAGCCCTACGCCCCCGGCGACCCTTACCAGGCCGGGCCGTACGGCCGGCCGCCCTACCCGCCGGGCGACCCCTACCAGGCAGCGGGCCCGTACGCCGCGGACCCCTACCAGGCGGGCGCCTACGACCCGTACGGGTACGGGCAGCAGCAGTACGGCGACGGCGGGCCGCAGCACCAGCAGCCCTACGACGACGGCACCGAGTACCCGGGGTACTCCGGCTCCCACCCCGAGCCGCGCCGTGACGGGAGCGACCAGCAGTGAAGCGCACCATGATGTCCCTGATCGGCGTGAGTGTGGCGCTGGCCGCCGTCACCGGTGTCGCCGCCGTGGCCACACCGGGCGGCGGCGCCGACGACGCCCCCCGCGGCGGCAACCGGCTGCCGGTCCAGCGCTCCGCGCTGCTGTGCCCGGCCCCGACCTCCTCCGAGGTCGGCGAGACCGCCTACACCGCCTTCGCGCCCCAGGGAGCCGCCGCCGGCGCGGACGGCAAGAAGGGCACCGCCCAGCTGCTGCCCGCCGGGACGGTCAAGGACGCCGGCGGCACGGACGGCGGCAAGGGCAAGGACAAGGGCAAGGGCAAGAAGGGCGCCAAGGGAGGCGCCGCGGACTCCGCCGCCGGGCAGGCCGTCCCGCCCCGCGACACCAAGCCCGTCGTGCCCCTCCGGCAGGCCGGACGCCCGGTCACCACGACCACCGACAGCGCCGACGCCCCCGCCCTCGTGGGCACGGCGGACGGCACCCTCGCCCCCGGCTGGACCGTCCAGCAGACCACCTCGGTCGCCGCGGGCGCCGGCCGTGGCCTCCTGGGCCTGGGCTGTACCGCCCCCGACACCACGTTCTGGTTCCCCGGCGTCAGCACCGCCACCGACCGCCAGGATTACGTCCACCTCACCAACCCCGACTCGACCCCGGCCGTCGTCGACCTCGAACTGCGCGGCAAGGACGGGGCGTTGGCAGGTTCGGCCGGCGAGGACATTTCCGTCCCGCCGCACACCACGGTCCCCGTCCTGCTCTCCACCCTCACCGACACCCCCGCCACCAACGCGACCCTGCATGTCGTCGCCCGCGAGGGCCGGGTCGGCGCCGCCGTGCAGGCGAACGACAGCAAGCTCGGCAGCGACTGGCTGCCGCCTGCCGCCGACCCGTCGCCGAGCGTGGTGCTGCCCGGTGTCCCCAAGGACGCCACCTCCGTCCGGCTGGTCGCCCTCGCCCCCGGTGAGTCCGACGCCGACCTGAAGGTGCAACTGGCCACCCCGACCGGGATGATCACCCCAGCCGGAGTGGAGACCCTGCACCTCAAGAGCGGGATGACCACGGCGGTGGACCTCAAGGACCTGACCAAGGGCGAAGCCGGCTCGCTGGTGCTCACGCCCTCCGACAGCGGCTCCAAGGTCCCGGTCGCGGCCGCGCTGCGGGTGACCCGCGGCAAGGGCGCCAAGCAGGAGATGGCGTTCATCCCCGCGACCCGGCCCGTCGAGAAGCGCGCCACCGCCGTCGACAACCGCGGCAAGGACGCCACCCTCTCGCTGGTCGCCCCCGAGAAGGGCAAGGACGCCAAGGTGAAGGTCACCGCGTCGGCCGGCAGCGGCGGCGGGACTCCGGTCACCAAGACGTACACGGTCAAGGGCGGCACCAGCCTCGATGCCGTCCCGCCCCGCCCCACGGGCCTGAAGGGGAGCTACGCCCTGACCGTGGAGCCGGAGTCCGGCAGCGGCCCCGTCTACGCGTCCCGCATGCTGGCCCGGCCCCAGGGCGGGGTGCCCGCCTTCACCGTCCAGCCGATGCCCGACGACCGGGGCTCGGTGCTCGTCCCGACCGCGGGCCAGGACCTGTCGGTCCTCACGGACTGACGGCCCTGACGAACCGACCGCGCCCGCACCGGCGGACCCGCGCGACGGCCTCAGTCCTGGCCGTAGCGCGGGTCCACCGACTCCGGGGACAGCCCCAGCAGTTCGGCGACCTGCTCGACCACGACCTCGTGCACCAGCAGCGCCCGCTCGTCCCGGCTCTTCGTCCGGATCTCCACCGGCCTGCGGTAGATCACGATCCGGTCGCGATATCCGCCCGCGGCCGGCGCCACCCGCCCCAGCGGCACGGTCTCCTCGTCGGCAGCCGCATCCGGCCCGTCGTCCGGCCCGAACCCGGGCACCTCCAGGACGAGGAAGTCGACCTGGGAGAGCTGCGGCCAGCGCCGCTCCAACCGGTCCCGGGAGTCATAGACAAGATCCACGAACGCGTCGGCGCGGGTCACCGACAGCGGCACCTGGGGCGGCGCGATCGGGCCGCGCATGCCGCGGCCGTGGCGGTCGCGGCGGCGGATCCGCGGCTGCGCCGGTCGGGGAGGTACAGGACTGTCCATCAGCATCGAGCGTAGCCGTCCGGCGCCGCCGCACACCGGGGAGCGCGGCAAGACGGGGCATGTCGTTCGCTGACCGGAGCTGTCCGCATCGAGTCCGTTTGCCTACCCGTACGAGATCGCGGGCCGGCCCCGGAATGGCGGGAAATGTATCGAGTCGTCACCGGATTCCTTGCCGCGCGGCGTCCGCCCCGGCGTGCCCGGCCCAGGTCAGGTCGAGCGGGTGCAGGTCAGACGCATCGGACGAACCGGGACGACACGGTTGGGTGAGCCGGGGGAGAGTCGTCGCGGCCCGCTCAAGAGTGCGGTACCGTCCAACGTCGTGAGCCCTGTACGTCGCTGTTCGCGCACTGCGTGCGGCCGCCCCGCCGTCGCAACGCTGACGTACGTCTATGCGGATTCGACCGCCGTGCTCGGACCGCTCGCCACCTACGCCGAACCGCACTGCTACGACCTGTGCGCCGAGCACTCCGAGCGCCTGACCGCGCCCCGCGGCTGGGAAGTTGTCCGCCTCGCACTCGACTCCGCCCCGCCCCGCCCCAGCGGCGACGACCTCGAAGCCCTCGCGAACGCCGTACGCGAGGCGGCCCGCCCCCAGGAGCGCGCGGCCGGCGCCGGCGGCTCCCCGGACCCGGGCGCCCGCGACGCCCATCCCATGGAGGTCGCCCGCCGGGGCCATCTCCGGGTGCTGCGCTCACCGGATTCCTGACCCCGGCGGCCTGTTGGGCCTTCCCGGCGGGCCGGCAACGGCAGGACGTGCGGCAGGACCTGCCGGCCCGCGTGCCGCGCCGCCGCCCGGTAGGTTGGGAGTCCGTAGAGACTCTCCAGGAGGGCTGGCTGTGACTGATCTGTCGCAGATCGTGAAGGCGTATGACGTACGCGGCGTCGTCCCCACCCAGTGGGACGAGACCCTGGCCGAGCTGTTCGGAGCCGCCTTCGCCGAGATCACCGGCGCGGACGCGATCGTGACCGGACACGACATGCGGCCCTCCTCGCCCGGCCTGTCCCGCGCGTTCGCCCGCGGCGCCGCGGGCCGCGGCGCGGACGTCACGGAGATCGGTCTCTGCTCGACCGACGAGCTGTACTTCGCCAGCGGCGCCCTCGGCCTGCCCGGCGCCATGTTCACCGCCTCGCACAACCCCGCCCGGTACAACGGCATCAAGATGTGCCGGGCGGGCGCGGCGCCGGTCGGCCAGGACACCGGTCTCGCCGAGATCCGTGCGCTGGTCGAGCGCTGGTCCGACGAGGGCGCCCCGGAGCCGGTCGCCGCATCGGGCAGTGTGACCCAGCGGGACGTCCTCGGTGACTACGCCGCCCACCTGCGCGGCCTGGTGGACCTCAGCGGCATCCGCCCGCTGAAGGTCGTGGTCGACGCGGGCAACGGCATGGGCGGCCACACCGTCCCCACCGTCTTCGAGGGCCTGCCGCTCGAACTCGACGCGATGTACTTCGAGTTGGACGGCTCGTTCCCCAACCACGAGGCCAACCCGCTGGATCCGAAGAACATCGTCGACCTCCAGGCGCGGGTGCGCGAGAGGGGCGCCGACCTCGGCCTCGCCTTCGACGGCGACGCCGACCGCTGCTTCGTCGTCGACGAGAACGGCGACCCGGTCTCCCCGTCCGCGATCACCGCCCTGGTCGCCGCCCGCGAACTGGCCAAGCACCCCGGCGGCACGGTGATCCACAACCTGATCACCTCCTGGTCGGTGCCGGAGGTCGTCAAGGAGAACGGCGGCGCACCGGTCCGCACCCGCGTCGGACACTCCTTCATCAAGGAGGAGATGGCCAAGACCGGCGCGATCTTCGGTGGTGAGCACTCCGCGCACTACTACTTCCGCGACTTCTGGAACGCCGACACCGGCATGCTCGCCGCGATGCACGTCCTGGCGGCCCTCGGCGGCCAGCAGGGCCCGCTGTCGCAGCTGGTCGCGCAGTACGACCGGTACGCGGCCTCCGGCGAGATCAACAGCACCGTCGACGACCAGACCGGCCGGCTCGCCGCGATCAAGGCGGCCTACCAGGGCCGGGACGGCGTCGCCCTCGACGAGCTGGACGGGCTGACCATCACCGCCGACGACTGGTGGTTCAACGTCCGCGCCTCCAACACCGAGCCGCTGCTCCGGCTGAACGTCGAGGCCCGCGACCGGGCGACCGCCGATCGGATCCGCGACGAGGCCCTGGGGATCATCCGCGCCTGAGGCGCCGCGCACCCCGCGACACCGGACGGCCGGACCGCCGGAGGTCGCCTCCGTGGGTGGCGGACGGCCGCGGCATCCGCGCCGCCCGCCACCCGAAAACCCCTCGGGCACGCCCCCGCCCCCCGCCCGGCGGTAGGCTGGCCACGCCGCAACCGCCCCGAAGGAGCACCCTCCATGCCGGTCGACGCCAGCCTGATCCAGATCCTCGCCTGCCCGGCGTGCCACGCCCCGCTCGACGACCGGACGGCCGACGACCCCGCCGAGCTGCAGTGCACCTCCGGCGACTGCGGTCTCGCCTACCCCGTCCGGGACGGCATCCCCGTACTCCTCGTCGACGAGGCCCGCTCCCAGGGCGCGGGCGGCACCCCCAGCCCCGCCTGACCGGGCGCCGCCGGGCCCGCCCCGGCCCCGCCCCGTGTTCCCCCGCCCGTACCGGCGATCGGAGGCCGCGCCCACCATGCTCGACGAGTCACTCCTCGACACCCCTGACGCACTGGCGGGCGCGGACCGCTTTGGTCTGCTGCGCGGCGTCGCCGAATCCGGCGCCCGGGTCCGCACCGCCGCCCGCAGCGCCGCCGAAGCAGGCATCCTCGAACTCACCCCCGACGGGCGGCCGCGCGCCGTCCTCGTCGCCGGACCCGGACCCGCCGCGGCCGGTGTCGCCGACCTCCTGCGGGCGCTCGGCGGCGGCAGCTGCCCGGTCACCCTGATCCCGCCCACCGGAGTCGCCCCGCTGCCCGGCGCCCTGCGGTGGACCCTGCCCGGCTGGGCCGGACCCCTGGACCTGCTGCTGCTCCCCGGCCCGGACGCCGCCGACCCCGGCCTCGCCGAGCTGGTCGAGCAGGCCTACCGCCGCGGCTGCTCCGTCGTCGCCGTCACCCCGGCAGGCGGTCCGCTCGCCGACGCCGTCGTCCAGGCCCGCGGCCTGGCCGTCCCGCTGGCGACCACCCCCTACGACGCCGAATTCGACGTCGAGGGCGCCCCGCCGGCCGCCCCCGGCACCCTCTGGTCGGTACTCATCCCGCTGCTCGCACTCGCCGACCGGATCGGCCTGCTCAGCGCCCCGCCGGAGGACCTGGGCAAGCTCGCCGACCGCCTCGACCAGCTCGCCGAACGCTGCGGCCCGGCCATCCCGACGTACACCAACCCCGGCAAGACCCTCGCCGCCGACCTCGCGGACTCCTTCCCGCTGATCTGGACCGAGGGCACCATCGCCGGCGCCATCGGCCGGCACTTCGCCACCGAGCTGTCCGGACTCGCCGGCCGCCCCGCGCTCGCCGCCGAGCTGCCCGAAGCGCTCGCCACCCACCGCACCCTGCTCGCCGGTGCGCTGGCCGCCGGCGCCGACCCCGACGACTTCTTCCGCGACCGGGTCGAGCAGCCCGCCGCGATGCACGCCAGAGTCGTGCTGCTGCGCGAGCAGGAGCCCGGCCCGCTGTCCGCCACCCGCGCCGCCCAGGCGCTCGCCGAGGAGCGCGACACCGCCGTCAGCGAACTGGAACCGGACGCCGGCACCGATCTGGAGAAGGCCGCGGAACTACTCGCCATCGTGGATTTCGGCGCCGTTTACCTGGCGCTCGCCGGCACCGAGTGATCTGTGACGACCGGCCCGCACCAGCAGGCCGGCCGCCTGACTGCGCAGCCACGTACGTCCCTCAGGAAGCAGTAGTCCCATGGATCGCCTCGCCAATACCGTGCGCCCCTATGCCTGGGGCTCCACCACCGCCCTCCCGGAGCTCCTCGGCACCGCACCGACCGGCGAACCCCAGGCCGAGATGTGGATGGGCGCCCACCCCGGCGCCCCCTCCTGCATCGACCGCGGAGCGGGCCCCGTCTCCCTGGCCGAGGTGATCGACTCCGCCCCCGGGACCGAACTGGGCGCCGACGCCGTCCGCGCCTTCGGCCCCCGGCTGCCCTTCCTGCTCAAACTGCTCGCGGCCGGCTCCCCGCTCTCCCTCCAGGTCCATCCCGATCTGGCACAGGCCAAGGAGGGCTTCGCCGGCGAGGAGCGGCGCGGCGTCCCCATCGACGCCGCCCACCGCAACTACAAGGACGCCAACCACAAGCCCGAACTGATCGTGGCGCTCACCCCCTTCGACGGGCTGTGCGGCTTCCGGCACCCGGCGCAGGCCGCCGACCTCCTCGACGACCTGGACCTCGACGACCTCGCGCCGTACGTCGACATCCTGCGCGCCAGTCCGGAGGAGGACGCGCTGCGCGAGGTGTTCACCGCCGTCCTGAGCGCCGAGCACCACGCGATCGCCGGCACCGTCGAGCGGGCGGCCCTCGCCGCCGGCCGGCTGGCGGACAAGGGCGGCCCGTACGCCGAGGACTACGCCGCCTGCGCCGGCATCGCCCACCACTACCCGGGCGACCCCGGCGTACTGGCCGCCATGCTGCTCAACCACGTCCAACTCCAGCCCGGCGAGGCGCTGTTCCTCGGCGCTGGCATCCCGCACGCCTACCTCAGCGGCCTCGGCGTCGAGCTGATGGCCAACTCGGACAACGTGCTGCGCTGCGGTCTGACCCCCAAGCACGTCGACGTACCGGAGCTGCTGCGGGTGGTCCGTTTCGAGGCCGGCGACGCGGGGGTGCTGCGCCCCGAAGCGGTGGACGGGGAGGAGATCTATGACACCCCCATCGACGAGTTCAGGCTCTCCCGCTTCGCCCTGGCCCCCGGCGCCGCCCCGCGCCCGCTCGTCTCCCGCACGCCGCAGATCCTGCTGTGCACGGCGGGGGCGGTCCGGGTGCGGAGTGCCGGTGACGGGGTCGGCGCCGTCACCGGCACCGGCGCCGGCGGTTCTGCCGAGGCAGGTGACGAAGTGACCTTGTCGCCCGGTGAGTCCGTCTTCGTGCCGCCCGGTGAGCGCCTCACCATCGCCGGAGAGGGCACACTCTTCCGCGCGACGGTGGTGGCCTGAGCGCCTACCGGGCGCGGCTGCTGGGCGAGTGCCGGGGGCCGGACCGCAGGAAACTGTCGCCGGACGCGGGGAGCCACCGCCGGACGCGGGAGGCCCTCGCCGGGGCCGGAAACCGTCCCCCCGGGTGTCACAAACCATCCCCTGGCGTCGCAAACCATCCCCTGGCGCCGTAAACCGTCCGCCAGGTGGCCTCCTGGCGGACGTCCGCCGCGGGGCTGCAACAATGACCGCCGCAGCATTAAAGCGGCGGTAAAGGCCGGACGACGGAAGGGACATGCGGCACCTATGAGCGCATCAGGCGGGACAAAGGCGATCGTTGCGGCGCTGGGCGCCAACCTGGCGATCGCCGCAGCGAAGTTCGTGGCCTTCGCCTTCAGCGGCTCGTCCTCGATGCTGGCCGAAGGCGTGCACTCCATCGCGGACTCCGGCAACCAGGGCCTGCTGCTGCTCGGCGGCAAGAAGGCCAAGCGCGCGGCCACCGCCGAGCACCCCTTCGGCTACGGCCGCGAGCGCTACATCTACGGCTTCCTCGTCTCCATCGTCCTGTTCACCATCGGCGGCGTCTTCGCGCTCTACGAGGGCTACGAGAAGATCCACGAGCCGCACCCGCTGGACAACTGGTACTGGCCGGTCGGCGTCCTGGTCTTCGCGGTCATCGCCGAGGGCTTCTCCTTCCGTACGGCGATCAAGGAGTCCAACGAGCTGCGCGGCAAGCAGACCTGGGCCCAGTTCGTCCGCCGTGCCAAGGCCCCCGAGCTGCCGGTCGTGCTGCTGGAGGACTTCGGCGCGCTGGTCGGTCTGGTCCTCGCGCTGGGCGGCGTCGGCCTCACCCTCGCCACCGGCGACGGCATCTGGGACGGCATCGGCACCATGTGCATCGGTGCGCTGCTGGTGGTGATCGCCCTGGTCCTGGCCGCCGAGACCAAGTCGCTGCTGCTGGGCGAGGCGGCCGGTCCCGAGCAGCTCGCCAAGATCCGCGAGGCGGTCGTCGACGGTGAGGTCGTCACCCGCGTCATCCACATGCGCACGCTCCACCTCGGCCCCGAGGAGCTGCTGGTCGCCGCCAAGATCGCGGTCCAGCACGACGACACCGCCGCCCAGATCGCCCGGGCCATCGACGCCGCAGAGGCCCGCATCCGCGAGGCCGTACCGATCGCCCGGGTCATCTACCTGGAGCCGGACATCTACAACGAGGCCACGGCCGCCGCGGGCGCCGACCCGACAAAGACCCCGGGCGGAGTCTGAGCCCGGCGGCAGTCACCGGTGGCGGGGTCTGAGCCCGGGGCAGGCGCTGGTGGTGGGGTTTGAGCCCGGGGTAGGCGACGGCGGCAGGGCCCGAGCCCCACGACAGTCACGGGTGGCGGGGCCTGGGCCCCGGGCAGTGACCGGCGCCGCGCCGGGCGCCGCCCTCGTGAACGAGAGGCCCCCACACTCCTGGCGAGTGCGGGGGCCTTCGCCGTACGCCGGCCTATCGATCACGGCCGCCGATCGCGCTCGTCACTTACGCAGGTTGGCCACGGCCCGGCGGCCATGCCCGTCGGCCACGGCTCGTCGCGCGCGGCCTACCAGCCAGGACTGGTCGGCCGTGATCCTGTCGGTCGACGGCTGGTCGGTCGTGACCTGTCGGTCGAGGTCTCGTCGCCCGTGACCTATCGGTCGAGGGCATGTCGGCCACGGGCTCGTCGACCACGGACCGAAGGCCGCGGTCTATCCGCAGCGGCCCTATCGATCCCGCCCGTCGGTCGCGGTCATACGGTCCCGCCCCAACTGCCACCGCCTATCGCCGCGGCCCGTCGGCCGTCACGGCCCATAGATCATGACCGCCGATCACGGCCTCACACCCACGGCCCGTCACAGCCACGGCCCGTCGGCCATGTGGTGAGCGTGGTGAGCCACGGGAATTGAGTGTGGTGAGCCACAGGAATTGAGCGTGGTGAGCCACGGGAATACCGCCCCCGGACCGCCTCGTTCTGGATCCCGAGGGGGCCCTCGCACCCCCTACGGGATCTGTTCGCCCGTGCCCTACTGGTGCCCCCTGGGGCTCACCAGGGGCGCCCCAGGGGGTGCACAGCAGCACAGCACCGGCGCCCTAATGGATCTCACCGAGGACGCACAGAATCGCCGCCTCGTCCTCCGCCCCCTGCAACCGGGTCCGGAATTCCGTGTCCATCAGCTTCCGCGACAGCAGCGCCAGGATGCGCAGATGCTCGTCGCCGGCCGCCGCCTCCGGCACCGAGATCATGAAGACCAGCCTGGCGGGCGTGCCGTCCGGCGCCCCCCAGTCGATACCGTCCGCCGACCGCGCGAAGGCGACGACCGGAGCGGTCACCGCATCCGTCTTGGCGTGCGGAATGGCGATCTCCTCACCGAGCCCCGTAGTGCCCTGCGCCTCACGCGCCAGCGCCACCCGGACCAGTTCGTCGACGTCCGCCACCCTGCCGGTGCCCGCCGCCAGCTCGGCCATCTCCCGGATCGCCGCTTCCTTCCCGTCGGCGTCGAGCTGCGTCTTGACGGTCCGCACGGTCAGATGGCCGGAGAGCACCTGGGCGGCGTCGTCGCTGCCGCTCCTGTCACCGTCGCTCCGGCCCCTGCCACCGTTGGTGCCCCCTTCGGCACCGTCCCCGCTGACCTCGTCGTCACCACCGATCCCAGGGGCATCACCGTCCGCGGCATCGCCCTCCGCCACCTGCCCGGCGCCGGCGGCCGTCCCGGGGACGTCGGCAACTGCCGCGGCTATACGAGACGCACCACCCGCCCCGGCAGCGGACCCGGCGCCCCCTCCGCCGACAACGACCACGGACTCCGCCGCCGACTCCACATCCGGCACAGCCCCCGCCGGCACAGCCCCCGCCGACTCCGCCGACGCCACATCGGCAGTCGTTGCACCGACAGCCGTCACCCCAGCGGTCGTCGCCTCGACATCCACCACCCCGGCAGCCACCGTGCCGACCGCATCCACGCCGACACGAGCGCCACCGGCCGTACCCCCGCCGACCATCCCCACACCGGCAGCGGTGACCCCGGCACCGCCCCCGGCCGCCCGCACGCCCAAGGCCTCCTCTGCCCGCATGACGTCCTTCCTCCGCCCCGAAACATCCACCAGCATCACCGTCGTCAGCGCCGTGACCACCGTTCCGATCACCACGGCCACGAAGAACACCGGCACCCCGTCGACCGCACCCAGCACCGCCACGATCGGCCCGCCGTGCGGCACCGCGTCCGCCACCCCGGCCATCCCCGCCACCGCTCCGGCCACCGCGCCGCCGAGCATGTTCGCCGGAATGACCTGCGCGGGCCGTGCCGCGGCGAACGGGATCGCGCCCTCCGAGATCCCGAAGAGCCCCATGAACAGCGCCGCCATCCCCGTCTCGCGCTCCTGCTCGGAGTACAGGCGCCGGCGGATCAGCGTGGCCAGCCCCTGCCCGAGCGGCATCACCGGGATCGCGGCCGCGCACATGCCCATGACCGTCTGGTTTCCGGAGGCGATCAGGCCGGAACCGAACAGGAACGCCGTCTTGTTGACCGGTCCGCCCATGTCGAAGGCGATCATCAGGCCGAGGATCGCCCCCAGCACGATCGCGCTGGTCCCGGTCATGCCGCTGAGCCAGCCGGTGAGATGCGTGAACACCCAGGAGATCGGCTTGCCGAGCACATGGATGAAGAAGAGCCCCAGTACGGTCGTGGCCACGATCGGAATCACGATGATCGGCATGATCGGCCGGGCGAACTTGGGAACCTCGACCTTCTTGATCCACACGACCAGATACCCGGCCAGGAAGCCCGTGACGATACCGCCGATGAAGCCGGCGCTCGCGTCCTTCATCCCGTACAACTCGCCGTGGGTGGCGATCCACCCGCCGATCATGCCCGGTACCAGCGCGGGCCGGTCACCGATCGCATAGGCGATATAGCCGGAGAGGACCGGCACCATCAGCTGGAAGCCGATGGTGCCGATGTGATTGACGTCCTCCCAGAACGAACCGGGGGCGATCTTCAGCCCCTCGGGCGTCGGATGACCGCCCACCGCCAGCGAGATCGCGATCAGCAGACCGCCGACCACCACGAACGGAATCATGTAACTGACGCCGTTCATCAGCGCTTTGTACGCGACGCCGCGCTCCCGGCCGCCACCGGCGCCCCCGCCACCCGGCGCCGCACCGCCCGCGGCTCCTGCCCCGGCCCGGTTTCCTGTCCCGCCCCGGGCTCCGGCCCCGTCACCCTCCGCGCTCCCGTACACCGGCGCGTTCCGCACTCGCTCGATCAGCCGCTCGGGATGGCGGATGCCCTCGGCCACCCCGACGGCCAGGACCCGCTTGCCGACGAACCGGCTGCGGTCCACCTCCTTGTCCGCGGCGATGATGATGCCGTCCGCCTCTCTGACATCGTTGTCAGAGAGGACGTTCTCGGCCCCGATGGACCCCTGTGTCTCCACCTTGATCTCGTGCCCGAGGGACCGGGCGGTCTGGGCCAGCTTCTCCGCGGCCATGTACGTGTGGGCGATCCCGGTCGGGCAGGCGGTCACTGCGAGCAGTTTCAGCCCCTGCCCGCTCTTCCCCGCGTCCTCGGGGGGATCAGCTGGAGTGGTGGTCACGCGACTCTCCTTACGAACGTGCGCGCGGGGGTGCATCCGTTCCCGCGCTGCCAGGCATCCTGCATGACGTCGCAGCACGCGCCAACCCCTCCGGGACCGCGGCCCCAGCAGCCTGAACGCGGGTCGCCGACGCCCCGGAACCCGGCAAGCAACGTCTGTCCCGGCGCCCCGGAACCCGAAAGGCCACTCCCGCCCCGGCACCCGGGAGACGACGCCCGTCCTGCCGCCCCGCAATCCGAAAGACAACCCCCGCCCCACCGCCCCGCAACCCGGGAGACAACCCCCGCCCCACCGCCCCGGCCCCCGGCGAACACCACCCGCCCCGCCGCCCCACCCGACCGGCACCGTCCCCGCCCCGGCCCCTCCTGGCTGGGGTTCACCGGGCCGATCGGTGTAGATTCGTGACCAGTGCCAGACGTCGCTGCTGATGGCGGTCGGGCGGCCCGCACCGCGGACCGGCCGAGGGAGAGAGGGCCTCCGACGGACTGCGCTGCGGCCAACGGGAGGGGTGCGTCCGCTTCCGCGTACGCTCGTATACGCCCCGGTCCTCACCGGGGACCCGGCCCGCGCCGCAGACTGCCAGCCCATCCACCTCGACGCTCGAGGAGCAGCCCGCATGACGACAGCAGCCACCGGCCAGGACTTCAAGGTCGCCGACCTGTCCCTCGCCGCCTTCGGCCGCAAGGAGATCACCCTCGCCGAGCACGAGATGCCCGGCCTGATGGCGATCCGCAAGGAGTACGCCGCCGCCCAGCCGCTGGCGGGTGCCCGGGTCACCGGTTCCCTGCACATGACCGTGCAGACCGCCGTCCTGATCGAGACCCTGGCCGCCCTGGGCGCCGAGGTCCGCTGGGCGTCCTGCAACATCTTCTCCACCCAGGACCACGCCGCCGCCGCCATCGCGGTCGGCCCGAACGGCACCCCGGAAGACCCTCAGGGCATCCCGGTCTTCGCCTGGAAGGGCGAGTCGCTGGAGGAGTACTGGTGGTGCACGGAGCAGGCGCTGACCTGGCCGAACTCGCCCACCGGCGGCCCGAACATGATCCTCGACGACGGTGGTGACGCCACCCTCCTGGTCCACAAGGGCGTCGAGTACGAGAAGGCCGGCAAGGTCCCGGCGCTGGAGACCGCGGAGAGCGACGAGCACCGCGCGATCCTGGAGCTGCTGACCCGCACGCTGGACGAGGCCCCGCAGAAGTGGACGAACCTGGCCTCCGAGATCCGCGGGGTCACCGAGGAGACCACGACGGGCGTGCACCGTCTGTACGAGATGCACCGGGACGGGGAACTGCTCTTCCCGGCGATCAACGTGAACGACGCCGTGACGAAGTCGAAGTTCGACAACAAGTACGGCTGCCGTCACTCCCTCATCGACGGCATCAACCGTGCCACCGATGTCCTGATCGGCGGCAAGACGGCCGTGGTCTGCGGCTACGGCGACGTCGGCAAGGGCTGCGCCGAGTCCCTGCGCGGCCAGGGCGCCCGCGTCATCATCACCGAGGTCGACCCGATCTGCGCCCTGCAGGCCGCGATGGACGGCTACCAGGTCACCACCCTCGAGGACGTCGTCGAGACCGCCGACATCTTCGTCACCACGACCGGCAACAAGGACATCATCATGGCGTCGCACATGGCGCAGATGAAGCACCAGGCGATCGTGGGCAACATCGGCCACTTCGACAACGAGATCGACATGGCCGGCCTGGCGAAGCTCGAGGGCATCGTCAAGGAGGAGGTCAAGCCCCAGGTCCACACCTGGACCCACCCGGACGGCAAGGTCCTGATCGTGCTGTCCGAGGGCCGCCTGCTCAACCTGGGCAACGCCACCGGTCACCCCTCCTTCGTCATGTCCAACTCGTTCGCGGACCAGACGCTGGCCCAGATCGAGCTGTTCACCAAGCCCGAGGAGTACCCCACCGACGTCTATGTGCTGCCCAAGCACCTGGACGAGAAGGTGGCCCGTCTCCACCTCGACGCGCTGGGCGTCAAGCTCACCGAGCTGCGTCCCGAGCAGGCCGCCTACATCGGCGTCCAGGTCGAGGGCCCGTACAAGCCCGACCACTACCGCTACTGATCCGGCTCCAGCGGGCGATCACCAACCGGTCGGCCCCGCCGACCGCTGGTGCTCCCCACAGCAGCCGGTGACCCCAGGCCCTCGCCCCTCACGGCGGGGGCCTGGCCCATGAGGACCCCGGACACACCCGCCGCCCCCGACTCACCGGCACGCCGCCGCCCGAAGGACTCGACCCCCTATGCCCCGCGGCCACTACTCCCTCCACGACCCGCACGATCACACCCCCCTCGGTGAAGAGCACTTCCACTGCGCCACCGGCCCCTCGGGCTGGCGCTATGTCTCCCAGATCGTCAGCCCCTCCGGCGAGCACACCGGCTCCGTCGACCTCACCCTCGACGAACTCGGCCGGCCCCTCCGCCTCGAACTCCACGCCTCCGCCTGGCAGGTCCGCGGCGCCGCCCTGGAGGGCGTCACCTGGGTACGCACCGACCCGACCGGTGAACACGCCACCGAGGGCAACGTCCCCGCCCACGCCTTCACCGGCGCGTCCCCCGCCTTCCTCATCGCCACCGCGCGCCTCCTGCGCCCCGCGCTCGGTGCCGGCGCCGTCCGCACCCGCCTCGTCGCCTTCACGCCCCCCGTCCTCGCCCCCCGCACGCTCGACCAGTCCTGGGCCCTGCGGAAAAGCACACCACACGCCACTGACAACGCCCCCCTGATCGCCGACGAATACCAGGTCAACGACCTGGAGACCGGCGAACAGCACACCGTCCACATCGCCGGCGACGTGGTCCTCTCCGCCCCCGGCATCGAACTCGAATCCCTCGAATCCCCACCGTCGACGTTCCCCTGACACGCCTGCTCGGCCGATTCCTGCCCTTCACCGCCGCGGGCAGGCCCGTCGCGGCGCGTCCGGCACGGCAGTCCCCGTGACGGCACAGGCCTACGCGCCCACGCTCCTGCCGGGCCCTGCGCACGACCTGCCACGAGACGCGCCATGGGCCGACGCGGAGCCGTGCCCTGCCGCGACCACCACATACGCCAGGTCCGAACCGGCGCCCCCCGGCCCCACCCCACCGCCCCACCGCCCCACACATGCCGGGCCTACCCGCCGGGCCTACCCGCCGCCCGGCTCCCACATCCCCCACCCCTCACCGGGGCCTCACACCGGCGGTGCAAACCCCGTACGCGGCGGCCTCCCCGCTCCGCCACTCTCCTCATCACCCCGACGCTCCCACTGCTCCAGCCCCCCGAACGCCCCCGCACCGTCCCGGCACGCCGACTCGTCCCGGGCCCGGGACGCACCTCCGGCCCCGGGAGCCCCGCCCCCAGGAGACCCGACCCCACCCCCGGGCGGCGCCCAGCCCCCAGCCGCGGCCGACGACACCACTGCCGAGATCGACGACACCGCATTCCCTGCCGTCACCAGGCCCTCCGCCGCCCCCAGTCCCTCCGCCGTCCCCAGTTCCTCTACCGCCCCCGGGGCCCCTGCCGCCCCCGGGCCTCCTGCACCACCGGACGACGCGGCACCCTCCGCCACCCCCACAGACCGAACCGACGCCTCCGGCTCCCCACGCCAAGACTCCCCACCGCCGACAACGCCCCCGCCGCCCGCTGTCGCCCCGCCGCCAGCCGTCATCCCGCCCACAGCAGTCGCCGTCCCGTCGCCCTCCGTCGTACCGCCGGCCGCTGCTGTCCCGCCTGCCGGCCCGTCCGCAGCCACCGACGCCCCGAACACCGGCCGCGACTCCCGCGCCTGCCGTTCCCCGACCACCGCCGCCAGATACGCCGCCGGATGCACCCCTGCAGGCCCCGGCACCCCGGTGAACTCCCGCAGATCCTCCGCCAGCCGCCCCGCCATGGCCCCGCCGACCTCCGGATCGAGCTGCCCCATCCGCGTCAGGTACTGCCGCACCGTCAGCCACCACCCATCGGGCACTCGCGACAGATCCAGCGCCCCGACCTCCGCCGCCAGCCACGAAGGCGGAGGCGGCAGCGCCGTCCCCGCCTCCTCCACGGGCATCCGCTCCCGTATGACCAACGTCCCCGCGAACACGTCCCCGACCCGGCGCCCCCGCGCCGACAGCAGAGAGGCGACGGCCGCCACCACCCCCATCGTCATCACGATCTCGACGGCCCCCACCGCCCCGCGCACCAACGCCTGCCGGAACCGGATCGGCCCGCCGTCCTCCCGTACGACCCGCAGCCCGCAGACCAGTTTCCCCAGCGACCGCCCACGGCTCAGCGTCTCGATGGCGATGGGTATCCCGACCTGCACCAGCACGAACGTGGCCACTGATACGGCCGCCACCGCCGCACTGTCCATCGACGAGGTCGCACTCAACAGCAGCAGCGAGGCCCCGAGGTAGACCGCCCAGGCCACCGCCACATCGACGGCCACCGCCAGACCCCGGCTCGGGAGCCTGGCCGGCCGCAGCCCCAGCACCACCGCTTCACCCGTGACGAGTCCACTCACGCCGCGCTCACTCCCTCTCGCTCCCCGGTGTCCCGCCCACCCCACGCCGGACACGGCCAGTCTGCCAAGCTGATCCGGCCCCCACCCACGGCGCTGCGAGGAGCGACACCACATGGACCTCGATGTCTTCGTCACGGCCCATGGCGCCGAATGGGACCGCCTCGACACCCTGCTCCACCGCAAACACCGCCTCACCGGAGCCGAGGCCGACGAACTGGTCGCCCTCTACCAGCGCACCACCACCCACCTCTCCCTCCTCCTCTCCAGCGCCCCGGACCCGGTGCTGACCAGCCGCCTCACCTCTCTGGTGGCCCGCGCCCGCAGTACGGTCACCGGCGCCCGCAAGGCCTCCTGGCGGGACACCGCCCACTTCTTCACCACGGCTTTCCCCGCGGCGGTCTACCGCCTGCGCCACTGGTGGATCCCGACCGCGATCCTCTCCACCGCGGTCGCCGCCCTCCTCGGCTGGTGGATCGCCGCCCACCCCGACCTCCAGGCGGCGATCGGCGCCCAGGAGGACCTACGCAATATGACCCGCCCCGGCGGCGAGTACGAGACCTACTACTCCAGCCATCCCGCCGCAGCTTTCGCCGCCCAGGTATGGACGAACAACGCCCAGGCCGTCGCCCTGTGTCTCGTCCTCGGAGCCTTCGCCGGCCTCCCCGTCCTGTGGATCCTCTTCCAGAACATGCTCAACCTGGGCGTCGGCATCGGCCTGATGTCCTCGGCCGGCCGCCTCGATACCTTCCTCGGACTGATCCTTCCGCACGGCCTCCTCGAACTGACCGCCGTCTTCATCGCGGCCGGCATCGGTCTTCGCCTGGGCTGGACCCTCATCGACCCCGGTCCCCGCACCCGCCGAACCGCCCTGGCCCAGGAAGGCCGCTCCGCCCTCGGCGTCGCCATCGGACTCGCCGCGGTGCTCTTCGTATCCGGCGCCCTCGAAGGCTTCGTCACCCCCTCCGGCCTGCCCACCTGGGCCCGCATCGGCATCGGCATCGTCGCCGAACTCGCCTTCCTCCTCTACGTCTACGTCCAGGGCGGCCGCGCCGTACGTGCCGGAGCCACCGGCGACGTGGACCCCGCCGACCGCGAAGCCACCGTCCCGACCGCCGCGTGATGTGCATCCAGCCCCGCTGACCTGCTAATCTCCTCTTCGCCCCAGGAGCCCGTTGACACGAGCCCCAGGGGGAGGTAGATTCGAACGGTTGCAACGAACTGGACAAGTTCATTCGCGACGGTTAGCATCATCTCCGCTTCGGCCGGAATTTCTCTTCGGCGAGGCGCAACCGACCACTTACCGGAAGCTCCGGTCGATCAATTCGACCGAATCCCTTCTGATAAAGTCGGAAAAGCCAAAAGGCACCCCCCTCCGACGGGGAATCGGAAACGAATTCGGACCGGCAACGGAACGAAATCGGGTCTGGTAGAGTCGGAAAGGCCGGAAAGCGAAAGCGGAACGGCCGACCCGCTCCAACAGGGCGCCGGACACGGAAACGGATCTGGTAAGGTTGGAAACGCGAAGAAGCCGAAAGGCGGAAACGCACCGGCGAAAATCGGGCCCGCAAGGATCTGATAGAGTCGGAAACGCAAGACCGAAGGGAAGCGCCCGGAGATCCTGGTGAAACAGGAACAAAGGAAGCGTCCGTTCCTTGAGAACTCAACAGCGTGCCAAAAGTCAACGCCAGATATGTTGATACCCCGTCCACCGGAAACATCCGGCGGATGAGGTTCCTTTGAAAGCCCACCACGGCCCACGGGTCGGGGTGGCACACACAGCGAGGACGCTGTGAACGAGCAGACCTATTCCGTCCGCTCGTTCCGCTCTCGTGTGTGTTCACCGGCTGTAATTTATTTACTGGCCGAGTAAACATTCACGGAGAGTTTGATCCTGGCTCAGGACGAACGCTGGCGGCGTGCTTAACACATGCAAGTCGAACGATGAACCTCCTTCGGGAGGGGATTAGTGGCGAACGGGTGAGTAACACGTGGGCAATCTGCCCTTCACTCTGGGACAAGCCCTGGAAACGGGGTCTAATACCGGATACGACTACCGACCGCATGGTCTGGTGGTGGAAAGCTCCGGCGGTGAAGGATGAGCCCGCGGCCTATCAGCTTGTTGGTGGGGTGATGGCCTACCAAGGCGACGACGGGTAGCCGGCCTGAGAGGGCGACCGGCCACACTGGGACTGAGACACGGCCCAGACTCCTACGGGAGGCAGCAGTGGGGAATATTGCACAATGGGCGAAAGCCTGATGCAGCGACGCCGCGTGAGGGATGACGGCCTTCGGGTTGTAAACCTCTTTCAGCAGGGAAGAAGCGAGAGTGACGGTACCTGCAGAAGAAGCGCCGGCTAACTACGTGCCAGCAGCCGCGGTAATACGTAGGGCGCAAGCGTTGTCCGGAATTATTGGGCGTAAAGAGCTCGTAGGCGGCTTGTCACGTCGGATGTGAAAGCCCGGGGCTTAACCCCGGGTCTGCATTCGATACGGGCAGGCTAGAGTTCGGTAGGGGAGATCGGAATTCCTGGTGTAGCGGTGAAATGCGCAGATATCAGGAGGAACACCGGTGGCGAAGGCGGATCTCTGGGCCGATACTGACGCTGAGGAGCGAAAGCGTGGGGAGCGAACAGGATTAGATACCCTGGTAGTCCACGCCGTAAACGTTGGGAACTAGGTGTGGGCGACATTCCACGTCGTCCGTGCCGCAGCTAACGCATTAAGTTCCCCGCCTGGGGAGTACGGCCGCAAGGCTAAAACTCAAAGGAATTGACGGGGGCCCGCACAAGCAGCGGAGCATGTGGCTTAATTCGACGCAACGCGAAGAACCTTACCAAGGCTTGACATACACCGGAAAACCCTGGAGACAGGGTCCCCCTTGTGGTCGGTGTACAGGTGGTGCATGGCTGTCGTCAGCTCGTGTCGTGAGATGTTGGGTTAAGTCCCGCAACGAGCGCAACCCTTGTTCTGTGTTGCCAGCATGCCCTTCGGGGTGATGGGGACTCACAGGAGACTGCCGGGGTCAACTCGGAGGAAGGTGGGGACGACGTCAAGTCATCATGCCCCTTATGTCTTGGGCTGCACACGTGCTACAATGGCCGGTACAATGAGCTGCGATACCGCGAGGTGGAGCGAATCTCAAAAAGCCGGTCTCAGTTCGGATTGGGGTCTGCAACTCGACCCCATGAAGTCGGAGTTGCTAGTAATCGCAGATCAGCATTGCTGCGGTGAATACGTTCCCGGGCCTTGTACACACCGCCCGTCACGTCACGAAAGTCGGTAACACCCGAAGCCGGTGGCCCAACCCCTTGTGGGAGGGAATCGTCGAAGGTGGGACTGGCGATTGGGACGAAGTCGTAACAAGGTAGCCGTACCGGAAGGTGCGGCTGGATCACCTCCTTTCTAAGGAGCATCTAGGCAGCCGCAAGGTTGTCCAGAGCCACTACGCCGGCAAACGTCCGGCGGTGGTTAGCTCATGGGTGGAACGTTGACTATTCGGCACACTTGATTGGTTGTCACTAGTACTGCTTCGGCGTGGAACGTGGTGATCGGTGAAGTGGGCCGGGCACGTTGTTGGGTATCTGAGGGTACGGACTGTGAGTCTGGACCTTCGCGATGCCGGCCCCGGTAAAGGCTCACTTCGGTGGGTTGTGACGGGTGGCTGGTCGTTGCTTGAGAACTGCACAGTGGACGCGAGCATCTGTGGCCAAGTTTTTAAGGGCGCACGGTGGATGCCTTGGCACCAGGAACCGATGAAGGACGTGGGAGGCCGCGATAGGCCCCGGGGAGCTGTCAACCGAGCTTTGATCCGGGGGTGTCCGAATGGGGAAACCCGGCAGTCGTCATGGGCTGTCACCCGCTGCTGAACACATAGGCAGTGTGGAGGGAACGCGGGGAAGTGAAACATCTCAGTACCCGCAGGAAGAGAAAACAACCGTGATTCCGGGAGTAGTGGCGAGCGAAACCGGATGAGGCCAAACCAGTTACGTGTGATACCCGGCAGGGGTTGCGTGGCTGGGGTTGTGGGAGTTCTCTTTCACAGTCTGCCGGCTGTGAGACGAGTCAGAAACCGTTGATGTAGGCGAAGGACATGCGAAAGGTCCGGCGTAGAGGGTAAGACCCCCGTAGCTGAAACATTGACGGCTCGTTTGAGAACCACCCAAGTAGCACGGGGCCCGAGAAATCCCGTGTGAATCTGGCGGGACCACCCGTTAAGCCTAAATATTCCCTGGTGACCGATAGCGGATAGTACCGTGAGGGAATGGTGAAAAGTACCGCGGGAGCGGAGTGAAATAGTACCTGAAACCGTGTGCCTACAAGCCGTGGGAGCGTCGCTGTATGTGCTTGCACATGCAGTCGTGACTGCGTGCCTTTTGAAGAATGAGCCTGCGAGTTTGCGGTATGTTGCGAGGTTAACCCGTGTGGGGAAGCCGTAGCGAAAGCGAGTCCGAAGAGGGCGTTGAGTAGCGTGCCCAAGACCCGAAGCGGAGTGATCTAGCCATGGGCAGGTTGAAGCGGAGGTAAGACTTCGTGGAGGACCGAACCCACCAGGGTTGAAAACCTGGGGGATGACCTGTGGTTAGGGGTGAAAGGCCAATCAAACTCCGTGATAGCTGGTTCTCCCCGAAATGCATTTAGGTGCAGCGTCGTGTGTTTCTTGCCGGAGGTAGAGCACTGGATAGGCGATGGGCCCTACCGGGTTACTGACCTTAGCCAAACTCCGAATGCCGGTAAGTGAGAGCGCGGCAGTGAGACTGTGGGGGATAAGCTCCATGGTCGAGAGGGAAACAGCCCAGAGCATCGACTAAGGCCCCTAAGCGTGTGCTAAGTGGGAAAGGATGTGGAGTCGCAGAGACAACCAGGAGGTTGGCTTAGAAGCAGCCATCCTTGAAAGAGTGCGTAATAGCTCACTGGTCAAGTGATTCCGCGCCGACAATGTAGCGGGGCTCAAGCACACCGCCGAAGTCGTGTCATTGCAACATGAGGACCAACGTCCGTTGTGATGGGTAGGGGAGCGTCGTGTGCCGGGTGAAGCAGCCGTGGAAACGAGTTGTGGACGGTTCACGAGTGAGAATGCAGGCATGAGTAGCGATACACACGTGGGAAACGTGTGCGCCGATTGACTAAGGGTTCCTGGGTCAAGCTGATCTGCCCAGGGTAAGTCGGGACCTAAGGCGAGGCCGACAGGCGTAGTCGATGGACAACCGGTTGATATTCCGGTACCCGCTTTGAAGCGCCAAATATTGAATCCATTAATGCTAAGGCCGTGAAGCCGCCCTGAGCTCTTCGGAGCGTAGGGGAGTGGTGGAGCCGCTGATCCAAGGTGGTAGTAGGTAAGTGATGGGGTGACGCAGGAAGGTAGTCCAGCCCGGGCGGTGGTTGTCCCGGGGTAAGGGTGTAGGGCGTTGTCCAGGTAAATCCGGACAGCATGAAGCCTGAGACCTGATGCCGAGCCGATTGTGGTGAAGTGGATGATCCTATGCTGTCGAGAAAAGCCTCTAGCGAGTTTCATGGCGGCCCGTACCCTAAACCGACTCAGGTGGTCAGGTAGAGAATACCGAGGCGTTCGGGTGAACTATGGTTAAGGAACTCGGCAAAATGCCCCCGTAACTTCGGGAGAAGGGGGGCCATTGCTGGTGATCCGATTTACTCGGTGAGCTGGTGGTGGCCGCAGAGACCAGCGAGAAGCGACTGTTTACTAAAAACACAGGTCCGTGCGAAGCCGTAAGGCGATGTATACGGACTGACGCCTGCCCGGTGCTGGAACGTTAAGGGGACCGGTTAGTCACATTTCGGTGTGGCGAAGCTGAGAACTTAAGCGCCAGTAAACGGCGGTGGTAACTATAACCATCCTAAGGTAGCGAAATTCCTTGTCGGGTAAGTTCCGACCTGCACGAATGGCGTAACGACTTCTCGACTGTCTCAACCATAGGCCCGGTGAAATTGCATTACGAGTAAAGATGCTCGTTTCGCGCAGCAGGACGGAAAGACCCCGGGACCTTTACTATAGCTTGATATTGGTGTTCGGTTCGGCTTGTGTAGGATAGGTGGGAGACTTTGAAGCTATGACGCCAGTCATGGTGGAGTCATTGTTGAAATACCACTCTGGTCGTGCTGGATGTCTAACCTGGGTCCGTGATCCGGATCAGGGACAGTGTCTGGTGGGTAGTTTAACTGGGGCGGTTGCCTCCTAAAGGGTAACGGAGGCGCCCAAAGGTTCCCTCAGCCTGGTTGGCAATCAGGTGTTGAGTGTAAGTGCACAAGGGAGCTTGACTGTGAGACTGACGGGTCGAGCAGGTACGAAAGTAGGGACTAGTGATCCGGCGGTGGCTTGTGGAAGCGCCGTCGCTCAACGGATAAAAGGTACCCCGGGGATAACAGGCTGATCTTCCCCAAGAGTCCATATCGACGGGATGGTTTGGCACCTCGATGTCGGCTCGTCGCATCCTGGGGCTGGAGTCGGTCCCAAGGGTTGGGCTGTTCGCCCATTAAAGCGGTACGCGAGCTGGGTTTAGAACGTCGTGAGACAGTTCGGTCCCTATCCGCTGTGCGCGTAGGAGTATTGAGAAGGGCTGTCCCTAGTACGAGAGGACCGGGACGGACGAACCTCTGGTGTGCCAGTTGTCCTGCCAAGGGCATGGCTGGTTGGCTACGTTCGGAAAGGATAACCGCTGAAAGCATCTAAGCGGGAAGCCTGCTTCGAGATGAGTACTCCCACCTCCTTTGAGGGGTTAAGGCTCCCAGTAGACGACTGGGTTGATAGGCCAGATATGGAAGCCCGGTAACGGGTGGAGTTGACTGGTACTAATAGGCCGAGGGCTTGTCCTCAGTTGCTCGCGTCCACTGTGTAGGTTCTGAAGTAACGACCTGTGATTATGCCGGGTTGATATCTTCATAGTGTTTCGGTGGTCATTGCGTTAGGGAAACGCCCGGTTACATTCCGAACCCGGAAGCTAAGCCTTTCAGCGCCGATGGTACTGCAGGGGGGACCCTGTGGGAGAGTAGGACGCCGCCGAACAATCATTGTGGGGAAGCCCCGCACCTTATGGTGCGGGGCTTTTCTGCGTTCCGGGCCCGTCCGCCCCTTCAGCTTGCTTGCCGGCGTCGACCAGCTTACGGAGTCAGTGAAGGCCGGTTGCCCATGTCATCAGCGCGGCGAAGTCGTCGGTGGTCAGTCCGCGTCGTGGGTCCACCCGGTGCAGCAGGGCGGGACCGTCGTGGTGGTCGTTCACCCAGGTGCGATCCGCGTCTGTGATGTCGTCGTCGACTCAGGTGAACGCATGGCCTTTCACTCACTCGACGAACTCAGCTGACGGGCCGACGCAGTTGATCATTACGGGACAGCCTTTAGGGCTTGCAGATCATCAAGGTGTTGCTTCCCGTCCCGTGGCTCGTTGGTGTGGTATGCGTATCCCGGACGAGATCCGTACCCAACTCGCTGTGAAGTTCGCGGTGTTGTTCCCGCATCTGGATGAGCGGCAGCGACGGCTACTGATGGCCGCGGAGGCCCGTGTCCTGGGACACGGTGGTGTTCGGGCCGTCGCGCGGTCGGCCTCGGTGAGTGAGACCACGGTCCGTAAGGGCGTGTTCGAGCTGGAGACCGGCGAGGAGCCTCTGGGGCGGGTGCGGCGGCCGGGCGGAGGCCGCAAGAGGGTCGCGGATCTCGATCCGGGGCTGCGGCCTGCACTGCTGGCGCTGGTCGAGCCGGACGAGCGTGGTGATCCGATGTCGCCACTGCGTTGGACGGTCAAGTCGACCCGCAACCTTGCGCGGGAGCTGGCCCGGGCCGGGCACAAAGTCAGTGCGGACACCGTCGCCGACCTGCTGCGGGAGGAAGGCTTCAGTCTGCAGGCCAACGCCAAGACCATCGAGGGAAGCCAACATCCGGACCGGGATGCCCAGTTCCGCTATCTCAACGAGCGGGCCCGCGATCACCGGGACGCGGGCCAGCCGGTGATCAGCGTGGACACCAAGAAGAAGGAGCTCGTCGGCGAGTTCAAGAACAACGGCCGCCAGTGGCGGCCTGCGGCTGATCCGGTGCCGGTGAACGTCCATGACTTCGCTGACCCGCAGCTGGGCAAGGCCGTCCCGTACGGGATCTACGATCTCGCGGCGGACACCGGCTGGGTCAACGTGGGCACCGATCACGACACCGCCGCGTTCGCAGTGGAATCGATCCGCCGCTGGTGGTCGGGCCAGGGCCGGGCCGCCTACCTGCAGGCGACACGACTGCTCATCACCGCCGACGCGGGCGGCTCGAATGGCTACCGCACCCGGGCCTGGAAGCTCGAACTCGCCCGGCTCGCTGCCGAAACAGGACTGACGATCACCGTTTGCCACCTGCCGCCGGGCACATCGAAGTGGAACAAGATCGAGCATCGGCTCTTCTCGCACATCACCATGAACTGGCGCGGCCGCCCGCTGATCAGCCACGAAGTGATCGTCCAGTCCATCGCCGCGACCACCACCCGCACCGGACTGCGCGTCATGGCCGAGCTGGACACCAACACCTACCCCACCGGAGTCCAGATCGGCGACGCGGAGATGGCGGCCCTGCCACTGACCCGACACGCCTTCCACGGCGACTGGAACTATGCCGTGCACCCCCATCTGTGCCCTGCCATCCCAGCACCCCGGACTCCGCAAAAGCCGGCCCCGGAGTGGGACCGTGCTCTGCTGTCCGACCCCGCCCTGACCGGCATGTCCCGGCAGCAACTGAGCGACCTCACCGACACTTTGGCCGTCGACGGCGACGTCAAGCGCGGACGCCCGCCCCGACTCGCCTTCCCCGACCAGGTCCTGGCGGCCGTCCTTCACCTGCGGGTCGCCCTGGCCGCGGAACCCCTCGCCGTGCTGTTCGACAGCAGCCGCACCGCCATGCACCGCACCCTGCTGAAGATCAGGACACTGCTCAAGGCGCACAGCATCGTCATCCCGCCGGCAGCCACCCCTCCCGCCGCCCTCACAACCCTCCAAGCTCGGGTTCAAGCCCTGAGTGGCGACCCCAGCAGCATGATCAAGACAACGTGTTAATGATCTGCAAGCCCTTAGCCGCGCCACATATTTGGTGGTGTATCTGTCGCCTTCTGCCGGGGGCTTGTATTCGGGAGGGGGCCAGGTGGATCTACAGGCGGCCGGTGGACTTCAGGGTGAGGTAGGCGTCGGCCAGGTCGGGGGCCAGGCGGGACGGGGTGGAGTCGATGACGGTGATGCCGTGGTGGCGGAGGCGGTCTGCGGTGCGGCGACGGGCGGCGTGGGTCTGTTCCGCTGCGGCGGCTGCGTAGACGGCCTGCGGGGTGTGACGGCCGGCGGCCATTTCCTCGATGCGGGGATCGGCCACCGCCGCGACGATGAGTTCGTTGCGCTGGGCGAGGCCGGGGAGGACGGGCAGGAGGGCTTCCTCCACGGGGGCTGCGTCCAGGCCGGTGAAGAGCACGATGAGGGACCGTCGCGGGGTGCGGCGATGGATGGTGGCGGCCAGGCCGCGGGCATCTGCCTCGACCAGTTCGGATTCGAGGGGCGCCAGGGCGTCGGTCAGGGCCGGGAGGAGGTCGCGTGCCGTCCGGCCTTGTACGGAGGCGCGTATGCGGCGGTCGTAGGCGAGCAGGTCCACGCGGTCGCCCGCGCGGGCGGCGAGGGCGCCCAGCAGGAGGGCGGCGTCCATGGAAGCGTCGAGGCGGGGGATGTCGCCGACTCGGCCCGCGGAGGTGCGGCCGGTCTCCAGGACGAGCAGGATGCGCCGGTCGCGCTCGGGGCGCCAGGTGCGGACTGCGAGCGTGTGACGGCGGGCGGTGGCGCGCCAATCGATGGAGCGGGTGTCGTCGCCGGGGGTGTAGTCGCGGAGGCTGTCGAACTCGGTTCCTTCGCCACGGGTGAGGATGCTGGTGCGGCCGTCGAGCTCGCGGAGACGGGCGAGCTTGGCGGGGAGATGCTTGCGGCTGGTGAAGGGGGGCAGGACGCGCAGCGTCCAGGGGACGTGCCGGTTCCCTTGCCGGGCGGCCAGGCCGAGCGGGCCGAAGGAACGGACCGTGACGCGGACCGCCTGATGGTCGCCTCGGCGGGTGGGGCGGAGCGTCGTGGTGAGGCGGCGGCGTTCGCCGGCGGGGATACGGAGGGTGTGGCGGGACTCGGAGGTGTCCGCACCGGGGTGGAAGGTGCTCGGAGGCCAGGCGTCGCGGATCGTGGCGCGCAGGGTGCGGCGGCTCGGGTTGGTGATGGTGAGGTGCGAGGAGGCTTCGCCTGTGAGTCGAACTGTCGTATCACCGGTTCGGGTGATATGCAGCTTTCGCACTGGCGCGGCGAGCAGGAGGTCGCACAAAATTGCTAGCAGCAAGGTGAGATGGACGAGGAGGACGCCGAGCCAGCTGGGCATCACGAAGCCGACGAAGAGTGCTCCGAGTGCGGAGATGAGGGCGGTGCGTCCGGTAAGGGCCACGGTGTCGTCTCAGCGGGGGACGGGGAGATGAGCGAGAACGGCGTTGATCACGGAGTCTGCGGTGACTCCTTCCATCTCCGCTTCGGGGCGGAGGTGGACGCGGTGTCGGAGTGTGGGAAGAGCAAGGGCCTTGACGTCGTCAGGGGTGACATAGTCGCGGCCGGTGAGCCAGGCCCAGGCTCGTGACGTGGAGAGCAGGGCGGTGGCGCCTCGGGGGGAGACGCCGAGAGAGAGCGAAGGGGAGTCTCGGGTGGCACGGCAGATATCGACGATATAGGCGGTGACTTCGGGGGAGACGGCAGTCTTGGCGACCGCGGCCCGGGCAGCGTCGAGGTCGGCTGCGGAGGCAACGGGGCGCAGTCCTGCGGCGCCGAGGTCACGGGGGCTGAAGCCGGCTGCGTGCCGGGTGAGGATGTCTATCTCGTCGTGGCGGGCGGGGAGCGGCACCGTCAGTTTCAGCAGGAAGCGGTCGAGCTGAGCCTCGGGGAGTGGGTAGGTGCCCTCGTATTCCACGGGGTTCTGCGTGGCTGCCACCAGGAACGGCTCGGGGAGGGGGCGGGCTGTGCCGTCGACGGTCACCTGCCGCTCTTCCATCGCTTCGAGCAGGGACGCCTGGGTCTTGGGAGGCGTGCGGTTGATCTCGTCGGCGAGCAGGAGATTGGTGAAGACGGGGCCTGGCTGGAAGGAGAACTCGGAGCTGCGGGCGTCGTAGACCAGTGAGCCGGTGACATCGCTCGGCATCAGGTCGGGGGTGAACTGGACGCGCTTGGTGTCGAGTTCGAGGGCGGCCGACAGGGCCCGTACGAGCAGGGTCTTGGCGACGCCGGGGGCGCCTTCGAGGAGTACATGACCGCGGCAGAGCAGGGCGACGACCAGCCCGGTGACGGCGGGGTCCTGGCCTACGACGGCCTTGGCTATCTCGGTGCGCAGGTCCTCCAGGGAGGTTCGGGCGCTGTCAGCGGTCGGGGTGCTCACGGGGGGCGTGCCTCTCTTGGGAAACGATCGAGGATTCGAGTGCGTCGAGTTGGTCGGCCAGGTGCACCAAGGCTCTGTCGTCCGCGGGAGCCGGGCCGAAGAGCAGGGCATGGAGTCCTGCTTCGGTGCCGGCGGCGGAGGTCAAGTGGGTGTGGAGAGCAGGCAGGAGGACGTCGGCGGTGTGGGCGCGCGCCGAGGACACTCCGAGAAGAGGGGCGAGCCGCGTGCGGGTCGCGGAGCGCAGCACGTCAGCGGCCCGGTCGCGGGCGTTGGCCTGCTCGTAGAGGCGGGCGTGGCCCTCGGTGGTCTCGGCGGCCGGGATGGTGACGGGGAGTCTTTCCGCAACCAGCGGGCCGAGGCGGCGGGCGCGCCACAGGGCCGCCAACACGGCGGCGAAGGCGAGTTGGAGCAGGGCCCAGCGCCAGCCGGAGGGGATGAGGTCGAGGAAACCGCGCTGGTCGTCCTGAACGGATGACGGGTCGCTCACGGAGGGGAGGTACCAGACCAGATGGTGGTGCGTACCGAGGAGTTGAAGGGCCAGCGAGGCGTTGCCGTGCTCGGCGAGATGGTGGTTGTAGAGGAGGTCGGCGGAGCCGAGGAGCACGGTGTCGCGGCCGTTGTCGGGGGCCGGAAGGCGCAGCAGGGTGGGGGCGCCGGCGCCGGGATAGCAGCGATCGGCTCCGTCGGCGGCGGTGGCGTAGCGGAGGCCGCCGAGGAGGGCACTGCCCGCACGGCGGGCATCCGGCAGCGAGCAGGCAGGTCGGCGTACCGAGGTAGGGGCCGGGGGCTCCATCCGGACGCCGGGGGCGAAGGTTTCGAGGGTCGCCGTCCGCGGGGCGAGCAGGACGGTGCGACCGGGAGTGTGCGCGGTGGCGGTGTGCAGGCCCGTCAGTTGATCTTGTGTCAGCAGGTCGGGGTCGGTGACGAGCAGCGTGGTGCCGGGCCCGGCCGCGGCGGCGGCCTCCTCGGAACTGGTCACCACCTGGGTGGTGACGCCGTGGGAGGCCAGGAGTTGGGACAGGGCCCGGCTCCCGGTCCGGTCGGCGGAGCGCGGGTCGAGCCGTCCGTACTGCTCTCCGGACTGCAGGGCCCCGAGGACCACACCGCTGACGACGAGAAGAAGCAGCGCCAGCAGCGGGCCGCGGAACCGGGTCCACAGACTACGAGCGGTGGGAGTTGGCGCGGGGGCGTCGGTGGCGGTCGCGGTCATCCGCTGCTCCTGGTCGGGGCGGTGGCCAGGGCGGGCTTGGCGTGCTGCAGATCGGTGTCGAGGCCGGTCAGCAGGGCGTATGCCGCTTCCGTGCCGGGGCGGCCGCCGTATGTGACGTCGTCGAAGGTGCGGGCCGCGGTGCGGAGTTGGTCGGCGTGCCGGGGAAATGCGCGGCCGGCCTCGGTGGCGGCCTCGTCAGCGGTGCGGCCCGGGCCGGGGGCGAGCAGTGTGCGCTCTTCCAGGGCGAGGACGAGGGCCCGCATGCGGTCCTGGATGGCCTGGTTCCAGTGGCCCTCGGCGGCGTGGCGGTCAGCTGCGGACCGGTGTTCGGCGGCAGTGCGGGGCGCTTCGGCGAAGAGCGCGCCGTTCGTGGTCGGAGTGCGGCGCACCGCACCGAGACGCAGCCGGAGGGCGATGAGCAGCAGAACGACGCAGGCGGCGATGGCGAGGAGCCCGATCCAGCCACCCGGGGTGGTGCCGGCGGCCGCGTTGGCGAGTTCGTTGATGTGTGCCCAGAGCCAGTCGAGGGCCTGCTGGATCGGGTTGGGGTCGTGCTGGTGGTACCGGGGGTCGGACAGTTCGCGTTCGGCCGCCTCGCGGGCGGGGACGCGTGGAGTCCGCACCGGTATGTCGTCCTCGGGGCGCGCCGTGAGTCGCCCCAGCGCGGCCATGTTCCCCCCTCTGGTCACCGCATCAGCTTCCCGGCGCGGCGTCGTCGGGGCGAGGGCCGGGACCCTCGGCGGGCGTGGTGGTGCCCGTGGCCGGGGCGGGCGGGGGCGTGGCGCTCTCGGCGGGCGCGGTGCCCGCCTCGGGGCCGTGCGCGTCGGTGCTTTCCTCCGGGGCGTCCTCCGTGTGGGCGTCTTCTGCACGGGGGCCGTTCGGCGCGGAGTTGGCAGAGTTGGCGGAGTTGTCCTTCTTCGCCCCGTCCGCAGGGGGGCCGGCGGAGGCCGGTGCGGCAGTTGCCGGTGTGTGGTCGGCGGTCGTGCTCGTGGCGGCGGGAGCGGGCGTGGCCGGGTGGGGGCGGGGAGCGTCGGTGCCGTAGCCGGGGAGGCCTGCGGCGCGGGCGAGTTCGAGGTCGAGTGCCTCGCGGCGGATGCGCTGGTCCATGTACAGGAGCGCGGTGACGCCGGCGGTGATCGGGAAGGTGATGGTGGAGCTGATGACGGCTCCGATGCCCAGCACGATCAGGAAAGGCCAGCTGGTGGTGTCGCTGGTGCCGTTCGCCCAGTCCACGAGGCTCTCGCCGCCGATGACGAAGGCGACGATGGTCGCCGGGATCTGGATGATGAACTCGACGATGCCGACCAGGAGATAAGCGAGGAGCTGCACCCCCAGCACCCGCCACCAGGCGCCCCGTACGAGCTTCGCGGAGCGGCGCATGGCGCTGATGACGCCCTGCTTCTCCAGCATCAGGGCGGGGGAGGCGAGGCTGTAGCGGACCCCCAGCCAGATGCTCACGATGCCGGCGGCCAGCCCGCCGAGCAGGGTGAGGAGCAGCCCCGATTCCAGCGTGCCGGTGGCGGTGAGGATGAGGCCGGGAGCCACGCCGACCGCGCATATCGCCGAGATGAGCAGGGGCAGCAGGACGAGCAGCCCGAGCAGGCGCGGGAGTTGGGTACGCGCATCGCGCCAGGCTTCCCCGGCGGTCACCGAGCGGCCCAGGACGGCACGGCTGACGACCATGGTCAGCAGCCCCGTCACGACGATGGCGGCGAGCAGCCCGATCGCCGCGGTGATGCCGCTGGCAGCGAGCGCATTGACCATCTGCTGCAGGGTTTCGCGGAGGGGCGGGACGTTGTCGTCGGCCAGGGCAGGCGCGCGGCCGGCGCCCCGGAACCAGAGGCCGTTGACCACGGTGATGGCGGTTTGTGCGACGACCGCGACGATCAGCGAGATGCCGAGGACCGTGCGCCAGTGGGCGCGCATGGTGGCGACCGCACCGTCGAGGATCTCGCCGACGGCGAGCGGGCGCAGCGGAATGATGCCCGGCTTGGCGGCCTGCGGGCCGGGTGCCCAGGCTCCGCCCCAAGGGGGCTGACTGCCGGGGCGGTTGCCCCGGTGACCGGGGTTGCCGCCCCAACCGGGGCCGCCCGGGCCGGGGCTGCCCGTACCGTGCGACGAGGCACGGGAGCGCTCGCCGCTGGCGCGGCCACCGCTCCCGTGGGGGCCGCTCTGGCCGGGGACGCCGGTGGGGGCCGACCAGCGGCCGGCGGGGGGCTGTTCCTTGGACCAGTTCGGCGGGGGCGACTGCTCGCCGGAGCCGGACCGGTCTTCCTGCGCGGGCTGTTCTTCCCGAGGAGGCTGCTCCTGAGTGCCGCGGCCCGGCTCGTCGGAGGGAGTGGATCCGGGCGAGGCCCAGCCCGGAGAGTTGTTCATCGTCGCTCCTTCTTGCTGCCCGTCCGCCGCCGCGGCGGCCGGGGTGCGGGGTCCGCGGTGGCAGTCATCGTGTCATGGCCGTCGGTGTGGTGTACCGGTGCCCGGAGCGAGAGAGGACCTTCTGTTCGAGGGGCGATCGGCGGCAGACTGAGCGAATGGGCGATCAGTACGAGGTATCCGAGGCGGGCGCCGGGGCGCTCACCATTCCGTCGTTGCGCTGGGAGGGGCCGCCCGAGGGGCCCGTGGTGGTCCTCCTCGATCAGACCCGGCTGCCGGCGGAGGAGGTCGAGCGGGTCTGCACGGACGTCCCGGCGCTGGTGGAGGCGATCCGGACGCTCGCCGTGCGCGGGGCGCCGCTGCTGGGCATCGCGGGTGCCTATGGCGTCGCACTGGCCGCGGCGCGGGGCTTTGACGTGGAAGAAGCGGTGGAGGCGTTGGCGCAGGCCCGGCCGACCGCGGTCAACCTGGGCTACGGCGTACGGCGGGCGGCCGGCGCGTACCGCGCCGCGGCGGCCGGCGGAGCCGATGCCCAGGCGGCCGCTGCGCTGGCCGAGGCGCGGGCCGTGCATGCCGAGGACATCGAGGCCAGCGCACGGATGGCGGAACACGGGCTGGCGCTGCTGGGCGAGCTGCTGCCGGGCGGCGGCCACCGGATCCTCACGCACTGCAATGCGGGTGCGCTGGTGTCCGGGGGCGAGGGCACCGCCCTGGCGGTGGCGCTGGCGGCGCACCATGCCGGTGAGCTGCGCCGGCTGTGGGTGGACGAGACGCGGCCGCTGCTGCAAGGGGCGCGGCTGACCGCCTACGAGGCCGCGCGCACGGGTATGGCCTACACGGTGCTCCCGGACGGCGCGGCAGGGTCGCTGTTCGCCGGGGGTGAGGTGGATGCGGTGCTGATCGGCGCGGACCGGATCGCGGCAGATGGTTCGGTGGCCAACAAGATCGGCAGCTATCCACTGGCGGTGCTGGCGCGGTACCACCACGTTCCGTTCGTGGTGGTGGCCCCGACCAGCACGGTGGATCTGGAGACCGAGGAGGGGTCGGACATCGAGGTGGAGCAGCGGCCGGGCCACGAAGTGACGGAGTTCTCGTTGCCGTACGCACAGGGGCCCGGAGTGGAGGCGGGCGCCGGCATACAGGTGGCGCCGCTGGGCGCACAGGCCTACAACCCGGCCTTCGACGTCACTCCGGCGGACCTGGTGACGGCGATCGTCACCGAGGCCGGAGTGGTGTCGCCGGTGACCCGGAACGGGCTGGCAGAGGTGTGTTCCACGTCACGATGGAGTAAGTCACGATCAGGTAATGGGATGATGGCCGAATGAAGGGACGCGTCCTGGTCGTCGACGACGACACCGCACTGGCAGAGATGCTCGGCATCGTGCTGCGTGGCGAAGGTTTTGAGCCGTCGTTCGTGTCGGACGGTGACAAGGCCCTCGCGGCCTTCCGCGAGACCAAGCCCGATCTTGTGCTGCTCGATCTGATGCTGCCGGGGCGGGACGGTATCGAGGTGTGCCGGCTGATCCGGGCCGAGTCCGGAGTGCCGATCGTCATGCTGACCGCCAAGAGCGACACGGTGGATGTGGTGGTCGGGCTCGAGTCGGGCGCGGACGACTACATCGTCAAGCCGTTCAAGCCCAAGGAGCTGGTGGCCCGCATCCGGGCGCGGCTGCGGCGTTCGGAGGAGCCGACGCCCGAACAGCTGGCGATCGGTGATCTGGTCATCGATGTGGCCGGCCACTCGGTGAAGCGCGAGGGGCAGTCGATCGCGCTGACCCCGCTGGAGTTCGATCTGCTGGTGGCGCTGGCGCGCAAGCCGTGGCAGGTGTTCACGCGCGAGGTGCTGCTGGAGCAGGTCTGGGGCTATCGGCACGCCGCCGACACCCGGCTGGTCAATGTCCATGTGCAGCGGCTGCGCTCCAAGGTCGAGAAGGACCCGGAGCGGCCGGAGATCGTGGTGACCGTGCGCGGGGTCGGCTACAAGGCCGGGCCCAGCTGAGATGATCCGGGACGGTTCGGCCCCGGAGGGAAAGCGGGGGCGCACCGTCGACCCGGCGGGCGATATGTCCTTTTCGGGGAAGGTGTCCGCCTGGCTGCTGCGCGGGGGGCAGCTGCTGCCCGACGGCGCGGTGAGCGGGCCGGTCCACCCTCTGCTCCGGCTCTTCAGCCGCTGGGTGCGGCGGCCGCTGCTGCCCGCCCTGCGGCTGTGGCGGCGCAATATCCAGCTGCGTGTGGTGGCGACCACGCTCCTGATGTCGCTGGCCGTGGTGCTGCTGCTCGGTGTCGTGGTCGTCGGCCAGGTCCGTAACGGCCTGCTCACGGCCAAGGCGCAGGCCGCGCAGAGTCAGGCCGTGGGCGGGTTCAGCGTCGCCCAGAAGATGGCCGACGGCGCCGACGACACCCGGCCCGACGACACCGCGCGCACCGGAAACCGCGGCACCCAGGACTCCGCGACCTGGCTGACCGGCCTGGTCGAACAGCTCGCCAGCGGCGGGCAGGGCGTCTTCTCCGTGGTGGCGCTCAGCTCCGATTCCGACGAACCGTTCGGTGACTCCAGCCCCGGCACCCGCGGTCCGCGCGCCTCCGGCGATGTCGATCCCGAGCGAAGTGTGCCCCCCGAGCTGCGGCGGAAGCTGGAGACCAAATCCGGGACGTTCCGCCAGTACACCGAGATCAAGCGCATCGGGTCGGACGACGGCGTACCGGCGTTGATCATCGGCAAGCGGCTCAACGATGTGAACAGCAACCAGTACCAGCTCTACTACCTCTTCCCGTTCAGCCAGGAGGAGGAGTCGCTGAAGCTGGTGACGGGGACGCTGGCGACGGCCGGGGTGTTCGTCGTGATCCTGCTCGGCGCGATCGCCTGGCTGGTGGTGCGGCAGGTCGTCACGCCCGTACGGATGGCGGCGGGGATCTCCGAGCGGCTGGCCGCCGGTCTCCTCCAGGAGCGGATGAAGGTCACCGGCGAGGACGACATCGCCCGGCTGGGCGAGTCCTTCAACAAGATGGCGCAGAACCTCCAGGTCAAGATCCAGCAGCTGGAGGAGCTGTCGCGGATGCAGCGCCGATTCGTCTCCGACGTCTCGCACGAGTTGCGTACGCCGCTGACGACCGTACGGATGGCGGCCGATGTCATCCACGACGTGCGGGACGAGTTCGACCCCGTCACCGCGCGCTCCGCCGAGCTGCTGCGCGGCCAGCTCGACCGCTTCGAATCCCTGCTCGCCGAGCTGCTGGAGATCAGCAGGTTCGACGCCGGGGCGGCCGCGCTGGAGGCCGAGCCGATCGATCTGCGCGATGTGGTGCACCGCGTCATCGAGGGTGCCGAACCGCTCGCCGAGCGCAAGGGCACCCGGATAGTGGTGCGCGGCGCCGAGCAGCCGGTGATCGCCGAGGCGGACACCCGCCGGGTGGAGCGCATACTGCGCAACCTCGTCGTCAACGCCGTCGAGCACGGTGAGGGCCGCGAGGTGGTGGTGCGGCTGGCGTCCGCGGGCAGCCCGAGCGGTGGCGCGGTGGCCGTCGCGGTGCGTGACTACGGCGTCGGCCTCAAGCCCGGCGAGGCCGGCCGGGTCTTCAACCGTTTCTGGCGTGCGGATCCGGCCCGGGCCCGTACGACCGGCGGTACGGGGCTGGGCCTGTCCATCGCCGTCGAGGACGCCAGGCTGCACGGCGGCTGGCTGCAGGCGTGGGGCGAGCCGGGCGGCGGCTCGCAGTTCCGGCTGACGCTGCCCCGTACGGCCGGCGAGACGCTGCGCGGGTCCCCGATCCCTCTGGAGCCGGAGGACTCGCGGCGCCACCGCGGACTGGACGAGACGGGTCAGCCGCGAGCCGGAGCGGCGCGCAAGACGTCCACGATCCCGGTGCAGACCCGTGCGTCACACGCGGCCGACACCGCAGTCTCCGCCCTGGAGCCGAAGGTGTCCTGGCCGGCAGCCGACCCGACGGCGCTGCCCGGCAACGGTGCCCGTGTGGTGCCGCACAGCGGGGACGCAGGGAGCGACGAGACGGTGCGCGACGAGAGCGCGCGCACCGACGAGCCGGCCGATGAGGACCGGACCGAGCAGGAAGCAGAACGGGGCGTGGATCGGGAAGGCGGGCTGCGTGGACACTGAGCGCGGAGGCGGGCACGAGGCGGGGACCGGACCCCGTACGCGCACCCGCAGGGGAGCCGGGCCGGCGCGGACATTCCTGCTGCTGGGCTGTGCGGCGGCGCTGCTGGCCGGCTGTGCGTCGATGCCCGACAGCGGGGACGTCACCTCGGTCGACCAGTCGCCGCGCTCCGAAGGCGAGTCGCAGGTGCGGGTCTACGGAGTCCCCCCGCAGGACGGTGCGCAGCCGACCAACATCGTCCGCAGCTTCCTCGATGCCACGACCAGTGACGAGGCGGATTTCCGTACGGCCACCCAGTATCTGGCCAAATCGGCGAAGCGGACCTGGCGGCCGTTCCAGGTCACCAACGTGCTCCAGGAGCGCCCGAAGCCCGAGCCGAAGGCGCTCCCCAACCGGGAGGACTCGAACGGCTACACCGTCACCCTGTCCGGCAGCCAGGTGGCGGCGGTGGACGACAACCACGCCTACACCCCTGAGGAGAAGCCCTACCGCCAGACGATCCACCTCATCAAGGAGGACGGACAGTGGCGGATCGACCGGCTGCCCAACGGGCTGGTGCTCGGGCTGTCGGACTTCCAGCGCATCTACCGCTCCGTCAACAAGTACTACTTCGCGTCCTACAACTCCGAGTCGGAGGAGCCGAAGGCGAACCGGAACGTGCTCGTCGCGGACCCGGTCTATCTGCGGCAGCGAATAAAGCCGATCACGGCCAGTGTGGAGGCGCTGCTGTCCGGGCCCACCGACTGGCTGAACCACGTGACGACCTCGGCCTTCCCGACCGGCACCCGGCTGGCCGCGCACGACCTGGCGCTGGACGACTCCAACGCGCTGCGGGTCAAGCTCAGCAAGGGCGCGGTGAACACCGACACCACCCAGTGCAAGCAGATGGCGGCTCAGCTCTTCTTCACCGTCCAGGACATGACGCGGGCTTCGAAGATCAGCGAGGTCGAGCTCCAGGACAACAGCGGCAACTCGCTGTGTTCACTGTCCCAGGAGCAGGCCGAGCAGGACTTCGCCCCCTCCCCGGGCACCGGGCACTCCGGCAAGGAGTACTTCATCGACGCCGACCACAAGGTCGTCGGCATGTCGGACTCCGCGACCGAACCCACGCCGGTGCGCGGGCCGTTCGGCACCGGCAAGACCCCGCTGCGCTCGGTCGCCATCTCGCGCGGCGAGGACACCGCGGCGGGTGTGTCGGGCGACGGCCGGTCGCTGTATGTGGCCCCGTTGGAGGACGGCATCGAGCGCGGTGATCCGCTGGTGACCAGTACGGGTTCGGCCAAGAGCCCCGATATGGGGCTGACGGCGCCGAGTTGGGACGGCCTGGGCGATCTGTGGATCGCGGACCGCGATGCGCACGGTTCGCGGCTGCTGCGGCTGCGCGAGGGCAAGAGTGCCCCGGAAAAGGTCGCGGTGCCCGGTCTCGGCGACCGCCGGATCAAGGCGATCAAGGTGGCCGCCGACGGCATCCGGATCGCGGTCCTGGTGGAGGACAAGGGCCGTACGACACTCCAGTTGGGCCGGGTCGAGCGTGGCGGGAGTTCGGCGCACCCGGAACTCTCGGTGCAGGAACTGCGGCCGATCGCACCGCAGTTGGAGGACGTGGTGGCCGCATCCTGGGCGGGCGGCAGCCGGTTGGTGGTCGTCGGGCGGGAGTCCGGCGGAGTGCAGCAGATGCAGTTCATGGAGACCGACGGCTCGGCGTCCAACGCGCAGACCCTGCCCGGCGTCAACGGCGTCATCGCGGTGGCGGCCTCGGAGGACGAGACCCGGCCGCTGATCGCCGATGCCACGGAGGGCATAGTGCGGCTGCCTCCGGACGCGAACTGGAAGACCGTGGCGAAGGACGGGACGGCGCCGGTCTATCCCGGGTGAGTGCCGAGTTGCCCCGGTGGGCGGTCGTCAGTGGCCGGTGGGTGTGACCGGTGACCGTGAGCGGTGGACGGTGACGGGTGGCCGGGCCATGCGGGCTGCCGCGCCGACCGGCGCCTGCTGATCCCGCAGGTCCCAGGCAGCCCAGCCCCAGGCCCAGCCCCAGGCCCAGCCCCAGGCCCACGCCCCAGGCCCACGCCCCGCGGACCGACAGGCCGCAGATCCGGCAGGTCCCGCGGAGCGGCAGGTCCGCGGCCACGGTTATCCACAGGGGTGGTGGCCGGGCCTGGACGGCGGGACAGTGGAGTCATGCAGGGGGTGTGGCGAGAACTGGCAGATCTGGTGCTCCCGGTCGACTGCGCGGGGTGTGGCCGGCCGCGTACGGAGCTGTGTGCGGAGTGCCGCCGGGGGCTGGCGCGGGACGGACGCGGGGCGCAGCGGGTGCGCCCGTGGCCGGGCCCGGCGGGGCTGCCCCGGGTGTGGGCAGGCGCGCCCTATGCCGACGAGGTGCGGGCGGTGCTGCTGGCCCACAAGGAGCGGGGTGCCCTGCGGCTGGCCGGGCCGCTGGGGGCGGTGCTGGCCGGGGCGGTGCGAGGGCTGGGGGCGGAGACCGGCTCCCAGCTGCTGGTGCCGGTGCCCTCGGCCCGGAGAGCAGTGGCAGGGCGCGGCCATGATCCGGTGCGCAGGATGGCGCTGCGGGCGGCCGGGGAGCTGCGGCGGGCGGGCGTGGGGGTCCGGGTGCTCGATGTGCTGCGGCAGCGTCGCGTGGTGGCCGACCAGGCGGGACTGAGCGCCCGCCAGCGGCTGGCGAATGTCGCCGGTGCACTGGAGGTGCCGGGCCCTGCCGCGAGGCTGCTGACGGGGCGGTCAGTGGTGCTGGTGGACGATCTGGTGACCACGGGGGCCACCCTCGCCGAGGCGGCCCGTGCGGTCAGGGCGGCCGCCGGCCGGGTGATCGGAGCCGCGGTCGTGGCGGCACCCCGCAGTGCGTTCGCCACCGGTCGTGAAGCGAGGGAGTCCTTACCACGTGGCAGATAGGCGAGGAGGAAAAGTCACCCAAATGGAGCCGAGGGCTCCGAGGGGGTGCCGACATCCGTCCGGGAGAGCTATGTTCGGTTGTGAGGACTTGGCGAGTGGTTTGCCTCGAATGTCGTGATGGGTGCGTTCAGGGGCGTTTGCGACGACCCTGAAAACGGGGGAGTGGAGAGCCGGTCGTCGGGGGAGGAGGAGGTGAAAGTCGCCAAGTCCGAGGCTTCGGCAACCACCGGAGCCTGGTGCAAGAAGGAATTGCTCCGCCTGATGAGCGGAGTGATCCGGGAACGGAGTTCTGCGTGGACATCGTCGTCAAGGGCCGCAAGACAGAGGTGCCCGAGCGGTTCCGTAAGCACGTGGCCGAGAAGCTGAAGCTGGACAAAGTCCAGAAGCTCGACGCCAAGGTGATCAGCCTGGACGTCGAGGTGTCCAAGGAGCCCAACCCGCGGCAGGCCGACCGTTCCGACCGGGTGGAGATCACGCTCCACTCCCGTGGCCCGGTGGTCCGGGCCGAGGCCGCCGCTGCCGATGCGTACGCCGCACTGGATCTGGCCACCGCGAAGCTCGAGGCGCGTCTGCGCAAGCAGCACGACAAGCGCTACTCGCGTCGCGGCAACGGCCGCATCCCGGCGAGTGAGGTCGCCGTCAGCGTGCCGGACGCCGCGAGCCTGAACACCAACGGCGAACTGGCCGCCGCCGAGGCCGGCCAGACGGTGCCGACCACGAAGATGGGATGTATCGACGTCCAGGGCGAAGGGCCCCTGGTCGTCCGCGAGAAGACTCATTCGGCCGCGCCGATGCTGCTCGACCAGGCGCTCAACGAAATGGAGTTGGTCGGGCACGACTTCTACCTCTTCGTCGACGCCGACACCAAGCTGCCGAGTGTCGTCTACCGCCGGCACGCCTACGACTACGGAGTCATTCACCTGAACCCCGACTTGTTCGGGGAGGAGGAGCCCGGCGGCGCAGGCGGCGCGCTGGGTGGCTGAACCCCACTCGCTCGGTGCCCCCGGCGCACGCCGGGGGCACCATCGTGCCCGGAGGGGGCAGGAGTTGAAGCCGTATAGTGTTTGTGCCGACCAGGGAGTATGTGGACACGTAACGGCGACGTGCCGGGGAGGCGGTCGTATGGCATCGATCGGGCCGGCAGGGGGCTGTTGTCAACCAGCCTTATTTCCAAGCTCTGGCCTCGCGGCCGAGTAGTTGACGGGGAGGACCCATGGGGGACAGTTTCGGGCCTGTGCGCGACACCGCGGACGATGACCACGGCGGTGCCGGCGGTGACGACGAGGCAGGCCGGGCCATGAGCATGCCGCGCAAGGAGCCGATCCGGGTCCTGGTCGTGGACGATCATGCACTCTTCCGGCGGGGTCTGGAGATCGTGCTGGCCCAGGAAGAGGACATCCAGGTCGTCGGTGAGGCGGGGGACGGTGCGGAGGCGGTCGACAAGGCCGCGGATCTGCTGCCCGACATCGTGCTGATGGACGTCCGGATGCCCAGGCGCGGCGGAATCGAGGCATGCACCTCCCTCAAGGAGGTGGCCCCCAGCGCGAAGATCATCATGCTGACGATCAGCGACGAAGAGGCCGATCTCTACGACGCGATCAAGGCCGGTGCCACCGGCTACCTCCTCAAGGAGATCTCCACCGACGAGGTGGCGACCGCGATCCGCGCCGTGGCGGACGGCCAGTCGCAGATCAGCCCGTCGATGGCGTCCAAGCTCCTGACGGAGTTCAAGTCGATGATCCAGCGTACGGACGAGCGCAGGCTGGTGCCCGCGCCCCGGCTCACCGACCGTGAGCTGGAAGTCCTCAAGCTGGTCGCCACGGGCATGAACAACCGTGACATCGCCAAGGAACTCTTCATCTCCGAGAACACGGTGAAGAACCACGTTCGCAACATCCTGGAGAAGCTGCAGTTGCACTCCCGGATGGAAGCGGTGGTGTACGCGATGCGGGAGAAGATCCTCGAGATCCGGTGAGCCGGTGAGCCGGTGAGCCGGGGGCCCGTGAGCCCGTGAGGACGGCCGGCCGTGCCCCGTCGGCCCGGTGAGTACGGCCTCGGTGTGCCGGTGACCGGGGGCGGGCGAGCCCCGCCCGCAGCCATCGGCCGGGTACTACCGGTCGCCCGTAAGGGTGAGTTCCGCACGCAGTGCGGTGGCCAGCTTCGGGTCGTCGCAGCGCTCGATGCGCACCCCGTCGCAGCCGACCCAGGTCGCGGCCTCTCGAAGGGCACCGGCCATCGGGGCGACGGCCTTGGCGTCCTGCATCGAGACCTGGCGGGCGACGAGAGTGCTGCCCTCGCGCGCCGGGTCCACCCGGCCCACCAGCCGGCCGCCCGCCAGCAGGGGCATCGCGAAATACCCGTAAATCCGCCGGGGGCGGGGGACGTACGCCTCCAGCCGGTGCGTGAAGCCGAAGATCCGCTCCGTGCGCGGCCGGTCCCAGATCAGGGAGTCGAAGGGCGAGAGCAGGGTGGTGCGGTGCCGGCCGCGGGGCGGGGCGGCCAGCGCGGCGGGATCGGCCCAGGCGGGCTTTCCCCAGCCCTCGACCTCGACCGGGACCAGACCGGAGTCGGCGACCACGGCATCGACCTGCTCGGCCTTGAGACGGTGGTAATCCGCGAGGTCGGCGCGGGTGGCCACGCCCATGGCGGCGCCGGCCTGGGCGACCAGGCGGCGGATGCACGTGGAGTCGTCGAGATCGTCGTGGAGCAGGGCGTCAGGGACGGCGCGCTCGGCGAGGTCGTAGACGCGCTTCCAGGCGCGGCGCTCGGTACAGACCACCTCGCCGGTGTCCAGCAGCCACTCCACCGCGATCTTGGTCTCGGACCAGTCCCACCACTCGCCGCCCTTCCGCCCGCCACCCAGCTCCGAGGTGGTCAGCGGGCCGTCGGCCTTCAGGCGGTCCAGGACGGCGGCGCACGAGCGCTCACGGTCCTCCATGACATGCCAGCGGTGGCCCTTGGCGCGCCGGGCGCGACGGCGGAAGGCGAAGTGCGGCCACTCCTCGATGGGCAGGATGCAGGCGGCGTGCGACCAGTACTCGAAGCTGTGGGGCCGTGCCGCGGACGCGCCGGAAGGGGAAGCGGTCCAGTAGGCGGCCTCGACGGCGGGGCGGCCGACGGCGCCGAGGCGGGCGTACGGCACCAGCTCATGGGAGCGGGCCAGCACGGAGATCGTGTCCAGCTGCACCGCGCCCAGATGCCGCAGCACCCCGCGCACACCGGCCCGGCGGTCCGGGGCGCCCAGCAGCCCCTGCGCCCGCAGCGCCATGCGCCGGGCGTCGTCGCGGGACAGGGCGGTCACAGGCTGCGGCAGAGGCGGTGGCTGCGTCACGGCGGTCATGCGGCACAGCGTAGGGGCGGGCACTGACAACGGCCCCGGGCACGGGAATCGCCGCTGGTGGCGGCGTTGCCCACGCCCGGGCGGGCGCGGGACCACCGGGGCGTGGCGGGCTGCCCGGGCCGGTGCGCGCGGCCGCTGCCCGGCCGGGACAGGACAGCGGCCGCGCGCACCGTCAGCCGGTCGTCAGCCGGGGTAGGGCAGATACGGCGTCGCGTCCGGGCGGCGGGTGCTGCCGCGGCCGGCCGGTGCGCGCTCCCCGGCTTCCCCGGCTTCCCCGGCTTCCCCGGGCAAGTCGGACGGGAGCAGGGAGCCGATCCAGACGTCCCGGCGGGTGCCGTCGCGCACCGTCTTGGCGCGCAGCATGCCCTCCATGTGGAAGCCGAGCTTGCGGGCCACCGCCCGGGAGCCTTCGTTTCCGGCCTCCGCGTGCCACTCCAGGCGCTCCACTCCCAGGGCCTCGAAGCCCCAGCGCACCACGGCACGGCCCGCCTCGGCGGTGCAGCCGCGGCCGCGGTGCTCCTTGGCGGTCCAGTAGCCCAGCTCGGCCTGCCGCTCGGGGGTGTGCAGCCGGTCGAGGCGTACCAGGCCCATCGCGCCCACCAGGGAGCCGTCAGCCCGGGAGACCACGGCGAAGTTGTACGTGGTGTCGTCGCGCCAGCCCTCGGGAGAGACGGTGCCCACGAAATGCTCCGCGTCCTCGATGCCGTACGGTGACGGGACACTCGTCCAGCGTGGAATATCGGGCTCCTGGCACGCGGCATGCACCGCGGGCGCGTCGGAGGGCTCGAAGGGACGCAGCACAAGGCGCTCGGTGGCGAGGGTGACGGGCTCCATGACGTGAGTCTGCAAGGTGCCGCGCAGCGTGGCGAAGGGTTTTCCGCGCGATTCCCGGCACCTGCCCGGCACCTTCTCGTGGCCTCGTGCGTTCACGCTGGGGAGGGGACAGCGGGGTTCGCTGCGGCGGACCTCCCGGCCCGGCAGCGTCCTCCTTTACGATGGCCGTTGCGGCGGGGCCTGCCCCCTTGGAAAAATGCCGCGCCCGCGCACTCGACCGTGCAGGCCCGACCGGCAAGGAGACCAGCCCAAGTGTCCGTCTTGACGAAGATCATGCGTGCAGGCGAAGGAAAGATCCTGCGCAAACTGCACCGCATCGCGGGCCAGGTCAACTCCATCGAGGAGGACTTCGCGGCGCTCTCCGACGCGGAGCTGCGCGCCCTCACGGATGAGTACAAGGAGCGCTACGCCGACGGCGAGAGCCTCGACGATCTGCTGCCCGAGGCGTTCGCCACGGTCCGCGAGGCCGCCAAGCGCGTGCTCGGCCAGCGGCACTACGACGTCCAGCTGATGGGCGGCGCGGCCCTTCACCTGGGGTACGTCGCCGAGATGAAGACCGGTGAGGGCAAGACCCTGGTCGGTACCCTCCCGACGTATCTCAACGCCCTGTCCGGCAAGGGCGTCCACCTGATCACGGTGAACGACTACCTGGCCGAGCGCGACTCCGAGATGATGGGCCGCGTCCACAAGTTCCTGGGCCTGACCGTCGGTTGCATCCTCGCCGACATGACCCCGGCCCAGCGCCGTGAGCAGTACAACTGCGACATCACCTACGGCACGAACAACGAGTTCGGCTTCGACTACCTGCGTGACAACATGGCCTGGTCGCAGGACGAACTCGTCCAGCGGGGCCATAACTTCGCGGTGGTCGACGAGGTCGACTCGATCCTCGTCGACGAGGCCCGTACGCCGCTGATCATCTCCGGCCCGGCGGACTCGGCCACCAAGTGGTACGGCGACTTCGCCAAGTTGGTGCGCCGCCTGAAGCGGGGCGAGGCCGCCAACCCGCAGCGCGGCATCGAGGAGACCGGCGACTACGACGTCGACGAGAAGAAGCGCACCGTCGGTATCCACGAGTCCGGTGTCAGCAAGGTCGAGGACTGGCTGGGCATCGACAACCTGTACGAGTCCGTGAACACCCCGCTCGTCGGCTACCTCAACAACGCGATCAAGGCCAAGGAGCTCTTCAAGAACGACAAGGACTACGTCGTCATCGACGGCGAAGTCATGATCGTCGACGAGCACACCGGCCGTATCCTCGCCGGCCGCCGCTACAACGAGGGCATGCACCAGGCCATCGAGGCGAAGGAGGGCGTGGAGATCAAGGACGAGAACCAGACCCTCGCCACGATCACCCTGCAGAACTTCTTCCGCCTCTACGACAAGCTCTCCGGCATGACCGGTACGGCCATGACCGAGGCCTCCGAGTTCCACCAGATCTACAAGCTCGGTGTCGTCCCGATCCCGACGAACCGCCCGATGGTCCGTATGGACCAGGCGGACCTGATCTACCGCACCGAGACCGCGAAGTTCGACGCGGTCGTCGAGGACATCGTCGAGAAGCACGGCAAGGGCCAGCCGATCCTGGTCGGCACCACCTCGGTCGAGAAGTCCGAATACCTCTCCCAGCAGCTCAACAAGCGCGGTGTCGCCCACGAGGTGCTGAACGCCAAGCAGCACGACCGGGAAGCGCCGATCATCGCGCAGGCCGGCCGCAAGGGCGCCGTGACGGTCGCCACGAACATGGCCGGCCGTGGTACGGACATCAAGCTCGGCGGCAACCCCGACGACCTCGCCGAGGCGGAGCTGCGCCAGCGCGGCCTGGACCCGGTCGAGCACGCCGAGGAGTGGGCGGCCGCGCTGCCCGCAGCCCTGGAGCGCGCCGAGGCCGCGGTCAAGGCGGAGTTCGAGGAGGTCAAGGAGCTCGGCGGGCTCTACGTCCTGGGCACCGAGCGGCACGAGTCCCGGCGCATCGACAACCAGCTGCGCGGTCGCTCCGGCCGTCAGGGCGACCCGGGCGAGTCGCGGTTCTACCTCTCCCTGGGTGACGACCTGATGCGGCTGTTCAAGGCGCAGATGGTCGAGCGGGTCATGGCGATGGCCAATGTCCCCGACGACGTACCGATCGAGAACAAGATGGTGACCCGGGCGATCGCCTCCGCCCAGTCGCAGGTCGAGCAGCAGAACTTCGAGACGCGGAAGAACGTCCTGAAGTACGACGAGGTGCTGAACCGCCAGCGTGAGGTCATCTACGGCGAGCGCCGCCGCGTCCTGGAGGGCGAGGACCTGCAGGAGCAGGTCACGCACTTCATGGAGGACACCATCGACGCCTACATCCAGGCGGAGACGGTCGAGGGCTTCGCCGAGGAGTGGGACCTGGACCGCCTGTGGGGCGCGTTCAAGCAGCTCTACCCGGTCAAGGTGACGGTCGAGGAGCTGGAGGACGAGGCCGGCGACCGCGCGGGCCTCACCGCCGAATTCATCGGCGACGCCGCCAAGGACGACATCCACGAGCAGTACGCCGCCCGCGAGGAGCAGCTGGGCTCGGACATCATGCGGGAGCTGGAGCGCCGGGTCGTGCTGTCCGTCCTGGACCGCAAGTGGCGTGAGCACCTCTACGAGATGGACTACCTCCAGGAGGGCATCGGCCTGCGGGCGATGGCCCAGAAGGACCCGCTGGTCGAGTACCAGCGCGAGGGCTTCGACATGTTCACCGCGATGATGGAGGGCATCAAGGAGGAGTCCGTCGGCTACCTGTTCAACCTGGAGGTCCAGGTCGAGCAGCAGGTCGAGGAGGTCCCGGTGGAGGAGCCGGCCTCGCCGGACGAGCAGGAGGCGGTGCCCGCGGGTGCCGGGCGTCCGGAGATCCACGCCAAGGGCCTGGAGGCGCCGCAGCGGCCGGACCGGCTGCACTTCTCCGCCCCCAAGGTGGACGGCGACGGCAGCGTCATCGAGGGCGACTTCATCAGCGACGAGGAGGCGGTGCCGGCCCGTTCCGAGGCGGACGGTCTGACCCGTGCCGAGCGGCGCAAGGCCCAGAAGAGTGCCGGGCGTCGCCGTAAGAAGTGAGCGAGGAGGCGGTCCGGGCAGCTGATGCCCCGGCCGTGTGAACGAGGGCGCCCCGGCCGGAGAACGGCCGGGGCGCCTTTGTGCTGCCGGACGGGACCGCTGCCGGCGGGGCGTCTGCAGGCCGGTCGGGTCCGCTGCCGGGCGGGGCGTCAGCTGCGCTGCCGGGCAGGTCAGAAGGCCGGGCCGCTGAGGGCCGGGGACGGGCCGATGTCGAGGGCGGCGCAGCGCCACCGGGAGTCGGCGCCCAGCTCCAGCCGGAAGGCCAGGGCCCGCAGCCGCCCGTCCGCCGCGATCCGGGCGAAGGCCTCGATGACGCCGCGGCGCGGCCGGCACAGTCCGCAGTCGCGCACGGTGGGGGCCTCTCCGCGCCGGCCGGACGCCGTGACCGGCCGCAGCGGCGCCTGTGGGGCGAGCTCCGCCAGCCGGTCGTAGGCGGCGGGCAGGGCATGCCCCAGCAGGGCGTGGACGGGGCGCTGCCCGCTGAGCGCGAGCACCAGCTGATGGGCGAACCAGTGATGCGGCCGGCTCTCGTGCGCCCTGCGCTGCGCCCCGGCGGTCGGCAGGGGGACGCCGGCCGCGTTCACGGGCGTGGCCGGGGCCGGGGTGCCGGTCCGCCGGCTCGCGGCGGCGGCCAGGGCGGCGGGGCGGCCGGGGCGTGATGCGTCACGGGTGGGGCCGCGGCCTGCGGAACCGGGGCCGCGGCGCCCCGGACCGGTGCCCCGGCCGGGCGCGCCGGGGCCGCTCCCGGCGGGGCCGAGGGGGCGGCGGTCGGAGGGCGAGCGGCGGTCGGCTGGAGAGCGGCGGGGCCGGGGGACCGTGGGGGCCGCTTCCGGTGCGCCGGTGGGGCGGGTGCGAGGACCGCCGTCATCGCCCGTGGCGCCGGTGGAGGGCACGGGCGCGATGCCGGCAGAGGGAGCGGGCGTGGTGCCGGCGGACGGAGCAGCTGTGGCGCCTGCAGGCGGACGAGGTGTGGCGCCTGCGGGCGGAGTGGACGGCATGCACGGGGCGGGCGTCGTGGGCCGCTCCGTGCGCTCCCTGCCCGCGGCTGTGGTGGGTGTGGTGTGCGCCGTGGTGCCGTTCGTGCCGGTCATGCTGCTGATCGCCCCCGTTGTGCCGGGCCCGTGAATTACTGGGCGGTAGCTTTCTTGGTGGGGAACTTCGTACCGGCGCGGCCGGGACGGCAGCAAGGCGCGAAGAGACCGGGAGGAAGGGGGCGAAGAGTTCACCCGTCCGTGGTGCGGGCTTGTGGCGAGGCCTCGGGAGCGGGGTGGAAGCCGGGCTCCCGGCGGGCGGCCCGGGGGGTGCCGGGGCGGCACGATGGGGGACTCGCGCCCGTATGCTGGCGGGACAATCTTCGGAGTCGAGCGAATCGAGCGGAAGCGGCTGCCATGCGCGTCTATGTCCCCCTGACCCTTTCCGGTCTCGCAGCGGCGCACAAGAACGGCGAACTGGGCCCCGGCCCCCTGGACGCGTACGCCGTCACGCCCGCGCTGCGCGAGTGGTACGTCTCGGACGACATCGAGGAGCTGGAGTACGCCGCGCTGAACCGCGCCGCACAGGCCTCGCTGCGGCTGCTCGCCGGGCACCCGGACCTGGCGCGGCGGCGCGTGGTGGTGGCCGTGGACGTGGCGGACGGTGCCGCGGTGGCGGATCCGGACCGGGGGCTGGACCAGTCGGCGCTGGGCGAGGTGCGGGTCGCCGGTCCTGTGCTGCTGTCGAAGGCCGCCGCGGTGCATGTGGACGCCGCGGACGCGGAGGCGGACATCGCGGCGGCCGCCGCGGCGCTCGGCGCGGCGGACCAGGGCGATGACGATGCGCAGTTCACGGTCGACGGCGCGGAGGACCACGACCTCATGTGGTTCGGGGTGCAGGAGATCCCGCAGCTGATCGGATGAGGCTGCCGGTCCGCGGCTCCGGCCCGGCGGACCCGGCGCCGTTGTCAGTGGCGGCGGGTACTTTTTCTTCAGGGGGAAACGCACGGAGAACGACGTGGGGGACCACATGGGGAAGCACGCGACACACATCGTCTGGGACTGGAACGGCACCCTGTTCCATGACATCGACGCCGTCATCGGGGCGACGAACTCCGCCTTCGCGGAGATCGGACTGGAGCCGATCACCCTCGAGACGTACCGGGACCTGTACTGCGTGCCCGTGCCGCGGTTCTACGAGCGGCTGATGGGACGCCTGCCCACGGACGCCGAGTGGCTGGTGATGGACGAGGCGTTCCACCGCCACTACAACACGCACCGCCTGGGCTGTGCGCTCGCCGAGGGCGTGGAAATGCTCCTGGAGGGGTGGCAGACGGCCGGACGCAGCCAGTCGATTCTGAGCATGTACGGGCACGACGAGCTGCTGCCGATCGTGCGCGACTTCGGGATCGAGTCGCGGTTCGTACGTGTGGAGGGCAGGACCGGGCCGTCCGGGGGCACCAAGAGCGCGCACATGGTGCGGCATCTGGCGGCGATGGAGGGCGTGGATCCGGCGCGTACGGTGGTGATCGGTGACGCCGTGGACGATGCCGTGGCCGCGCGGGACGCGGGCGCGCATGCGGTGCTCTACACGGGCGGATCGCACAGCCGGGGGAGCCTGGCGGCCGCCGGGGTGCCGGTGGTGGACACGCTCGCCGAGGCGGTCGGGCTGGCAGGCGAGATAGCCGTCCGGTGATCGTCCAGGGGGCCTGTTCCCGCGGCCCCGGGACGCCGGGCGGCGCGCACGCCACGCACACTCCGCCCCGCCGCGCCGTTGTCCAGAAGGTCTAAGTTCGGGCCGAGGATTTGTACGCACAAGGCCCATGACGGCAGCCGCGTGGAGAGCGATAGCCTTGCACCGTGATCAGCGCGATAACCCGCGGGGGCATCGAGGCCCCTGCCGTGCGCCCGGGGCACCACCGTGACCGGGCGGTCGCTGGTCTTTGCGGCCGACACTCCCCGTCGACTTCGTCAAGAACTGTCGATAACGGCACGGCCCTCTCTCATCGCGGCATAGCGTCGACAGCGACAGGACACCTCGCGTCGCGGCGGCGTTGTGCGGCTTCCATCACGTTCTTCCACAACGTCACGCAACGGCGCGCGACAGGAGCCAGAGGACATGCAGACCAAGCTGGACGAAGCCAAGACCGAGCTGCTCGCCAGGGCCGCCCGGGTCGTAGAGAGCAGCCCGGCCGGGGGTAAGCACCCGGTACGGGGGCTCGACCCGGACACCCTTGCGGGATACCTCCAGCGCTACTACCTGCACACCGCGCCCGAGGACCTGACCGGCCGCGACCCGGTCGACGTCTTCGGCGCCGCGCTCTCCCACTACCGCCTCGCGGAGATGCGTCCTCAGGGCACCGCGAACGTCCGGGTGCACACCCCGACGGTCGAGGAGAACGGCTGGACCTGCAGCCACTCCGTCGTCGAGGTCGTCACCGACGACATGCCGTTCCTGGTCGACTCGGTCACCAACGAGCTCTCCCGGCAGGGCCGCGGCATCCATGTCGTGATCCACCCGCAGGTGATCGTCCGCCGTGATGTCACCGGCAAGCTCATCGAGGTCTTCGACTCCAGCTGCGACGCACACAGCAAGAACGGCAAGGGCGCGAAGCTGCCGCACGACGCGGTCACCGAGTCCTGGATCCATGTCGAGATGGACCGCGAGACCGACCGCGAGGACCTGAAGCAGATCACCGCGGACCTGCTGCGGGTGCTGTCCGACGTCCGCGAGGCCGTCGAGGACTGGGAGAAGATGCGCGCCGCCGCCGGCCGTATCGCCGATGCGCTGCCCGCCGAGCCGATCGCCGGCGATCTGCGCGGCGAGGACATCGAGGAGGCCCAGGAACTGCTGCGGTGGCTGTCCGCCGACCACTTCACCTTCCTCGGCTACCGCGAGTACGAGCTGGCCTCGGTGCCCGGTGAGGGCGGCGTCGACGAGGACGTGCTGACCGCCGTGCCCGGCACGGGCCTGGGCATCCTGCGCGCCGACCCGCCGCACCACGAGAGCGCCGACGGCCACCCCGTCTCGCCGTCCTTCAACCGGCTGCCCGCGGACGCCCGCGCCAAGGCCCGTGAGCACAAGCTGCTCATCCTGACCAAGGCCAACAGCCGCGCCACCGTCCACCGCCCCTCCTACCTCGACTACGTCGGCGTCAAGAAGTTCGACGCCGAGGGCAATGTCATCGGTGAGCGGCGCTTCCTGGGCCTGTTCTCCTCGGCCGCGTACACCGAGTCCGTGCGCCGCGTCCCGGTCATCCGCCGCAAGGTCGCCGAGGTCCTGGAGGGCGCCGGGTTCAGCCCCGACAGCCACGACGGCCGCGACCTGCTGCAGATCCTGGAGACCTACCCGCGCGACGAGCTGTTCCAGACCCCGGTCGACGAGCTGCGCTCCATCGCCACCAGCGTCCTCTACCTGCAAGAACGCCGCCGGCTGCGGCTCTACCTCCGCCAGGACGAGTACGGCCGCTACTACTCCGCGCTGGTCTACCTCCCGCGCGACCGCTACACCACCGCGGTGCGGCTGCGCCTGATCGACATCCTCAAGGAAGAGCTCGGCGGCACCAGCGTCGACTTCACCGCCTGGAACACCGAGTCGATCCTCTCCCGGCTGCACTTCGTCATCCGGGTCGAGCCCGGCGCCAGCCTTCCCGAGCTCACCGACGCCGCCGCCGACCGCCTCGAAAGCCGGCTGGTGGAGGCCGCCCGCTCGTGGGCCGACGGCTTCGGCGAGGCGCTGACCGCCGAGGTCGGCGAGGAGCGCGCCGCCGAGCTGCTGCGCCGCTACGGCCACGCCTTCCCCGAGGGCTACAAGGCCGACAACAGCCCGCGCAGCGCCGTCGCCGACCTCCAGCACCTGGAGAAGCTCACCGGCGAGCCCGGCCACGACTTCTCCGTCAGCCTCTACGAGCCGGTCAATGCGGGCCCGGGCGAGCGCCGCTTCAAGATCTACCGCAGGGGCGAGCCGGTCTCGCTGTCGCGGGTGCTGCCCGGCCTGAACCGCCTGGGCGTCGAGGTCGTCGACGAGCGCCCGCACGAGCTGCGCTGCGCCGACTCCACCATCGCCTGGGTCTACGACTTCGGGCTGCGGATGCCCGAGCACGTCAAGGGCGACGACGCGCGCGAGCGCTTCCAGGACGCGTTCACCGCGGTGTGGACCGGCGCGGCCGAGAGCGACAACTTCAACACGTTGGTGCTGCGGGCGGGCCTCAACTGGCGCCAGGCGATGGTCCTGCGGGCCTACGCCAAGTACCTGCGGCAGGCCGGTGCGACCTTCAGCCAGACGTACATGGAGGACACCCTCTCCAACAACGTCCACACCACCCGGCTGCTGGTCTCCCTCTTCGAGGCGCGGATGTCCCCCGGCCGGCAGCGGGCCGGCACGGAGCTGACCGACGCCCTGCTGGAGGAGCTGGACGCCGCGCTCGACCAGGTCGCCTCCCTGGACGAGGACCGGATCCTGCGCTCCTTCCTCACCGTCATCAAGGCGACCCTGCGCACCAACCACTACCAGAAGGACAGCGAGGGCCGGCCGCACGCCTACCTGTCCATGAAGCTGGACCCGCAGGCCATCCCCGACCTGCCGGCGCCCCGCCCGGCGTACGAGATCTGGGTGTACTCCCCGAAGGTCGAGGGCGTCCACCTGCGGTTCGGCAAGGTCGCGCGCGGTGGTCTGCGCTGGTCGGACCGCCGGGAGGACTTCCGTACGGAGATCCTGGGCCTGGTCAAGGCGCAGATGGTCAAGAACACCGTCATCGTGCCGGTCGGCGCCAAGGGCGGCTTCGTCGGCAAGCAGCTCCCGGACCCCTCGCAGGACCGGGACGCCTGGCTGGCCGAGGGCATCGCCTGCTACAAGACCTTCATCTCCGGTCTGCTGGACATCACCGACAACCTCGTCGGCGGCGAGGTCGTCCACCCGCAGAACGTCGTCCGGCACGACGAGGACGACACCTACCTGGTCGTCGCCGCCGACAAGGGCACCGCGACGTTCTCCGACATCGCCAACGAGGTCGCCGAGTCGTACGGCTTCTGGCTCGGTGACGCCTTCGCCTCCGGCGGCAGCGCCGGCTACGACCACAAGGGCATGGGCATCACCGCCCGCGGCGCCTGGGAGTCGGTCAAGCGCCACTTCCGCGAGCTGGGCCACGACACCCAGACCGAGGACTTCACCGCGGTCGGCGTCGGCGACATGTCCGGTGACGTTTTCGGCAACGGCATGCTGCTCAGCGAGCACATCCGGCTGGTCGCCGCCTTCGACCACCGGCACATCTTCATCGACCCGAACCCGGACGCGGCGACCTCCTACGCCGAACGCCGCCGGCTCTTCGAACTGTCCCGTTCCTCCTGGGCGGACTACAACACCGAGCTGCTGTCCCAGGGCGGCGGCATCCACCCGCGCTCGGCCAAGTCCATCCAGATCAACGCGCAGGTGCGGGCCGCGCTCGGCATCGACGCCGGGGTCAAGAAGATGACGCCCGCCGACCTGATGCAGGCCATCCTCAAGGCGCCGGTCGACCTGCTGTGGAACGGCGGCATCGGGACGTATGTGAAGTCCTCGGCGGAGACCGACGCCGATGTGGGCGACAAGTCCAACGACGCCATCCGGGTCAACGGCGAGGACCTGCGGGTCAAGGTCGTCGGCGAGGGCGGCAACCTGGGCCTGACCCAGCTGGGCCGGATCGAGTTCGCCATGGCGGGCGGCAGGATCAACACCGATGCGATCGACAACAGCGCCGGTGTGGACACCTCCGACCACGAGGTGAACATCAAGATCCTGCTCAACGCCGTGGTCGCGGACGGCGATATGACCGTCAAGCAGCGCAACAAGCTGCTGGCCGAGATGACCGACGAGGTCGGCGCGCTGGTGCTGCGCAACAACTACGCGCAGAACACCGCACTGGCGCTGGCTCTCGCCCAGTCCTCCAGCATGCTCCACGCCCAGCAGCGCTTCATGCGCCGCCTGGTGCGCGACGGCGACCTGGACCGGGCGCTGGAGTTCCTGCCCACCGACCGGCAGATCCGTGAGCGGCTGAACGCCGGGCGCGGGCTGACCCAGCCCGAGACCGCGGTGCTCCTGGCGTACACCAAGATCACGGTCGCCGAGTCGCTGATCCAGACCGGGCTGCCGGACGACCCCTACCTCCAGCGGCTGCTGCACGCCTACTTCCCCTCGGCGCTCCACGAGCGCTTCGCCGAGCAGGTCGACGGGCATGCGCTGCGCCGTGAGATCGTCACGACGGTGCTGGTCAACGACACCGTCAACACCGGCGGTACGAGCTTCCTGCACCGGATGCGGGAGGAGACCGGGGCCTCCCTCGAAGAGGTCGTGCGGGCGCACACCGCGGCCCGTGCGATCTTCGGGCTGAACCAGGTCTGGGACGACGTCGAAGCGCTCGACAATGTCGTCGCGGCCGATGTCCAGACCCGGATCCGGCTGCACTCGCGGCGGCTGGTCGAGCGCGGCACCCGCTGGCTGCTCAACAACCGCCCGCAGCCGCTGGAGCTGTCGGAGACCATCGGCTTCTTCGCCGAGCGGGTCGCCGGGCTCTGGAAGGAACTGCCGAACCTGCTGCAGGGCGGCGACCTGGAGTGGTTCCAGGCGATCCTGGAGGAGCTGACCGCCGCGGGCGTGCCCGAGGCGCTGGCCGTCCAGGTGTCCGGCTTCTCGTCGGTCTTCCCGGCGCTGGACATCGTCGCCGTCGCGGACCGGATGAGCAAGGAGCCGCTGGCCGTCGCCGAGGTCTACTACGACCTGGGCGAGCGGCTGCGGATCAACCAGCTCCTGGACCGCATCCTGGAGCTGCCGCGCAACGACCGCTGGCAGTCGATGGCCCGCGCCTCGATCCGCGAGGACCTGTTCGCGGCCCATGCGGCGCTGACCGCCGACGTGCTGTCGGAGGGCAACGGCACCTCGACGCCGGAGCAGCGGTTCAAGGCCTGGGAGCAGGCCAACGCGGCGATCCTCAGCCGCGCGCGGGCGACGCTGGAGGAGATCTACGGCTCGGAAGGGTTCGACCTGGCGAACCTGTCCGTGGCCATGCGCACGATGCGCACGCTGCTGCGCACCCACAGCTGATGCCGCGCCACGGCTGACGCCCGCGCCACGGCGAACGGCCCCGGAAGCTCATGCTTCCGGGGCCGTTCCCGTTCCCGCGGACACCGCCTAGCGGTGCGCCTCGTAGGCCTCGATGACCTCGTCCGTCGGGCCGTCCATCAGGAGTTCGCCGTGTTCCAGCCACAGGGTCCGGTCGCAGGTGTCGCGGATGGACTTGTTGTTGTGGCTGACGAGGAAGACCGTGCCGGCCTCCTTGCGCAGTTCGCGGATGCGGGCCTCGGAGCGCTTCTGGAAGCTGCGGTCGCCGGTGGCCAGCGCCTCGTCGATCATCAGGACGTCGTGGTCCTTGGCGGCGGCGATGGAGAACCGCAGGCGGGCGGCCATGCCGGAGGAGTAGGTGCGCATCGGCAGCGAGATGAAGTCGCCCTTCTCGTTGATGCCGGAGAAGTCGACGATGCCGTCGTAGCGCTCGCGGACCTGTTCGCGGCTCATGCCCATGGCCAGGCCGCCCAGCAGGACGTTCTTCTCGCCGGTCAGGTCGTTCATCAGGGCCGCGTTGACGCCCAGCAGCGAGGGCTGGCCGTGGGTGTAGACCTTGCCGCGCTCGGCGGGCAGCAGGCCGGCGACCGCCTTGAGCAGCGTCGACTTGCCCGAACCGTTGGAGCCGATCAGGCCGATCGACTCACCGCGGTAGGCGGTGAAGGAAACCCCCTTGACCGCATGCACCTCGCGCACGCCCGTGGAGGGCTTGCGGCGCACGATCCGGTTCAGCGCCGCGGTGGCGCTGCCCTTGCCCGCGCCGGTGCCGTAGACGCGGTAGACGATGTGCAGGTCGTCCGCGATCACCGTGGGGACGCGGGCCTCGGCGGTCTGTGCCGGGCGGGTGCCGTTGGTGCGCTCGGTCATGTCCGTACCGTTCCTCTGCTCCGTCATGACCTCAGCCACGTCCGTACCGCTCCTCGGCCTTCCAGAAGTACACAAAGCCCGCCACACCGGCCAGCAGGGCCCAGCCGGCCGCGAACGCCCAGACGTGCGGCGGCAGTTGCTTCGCGGTGAAGCTGTCGATCAGGGCGAAGCGCATCAGGTCGATGTAGACCGCGGCGGGGTTGCCGTTCAGCAGCACCACCACGAACTGCGGGAGGTGCTTGCCCTGCAGGATCACGCTGATGCTGAACATCACGCCGGACGCGTACATCCAGGTCCGCATGATGAAGGGCATCAGCTGCGCCAGGTCCGGGGTCTTCGCGCCCATCCGCGCCATGACCATCGCCAGGCCGGTGTTGAAGACGAACTGCAGGGTCAGCGCCGGCACGACCAGCAGCCACGACCAGGTCGGGACCTGCCCGAAGCACAGCAGGATGACCGCCAGCACGCCCATCGAGTACAGCAGTTGCTGGAGCTGTGCCAGGCAGAACGAGATCGGCAGGCAGGCGCGGGGGAAGTGCAGCGCGCGCACCAGGCCGAGGTTGCCGGAGATCGCCCGGGTGCCGGCCATCACCGAGTTCTGCAGGAAGGTGAAGACGAAGACGCCGGTCACCAGGAACGGGACGTAGTCCGGGACGCCCCTCTTGGTGCCGATCAGCACACCGAAGATCAAGTAGTAGACGGCCGCGTTGAGCAGGGGGGTCAGGACCTGCCAGAGCTGGCCGAGCTTGGCGGTGGTGTACATCGCGGTGAGCTTGGCGCTGGCGAACGAGGTGATGAAGTGCCGCCGGTGCCACAGCTGCCGGGTGTACTCCGGCAGCGAGGGGCGGGCGCCGCTCACCGTGAGGCCGTGTCGTTCGGCCAGCGCGCGCAGCTCGGGATCGGGGGAGGCGCCGGGGGCGGGCGCCCGGGTGGGCGTCGGGGCCGGGGGCGCGAGGGTCTGGGGCATGGAGGAGGCCGCTTTCGCTTGCGTACGGGGGCGGGGGAACGAGAACGGAGCCATACGACGGAACGGGGCCGTATCGTCGCGACGTCGACACTAAAGGGTGCCCACGTCGAAACGCAACCGTAGCGTCGTGACGCTATGCTCAAGGCATGGCACAAGACGGCAGCGGGAACGACTCCGCGGCGGCGCGCCGGACCCCGGCAGGCGCCGCCGTACTACGCGAGGACAAGACCGAGGCGATCCGCGCCGCGGTCTTCGAAGAGCTCGCCGCGGCGGGCTTCGCCCGGATGTCGATCGAGGGCATCGCACGGCGCGCGGGGGTGGGCAAGACCGCCGTCTACCGGCGGTGGCGCTCCAAGCTGCACCTCGTGCTCGATGTGGTCTCCGCGGTGGCCGCGGCGGGGATGCCGACGCCGGACACCGGCTCGCTGTCCGGCGATGTACGGATGCTGCTGGAGGTCGCGGCCCGGGCGCTGCGGCACCCGATGGCCTCACAGATCATTCCGGACCTGCTGGCGGAGGCGGCCCGCAGCCCCGAGCTGGCGAGCGCGCTCAAGGCCGCGCTGCACGACAGCCAGGAGGGCATGGCCGCGGCGATGGTGGCGCGCGCCGTCGAACGCGGGGAGATCCCGGCCGGGGCGGACGGCCGGCTGGCCCTGGATCTGCTGACCGGGCCGCTGTACTGGCGGCTGCTGGTCGTCCGCGACGAGGTGCCCAAGGGGTATCTCGACGCGCTGGCGGCCTCGGTGGTGGCGGCGCTCGGGGCGGAGTGAGGGCGGCGGGCCGGGGCGTCGGCGGGCGGAGCGCCGGTTGGTTCTCGGCGGGGCCCTTAGGGCGGGGGCGAACGGATCCCGTAGGGGGTGCGAGGCCCCCTTCGGGCCAAAACGAGGCGGGGCGGGGCGGGTATTCCCTGGGGCGGCGCACCCGGGGGAGCGGATGCAGGCGCGGACGCTTGCGTCGTCCGAGGGATCCGGGGGGCTCGTCAGGAATCTGGTCAAGTAGGGAGTTTCGGGGCGAGTGGGGTCTTAGGTCGCCCGAATACTGGGTGCGTGTCAGCTGCGCGCCCGCCCCGTGAGTCCGTGTCCCGCCGATGGCTGCTCCAGGCCACCGGCGCCGGTGTGCTCGCCGCGACGGCGGGCGTGGGCGTCTGGGCCCGGCTGTCGGACGACGGCGCCCGGCCGTCCGGCCCCGAGGGCCCCGGACGGCCGCTGACGGACCCGGCGGACCAGTCCTTCCTGCAGATCATCGCGCATGCCGACGACGGTCTGTACTTCATGAACCCCGACCTGGAACAGTCCCTGCGCGGCGGGGCGCGGTCGGTCACCGTCTGCCTCACCGGCGGCGAGGCGGACGGCCGTAACGTCAGCGCGCGCGCCCACGACCCCGCCCGGGTCCCCCCGGACCGGGCCGCCTTCGCCCGGGCGCGGGCCAACGGGCTGCGCGCCGCCCATGCCGCGATGGTCACCGGCGACCCGGCCGCCCGCTGGGACGTCGCGGCGCTCTCCCTGCTCCCGGGCTTCGAGGTGGAGATCCAGACGCTGCGCGACGCGCCCCGGAACCAGCTGATCTTCCTGGGGCTGGTGGAGGCCAGGGCCGTCTGGCAAGCCCGGGCGAGGAGCCTGCGCGGGCTGTGGCTGGGTGCCACCGGCACCCTTTCCACCCTGCGCCCCGCCGGCACCCCCGTGAAGCGGCGGTTCCACTACACCCGCGACCAGGTCGTCCAGACCCTGGTGGCGGTGCTCGACCGGTCCGGGCCCACGGTCGTGCGCACCCTGGACCCGAACGCGGTGCACTCCCCGATGCGGCCGCCCGCCACCGCGGACCGCGACCCCCGCCTGGCCGGGCTGCGCTACTACGACCACCAGGACCACACCGCCTCCGCCTACTTCGCCCAGGCCGCGCTGGCCGCGTACGGGGGCCGCGGCCGTCCGGCGATCGTGGAGAACTACCTCGGCTACGAGGACGGGGAGCTGCCCCACGACCTCGACCTCGCCGCCGCCCGCCGCAAGGCCCGGCTGCTGTCGGTCTACGGCTGGGCCGACCACCGTGCCTGCGGCGACCCGGCGGGCTGCGGGGACCGCAAGGTGGGCGGCTCGGCGCTGGCCGGCAGCTCCCGTAACTGGACCCGCAGCACCCGGCTGCGCGCCCCCGGCTCCAACGCCTGGCTGCGCCCGGCCGCGGACGGCCGGCTCGCCGCCTTCGCGGTGCTCGGCGGATGGGCGTACTGCTGGGCGGAGACCCGTCCGGGCAGCGGGAGCTTCGGCGCGCCGGTGCCGGTCGGCGGTGCGCCGCTGCAGGGGCAGATCCAGGTGGTGCGCCGGCCCGGCGGTGCGCTCCAGCTGTTCGCCTCCCGCACCGTGCTGCCGGGCCGCGACGCCGCCCACCGCCGCGAACTGCTGAGCGCACCGCAGACCGGCACCACCGCGGACGGTGTGCCCGTCTTCGCGCGCTGGGAGTCGCTGGGCGCCCCGGACCCCGACCCGGTCCGGTCGCTGGAGACCGGCTTCCCGGCGGCGGTGGCGGGACCGGACGGCACGGTGCACGTCTTCGTCCGCACCTGGGACGGCCGTGTCGCCCACCGCGGCGGCCCGCACGGCAGGCACTTCTCGCCGTGGCAGCGGCTGGAGGGGCCGGTCAGCACGCTGACGTCCTCACCGCGGATCGTCGACGGGCTGGATGCCTGTGTGGACTCCGAGGGGCTGATCCATCTGGCCGCGCCGACCGTCGGGACCGTCCAGCACTGGGTGTCGAAGGAGCCGGGGCGGCTGCCGCGGCCGGCCGCGGCCACCGGGCTGCCGCAGCCGGGCGGCCCGGTCAGCCTCGTCCCGGTGGCCGACGGCGCGGTGCGGGCCGTCTTCCGGCGGTCGGTCACCGCCCAGGTCCTGATCGCCGAGCGGCAGCGGATGATCGGTGCCTGGCGGGTCTCGGCGCGCTGCGAGGCGGTCGGCGGCTACGGGCGGGTGGCGGCCGCGCAGATCGGCAGCGGCGACCGGATGGTGCTCGCGGCGCGCGATGACGCGGGCGAGGTACGGATGGCGATGGCCCAGGACGGCGCCGGGCCCTGGCAGCGGGGCCGGGTGGCGCATTCGGCGGCGGCCGGGGTCGCCCAGGACGCGGTGGGGCGGGCGGTGGTGGCCGCGCTGGGCCTCGACGGCAGGCTGTACACGGCGCGTCAGACGTCGGTCGGGCAGTCGGTGCGGTTCGGGGGCTGGCGGGCTCAGCCGGGTGTGCCGGAGCGGGCGGGCGGCGGACCGGCCGTGGTGGGGCCGGTCGGGGGGGTGGGACCGACCTGAGTGGTAGGACCGGCCGGGGTGGTGCGACCGGCCGGAGCGGAGGGGCCGTCCTGAGCGCCGGCGCCGGGCCGGGCCCAGCGCCCGGTCCGGTCGGGCGGGTGCAGGATGCGCCGGGAGAGCAGGTAGCTGAACGGGAGCGCGCACAGCGCCGCCACCAGCGGCGCCACCGTGGTGCTCAGGTGGCACCAGCCCACCAGCGCCACCAGCCCCGCGCTCTGCACCCCGTAGTTGGTGACCTGGGTCAGCGGGAAGAGCAGGAACTTCGTCCAGGTCGGGCGGGTGCGGTAAGTGACGTAGGTGTGCAGGAAGAACGAGCCGGTCATGCTCGTCACGAAGGCGGCGGTGTAGGCCGCGAAGTACGGCAGCAGGTGGTGCAGCGCCAGGTAACAGGCGGAGAACGTCAGGGTGTTGACCCCGCCGACGGCGGCGAAGCGCACGATCCGGCCCCCGGGGAGGCCGGACGTCGGCGAAGCGCGCATCAGCGGGCCCGCGCACCGGCGGTGGCGGCGTCCGCCGGACCGGGGACGGGCACCGCGGCGGGCACGGCGGCGCTGCTCTCCTTGACCAGGAAGTGCGGCCGCCCCTTGGCCTCGTAGTAGATCCGCCCGATGTACTCGCCGATCAGCCCCAGCATCACCATCTGCAGCCCGCCCAGGCCCACGACGATGGCCACCAGCGTCACATACCCCGGCGCGGTGACGCCGCCGACGAGGGCCGCGCCGACGATCCACAGGGTGTAGACGGCGGCCAGCGAGACCAGGCCGAGCCCGGCGTAGAGGGCCCGCCGCAGGGGGCGGCAGTTGAAGGAGAGCATGCCGTCGATGCCGTAGTTGACCAGCGAGCCGAGGCGCCACTTCGTCTCGCCGGCCTCCCGGGCGGCGTTGCGGTAGTCGAAGGTGACGGTGTCGAAGCCGATCCAGGAGAACAGGCCCTTGGAGAAGCGGTTGTACTCCGGCAGCGAGAGCAGCGCGTCCACCGCCTTGCGCGACAGCAGCCGGAAGTCGCCCACTCCGTCGGTGAGTTCGACATCGACCCATTTGTTGACGGCGCGGTAGTAGAGCCTGCTCAGCGCCGTCCGCAGCCGCCGGTCGCCGGTCCGGCTGCGCTTGGCGACGACCTGGTCGTGGCCGAGCTGGTAGAGGTCGAGCATCGTCTCGATCAGGCCGGGCGGATGCTGCAGATCGGCGTCCATGAGGATCACCGCGTCGCCGGTCGCCGCCCGCAGGCCGGCCAGTATGGCGGGTTCCTTGCCGAAGTTACGGCTGAAGGAGAGGTAGCGGGTGGTGCCGCGGTGCTGCTGGGCCAGGCCCCGCAGCCGGGCCAGGGTGCCGTCGGCGCTGCCGTCGTCGACGTAACACAGCTCGTACTCGACGGCGAGCCCGGCGAGGACCGCGCGGACCGTCTCGTCGAACCGGCCGAGGACGGCCTCTTCGTTGTAGCAGGGGACGACGATGGAAAGCTTCATCAGCAGGCCTTTTCGCCGGGGTCAGGGGCGGCTCAGGCACCGTCCCCTGGAAGGTAATTCTACAAATCTGTTGGTTTGTCATGATGTGTCCGGCGTGGCGTGGTGAGGCGGAGGCGCCACCGGCCGCGTGTGGTGCCGCTCGCCGCCACCACGGCAAGCGCCAGCGCCGCCGCGCCGCTCGCCGCAAGCCCCGTGTGCAGGCCCGGCGGCAGGTAGGAGCACGACAGCCGGGTGGCGCCCGGCCCCAGCGGGACGGCCGGCAGACCGCCGAACGAGTGCGGCGCGTGCAGCGGTCCGCCGTCCACCGAACAGCCCCAGCCCGGGACGGCGGGGAGTGCCAGCACCGCGCTGCCCTTGCTGCCCGGACGCAGCCGGGCCGTCAGCCGGTGGCCTGCGGCGGCCAGTTCCACCGGGCCGCGGGCGCGCAGCGCGTGCACCGCCGCCGCCAGCCTGCGCCCGGACAGGCAGCCGACCGCCCGCTCGGGGAGGTGCTGCCGCCCCCGGCCGGTGAAGTGCACCGCCACCGTGCCGTCCGCGGGCACCCGGCCCAGGACCCGCAGCGGATTCGCGGTGACGTCCCGGCTGCCGAGCGCCGTGGTGCGCAGGCCCAGGCCGCTGACCTCCCCGGAGAACCAGGGGGCGTACCACAGGGCGGTGCTGCCCGGGGTACACCGCACGGTGAAGGTGGTCCCGGCGCCGGGCGCACCCGCGCGGTCCGGTGCACCGCCGTGCGGGCCCGTGCCCTTCCTGCCGCCGCCGTTCGCACCCGCGCCGTTCGCACCCGCGCCTTTCGCACCCGCGCCCTTCGCACCCCCGCCGTCCGCGACCGTGACCGGCCGCCGTGCGCCGGGCAGCAGCCAGCCGCCACGGTCGCGCAGCGGGGCCTCGCCCGCGGTGGGCGTCAGGGCCGGCACCTCGTACACGGCGGCGCCCAGCACCCGCTCCTGGCGGGCGAAGACGGTCTCCTCGCCGGCGGGGCGGCGCGGGAGGGCGTCCCGTACGGTCAGCAGCGGGGCCGCGAGCGCCGGATGCGGGGTGAACAGGGCGCGGCGCCCCGGAACCGGCGACAGATAGCTGCCGACGCCCATGAGCGCCCGGCCCACCGGGTCCTCGAAGCTGAGGGTGTGGCGGCCCCTCATGTACCAGCCGGCGCCCAGGCCCCGCAGGGTGCGCGCGGTGACCGCGGGCGCGAAGCTGCTGTAGTACGAGCCGCCCTCGCCGCCGATCAGCAGCGGGTCGTTGTTGGCGAACTCGTGCGGGCCCGGGTCGGTGCGGCTGTGCGGCCAGTCGGCGCGGGCCAGCAGTCCCTCCCGGGCGGTCAGCGACGGGCCGGTGAACGTGATCTTGGGCTGGAACCAGGCGATCGCGCCCCGCGCCGCGGTCGCCGACAGCGTCGCGTACGCCGAGCCCAGCACGACCGTGCCGGTCAGCACGGCAAGGGCGGCGGCCCGGGCGCGGGAGCTGGGCGACCTGCCGAGCGCGGCCAGCCCCAGGAGGGCCGGCACACCGCCGCCGGCCAGCAGGATCCAGGTGTCGGTGCCGGCCGCGCCCCGGTCGCGGGCGAGCCAGGCGAGCAGCGCGACCGCCGCCGCGCCGGCGGCCAGCTCGCGGGCGCGCGGACGGTGCGCCAGCGCCAGCCAGGAGATCATCACGAGGATGCCGCTGAGCACGAAGGCGGCGCGGTACGGACTGCCGTTGGGCAGCGCGAAACCGTGCCACAGCAGGATCGTCGGCTCCTGGACGAAGGAGGCGGCGACGCCTGCCGCCAGGGCGCACCAGCCCACACGCACCCGGAGCGGCACGGCCCGCACGAACGGGAAGGCGGCCACCAGCAGCAGCCCGAGGACCCCGATGGAGATGTTGGGGACCGGCGCCCCCGGGTGGCCGCCCGGCAGCAACCGGGCCCACTGGTCGAGCGGCGACGGCCGGTCGTCGTAGGACACCGCGGGCGCGGGCTGGGCGGCCCGGCTGGCCGCCAGGGTGACGGTCAGCACGGGCGCGGCGAGCAGGATGCCGGTCAGCGCCATCGAGGCCGCGCGGGCCAGCGCCCGCAGCCTCGCGCGCCACGGCATCGCGGCGGCCGTCAGCAGCCGCACCACCAGCACCAGTGCCATCGCCAGGGTCGCCATCGCGGCCGTGTAGAAGTTGCCCGCCCAGGCGAGGGCGACCAGCAGCGTGCCCGCCACCCAGCGGGTACGGCGCAGACACCAGTCCGCGGCGATCCCGGTCAGGGGCAGCGCCACCAGGCCCCACATCCACATCGGGTCGGCGAAGCCGTCGTTCAGCACCCAGGCGCACAGCCCGTACCCCACCGACAGCAGCGCCCGCAGCGGGCCGGAGCCCTCCCGCAGCCGTCCGAGGAAGACCGTCATCAAAGCGGCGCCCAGGCCGATGCCGAACAGGGTGACCAGGAAGACCGGCAGGTCGGTCAGCGCGCGGGGGAAGAGCCCGACGAGCCAGGAGAAGGGGTTCATCAGGTAGGTGAAGAAGTCGGCGAGGAACGGCACGCCGTAGCCGCTGCTCCAGTTGAAGAACAGATCGCCGCTGGTGGTGCCGTGCAGCAGGTCCCACAGCCGGGCGTGGAAGGGGACGAACTGATTGCCCAGGTCGTTGACGGCGCGTGACTGCGGGCCGAACGGGTAGCTGCCGTACAGGGCGAGCGCGAGGCAGTACGCCCCCATGGACAGGGCCGCCGCGAGCCAGGGTGCCGTCCGCTGTCCGGCGGCACTGTACGCCGCGGCCGGGCGTTCACTCACGGGAAGAGGCCGGGCAACCTCCAGGGGCCGGACCGCCTCTTGTGGGGTGGCGGGCGTCGGAGCCACCGGCACTCCTCCACGATCGGCGAACGTTCACCCCACGTTATATGTCTTAATCACCCCCTTTGCCTGGTCGAGACGCCGGGTGTTTCGGGGATTGCGGAAAGAGTGGAGGGCATGGTGCCCGTTCCTGATGACCTCGTGGCCACGGCCGGCGACGGACCGGATGCCACGGCGACGCCGACCGTCTCCGTGATCGTGCCGGTGCACAACACCCGGCGCTACCTCGACCGCAGCCTCGGCTCGGTCTTCGCGCAGACGCTGGACCGCCGCCGGATCGAGGTGATCGCGGTCGACGACGGCTCCACCGACGGCAGCGCCGAGTGGCTGGAAGAACAGGCCGGCCTGCACCCCCACCTGACCGTGCTGCGCCAGGAGGCCTCGGGCGGCGCGGGCAAGCCGCGCAACACCGGGCTGGACCGTGCCACCGGCGACTACGTCTTCTTCCTCGACTCCGACGACCGGCTCGCCCCCGGGGCACTGGCCCGGCTCGTCCATATGGCCGAGCGGTGCGGCTCGGACGTCGTCTACGGCCGGATCGCCGGCGCCGAGGGCCGCTCCGCCCCCGTCGACCTGCGCACCACCAGCGACCAGGTCTCCGTCTTCGACTCCCCGGTCTACTGGTCGCTGGCCGCCTACAAGCTCTTCCGCCGCTCCTTCCTCGAAGAGCACCGGCTGCGTTTCGTCGAGGGCCGGCTGCTGGCTGAGGACCTGCCGTTCGGCATCGCCGCCCTGCTGCGCGCCCGGACCGTCTCCGTCCTCGCCGACCAGGACTGCTACTACCTGCACGGCCGCGACGACGACAGCAACGCCAGCCGCCAGGACATCGACTGGTGCGAATACCTCGACTACATCGGCACCGTCCTCGACGGCCTCGCGGACGAGGTCCCGCCCGGCGAACAGCGCGACAAGCTGATGATCCGGCACTTCCACGGCGAGATACTCATGCCCTTCGGGGCCGCCTATCTCGCCCGCGACGAGGCGGGCCGGCACGCGATGGCCGCGGCCGCCCGCCCGCTCGTCGAGCGCTACCTCACCGACCGCGTCCAGGCCGCCCTGCCGCCCCGGCTCCGGCTGCGCGCCCACTGCCTGCGCGCCGGGCTCGACGAGGCCCTGACCGCCGTCGTCCGGGCCGACACCGAGGGCCTGCCCGGCCCGCCGCGCATCGCCGACGGCCGCGTCTACGCCGGATACCCCCACTTCCGCGACCCGCAGCACCCGCTCCCCGACGCCTGCTACGACCTCACCGACCGGGTGGTGCTGCGCCAGCGCCTGATCCGCTGGGGCTGGGTCGGCGGCGTCCTGCACCTGCGGGGCACCGCAGAGCTGTCCCTGCTCGGCGGCGACCGGGTCGAGGTCCGGCTGCAGCGCAGCGGCGCCGTCCACCACGTGCCGGCGCGGTACGCGGACGGCACCTGGCAGGCCGCCGTCGACCCGGCGGCCGCCGCGGACGGCGGGCCGCTGACCGACGGCATCTGGGGCCTCAAGATCGCGGTCACCGCGCACGGCGCGGCGGGCGCCGAGGGGCCCGCCTTCCGCCGCGAGGCCTGGCTGGCCCCGGAAGGCGGGGCGAACGGGCGGGAGTGCGCACCGCGGATCGCCGGCCGGGGCCCGGCCGGCCCCGCCGTCGCCGCGCTCTTCCTCTCCCAGCCGCACGGCCATCTCCACCTCGACCTGGACAAGGACGGGGCCCGCCGGTCGCTCGGCGGCGACCTGCGCGGCACGGCGCACCGCACCCGCTCGGGGCGGGCCGCCCTCGCCGCCCACCTCACCCTGCCCGGCTGCCCCGTGGACGCCGAGCTGCAGCTGGTCCTCCACGACGCGACCCGCACCGTGGCGCTGCCCACCACGGTCGAACGGGGCGCCGACGACCACTACACCGTGCGCTCGGTGCTGCGCGGCGGCCCCCGGGGCAGCACCTGGCGGGTGTCCCTGCGGGTGATGGCGGGCCCGCTCCGCCACGACCTGCCGGTCCGGACGGCCGGCGGGCGGACGCAGCTGATGTTCGCCGTGCCCGGCGCCGGCCTCCCCAGGAGGGTGCTGCGCCGCCTGCGCGGCTGACGCCGGCGTCCGGCAGCCGGGCCGGTCCCCTTCGGCCACCGCCGAAAATCCTTGTGCGTGCCGCCCCCGCGGGACGAGGCTGACCCACCATCAGGCACCTGCACAGGTGCACCCGCGACGACCGTCTTCGCGGGGCCATCTGACCAAGGGGGAACGTCACATGTCCGTATGGAAGCGAGCCGGAATGGCGGCCATCGCCGTCGCGGCGCTGGCCGTCCCGGCGGGCGCGGTCGTCGGCACGGCCGGGACCGCGGCGGCCGTCGGCACCACCCACACCGCGGCGGGCGGCACCGTCCAGGGCTGCCCCTACGGCGCGGTCTGCATCTATCCGCAGAACGCCGGATGGAACGGCGGCCACCCGTCGCTCTTCTACTACAGCTACGGGGCGCACAACCTCAGCAACCAGGTCGGGACGCACCGCATCTACAACAACCAGTCCGGGGGCGCGACCATGCGGACCTGCACGGGCTACAACGGCACGGGATGCCAGGGCTACCTCTCGCCCGGCTACTACATCGACAAGGACCTCACGCCGATCAACTCGATCACCCTCCAGCCGTAGCCGGCCGTAGACAGTCGCAGCCGGCCTGTGGACGGCCGGGCGGCATGAGCACGCCCGGGGCGGAATCCGGTCAAGGACCCGCCCCGGGCGCAGCCGTGCCGCCACGGGCGCCGTGCGAGAGCCGCCCGCCGGGCGCACGCTGGAAGCAGGGGCTCCGGAGGTGATCGTGATGCTGCAGACCGTTGTCGGATGGCATGTCGACATGGAATTCGAGGAGGACACCCACCGCACCCGGGCCGCGGCCCTCGTACGGCTTCCCGACGGAACCGAGGTACGGGCCCACGGCTACGCCAGCCGCCACCCCGTCGACTCGAATCAGCCGCGGGTCGGCGAGGAGGTCGCGGGAGCCAGAGCGCTCAACGAACTGGCGATGCAGCTGCTGACCAAGGCGCACGACGAGATCGACGCGGTCTCGGGCCGGACGTCGCACCCGCTGGCCTGATCCGCACCCCTGCCCGACCGGCGTCCGCCGGCCTGACCGGCGCCCGCCGCTGGCCCCCGGGCCGCGCTCCGCGGGCCCGCCGGCGGGCCCGCGGCCCGCGCTCAGCCCTGCGGACGGTGGTGCTGCCAGCCGGCCCAGGCCGAGGTGATCATGTCGCGGACGTCGTACCGGGCCTTCCAGCCCAGCTCCGCGGCGATCCGGTCGGCGGCCGCGACCACCCGGGCCGGGTCGCCCGCACGGCGCGGGGTGACCTCGGCACCGACGCCCCGGTGCCCGGTGATCTCGGTGATCAGATCCACCATCTCGCGCACCGAAACGCCCTCGCCGCGCCCGATGTTCAGCGTCAGATCGCGCACCGGGCCCGGCTCGGCGAGCTTGCGGGCGGCCGACACATGGGCCTCGGCGAGATCGGCGACATGGATGTAGTCGCGGATGCAGGTGCCGTCGGGGGTGTCGTAGTCATCGCCGAAGATCCGCGGCGCCGCGCCCTCGGTGAGCTTCTCGAAGACCATCGGGACGATGTTGAAGACGCCGGTGTCCGCCAGCTCGGGGGTGGCCGCCCCGGCGACGTTGAAGTAGCGCAGACAGGCCGTGCTGATGCCGTGCGCCCGGCCCGCCGCACGGGCCATCCACTCGCCGACGAGCTTGGTCTCGCCGTACGGGTTGATCGGGGTGCAGGGGGTCTCCTCGGTGACCAGGTCGACATCCGGCATGCCGTAGACCGCCGCAGAGGAGGAGAACACCAGCCGGCCGACACCGCCCGCGGCCATCGCCTCCAGCAGCGTCTGCAGACCGTGCACATTCTCGCGGTAGTAGTGCAGCGGCATCTCGACGGACTCGCCGACCTGCTTCTTGGCGGCCAGATGCACCACATCGGTGATGCCGTGCTCGGCGAGGGTGGCATCGAGCAGCGCGCGGTCGAGCGTGGAGCCGACCACCAGGGGGACGCCCTCCGGGATCCGGGCCGCCACACCCGTCGTCAGATCGTCGAACACGACGACGCTCTCGCCTGCCTCACGCAGGGCCCGTACGACATGGGCGCCGATGTAGCCGGCACCACCCGTGATCAAGTAAGACATAGTGCCCATCCTAGGTCGGGGTAGAGGTGTGCGGGGGGAAAAGGACCGGGGCGGGTCAGCCGCGCAGCCGCCGGGCGGCGATCCGCCACACGCTGCGCAGGCCGGAGGCGACCCGCAGGGACAGGGCGCCGCCGGTCGTTGCATACGGCTGCACCAGCAGCACGGTATGACGGCGGCTGGGCAGCACCCGGCGGCGCAGCCCCGGTCCCAGGGCCCGCAGCGCCGCACGGAAACCCGCCCCGTCCGCGCAGCTGACCTGCGCCATCAGATCCCACGGCTCGGGGTCGGCGCAGGGCTCGCCGCCCGGTTCGGCCAGCGCCGCGAGATCCAGTACGACCTCGGCGGTCCAGCAGGCCTGGGACCCGCCGGTGGCCGGGGCCGGGGTGAGGGCGGCGGTGTGGACCGGGCCGCGCCGGTCGTCCCGGCGGCGCCGCAGCTCGATGTCGATGCTCTCCGGCCCGGACGCGGCCAGCCGCCCGTACAGATCGTGCACCCGCAGCCGCAGCACCCCCGGACCGCCGGGGGACGGTTCGGCGTCTATGGTCACCGGCAGCCGGTGCATCGGCTTGGTGACCATCGCGTCCAGCACGACCTCGGGCAGGTCCGCGGACCACACCGCGCGGCCGCCGGCCTCCGCGTACGGCGGCAGCAGCCGGCCCGGCCGGGCCGCCAGCTGCGTCAGCCGCTCCAGGTCCCTGGGGGCCGGCGAGGCCAGCACCACCCGGGCCAGCCAGCGCGCCGGGGCACGCGCCGCACGCAGATCGGCCTCGTCGAAGCCCGCCAGATACTCGCGGGTCAGCCGCCACCACTCGGCGCGGTAGTCGGCGCCGCGGGTGTGCAGCTCGCGGACGTACATCCGCAGATCGTGGTCGAGGAACTTGGTGGCCGCGGCGTGCGCCAGCGCCTGGTGCCCGGCGTCCAGGAAGATCTGCACGCTGGCACGGTGCGCCGCGATCCGCGCCTGCCAGTTGGCGACGTCGTTGCGGTCCAGCGAGATCGACTGCCGGGCCGCCGAACGGCGCACATGCCAGACATAGACCCGGTCGGGGATCGTCACGAGGCGCGGGGCGGCGGCCAGCACCCGCGCCGTGAAAACGAAGTCCTCGTAGGTGAAGCGGCCCTCGGGGAAGGTGATGGCGTGCTTGTCGAGGAACGCCCGCTCGTAGAGCTTGTTGACGCACAGCGTGTCCCGGACCAGCTGCGGGGCCTTGTCGGGGGAGCTGTGCACCGCCGTCTCGCGGTAGAGGCCCGGCTGCCAGGGGACATCGCGGTGCGCGGGCAGCTCACGGCGTACGCAGGCACCGGCCACGACCGGGGCGTCATGCTCACCAGCGGCGGCCAGCAGCGCCCGGGCCGCACCCGGGGGCAGCACATCGTCGCTGTCGAGGAACATCACGAAGCGCCCGGTGGCGGCCCGCAGACCGTCGTTGCGCGGAGTGCCGCAGCCGCCGCTGTTCGTGTCGCGGTGGATCACCCTCAGCCGCGGTTCGCCATGGGCGAGGGCGTCCAGGGCGGCGCCGGTGCCATCGGTGGAGGCGTCGTTCACCGCGATCACTTCGGTGACCGTTTCGCCGGGCGGCCCCTGCGCGAGCGCGGAGCGCACCGCATCGCAGACGTGGCCGGCGTCGTTGAAGGCGATGACGACGATGCTGACCTGAGCGGAAGGCGTGATGGTGGGCCCCGTCAGCGGATCGAGGGCTTCTTTCACAGTCACTGAATCTACATTTCGTGTCGACAGCATCTCTTGGCGCGAGCGGGGTTCCGAACCTTTTTCCGATGGTTCAGAGGGCGATTCCCGTCGAGCGGTTGCACCCCCCGCTCCGCTTTTCCCGCCCTCTTGCCGTCTTCTTACCGGGCTCGAACCGGGGCTCGGGGGTGCACAGACCCGTAAGGGCGCCTGCACATGCTGTAACGACGCGAGTGCCGCACGATGTTGATCCGCACGCCACCACCTTGCGACGGAGCGGCCCCGCTCACCGCTCCATCAGATCCGCGACCCGGCCGGCCGCGCCTCCGTCGTCCCGGTGGCAGAACGCTTCCCGGAATTCCGCGTACGCATCCGCCCCCGCGGCGGCGATCTCCTCCAAGTCGCCCAGCGCGTCGATCAGTTCACCGGTCGAGGTGAGCAGCGGACCCGGCACCCGGGCCTCGAAGTCGAGGGTGAAGCCGCGCAGGGTGTCGCGGTAGTGCGGCAGATCGGGCGTCAGAAAGAGCATCGGGCGCCCGGTGTTGGCGAAGTCGGCGGCCAGCGACGAGTAGTCGGTGACCAGGACGTCCGCGGCCAGCAGCAGCTCGGTGGCGTCCGGGTGCGCGGACACGTCGAGGGCGAACGGCGCGTGGTGGGCGGGCAGCCGGTCGGCGACCAGCGGATGGGAGCGCACCAGCAGCACATGGTCGTCCGCCAGCTCCCGCCGCGCCAGGTCCAGATCGAGCGGCAGATGCAGCCGGTGGTGGCCCGCGTCGTAGGCCAGATCGTCGCGCGGGGTCGGCGCGTACAGCACCACCTTCCGGCCCGGCTCGATGCCCAGGCGTTCACGGACCGCGGCCGCCCTGAGATCACGGTCGGCGGCGAAGAAGGCGTCGGTGCGCGGCAGCCCGGTCTCCAGCAGCCGCCCGGAGTAGCCCAGCGCCGAGCGCAGCACCGGGGTGCTGTGCGCGTTCGGCGACAGCAGCACGCTCCACTGCCGGCTGACCCGCGGCCGCGGCGCCAGATGCGCCAGCCCCGCGCACAGCGTCCCTGCCAGGTCGGCGCCGATCCGCTTGAGCGGGGTGCCGTGCCAGGTCTGGATGATGCGCTGCCCGCCGCGCCGGGTGAACCACCGGGGCAGATGGGTGTTGGTGACCACCCAGCGGCTGTGCGCCAGCGCCCCGTGCCACTCGGCGCTGCCCACCAGCACCGCACGGGCCGTCTCCGGCACCGCGGTCTGCGCGTCGCGCACCGCCCACAGATGCTCCACGTCCATGCCCCGGCGCACCAGCTCCTCGTGCACCGCCCGCGGCGAATCCCCGTACGCCCGGCCGCCGAAGCTGCTGTAGAGGACGGTGTCGCGCAGCGGACGGGAGCGGTGCAGCGCATAGTGCTGCTCGCGCAGCATCCGGCGGCGGTAGGGGCCGCGGTCGGTGGCGGGCAGCGCAGGACCCGCCACCACGAGCGCTTCGTCGTGCCGGTGCCGGTCCAGGGTGAGCGGCTTGCCGCGGACCGTACGGGTCGCCGGCAGCCCGTCCAGGAGGGACGGCAGGGCGCGGACCGGGGCGTCCAGCGCGGATCCTGGCGCGCCCCGCTCGCGCAGATGCAGCGTCCAGCGGCCCTCGCGCAGCGGCAGCGGACCGGCCAGCGAGGGCAGCGCGCCGAGCGGCAGCGCGGCGTGGAACCGGCCCTCGTCGTGGGTGGTGGCGAAGGCCAGCTCGGCGGCGTGCGCCCCGTGCTTGAGGACCAGCTCGGTGGCGAGCGGAGCGGCGCCGGGCAGTGCACCCGCCACCAGCAGGGTGCCGTCCGCCCGCCACAGCGCCCGGTCCAGATACGGCTGCGGGGTCCGGTCGTGCAGGAGGAGGTTCCCGGCCGGCCCGGCCGCCAGGACCAGCTCGCGGCCGTGCGGCAGCGGATGGGCGGCCGGGGCCAGAGCGAGGTCACAGGCGATCGGGCCGGTGCCGCCGCCGGGCAGCACCACCTCGGCCGCCCAGCTCTCGGTGTGGGCCGGCAAGATCGCCCGCGGCGCACCGTCCCGCGGGGGCCGCGCGGCGGCCAGCGCGTCGAGACGGATACGGAAGGTCAGGGACGGGGAGGACGGGGAGGGGGTGCGGTGCGCGGCGTCGGGGGCGGTACGGGGCGCGCCGTCAGGGGCCTCGTTCGCCTGCCCCGGGCCCGTTCCCGCTTCCGCCCCCGCCGGAGGTTCCGCCTCCACCGGGAACGACACCACCGTGCCGGTCCCCTGATGGGTCAGCCGCAGGGCGGTGGGCGTCGGGCCGGGCGTGGAGACGGTCAGGTCCAGGGCGCCGGCCGCCGCCGCCCGGTGGCCGGTCAGCCGCCGGAGCGGACGGACCACCGACAGCCGCAGCCGCCCGTCCACGTACCGGGGCGTGATCCGCACGGCACCCGTACCGTCCCCGGGCAGTTCACGGGCGCACGGGGCGGCGCCGGAGCCGGTCTCGGCGGCGTGCAGCGGCGCGGCCCGCACCACCCCCGCCGACGCCAGCAGCACCCCCACCGACCAGTCGCCCTCCTCCCAGCGCCCGCCCTTGCGCAGCCGCGCCGGATCGAGCCGCAGCTCGAAGCCCGACCAGTCGTAACAGTGCAGCTCCTGCCCGGACTCGGCGGTCGCCTCCGGCATCGCCACCGGCCGCAGCGGCAGCAGGATCCGGCGCCGCCCGTACGACAGCACGGCCGTCCTGAGATAGCTGTGCCGGGTCGCGGCGTCCACATTCCGGATATAGGCGTAGCCGCGCAGCACCAGCACCCCGCCGCGCCACTCCGCCTCCCTGACCCGGGCCCGTACGGGGAAGTCGGCGCGGTCCAGCCGGGTCACCCCCGGCGGCAGCTCCAGCGGCGGGGTCAGCGGCAGCACCGCGCGCTTGCGCAGCGGCGGCCCCGCGACCGCGAACCCGGCCGGGTTGCGGGCCTCGTGGGTGAGCAGGGTGAGCAGATCGGCCAGCCGCCCGGTACGGATCAGATACCAGCGCATCCGCAGCTCGACGGGGAGCGTGGGGAACAGCCGCGGATCGACCCCGGAGAGGAAGTCGCGGGCGCAGTCGAGGAACGCGGTCCGGCACTCCGGCGCGGCCGCCGGCAGCGCCTCGACCAGATCGAGCAGCCCGTCGGTGAGCTGCGCACGGTCGTAGTCGCGCTGATAGGCACGCAGCCGGGCGTGGGCCGGGTCGGCGAGGAAGCGCCGGATACCGGCCACCGCCGCGAACCGGTCCCGTACGCCCCGGGCATCGGGCCTGTGATGGCGGTCCGGCCCTTCCGGCAGCCGCCAGTAACAGACGTGCTCCCGCAGGACGTCGACCGCGTCGGCCAGGAAGAGCGCCGGCAGCGTCACCGCCGCGTCATGGCACAACTCACCCTCGGGGAAGGCGAATTGATGCTTGTCCCAGAAGGTGCGGCGGAAGACCTTGTTGCGGGCGAAGTCGTCGGACAGCAGGGTCGGATCGTCGCGGAGACGGGTGCGCAGCGCGGTGGCGCGGGTGGCCGGATGACGTGCCGACTGGCTGCGGCCGGCCGCACCGAGCCGGTAGACATTGCCGGTCGCCAGGTCCGCGCCGGACCGGTCCAGCAGCCCGACCAGATCCTCGTACGCGCGCGGCAGCAGCACGTCGTCGGCGTCGAGGAAGGCCAGATAGCCGGTGTGCGGATAGGCGTGCCGGGCACCGGTGTTGCGGAGCGCGCCGCAGCCGGGGGACGGCGGGCCCCCGGTGTGGTGGACGATCCGGAACCGCGGGTCCCGCTCGGCGAAACGGCGGGCGGGAGCGGCGGGCCCGCCCCGTGCGGCGGAGGCGTCCTGGCCCCCGTCCGCGGGCGGGCCGTCGTCCACCATCACCACATCCAGATCGGTCAGCGTCTGGGCCGCGACCGACTCCAGGCACTCCTCCACATTCCGCTCGGACCCCTCGATGCGATGGACCGGGACGACGACGGTGAGCCGAGGCTTCATACGTGGACCAAGCCTTTCCGGACTGGCGAATGCACAAGACCGGTCCGTTCAACTCGCCCACGGCGGCACGGTCACCGGATCTGCGCTGAAAGGGTGAGAGGCCCCGCGCCGGGCGTCCGTGTGTGCGGGACCGGGCGTCCGCGTGTGCGGCGACCGCGCACCACGGCGTGCAGGGCCGCTCGCCCGTGGGCGCAGGCCCGCACATCACCCTGTGCCCGCCCGCACATCACCCTGTGCCCGCCCGCACATCACCCTGTGCCGGGCCGTGCGTCCGTGCGTGCGGGGATGACGCGCGGTGCGCCCATTCGGCGCGCCGTAGCGCCGGGCCGCGTCCGATGCCGTAGACCCGTTGCACAGCCTTACGGCGTTTTGCGCGCCGTGTTCCCCAGGGAAGGTGACCGCGTCCCGATGCCCGGCAGAACCGACAGCTCCGCCGCCACCGACAGCCCCGACGCCGGGCCGCCCGGCAGCGACACCCGGACCGTCCGGCCCACGCCTCCCACGGGCACCGCGCCGTCCGCCTCCACCGCGCGGCTGCCGGCCGACCGGGGCCGCGGCGGCCCGGCACGGCTGCTGCCCGCCCGCTCCCCGTACCGCAGTCAGCTGCGGCGGATCGGCACCGGCCGGGTACTGGAGATCGGCTGCGGGACCGGCGACACGCTCGCCGACTGCGCGCCCGGCAGCATCGGCGTGGACCACGATCCGCAGTCCGTGGCCCGCTGCCGCCAACGCGGGCTGACCGCCTACACGGCCGACACCTTCCTGGCGAGCCCGCACGCCAGGCCCGGCGCCTTCGACGCGCTGCTGACCGCGAACGTCCTGGAGCACCTGGACGACGAACAGGTCGAGGAGCTGCTGCGGGCCTACGTCCGGTACGTACGGCCGGGCGGCGGAGTACTGCTGATCACCGCGCAGGAGGCCGGGCACCGGGCCGGGCCCGCCCCGGTGCGCTTCACCGACTTCACCCTGCTGCGCGCCTTCGCCGAGTCCGCGGGCCTGGCCGTACGGCGTACGTACTCCCATCCGCTGCCGCGCCCGGCCGGGATGCTGCTGCGGTCCAATGTGTTCGTGCTGGTGGGGCAGGTGCCCCGGTAGGCGGGGGCACCCCGAGGGCGTACGGGCCCGCCGGTGTGTACGGGCCGGCCGGTGCGTGCGGGCCGGCCGGCGCGTACGGGCCCGCTAGCGCGTGCCGGCCCGCTTACGGGCCCTCACCAGGGCGCGGGTGACGATCGGCGGCAGCACGTCGCGGGCCACCCGGCGCACCGCGCTGCGCGCCGGGACCGGCCCGCGCGGGGCCGGGCGGGCCGCGGAGGCCTTCGGGGACTGTGCCGCGGACCGCCGCACGGTGCGGGCGGCGGACGCGTGCCGGGAGGCCGGATGGCCGGGCTCCTCGGCGCCCTTGGCGCTCAACCGGACCAGCGGGGCCCCGTAGACGTACTGCACCTCGTGCCAGATGTCGCCGCGGGACGCGATCCACTCCAGCAGCGCCTTCTGCAGCGGCTCGGGGTCGCCCCAGGTCCCGTAGAACTTGGTGCCGGTGATGCAGACGGGGTGCAACCCCTCGTTCGTGACGGCCTGCCAGGTGGCGGCGGCCACCCCGGGGCAGTGTTCGGCGCGGTAGTCGTCCATCACCACGATGCCGTGGGCGGTGAGCAGCCTGCGCACCGCGAGGATGTCGCCGTGCACATGCTCGTACAGATGCGAGGCATCGATGTGCGCGAAACGCACCGACCCCTCGTCGACGTGGTCGCTGACGAGCGAGCTGAGCCCCTGGACGATGATGGGCAACTCGTCATGGAAGGCGAGGTAGTTGGCCTCGAAGGCGCGGCGGGTCAGCGTCGCGTAGGACTTCCGCATCTCCTTGGAGTTGGAGGCGTCCTCGGCGGGGGAGTCGAAGAGGTCGCAGACCGTGAAGCGCTCGTCCGGGCGCAGCCGCGCGCCGAGGAAGATGGCGCTCTTGCCCATGTACGCGCCCAGTTCGAGCAGATCACCCGGCTCGGAACGATCCTGCTGGTGCGCCAGGAACCAGTCGAAGAGCAGCTGGTCGGCGGTGAAGAACCAGCCTTTGACCTCGGACAGCCGGGTGGGGCGCGGGAGTTGTTCGGCACTCTGGTCTGCGAGGGGGGCAGTCATGTGCGGTCCGTCTCCAGACGGTCGGGGACATAGGGCTGAGTGCGACGCGTGTGTGAGGAAGTACGTGCGGTATGTACCGGCGCTGTCTGCCGTGGATGTGGCGGTATAGCGGTCTGGCGGTATAGCGGTATGACGTTGTGGCGGTATCGCTGTACCGCCGTACCGCGTGAGGGGGTGTGGCGATATGCGGGTGTGGCGGTATGCGGGTGTGCAGGGTGGTGCGTCTGCAGTTGTCCGGACCTGTGTGGTCCATGCGGTTGTGGACGCGCGCGGCGTCAGGGCCGCCGCGCACGGGCGCGGCCTCGCGGGGGCCGGGGCGCCCTCACCCGCCCGTGTGCCGACCCGCCCTACGCACCGCCGCACCGTGCACGGCACGGCACCACGGCACGGCAGCGGCGTCATCGTAGGCGCAGCAAAATGAACGGGAGATGTCGTGCGGCCGGGGAGCGGCCGGACGTCGTGCGGAGTTCACTTCACCGCGCCGGCCATCACACCCGAGACGAACTGACGCTGGAAGGCGAAGAAGACGATCAGCGGCACCACCATGGACAGGAACGCGCCGGGCGCCAGCACATCGATGTTGTTGCCGAACTGCCGCACCTCCTGCTGCAGCGCGACCGTGATCGGCGGATGACCACTGTCCGCGAAGATCAGCGCGATCAGCATGTCGTTCCACACCCACAGGAACTGGAAGATCCCCAGCGAGGCGATCGCCGGGCCGCCCAGCGGCAGCACGACCCGGGTGAACAGCCGCAGCTCGCCCGCCCCGTCCAGCCGGGCCGCCTCCAGCAGCTCGCGGGGGATCTCGGCGAAGAAGTTCCGCAGCAGGAACACCGCGAACGGCAGCCCGAAGGCCGTATGGAAGAGGATCACCCCGGCGGTCGTCTCGAAGAGCCCGACCGCGCCGAACAGCTTGGCCACCGGGATCAGCGCCACCTGCACGGGCACCACCAGCAGCCCGACGACGACCAGGAACCAGCCGTCCCGGCCGGGGAAGTCCAGCCAGGCGAACGCATAACCGGCCAGCGACCCGATGGCCACGACCAGCACCGTCGCCGGCACGGTGATCGCCGCCGTGGTCAGCAGCGAACCCATCACCTTGTCGTTGGCCAGCAGCTGGCTGTAGTTGTCCCAGGTGATCTGGGCCGGCTTGCCGAAGACCTGCCACCAGCCGGACTCGGCGATCTGCTGCGGGCTGCGCAGCGAGGACAGCAGCAGCCCGACCGACGGCATCAGCCAGAACAGCGCCACCAGGACCAGGAAGATCCGCATCGCACCGCCGCCGGCCCGCGCCGCGATCCGCGCGGCGAGCGGCCGGCCGGCCCGTCCGCCCTGCCCGGCCCGTCCGCCCTGCCTCGCCCGTACGCCGCCGGTCGCCCCGGCCCTCCCGGCCGGTCCGGTACCGTCCACGCTCGTCATCGGCGACGCTCCTTCCGGATGCGCCGGAGATTGACGTACATCACCGGCAGCACGAGCAGCAGCAGGAAGACGGCGATCGCACTGCCCAGGCCCTCGTCGACATCCGTGCCGAACGAGGACTGGAAGAGCTGGAGCGCCAGGACGTTGGCGGACCGGATGCTGGAGCCCGGGGCGATGATGTAGACCAGGTCGAAGATCTTCAGCACATTGATCATGAGGGTGACCAGCACGACCACCAGGACCGGCGCCAGCAGCGGCACCGTGATCCGGCGGAAGACCTGCCACTCGCCCGCGCCGTCCACCCGCGCCGCCTCCAGCAGCTCACGCGGGACACTCGCCAGCCCCGCCGCGATCAGCACCATCGCGAAACCGGCCCACATCCAGACGTACGAGCCGATGATGGCCGGGGTGACCAGCGCCGGGCCGAGCCAGTCGACACCGTGGTACGCCTCGGCGAAATTCGCCGCGGGCAGCCGGAGCCGGGCGCCCTCGGCCCGGTCCGCGGGCAGCGCATAGGTGCCGTCGGCCGCCGTCGTCGCCGAGGCGACCACCCGGCCGCCCCTGACCGCCTCGACCGTCAGCCCGGCCAGCGCCTTCTCATTGCCGTCGATGACGCCGGGGCGGCCGCCGCCACCGCGGGTGAAGTCCAGCCACACGGTGCCGGTGACCTCGCCCGGCCGGGGCCGGGCGGCGGCCGCGGCACGGGCCCCGCGCAGATCGCCCGGCTGGACGGCGACCAGCGGCAGATTCACCGGAGATGCGGCCCGCACGGCCGAGCGCGTGGTGAACGCACCGCCGCCGGACGGTTCGAGACCGGACCGGGGCCGCGGCTTGGCGCCGGGGAAGGGAGCCGGTTCGGCGAACGTGTCATGGACACCGACCCACACCGCGTTGGCGGCTCCGCGCTCCGGATCCTGGTCGTAGACCAGCCGGAAGATGATGCCCGCCGCCAGCATCGAGATCGCCATTGGCATGAACACGATCAGTTTGAAGGCGGTGCCCCAGCGGATCCGCTCGGTCAGCACCGCGAAGATCAGCCCCAGCACCGTCGAGACCGTCGGCGCCACCACGACCCAGACGACGTTGTTCCTCAGCGCGGTACGGATACCGTCGTCGGAGAACATCGCGCCGTAGTTGCCCAGCCCCACGAACCCCGTGCCGGACGCGTCGAACAGGCTGCGGTAGACGGAGAAGACGACCGGGTAGACGACCAGCGCACCGAGCAGCAGCAGCGCCGGCAACAGGAACACCGCGGCCGCCCAGGGGCGGGCGCCCAGCACGCCGCCGCCCGGACGCTTGCCGCTGTTACGTCGGCGGCCGTCACCGCGCGGGCGGCGCCCCCCACTGTCACTGACCCTGCCCCTGCCGGCCTGTACGGCGCTCATCGTGACGGTCCCCCGGTCCCGGTCGAGGTGGTCGGTGTCAGTGGTCGGTTTCGGTGGCCGGTGGCCGGTGGCCGGTGGCGGACGACAGGCCCTCGGCGCCCGAACGACTTCGGGTACGGACTCGGCGCCCGAACGATGCCTCGTACGGACTCAGGGCCCGAACGACTTGGCGTACGGATTCAGCGCCCGAACGACTTCGCGGCGTCCTTCTCCAGCCGACCCTGGGTGCCCGCGACGTCCTTGGGGTTCTTCAGGAAGTCCTGCAGGTCCTTCCACTCGCCCTGGCCCGGCTTGCCGCCGAAGGAGGCGGGCGCCTGGTCCGACATGTCGAAGCGGAAGTCGTCACCCGCCGCGATCAGCGCCTTGGCGATCCGGCGCATCACATCGTCGGCGTACGCCGCCTGGTCGAGCTCCTTGTTGGGCGAGACGAACCCGCCCGCCTGCGCCCAGATCTTGGCGGCATCCGTCGACGCCAGGAACGTCAGCAGCGCCTGCGCCGCCTTGGAGTCCTTGAGTGCCACCGCCACATCGCCGCCGGTCACCACCGGCGACTTGGCACCCACCGCCGGGAACGGGAAGACCTTGGCGTCCGTGCCGACCTTGGCCTTCGTCTGGGTGATGTCGGCGGCGGCGAAGTCGGCCGAGGAGACCATTGCGGCCTTCGGGGTGTCGCCGCTGAAGGTCTGGGTCACCGACGTCGGGAAGTCCGTCTGCAGCGCACCGGAGTTGCCGCCCGCGAGCAGGTCCTTACGGCCGAAGAGCTGGCCGAGCGTGGTGAGCGCCTGCGTGACGGAGGCATCGGTCCACTTGATCTTGTGCTGTGCCAGCTGGTCGTACTTCTCGGGCCCCGCCTGGGAGAGGTAGATGTTCTCGAACCAGTCGGTCAGCGTCCAGCCGTCCGCACCACCCACCGAGACCGGCTCGACGCCCGACTCGGAGAGCGTCTGCGCCGTCTTGAGGAAGTCCTGCCAGGTCTTCGGCTCCTGGGTGCCCGCGTTGTCGAACGCCTTGGCGTTGTACCAGACCAGGGACTTGTTGCTGGCCTTGAAGTAGACGCCGTACGGGGTGCCCTTGTGCGCGCCGAGATCCTGCCAGCCCTTGCTGTAGTTCTTGGCGAGCTGCGCCTTGGCGGTCGCGCCGAGCGGCTTGAGCCAGCCCTTCCGGGCGAACTCGCCCAGCACGCCGACCTGCTGGAGCATCGCGATGTCCGGCGGCCCGCCGCCGGCGATCTTGGAGCCGATGAAGCCGGCCATGTCGTCGCCGCTGGGTACGAAGTCGACCGTGGCGCCGGTGCGCTTCTCGAACTCGTCCAGCACCTTGACGAAATTCGCCCGCTCGGGCCCCGTCCAGACCGCGGTGACCTGCAGCTTCTGGCCCTTGAGCCGGGGGAGTTGCACGGTGGGGGCGGTGCTGCCGCCCTTGCCGCCACTGCCATCGCCACCGCTGCCGTTGTCCTTCGTGCCGCCGCCACTGCTGCCGCACCCGGCCAGCGCCAGGGCGAGCGCCGTGCCCACCGCCACCGCGGTCGTGGCGCGCACAGCCGTGCGGTCGAGTCGTCTGCGCATCCCCGTACCCCTTGTCGCCGCGCCTGCCGTGCCGGGTGCAAAGGGAGCCGCGCCCTGCCGTGCCGCGCCGCCCCAACCATGCCGAACCATGCCGAACCGTGCCGTTCGCGTCATGCCCGTACGTACGGGTGCAGGCCCGTACGTACCTACGTGCTGTTCGCGTCGTGCCGTGCGATGGTGCGTGGTCGCGCTACGCCTCGCCGTGCCCTGGTGGTCTGCGGTATGCGTCGTGCTCTGCGGTGTACGCCGTGCGGTGTACGTCGTGCTGTGCGGTGTGCGACAGTCCTACGCCCTGGCCACCGGCTCCGCAATACCGCGTTCCGCGCCAACGGGCCTTTCGTGACGCGGCTGTTATGGGCGGCGCACGGGGTCCGCGACGAAGCGCGCACCGGGCTCATGAGCGGGCGGGGGCAGTTCGCAACAGGGCGGCGCACCGGGCCCCACCACGAGGCCGCCCCACCCGCTTCACGCTCAACCCGCCCGCCTCACGCTCAACGAACCGGTTTCACGCTCAACCCACCCGCTTCACAAAAGCGGCGGAGCCGATGCCGCCCCCGAGGACTGGGCGGCCCGTTGCAGTGCGCTGGCCAGCAGGGCCAGGTCCGTCGGGCCGTTGCCCAGCTCGCGCAGCGGGCGCCGGGCCGGCGGGTCGCCCATCCGCTGCCACTCCAGCGGTACGACCGTCGGCCGGAGGGTGGAGGTCCGGGGTATCCGGCCGGTGACCCGGCCCGCCTGGAACGGTGTCGAGGAGCCGTCCACCGCGCGGTGCAGCCGTCCGCGGCCGGTGGGCACCGGCTCGGACGGATCGTCGAAGGCGCCCAACCGGACCCGCAGACCGGCCCGTTCGCTGGTCGCGGTCTCCGCCGTACGGTCCGGATGACCGGTGGCGGCTATCAGGTGGACGCCGAGCTCCGCCCCGTCCCGGGCCACCGCCTCCAGCGCGCGCACCACGGAGCCGGCGGCGGGCCGGCCGGTGCTGCCCAGCGCCGGGGCCACCAGGGCGTCGAAGTCGTCGACCAGCACGAAGAGCCGGGGCATCGGCGGGGCCTGGTCGGTGGCGCCTTCCGCGGCTGCCGGGCCGGCGGCGGGCGGTGTGCTGCGGGGGCGCAGGCGGAGGGTTCCGGTCGTGGACGGGTCCGCCGCTGTGCCGCCGTCCGTTCCTCTTTCACGGCAACGATTACGGAGAGTAGTCAGTTCCTGCTCTCTGTGCTCTCCGTAATCACGATGCTCGCGACTGCTGCGCTCGCTGTCGCCGCTCTCGGCCGGGCGTCGCGGGGCGACGATCCGGGGAGCGGGCAGATGCTTGGCGCGCCACTCGGCGAACGGGGTGCCGGCCAGTATCTCCGCCCGCCGCTTCAGCTCGGAGGACAGCGCCTGGGCGAACTCCCGCATCCGGACCGGGTCCGAGGCGGCCAGGTAGGTCGTGACATGCGGCAGGTCCGTACAGACCCGCAGTCCCTCGCCGCGCTCGCTGCCGCCGCCGTCCACCAGCACCAGCGACAGCAGATCCGGGCGGTCGGCGGCGGCCAGCGAGGCGGCCATCGCCCGCATCAGCTCGGTCTTTCCGGTGGCGGCCGCGCCCTCCAGGACGAGATGCGAGCCGTCGGCGGCGAGATCGGCGCACAGCGGGCCGTGCGGACCGGCACCGAGCACCGCGGCGGCGCCGGGCCGGTCGGTGTCCAGCGCGGCGGCCCAACGGGCCATCAGGGACGCCGGGGTGGCGCGGGCCAGCCCCAACTCGTCCAGCAGTCGGGCGGAGTCGGGCAGCGGGACGGCCGCACGAGGCGCCGTCCGGCCCCCGGACGCGGCCGCCCCTTCGCTCTCGCGCAGCGGCGCCAGCGCCCGCGCGAACCGCTCGGCCCAGGCGCCGGAGACCGCGTCCACCGTCGCGACCGTGCCGTTGGGCCCGGAGCCCGGCTGGACGACGCGCAGCGCCGTGGCGACATCGCCGCTGAGCACCGCCACCGCCCCGCACTCGCCGAAGGCGGGCGAGGCCGCCCGGGCCGCCTCGTACGTCGCGGCCAGCGGGAAGGCGGGGGAGGCGGCCGGGGTCTCGGCCAGGCACAGGAGATGGATACCGGCCGCCGGGCCGCCCGCGGCGAGCCGAGCGGTGGTCTCGCGCAGCGCGGAGGTGCCGGGGTCGCCGTCGACGACCACGAGGGTGTACGGGCCCTGGTGGCGGGCGGCGGCGGAGGCGGTCTCCGCCCGCTCGGCGTCCGCCCAGCCGGGGCCCAGCGGGCCGTCGTCGAGCCGGCGCACCAGCTCGGACGTACGGGCCGCGGCCTGTTCGCTGTCGTACGCCAGCAGCAGCCGGCAGTCCTGGCCACGGTCCGGGCGGACCTGCGGCAGCCAGCCGAGCCAGGACCAGTCCGCCACCCGTTCCTCGGCCGGGCGTGCCCGGTCCGCGCTGATCAGTACGAGTTCCAGGGTGCCGGGGGAGTGCAGGGCCGTGAGCTGGGCGAGGGCGCTGCGGGTCAGCCCGGTCAGGCGCGCCCGCGGCCCGGCGAGACCGAGGGAGCCCGCCCGGCGCAGATCGACGGTGACGGGCAGGGCGGCCCGGCCGCCGTGCCGGGCGGCGGTTCCCAGCCGGACGGTCAGGGCGTCGGGGTGGTCCGGGCCGCGCTCCCAGAGCCGGGGCCCCGGGCCCAGCGCGGTGAGCAGGACCGCTGCGGCATCCGGCCAGCGCTCGTCGGCGGCCGGACCGGAGAGCGCTTCCGGCGCCGGGGCGCCCCCGGCGGTGTCCGCGCAGGCCGCACTGGGGGCGCCGGCCGGTGGGTACTCCGGTGCGAGGGCCGTGTCCGGCCGCTCCACGGCGGGCCGGCCGCCCGCCAGCCGCCGCGCCCAGGCGCCGATGCCACCCCGCCGCCCGCCCTTACGGGATCCCTCGTCGGCCGGTGCCAAGGACTCCGCTGCCAAGGACTCCGCTGCCAAGGCTTCCGGTGCCAAAGACTGCTGCCCGCCGTGGGTCCGGTCCTGTGCACCGGCCGGAACGGCGTCGCCGTGCTCCCGGACCCCGGGGCCGAAGCCGCCCGCCGGGCCGGCGGCGGTGGTGCGGTCGTAGACATGGCCCGTGGAGGCACCCGGGACGGGAGCCGCGGCGGCACCGGAAGGAGAGTTGTGGCCGGGGGCGGAGTACCGGGCCGGGGTGCCGCGCAGGGGGGTGTCCCGCCGCCCCGCTTGGTCCGGTGCGGTGGCGGCGGAGGCCGCCGCGGAAGCGGCCGCGTCACCGGCCACCCGGGCGCGCGCGCCGGCCCCCGTGTACGCCCCCTCCGCGGTGGAGGTGGCTCCTCGCGGGCCCGGTGACAGCGTCCCGTACGCCCCGTGTTCCCCGTACGCCCCGTGTTCCCCGTACGCCCGGTGTTCCCCATGGCGCCCCGTCCGGCCCGCCACCGCCGCTGCCTGCCCGGCCGCCGCGTCCGGGTGCGCACCGGCCGTGCCCGGGGCGATCCGCAGATGCCCCTCGCCGTCGGGGGCGGTCGGCAGGGCGGGGTCCGGGGAGGCGGGCGCGGACTGCAGGCGCAGGGCGGACTCCCCGATGCGCAGCAGGGCGCCGGGGCGCAGGGGCGCGGGTCGTTCGCCGAGGTCGGTGCCGTCCACGACGGTGCCGTTCGTGGAGTGCAGATCGGCGACGTACACCGCGCCGTCCGGCTCGACCGTCACGGCGCAGTGCAGCCGGGAGACATCGGGGTCGTCGAGGGGCACGTCGGCGTCGGCCGAGCGGCCGATGCGGATCTGGCCGCCGTGCAGCAGATGCACCCCGCCGGCGTCAGGGCCGGAGACGATGCGCAGGCGGGCGGAGCCGTGCGGCAGGCCGTGTGCCGGGGCGGGGCCCGGGCCCTGGAGGGAGAGCACCGCGCCGTCGATCAGCGGCGGCTCGCCGAGCGCCGCGCGCTGCGGATCGAGCCGTTCGTGCCCGGCGTACAGCACCACGGGGCCGCCGCCCGGACCGCCGACGTCCGCGCCCGAGCCCGCCACGGAGGCCGCGAGCGCGCCCGCCACCGCCGCCAGCGCGGTCCCGGCGGGGGCCGTCACGAGCACGTCGCAGGTCCGTGTGGTGTGGCCGCTGCGCGGCCCGAGGACGGTCAGCCGGATCTGCATCGCCGTCAACGGTCCCTTCTGCCGGGATCCGCCGGGGGACCGCTCACTCCCCCCACCGCACCCGGGCACGTCGGCACGAACAAGTCCCAAGTGCACGTCGCGACAAAGACCGCGCGCCCCCACCGCATCGTGCTGGGTGCATCCTCGCACCTGCCACTGACAACACGCCCGCCGACCGCCATTCAGTGATCTTGATTGGTCTTCTAAGGGCGAAAAAGTGCCTGCTTGCGTGCCGTGCCCGGCCGGATTTCGACCGCCGTGGTCAGCTCGGAAGGGTGCGGAACGGTCCCGGGCGGAATGCGGAACGGTTCCAGCCGGAATGCGGAACGGTCCCGGGCGGAATGCCGCGGGCGGTGCCGGGTACCAGCCGCACGCGGCAGGCAACCATCCGTTCCCCCACTGCGTCTTTCCCACAAGCCCGTCCCGGGCCGCCGCACCGAAAAGTTTGTACGACGGCATTACAGTGGGCCGGACGGGCCGCGCGGAGTGGATCAGCGGAGTTGATCAACTGACCCGGCGGGCCGGGCAAGAGAACCACCACGACCAGGGAGCGCATGACGTGCGGCCGGTAGGCAGCAAGTACCTGCTCGAGGAGCCGCTGGGACGCGGCGCCACGGGCACCGTCTGGCGTGCCCGCCAGCGGGAGACGGCGGGCGCCGAGGCCGCCGTGGCAGGAGAGCCCGGCGAGACGGTCGCGATCAAGGTCCTCAAGGAGGAGCTGGCGCACGACGCGGACGTGGTGATGCGCTTCCTGCGGGAGCGCTCCGTCCTGCTGCGCCTCACCCACCCGAACATCGTCCGCACCCGCGACCTCGTCGTCGAGGGCGATCTGCTCGCCCTGGTCATGGACTTGGTCGACGGCCCCGACCTGCACCGCTATCTGCGCGACAGCGGCCCCTTCAGCCCGGTGGCCGCCGCGCTGCTCACCGCCCAGATCGCCGACGCGCTGGCCGCCAGCCACGCCGACGGGGTGGTGCACCGCGACCTCAAGCCCGCCAACGTCCTGCTCGCCGGGTCGGACGGCAGCGGCGAGATGCACCCGATGCTGACCGACTTCGGCATCGCCCGCCTCGCCGACTCCCCGGGCCTGACCCGCACCCACGAATTCGTCGGCACCCCGGCCTATGTGGCGCCGGAGTCCGCCGAGGGCCGTCCGCAGACCTCCGCCGTGGACATCTACGGCGCCGGCATCCTGCTGTACGAGCTGGTCACCGGCCGTCCGCCGTTCGCCGGGTCGACCGCGCTGGAGGTGCTGCACCGCCACCTCAGCGAGGAGCCGCGCCGCCCCGGCACGCTCCCCGAGCCGCTGTGGACGGTCATCGAGCGCTGTCTGCGCAAGCGCCCCGAGGAGCGGCCCAGCGCCGAGAACCTCGCCCGGGCGCTGCGCACCGTGGCGGACGGTATCGGGGTACACGCCACCCCGGCCGCCGCCGAGGCCGCGCTCGGCGTCGCCGCGCTGCTCGCCCCCGACCCCGCGCCCGCGACCGTCCCCGGAACGGGCGCCGACGGCAGCCAGGGCGGCGGCGACGCCGACCCCACCCAGGTGCTCCCCTCCGGTGCCGGTTCGTACGACCCGGCCGCGGCGACCAGCGTGCTCCCGTCCACGGGTGGCCCGGGCGGTCCGGGCCACGGCGGTCCCGGCGGGCCGGGCGCCGACCCGACCCGCGCCATGCCGCCGATGCCCATGGGCGCACCGGCCGGCGGACCGTACAACCCCGACAACCCCCACCCCTGGGAATCCCAGATGCGGGCCGCGCGCGACCGCAACGAGCAGACCCAGGTGCAGTATCTGGATCCCACCGAGGACCCGCTGCGCCGCCGCCCGCAGCGCCAGGCCGCTCCCCAGCAGCCGCCGCAGCGCCCGCAGCAGCCCCAGTACCGGCAGCCCGCTCCGGCGCCGTACGCCCAGCAGCAGCCGCAGGCCCCCCAGCGCCGCCAGGAGCCGCCGCCGCAGCGCCACGAACCGCAGCGGCGGCCCGAGCCGGAGCCCCGGCCCCGGCGCGAGCCCCGTCAGCGCAGCGCCAACCCGATGAAGATCCCGGGTCTGGGCTGCCTCAAGGGCTGCCTGTTCACGCTGATCCTGCTGTTCGTGGCGGCCTGGCTGGTCTGGGAGCTGACCCCGCTCCAGGAGTGGATCGGCACGACGCGGGGCTTCTTCTCGCAGGTCGGGCACGTCTTCCACAGCGTGCAGCAGTTCGTGCAGAAATTCGGCGGCTGACGCCGTCCGCCCGCGGGCTCACCGCCGCGGGCACTCCGGACCTGTTCCGGAAGGTCATCGACGGGCCCGGCCCGCCTCTCCGCGGGCGGGCCGGGCCCGTGCCGTAAATCGCCCGATGAGCCACCCCATGAACCGCGCCATGAACCGCGCCATGAACCGCTCCGTCAACCCGCCCGCGAACCCACCCAGTGGATTTATCGACTTCTGACGGTCAATTTCGCTCACAGAAGTGAAGGTTGCCACGTTCCGGGGCACGGAACCCCCTGGCACCCGCGTAGCTTTGACGCCAACCTCAGCCCCCGCAGGATGCTCGGGGGCCCGACACGTCGGAGCAGTCTTGGCACGGAAGATCGGCAGCCGGTACACCGCCCACCAGATCCTGGGGCGCGGCAGTGCCGGCACGGTATGGCTGGGCGAGGGTCCCGAAGGGGCCGTGGCCATCAAGCTGTTGCGTGAGGATCTCGCCTCCGACCAGGAACTCGTCGGCCGCTTCGTACAGGAGCGGGCGGCGCTGCTGAGCCTGGAGGACCCGCATGTCGTCGGCGTCCGCGATCTCGTCGTCGACGGCAACGACCTGGCGCTGGTCATGGACCTCGTCCGCGGCACCGATCTGCGCACCCGCCTGGAGCGCGAACGCCGGCTGGCCCCGGAGGCCGCCGTCGCGATCGCCGCCGATGTCGCCGACGGGCTCGCCGCGGCGCACGCCGCCCGGATCGTGCACCGCGACGTCAAGCCCGAGAACGTGCTGCTGGACATGCAGGGGCCGCTGGGCCCCGGCGGTGCGCACCCCGCCCTGCTCACCGACTTCGGCATCGCCCGGCTCGTCGACTCGCCGCGCCGCACCCTCCAGCCCCCGGCAGGGGGGAGCTCGGGATCGCTCCGCTCGGCCAAGGTCATCGGCACCCCCGACTACCTCGCCCCGGAGATCATCGAAGGCCTCCCGCCGCGCGCCTCCGTGGACGTCTATGCGCTGGCGACCGTCCTGTACGAGCTGCTGGCCGGGTTCACGCCGTTCGGCGGCGGGCACCCCGGGGCGGTGCTGCGCCGCCATGTGACCGAGAGCGTGGCGCCGCTGCCCGGCATCCCCGACGAGCTGTGGCAGCTGCTGCTGCAGTGCCTGGCCAAGGCGCCGGCCTCCCGGCTGCGCGCCCCCGAGCTCGCCGCCCGGCTGCGCGAGCTGCTGCCCGGCCTGGCCGGTATCCCGCCGCTGGACATCGACGAGCCGGAGGAGGAGCAGCCGGAGGAGGAACAGGAGACCGCCGCCTCCCGCGAGGAGCCGTTCCCCTCGTCCCCGCACCCGGCAGAGGCCACCCCGCCGCGCGGCGCCGTCCCGCTGGTCCAGGGCTCGGTCCCCGACTCCAACCGGGACACGCACACCAGCATGCGGGTCCCCGGGCCGGACGAGCTGGCGGGCGGCGCCCACGGCACCGCCCGTGCTCCGCGCGCCGCGGGGGAGCGCCGGGCGGGCTCGGCCCGGCACCGCTCGTCGCCGGACGCGCTGCGCCGCCGCCGGATCAGGCTCGGCGCGGCCGCCGCCGCGGTGGTCGTGGCGGCCGGTCTGGGCGGCTGGCTGGCCTCGGGCGACGACTCGGCGGGGGACGCCACACCGGGCGTCCAGCAGCCGGACCCCGGCACCCCGTAGGGCCCGCCGCGCCGCCGAAGGGCCCGGAAACGACCGCCCGGCCCCGTTACCGCCCGGTGTGCGGGGCCGCGCCCGGTCTGCGGGCGACCCACCGCCCGCGGTTTCCGGCAGGTCCGACCTGCCGGGGCCGGGTCACGCTGACGGCGGCAGCCGTTAGGCTGGGTGCGTGGCAGTCGTCGATGTATCCGAAGAGCTGAAGTCCCTCTCCTCGACCATGGGGTCGATCGAGGCCGTCCTGGACCTCGACAAGATGAGGGCCGATGTCGCCGTGCTCGAGGAGCAGGCCGCGGCGCCGTCCCTGTGGGACGACCCGGAGAACGCACAGAAGATCACCAGTCGGCTGTCCTACCTCCAGGGCCAGCTGCGCAAGGCCGAGGACCTGCGCGGCCGGGTCGACGACGTCGAGGTGCTCTTCGAGCTCGCCGAGGCCGAGGGCGACGAGGACGCGCGGGCCGAGGCCGAGGCCGAGCTGACCGCCGTCCGCAAGGCGGTCGACGAGCTGGAGGTCCGCACCCTCCTGTCCGGCGAGTACGACTCCCGTGAGGCGGTCGTCAACATCCGCGCCGAGGCCGGTGGCGTGGACGCCGCCGACTTCGCCGAGAAGCTGCAGCGGATGTATCTGCGCTGGGCCGAGCGGCACGGCTACAAGACCGAGCTCTACGAGACCTCGTACGCGGAAGAGGCCGGCATCAAGTCGACCACCTTCGCCGTCCAGGTCCCCTACGCCTACGGCACGCTCTCCGTCGAGCAGGGCACCCACCGCCTGGTGCGCATCTCGCCGTTCGACAACCAGGGCCGCCGCCAGACGTCGTTCGCCGGCGTCGAGGTGCTGCCCGTCGTCGAGCAGACGGACCACATCGAGATCGACGAGTCCGAGCTGCGGGTGGACGTCTACCGTTCCTCCGGCCCCGGCGGCCAGGGCGTCAACACCACCGACTCCGCGGTCCGGCTGACCCACATCCCCACCGGCATCGTGGTCTCCTGTCAGAACGAGCGCTCGCAGATCCAGAACAAGGCGACCGCGATGAACGTCCTCCAGGCCAAGCTCCTCGAGCGCCGCCGCCAGGAGGAGCAGGCCAAGATGGACGCGCTCAAGGGCGACGGCGGCAACTCCTGGGGCAACCAGATGCGTTCCTACGTCCTGCACCCGTACCAGATGGTCAAGGACCTGCGGACCGAGTTCGAGGTCGGCAACCCCAGCGCGGTGCTGGACGGCGACATCGACGGCTTCCTGGAGGCCGGCATCCGCTGGCGCAAGCAGCAGGAGAAGTAACGCGCCACGGCCTGTCCGAAAGTGAAACAACTGCTTCCCTTTGGGAGGCAGTTGTTTTTGCTGTGGCGGTTTGGTCACAGTCGTATGTCCATGTACCGCCCACTGCTTGCCAATTCGGTCATCGGGCCTTTATTCGACCTTGACGAGGGTGGCCGAACTGGGAAGGCTGAGCGCGGCATGCGTATGTCTGGGGCGCGTGTAGGAACGGGGAACTGAGCGGCTCGGCCGCGGTACGGAGCGGAAGCTCGTGCACCCCGGCATCGGCTCGTCGCCCCGTGCAGCGCTGCACCCATGACGAGTTCAGCTACTGGGGGTAGCAGTACATGACGAAGAAGACGCGGCTGCGCGTAGCGCGCATTGCGGCCGGCGCAGTGATTGCGGCCGGTGCGTCGCTCACCGCGGCCGGAGCTGCTTCCGCGGCCAGCCCGGGTGAGACCGGCGGCCAGAGCGGCGGCATCATCGGCGGGATTATCGGCGGAGTCTTCGGCGGCGGCACCGGTGGTGACGACAGCACCGGTGGTACGACCGGTGGCGACGACAGCACCGGCGGCGAGATCGGCGGCACCGCCGGCGGCGACGAGACCATCGGCGGCACCGCGGGTGGCGACCAGACCACCGGTGGCACCACCGGTGACCAGACCACGGGTGGCACCACCGGTGGCGACCAGACGACTGGTGGCACCACCGGTGACCAGACCACCGGCGGCACCACTGGCGGCGACCAGACGACTGGTGGCACCACCGGTGACCAGACCACCGGCGGTACGACCGGTGGCGACCAGACCACCGGCGGCACCACGGGCGGTGACCAGACCACCGGTGGCAGCACCGGCGGTCACGACACCACCGGCGGCAGCACCGGCGGCCACGGCAGCACCGGCGGTTCCACCGGCGGTAGCGACACCACCGGTGGCAGCACCGGCGGTGACGAGACCACCGGTGGCAACTCCAGCACCGGCACCGGTACCGACAACGAGGGCACCAAGCCGATCGAGCAGCCCGGCCAGGGCAAGGAGCAGATCGCTGACACGCCCGGCCAGGCAAAGCAGCAGGCCAAGGGCGGTGAGCTGGCGGAGACCGGTTCCTCCGGCACCACCTTCCTGTTGATCGGTGCCGCGACGATGATCGCGGGCGGTGTGGGCTTCCGTGTGCTGCCCCGCCTGATCAACAAGAACGGCGGCGGCGCCGCGGCGGCCTGACGCCGGCGCGGTACAGCTGGAGGGGCCCGGGACGCATCATGCGTCCCGGGCCCCTCGGCGTTGGTGTGACGGCCGCGGAAAGACCCGTACGGGTGGTCGGCGGGAAAGCCCCGTACGGATGCCGGGCGGCCCGGTGTCAGACGGCCTGGTGGAGCAGTACGCCCAGCGCTATCAGCACGATCATCAGCGCCACCAGCATCGCCGGGCTGAGCTGGGCGAAGATACCGCCCGCCTGCTGCTGAAGACGTTCTCTGCTGGCCCGGCACACGGGGCAGCGGCCCTCGTTCACAGGGGCCGCGCAGTTGGCGCACACCAGTCGGTCGTACGTCATGCGACCTCCTTCTCCACTGCACCAACGCACCGGGAGGCGCATCGGTTCCCTCTCCCACTGTGCCAGCTCACGGCCCAAACGGCGCGCCCCGCGAAATTGTGCGCCTTTTGTCCCGTAGGCGCCGTGAATAACCGCACCAACCGCCTACGCCGACTGGGCCGCCCTGCGAGGTTCGCGTATGGTCACGCACACCGACGGGAGCCGCAACTCGGCAACCGTGCCCCTATTCAGGTCGACCGTGGTGCATCAGTGATCCGATTCGACAACGTCTCCAAGACTTACCCGAAGCAGAACCGCCCTGCACTCAGGGACGTCTCGCTCGAGATCGAGCGCGGCGAGTTCGTCTTCCTGGTGGGCTCCTCGGGCTCCGGTAAGTCCACCTTCCTGAGGCTGCTGCTGCGCGAGGAGCGCGCCAGCCACGGCCATGTGCACGTCCTCGGCAAGGACCTCGGGAAGCTCTCCAACTGGAAGGTCCCGCAGATGCGGCGCCAGGTGGGCACGGTCTTCCAGGACTTCCGGCTGCTCCCCAACAAGACCGTGGGGGAGAATGTCGCCTTTGCCCTTGAGGTGATCGGCAAGCCGCGCGGCCAGATCCGCAAGACGGTTCCCGAGGTCCTCGAACTCGTCGGGCTCGGCGGCAAAGAGGAGCGTATGCCGGGTGAGCTCTCCGGTGGTGAGCAGCAGCGCGTCGCCATCGCCCGGGCCTTCGTCAACCGCCCGATGCTGCTCATCGCGGACGAGCCCACCGGCAACCTCGACCCGCAGACCTCGGTCGGCATCATGAAGCTGCTGGACCGGATCAACCGGACCGGTACGACGGTGGTCATGGCCACCCACGACCAGCAGATCGTCGACCAGATGCGCAAGCGGGTCATGGAACTCGAGAAGGGCCGGCTCGTACGCGACCAGTCGCGCGGCGTGTACGGCTACCAGCACTAAGCGTGTACGGCCCCCAGTACTGAAAGGACGCCATGCGCGCCCAGTTCGTCCTGTCGGAGATCGGCGTCGGTCTCCGCCGAAACCTCACGATGACCTTCGCCGTCATCGTCTCCGTAGCCCTCTCGCTGGGCCTGTTCGGCGCCTCGCTGCTGATGCGCGACCAGGTCAGCACGATGAAGGGCTACTGGTACGACAAGGTCAACGTCTCGATCTTCTTCTGCAACAAGAACGACGCCGACACCGGCACCAACTGCGCCAAGGGTGCGGCCACCCAGCAGCAGAAGAACGACATCAAGGCCGAGCTCGACCGGCTGCCGATCGTGCAGAAGCCGGTGGTGTACGAGTCCAGCGATCAGGCTTACAAGCACTACAAGGAGCAGTTCGGCGATACGCCGGTGGCCGGAGTGGTGACGCCCGACCAGCTGCCCGAGTCCTTCCGGGTCAAGCTCAAGGACCCGACGAAGTACGCCGTCATCAAGTCGGCGTTCTCCGAGCGGCCCGGTGTCCAGGAAGTGCAGGATCAACGGGACACCGTCGAGCCGCTGTTCAACCTGCTCAACGGCATGAACATCGCCGCGATAGTCGTGATGGCGCTGATGCTCGTCGTTGCGCTGATGCTGATCGTCAACACCGTCCGGGTGTCGGCGTTCAGCAGGCGCCGGGAGACCGGGATCATGCGGCTGGTGGGAGCGTCCAGCTTCTACATCCAGATGCCGTTCATCCTGGAGGCCGCCATCGCGGGGCTGCTGGGCGCGGCCTTCGCCTGTGTGCTGCTGGTCGGCGGCAAGTACGCCCTCATCAACAACTGGCTGGCGAAGAAGATCCAGGTGGTCAACTTCATCGGCTGGGACTCGGTGGCGGCGGTCCTCCCGCTGGTCCTCCTGATCGGGCTGCTGATGCCCGCGCTCGCCGCGTTCTTCGCGTTGCGCAAGTACCTCAAGGTGTGAGCTTTGCCAAGGGGCGCCGTACGGTCAACTTGCCGTACGGCGCCCTTTTGTCCCCTAGACTCACCGGCATGCCGGGCCCGTGTTCGTACGACCGGCCCCGCCGCATTCGCCGCGGGGCGGCCCTGACGTTGTTCCTCGCCGGCGTGCTCGCCACCGGCGCGGCGACCGGCACGTGGAGCGACCGTGCCGAGGGCGCGGCCGAGCGGCCCGCACCGGCCCGCGCGGCGTCCGGCGGGCGGGTCCCCGAGGCCGCCACCGCGGACCGCGTGGCCGTCGAGCGGGCCGCTTCCGAGGCCGTCGAGGACGGCAAGTCCGGTGCGCAGGCCGCCGCCGACGTCGTCAGCCGCAGCGGCGACCGCTGGTCGACGATCTACAGCGCGGGCGAGTTCAAGGATTTCCAGGCGCAGTTGGACGGCGGTTATGTCGGCGTCGGGCTCTGGGTGCGCCAGGCGCCCCACGGCCGGATCGAGGTGTCCCGGGTCCAGCCCGGCGGCCCCGCCGCACGCGCCGGTATCGCGGTGGGTGACCGGCTGCGCGCCGTCGACGGCCGTCCGTCCCGGGGCGCACCGGTCACCGAGGTCGTCGCCCGCCTGCGGGGCGTGGCCACCGGCGGCTCCCGTCAGCCCGCCGCCGCTGCCGGCACCCCCGTGACGCTGGACCTGCAGCGCGGCAGCCGCCGCTGGTCGGACACCTTGCACCGCTCCCGGCTCAGATCCCGCAACGTCGTCATCGACCGCCTTGCCGGTGCGCACGGCCCGACCCGCGTCAAGATTTCGGCGTTCGGCAAGGGCACCGGCGCGGTGGTCCGCCGGGCGGTGCGCCGCGCCTCCCCCCAGGGCGGCATGCTGCTCGACCTGCGCGGCAACACCGGCGGCCTGGTCACCGAGGCGGTGGCCACCGCCTCCGCCTTCCTCGACGGCGGTCTGGTCGCGACGTACGACGTACGCGGCAGCCAGCGCGCGCTGTACGCCCGGCGCGGCGGCAATACCCGTATCCCCCTGGTCGTCCTGGTCGACGGCGGCACGATGAGCGCCGCCGAGCTGCTGTCCGGCGCGCTCCAGGACCGGGGGCGGGCGCTCGTGGTGGGTTCGAGGACCTTCGGCAAGGGCTCGGTGCAGATGCCCAGCACGCTGGCGGACGGTTCGGTCGCCGAGCTGACCGTCGGCCACTACCGCACGCCGTCCGGCCGGAATGTCGACGGCGACGGCCTCACCCCCGATGTCGTGGTCGGATCCGGGGCGGAGAAACGGGCCCGCACAGTATTGAGTGGCCTCGGGGGCGGGGCGTAGTGCGAAAATGGCCGCACTATGGCTAAGGACAAGGGCAAGGACAAGAACCCCGGGCGCAAGCTCGTGGCGCAGCACAAGAAGGCGCGGCACGACTACCACATTCTGGACACCTATGAGTGTGGCCTGGTGCTGACCGGCACCGAGGTGAAGTCGCTGCGGCAGGGCCGGGCGTCGCTGGTGGACGGTTTCATCCAGATCGACGGCAACGAGGCGTGGCTGCACAACGTACATATCCCCGAATACGCGCAGGGCACCTGGACGAACCATGCGGCCCGGCGCAAGCGGAAGCTGCTGATGCACCGCGCCGAGATCGACAAGCTGGAGTCCAAGAGCCAGGAGTCGGGGCACACGATCGTGCCGCTGGCCCTGTATTTCAAGGGCGGCCGGGCCAAGGTCGAGATCGCCCTGGCCAAGGGCAAGAAGGAGTACGACAAGCGGCAGACGCTCCGCGAGCAGCAGGACCGCCGCGAGACGGACCGCGCCATCTCGGCGGTCCGGCGCCGGCAGCGGGCCTGATCTGCCGGCAAGGGCCCGTCCGGACCGGTCCGCCGGGAAATGCGCTGGCAACGGCGCACGGTGTTCCCGTACGATGGGGGCACACCCCACGAGGGGTGTGGGTACCACCTTGATAAATCAACATGGGGATGATCGGTTTCGACAGCGGATGTCGAGGCAGGGGAAGCGAGTCGAGGAAGCGGCAATGATCTCGTTAACCATATGTCGCAACCAACAATCGGCAATTCCAAGCCCGATTCCTTCGCCCTCGCTGCCTAAGTAGCGACTTGCGAAGTGTCAGCCCGGGGCTGTTCCCGACCCGGATCCTGGCATCAGCTAGGGGACTAAACTTCTAGACCCGGTCACGGGGTTTAGGAGGAAATCAAACAGTGGCTGAGCCCGTCGGAGACTTGTTCGCGTGATCTCCGGGGCCGAGAAAATCGCAGCGAACTGCACTCGGAGAAGTCCTGTTTCCGCACCGTTGGACGCGGGTTCGATTCCCGCCATCTCCACTCATCCCATGTGAGGCCCAGGCCCCGCCGTCCCAGGACGGCGGGGCCTGAGTCGTTTGTGGTCCGGGTTCCGGGTCAGCCGGCGGGCGCCGGCGGGCAGGCCGGTCGGCGGCGCGTCCCGAGCAGGGTAACGGCCGCCGCGAGGGCGGCCGCCGCCGCGGGCACCCCGTAGGCCGCGCCCGCGCCGCCCAGATGGTCGATCGCCCAGCCGCCGCCCGCCGACCCCGCCGCGATCCCGCCCAGCAGAGCGGTCACGGCGAGCGTCATGCCCTCGTTGAGCCGGCCGGGCGGCGTCAGCGACTGGACGAGTCCCATGCCGGTGACCATGGTCGGCGCGGTCGCCATACCGGCCGGCAGGAGCGCGACGGCCAGCGTCGCCGGGCCCCCTGTCGTGGCCGCGAGCAGCGGGAGCAGCATCAGGGCCGCCATTGCCGCGGTGCAGCAGAGGAAGCGGTGACGGGCCCGGCCCGTCTGCCGCCGCAGGCCGTAGAGCAACCCCGCCGCACAGGAGCCCGCCGCCTGCAGGGCGAGCAGTGCGCCCGCCGCGGACCGCAGGCCGTGCCCGTCGGCGAAGGCGATCGTCACGACCTCCAGGGAGCCGAAGACCGCGCCGGTGGCGAGGAAGGTGGCCAGGAGCGGAGGCAGCCCCGGCAGCCGCAGGGGGGAGCGGGTCCTGCCGGTGGCCGGGGCCGGGGACACGGGTGGCTCGGTGCGGCGCTGGGCCGTGAACAGCAGCACCCCGGTCAGCAGCAGTGCCGCGGCCACCGCCGTGCCCGCCTCCGGGGCGAGGGTGGTGCACAGCAGCGTGGCGAGCACCGGGCCCAGCAGGAAGCACAGCTCGTCGGCGGCCTGTTCGAAGGAGTTGGCGGTGTGCCGGGCGGCCGGGTCGTCGCGGAAGAGGTGCGCCCAGCGGGCCCGGGACAGCCCGCCGGTGTTGGGGGTGGTGGCGGTGGCCGCGTAGCAGGCGAAGAGGGTCCAGTCGGGCGCGCCGTAGTGGACGCACAGGAGCAGGGCGAGCGAGCCGAGGACGGCGAGCGCGGTGGCCGGGACCGCGATCCGGGCCTGGCCGTGGCGGTCGACCAGCCGGGCGGTCCACGGCCCGGCCAGTGCCGTCGCCGCCAGCCCGGTCGCGGTGACCGCTCCGGCCAGCGCGTAGGAGCCACGCGATCCGGCGATCATCAGCACCGCGCTGACGCTGAGCATCCCCATGGGGAGGCGGGCGAGCAGATTGGCGGCGGTGAAGGCGCGGGCGCCCGGGACGGCGAAGATCCGGCGGTAGGGGGCGAGGAAGCGGAGGCGGGAACGGAAGCGGGCACGGCGGCGGGAGGGGGTGCGGGCGCGCCGCGGGGTCGGGCGTACGGGCGGGGAGGTGACCGGCCGGGCGGCGAGGAAGAGGATCATGCCCCTACGGTCGCTGTCGCCGCTGCCACCCGTCCAACACCTGGTCAGCACCCATTCACGCACCCGTGTTGTGAGTGTGTGCGGGCCTCTGTGTACGAGCCCTGTGTACGAGCCCTGTGTACGGGCCCTCGGCCCGCGCCGGCAGGGGACGCTGCTGCCAGGATGACCCGATGCCGTACGACATCGATCCGCGTTTGCTCCGTGCCTTCCTCGCCGTCGCCGAGGAGCTGCACTTCACCCGCGCCGCCGCCCGGCTCTACATCGCCCAGCAGGCGCTGAGCCGCGATATCCGGCGCCTGGAGCGGGAGTTGGGCGCCGCGCTGTTCGTACGGACCACCCGCCAGGTCTCCCTGACGGCGGACGGGACACGGCTGCTGCCGCTCGCCCGGCGGGTGCTGACCGCGCACGACGAGCTGGCCGGTGCGTTCCGGGCCGCGCCCGAGCGGCCGCTGCTGGTGGATGTGGGGGTGCCGATCGGTACGGCCCACGGGGTGCTGGAGGCGGCCAGGGACCGGGTGCCGGACAGCTGTGAGCTGGTCGCCCGCTTCCACAGCGGGCTGACGGGCGCGGCGGCCGAGGTGGCGGCCGGCCGCCTCGATGTCTCCTTCGGCCGGATCGCGGCGCTGCCGCCCGGCATACGGGCCGGTCTCGACCATCAGCCGGTCCGCCTGGAGCCGATGGCGGTCCTGCTGCGCGAGGACCATCCGCTGGCCGCGCGCCCCGCCGTCGTCCTCGCCGCCCTGGCCGGCGAGACGCTTTACACGGCCGCCGGGAATCCGCAGACCGCGGAGTGGACGGACCTGGCCGAGCGGCTTTTCGCGGGCCGCGGCATTGCGGCCGCCGAGCCGTTCCCGGAGATCGAGGGCTCGCAGGAGTTCGTCCGGGTGGTGCGCAAGCGGGGGTGGTCGGTGCTGGCGAGTGTGGAGTTCATCGAGGTGCCGGGGATGGTGCTGCGGCCGCTGGTCGATCCCGTACCGCTCTCGCCGGTCTCGATGGTGTGGCGGCGTGGCCTGCGGCATCCGGGCCTGGACGCGCTGCGGGCGGCCGCCCGCGAACTGGCCGGCCGGCACGGATGGTTGGTGCCGCCGGGGAGCGCGTGGTGGCTTCCGGAGGAGGATGTGCGGGTGATGGGCGTACGGGGGTGAGGGCCTGGCGTATGCGGCGTCCGGAAGAAGGTTCGGCCGCAGAGGCAACCCCGGGCGCGCGAATTCTTTCCTTAATGGCGAGGAATTCTGTCCGGAACGAACAGGGAGAGCCGTGCGACGGCGTTCACATCTCGCGGTGGTGGCGGCCGCGCTGACCTTGACCGCCGCGGCGGGACTGGCCCTGACCGGCTGCGGTTCGGCGCGGATGGCGCCGCTGCACGCCAGCTGCACGACCAAGGGCCTGCGCTGGACGCTCACCGTCCTGAAGAGGAACCCGCACACGGAACAGCGCGAGGCCCGGCTGTCCATCGCCAACAGCGGTTCCGGGCCCTGTGTGTTCCACGGATTCCCGGCCTTCGAGGTCCACCTCGGCAAGGGGCCGGAGTCGGACGCCCAGGGCCATGGCAAGACCCTGCCCATAGACCTGCCGCGCGGCGGCACCATCACGGCCCCCCTGCGCTACATGGACTGCCCCGTCGGCACCCCGCCGAACGCCGCCATGGTGACCAACGACCTCGCCGTGGTGTCCGCGCCGCGCGACTACCCCGGCCGCCAGGCGGTCGTGGCACGGGACGAGAAGGGCAAGCGCCTGCGGATGACCCTCTGCGCGAACCGGATATGGATGGGGCCGCCGCGGGAGTCGGCCGAGTAGACCCGGTTACGTAGCCCCGGTTGCGTAGCGCCGGTTGTGTAGCCCCGGTTACGGGGCTGTTGTGGCGGCAGCGCTACCTGCGGCGTACGAGGTGAACGAGGCCCAGGCACCCGGCGAGAAGTCCAGGTGCGGGCCCTGGGGGTCCTTGGAGTCGCGGACGTGGATGGTGGTGGGGTGGGCGGCGACCTCTACGCAGGCGCCGCCTTCGTCGCTGCTGTGGCTGGACTTGTGCCAGGTGTAGGCGACTTCGAGGCAGTTGCCACCCTCGCTGCCGCTGTAGCTGGACTTGAACCACGTCAGATGGGTCATCGCTCTCCTAGCAGCCGGTCCAGCAGGCCCATGGTTTCCTCTGCGTTGAGGGCCTGCATTCGCAGCATTCCCTGCTTCTGAGCGAGGACGCTGACCTCATTGGAGTCGGGAGCCAGCTCACTGTTTCGTTGCGCCTCGGCATAGGCCAAGTGTTGGTGCTCGGGGGTTTCCAGCCGCACGAATGCCCCGTTCAGCCCGGCGCCGGTGACCTTATGTGTGCCCGTACTCATCACGAGTACGGGCTCGCGTACTGGGCAGCGCAGTTGCACACTGCGACCGTCGTCGTATGAACGGAGAGAGGCAACTTCCCTGTCCACGCGAGCGGTTCTACCGGCGTGAGCGACGATCGGTGCCGGGGGCGCGGGAGCTTGTGCGGGCGGTGCTCCCGGACAGGGGCCGTCGGGGAGCCGGCGGACGCGGTATTGCTGTGTGTGAGCGAGTCGGTGACAAATGCGCTGCGCCGCGGGGTGCCGCCCGGGCGCGGCTTTCAGCTGTACGTGTGGCCGCCTGCGGGCGGGGTGCTGCGGCTGGAGGTGCACGACAGTGGCGACGGGTGGCCGCGGGTGCGGACGGGCGCTGGGCCGGTGGGCGAGGTCCGGCATGGGCTGCTGCTGGCGGACAAGCGGGGCGTGGGGGAGCGGATGCCAGGCAAGGCCGTCCGGTGTGGGTTCACCCTGTGACCGGCCCGGCGGTAAAGGTGTGCTACAGCCGTTGGACGGGTGTTGCACACGGGCTTAATCTGTCCTGTATGGCAGCAACGATAGGATTTCGGCCCACCGAAGAGGATGCGCGGATCATCAAGGACGCCATGCGTGGTGGCGAGGGAACCAGCGACGTGATCCGGCGTGCGCTGCGGCTCCTTGAGCGTGAGGAATGGCTCTCCCACGCCCGCAGCGACGCAGAGCGCCTGGCCGGTGAGGACCTGACCACGGAAGAGGACGCCTGGTGATCCGTGGCGCCGTCTACCGCGTCGACTTCGGTGATGCGAAGCGCGGGCACGAGCAGCGAGGGCGCCGTTTCGGCCTGGTGCTCAGCCCGACATCCATGCCGTGGAGCGTCGCCACCGTTGTCCCGACGTCCACCAGTGCGCAGCCCTCGGTGTTCCGGCCCGAGGTCGAACTGGCAGGGAGGAACACGAGGTTTCTGGTTGATCAGATTCGTACGGTTGATACCTCATTCATTCACGGTGACCCCATCCACTATCTCGACCGGGATGAACTCGCCGAAGTCGAACACGCCGTGACGCGTTACCTCGGGCTCTGACAAGGCCCGCCCTCACCGCCCCCTGCCGTCTCGGGTGAGTGCAAGGTTGCGTCCCCGTCACCGGGCGGCACGGTACGGAAACCCGGCCTCCCTAGCGTCGGTGCGCAGGACCCGACCCCTGGGAGGCGCGATGACGGCCGCGGCAGCAGAGACCCGTAGCGACACACCCGACTACACCCCCGCCGGCGGCCGTACCGGCGGTTTCGCGGGCCGTCCCGAGGGCCGGGTGAGGCGGGGCGGCCGGTGGATCGAGCGCTGGGAGCCCGAGGACGAGGGGTTCTGGCGGGAGACGGGGGAGCGGGTCGCGCGGCGGAATCTCGCCTTCTCGGTGCTCTGTGAGCACATCGGGTTCTCCGTCTGGAGCTTGTGGTCGGTGATGGTGCTGTTCATGGGGCCGGAGTACGGGATCGATCCGGCCGGGAAGTTCTTCCTGGTGGCGGTGCCGACGCTGGTGGGCGGGGTGCTGCGGGTGCCGTACACCTTCGCGGTGGCGCGGTTCGGCGGGCGCAACTGGACGGTGATGAGCGCCGCGATGCTGCTGGTGCCGACCGCCATGGCGGCGGTGGTGATGGAGCCGGGCACGTCGTACGGCACGTTTCTGCTGGTCGCGGCGCTGGCCGGGGTCGGGGGCGGGAACTTCGCCTCCTCCATGACCAACATCAACTCCTTCTATCCGCTGCGGAAGAAGGGGTGGGCGCTGGGGCTGAACGCCGGTGGCGGCAACATCGGGGTGCCGGTGATCCAGCTGCTGGCGCTGCTGGTGATCGGGACGGCGGGGGCGGCGCATCCGCGGATCGTGGCGGCCGTCTATGTGCCGCTGATCGTCCTCGCGGCGGTGCTCGCGGCGCTGTTCATGGACAATCTGGCCCCGGTGACGAACGACACCGGGGCGGCGCTCGACGCCGCCAGGGAGCCGCACACCTGGGTGATGTCACTGCTGTACATCGGCACCTTCGGGTCGTTCATCGGCTTCAGCTTCGCCTTCGGGCTGGTGCTGCAGAACCAGTTCGTCCGTACGCCGCTGCAGGCCGCGTCGCTGACGTTCCTCGGGCCGCTGCTGGGCTCACTGATCCGGCCGGTCGGCGGGCGGCTGGCGGACCGGTTCGGCGGCGCCCGGATCACCCTGGGCAACTTCGCGGCGATGGGCCTGGCCACGGGCGTGGTGATCTACGCGTCGGCGGAGCGGTCGCTGCCGGTGTTCCTGGCCGGGTTCATCGCGCTGTTCGTGCTGTCGGGGCTCGGCAACGGCTCCACGTACAAGATGATCCCGGGGATCTTCCATGCCCAGGCGCTGCGCCGCGGGCTGGCGGGGGAGGAGGCCGCGGTATACGGGCGGCGGCTGTCGGGGGCGGCGATGGGGCTGATCGGGGCGGTGGGCGCGCTCGGCGGCCTGGCCATCAACCTGGCCTTCCGGCAGTCGTTCCTGGTGGCCGGGTCGGGTACCCCGGCGTTTGTGTCGTTCCTGGCCTGCTATCTGGTGTGCGGGGCGGTGACCTGGGGCGTCTATCTGCGGCCCGCGGTGCGTGGGCGGCGTACGGGGCAGGGGGCGCGGGCACAGGCACAGGCGCGGGCGAAGGTGGTGGGTGAGGCGGACGGGCCGGACGGTCCGGATGCGGCGGCCGGAGCGGCTGAGGCGGACGGGGAGCGGGGGCCGGTGTACGCGGAGGTGTGAGCGCGGGCGGGGGGATCCGGTGCGGCGCCCCGCCTCACGCCGTGGGTGTGCGGCCCGTACGGCGTGGGCAGGGCGCCCCGCTGTAACCGCGGGGAAATACTGGAGGACCGGGACCGTCATGTGCCGTTGGCATTGTGGCGCTTTGGCGTTTTGGCACCCTGGCACTTCGTGCCGCCCGAGCCGCGGCGGCACATGCAGCACCCGGCAGTACCGACACGTACACCGGCGTACACAGCAGAACACCACTCTGGGCGGAGCGGGACGACCATGCACGAGCAGCAGGAGCACGACGAGCGGGAGCCGGCGGCGCCGGAAGCGGAAGCGGAAACGGGGCCGGCAGCGGCACCGCCCTCGGTCGTCCGGCCGCTGGACGGGTTCACCGTCGGGGTGACCGCGGCCCGGCGGGCGGAGGAGCTGGGCGCCCTGCTGGAGCGGCGCGGGGCACAGGTGATGCATGCGCCCGCGCTGCGGATTGTCCCGCTGCCGGACGACACCGAACTGCTGGCGGTGACCCGGGACCTGATCGACCGGGCGCCCGATGTCGTCGTGGCCACCACTGCCATCGGCTTCCGCGGCTGGGTCGAGGCCGCGGAGGGCTGGGGCCTCGGTGAGGCGCTGCTGGACCGGCTGACCGGGGTGGAGCTGCTGGCGCGCGGGCCCAAGGTGCGCGGCGCGATCCGGGCGGCCGGGCTGACCGAGAAGTGGTCGCCGGCCTCCGAGTCGATGGCCGAGGTGCTGGACCGGCTGCTGGAGGAGGGCGTCGCCGGGCGCCGGGTGGCCCTGCAGCTGCACGGGGAGCCGCTGCCGGGCTTCGTGGAGGCGCTGCGGGCCGGCGGTGCGGAGGTGGTCGGCGTCCCCGTGTACCGGTGGATGCCGCCGGAGGACATCGGGCCGGTCGACCGGCTGCTGGACGCGGTGCTCTCGCGGACCCTGGACGCGGTGACCTTCACCAGCGCGCCGGCCGCCGCGTCGCTGCTGCGCCGGGCCGGGGAGCGGGGGATCCGCGAGGAGGTGCTGGCGGCGCTGCGGCGGGAGGTGCTGCCGGTGTGCGTGGGGCCGGTGACCGCGCTGCCGCTCCAGGCGGAGGACGTCCCCACGCTGCAGCCGGAGCGCTTCCGGCTCGGGCCGCTGGTGCAGCTGCTGTGCCGTGAACTCCCGGGGCGGGTGGAGCCGTTGCCGGTGGCCGGGCGGCGGCTGGAGATCCGCGGGCACGCCGTCGTGGTGGACGGTGCGCTGCGGCCGGTGCCGCCGGCCGGGATGGCGCTGCTGCGTGCGCTGGCGCGGCGCCCTGGCTGGGTGGTCTCCCGTGCGGATCTGCTGCGGGCACTGCCGGGGACGGGCCGGGACGAGCACGCCGTGGAGACCGCGATGGCCCGGCTGCGGGGGGCACTGGGCGCGCCCAAGCTGATCCAGACGGTCGTCAAGCGCGGCTACCGGCTGTCGCTCGACCCGCATGCGGACACGGACAAGTACGGCGGGGAGTAGCACGAAGACGTACGGCGGGGAGTGACGCGGGCGCGTACGGGGAGTGCCACGGAGACGTACGGCGGGGAGCGGCACGGGCACGTACGGGGAGCGACGCGGACACGCCCGGCGGGAGCGGCGCGGAAGCACCCTCCACTACAGCCGGAAGCAGCGGCCAGGCACCCCTACCCCGGGTTGTTCACCCGGATCTTGGACTGGCCGTGCGGCCGCTTCTCCCAGTCCTCCATGAAGCGCGCCTCCAGGCCGTGCTTGCGGGCCAGGCTCAGCAGGGTCTCGGTCCGGTAGTAGAAGTCCTCGCGCAGCACCTGGTGTTCGGCGCCCTCGGTGCGGTCGAAGGTGAAGTCGAAGAAGCCGCCGGGTGCCAGGATGCGGCCGACATGGGCGAGGCATTCGTCGATGACGCCGAGCGGTGAGTGCGAGAAGACGCTGTGCGCGTGGACGACGTCGAAGTGGGCGGACGGCAGGAAGTCCAGGGTCAGATTCTGGGTGATCGTCAGGTGCGGCAGCTTGGCCTGGAGCTTATAGGTGGTCAGGGTCTGCTTCGCGGAGATCAGGATGTCCGGTGAGATGTCGATGCCGTAGTAGTTGCCGGCGTCCAGGTGGGCGATGAAGCGCCAGCCGGCGCGCAGATTGCCGCAGCCGATGTCCAGCATCCGGTGGCCGGGCTTCAGGCCGTGTCCGGCCAGGTAGTCGAACTGCATCTCGCCCAGCGCCAGCCAGCGTTCATGGCTGCGGCTGCCGACCGCGGCCTCCGGGTTGCGGCCGGTGTCGGAGGCCATCACCGCCCGGTAGTACGCGACGTGGTCGGGGTGCTTGAGGCGGAGCCAGGTGTCGCGGGCGGTGCGCTTGACGTACGGAGTGATCCTGGCCGGGTGGCGGACCGCGTAACCGATCTTGTGGGTCAGGCTGGCGCGGTTCGTGAGCAGGGACGTGCGCGGCATGGAGACCTTCCTCCGGGAGGGCAAGGAGTGCTACGGCGGGTGCTGTGGCAGGCGCTACGGCATGCGGCGGCCGGGGCGCGCGGCCCGCGAACCGCCGTGCCGCGAACTATACATAAGGCGTATACACATAGCGTCTACATGCGGTGTCTACGCACCATGCCTTCGTGGAGTGGCCGCCTCCGGAGGGTTCCGGCGGGCCCGTGGGCCGGGCACTCTGGAAGCACACACGTCCGGCCCTAAGGAGTGACAGGAACATGGCGGCGCCTTGCGACCTGCGGTTCGACTGCGGGCGGATCTGCCTGGACCTGGCCGCCACGGCCGACCGTCCCCCCGCGGAACTCACCGGCGAACGGCCGACCGGCGAACGGCTCACCGGCCCCGACCGGTTGCGGGCCTGGCTCGTCGGCGCGGGGCTGGTGCCGCGCGGCACCCCGCTGGACGGCGTCGACGCCGGCTGGGTCGGCCGCTTCCGGGCGCTGCGCGAGCTGCTGCGCCGGGTGGTGCACGACGAGCTGCGGGGCCGGGCGGCCGAGGCCGATCTGGCGCTGCTCAACTCCGCGGCCGCGTCCGGGCAGCCGCCCGCCGCGTCTGCGGTGCGCACCGCCGACGGTGTCCTGGCCCGCGCCCTGGGCGGCCCGCCCGACTGTGCCGGGCTGCTGGCCGCGGTCGCCCGGGACGCGATCGGGCTGCTGACCGACGCGGTGGCACGGGAGCAACTACGCCAATGCGAGGGCGAGAGCTGCACCCTGGTGTATCTGGACACCTCGCGCGGCCGTCGCCGCCGCTGGTGCTCCAGCGAGGTGTGCGGCAACCGGGAACGGGTGGCCAGGCACCGCCGCCGCACGACCGTGCACAGGGCACAGGTGGGAAGCACCGCTCCGCGGGGCACGGCCGGAACCGCAGGTCAGGGCGTCGCGGTCGGCTCGGAAAAATTTTCCGCCGAACTCTGAGTAACCCGCCCGTCCCGTCCGTACTCCTCACCGCAAGTCCGATTCATGGCAGGGTCCCCCGGCGATCTTGGGCGATCTGGGCTATCGACCCGGGAGTTGGAGTGCGTAAGGATGCCGTCGTGGCAGACAGGACGACACCTGACGAGGAGCTCATGCGAGCCCTCTATGACGATCACGCGGGCCCGCTTCTCGCCTTCGTCCTGCGATTGGTGGCCGGCGACCGGCACCGCGCGGAGGACGTGGTGCAGGAGACGCTGGTGCGCGCCTGGCGCAACGCCGACCAGTTGCAACGGGCGACCGGCTCGATACGACCCTGGCTGGTGACCGTCGCACGGCGGATCGTGATCGACGGGCACCGCAGTCGCAAGGCGCGGCCCCAAGAGGTCGATCCGACTCCTCTGGAGACGATGCCGGCCGCGGATGTCATCGACCGCGCCCTGCGCATGATGACGATCTCCGAGGCGCTGAGCGACCTGAGCCAGGCCCATCGAGAGGCCCTCGTCGAAACGTATTTCAAGGAACGTACGGTCAACGAGGCAGCGGAGGTGCTGCGCGTACCGGCCGGGACCGTGCGGTCCCGGGTGTTCTACGCGCTGCGCTCCCTGAGACTCTCGCTAGAGGAACGAGGAGTAACGGAGTGAACCCGCCCACGCAGCCGGACCGGCACACCGACGTCGGCGCCTATGCGCTGGGCGTCCTGGACGGTGCCGACGCCGACCGGTTCGAGGCGCATCTCGTCGGCTGTCACCGGTGCGCGGCCGAACTCGAAGAACTCATGGGCCTGTCGCCGGTACTGGCCGAGTTCAAACAGTCCGCCCCGACGCCGCAGACGATCACGGCCGTTCCCGGTCCGGGGCTGCTGGACGGGCTGATGGACGAGGTCGCCGCCACCCGGCGCGGCCGCGCCAGGCGCCGGCTGTTCCTGGTCGCCGCCGCCGTCGTGCTGATCGTCGGCGGGCCGCTCGCCGCCCTGAAGCTGGGTCCCCAGGACTCCGGCGAGAAGCCGGCGCCGCCGCTGGCGAACGCCGTGCGGGCCCAGTACGCGGCGGGCGAGAAGGCGAGCTCCGTCGACCCGGACACCAAGGTCTCGGCGGGCGTCTCGATGGCCGCCCGGCCGTGGGGCACCCAGGTGGTCCTGGAACTCGCCAACGTCAAGGGGCCGCTCACCTGCGGGCTGGTCGCCGTCGGCAAGGACGGCAAGCGGCAGACCGTGACCACCTGGGCGGTGCCCAAGGGCGGCTACGGCATCCCGGGCGGCGCCGCGAAGTGGAACCGCGAGCCCCTGTACGCGGCGGGCGGCGCGGGCTTCAACCGCGGCGACATCGACCACTTCGAGGTCACCACCACGGAGGGCAAGCGGCTGGCCAAGGTGAACGTCTGAGCGGCGCGGTCCGGCGCCCCGGGGCCGGGTACGGCACGGGGCGCCCGTCAAGGACCGCCATGCCCTCGACCGGCAATCCCCTCGACCGGGTCCGCCCGACGTAGAGGCTTGATTCAACATCCGACCAAAATCGCCCGACTTTGTCCCTTTCCCCAGGTGCGCGCGGTGCCTGGTTCGCGTACGGTTGACGGCTGCCCTACGCACAGGAGAAGGGGGCCTGGGTGGCCGCGCACAACGCCACGCACGCACCGGATCACGCTTCGGATTCCGTTCGCGACCGCGAGATCGAAGCCGAGCAGACGCATCTGGACCGCGTCTACCGGCGCCTTGAGGAGAAGATCCACGAGGCAGAGTTCCTGATGGACGACGCCGCCAAGCGCGGCCAGGTCGGCACGCCCGGCGCGCTCGCCGAGCGCGACGCGCAGGTCTTCCAGGCCGGCGTCCATCTCCACCGTCTGAATTCGGAGTACGAGGACTTCCTCTTCGGCCGGATCGACCTGCTCCTCGGCAAGGACGGCAAGAAGGGTCCGGACGGCGCCTTCACCTCCGTCGAGCCCGCCGACGGCGCGATCGAGGACCACCGCGCGGCGATCGCCGAGACGCTGCACATCGGCCGCCTCGGCGTGCTCGACGCGGACTACTCCCCGCTGGTCATCGACTGGCGGGCGCCGGCCGCCGCGCCCTTCTACCGGGCCACCCCGGTCGCCCCCGGCCGGGTCGTCCGGCGGCGGGTGATCCGCTCCAAGGGGCGCCGGGTCCTCGGTGTCGAGGACGACCTGATGCGCCCCGAGGTCACCGCGACGCTGGACGGCGAGGAGCTGCCCGCGGTCGGTGACGGTGCGCTGATGGCCGCGCTGGGCCGGGCCCGCAGCCACACCATGCGGGACATCGTCGCCTCCATCCAGGCCGAGCAGGACATGGTGATCAGGGCCCCCGCCGCCTCGGTCACCGAGGTCGAGGGCGGCCCCGGCACCGGCAAGACCGCGGTCGCGCTGCACCGCGCCGCCTACCTCCTCTACCAGGACCGGCGCCGCTATGCGGGCGGCATCCTGATCGTCTCCCCGACGCCGCTGCTGGTCGCGTACACCGAGGGCGTCCTGCCGTCGCTGGGCGAGGAGGGCCAGGTCGCCATCCGGTCGCTCGGCTCGCTCGTGGACGGCGCCGAGGCGACCGCTTACGACCCGCCGGCGGTGGCCCGTATCAAGGGCTCGTCGCGGATGCAGAAGCTGCTGCGCAAGGCGGCGCGCGGGGCGCTGGAGCTGGCCGGCCCGGCGGCCGCGGAGCCCAAGGGCAAGACCGCGGACGAGGGCGGGGCAGCGGAGGGAGGCGCCCAGCTCTCCCTGGAGGACCTTTTCACCGCGCCCGCCGCGCCCACCGCTCCCGCCGCGCCCGCCGCGCCTGCCGCTCCCGCCGGGAACGCTGCCGGCGACGGGGAGGGCACCGGCCGGCGCCGCTCCAGACCCTCCCGCCCCGCCCCGGCCGTACCCGCCCGGCTGCGGGTCGTCGCCTTCGGCGGCCGCATCGAGCTGGACGCCGACGAGCTGCACGCCATCCGGCAGTCCGCGCTCGGCGGCACCGCCCCGGTCAACCTGCTGCGCCCGCGCGCCCGCCGGCTGATCCTGGACGCCCTGTGGGCCAAGTCCGGCGCCGCCCGCCGCTACACCGACCCCGAACTGGCCGCCGAGGCCCGGGAGGGATTCGACGAGGACATCACCACCGAGTCCGACTTCCAGGAGTTCCTGGACGCCTGGTGGCCCGAGCTGACCCCGCGCGGGGTGCTCACCGCGATGGCCGACGAGCGCCTGCTGGGCCGCTGGGCGCGCCGGATCCTCAACCCGCGTGAGGTGCGCCAACTGGCCCGCTCCCTGCGGCGGTTGGGCGGCACCGGTGCGCCCCCGGCCGCCGCCGGGGACACCCCCGGCCGGACCCCCGGGGCGGGGGAGGGGCAGGGCCCGCTGTCGGTGCACGATGTCGCCCTGCTGGACGAGCTGCAGATGATCCTCGGCGCCCCGATGCGCCCGCCCCGGCAGCGCGAGGCCGACCCGCTGGACCAGCTGACCGGTCTGGAGGAGCTGACGACCTACACCGAGCGCAACGGTGGCGGCCGCAGCCGGCGCGAACGGCTGGAGGAGGAGCGCACCGACTACGCCCATGTCATCGTCGACGAGGCACAGGACCTGACGCCCATGCAGTGGCGGATGGTCGGCCGCCGTGGCCGGCACGCGACCTGGACGGTCGTCGGCGACCCCGCGCAGTCCTCCTGGTCCGACCCGGACGAGGCCGCCGTCGCCCGCGACGAAGCGCTCGGCACCCGCCCGCGCCGCCGCTTCACGCTCACCGTGAACTACCGCAACCCCGCGGAGATCGCCGAACTGGCCGGCAGGGTGCTGGCGCTGGCGATGCCCGGGATGCAGTCGCCCAAGGCGGTCCGTTCCACGGGCCTGGAGCCGCGCTTCGCGCTCGTCGCGACCGGAGACGGAGACGGGGGCGGGGACGGTGACGGGGGCCGGCCGGACCGGGCCGCCGGCGACGCGGCGCTGGCCGAGGCCACGGTCGCCGAGGCCGGGCGGCTGCTGGGCGAGGTGGACGGCACGGTCGGCGTCGTGGTGGCCATGAACCGCCGCGCGCAGGCCCGCCGTTGGCTCGCCCCGCTCGGCGACCGGGTGGTGGCCCTGGGCTCCCTGGAGGCCAAGGGGCTGGAGTACGACGCCACCCTGGTGGTCTCGCCCGCCGAGATCGCCGACGAGTCCCCGGCCGGGCTGCGGGTGCTGTACGTGGCGCTGACCCGGGCCACCCAGCAGCTGACCGTGCTGTCGGCCGCACGGGACGAGCCGGACGCGGCCGGGGTGCCGGACCTGCTGCGGGACTGAATCCGCCGCGGGCCCGAGCCGGGCGGGACCGCCCCGGGCCGGGCCCCGGCCCGGTAGCCGCCGGGCTCGGCCCTGCACCCCCTCGGGCCCGGTCCCGCAACCCCGCCGGCCCCGTCCGGCACCCGTACGGCGGGCGCGGCAGGCCGCTGCGCCGCCGCCGTACGAGGGGTCTTGAAATCGGGCCCGCGGGACGGGATTCGCTTCCGGGGATGGTTTGTTAGCCTGGGTGACGGCACCGGCCCGATCCAAGCCCCCGGGCCCAACCATCGTCGCTACGAGCGACCACTTGCCGCGAGGCGAGCATGGCGGGTCGGTGTCATAGACCAGGAAGAGGCCCACGTCACCCGGTGACGTGGGCCTCTTTGCCGTCGACGGGTATTCTCGTATGGTGGAAGTTGTTTTCCGGAGTCGCCCGTGCCCGCGAACACAATGTTCGCAATGCGAGGCGGCTACCGCGTACTCCGCGGTAGGTGCGACGATCGGACAGCAATCCAGCAACACGGTGAAAGCAGAGGAAGTCGGCCATGGCAACGGCGCCCAGCGTCTCCTACTCGATGACGGTCCGGCTGGAGGTGCCCGCGAGCGGAACCGCGGTCTCCCAGCTCACCACGGCCGTGGAGTCCAACGGAGGCTCGGTGACCGGCCTCGACGTCACGGCGTCCGGCCACGAAAAGCTCCGGATCGACGTCACCATCGCGGCCACCTCCACCGCCCACGCCGACGAGATCGTCGAGCAGCTGCGCCACATCGAGGGCGTCTCGCTCGGCAAGGTCTCCGACCGTACGTTCCTGATGCACCTCGGCGGCAAGATCGAGATGTCGTCGAAGCACCCCATCCGCAACCGCGACGACCTGTCGATGATCTACACCCCCGGTGTCGCCCGCGTCTGCCAGGCCATCGCCGACAACCCCGAGGACGCCCGCCGGCTGACCATCAAGCGCAACAGCGTCGCGGTCGTCACGGACGGCTCGGCGGTGCTGGGCCTGGGCAACATCGGCCCCAAGGCCGCGCTGCCCGTCATGGAGGGCAAGGCGGCCCTCTTCAAGCGCTTCGCCGGCATCGACGCCTGGCCGCTGTGCCTGGACACCCAGGACACCGACGCGATCGTGGAGATCGTCAAGGCCATCGCCCCCGGCTTCGCGGGCATCAACCTGGAGGACATCTCCGCGCCCCGCTGCTTCGAGATCGAGGCGCGGCTGCGCGAGGCCCTGGACATCCCGGTCTTCCACGACGACCAGCACGGCACCGCCATCGTGGTGCTCGCCGCGCTCACCAACGCGCTGCGCGTCGTCGGCAAGAAGATCGAGGACGTCCGGGTCGTGATGTCCGGCGCCGGCGCGGCCGGCACCGCCATCCTCAAGCTGCTGCTGGCTGCCGGTGTCCAGCACGCCGTGGTCGCCGACATCCACGGCGTGGTGCACGCGGGCCGCCCCGACCTGGTCGACGCCGACCCGGATTCGCCGCTGCGATGGATCGCCGACAACACCAACCCCGAGGGCGTCACCGGCACCCTCAAGGAGGCCGTGGTCGGCGCGGACGTCTTCATCGGCGTCTCCGCGCCCAACGTCCTGGACGGCGACGACGTCTCGCAGATGGCCGACGGCGCGATCGTGTTCGCACTCGCCAACCCGGACCCGGAGGTCGACCCGGCCGTCGCCCGGCAGACCGCCGCCGTCGTGGCCACCGGCCGCTCGGACTTCCCGAACCAGATCAACAACGTCCTGGTCTTCCCCGGTGTCTTCCGCGGCCTGCTGGACGCCCACTCCCGTACCGTGAACACCGAGATGATGCTGGCCGCGGCCGGCGCCCTCGCGGACGTCGTCCTGGAGGACGAGGTCAACCCGAACTACATCATCCCCAGCGTCTTCAACGAGAAGGTCGCGGGCGCGGTGGCCGGGGCGGTCCGGGACGCGGCGAAGAGCGGTGACCCGTCTGTGACGGCCACCACGACGGTCTGAGTACGGCGCGTCGCTGGACACGCCGTTGTTGGGGCCCCCATAGGGTGGCGGGAAGCGACCGCCGCCCTGTGGGGCCGGCCCGGAGCGGGATTGACACGGAGCGTCACCACTGACGAGGCAGTGGCGCTTTTCGTGTGACCCTCCTGGGTGCCGGATTGGCTTTACCGCCGCAGGTGGGGGCAGGATGCGTAATCGGGCGCGAGGGTCTGGCACCAGACCCGGGTCCGGGGACTGTCCGAGGACCCTGGCAGCATCGGCTTCGATCTCACGCCTCATTGGCAAGAAGAACACGGGAGTACAAACATGAACCGCAGTGAGCTGGTGGCCGCTCTGGCCGATCGCGCCGAGGTGACCCGCAAGGACGCCGACGCCGTTCTGGCCGCCCTCGCCGAGGTGACCGGCGAGGTCGTCGCCAAGGGCGACGAGAAGGTCACCATCCCCGGCTTCCTGACCTTCGAGCGCACCCACCGTGCCGCTCGCACCGCGCGCAACCCGCAGACCGGCGACCCGATCCAGATTCCGGCCGGCTACAGCGTGAAGGTCTCCGCGGGCTCCAAGCTCAAGGAAGCCGCCAAGGGTAAGTAACACCCCCTAGTACGGCACAAAGGCGGTCATCCCTCCCAGGGATGGCCGCCTTTTCGTGTGACCGGGGCTGTCCCCCGGGGGCGTTGCGGCCGGAAAGCGCCGCTGCGCCCGTCCGTGCGGCCTGTGCCCGCCGGGATCAGTTGGGGTGGGCGAACGGGAAGTCCGCCAGGTCCACGTCCTCCAGAGAGGCCACCACGGCCGTACGGGGGCCCGCCGCGATGCCGGGCACGCTCGGTATGGCCAGCAGCCGGCAGCCCGCCGCCAGCGCCGCCGCGGCGCCCGTGGGGGTGTCCTCGACGGCCAGGCAGTCGGCGGGGTCGACGCCGAGACCGGCCGCGGCGGCCAGATAGGGGTCCGGGTGCGGCTTGCCGCGCGGTGCCTCGCCCGAGGTGACCGACAGGGCGAAGCGGTGCGCGCCGAGGGTGCGCAGCACCAGATCGGCGACATGCCGTTCGGAGGCGGTGACCAGGGCGGCCGGGACGCCCAGGGCCCGCGCCCGGTCCAGCAGACGCAGCGCACCCGGCTGGACGGTGACCCCGGACGCGACCCGGGCGGTGAAGTCCCGGTCCAGCCGGGCGGCCGTCCGGGTGACGTCGCAGCGCACCCCGTACCCGTGCACCAGCCGCCGGGCGGCGTCGTCCACCGGGGCGCCGGCGAAGTCCGCCAGCACCGCGTCGGTGGCCGCGAGGCCCTGCTCCCGCAGGAAGCCGGCCACCGTGTCCAGCCACTGGTGCTCGGTGTCGACGAGGGTGCCGTCCATGTCGCACAGCATGGCCGCGGGGAGCGTGGGGGCGGGCGGGGGGATCACGGGCATGGGCGGGCTCGCAGTTCGGGGGAGAGGGCGGGCGGAAGCGGGGCGCGGGGCGGGAGGACTGGAGAGCGGCCGGAGCGGGGGCGCCCGCTGTCAGTCGGCCGCCGGGGTGCGGGCCAGCGGGTTGGCCTGGGTGGAGTTGCGGACGGTGAAGACCACCGCGCCCGGGCGGTAGCGGTCGTCGGAGGTCTCGACGGGGCGGCCCTCCGCGGTGGTCGTGGTGCGGCGGACGCGCAGCAGCGGGCTGCCCCGTCGCACCCGCAACTCCCGGGCGTCCACGGTGCCGGCCGCCAGGGCGTCCAGGTGGTGCTCACCGTGGGCGAACATCAGCCCGCTGGAGGCCAGGAGCGCCTGTGTGACCGATTCGCAGTCGTCGGGCAGCTCCTCGACCGCACCGGCGATCCAGCCCGCGTAGACCGTGCGCTCCAGCAACACCGCCTCGCCGTCCAGGGTCCGCAGCCGCAGCACCCGCAGCACCTCGTCGCCGGGGGCCAGTTGCAGCAGCGCGGCCTCCTCGGCGGTGGCCGTGCCGCGGACGCTCTCGCGTACCCGGCCGCCGGGGGTGTGGCCGCCCGCGCGTGCCCACTGGGCGAAGCTGCGCAGCTCGGTGAAGCTCTGGCTGGGCGCGGTGCTCAGGACGAGGTGCCGGGCGCCCTGGCGGGAGCCGATCATGCCTTCGGAGAGCAGCGCGGCGAGCGCCTGGCGGACCGTGCCGCGCGAGACGCCGTGGGTGGCGGCGAGTTCGGTCTCCGAGGGCAGTGCGCTGCCGACGGGGAGCATCCCGTCGGTGATCGCCCGGCGCAGCGCCTCGGCGATCTGCTGGTGGCGTCGGGTCAACAGGGCTCCTCGCGGCCTGGTGGTGAGCCGGCCGGCAGGACGGCTCCCGGCCCTGCGGACAGGGCCGGAACGATCGGGTCAGCTGTGCGCAGATGTACGCGTCCGCTCAGCCACGGGGTATGCGTCTAACCACTGCGCAAAGCTCTAAACCTTTTCCATTATAACGCTTATGACCTGCGGTTTTTCTGCTCCAGGGGTTGGTCTGGGGTTCATCTTCCGGTTATTTTGACGGGGCTTACTGACGGCGGCTTGTCCATACAGGTGGAGGGCCAAAGATCCAGGAGTAACCAGTGAAGCCACCCCGACCGGCGGGTTTGCGCCGGGCGTTCGCCGGCGGCGTCGCGGTCCTCGTGACCGCCACGGCCGCCGGCGGCTGCGGCTACGCCCCGGCCGCCGTCACCAGCAAGGCGGCCACCGCCCGTTCGGCCGCGGACCTCGGCGGCATGGACGCCCTCGTCAAGGCCGCCAAGAAGGAAGGCCGGCTCAACGTCTATGCGCTGGCCCCCGATTGGGCGAACTACGGCGAGATGATCAAGACCTTCGAGCGGAAGTACGGCATCGAGGTCAACAACGAGAACCCCGGCGGCACCAGCCAGCTCGCCCTCGGCGCCGCCGACAAGCGCCGCGGCCAGGACCGCGCCGTCGACGCCCTCGACCTGGGCACCGCCTTCATGCGCAACGCCCAGGGCAAGCGGCTGCTCGCGCCCTACAAGGTGACCGGCTGGCGGGACATCCCCCGCACGCAGAAACAGACCGACGGCTCGTACCTCAACAACTACGGCGGCTACATCTCCATCGGCTGCGACGCCAAGGCCGTCACGAAGTGCCCCACGACGTTCGCCGAGCTGCTCCAGCCGCGGTACCGGAACAAGATCGCGCTCAACGGCAACCCGGCGGAGTCGTCCTCGGCGTTCTCCGCGATCTTCGCCGCGGCGCTTGCGGGCGGCGGCTCCTTCGGTGACGTCCGGCCCGGCCTGGCCTTCTTCAAGAAGCTCAAGCAGCGCGGCAACTTCGTGCCCGTCGAGTCCTCCCCGGCCACCATCCGCAAGGGCGAGACCCCGATCTCCCTCGACTGGGACTACCTCAACCTCGGCTACCGCAAGGAACTCCTGGCCAAGGGCGTCGACTGGCGGGTCTCCGTGCCGTCCGACGGCCCGTACTCCCAGTACTACAACCAGGCCGTCAACGCCTACGCCCCGCACCCCGCCGCCGCCCGGCTGTGGCTGGAATTCCTCTACAGCCCCCAGGGCCAGAACATCTGGCTGCGGGGCTACTCCCGTCCCGCCCTCCTCGACCGGATGGAGAAGGACGGCACCGCCGACAAGAAGGCCGCAGCGCGCCTCCCCGAGGTCCACGGCACTCCGAAGTTCCCCACACCGGAACAGGAGGACGCCGCCAAGGCGGCCATCAACGAGGGCTGGGGCAAGGCCGTCGGCTGACCCCCGCTCACCCCTCCCCGCCCCTTGGAGATCTCCCGCGTATGAGTGACCGACCCGCGACGGACGCCGGCCCGCCCGGCCGCCCCCGCCGCAGCACCCGCCGCCTCCACTGGCCCGCCGTCCTGCCCTTCTTCGCCTTCCTCGCGCTCTGCTTCGGCCTGCCGGCCGGCGCCCTGGTGTACGGGGCCTTCACCGCCACCGACCCGGCCACCGGCCACACCCACGCCACCCTCGACAACGTCCGCCAGTCGCTCAAGGGCATCTACGCCACCGGCCTCGGCGGCAGCGTCCAGCTCTCCTTGCTCTGCGCCCTGCTGGCGACGCTCGGCGGTACCCTCATCGCGCAGGCCGTCGTCGCCTCCCGGCGCCCCGCCCTGCGCCGCGCCGTGGTCGCCGCCTGCGGGGTGCTCGCCAACTTCTCCGGCGCCCCGCTCGCGTTCGCCTTCGTCGCGACCCTCGGCACCACCGGCACCCTCACCCGGCTGCTGTCCCTGGACCACACCGGCTTCAGCCTCTACACCACCGCCGGACTGGTCCTGGCCTACCTGTACTTCATGATCCCGCTGATGGTGGTGACCGTGCTGCCCGCGCTCGACGGGCTGCGCACCCAGTGGCGGGAGGCCGCCGCCTCCTGCGGCGCCACCCGCGGCCAGTTCTGGCGGCACATCGGCCTCCCCGTCCTGCTGCCCTCGCTGCTCGGCGGCGCGGTGCTGCTCTTCGGCACCGCCTTCGCCTCGCACGCCACCGCCGCCGTCATGGTCGGCAGCTCGGTGCCGCTGATCACCGTGCAGATCTCCAACGCACTGGCCGGAAACGTCCTGGCCGGCCAGGAGAACCTGGCCCTCGCCATGAGCCTCAACATGGTCGTCATCGCGCTGCTGGTGATGGCCGTGCAGATACCGCTGCAGCGCAGGAGCGCCCGATGGCTGGGATGACCACCGCCGCGCAGCCGCCCGTGGCGCCGCCCCCGGACCGCGCCCCCGAGCCGCGCCCCGCGCCCCCCGCCCGCGGCCGCCGCCCCTACGGACGCCTCGCCGTCCTCCTCCTGGCGTTCCTCTACTTCGCCGTCCCCGTCGCCGCTTCCCTCTGGTTCACCGTCGACGACCCCGTCAAGGGCTTCTCCCTCGACGTCTACACCGGCCATCTGGTCTCCGCCGACATGCTGGGCAGCCTGCTGCTCTCCGTCGAACTGGGGCTGGCCACCGTCGCGCTGGGCCTGCTGCTGGTCGTCCCCGCCATGGTCGTCGTCCATCTGCGGCTGCCCCGGCTGCGCCCGCTCGTCGAGATCGCGTGCATGACGCCGCTGGTCGTCCCGCCGATCGCGCTGGTCGCCGGGGTCAACACGGTGCTGTCGTGGGCGCCTGACCTGGCGCGGACGCCCTTCTACCAGACCCTGATGGTCCTCCAGAACGAGAACTTCCCGCTCGTCCTCGTCCTGCTCTACACCGTCATGTCGCTGCCGTTCCTCTACCGGTCGCTGGACGCCGGACTGCGCGCCGTCGACCTCAAGACGCTGGTCGAGGCCTCCCGCAGCCTGGGTGCCGGACGGCTGACCACGCTGGGGCGGGTGGTCGTGCCCAATCTGCGGCCCGCCGTCGTCAGCGGCGCGGTGCTCAGCCTGGCCATGGTGCTCGGCGAGTACACCGTCGCCTCCGTGCTCGGCTACCGGCCGTTCGCCGTGTGGATGGTGGAGGTCGGAGGCGAGGAGGCCGAACTCGCCGGTGCCGCCGCCATGCTGAGCCTCTTCCTCACCTGGGGCCTGCTGCTTCTGCTCACCTTCTTGGCGGGCGGCCGGACCCGCCGGACCCGCCGGCAAAGGACGACGTCATGACCGTACCCGTACACCTCAAGGGGCTGCGCCGGAGCTTCGGCGCGACCACCGCGCTGGACGGCCTCGACCTGGAGATCGCGCCCGGCGAGATGGTCGCCCTGCTCGGCCCGTCCGGCTGCGGCAAGACCACCGCGCTGCGCATCGTCGCGGGCTTCGAGACCGCCGACGGCGGCGAGCTCACCATGGACGGCGAGGACGTCACCCACGTCCCCGCGCACCGCCGCGGCATCGGCATGGTCTTCCAGTCCTACAGCCTCTTCCCCAACATGACGGCCGCCCAGAACATCGGCTACGGCCTGCGGGTGCGGGGGTCCGCCGCCGCCGAACGCACCGCCCGCGCGGCGGAGTTGCTGGAGCTGGTCGGCCTGCCAGGACGGGAGGACCACTATCCGCACCAGCTCTCCGGCGGCCAGCAGCAGCGCGTCGCGCTGGCCCGCGCGCTCGCCGTCCGCCCGCGCGTCCTGCTCCTGGACGAGCCGCTGTCCGCGCTCGACGCCAAGGTGCGGCTCAGCCTGCGCGAGGAGATCCGGCGTATCCAGCTCGAACTCGGCATCACCACGGTCTTCGTCACCCACGACCAGGAGGAGGCGCTGTCGATGGCCGACCGCGTCGCCGTGATGCGGGGCGGGCGGCTCGAACAGTGCGCCGCCCCCGCCGAGTTGTACGAACGCCCGGCGACCCCGTTCGTCGCGGAGTTCGTCGGCACCATGAACCGCCTGCCCGGCACCGTCAGGGACGGCGGGGTGGTGGAGCTGTTCGGCCGCCGTCTGCCGGTCCACGGGGAGGCACCGGGCGGCAGTGCGGGCCGTGCGGTCGAGGTGCTGCTGCGGCCGGAAGGTCTCGCCGTCCGTACGGACGCGGGCGCGGAGGGGATGTCCGCGACCGTACGGGTGGCGACCTTCCTGGGCGCCACCACCCGGCTGCACCTGACCACCGAGACCGGCGTCCCGCTCAAGGCCGATGTGCCCAGTTGGGAGGCCGGCGAGCTGACACCGGGCGCACGGTGCACGGTCACACCGCACGAGAAGCCGGTGCTGGTGACGGACTGCTGAGCGGGACTTCACCGGGGGGAGTCCCGCTCAGCTCCTGCGGGGGCCGGGGGAGCGGCAAAAGGCCGCTCTCCCTCCGGCGCTCGATCGGCAGGGCGGCCGTCCGCCCGGCCGGTCGGGCGCCGCTCGCTCAGTTCGGCAGCGCGCCGTTCGGCAGTTCGACGTCGGCACCCAGCTCCACGAGCTTCTCCATGAAGTTCTCGTAGCCGCGGTTGATCAGGTCGATGCCGTGCACCCGGGAGGTGCCCTGCGCCGCCAGTGCCGCGATCAGGTACGAGAAGCCGCCGCGCAGGTCGGGGATGACCAGGTCGGAGCCCTGCAGCTTGGTCGGTCCGGAGACGACCGCGGAGTGCAGGAAGTTGCGCTGCCCGAAGCGGCAGGCGCTGCCGCCCAGGCACTCCCGGTAGAGCTGGATGTGCGCGCCCATCTGGTTGAGCGCGGAGGTGAAGCCGAGCCGGGACTCGTAGACCGTCTCGTGCACGATCGACAGGCCCGACGCCTGGGTCAGCGCGACGACCAGCGGCTGCTGCCAGTCGGTCTGGAAGCCGGGGTGGACGTCGGTCTCCAGGGCGATGGCGTTGAGCAGGCCGCCCGGGTGCCAGAAGCGGATGCCCTCGTCGCCGATCTCGAAGGCGCCGCCGACCCGGCGGAAGGTGTTGAGGAAGGTCATCATCGACCGCTGCTGCGCGCCGCGGACGAAGATGTTGCCCTCGGTGGCCAGCGCGGCGGACGCCCAGGAGGCGGCCTCCAGGCGGTCCGGGAGGGCGCGGTGGGTGTAGCCGTCGAGCTTGTCGACACCGGTGATCCGGATCGTCCGGTCGGTGTCCATGGAGATGATCGCGCCCATCTTCTGCAGCACGCAGATGAGGTCCTCGATCTCCGGCTCCACGGCGGCGTTCGACAGCTCGGTGACGCCCTCGGCCAGGACGGCCGTCAGCAGCACCTGCTCGGTCGAGCCGACCGACGGGTACGGCAGCCGGATCTTGGTGCCGCGCAGGCGGTGCGGGGCCTCCAGATACTGGCCGTCGGCGCGCTTCTCGATCGTCGCGCCGAACTGGCGCAGCACGTCGAAGTGGAAGTCGACCGGGCGGCCGCCGATGTCGCAGCCGCCCAGGCCCGGGATGAAGGCGTGGCCGAGGCGGTGCAGCAGCGGGCCGCAGAACAGGATCGGGATCCGCGAGGAGCCCGCGTGCGCGTCGATGTCCGCGACGTTGGCGCTCTCCACGTGGGACGGGTCGAGGACCAGTTCGCCCGGCTCGTCACCGGGGCCGACCGTGACGCCGTGCAGCTGCAGCAGTCCGCGCACCACACGTACGTCGCGAATATCGGGCACGTTGCGCAGCCGGCTGGGGCCGCTGCCGAGGAGGGCGGCGACCATGGCCTTGGGCACAAGGTTCTTCGCGCCGCGAACCCGGATCTCGCCCTCGAGCGGGGTGCCGCCGTGGACAAGCAGTACGTCGTCAGTAGAGACGGTCATGGATCTCGCGTTCCTGGAGACGGGCAGGGGCCAAGCTGAAATGGTAAGGGCGGGCGGGGGTGAGTCCGTAGACCCGTGCGGTCTCCGGGCATGTAATGGCTTTGTCACAACACGCTCCGCTACGGTCCGCCTTTGATCTGTAATCGACTTTTGCCGGGAAACGCCAGGGATGTCGCGAATGGCCGCTCCGGTGCCGGGGCGTGCGCCGGTGCTGCCGCCGTACGCCCTGCCCTGCTCTCGCCCGGGTCCGGGCGTTGACTCCCCGCTCCGGGCAGAAGTGCGGGATCATGTGGCCATGACCGAGGTGTCCTCGCTCACAGGGCGGCTTCTTGTCGCGACGCCCGCGCTCGCCGATCCGAACTTCGACCGCGCGGTGGTGCTCCTCCTCGACCACGACGAGGAGGGCTCCCTCGGCGTGGTCCTCAACCGCCCCACGCCGGTCGGCGTCGCGGACATCCTCGCGCCCTGGGCGGCGCTGGCCGGTGAGCCGGGGGTGGTCTTCCAGGGCGGTCCGGTCTCGCTGGACTCGGCGCTCGGGGTGGCCGTGGTGCCCGGCGGGCTGTCCGGCGAGGGCGGCATCCCGTCGGTGGACAGCGGCGCCCGGGCGGGCGGCGACGGCGCGGAGACGGCCGGGGTGCCGGCAGCGGACCGGACGGGCGTGCCGTCGGGTGACGAGCCGCTGGGCTGGCGCAGGGTGCACGGCGCGATCGGGCTGGTCGATCTGGAGGCCCCGCCGGAACTCCTCGCGGCGGTCCTCGGCAGCCTGCGGATCTTCGCCGGGTACGCGGGCTGGGGCCCGGGCCAGCTGGAGGACGAACTGGTCGAGGGCGCCTGGTACGTCGTCGAGTCCGAGCCCGGCGATGTCTCCTCGCCCGACCCCGAGCAGCTGTGGCGCGCGGTGCTGCGCCGCCAGCGCAACGAGCTGGCGATGGTGGCCACGTATCCGGACGATCCGTCGCTGAACTGACTGTCGCCGAGCCGATCGTCACCGAGCCTGCCGTCACCGACCCTGCCGTCGCCCACCCGACCGTCGCTGAACCGGCCCTTGCCCGTCGGGCGGCGGGCCGGCGGGCGCGTCGCGGGCCGGATTTGGTTGACGACTTGATTATTGTGACGGCTTCGTCATGCGGAATTGTCGGACCCCGTCGCTATGGTTCGAGACGACAGGGGACGGTGCGTGGCCACGTCGGCGGGCCGCGCTGGACAAGCGGGGGAGAGCGCCATGCACAGGCCGAGCCTGCCCGAGGACCTGGACCATCCGGAGCACCTGTGGGCGCGCGCCGCGACGCTGGCGGTGGTGGCGGCCGCCATGGACGACTGGGACGAATTCTCCTGGAGCGACCGCGGATTGCAGTGCTGGAACGACGGCGGAAGCTACTGGTGGCGGCTGAAGCTCTACGAGGACGGCCGGGCCCTGCTCTGCGGCCAGGACTCCGACGGCAGCCACACCCACAGCGGCGGCCGCCCCGTCGACTTCCTGGCCGGCGGCCCCGCCTGGCTGCCCCGTGAGCAGCTGCGCGAGGACGCCGAGGGAAACCTCTTCGGTTTCGTCTACTGGTGGCAGGACGGCGCCTGGGCCCGCGCGCCGTACCCCGAGAAGCTGCCGGACGACGGCCTGGAGACGGCCATGGGCTGGGTCGCGCCCGGTGACGAGGCGGTCAGGGAGATCGCCGAGGGCCTGGTGGCCCGCACGGAGACCGAGGTCGACGCCGAGGCGGCGGTCCGCGCCTTCCTCGCCGCCGCCGGGGCCCGCAGGGTCGGCGCCCAGGACATCACCACCCTCCTGGACGCGGTCTGCGGCCAGGACTGCTGGTACGAGGTCCGCCCGGACGCCGCCCTGGCCTTCGCCGCACAACTGGGCCTGACGGCCGGGTCCCGGGGCGGGGTGGCGGTGGCTTCGTAGCGGAGGCGACCCCCGGTGCGCGTCCCCGGCAGGGGCGGGCCCGTCACTGTCACCGTCACTGTCACCGGCCGTCGGTCGCCGCCCTGGTCCGGGCCGCCAGGGCGAAGAAGCGCTCGGCCGGCGGATGGGCATCGCGGGCCGGCAGCGCCAGGTGGACGGGCACGGCCGGCGCGTTCTTCAGCCGGAGGTAGCGGATCCCCGGGTGGGTGTGCCGCCGGGCCACCGGCTCCGGGGCCACCCCGACACCGTGCCCGGCGGCGACCGCCTCCAGCCACTCGTCGACATTGCCCGCGGTGCAGGACAGTTGGGGCCGCCGGCCGGCGGGCCACAGCTCCGGCCGGGTGCTGCCCGTGACGGTGTTCACCACCAGCGGCAGCCCGGCCAGCTCGGCCCAGTCCAGCACCCGGCGGCGGGCCACGGCGCGAAGGGCCGCCGCCCGGGCGTCCGTGAGGTGGTCCTTCCCCGCGCGGCCCGGTGTGCGTCCGCCCGTACGGCTTCCCGCGGCGAGCGGCATACGGGGCACCGCCGCCACCCGTGGCTCATGGAGCAGGGCCGTGGTGCGCAGTCCGGCGCCTTGGGGGACCTCGCCGCGCAGCACCGCGATATCCGACTCCCCGGTCTCCAGTCCGGCGAGCGGGGAGTCGCGGCGCACCAGCCGGACGCCGGCGCCGGTCGCCGCCTCGAAGTCCGCGATGAGAGCGGTGCAGGCGGCGGGCAGCAGCGAGGTGAAGCCCAGCCGCAGGACCGCGGGCCCGGTGGACGAGCGCAGCACGTCGGCCAGCCGGGACAGCAGTGGTGCGAGGTCGGCGTGGAGCCGGCGGCCGGCGTCGGTGAGCTCGACCCGGCGGGTCGTACGGTCCAGCAACCGGGTGCCGACCAGGCTCTCCAGCGCGCGAACGGTCCGGGTCAGTGCGGGCTGGCCGATCCGCAGCCGGTCGGCGGCATGGGTGAAGCTGCGCTCCTCGGCCACGGCGGCGAAGCCGCGCAGGTGCCGCAGCTCGATGCCGTCGAGGGCCTGGAGGGCTGAGCCGGAGTCCACGTTCACGCCGGTCCCGGAACCGGAGGCGGCGTCAGAGCCGGAGTCGAAGCCCAAGTCGGAGACCAAGCGGGAGCCGGAGTCGGAGTCGGTGGCGTCATTCATGCCGCGCCAGCATAAGTGCACCCCGCCGGGCATTTCCCCGCGCATGCGGAGACTCCCTACGTTTCATCCGTCGGTTCACCCCGGGGCGGGGGACTCTCCAGCGCCCCGGACGATCAGGGGAGTTGAGCGCGGTGCGCAAGGTCGGGCTGCTGACGCTGGGGGCCTTCACCCTCGGCCTGGACGCGTATGTGATGGCAGGGGTGCTGCCGGTCCTTGCGGACGACATCGGGACCCGGGTGGCACTGGCGGGGCAGCTGGTCACGGTCTTCACGCTCGCGTACGCGCTCTCCGCGCCCCTGGTCGCCGGGCTGCTCTCCGGAGTCCGGCCGCGGGCGCTGATCCTGGCCGCGCTGGCGGTCTTCACACTCGGCAACGGCGCGACGGCCCTGGCCCCCTCGCTGGGGACGCTGCTCCTCGCCCGGGCCGTCGCGGGCGCCGGTGCCGGGGTCTACTCGGCGCTGTCCACGGCGGCGGCCGCCGCACTCGTGCCGCCCGAGCGGCGCGGCCGGGCCCTGGCCCTGGTGATGGGCGGCATGAGCGCGGGCACCGTACTGGGCGTACCGATCGGGGTGCTGCTGGCCGAGCACACCGGCTGGCGGGCCACGATGTGGCTGCTGACGGGGCTCGGCGCCGGTGCGCTCGCCGGGCTGGCGGCGCTGCTGCCGACGGTCCCGGCCGAGCCCGTGGTGCCGGTACGCGCCCGGCTGACGGCCCTCACGGACCGCGCGGTGGCCCCCGTCGTGGCGGTGTCCTTCCTGGCCGCGGTGGCCAGTCTCGGGCTGTACACCTACCTCGCGCCGGTACTGGCCGCGGCGGGCGGGGTCGGCGAGGTGGCCCCGTACCTGTGGGCCTGGGGCGCCGGCGGGGTGCTGGGCAGTGTGCTGGCCGGGCCGCTGGTGGACCGCACGGGGCGGGCGCGGCTGCTGACCGGCGGGGTGCTGGCGGTGATCGTGCCGGCGCTGGCGCTGCTGCCGGTGCTGGCCTCCGTGGCGCTGCCCGGCGCGGTGGCCGCACTGGTGGCGTGGGGCGCGGCGGGCTGGGCACTGCAGGTCCCCCAGCAGCACCGGTTGCTGGCGCTGCGCGCCGAGCGCGGCACCATCGCCCTCGCCCTGAACAACTCGGCCCTCTACCTGGGCAGCGCGGTCGGCTCGGCGCTCGGCGGGCTGGCGCTCGGGGCGGGACTTGCGCCCTGCGCGCTGCCGTGGGTGGCCGCCGGGGTGGCGGCGGCGGGTCTCGCGCTCCACCTGGTGGCGGGCCGACGCTCCCGGGTGGTGTCGGGCGTGAGTACCCTTGGCTGTTATGAGCACTCTTGAGCCCGAGCGCGGGGCAGGTACGGGGACCCTCGTAGAGCCGACACCGCAGGTGTCGCACGGCGACGGCGACCACGAGCGCTTCGCCCACTATGTCCAGAAGGACAAGATCATGGCGAGCGCGCTCGACGGCACCCCCGTCGTGGCGCTGTGCGGCAAGGTCTGGGTCCCGGGTCGCGACCCGAAGAAGTACCCGGTCTGCCCCATGTGCAAGGAGATCTTCGAGTCCATGGGCGCCGGCGGCGACAAGGACAAGGGCGGCAAGGACGGCGGCAAGAAGTAGCAGCCGCCGTCCCGCGGGGCGCCTCACCGTGCGTGGGGTGCCTCGCCGTCGGTGGCGGGCCTCGCCGTCGGTGACGCCGCACCGTTCGTGAGGCGTCCCGCCGTCCGTGGCGCGCCCCGCCCCGTGAGGGGCCCTGCCGCCTGCCACCCGTCCCCATCCCGCCCCGGCACGGCCGGTCTTCGGCCCGTTCGCGCCGGACCGCCCCGGTCGGCGAGGGCGGGCTGCAGAGCTGGTTCATCCGATCCATCCGGCACTTCGCCCGCCGGCTCGCCGCCTGCCACCCGCGGCCCGCGGCTGACCGGCCGGGACGGAATCCTGGAAGGCGGACCGCCGAGGGTGCCGCGGTCTCCTCCTGGCGCGGCCGCGCGGGAGGTGTCGCCGCCGCGAAATCCGGCCATGCCGTCGTGATGTGCCCCGACGGCAGGCGTACCTGGACCGCCGTCAGCACCCCTCCCGGACGAGCCGGTGCCGACCGGCTTCGTACGGCCCCCGGAGGGCGTCTACCGCCACGAGCCCATATCGCCGGAACTGACCGCGGACCAGACCAGACCAGGCCAGACCAGACCGGACCAGGCCGCACACGTCCTCGGTACCCAGGCTCATGCCTGGACCGACGTCATGGGCCGTCAGCAGCGCCTCGATCACCAGGATTTGCCCGGCCGGCGGGCCGGCCGGTTGGCCGACCGGCCGCCTTCACCGAGGTCGCCCGGTCGCGGCTGCCCGTACCGGCCGACCGCGACTGCCAGGACTTCACCCGGCGGATGGTTGTCCACTACGCCGCCTCGGCGCCCCCGGCGTCGGCCACCGCCCGCCCGGCGGCCCCCACCCCTGGCAGAAACGGCCCGGGGTGCTCGGACGCCCGATCGACGGGGCGCCCCCAAACGTGTGAGCCCCCGTGCAAGGAGGGCGCCCGTACGGCCGGACCCTGGGACGGTGGTCCGGTACGGCGTCACCCCGCACCGCGGCACATTTGTGGCCGGGTATCGCCGTACCGGGCACTGCTGACCCGGCATCGCCGTAGCGGCGGTGTGCGCCCGGCCGGACGCCTCCGCCGGTGCGCCACACCGCAGTTCCCGCACGGCCGGCGGCGGACGAAACCGGACCAGCACCTCGTCCGGGGACGGATCGCCGGTTCGCGGACCCTCGCGCCGGGGGCCCGGGAAGATGTGCCAGAGTTGCCACGTCCGGGCCGTGAGCACGTACCGTACGGCGGAGCGGAACTGCCGGGACACCGGGGAAGGGGCAGCTGGCTTGACCACGCACGCACCGCACGCGTCGCACACGGTGACGTTGCCGGCCTCGCTCGACGAGGCGGTGGCGGCGCTGACGGCCATGCCTGCCGCCGTGCCCGTCGCGGGCGGCACCGACCTCATGGCGGCGGTCAACGCCGGACTCCTCAGACCCGCAGGCCTGGTGGGCCTCGGCCGGATCAGCGAGATGCGCGGCTGGCAGTACCTGGACGGCCATGCGCTGCTCGGTGCCGGCCTCACCCTCGCCCGTATGGGACGCCCCGACTTCGCCGCGCTGATCCCGGGGCTCGCCGCCGCCGCCCGCGCGGCCGGCCCGCCGCAGGTCCGCAACGCCGGCACCCTCGGCGGCAACATCGTGACCTCCGCCCCCACGGGCGACACCCTCCCGGTGCTCGCCGCCCTCGAAGCCACGGTGATCATCGCCGGCCCCGGGGGCAGCCGCCGTGAGATCCCGGTCAGCCACCTCCTGGCCGGCCGGGAGATGCTGGGCCCCGGCGAACTCGTCGGCTTTGTGCGGGTGCCGCTGCTGCACGCCCCGCAGACCTTCCTCAAGGCCACCGGCCGTACCGGCCCCGGCCGGGCCACCGCCTCCGTCTCGCTCGTCCTGGACCCGGCCCGGCGCGGGGTGCGCTGCGCGGTGGGCGCGGTCGCCGCCATGCCGCTGCGCCCGCTGGAGGCCGAGCAGTGGGTGGCCTCGCTCATCGACTGGGACGGCGAACGCGGCCTGGTGCCCGAGGCGCTGACGGCCTTCGGTGACTACGTCGCCGCCGCCTGCATCCCGGACCCGGCGCCGCCCGAGGACGGTTCGGAACCGGCCGCCCTGCCGCCGGCCGCACTCCATCTGCGCCGTACGGTGGCCGCCCTGGCCCGCCGCGCACTGGGGAGGGCGCTCTCATGAGCGAGCGCAGCGTGCAGGTCCCCCCGGCCGGAGACCGGGAGATCATCATCGAAAGGTGCGCGCCTCGCGAAGGCGGGGCCGAGCGAAGTGAGGGCTCGGCATGAGCGACGCCGACAACCGCCATCCGTACCAGCCGCACCCCGAACACGGCTGGCAGCCGCTGCCGCAGGGCGGCGAGTACGAGTCGGAGGCGACGGCCTTCGTGCAGCTCCCGGAGGACTTCGCCACCGGGGCATACGGCGGCGGATCGCCCCGGTACAACACCCCGGGCACCGAACCGCTCGCCGCACCCGGCCACGGCTACACCCCGCCGGCCTCCTTCACCCCGCACGAGCCCACGCCGCCGGCCGCGGGCACCGATCCGTCGGCCACCGGCCAGTGGACGATGCCCTTCGCCGACCCCTCGGCCGGATACGCCGACCCGTCCGCCGGGTACCCGGCCCAGGCGGAGTACGCGGCCCACCACGGCGCCCCCGAGGGCTACCACGGCGACGCCCCCGAGGCCGCCCGGTCGTGGCACGGCGACCCGGTGGACTGGCCCGTCGCGGGCAGCCCGGAGGCGGGCAACCACGGCACCTGGTCGGTCCCCGCGGCGGCGGACGACGGCCTGGAGGAATCCGGCGAATACCTGGTCGGCGACGACGGACTGACGGGGTATACGGCACCGTCGGGCGGACATCCGGGCCACATCAGTCAGCCTGACCACCCCGGTCACTCCGGTCATTTGGGCCACCCTGCCCATGAGGGGCATCACGGACACCACCACGGTCCTGCGGGGGCCGGGGGTGCCACCGGTTACCAGGGGGGCGGGTACCCGGGCGCCGGTGCGTACGACGGCGCCGGGAACCCGGCGGACACCGGCGCGGCCGCCGGTACCGGGCACTGGAACTTCAGCACCGGGCTGACCGCCACCGGCGGAGCCGAAGCGCATCCCGCGGCGCCGCACGACGCCTCACACGGTGGCGTGGTGCCCGCTCACTTCGGCGGCGCCGCGGACGACCCGTACGCGCACGAACACGGCCTCCCGGGCCACGGCGCCGAGCCGGAGGCCGAACGGCCGGGCGGCACCGACCCGTCGGGCGGCGACCCGTACGGGACGGGCGCGGGTGTCCCGCACACGGCGGCAGGCGGCGCGGCAGGCGGGGCGACCGGGCACTGGTCGCTGCCGGCCGACGCGCTGGCCCAGTGGCCGCCCCCCGGGGACATGGCGCAGCCGCCGCACGACGGGGCGCGGCGGCAGGAGCCGGCGCAGCGGCACGACGGGACGACGGACGCGCCCGGCGGCGCGGCCGACTGGACGGTCCCGGCGGCGGCAGGCGAACAGCCCGCGGATTCCGGCGAGTTCGCGCGCACGGACGCGGCCGGGCACGTGACGCCCGCCGCCCCGGGTACCGACGGCCACGCCGACGACGCTGTGCCGCAGCACGGTGAGCACACCGGCCGCACGGATCTCGGCGGCCGCACGGACCTCGATGGTCCGGCGGACCCGCGAGGCGCCGGGCGCACCGGCGAGAGCTCAGTGGCGGACGACCACGTCAGGACGGACGCTCATGCCGGGGCGCCCGGCAATGCCGGGGCGCCCGGCAATGCCGGGGCGCACGCACATGCAGGGGCCGACGAGACCCCAGGAACGAGCGGAACCCTCGGAACGAGCGGGCCTCCCGGAGTTGCCGAGTCCCCCAAAGTTGCCGGTTCCCCCGGAGTTGCCGAGACCCCCGGCGAGGACCGCAGCGGCACCGCCGAAGCCACCGACAGCAGCAGCGACGGCGACAGCGGTAACGAGAGCGGGATTCCGGCCGGTGGCACCGAGGGTCCGCTCGGCGCCGAGGCGCCGGGCGGGGCCGACGTGGCGGGCGCCCCCGACACCCCCGACACCCCCGAGGCTTCCGACACCCCTGCCGCCGAAGCCTTCGACGAACACCCCGCCGCCTCCTACGTCCTGCGGGTGAACGGCATCGACCGGCCGGTCACCGACGCCTGGATCGGCGAGTCGCTGCTCTACGTGCTGCGCGAGCGGCTGGGCCTGGCCGGCGCCAAGGACGGCTGCTCGCAGGGCGAGTGCGGGGCCTGCTCCGTCCAGGTGGACGGCCGGCTGGTGGCGTCCTGCCTGGTGCCCGCGGCCACCACGGCGGGCAGTGAGGTCCGTACCGTCGAAGGGCTCGCGCAGAACGGTGAGCCCTCCGACGTGCAGCGCGCGCTGACCGCCTCCGGTGCGGTGCAGTGCGGCTTCTGCGTACCGGGGATGGCGATGACCGTCCACGACCTCCTGGAGGGCAATCACGCCCCCAGCGAGCTGGAGACCCGTAAGGCGCTGTGCGGCAACCTCTGCCGCTGCTCGGGCTACCGGGGGGTGCTGGACGCCGTCGACGAGGTCGTCAAGGCCCGTGCGGAGTCGGCCGAGGCCGCCTACGGCCCGGCGGACGACGACGCGGACGGGACGGGGCCGGCGGACACCGCCCGCATCCCGCACCAGGCAGGCCCCTCGGACCCCATGGGCCACGCCCCGCACGACCAGGATCCGCACACGGGAGGCTCCGCATGAACGAGCGCGGAACGAAGGTCCCCCGGTCCGGCGGCCGGGGCACAGACATCGAGACCTGCGCGCCGATCGAGTGCGAGGCCGGGCGAAGCGAGGTTGCGGCATGAGCGGCACGTCCGACGGCGCGGGTGCCGTCACCGCGACCACCCCCGCGGCGGGCGTCCCGGTCCCCGCCGAGGAGCCGCTGCGCGGCCTGGGCGTGTCCCTGCCGCCCGCCGACGCACCGGCCAAGGCCGAGGGCACCTTCCCGTACGCCGCCGACCTGTGGGCCGAGGGGCTGCTGTGGGCCGCGGTGCTGCGCTCACCGCACCCGCGGGCACGGATCCTGTCGATCGACACCAAGCACGCCGCGGAGATGCCGGGCGTGCGGGTCGTCGTCACGCACGAGGACGTCCCCGGCGACGCGGGGCACGGCCGGGGCACCGCCGACCGTCCGGTCTTCGCCAAGGACGAGGTCCGCCACCACGGCGAGCCGATCGCCGCGGTGGCCGCCGAGCACCCCGACACGGCCCGCCTGGCGGCTGCCGCCATCGCCGTCGAGTACGAGGTCCTGGACGCGGTCACCGACCCCCAACTGGCCTTCGAGGCCGAGCCGTTGCACCCGGACGGCAACCTCATCCGGCACATCCCGCTCCGCTACGGCGACCCCGATGTGGTGGGCGAGGTGATGGTCGAGGGGCTGTACCGGATCGGCCGCCAGGACCCGGCGCCCATCGGGGCCGAGGCCGGGCTCGCGGTGCCGCGCCCCGACGGCGGGGTGGAGATCTACACCGCCTCCACGGACCCGCACACCGACCGCGATCTCGCCGCCGCCTCCTTCGGGCTGGAACCGGACCAGGTCAAGGTCGTGGTGACCGGTGTGCCCGGCGCCACCGCCGACCGCGAGGACCCCGGCATCCAACTCCCGCTCGGCCTGCTGGCCCTGCGCACGGGCTGCCCCGTCAAGCTCGCCGCCACCCGCGAGGAGTCCTTCCTCTCGCACGCCCACCGCCACCCCACGCTGCTGCGCTACCGCCACCATGCGGACGCCGACGGCACGCTGGTCAAGGTGGAGGCCCAGATCCTGATGGACGCCGGTGCCTACGCGGACACCTCCGCCGACGCGCTGGCCGCCGCCGTCTCCTTCTCCTGCGGCCCGTACGTCGTCCCGCACGCCGTGGTCGACGGCTGGGCGGTACGCACCAACAACCCCCCGTCCGGCCATATGCGCGGCGAGGGCGCGCTGCAGGTCTGTGCCGCCTACGAGGGCCAGATGGACAAGCTGGCCGCCCGGCTGGGGCTGGAGCCCGACGAGATCCGGCTGCGCAACGTCATGGCCACCGGGGACCTGCTCCCCACGGGACAGACGGTGACCTGCCCGGCCCCGGTCGCCGAACTCCTGCACGCCGTCAAGGAAGCGCCGCTTCCCGAGCTGCCCAAGGATGCGCCCGAAGCGGAGTGGCTGCTGCCGGGCGGCCCCGAGGGGGCGGGCGAACCGGGCGCGGTGCGCCGCGGTGTCGGCTACGCGCTGGGCATGGTGCACATGCTCGGCGCCGAGGGCACCGACGAGGTCTCCACCGCCACCGTCAAGGTCAGCGGCTCGGTGGCCCATGTCATCTGCGCCGCCGTCGAGACCGGATCGGGGTTCTCCACCCTGGCGCGGCAGATCGTGCAGGAGACGCTCGGCGTCGACGAGGTGCATGTCGCCGGCGTCGACACCGACCAGCCGCCGGCCGGCCCGGCCTGCCACGGGCGGCACACCTGGGTCTCCGGCGGCGCCGTCGAGCGCGCCGCCAAGATGGTCCGTACGCAGCTGCTGCAGCCGCTGGCCCACAAGTTCGGGATGTCCACCGAGCTGCTGCAGATCAACGACGGCAAGATCACCTCCTACGACGGGGTGCTCAGCACCACCGTCGCCGAGGCACTGGACGGCAAGGAGCTGTGGGCCACCGCCCAGTGCCGCCCGCATCCGACCGATCCGCTGGACGAGAGCGGCCAGGGCGACGCGTTCGTCGGTCTCGCCTTCTGCGCGATCCGCTGTGTCGCCGATGTCGACATCGAGCTCGGCACCATCCGGGTCGTGGAGATGACCGTCGCCCAGGACGTGGGCCGGGTGCTCAACCCCCGCCAGCTGCGGGCCCGTATCGAGGCCGGGGTCACCCAGGGCCTCGGTGCCGCCCTGATGGAGAACCTGCGCACCACCCGCGGCCAGGTCCGCCACCCCGACCTCACCGGCTACGCGCTGCCGACCGCCCTGGACGCCCCGGACATCCGCATCGTCAAACTCGTCGAGGAACGGGACGTGATCGCCCCCTTCGGCGCCAAGCCCGCCAGCGCGGTCCCGGTCGTCACCGCACCGGCAGCCGTCGCCTCCGCGGTCCGCGCCGCCACCGGCCGCCCCATCGGCCGCCTCCCGATCCGCCCCCAGGCGGCGGTGGCCCAGGCGGTGCAGCAGCAGGGGGCTTGAGGTGGGGGGACACGGTCCGGCGCTTGCGGACGAGGTGCGGCCGTGCGGCTCTGGAACCGCAGCTGAAGAGCGAGCACCGGATTCGCCTCAAGCGACCGGACATGCAGGTCAAGAAACCGAACGACCGACGAACAGTGGTGGGCCGGTCTCCCCTAGAGGAGACCGGCCCATCCGTCGCCCCTGGTCGGAGGCTATAGAGGCCGTGGCGGGATTCGAACCCACGTAACTCGCTTTGCAGGCGAGCCCCTGAACCACTCGGGCACACGGCCGGGTTGGTGTGCTGAACCTGACTGTATGCCGCGTGGTGGGGTGTTCGGCAAGAGTGCGGAGCGAAGTGGCGTGAAGCTGCAATACGGGGCAACGCGGGGCAACATGCCGTTCATGAAGTGAGGCTCGGGGGCTCAGGCCGAGTGCAGGAAGTCCTCCACTGCCGGGCCGAACAGTTCCGGGGCGTCCACCCAGGGGTAGTGGCCCACCTCGTGGAGCGGGCGGACCCGTGCGTCGGGGAACGATTCGGCCACCAGCTCGCCGGCGCGCATGCCCGTCACCCCGTCGCGGTCACCGGTCACCACCAGCACCGGGCAGCTCACGTCTCCCAGCCCCGAGGCCAGGGCCTCTCGCAGTTGCTCGTCCACGCCCTGCCAGAAACCGGCCCGCGGTACCGGCCCCAACTGTTCGCCCTCCGTGGCGGCATGGGCCTGTTGTGGCTCCTCCCAGCGCCCGTAGGCGAGCGGCGCCGCGGCGAACAGCAGCGCCCGTACCTCGTCCATGTCGGAGGTCTCGGCCAGTTGCCGCACCGCCGCCGAGGCCTGTGGCCACCACTGCTCGTGCTCGCGTGCGGCGAAGATCTCCCGTGCGTCGTCGGGGAGTTCGCCCTGCAGCCGGGAGCCGGGGCAGACCAGGACCAGCCGGGTCAGCCGCTGCGGGTGCCTCGCCGCGTACGCCTGGGCGACCGCGGCCCCCGCGTCGTGCGCGAGCAGGGCGAACCGCTCCAGGCCCAGGTGCGCGCGCAGGGCCTCGACATCCTCGGCGAGCTGCGGGAAGGCGTAACGGGAGGGGTCGGCGGCGGCCGGGGAGGCGCCGGTGCCGCGGCTGTCCGGAAGGATCAGCTGCCGGTGTGCGCTCATCCCGCCGAGGTCGCCCAGGTACGCGGCATCCCGTCCGGGGCCGCCGGCCAGACACACCAGGGGCGGCAGGGGCGAGTCGGCCGGGCCGAGCACGCGGTAGTGGAGCTCGGCGTCGTCGTAGGTGCGGAAGTGCGGCATGAGGACAGCCTGCCCGACGGCGGGCGATGTACCGCCGGTCCGGGCCGTGTGGTGCCGGGTCGCCGAACCGTCGGAGCGTCCCCCGGCTCCGCGGCGTAGGTCCTTCGGACGAGCCGGTTCCCGTCTCCGGACAGGGGCACCGACGTCGTACGGCCCTTACGCTGGCCCGATGACCGCTGATCGCCCCCGCCGCAGCGCCGACCCGTTCGCCGGTACCCACACCGACCTCGCCCCGCCGGCCGACGAACGGACCGACCACCTGTCCGACGATCCGGCCATCGACCCTGCCGACGCCCCGCCCCACACCGGCGGCATCCTCGGCCGGGCCCACCGCGCGCTCACCTTCGGCATCATCTCCGTCGTCTCGGTCGTCGCCTTCGAGGCGATCGCCGTGAACACCGCGATGCCGGTCGCCGCCCGTGCCCTGGACGGGATCGGTCTGTACGCCTTCGCGTTCTCGGCCTACTTCACGGCGAGCCTGTTCGCGATGGCGCTCGCGGGGGAGTGGAGCGACCGGCACGGGCCGCTGGCGCCGCTGTTCGCCGGGATCGCCGCGTTCGGGGTGGGGCTGCTGGTCGCGGGCGGTGCGCAGAGCATGGGGATGTTCGTGACGGGCCGCGGAGTGCAGGGCATGGGCGGCGGGATGGTGGTGGTCTCGCTGTATGTGGTCGTGGGCCGGGCCTACCCCGACCGGCTGCGGGCGTCGATCATGGCGGCGTTCTCGGCGGCCTGGGTGGTGCCGGTGATCGTGGGCCCGCTGGTCGCCGGGACCCTCACCGAACAGCTCGGCTGGCGCTGGGTCTTCCTCGCCATCCCGGTGCTGATACTGCTGCCGCTCGCGGTGATGCTGCCCGCGCTGCGCAAGCTGCCCCGTACGCGGCCGGGCCCGGACGGCGGTGTACGCCAGGTGCTGGGCAACCGGCGCTGTCTGCTCGCGCTGGCCGCCGCCGTGGGCGCCTGCCTGCTGCAGTACGCGGGCCAGCACCCGGCCTGGACCGGGCTGGCGCCCGCGGCCGCCGGGCTGGCCCTGCTGGTACCGGCCATCGCGCGGCTGCTGCCGCGCGGCACCTTCCGCGCGGGGCGCGGTCTGCCGAGCGTGGTGCTGATGCGCGGTCTGGCCGCCGGGGCGCTGGTCGGCTCCGAGAGCTTCATCCCGCTGATGCTGGTCACCCAGCGCGGGCTGTCCCCCACCCTCGCCGGTCTCTCCCTCACCGGCGGCGGACTGACCTGGGCGCTGGGCTCGTACGTCCAGAGCCGGCCGCGTATGGAGCCGCACCGGGAGCGGCTGATGGGCCTGGGCATGGTGCTGCTGGCGGCGGCCATCGTGACGGTGCCGCTGGCGCTGCTCGACGCGGTGCCCGTCGCGATCGTCGCGGCGGCCTGGACGGTCGGCGGGTTCGGCATGGGCCTGAACATCTCCAGCGGCGGTGTCCTGCTGCTGAAGCTCTCCCGTCCCGAGGAGGCGGGCAGCAACTCCGCGTCCCTGCAGATGTCGGACGCGCTGGGGAACGTCACCTTCGTGGGGGTGGGCGGGGTGCTGTTCGCGGCCTTCGGCGGTGGCTCGATCGCGGCGCACGGGCCGGCGGCCGCGGCCGGCGCCACCCCGGCGAGCCATCCGGCGGCCTTCGCCGCGGTGTTCGCGGCGATGGCGGTGGTGGCGCTGGCCGGGGCCGGGGTCACAAGCCGGTTGCGACCCGAGCGGGTGTGAGGGCGCCGGGCCGAATCACCCTTTACCGGCCCGACCTGCAACATCACCCTCGTCCGGGGCCGGATGGCGAATGTGACCTCGGTCCCACCCCGGGGTGAGCCGGTGCGGGAACCCCGGAGCGTGAAGCGGCGCACGGGTAGGCTGACGCGGTTGCCGATCGCCGAGTTCAGCCGACGGAGACCGTGACTACCACCACCAGCGCCACCAATAACCATCACCTGTCCCCGGCCTTCCCGGGACGGGCCCCTTGGGGTACCGCGAACAAGCTGCGTGCCTGGCAGCAGGCGGCCATGGACCGCTACATCCAGGCACAGCCCAGAGACTTCCTGGCCGTCGCGACGCCCGGAGCCGGCAAGACGACGTTCGCGCTCACGCTCGCCTCGTGGATGCTGCACCATCACGTCGTGCAGCAGGTGACGGTCGTCGCGCCGACCGAGCATCTGAAGAAGCAGTGGGCCGAGGCGGCGGCACGGCTGGGGATCAAGCTCGACCCGGAGTACAGCGCGGGGCCGCTGGGCCGCGAGTACCACGGCGTCGCGATCACCTACGCCGGTGTGGGCGTACGGCCCATGCTGCACCGCAACCGGATCGAGCAGCGCAAGACGCTGGTGATCCTCGACGAGATCCACCACGCCGGTGACTCGAAGTCGTGGGGCGAGGCCTGCCTGGAGGCGTTCGAGCCCGCCACCCGGCGGCTCGCGCTGACCGGTACGCCCTTCCGGTCCGACACCAACCCGATCCCGTTCGTGACGTACGAGGAGGGCAACGACGGCATCCGGCGCTCCTCCGCCGACTACACCTACGGCTACGGCAACGCGCTCGGCGACGGCGTCGTTAGGCCGGTCATCTTCCTCTCCTACAGCGGCAACATGCGCTGGCGGACCAAGGCGGGCGACGAGATCGCGGCCCGGCTCGGCGAGCCGATGACCAAGGACGCGGTCTCGCAGGCCTGGCGTACCGCGCTGGACCCGCGCGGCGAGTGGATGCCGAATGTGCTGCGCGCCGCCGACCAGCGGCTGAGCGAGGTCCGCAAATCCATCCCGGACGCGGGGGCGCTGGTGATCGCCTCCGACCAGGAGCAGGCGCGGGCGTACGCCAAGCTGATCCGGGAGATCACCGGGGAGGGCGCCACGCTGGTGCTGTCCGACGACTCCGGCGCCTCCCAGCGCATCGACGACTTCGCGCACTCGCACGACCGCTGGATGGTCGCGGTCCGGATGGTGTCCGAGGGCGTCGACGTGCCGCGGCTGGCGGTCGGGGTGTACGCCACCACCATCTCGACCCCGCTGTTCTTCGCCCAGGCCGTCGGCCGCTTCGTGCGCTCCCGCAAGCGCGGCGAGACCGCCTCGGTCTTCCTGCCCACCGTCCCGATGCTGCTCGGCTTCGCCAATGAGATGGAGGTCGAGCGCGACCACGTCCTGGACAAGCCGAAGAAGGACGGGGAGGAGGACCCGTACGCCGAGTCCGAGAAGGAGATGGAGGAGGCGAACAAGGAGCAGGACGAGGACACCGGGGAGCAGGAGCAGTTCTCGTTCGAGGCGCTGGAGTCGGAGGCGGTCTTCGACCGGGTGCTCTACGACGGTGCCGAGTTCGGGATGCAGGCCCACGCGGGCAGCGAGGAGGAGCAGGACTACCTCGGCATCCCCGGGCTGCTGGAGCCCGACCAGGTGCAGATGCTGCTGCAGAAGCGGCAGGCCCGGCAGATCGCGCACAGCAAGAAGCGGCCCGACGAGGAGGCCGACCTGCTGGAGCTGCCGGCCGAGCGGCGGCCGGTGGTCACGCACAAGGAGCTGCTGGAGCTGAGGAAGCAGCTGAACACGCTGGTGGGGGCGTATGTCCACCAGAGCGGAAAGCCGCATGGCGTGATCCACACCGAGCTGCGGCGGGTATGCGGCGGGCCGCCGAGCGCGGAGGCCACCGCCGGGCAGCTGGGTGAGCGAATCAAGAAGGTCCGGGAGTGGGCCACGCGGATGAAGTGAGTGCGCCGGGGGCTTGTGCGTCCGCAGGGGGCTGTGCGTCCGTCTGGGGCCTGTGAGGCCCGTGGGGGGCCACGGTCTGTGACCCGGCCGGTGTCCTGCGGCCCCGTGATCCGTGGGCGGGGGCGGTGTGCCGGTGACACGGCGCGCCGCCCCCGCCGTCACGTCCGGCGCCGCGTGCCGGAGCCGGCGGCGGCCGTGCTCCCTCGCCGTTCGCCCATACCGTCCGCCCATACCGCCCGAACGGCCCTGTAGCCCTACCTGAAACACCACAGCACATCCTGAACGGACCTACGGGGATATTCCGGGCGGGAAAGCCCGGATTCTGGACGGACTCTTCCGCTTACCGGACCGGCTCGCTACTGTCCCGGTCACGCACACGCCCCGTGGCAGCGCCGCCGCGGAGCGCAGCCGGTGCCATGCGGCCGGCGGCCTCTAGCGCGCGCTGCTCCGGGACTCGCAGCGCGTCGCGTCCGAGGGCCGCCACTCACCCAGGAGGCGTCGTGACCGCAGAGACCTCCCAGACCCTCGACCGAGGGCTGCGCGTCCTCAAACTGCTCGCCGACACCGACCACGGGCTGACCGTCACCGAGCTCTCCCACAAGCTCGGCGTCAACCGCACGGTGGTCTACCGTCTGCTGGCCACGCTGGAGCAGCACGCTCTGGTCCGCCGCGACCTCGGCGGCCGCGCCCGGGTCGGCCTGGGCGTGCTGCGCCTGGGCCGGCAGGTGCATCCGCTGGTCAGGGAGGCGGCGCTGCCCGCGCTGCGGTCGCTCGCCGAGGACGTGGGGGCCACCGCGCACCTCACCCTGGTCGACGGCACGGAAGCGCTGGCCGTCGCCGTGGTGGAGCCGACCTGGACCGATTACCACGTGGCCTACCGGGCGGGCTTCCGTCATCCGCTGGACCGGGGGGCCGCGGGACGGGCGATCCTCAAGGCCCGGCAGGGGCGCCTCCAGGACGCCGGACTCGCCCTGACGCACGGGGAGTTGGAGGCCGGGGCGAGCGGGGCTGCGGCACCGCTGCTCGGGGTGAGCGGCATCGAGGGCAGCGTGGGCGTGGTGATGCTCGCGGACACCGTGTCCGAGCGGATCGGGCCGCGGGTGGTCGACGCGGCCCGGGAGGTGTCGGAGGCGCTGCGCTGAGGCCGGGGCCTGTCGTCATGGCCCTGCCAGACCCGCGGCGAACGACGGGGCCGGGAATACCGGCCCCGGGGGACGGCCGGGGCCACAGTGTGTGAAGGGGCGGTGGCCGTGTGGTGAGGCCGCAGCGCCTTACGGCCCTGGTGGTGCGGGGGTCAATTAGGCTGGCGGGGTGTCCTCACGCACCCGTGCCCTGGCGCTCTGCTCCGCCCTTGTCCTGGCCCTCGTCCTCACGGCGGTCCTCGCCCCGCTGCCGTTCGCCATCGCCTATCCCGGCATGACGGCGAACGTCCTCGGCGACGACAAGGGCAAGCCGGTGATCACCATCACCGGCGCCGGGACCCGCAAGACGAGCGGACAGCTGCGGATGACCTCGATCGTCGCCACCGGACCGGACGCCTCCGTCCACCTGCCGGACATCATCGAGGGCTGGTTCCGCACGGACGAGGCCGTGATGCCGCGGGAGGCGGTCTACCCGGTGGGCAACAACACCGAGGAGATCGCCGAGCACAACGCGAAGCAGATGGAGCAGTCCCAGGACACCGCCACCAGCGCCGCGCTCGGGCAGCTCGGCAAGTCCGCCAAGGACATCAAGGTCAAGCTGAGCCTCGCGGACGTCGGCGGGCCCAGCGCCGGGCTGATGTTCGCCCTCGGCATCGTCGACCGGCTGGACGGCGACGGCGCGGGCCACGACCTGACCGGCGGGCGCACCATCGCCGGTACGGGGACCATCACCGCCGGCGGGAAGGTCGGCGCGGTGGGCGGGGTCCCGCTGAAGACGCAGGCCGCACACCGCGACGGCGCCTCGGTCTTCCTGGTCCCGCGCAAGGAGTGCACCGACGCGCGGGCGGAGCTGCCGAAGGGGATGCGGCTGATCCCGGTCACGACGCTCGACGGCGCGGTGGACGCCCTCAAGGCCCTGCGGACCGGCGGCAAACTGCCCAGCTGCTGAGCCGCCCCCTGCCGCCCGGCCCCGGACGTCCCGCGTCCCGTCGCCGCCGGCTTCCTCACCCCTCCTTGATGAACCCCTCCCGGATCAGCCAGTCCTTGGCGACCTCGTGCGGGTCCTCGCCGTTCACGTCGACCTTGCGGTTGAGCTCCTGGGCGACGGTGTTGTTGAGGGCCTTGGTGACCGGGGCCAGGACCTCGGCCATCGCCGGGTACTTCTTCAGGGCCTCGGCGTTGATCTCGGGAGCGACGTTGTAGTTGGGGAAGAAGTGCTTGTCGTCGGCGAGGACGTGCAGATGCATCGCCTTGATCCGGCCGTCGGTGGTGAAGACCTCGCCGAACGCGCAGGTGCCCTTCTGCGTCTCGGTGTAGACCACGCCGCCGGTCATCTTGCGGATGTTGGACGACGGCACGTTCATGCCGTACGCCCGTGCCATGCCCGGCAGGCCGTCGTTGCGGGTGGCGAACTCGTTCTCCACGCACATCGTGACGGCGCCGGGGTTCTTGTGCGACAGCGCCGCGACCTGCGAGAGGGTGCGCACGCCCAGCTTCTTCTGGTTGGCGGTGTTCAGCGCCAGCGCGTAGGTGTTGTTCAGCGTCGAGGCCGGCAGCCAGACGATGCCGTTCTTGCGGTCCTCGTCGCGGACCGCCTTCCACTGCTGCTGCGGGTTGACGATCGGCTTGGTGTGGCCGAGGTAGGTGATCCAGCCGGTGCCGGTGTACTCGTACGCGGCGTCCGCCGTGCCGGACTTGACGGCCTCCCGGGCGCCGATCGAGCCCTGGATGCTGGTCTTGTCGATGACCTTGGCACCGGCCGCCTCGAAGACGATGCCCATCATCTGGCCGAGGATGATCTGCTCGGTGAACTCCTTCGAGGTCACGGTCAGCTGTGCCCCGGTGAGCGGGCGGCCCCGGTAGCCGGCCTTCGGCCCCGGCAGCACGGTGTCGCTCATCGCACTGCCGCTGACCAGGCCGCAGGCGCTGAGCGCGGTGGCGAGCAGGACGACCAGGAAGCGGGCGCCCCGGCGTCTTCCGGGGCGGCGGCGGGGGGCCTGCCGCGGGGGAATCCTCATACCGTCGCCTCCAGTCCGCGCGGCCGCAGCAGCAGTTCGGCCAGCGACGCCAGCCATTCGACCAGCAGGGCCAGCGCCACGGTGAGCACCGAACCGAGGATCAGTACGGGCATGCGCTGGGTGACGATGCCCGCCGAGATCAGGTCACCGAGGCCGCCGCCCCCGCCGAAGGTGGCCAGCGTCGCGGTGCCCACGTTCAGCACCAGCGCGGTACGGACGCCGGCCAGGATCAGCGGTACGGCCAGCGGGAGTTCGACCTTGGTCAGCACAAGGGTGGGGGACATGCCGATGCCGCGGGCGGCCTCGGTCAGCGTCGGCTCGATGCCGCGCAGCCCGGCGATGGTGTTGGCGAGGACCGGCAGCACGGCGTAGATGACCATGCCGACGATCGCCGAACGGGCCCCGATGCCCAGCCAGATCACCAGCAGGATCAGCAGACCCAGCGCCGGGACGGCCTGCCCGAGGTTGGCGAAGGCCATGGCGACGGGCGTGGCCCGGCGCAGCTTGGAGCGGGTCAGTGCGATCCCCAGCGGAATCGCGATGATCAGCACGAAGAAGGTGGAGACGGCGGTGAGGTAGATGTGCTGCTGCAGGGCCAGCAGCACCTTGCCGTTGTCGACCGCCTGGTGGGCGATGGAGTCCAGGCGGGCGCCGCGGAACCACAGCCAGGTGGCGAGCAGCGCGAGGACCAGGAAGGCCGGCATGAAGGTCCACTTCTGCCAGCTGATCCGGCGCCGGCCCTTGGCGACGGCCGGGACGGGCGCCTCACCGGCCGCGTCCTCCCGCTCCCGCATCTCGACGTCGTCGCGGACGGCGAAGCCCTCGTGGTCGCTGGGGGCCCGCTCGCCGCGGTGCGGACTGCTCCCGTCGCGCGGGCTCATGCCTCCATGCCTTCCTGTTCCAGCTGCGTCTGGCGGGCGCGCAGCTCCCGGAGCTGGTGCTGGTGCTCCAGGGCCTCCATCCGGTCCGCCTCCAGCAGTTCCTGGACGTTGTTCATCAGCGTCTCCATGTCGACCACGCCGATGTACTCGCCGCGCCGTCCGGTGACCGCGACCCGGCCGGCGCTGTCGGTGAGCACCGCCTCCAGCGCGTCGCGCAGCGTCGCGTCCCGGGTCACGGTGTGCTGGACCGGCGTCCCGGCCCGGGCCAGCGACTCCTTGGCCAGGGCCAGATCGCCGCGGCGCAGCCATTTGTACGGGCGGCGGTTGGGGTCCAGCAGCAGCAGTTCGTTGTGGGAGCCGGAGCGGACCCGGTCGAAGATGGACTCCAGCGGGTCATCGGTCGCGGCGGTGGGGAAGTCGACCACGCCCACGTCCCGCACCCGGGTCAGGTTGAGCCGCTTGAGCGCCGCCCCGGCGCCCACGAAGCCGGAGACGAAGTCGTCGGACGGGTTGGTGAGGATGGCCTCGGGGGTGTCGAACTGGGCGATGTGCGAGCGCTCGCGGAGCACCGCGATCCGGTCGCCGATCTTGATGGCCTCGTCGAAGTCGTGGGTGACGAAGCAGATGGTCTTGTGCAGCTCGTGCTGGAGCCGGATCAGCTCGTCCTGGAGGTGGTCGCGGGTGATCGGGTCGACGGCGCCGAACGGCTCGTCCATCAGCAGGACGGGCGGGTCGGCGGCGAGGGCACGGGCCACCCCGACGCGCTGCTGCTGGCCGCCGGAGAGCTGGCGCGGATAGCGGCCGTGGAACTCGCGCGGGTCCAGGCCGACCAGGTCGAGCATCTCCTCGACCCGGTTCTTGGTCTTCGACTGGGACCAGCCGATCATCTTCGGGACCAGGGCGATGTTCTGGGCGACGGTCATGTGCGGGAAGAGGCCGGACGCCTGGATGGCGTAGCCGATCTTGCGGCGCAGCTTGACCGGGTCCATGTCGGTGACGTCCTCGTCGCCGATCCGGATCCGCCCGGAGGTCGGCTCGATCAGCCGGTTGATCATCTTCAGGCAGGTGGACTTGCCGCAGCCCGAGGGCCCCACAAGGATCACGATCTCGCCGGCCTTGATCTCCATGTTGACGTTGTCCACCGCGGGGACGGGGTTGCCCGGATAGGTTTTCGTCAGGCTCTCCAGATGGATCCTCGCCCCGCTGGTGGCGGCGTTCTCGGGCGTCTCAGGCACGGATCCCCCTGGAGATGGTCAGGCGTCCGATCAGGACGTAGGCGGCGTCGAAGAGAAGGGCGAGGATGGCGATTCCGAGGGTGCCGGAGAGCACCTGGTTGAGGGAGTTGGCGCTGCCCAGCGAGGCGATCCCGCGGAAGATCTCGTTGCCCAGGCCGGGGCCGGAGGCGAACGCGGCGATGGCGGCGATGCCCATCAGCATCTGGGTGGCGACCCGGATGCCGGTGAGGATGGGCGGCCAGGCCAGCGGCAGTTCGACCCGGAAGAGCCGGGCGGTGCGGGACATCCCGATGCCGTTGGCCGCGTCGACCAGGTCGGGGTCCACCCCGCGCAGCCCGACGATGGCGTTGCGGACCACCGGCAGCAGCCCGTACAGGGTCAGCGCGATCACCGTCGGGGGGACGCCCAGGCCGACGATCGGGATCAGCAGACCGATCAGGGCCAGGGACGGGATGGTCAGGATGGTGGCGGTCGAGGTGGTGGCGAGGTTGCCCGCCCATTCGCTGCGGTAGGTCGCCACGGCGATGAAGACGCCCAGCAAGGTGGCCAGCACCATGCACTGGAAGACGGCACTGGCGTGCTGATATGTGTCCGTCAGCAGCTGGGCGTGCCGGGTGCCGACGTACTCCCAGAAGCTCACTCGGTCTCCTCGGTCAGTCTGCCGATGCCTGTTTCACCAGCGGGACAATCCGCAACGGAACCGGATTTTCCATGACGATTGCCGTCGATGCCCGCACGATCCCATCAAAGCCCACAACCCGGTCGATCACCCGCTGTAGATCGGCGTTCGACCGCGCGACGAGCCTGCAGAGCATGTCCCCGTGTCCGGTCGTTGTATGCAACTCCAACACCTCGGGAACGGTCGTCAAGTGGGCACGTACGTCGTTTCCTTGCCCTTGTTTGATCTCCAGCGTGGCGAAAGCGGTCACCGGATAACCGAGGGCCGCCGGGTCCACATCCGGTCCGAAGCCCCGGATCACTCCATTCGACTGAAGCCGGTCGAGCCGGGCCTGGACCGTCCCGCGGGCCACCCCCAGCCGCCGGGACGCCTCCAGCACGCCGATCCGCGGCTCCTCGGCGAGCAGCTCCAGCAGCGCCCCGTCCAAATGATCGATCGCCATCGTTCGTACCGCCCTTGGTGATGGTCATCATGTACAGATAGCCGGGCGACTTCGCCCTTTCGCTATACATAATGCCCAGAAGATTCGCGAACTATTGCGCACCTTGTGGATCGGGGGGACTCTGCGCACATGGCAGACACCACGATGCACACGCAGCCCCTCGCCCCCGACACGGCCCGGCAGGCGGACCCCTTCCCGGTCAAGGGGATGGACGCGGTCGTCTTCGCCGTCGGGAACGCCAAGCAGGCCGCGCACTACTACTCGACCGCCTTCGGCATGAAGCGCGTCGCCTACTCGGGCCCGGAGAACGGCAGCCGCGAGACCGCGAGTTATGTGCTCGAATCCGGCGGCGCCCGGTTCGTGTTCACCTCCGTCATCAAGCCCACGACCGAGTGGGGCCGCTTCCTCGCCGACCATGTCGCGGCGCACGGCGACGGCGTCATCGACCTCGCCATCGAGGTCCCGGACGCCCGCGCCGCCTACGAGCACGCCGTCGCCCGGGGTGCCACCGGCCTGGAGAAGCCCCACGAGGTGAGCGACGAGCACGGCACGGTCGTCCTGGCGGCCATCGCCACCTACGGCAAGACCCGGCACACCCTCGTCGAGCGCTCCGGCTACGACGGCCCCTACCTGCCCGGCTTCGTCGCCACCGAGCCGCTGGTGGCGCCCGGCCCGCGCCGCTTCCAGGCCATCGACCATTGCGTCGGCAACGTCGAACTCGGCAGGATGAACGAGTGGGTGGCCTTCTACAACGACGTCATGGGCTTCACCAACATGAAGGAGTTCGTGGGCGACGACATCGCCACCGAATACAGCGCCCTGATGTCGAAGGTCGTCGCGGACGGCACGCTCAAGGTCAAGTTCCCGATCAACGAACCCGCGATCGCGAAGAAGAAGTCGCAGATCGACGAGTACCTGGAGTTCTACGGCGGCCCCGGCGTCCAGCACATCGCGCTGGCCACCAATGACATCGTCGCCAGCGTCCGGGCGATGCGCGAGGCCGGCGTCGAATTCCTCAACACCCCCGACTCCTACTACGACACCCTCGGCGAGTGGGCCGGCGAGACCCGGGTGCCCGTGGAGACGCTCCGTGAGCTGAAGATCCTGGTCGACCGCGACGAGGACGGCTACCTGCTGCAGATCTTCACCAAGCCGGTCCAGGACCGGCCGACGGTGTTCTTCGAGATGATCGAGCGGCACGGCTCCATGGGCTTCGGCAAGGGCAACTTCAAGGCGCTCTTCGAGGCGATCGAGCGGGAGCAGGAGCGGCGCGGCAATCTCTGACGCGTCCGGCGTCGCCTCGGGCGCCGCCCGGCCCCGGTGGCCGGTGCGGGACGGGCCTCCTGCCGTCCCAAGGCCCGTCCCTGCCGTCCGGTGATCTTCCGTGTACGGCCCATGGATGCGAGGCTGAGGGTATGGACCTCATCGCACGTCTGCGCGCCGGGCTCCCCGGGGAAGCGATCCTCACCGACCCCGATGTGACCGGCTCCTACGCCAACGACATGGCGAGCTTCTGCGAGGCCGGGACGCCCGCCGTGGTCGTGCTGCCGCGCACCGTCGAGCAGGTCCAGCACGTCATGCGGACGGCCACGGAACTGCGGGTCCCGGTCGTCCCGCAGGGCGCGCGCACGGGCCTGTCGGGCGCCGCCAACGCCTCCGACGGCTGCCTGGTGCTCTCACTGGTCAAGATGGACCGGATCATCGAGATCAACCCCGTCGACCGGATCGCGGTGGTCGAACCCGGTGTCATCAACGCCGTGCTGTCCCGCGCGGTGAACGAGCACGGCCTCTACTACCCGCCCGATCCCTCCAGTTGGGAGCAGTGCTCGATCGGCGGGAACATCGGCACCGCCTCCGGCGGCCTGTGCTGCGTCAAATACGGGGTCACCGCCGAGTACGTCCTCGGCCTGGACGTGGTCCTCGCCGACGGGCGGCTGCTGAAGACCGGCCGCCGCACCGCCAAGGGCGTCGCGGGCTACGACCTCACCCGGCTGTTCGTCGGCTCCGAGGGGAGCCTGGGCATCGTCGTACGCGCCGTGCTCGCCCTCAAGCCGGAGCCGCCCGCGCAGCTGGCGCTGGCCGCCGAATTCCCCTCCACCGCGGCCGCCTGCGAGGCGGTCTGCGAGATCATGGCCCGCGGCCACGCCCCGTCGCTGCTGGAGCTGATGGACCGTACGAGCATCCGCGCGGTCAACGACATGGCGCAGATGGGCCTCCCGGACAGCACCGAGGCGCTGCTGCTGGCCGCCTTCGACACCCCTGACCCGGCCGCCGACCTCGCCGCCGTCGGCGCGCTGTGCACCGCCGCTGGCGCCACCGAGGTGGTGCCGGCCGAGACCGCCGCCGAGTCCGACCTGCTGCTGCAGGCCCGCCGGCTGACCCTGACCGCCCTGGAGCGGGTCAAATCCGCCACGATGATCGACGATGTGTGCGTACCGCGCTCCCGGCTCGCCGAACTGCTCGACGGCACCGCTGCCATCGCGGAGAAGTACGACCTGACCATCGGTGTCTGCGCGCACGCGGGGGACGGCAACACCCACCCCACGGTCTGCTTCGACGCCGCGGACCCCGACGAGTCCCGCCGGGCCCGGGAGTCCTTCGACGCCATCATGGCGCTCGGCCTGCAACTGGGCGGCACCATCACCGGTGAGCACGGCGTCGGTGTCCTGAAGAAGGAGTGGCTGGCCCGCGAACTGGGTCCGGTGGGCCTGGAGTTGCAGCGCGGCATCAAGGGCGTCTTCGACCCGCTGGGAATCCTCAACCCCGGAAAGCTCTTCTGACGCGACCCGGGCGCCGCCGGCCCGGCCGGGACCCGGATGTACGGGGCAGGGACGAAGACGGTTGACTTCACCCATGACGATCAACGATCCCCACAGGTCGGGCGAAGGCATGGTCACTTTCCGGGTGACCGGGAAGGGCGTCGACGACCTCACCTACGCCGTCCAGGCACTGGGTGACTCCGGAGGCGAACAGCAGGTGGTGCGGCCCGAGTTGCCGTGGTTCGTGGTGACCGACGCACGGGGCGTGGGTGCGATGCCGATGCTCACCCTCACCCTCGAAGGGCCGGACGCCTACGCCGAATGCGAGATCCTCACGGACGGCGCACCGGCCGTCCGGGGCAGTGTGCACGGCCCCGCGGCCACTGCTGTGTTCATGGCACGCGCCGCCGCCTCGTAGAGTTCCGTCATGGACTCCGCACCCTTCATAGCAGCAGTTCTCCTCCTCATCGCTGTCTCCGGCTTCGCCCGGGCGAGTGACCTCCGGGCCAAGCGGCAGGACCTCAGGCTCCAGCGGCTGGAACACAAGGTGGACCTGCTGCTCGCGCAGGCCGGCATCGCCGAGCCGGAGGACCCCAGGCTGGCCGAGCTGGACGCCCTGCTGGCACAGGGGAAGAAGATCCAGGCGATCAAGGTGCACCGCGAGGTGACCGGTTCCGGACTCGCCGAGGCCAAGGAAGCGGTCGAACGCCGGATGCGCTGACGGCCCGTTGGGCAGAGGATGGCCGGAAGGACCCGCCGGGCCCACCGGGCCCTCACGTCCACGGGGCCCCCTCACGCCCACGCAGGAAGCGAGAGCCGATGGCAGCGACCGAAGCGACCCAAGCCGCTGATGAGGCGTATGACGTCATCGTGCTGGGGGCCGGGCCGACGGGTGAGAACGTCGCCGACCGGGCACACGCCGCCGGGCTGAGCGCGGTGGTCGTGGAGAGCGAACTCGTCGGCGGCGAATGCTCCTACTGGGCGTGCATGCCCAGCAAGGCCCTGCTGCGCCCGGTCGCCGCCCGAGCCGAGGCACGCCGGGTCCCCGGCCTCAAGGACGCCGCCGACGTCCCCCTGGAGGTGCCGGCGGTGCTCGCCCACCGCGACGAGTTCGTCTCCTACTGGAAGGACGACGGACAGGTCCGCTGGCTGGACTCGCTCGGCATCGACCTGGTGCGCGGACACGGCCGGCTGGCCGGGCCCCGGCGGGTGGTCGTCGACGGCGGACGGGTGCTCACCGCCCGGCACGCGGTCGCGGTGTGCACCGGCAGCCGCGCGGTGCTGCCCCCCGTCCCCGGGCTCGCCGAGGCCAGGCCCTGGACCAGCCGCGAGGCCACCAGCGCCAAGGCCGTACCGGGCCGGCTGGTGGTGGTCGGCGGCGGCGTGGTCGGCGTCGAGATGGCCACCGCCTGGCGGGCCCTGGGCTCCTCCGTGACGCTGCTGGTACGCGGCGACGGGCTGCTGCCCCGTATGGAGCCGTTCGCCGGCCACCTGGTCGCCGAATCGCTCGCCGAGGCCGGCGTCTTCCTGCGGACCGGCGTCGAGGTGCGCGAGGTGCGCAGGGAGGCACCGGGCGGCCCCGTCACCGTGCTCCTGGACTCCGGAGACGAGATCGTCGCCGACGAACTGCTGATCGCCACCGGCCGCTCCCCGCGCACCGAGGACATCGGCCTGGACACGGTCGGCCTGACCCCCGGCTCCTGGCTGGACGTCGACGACAGCCTCCGGGTGACGGGCGTGACCGGCGGCTGGCTCTACGGCGTCGGCGACGTCAACCACCGTGCCCTCCTGACCCACCAGGGCAAGTACCAGGCCAGGATCGCCGGTGCCGCCATCTCCGCGCGTGCCAGGGGCGTCCCGATCCTGGAGTCCGACCGCTGGGGCGCGCACGCCGCCACCGCCGACCGTCTCGCCGTCCCGCAGGTCGTCTTCACCGACCCCGAAGCCGCCTCGGTGGGCCTGACCGCCGCCGCGGCCGAGCAGGCCGGGTACCGCACCCGGGTGATCGACCAGGACCTGGCGGCCGTCGCCGGGGCGTCCCTGTACGCGGACGGCTACCGCGGCCGCGCCCGGATGGTCGTCGACCTGGACCGCGAGGTGCTGCTCGGCGCCACCTTCGTCGGCTCCGGGGTCGCGGAGCTGGTGCACTCCGCGACGGTCGCGGTGGCCGGCGAGGTCCCCCTCGAACGGCTGTGGCACGCGGTGCCCTCCTACCCGACGATCAGCGAGGTGTGGCTGCGGCTGCTGGAGGCCTACCGCGGCTGAGCGCGGCGCCCGGGCCGGCCGTCGCGGCGGGCGGCGCCGGGCCGCGACGGCCGTGCGCCGCCCGCAACCCGGCCCCCGCGCCGCCCGGCCGGACCACGAGGCAGCAACTCCGCCACCCGTCACGCCCCGGACTCGGGAGACTCCTCCGAGGTCCTGGGGCCGCCCGGCCGCTGCTCGTCCGCCGCCTCCGTCGGCGCCATGGCGAGCAGTTCGCTCAGCCCTTTGTCGAGGTCCAGATGCCCCTGCTCGGACCCCGGCGGCACCACCCGCAACGTGCGCTCCAGCCAAGCGGAGACCGCGGGGGCCGGTGTCTCCAGCAGCGCCCGGCCGTCCGGCGAGTCCAGCTCGATACAGACCAGGCTGCGCCCGTCCAGCTTGGTCGGCCACACCCGGACATCGCCGTCGCCGCACGGCCGGAACACGCCCTCGACGAGCAGTTCGCGGGCGAAGGTCCACCGGACCGGGGAGTGGGAACCGATATGAAACGCGACATGGACGGCGTACGGGTCGTCCGTCCGGTACGTCAGCCGGGCCGGCACCGGAACACTCCGCCCCGGTGACAGGACCAGGCCCAGCTCCAGCTCTCGCTCCACCACGGTGTGCATGACGTCCGCCTCTCTTCGCGCCCCGCGGGCACCCGGTACCGGGCCCGCACGAGGAGAGAGGCGCCGGGCGCCGGACCATTACACGACTTCGTACAACTTTTTTCCCGCGCCTCTTCCAGGTGGTCGTGGGCGGGCATGGGTATGAGCGCAACCGGGGTCTGATAGATGTGGACGCCGCGTTGCGGCAGACTGCACCCCACACCCACCAGGCCGAGTACAGATACGGGACTTCGGACATGAGCGCCCCTACCTCAGGATCCGCCGGCGGTAGCCCCACGCCAGGCTTCTACCCGGACCCGTCCATCCCCGGCTACATCCGGTACTGGAACGGTGCCGCATGGGTGCCGGGCACCAGCCGGCCCGCCCCCGCCGAGGGCGAGGCGATGCCCGCACCGCCGCCCGGTGTAACCCCGGTGCCAACCCCTGGGGTCGAGGAGACCGGGCCGGTGTTCTTCGACGAGGAAGGGACGGCCGGCGGCTCCGCGGTGCCGGCCGTACGCCAGAGCGGCGAGGTCGAGGCCCGGCCCGCCGCCGGCTGGGACGACCCGGCCCGGCTGCACGGCACCGGCCCCGAACCGGCGGCCTCCTGGCAGGCCGACGCCTCCCGGCAGGGCGGCTACGGCGCCGAGACCGACCGCCGGATCTCCTGGGGCTCACCGGACCAGGCGCCCGCCGGTACTCCGTCGGGCGCAGCTCCCTGGGGCGGGGTGCCGCCGCAGCGCGAGCAGGGCGGCGACGGGGTCCCGGCCGGCGAGGCGCCCGGCGCGTCCTCGCCCGCGCGCACCGAGGGCCCGTCCGACGGGACGGTCGCCATCCGGGCCGTGAACCCGGCCGCCCGCCGCGGCAACACCTCCGGGGACCAGGGCACCACCGCCATCCGCGCCGTACGGCCCGGCGCCGCGCAGCCCGCCAAGGGCGGCGAGACCATGGCGATCCGGGTCGCGGGCGGCGGCCGCACCCCGGCGCCGTCCGCCGCGCCCGGTGACGCCTCACCGCAGTCGCTGCCGTCCGTCGGCGACCGGCAGCAGGGCCGCCCGGCGCCGCAGACCCCCGGCCCGCAGGCTTCCGCCCCCTGCGCCGGCCTGCCGGCGCAGGGCGGTGCCGCACCGGCCGCATCCGGCGCGCAGGGCGCCGACGCCGACGGCGTCATCCCCTGGAAGCCGCCGGCCGCCGCCGATCCCTTCTCGGCTCTGGCCCAGGCCGCGCAGGGCCACCCGGCAGGCCTCGGCCGCAGGCTGGCGGCCCGGCTGATCGACACGCTGGTGCTGGGGGCGGTCACCGCCGCGGTGGCCGTTCCCCTGTGGAGCACCGTCACGGACCACATCGACGCCAAGGTCGAGGCGGCCAAGCAGTCCGGCCGCCAGATGACGGTCTATCTGGTCGACGGCACCACCATCCCGGTCTTCGCCACGATCCTGGCCGTCCTGCTGCTCGGCGGAGCGCTCTACGAGGCGCTGCCGACCCTCAAGTGGGGCCGCACCCTGGGCAAGAAGCTGTGCGGCGTACGGGTCATCGACATCGAGAGCCATGACACCCCGGCCCTCGGCGCGGCGCTGCGGCGCTGGTTCGTCTACAGCGTGCTCGGCGTGCTCGTCGTCGGTGTGCTGAACGTTCTCTGGTGCCTGTTCGACCGGCCGTGGCGCCAGTGCTGGCACGACAAGGTCGCGCGGACGTTCGTCGCCTCCGGCTGAGGCCCCCCGCCGGGCCGCCGGCCTCGCCGCCCGCCGGGCCGCCCGCCCCGCCGGTCGTCGTCCCCCGAACGGACTTCGCCGGATGCGGCGGACCGCGACAAGGGGTCGACTCGGGCCATGAGTACCGACCAGCCCCGGCCCGGTTCCGGTGAGCCGCCGGAGGACGACCCGTTCCTGAAGACGCCGCAGGAGCCCCCGGCGGGCGGCGCTCCCCGTAACAGCTCGCCCCGCGAGAACGGCGCCCCGCGCAACCACGCTCCGCGCGGCAACGGTACCGGCGCCGGAGCAGGCGGCGCGCCACCCCCGGGAGGCCCGCCGCCCCCGGGCGGAACTCCCCCTCCGTACGGGCCCCCGCCCCCGGGCGGCACCCAGCCGCCCTACACCGGCGCCCCGTACGGCAGCGGCCCGTATGCCGGTGACCCCTACGGCGGGCAGCCCGGTCCGGCCGATCCGCTGGCCGGTATGCCGCCATTGGCGAACCGCGGGCGCCGGCTCGTGGCGCGCATCATCGACGCGATCATCATCGGGGTACCGGTATCCGTGATCATGACGCTGATCGTCGGCGGGGTGGACTACTTCAGCACCGACAGCGTGGAGGCCGGCCGGCAGTCGACGGTAACGGGCGTCACCATGCTGGCGTATCTCATCTACGAAGGGCTGATGCTCTCCAGCCGCGGCCAGACCCTCGGCAAGATGGCGATGAAGATCCGGGTGGCGATGCTCGCGAACGGCTCGATCCCCACCGCGCAGGCGGGCTGGACCCGGGCCGCGGTCTATACGCTGCCGGAGATCGTGCCGTGCTGCGGCTTTATCTTCTGGCTGGTCAACGTCCTGTGGTGTACGTGGGACCAGCCGTATCACCAGTGTCTGCACGACAAGGCGGCGAAGACCGTGGTGGTGTCCACACAGACGCCGGCACAGACGGCCGGAGCCCCTTCGGCGTGAGCGCCCGCCACGGTGTGCGTGCGCGTGTCAGCGCGAGGACCCGCCCGGCGTGAGTGCCCGCCCGGCGTGAGTGCCCGCCCGGCGTGAGCGCCCGTCCTTGAGCGGGAGCGCCCGCCTCAGCGTGAGTGCTCGCCGACCCGGGTGTCCGTGGCGGCGGCGGCCGGTTCGGCGAAGTGTCCCCAGGGGGCGCGGGGGGACGATGCCGCGACCGGCCTCGGGTGCTCGGGCGGCGTCGGTACGGCCTCGGGCGGGGCGGGCGCGGCGGGTGCCCCGCCCCGTACGAGATGCCGGCGGACCACCCGCGGCACCCCGGGCATCGGGACCGTCATGGCGACCAGCAGTCCGAGCCCGAGCCCGGCGATGGCGATGACCGCGACCCCGATCCCGGTCTGCGTCTGCGAGAGCAACAGCATCGCGAGGGTGGAGAGAAAGACGGTGGCCGAACCGTAGGCGAGCTGTGCGGGGGTCGGACGAGGCATGGCGGAATCCGTCCTCGGAGGGTCGGCAGGGGGGTCTCGGTCAGGGGCGCGCCATCGAACGAGGCTACGGTCCTTACTGCCCGAAGGGAACGCCAGGTAAGCGTGACCTAACCCACGGTCCCGGGGCACAGGGGGCGCACAACGCCGGCGCCCGCGCGAACACCCCGTGCCGTCATGGCTGTTGGGGACGGGGGCGCATGCCCGACGGGCATATACACCGGGTCTCTGCCCGGCGAGGGGGCCGTCGAGGCGACGCCGTCGCACGGTGTCCGATAGCCGCAACTCGCGAGCCGAGTAACGTACTTCGCTGACGTGCCCAAGTCAAGATCTGTCTTTTTCCCCGTACTTCCGGTCGAATGCCGTCGAACAGTGACCGGTTCGAAGGGGAGGACAGCGCCAAGTGAGAGACAACAGAACGGTGTTCAGATCGGCCGCCCTGGCCACGGCAATCGCCGCGATCGGGGCGGCCGCTTTGTCTTCGGGGGTGGCCGCGGCCGACGCGCAGGGACCCTCGCCCGTGGCCAGGCGCCATGACCCGGCCCCCGAGCGGACCGTGGACCACGACCTCAAGGGCCCGTTCAGCGACCGTCAGGCCGCCGAGCGCAAGGAAGCCCTCCAGCAGGTGATCTCCGGTGACGCCAAGGCGACCGTGCGGGGCGGTTCCAAGGTCGTCAAGCTCGGCAAGAGCAAGTACGTCGAGCTCGCCCGGCAGAAGACCGACAAGATCTTCACCATCCTGGTGGACTTCGGCGACAAGGTCGACAACACCACGATGTACGACCCGGACGGCGACGGCCCCAAGCCGCCGGTGAAGAAGTACGGCGGCGACCCCGGCCCGGCGCACAACCAGATAGCCCAGCCGGACCGTGCCGAGGACAACAGCACGGCCTGGCAGAAGGACTTCAACCAGAAGCACTTCCAGGACCTCTACTTCTCGCACGACAAGAAGAAGCAGTCGCTGGCCAAGTACTACGAGAAGCAGTCCTCGGGCCGCTACTCGGTCAACGGCGAGGTCTCCGACTGGGTCAAGGTCGACTCGAACGAGGCCCGCTACGGCTCCAACTACTGCGGCCAGACCAACTGCGCCAGCGCCTGGGACCTGATCCGCGACGGCGTCAACCAGTGGGCCAAGGACCAGAAGGCCAAGGGCCGCACCGACGCCCAGATCAAGGCCGACCTGTCCAAGTACGACCAGTGGGACCGCTACGACCACGACGGCGACGGCAACTTCAACGAGCCCGACGGGTACATCGACCACTTCCAGATCGTGCACGCCGGCGAGGACGAGTCCGCGGGCGGCGGCGTCCAGAAGACCAACGCCATCTGGGCGCACCGCTGGTACGCGTACGGCACCGACGCCGGCAAGACCGGCCCCACCGCCAACAAGGCGGGCGGCACCCAGATCGGTGACACCGGCATCTGGGTCGGCGACTACACCATGCAGCCGGAGAACGGCGGACTCGGCGTCTTCGCCCACGAGTACGGCCACGACCTGGGCCTGCCGGACGAGTACGACACCACCGGCACCGGCGAATCCTCGGTGGACTTCTGGTCGTTGATGTCGGGCGGCTCCTGGCTCGGCACCGGCAAGGACAACATCGGCAACCTGCCCGGCGACATGAGCGCCTGGGACAAGCTGCAGCTGGGCTGGCTCAACTACGGCAAGGCGAAGGCCGCCACGAAGTCCACCCACAAGCTGGGCGTCGCCGAGTACAACACCAAGAACAAGCAGGCGGTGGTCGTCGAACTGCCCGCCAAGAAGGTCAAGACCGATATCGTCGCGCCCGCGGAGGGCTCCCACCAGTGGTGGAGCGACATGGGCAACGACCTCAAGAACACCCTGACCCGGCAGGTGGACCTCACCGGCAAGTCCAAGGCGTCCCTGGGCCTCAAGGGCTGGTGGGACATCGAGAAGGACTACGACTACCTCTACGCCGAGGTCTCCACCGACGGCGGCAACAACTGGACGGCGCTGGACGGCACCGCGAACGGCAAGGCCATCCCGCGCGACGGCAGCGACAAGCCCGCCCTGACCGGCACCGTCGCCGCCTACCAGGACCTCGCCTACCCGCTGGACGCCTACGCGGGCAAGAAGATCGACCTGCGCTTCCGCTACCAGACCGACGGCGGCGCGGCACAGAAGGGCTTCGCGGCCGACAGCATCGGCGTCACCGCCGACGGCAAGGCGCTCTTCAGCGACAACGCCGAGAGCGGCGACAACGGCTGGACCAGCAAGGGCTTCTCGCGCATCGGTGCGTCCTTCACCAAGGACTACCCGCAGTACTACCTCGCCGAGAACCGCCAGTACGTGTCGTACGACAAGACCCTCAAGGTCGGCCCGTACAACTTCGGCTGGACCACCGCCAAGCCGAGCTGGGTGGAGCACTTCCCGTACCAGAACGGCGTGCTGATCTGGCTGTGGGACACCTCGCAGCCGGACAACAACGTCGGCCAGCACCCCGGCTCCGGGCAGATCCTGCCGGTCGACGCGCACCCCAAGGCCGAGCGCTGGGCCGACGGCAAGCTGATGCGCAACCGCTTCCAGTCCTACGACTCGACCTTCACGCGCTACCGGACCGACGCCCTGACCCTCCACAAGGACGGCAAGCAGGTCACGATCGCGTCCAAGCCGGGCATCACGCTCTTCGACGACCGGCACGGCGTCTACTACGACAAGGCGAACCCGACCGGTGGTGTGATCGTCCCTGACACCAACACCCGGATCAAGATCGCCAAGGAGGCCCGGGACGGCTCCTCGGTGACGCTTCAGGTCGGCCCCGCCGGTAAGTAAAAGGTAAAACCGCAGGTCAAAAGCTATGCGGCCGCCGCCCCCTAGCGGGCGGCGGCCGATTCGCGTTTAGATGCGTTCTACAGTCCTTGTTGACGCGAAGTCTCACGGGGGGAGATATGACGATGTCCGGTGGCGGTTACACCAGGCTTCCCGGCGGAAGCGTGGTGGTCGCCCTGTCGCTGCCCAGGCCGCCGCACGGCGCCCGGGGCGGCCTCTACGACTGCGGTTGCCGGGTGCGGGTCCTGGTCCACGCCGTGAACCGCCAGCGCGCCCTGACCAGGCTGCGCAACCTCGGCCTGCGGGCCGTCTACCTGCGCGGCAACACCAAGCCGCCCACACCCGACGAGGTCACGGCCGTCCTGCACCATCCGGACGGCCTGGTCTGGCGCGAGGCCCCGGAGGACGACACGGAGTCGTGGCACCCCATACGGGCGCTGCTGCGGAATCCGGCCCGCCCGCTGAGGGAGGAGGGACCGGACGACGACGAGCGCCCGGCCTCGGCCGCCTGACGGGCCCCGCGGGCGGCCGAAGGGCGTGTCCTGGATCAGCCGGACCGATCCGGGACACGCCCTTCAGCCGCCGAGGCCGACCGGCTTGCCGGTCAGCTCGGCGCCGGCCGCCCGCAGCTCCCCGAGCGCCCGCTCGGTGGTGTGCGCGGCCACCCCGGCGGTCAGATCCAGCAGGACATGGGTGCGCAGCCCGGCGCGGAGCGCGTCCAGGGCGGTGAGGCGTACGCAGTGATCGGTCGCGATGCCGACCACGTCGACCTCGCTGACGTGGTGCGCGCGCAGCCAGTCCGCGAGCGAGGTGCCGTTCTCGTCCGAGCCCTCGAAACCGCTGTAGGCGCCGGTGTAAGCGCCCTTGTCGAAGACCGCGTCGATGGCGCCGGAGGCGAGCGCCGGGGCGAAGTTGGGGTGGAAGCCGCTGCCTTCGGTGCCGGCCACGCAGTGCACCGGCCAGGAGGTCTCGTAGTCGGGGGTGGCGGAGAAGTGGTCGCCGGGATCGATGTGGTGGTCCCGGCTGGCCACGACATGGCGGTAGCAGCCGCCGGCCGTCTGGCCGATCAGATCGGTGATCGCCGCGGCCACATCCGCACCTCCCGCCACCGCGAGGCTGCCGCCTTCGCAGAAGTCGTTCTGCACATCAACGACGATCAATGCCCGGTGCATGGTGCGTGCCTTCCGGCTGGAATGGGGGAGGGACGGGGAGCGGTGGCGTGACCGAGGGTAGCCACTGGAGGGGGATTGCGGGAGTGGTGCGGAGCCCGGCAGTGCGGCGGATGCCGGGCGCACCGCACGCGTCAGACGTACTCGGTCGCCAGTACGGGCTCGCCGCGGGAGAGCTGGGTCGCCGACAGCGGCAGCCGGTCGCGGGCGGCGATATGCCGGTCGCGGGCGGCGTCCAGCGGCTCGCGGGCCACCACCGTGCCGGCGCTGACCAGTGGCACCAGCAGCTGCCGGTCGGCCAGCTCCGCCGGGACGGCGCCGGTGCCGATGACCTCGGCGGTGGCCACACCGTCCTCGTCGAGCCGGCGCGCGGCCCATTTGCGGCCGCCGAGCGAACTCTTGGCGCCCATCGACTTCTTCGCCACCGGCCGCAGCGGGGCGCCCGGCTCCTCGCTGTCGGCGCGGGCGACCAGCTTGTAGACCATCGCGCAGGTCGGGTGCCCGCTGCCGGTCACCAGCTGGGTGCCGACGCCGTACGCGTCCACCGGTGCGGCGGCCAGCGAGGCGATGGCGTACTCGTCCAGGTCGCTGGTGACCACGATCTTGGTCTTGGTGGCGCCCAGCTCGTCGAGCTGCTGGCGCACCCGGTGGGCGATCAGCAGCAGATCGCCGGAGTCGATCCGGACGGCGCCGAGACCGGGGCCTGCCACCTCCACCGCGGTGCGCACCGCCTCGGCGACGTCGAAGGTGTCCACGAGCAGGGTCGTCCCGCTGCCCAGGCTGTCGACCTGCGCGGTGAAGGCGTCCCGCTCGGTGTCGTGCAGCAGGGTGAAGGCGTGCGCGCTGGTGCCCACGGTGGGGATGCCGTAGCGGAAGCCGGCCGCCAGGTCGGAGGTGGTGTGGAAGCCGCCGAGGTAGGCGGCACGGGACGCGGCCACCGCGCCGAGCTCATGGGTGCGCCGGGCGCCCATCTCCATCAGCGGGCGGGCGCCTGCCGCCACCGACATCCGGGAGGCGGCCGCGGCCACCGCGGAGTCGTGGTTGAGGATCGAGAGGATCACCGTCTCCAGGAGGACCGCCTCGGCGAAGGTGCCCTCGACCCGCATGATGGGGGAGCCGGGGAAGTAGACCTCGCCCTCCGGGTAGCCCCAGATGTCGCCGCGGAAGCGGAAGCCGGCCAGCCAGGCGAGCGTCGGCTCGTCGAGAATGCCGCGCTCGCGCAGGAAGCCGAGGATCGTCTCGTCGAAGCGGAAGTTCTCCACCGCGTCCAGCACCCGGCCGGTGCCGCCCACCACGCCGTAGCGGCGACCCTCGGGGAGCCGGCGGGTGAAGACCTCGAAGACCGACCGCCGGCCCGCGGTACCGGACCGCAACGCGGCCTGCAACATGGTGAGTTCGTACTGGTCGGTGAAGAGCGCAGTCGACGGCACGGCCACCGGCAGCCCCAGGTCTGCTGTGTTCATGGGGACGATGCTACCCCCAATACTCGTCACTTTGACGATAGTGCTCCGGGGGCGACAAAAGGCCGCCCGCGGACGCCGGGTGCGGCCCGCCGACGCGGCCCGCGCGAGGGGCATTTGTGCGTCGCCCGCCCCCGGGTGGCAGCATGGGGCCTGTGAGCGCCCACCCGTCACCCACGATCACGCTCCGGCCGCATCGCTGCACCCTCAGTGTCCCGGTCGAGACCGAGCGCCCCCAGTCGAGCGAGGCCCCCTTCGAGGTCCCCGAACCCGACGTCCCGTGGGTCACGATCGTCCACAACGACCCGGTCAACCTCATGAGCTACGTCTCGTACGTGTTCCAGTCGTACTTCGGCTACTCCAAGGACAAGGCGCACCAGTTGATGCTCGACGTCCATCACAAGGGACGCGCGGTGGTCTCCAGCGGCAGCCGCGAGGAAATGGAACGCGACGTGCAGGCCATGCACGGCTACGGCCTGTGGGCGACCCTTCAGCAGGACCGCCGATGACCGGGCACTTCGAGCCGCAGCCCGGGGGCGGCGCCGCCGTCCCCCTCGACGAGGTCGAGATCTCCATCCTGCGCAGCCTCGCCGTCCAGCTGATGGAGCTGATCGGCCCGGGCGAGGAGAGCGGGGGGAGCGAGAGCGACGACCTGCTGGCGTCGATCTTCAACGACGGCCCCAGCGAGCCGCCCGCCGACCCGGTGCTGGCCCGCTTCTTCCCCGACGCCTACGGCGGACCCGACCTCGTCCCCGACGACGATGTGCGCGCCGCCTCCGCCGAATTCCGCCGCTACACCGAGAACGATTTGCGTGCGCGCAAGCGCGGGGACGCCCTGGCGCTGATCCGTGCGCTGGACGGTCTGGCGCCCGCCGGTGACAGTGCGCTGCTCCGTCTTGACGCCGGTGAGTGCCGGCAGTGGCTGGGTGCCCTCAACGACCTCAGGCTGGCCATCGGAACCCGGCTTGAAGTGACCGATGAAGAAGATGGCGGAGAACTGCTGCGGCTCCCGGACAGCGATCCGCGCAAGCCGATGGTGATGGCCTACCTCTGGCTCGGCGGGCTCCAGGAGACTCTTGTCGACTCCCTGATGGGCTGAAAACAGGGCGTTCCACCCCTGTTGTTACCGCTGTGTTCGCTCAGCGGATGCTCAAATCCGGATAACGATCGCATCACCTCGGCCATGTGAATTGCGGCACTTCATGGTTCTTGTCCGCTTTCTCTCGTGGTTTGATTCACGCCATCCCTAGGCGGCCTGAGAGACGCCGTGATAAATGTTCACGACCTGCCGTGAGCGACGCCACCCCTGTCGCCGCGGGAGCGCTACTGCCGGCCGACCGTCGGCGTGCAGGAACTCCATCCGGGGGATCGGGATCCGATCCGGACAGACCGGGTCGGTATGGAGAAAGGCGCACCACACATGACCTCTGTGCAGGTCGACAAGCAGCACGACGGCGATGAGGCAGCTGGGACGGCCCCCGAAGAGGGGTATCAGCGGGGTCTGGGAAACCGTCAGATCCAGATGATCGCCATTGGCGGCGCCATCGGTACCGGACTCTTCCTCGGGGCCGGCAAAGCAATCTCGATGGCCGGGCCGAGCATCATCCTCGCCTACGCCATCGTCGGTCTGGTCATCTTCTTCATCATGCGGGCCCTGGGCGAGCTGCTCATGTACCGCCCCGTCTCCGGTTCGTTCTCGGAGTACGGACGGGAATTCCTCGGCCCGTTCATCGGCTTCGTGACCGGCTGGACGTACTGGCTGTTCTGGGTCGTCACCGGTATCACCGAAGTGACCGCCGCGGCCACGTATGTGCAGTACTGGAACAAGGGCATACCGCAGTGGGCCGCGGCCCTCGTCTTCACCTGTGCGCTCTTCGGCATCAACCTGATCTCCGTGAAGATCTTCGGTGAGCTGGAATTCTGGTTCTCGATGGTCAAGGTCACCGCGATCATCGGCATGATCCTGATCGGCCTCGGCGTGATCACCCTCGGCTTCTCCGACGCCGGTGACACCGCCTCCTTCGCCAACCTGTGGTCCCACGGCGGCTTCTTCCCCAAGGGCATCGGCGGCACGCTGATGACGCTGCAGATCGTGATGTTCGCCTTCCTCGCCGTCGAGCTCGTCGGTGTGACCGCGGGCGAGGCGACCAACCCGAAGAAGGTCCTGCCCAAGGCGATCAACACCGTGCCGTGGCGGATCGGCCTCTTCTACATCGGTGCGCTGATCATCATCCTGTCCGTCGTCAGCTGGACGGCCTTCAAGCCGGGCGTCAGCCCCTTCGTCGCCGCCTTCCAGCAGATCGGCCTGCCGGCCGGCGCGGGCATCGTCAACTTCGTCGTGCTGACCGCCGCCCTCTCCTCGGCCAACTCCGGTATGTACTCCACCGGCCGGATGCTGCGCGACCTCGCGCTCAACGGCCAGGGCCCGAAGTTCTTCACCAAGCTCAGCAAGAACGGCCTGCCCACCTGGGGCACCGGCGTCTCGGTCGCGATGATGCTCTTCGGCGTCTACATCAACTACCAGTGGCCCGGCGAGGCGTTCAACTACGTCGTCTCCTTCGCCACCATCTCCGGTATGTGGGCGTGGATCGTCATCCTGGGCTCGCAGCTGCGCTACCGCGCCAAGGCGAACCGCGGCGAGCTGCCGCAGTCCGAGTTCAAGGCTCCCGGCAGCCCCTACACCTCGATCTTCGCGCTGGCCTTCATCGCCATGGTGATCGTGATGATGGGCGTCGACAAGGACGCCCGGATCTCGCTCTACGCGGCTCCCGTGTGGGCGCTCATCCTGGGCGTGGGCTACCTCTGCATCAAGCGGCGGGACGCGGCGAACGGCCTGACGGCCGGCGCGGCGCCGCAGGACGCCTCCGTCAAGGACACCAAGAACGCCAACGGCTGAGGCGCCACCCGGCCGGAACGGGGGCGCACCCCCTCGGCGTCCAGCATGCGGGCCCGCTCGTACCACTCTTCGGTACGAGCGGGCCCGCTGTTTATTCTTGGCGCCATGCTGACCCTCACCAAGGCGCTCTTCGACCAGATCGTCGAGCACTCCCGCCAGGACCACCCCGACGAGGCCTGCGGCGTGATCGCCGGCCCGGCGGGCAGCGGCCGCCCCGAGCGGTTCATCCCGATGCTGAACGCCGCCCGGTCGCCCACGTTCTACGAATTCGACTCGGCCGACCTGCTCAAGCTCTACCGCGAGATGGACGACCGGGACGAGGAGCCGGTGGTCATCTACCACTCGCACACCGCCACCGAGGCCTACCCCTCGCGCACCGACATCTCCTACGCGAACGAGCCCGGCGCCCACTATGTCCTGGTCTCCACCGCCGACACCGACGACGCCGGGCCCTTCCAGTTCCGCTCGTACCGGATCGTGGACGGCGAGGTCACCGAGGAAGAAGTCGAGGTCGTGGCGGCCTACTCCTGAGGCCGTCCCACCTGGTGTACGCCAATCGTCCGCATGATGGGACGAGGTTCCAATACCCGGACCGGGAATCGATACGATGACCGCATGGTTGACCACGACGTGAGCGAGAAGAGGCCGGGCATGCTGCTGCTCGCTCCGCTCGCCATACGTCGCTCCGCATCCGCACTGCTGGGCGCGTTCGGCTGCGGAGCCGCACGGCTGCACGTCGATCTGTGCCGCCTTTCCAGCGCCATCTGTCCGCGCTGCGCCGCCGCCTGAGCCGGCCCGTCAGGGCGCGCGGCGCGCGCCGCCCACAGCCCCGCACTCCCGGCGTCACCCGACGCCCTCCCGGCACGCCGCATGGCCGTGCGCCCGGGACGCACCGCCCCGCCACCGCATCTGGACAGGAGCACTCCCATGGCCATCGAGGTCCGAATCCCCACCATCCTGCGCACCTACACCGACGGCGAGAAGGCCGTCGAGGGCAGCGGAGAGACCCTTGCCGACCTCTTCACCGACCTGGAGAGCCGGCACACCGGCATCCGCGAGCGCCTGGTCGACGGCGAGCAGCTGCGCCGCTTCGTGAACGTCTACCTCAACGACGAGGACGTCCGCTTCCTGGAAGGCATCTCCACCAAGCTCGCCGACGGCGACAGCGTGACGATCCTCCCGGCGGTGGCGGGCGGATCTGCCGCGGCGAAGCCGCGTCCGGCCGGGGTGGCGGTCGGGCGACGGGCCGGGCTGGTCTGACGTGCGGTACGACTCCCCGCTGGCGGCGGTCGGGAACACCCCTCTCGTCCGCCTCCCGCGCCTGTCCCCCTCCGAGGACGTCCGTATCTGGGCGAAGCTGGAGGACCGCAACCCCACGGGCTCGGTCAAGGACCGGCCCGCCCTGCACATGATCGAGCAGGCCGAGAAGGACGGCCGGCTCACCCCCGGCTGCACCATCCTGGAGCCCACCAGCGGCAACACCGGCATCTCGCTCGCCATGGCGGCCAAGCTCAAGGGCTACCGCATCGTGTGCGTGATGCCGGAGAACACCTCCTCCGAGCGGCGCGAGCTGCTGGCCATGTGGGGCGCCGAGATCATCTCCTCACCCGCGGCGGGCGGCTCCAACACGGCCGTCCGGGTGGCCAAGGAGCTGTCCGCCGAGCACCCCGACTGGGTGATGCTCTACCAGTACGGGAACCCCGACAACGCCGGTGCGCACTACGCCACCACCGGCCCCGAGATCCTCGCCGACCTCCCCTCCGTGACCCATTTCGTGGCCGGTCTGGGCACCACCGGCACGCTCATGGGCGTCGGCCGCTATCTGCGCGAGCACGTTCCCGGCGTCCGGATCGTCGCCGCCGAGCCGCGCTACGACGATGTGGTCTACGGTCTGCGCAACCTCGACGAGGGCTTCATCCCGGAGCTCTACGACGAGTCCGTGCTCACCACCCGCTTCTCGGTGGGCTCCCACGACGCGGTCCGCCGCACCCGTGAACTCCTCGCCGAGGAGGGCATCTTCGCGGGCATCTCCACCGGCGCGGCGCTGCACGCGGCGATCGGCGTCGGCACGAAGGCCGTCAAGGCGGGGGAGAGCGCCGACATCGTCTTCGTCGTCGCCGACGGCGGCTGGAAGTACCTCTCCACCGGCGTCTACACCGCCGAGTCCACGGAAGCGGCGATCGAAACGCTGCACGGCCAGCTCTGGGCGTAGTCGCCTGCCGGCGGGTCGGCGGGTCGGCGGGTCGGCGGGTCGGCGGGTCGGCGGGTCGGCGGGACCGGCCGGAGGAGCCGGATCGTCCGGAGGAGCCGGGCGAGCGGGCCGTGCGTGCCATGAGCGCGGGGTCGGTACGTATCCGCCGTCGTGGTTTCCTGCCGCGGCGGCGGGGCTCTCTCCCGGGGCGCGGCGGCAGGGTTTTCCCGGGGGCGGCGGCATGACCTTTCGGGGGCGCGTCGCACAACCTCCCGGGGGCGCGTAGGCGGGCGCAGGGGCGTACGGGCGTACGGGGCGACAGCCCAGACTGGTGATTCCGCCCACAGCTCGCCCCGCCGGAGGAGCTACAGGCCCCTTTGCGCCTTACGCTCGGGGGCACCGCACCGACCGCCGAGGACCCGGCATCACCCGGCAAGGACCCGCCGGGAATCCCGGCATGGACCTTCCCCGAGCCCTTGGGCGTTCGAGCAGGGAAGACCGCTAAACCGCCGCCCCCGCCCACGGAGGTTCACGCCCGCTATGAAGCTCACCGTCGTCGGATGCTCGGGGTCGTTCCCTTCCGTGGAATCGGCCTGTTCGAGCTACCTCCTGGAGGCCGACGGCTTCAGGCTGCTCCTCGACATGGGCAACGGCGCCCTGGGCGAGCTGCAGCGCCACATCGGCCTCTATGACCTGGATGCCGTACTCCTGTCGCATCTGCATGCCGATCACTGCATCGACCTGTGCGGCTACTTCGTGGTGCGCTACTACCGCCCGGACGGCGGGCGTTGCGCGCCGATGCCGGTCTACGGGCCGGCCGGCACCGAGCGCCGGCTGACCGCCGCGCACGCCGATCTGCCGTACGACGGCGCCATGAGCGAGGTCTTCGACTTCCGCACCCTGACGCCGGGCACCTTCACCATCGGGCCGTTCACGATCCGCACGGAGCGGGTCAGCCACCCGGTGGAGTCCTTCGCCTTCCGTATCGAGCACGGCGGCCGGTCCCTGACGTACTCCGGGGACACCGGCCCCTGCGACGCGCTGGAGCGCCTTGCCGAGGGCGCCGACTTCTTCCTGTGCGAGGCGTCCTTCACCTACGGCAAGGAAGACATCCCGGATCTGCACCTCAACGGCCGGGAAGCCGGCGAGATCGCCCAGCGGGCCGGCGCGGGCCGGCTGGTGCTGACCCACATCCCGCCGTGGACCGACCCGGCCCTCAGCATCCGCGACGCCCAGAAGGCCTATGACGGCCCGGTCGAGGTCGCCAAGGCGGGCGCGGTCCACGAGATCTGAGCCTCCGGCGGGATGCGTCCCGCGGCCACGGCGAGGGCCCCCGGAATCCGCCTGGGATTCCGGGGGCCCTCGCCGTGTGCTCGACCGCCGTCGGGCGGCGGCGGATCAGCCCTTGTACTGGGCCTTGTCCTCCGCGGCGATCTCCTCTTCGGGCTCGCGCCCCGGGGTCGGGAGGTTGAACTTGACGATCGCGAACCGGAACACGGTGTAGTAGAGCGCGGCGAAGACCAGCCCCGTGAGGAGCAGCAGCCACGGCTTGGTCGCGATGCCGAGGTTCAGTCCGAAGTCGATCGCGCCGGCCGAGAAGCCGAAGCCGTCCTTCATTCCCAGCGCCCAGGTCAGCGCCATCGAGACACCGGTCAGCACCGCGTGGATGGCGTACAGCACCGGGGCGATGAACATGAAGGTGAACTCGATCGGCTCGGTCACGCCGGTGACGAAGGCGGTCAGCGCGATGGAGAACATCATGCCGCCGACGACCTTGCGGCGCTCGGGCCGTGCACAGTGCACCATCGCCAGGCACGCGGCCGGGAGGGCGAACATCATGATCGGGAAGAAACCGGTCATGAACTGGCCGGCCGAGGGGTCGTGGGCCAGGAAGCGGGCGATGTCGCCGTGCTTGCCCTGGTAGTCACCGGCCTGGAACCAGGGGAAGGAGTTCAGCAGGTGGTGCATGCCGACCGGGATCAGCGCACGGTTGGCGACACCGAATATTCCGGCGCCCACCGCGCCCGAGCCGACGAGCCAGGCGCCGAAGCTGTGCAGCCCGCTCCCGAGAACGGGCCAGATGTAGCCGAAGGCGATGCCGATGACGAGGCCGGCGAGGGCGGAGAGGATCGGCACCAGACGGCGCCCGCCGAAGAAGCCGAGCCAGTCGGGCAGCTTCTTGCGGCTGTAGCGCTGGTAGAGCAGTGCGACCACGATGCCCATCACGACGCCGCCCAGCACGCCCGCGTCCACCGGCGGGGCGACGTCGGCCACCTTGCCGTCGACGACGGCCTGGATCTTGGGCAGGTTGGTGTCCTTGAAGGTGCCCAGCACCTCCTTGAACACCAGGTAGCCGACGACCGCGGCCAGAGCGGTGGAGCCGTCGGACTTCTTGGCGAAACCGATCGCGATGCCCACCGCGAAGAGCAGCGGCAGGTTGTCGAACAGCGCGCTGCCGCCGGCCTCCATGAACTCGGCGATCTTGTTGAGGAAGGCGGGCAGCGAATCCCGGCCGAGCATGTCCGACTGGCCGAGCCGCTGCATCAGCGCGGCGGCGGGCAGCGTGGCGATCGGCAGCATGAGACTGCGGCCGATGCGCTGGGCCACGGCCATGGCGCCGGAGCCGCGGCCCTTCTTCTCGGGGGCCGCCGTGGCGGTGGCCGAACTCATCGGATTCCTCCTGGTGAGGCGGGCACTCCAAAGGGGGGACGGCCCGCGTTTGGTCTACACCTTGGTCTACACCACTAGTGGTTTAGACCATTCTTAGCACGTAGACCTGACACAAAGGAATCCATTCTTCCAAGTGGTGTGGACCACATGATCACCGGCCCCCGGACAACGGAAAAGGCAGGCGCTTTCCGCGCCTGCCCCGGCCCCCCGGCTGTCCCCCTACTTCACGTTCTCCCGCTACTTCACGTTCTCCCGCTCCATCGCGTCCCCCACCTCGTCCGGCTCCCGGCCGGGCGTCGTCAGACGGAACTTCGTGATCACGAAACGGAAGAGGGCGTAGTAGACCACCGCGAAGCACAGCCCGATGGGAATGATCAGCCAGGGCTTGGTCGCCAGCCCCCAGTTGATGACGTAGTCGATCAGGCCCGCCGAGAAGCTGAAGCTGTCGTGCACCCCCAGCGCCCAGCTCACCGCCATCGACACACCCGTCAGCACGGCATGGATCGCGTACAGCACCGGCGCCACGAAGAGGAAGGAGTACTCGATCGGCTCGGTCACGCCGGTGACGAACGACGTCAGGCCGACCGACAGCATCATGCCCGCGATCTCCTTGCGGCGGTGCGGCTTGGCGCAGTGCGCGATCGCCAGCGCCGCGGCCGGCAGCGCGAACATCATGATCGGGAAGAACCCGGTGGTGAACTGCCCCGCCGTCGGGTCGCCCGCCAGGAACCGGTTGATGTCACCGTGGACGACCGTGCCGTCCGGCTTGGTGAAACTGCCGAACTGGAACCAGGCGAAGGTGTTCAGGAACTGGTGCAGGCCGATCACCAGCAGCGCGCGGTTGGCGACACCGAAGATCCCCGCACCCCACGCCCCCAGCCCCGTCAGCCATTGGCTGAAGCTCGTCAGCGCATCACCGATCGGCTGCCAGACGAACAGGCACAGCACCGCGAACACCAGGCCCACGAAGGCCATGATGATCGGGACCAGCCGGCGGCCGTTGAAGAACCCCAGCCAGTCCACCAGCTTGACCCGGTGAAAGCGCTGCCACAGCCAGGCGGACAGAAACCCCATGACGATGCCGCCGAACACCCCCGGATTCTGGAAGGACGCCTGCGTCACCGTCAGCTTCCGGTCCACGCACACCCCGCTCCACAGGCCCGCCTGGGTATACGTCTGGCCCGCGGCGCAGCCCGCAGGGAACGCGTGCATGACCGAGAAGTAGACGAGGAATCCGGTCACCGCGGCCAGCGCCGTCGAGCCGTCCGCCTTCTTGGCCATGCCGATCGCCACACCGATGCAGAACAGCAGCGGCAGCCCGAGCCCCGAATCCAGCAGCGCACCGCCCGCGGCCGCGAACACCTTGCCGACGGCGTCCCAGCCCAGCCCGTCCGCGCCGAACACATCCGGCTGGCCGAGACGGTTGAGAATTCCCGCAGCGGGCAGGACGGCAATCGGCAGCTGCAGACTGCGCCCCATCTTCTGCAGACCCTGGAAGAGATTCTGTGCCCAGTTCTTCCCCGGTGCCGCCGCCGCTGCGTCCGAACTCATCCGTGTCCTCCCGGCAGTCGGCCGGTCGGCAACCGGCCTCGTGCTTGCCGCATACTGGTGGTGTAGACCACTTGTGGTGCGGACCGTTCCGGTGCGCACTCCGGTGATCGCCATCCTTCGCGAGACCGCGGACAAACGCCCATATTGTTGGGCTGAACGTGCGTTACGGTGTGAAAACCGCACGGCGGAACCGCCGGCGGCCGAGACAAGCAGGAGTGGACATGGCCAGCAAGGCTGAGAAGATCGTCGCCGGGCTCGGCGGACTCGACAACATCGAAGAGGTCGAGGGCTGCATCACCCGCCTCCGCACCGAGGTCGTCGACTCCTCCCTCGTCGACGAGGCCGCCCTCAAGGCCGCCGGCGCCCACGGCGTCGTCAAGATGGGCACCGCGATCCAGGTCGTCATCGGCACCGACGCCGACCCCATCGCCGCCGAGATCGAAGACATGATGTGAGCTGACGAGCCGGCCGCCAGGCCGTCGCTCCCGAAGGCCCCGCCCCGGACGTCCACCGCCCCGGAGTGGGGCCCTCGCCATTCCCGATAGGGTCTACGCCATGTCTCGCATCGACGGCCGCACCGCCGAACAACTCCGCCCGGTCACCATCGAACGCGGCTGGAGCAAGCACGCCGAAGGCTCCGTCCTCATCTCCTTCGGCGACACCAAAGTCTTCTGCACCGCATCCGTCACCGAAGGCGTCCCGCGCTGGCGCAAGGGCACCGGCGAGGGCTGGGTCACCGCCGAGTACTCGATGCTGCCCCGCTCCACCAACACCCGCGGCGACCGCGAATCCGTCCGCGGCAAGATCGGCGGCCGCACCCACGAGATCAGCCGCCTCATCGGCCGCTCGCTGCGCGCCGTCATCGACTACAAGGCTCTCGGCGAGAACACCATCGTCCTGGACTGCGACGTCCTGCAGGCCGACGGCGGCACCCGCACCGCCGCCATCACCGGCGCCTACGTCGCCCTCGCCGACGCCGTCAGCTGGGCCCAGGGCAAGAAGCTCATCAAGCACGGCCGCAAGCCGCTCACCGGCACCGTCTCCGCCGTCAGCGTCGGCATTGTCGGCGGCACGCCCCTCCTCGACCTCTGCTACGAGGAGGACGTCCGCGCCGACACCGACATGAACGTCGTCTGCACCGGCGACGGCCGCTTCGTCGAGGTCCAGGGCACCGCCGAAGCCGAGCCCTTCGCCCGCGAGGAACTCAACTCCCTCCTCGACCTCGCCGTCGCCGGCTGCGCCGAACTCGACGAGGCCCAGCGGGCGGCGCTGGCCCGCACGCTCTGAGGGGGCGGCCCGCCGCGTGAGCAAACCCGCCGTGTGAACCACCGCGCCACAGGGGGAGGCGCCGCGCCCTCCCCCTGTGCGCCCCTGTGAGGCTTTTCTCATGGGACGTCCCGCTCTGGAAAAAGCCCCCGCGGCCGTCGCATGGTGGAGCCATGCCCACAACTGCCGCGACCGCGCCCCGCGTCCGCGCCCGCACCGGCGGGCCCCAGGACGACTCCCGGCTCCTGGAGCACATCCTCGGCTGGACCCTCGTCGTCGTCCTCGCCATGCTGCTCACCCAGACCGGCCTCGTCTGACGGCCGGAACGGCTCCTGCGTCTGACGGCGGGGACGGCTCCCGTGTCCGGCACCGGACGGCTCCTGCGTCCGGCACCCGGGACACGGCTCCCTCGTCCGGCGCCCTGACCGGCCCGCGTCCGGCCGCGCTTCCCGTGCCGTTTCCGGCCCCGCATCCCGGCCCGCGTCCCGCCTCGCCTGCCGTCCCGCTCCCCGTCCCGGTGTCCGATCCTGGCCCCCGGCGCCGGTGTGCGGGCAACCAAACGGACCCACCCCGCGTTTCTTCCTTTGCCCGAGCATGACCCTAGGGAAGGAACCGCACCATGGCCCCGCGCACCCGCCGGCACCGTCGCCCCGCCGCCACCGCATGCGCCGCGTTAATCGCCGCGAGCCTGGCGATACCGCTGCTCTCCGCCTGCGGGGCGGTCCAGAAGGCCATGGACTGCGCCAAGACCGCCACCTCCGTCGTCAATGCCGTCGACAAGCTCCAGCAGGCCGCGGACAACTCCCTCACCGACCCGCAGAAGGCCGAGCAGGCCCTCGACAACATCGATGCCAACCTGAAGAAGCTGAGCAGGGAAGCGAACGACCCCGAGCTGTCCAAGGCCGTCGACAAGACGAACAACGGGATCAAGGCCGCCCGCAAGGACCTCGACAACAACAAGGCCCCCGACATACAGCCGATCGTCGACGGGGCCCATGACATGACGAGCATCTGCACACCGGGATAATCACTGCCCATGCAGCCTCACACCGGTGGACACTCCGCAGCCCCCCGTCGCCTCATCCTCGCCACCCGCAACGCCGGCAAGGTCACCGAACTCCGGGCCATCCTGGAGAGCGCCGACCTCGATGTGGACCTGGTCGGCGCCGACGCCTATCCCGAGATCCCCGACGTCAAGGAGACCGGCGTCACCTTCGCCGAGAACGCCCTCCTCAAGGCCCATGCCCTTGCCCGGGCCACCGGCCACCCCGCCGTCGCCGACGACTCCGGCCTGTGTGTGGACGTCCTCGGCGGTGCCCCCGGCATCTTCTCGGCGCGCTGGTCGGGCACCCACGGCGACGATCAGGCCAACCTCACCCTGCTCCTCGCCCAACTGTCCGACATCGCCGACGAACACCGCGCCGCCCACTTCTTCTGCGCCGCGGCCCTCGCCCTCCCCGACGGCACCGAGCGCGTCGTCGAGGGCAAGCTCGAAGGCACCCTCCGCCACACCCCTTCCGGCACCGGCGGCTTCGGCTACGACCCCATCCTCCAGCCCCTCGGCCACACCCGTACCTGCGCCGAACTGCCCCCCGCAGAAAAGAACGCGATCAGCCACCGCGGCCACGCCTTCCGGGCGCTGGCACCGGTGGTGCGGGAGTTGTTGGGCTGAGGCGACCCGTACAGGAATGGCGAAGGCCCGGCCCGCGCTTCGGCGGGGCCGGGCCTTCGAATCCAAGGTGTGCGGCCGGAGGGATTCGAACCCTCACGGGTGTTACCCCACTGGCACCTAAAGCCAGCATGACTGCCAATTCCATCACGGCCGCTTGCCACGGCCATAGTACTGGTTGGCCGACGCAGCGGGGGGTCTACCGCCGGTGTCGGCCGCCCCGGCACCAAGTGTCGGTGACGGCATGGCAGTTGGGGCAGAGAAACCGCAGATTCTCCTGACGGTCGTCCCGCCAGTCGCCGTTGATGTGGTCGATCTCCAGAGTCATGGGGTTTCCACGCCAAACGGAGCCCGTACCGCATTCGGTGCAACGCTCGGGTACGCCGGCCTGCCGCAGGGCCCGTCTCAGCATCACGCTTCTTGTCCGACGCTTGCCAACATGCTTGACGAGTATCTGCTCAGGACCCTTGACCGGCGTGGTCCCCGGCTTCCCGCGCATATGTGCCTGTCCCAGGAAGTGACTCGTGTCGATGCCGTGGTCGGATACCCACTGACGGAACAGTGCGCGGCCGCGAGAGTTGTCGGGCTTTTCCAGAAACCGCAGGGCAGCGGCGATGGAAGAAGAGGCGCTGACGGCTTCCTGGAGGTCGTCCCTGCCGGGGGAGAGATGAGTGGCGCGCCGTGCGACGGGCTGGAAGTGCGATACATCGATTCCGAAGTGCTCGAAACGCCTGAACAGATGCCGCCGCAGCTGGTGGTAGGAGCGGCTGCCGCAGAACGCGATGACTTCGTCAATGTTCGTGCAACGCCTTGCGGCTTCGGTCAACAGCTCCCGGGTATAGCGGATGCTGTCGCTCATTGCGACGCTCCGGTGTCCCGGGTGCGGATTCCCTTGTTGCGCCCCCGGTAGGTATCCGTGGCCGAGTGGCAATTGGGGCACAGAAACCGCAGATTCTCCCGGCCGTTGTTACGCCAGTTTCCGTCGATGTGATCGACCTCGAGCGGCAGCGGGCGATTGCGCCAGACGGGCCCGGTACGGCAGAGGGCGCAACGCTCGTCCGCTCCGAGCGCGAGCAGGGCAGCTTTGAGCCGGTTGCTCGGCATACGTCGACCGGGGTTTTCTGCGTGCACGAGCACTTCCTCGGGGCTGCACCGCCGACGGGCGTTGCTTTCCTCCGGCCGACCGGAGAAAAGTGCGAAGTGTCGATTCCCAGATTCTGGATGCGTCGGCTGATGTGGGTGTGCTGGCCGCCTACCGGGGCGAGACCGAGTCGCCGTAAGACCTCACACATGTTCGTCGACAGTGCCACCGCATCCTCTAGGAGCTCCTTGCTCCAGCGCGTCCCTTCGCGCTCGAAGTGCGAGGTGTCCACGCCCATGGACCTCATCCGGTCATGGAGGTACCGCCGTGACGCCCCCTTCGGATCCACCCCGAGTTTGCGTAATGCCTCCGACAGTGTCTGCGATGAGGCGGCCGCTTCCTCCAGCCGCTCCCGGGTGTACGGACTGACCGGCATGATTCCCCCTCCGTCCCGTGCGCCGGGCCCACCCCGCGCACCCCCTCGAACACATCAACGATCGAACGCAGAGCCGGTTACGGCCGTGGTGACGAGCGGGGCGGGGAAAAGCTGCGGGCCTCGGGGAGGGGGTCCCGAGGCCCGCGGAGGGGGTGTGGCGTGGGGTCAGAAGCGGGGTTCCGGGGTCTGGGCCTCGATGAGTTCGACGGCTTCCTTCTTGGTGGCGACGGAGGGCGGGGAGCCGTCGAGGGGCTGCTGGGCGGTCTCCTTCATGCAGGCCACGGCGATGACGCCGACGAGGGCGGCGCCCATCGTGTAGTAGGCGGGCACCATCACGTTGCCGTGGAAGGCGCCCATCAGGGCGGTGATCACCAGGGGGGTGGTACCGCCGAAGAGGGAGACGGCCAGGTTGTAGCCGATGGAGAGGGAGCCGTAGCGGACGTTGGTGGGGAAGAGGGCGGGGAGGGCGGCGGACATGGTGCCCAGCAGGCAGACCAGACAGAGGCCGAGGAGGGCCATGCCGCCGATGACCGCGCCGAGGCTGCCCTGGTTGACCAGGAGGAAGGCGGGGATGGCGGTGAGGAAGAAGCCGAGCATGCCGGTCATCAGGAGGGGCTTGCGGCCGTAGCGGTCGTTCAGCTTGCCGACGCTGCTGATGACGCACATCAGGGCGACCATGGTGCCGAGAAGGATCAGCAGGCCGTGCGACTCCTCGTAGTGGAGGGTGTCGGTCAGGTAGGTCGGCATGTACGACAGCAGCATGTAGTCGGTGATGTTGTACGCGCCGACCAGGGCGATGCACAGGATGAGGGTGGGCCACTGCTGGGCGAAGATCTCGCCGATCTTCTTCTTGGGGGCGTTCTCGGACAGGTGCGAGAACTCGGCCTCGGCCTCGACCGCGGAGCCGGTGGCGCTGTGGGTGTGGGCGGCCTCGAACTTCTGGAAGGCGGGGGTCTCGTCGAGCTTGACCCGGAGGTAGAGACCCACCAGGCCGAGGGGACCGGCGATCAGGAACGGCAGGCGCCAGCCCCAGCTGTTCATGGCGTCGTCGCCCACCGTGGTGTTGAGCAGCAGCACGATGCCGGCCGCGCCGGTGTACCCGATCAGGGTGCCCATCTCCAGGAAGCTGCCGTAGAAACCGCGCTTCTTGTCGGGGGCGTACTCGGCGATGAAGGTGGAGGCGCCGCCGTACTCACCGCCGGTGGAGAAGCCCTGGACCAGGCGGAAGAGGATGAGCAGGACCGGGGACCAGAAGCCGATGGTGGCGTAGGACGGGATCAGGCCGATGCAGAAGGTGCCCAGCGCCATCATGATCATGGTGAGGGCGAGGACCTTCTTGCGGCCGACGCGGTCGCCGAGCGGACCGAAGTAGGCGCCGCCCAGGGGGCGTACGAGGAATGCCACCGCGAAGGTTGCGAACGACGACAGCAGCTTGGTGGTGTCGCTGCCGCCGGGGAAGAAGACGTTGCCGATGATGACCGCGAGGTAGCTGTAGATCCCGAAGTCGAACCATTCCATGGCGTTGCCGAGCGCGGCGGCCTTCACGGCACGCTTGACCACCCGCTCGTCGGTGACGGTGATGTCGGTGCGCCGCAGTCTGGGGTTCTTGCGCCGGGCGACGGCACGGAAGAGCACCCGGTGGCGTCTGCGCGCGTCCCGGTCCTGGTCGGGCGCGTGGTCGGCTTCGGTGCTGCCGGTCGGCACGAGGCGGTCCTCTCGGTCTGACAGCGCGGGGTGCGCGGTGGGGATACGACAGGTGCGCCTGCGCAGCGGAGCGCCTCTCCAAACCACTCCGGAGGGACGAATCGAGATTCGTCACGCGTGGCCGGTCCGTCCGGTGCGCGGGGGCGGCTTCCGGCGGGGGCGGGGCGGGGGCCGCGCCAGGGGTGCGACACGGCTTGTTACAGGACTGGTACACAGCCGAGTGGTCACCGCAGCGTCCGGGCAATCACCCTGTGTCCGGGAGGCGGCAGAGTGGACCGCCGGGTGCGGCATTCTTGTGTGCCGGGCGGGGGTACGGGGTGTGGTCCCCGGGAGGAGAACGTGATGACCGACCGCGAGAGGTCTCGCCGGTTCCGGGTGCGTACCGCGCTGGCGGCGTTCGCCGCGGTGACGGTGCTGGCGGCCGGCGGGGTGTGGTTCGGCCAGGCGTCGGACCGTGCGTCGGCGGTGGACGCCGCGCCGAAGACGGCGGCGGTGCAGGACGTGAAGGAGGACGCCAAGCCGCGCTCCGGCCTGCCGGGCGTGCGGGACTGCGGCTTCGGCACGCCGGTGTCCAAACCGCATGTCATCACGCTGGCCTGCCGGGACGCGGGGACGGTGGCGACCGGGATCACGTGGAAGTACTACGGTGCCCGGGAGGCGTTCGGCGCCGGCGTGGTGCAGGTGGAGAAGACCACGGGGGGCGGTGCGGATTCCGGCTTCCCGGCGACCTTCCGGCTGTTCGCCCCGAAGGCGGTCGACGGGGGGCTGGTGTTCACCGGCCTCGAGGTGCGGTACGAGGGCTCGACGCCGCTCGGTGACACGACGGAGATGTACAACCTCGCGTGATGGGCATTCGAGGCCGGATCGCCCTGGCCATTTCGGGAATGACGGCGCTGGCCGTGGTGGTGCTCGGTTTCGCGGTGCACCACATAGCGGACGCCGAGCGGGAGCGGGCGGCGCGGGCGTATCAGGACGACCGGCTGAGTTCGGCGCTGCAGATCTACGAGCGGGACGGCACGCGGGCGCTGGGGGCGCAGGTGGACGATGAGACCCTGCCGTCGCCGTTGCGGGACGCGGTCTTCAAGAACCGGTCGGGGACGTACATCAGCGGCGGTGAGGACCCCCGGGTGTGGGCGGCGACCGGGGTCGGGGGCTCCGGCGAGGGCGCTGTGACGCGGACGCTGTCGGTGTCCGCGGCCTATCCGCACGACGATCCGTCGCAGCTGGCGCTGGACCGGGCGCTGCTGATCGCCGGGTGCGGCACGGTCCTGCTGATGGCGGTGGTGTCGTGGTTCGTCGCGCAGCGGCTGTCGCGGCGGCTGCGGCTGAGCGCGGCGGCGGCGCGGCGGATCGCGGCGGGGGAGGCGCCGGACGCGGAGGCGCTGGCGAGCAACGGCCGCGACGAGGTGGCCGAGTTGGGCCGGAGCGTGCATCACATGGCGACGTCGCTGGCGGCCCAGGCGCAGGCGGAGCGGGAGTTCACCGCGGATGTGGCGCACGAGCTGCGCACGCCGGTGGCCGGGCTGGTGGCTGCGGCGGAGTTGCTGCCGCAGCCGCGGGCGGTGGAGCTGGTGCGGGACCGGGCGCAGGCGATGCGGCGGCTGGTGGAGGACCTGCTGGAGGTCTCGCGGCTGGACGCGGGGGTGGAGCGGGCGGATCTGGACGCCTGTGAGCTGCCGTCGCTGGTGCGCGGGATCGTGCGGCGGGCGGCGCGCCAGCGCGGGGTCGACGAGGTGTCGGTGACCGTGGAGGGCGAGCCGTGGATCGTGGAGACGGACCGGCGCCGGGTGGAGCGGGTGCTGGTGAATCTGCTGGCGAACGCGGCCAAGCACGGCAAGCCGCCGATCGAGGTGGTGGTGGCGGGGGCGCGGATCGTGGTGCGCGATCACGGTCCGGGCTATCCGGCGGAGCTGTGCGCGGAGGGGCCGCGGCGGTTCCGTACGGCGGCGCCGGAGCGGGGGACCGGGCACGGTCTGGGGCTGACGATCGCGGCCGGGCAGGCTCAGGTACTGGGGGCGCGGCTGGACTTCGGCGCCGCCGCGGACGGCGGCGCCGAGGCGGTACTGGAACTGCCGGACCTTACGGCCACGGCGCCGGGAACCGGTGGTGCGCTCGCCGAGACCGGCAACGGTTCCTGACGCGGCTTGTCCGGGTCTGCGGCTACAGCCCCAGGTCCTTGATGATCTTGGCGACATGGCCGGTGGCCTTGACGTTGTAGAGGGCGCGCTCGACCTTGCCCTCCTCGTCGAGGATGACGGTGGAGCGGATGACGCCGGTGACGGTCTTGCCGTAGAGCTTCTTCTCGCCGAAGGCGCCGTAGGCCTCCAGGACCGTCTTGCCGGGGTCGCCGAGGAGGGTGACCTCGAGCTCTTCCTTCTCGCGGAACTTGGCCAGCTTCTCGGGCTTGTCGGGGGAGATGCCGATGACGTCGTAGCCGTGGCCGGCGAGGAAGTCGAGGTTGTCGGTGAAGTCGCAGGCCTGCTTGGTGCAGCCGGGGGTCAGGGCGGCCGGATAGAAGTAGACGATGACCTTGCGGCCCCGGTGGTCGGCGAGCGAGACCTGCTTGCCGTCCGCGTCGGGCAGGGTGAAGGCGGGGGCGGTGTCGCCCGGCTGCAGTCGCTCGCTCATGACTCTCCTTGGTGGGGGTCCGCAGGGGCCCCGAAGCGTGGGTCCGTACGCCCCCGACATTAGCCAGCCGGGGCGCGGAGGGGTGGCGGGGGCGTCCCGGGGCGCCTCAGGGGGGCGAAACGGGGGTGCTGTGGGGCGCAGGGGGGCGTGAGCTGACAGACTGTCCATCACGAATCGGCAGTCAGTTGTGTGGCCGGTTCCGTACGGGGCCCCGTGCCCGGCCCCCGTACGCATCGGCGCGAGACGACGGAGGCAGCGCGGTGGCGGAAGCCAGGACCCCGGCGCAGATCGAGGCGGACATCGTCCGCAGGCGGCAGGAGCTCGCCGTCACGCTCGACGAGATCGGTGTGCGGCTGCACCCGAAGACGATCATGGACGATGCCAAGGCGAGGGCGGCGGCCGCCGTGGACCGTACGGCGGGGCGGGCGTATGTGGCCGCCAATCGTGCGGTCTCGGATGTGCGGGCCCAGCTGGTGTCGGAGGACGGGGTGCCGCGGCTGGAGCGGATCGTTCCGGTGGCGATGGTCGGTGTAGCCCTGGTCGGTCTGCTGACGCTGCGCGCCCGGCGGCGCCGCTGAGGGCTTGTCCCCGGGGGCGGCCGCGGTGCGTGCCGGGTGCCGCCGGGCAGGTACGGTCATGCCGTGAGCCCGAATAACACCAAGGACACCCACGACAAGCTGCCGATCCGGATGCTGCACGACCGTGTGCTGGTCCGGACGGACATCCCCGAGGGCGAGCGCCGCTCGTCCGGGGGCATCGTCATTCCCGCGACCGCGGCGGTCGGCCGCCGCCTGGCCTGGGCCGAGGTGGTCGCGGTCGGGCAGAACGTGCGGACCGTCGAGGTGGGGGACCGGGTGCTGTACGACCCGGAGGACCGGGCCGAGGTCGAGGTGCGCGGAGTGGCGTATGTGCTGATGCGCGAGCGCGATCTGCATGCGGTGGCCGCGGAGCGGCTGGAGGGCGCGGAGGACGCGACCGGGCTGTACCTGTAGCCCGGCCGGCGGCCGCCCGCAGCTCCGTCGGCAGCCGTGGCCCTGTCCGCACTCCACGGGCGGTGACCGGGGTCACCGCCCGTTTCGCTGCCCTTTGCTAGCCTCGGGACACACCCGACGAGACGCGCCGTACCGGGTCACGACAAGACGACGCACCCCTGGTGAAGCTCTTGTCGCGGAGGTGCCCGTCATGGCCTGGATCCTGCTCGTGATCGCCGGACTGCTGGAGGTCGGCTGGTCGGTCGGGATGAAGTTCACGGACGGATTCACCCGGCTGTGGCCCAGTGTGTTCACCGGTGCGGGCATCGTCGCCAGCATGGTCCTGCTCTCGTACGCGGCCCGGAGCCTGCCGATCGGTACCGCCTACGGCGTGTGGGTCGGCATCGGAGCGGCCGGTGCGGCGGTGCTCGGCATGACGACGCTCGGCGAACCGGTCACGGCGGCCCGGATCTTCTTCATCTGCCTGCTGCTGGTGGCGGTGGTCGGGCTCAAGGCGACCTCGGGGCACTGACGGGGCGTACGCCTCCGCCCGGGGCGCCGCCCCGGCCCGCCTCCGCTACCCGCCCTCGCCCCACCGCCACCGCAGCCGCTGTTCCAGGTCGTCGCTCTGGGGCTCGTACGTCGGGGTGTCGTGGGTGGGCTCCGCGGTCGGTGTGGGTTCGGCCGGCGGGGTGGGGGTGGGCGGTTGGCCGGTCGGCCGGGTGGGGGCGCCGGTGGGCGGGGTGGGGACGGTGGATCCGGTCGGGTCCTCGGACGGTGAGCCCGAGACGTCGGGGGAGGCCGAGTCGCTGCCGGACGGCGAGGGCGACACCGGCTCGGCGCCCTCCTCCAGTTGCAGGTCGAAATCGCGGACCGGGCGCCCGTTCAGCGCGGCCGCGGTGTAGTCGGCCCAGATCTGCGCGGGGTAGTCGCCGCCGTTGACCCGCGCCAGCCCGCCGGCGCCGTAGAGGGGTTCCTGGGCGGCGCTCTCCGGGTTCTGGCCGAGCACCGCGACGACGGTGGCGAGATCGGGGGTGTAGCCGGCGAACCACGCGGCCTTGTCGTCCTCCGCGGTGCCGGTCTTGCCCGCCGCGGGCCGCCCGGCGCCCTGGGCCGCGGTGCCGGTGCCGCCGTCGACGACGCTGCGCAGGACCGAGGTGGTGGTGTCGGCCGCGGCGCGCGGGATGGCGGTGGTCTCCTCGCGCTCGGGCAGCTCGATCTCCTCCTGCTCACTCTTGGTGATCTTGTCGACCAGGGTGTACGGCCGGTGGCTGCCGTGGTGGGCGAGGGTGGCGTAGACCTGGGTCATGTCCAGGACGCTGGGGGTGGCGGTGCCCAGCGAGATCGCGCCCTGGGACGAGGCGAGGCTGGGGGTGTCCGCGGGGATGCCCAGGTCGACGGCGGTGGCCTTGACCTTGGCGGGGCCGACGTCGATGCCCATCTGTGCGTAGACGGCGTTGACGGACTTGTCGGTGGCCTCGCTGACGGTGATCGGGCCGTAGGAGCGGTCGTCCTCGTTGGCGGGCGCGAAGCCGGTGCGGGTGCCGTGACTGACCGTCATCCGCTTGTTGGTGCCGTCGTAGACGGTGTTGGGGGTGATCCGCTCACCGTCCTGGGTGGTGGAGTTGTTCTGCACGGCGGAGGCGAAGACGATCGGCTTGAAGGTGGAGCCGACCTGGTAGTCGCTGCGGGTGGCGCCGTTGACGAACTGCTTGGCGTAGTCGATGCCGCCGTAGAGGGCGACGACCCGGCCGCTGGCGGGGTCGATGGAGGCGCCGCCGGCCCGGACGTAGCGGTCGGCCTTCCGGGAGTCGTCGAGGCGGTCCATCACCCGGGTGTTGACCGCCTTGACGAAGGCGTTCTGGCGTTTTCTGCTGATGGTGGTGGTGATGCGGTAGCCGCCGGTCCGCAGGGTGTCCTCGTCGAGGATCTGGTTGTCGGTGAGGTAGTTCTTGACCGCTTCGACGAGGTAGCCGCGCTGGCCGGACAGCCCCGTGGAGGGCTTGGCGGGCCTGGGCAGGGGGAACTCCAGCGCGGCCCGGTCGGCCTTGGTGAGCCACTTCTGCTTGACCATGCCGTCCAGGACGTAGTTCCAGCGCGCCAGCACCCGCGCGCGGTTGCCGGGGTGGGCGGTGATGTCGTAGGCGCTGGGGGCGTTGAGGAGGGTGGCGAGGTAGGCGCCCTGGGCGGTGGTCAGCTGCTCCGCGTTACGGCCGTAGTAGGACTGGGCGGCGGCCTGGATGCCGTAGGCGTTGCGGCCGTAGTAGCTGGAGTTGAGGTAGCCCTCCAGGATCCTGTCCTTGCTCACCTCGCGGTCCAGCTTGATGGCGATGAAGAACTCCTTGGCCTTGCGGGTGACGGTCTGTTCCTGGCCGAGGTAGTAGTTCTTCACGTACTGCTGGGTGATGGTGGAGCCGGACTGCTTGCCCTTGCCGGTGACGGTGTTCCAGGCGGCGCGGAGCATCGCGGCGGGATCGACCGCGGACTCGGCGTAGAAGTCGCGGTCCTCGGCGGCGAGTACGGCCTGCTGGACGGCCTTCGGGACCTGGCCGAGGGTGACGTTCTGCCGGTTGATCTCGCCGTCGCGGGCCAGCTCGGAGCCGTCGGAGTAGAGGTAGACGGTGCTCTGGGCCTTCGCGGCGCTGTTGGCCGGCGGGATCCCGACGAGCAGATAGCCGGCGACCAGCCCGCCGACGACGAGCAGCAGGAACAGCAGCACGGTGCCCAGCACCGCACGCCAGGTGGGGAGGACACGGCGCCAGCCTGTGCGTTGTCCGCTCATGTCGGTATGGACTCCTCGGCCGCCGCCGAAGGTTGTACCGCGGCGGTCGTGTCGTGTCGGGGGATGCGCGCGGGATGCCGCCGGAGCAACTGCCGCCCGTGGGGAAACTCTCGCATCATGTGCCCCGGCCCGGCGGGGTGGCGCGCACCGAAGTCCGCCAGCTGACCGGCCGAACGGCGCCCACGGCTCACCCGAAGCGGTGATAAAGCGATGGCGGGTTGCCCTGCGGGGGGCCTAGGCTCCGGTGCTTTGGCCGTCCGACGACTACGGGGCTGGGGGAAACGCGTCGTGTGGTACGCCGCGGTGGCAGCCGGCAGCTTCCGGCGGTACGCCACCTACCGCATCGCCACCGTGGCGGGCGTGTTCACCAATACCGTCTTCGGCTTCATCGTCGCCTTCACGTACATCGCCCTGTGGGACGAGCGGCCGCAGCTGGGCGGCTATGACCAGGCGCAGGCGCTGGCCTTCGTCTGGACCGGGCAGGCGCTGCTGGCCTGTACGGGGCTGATGGGCAGCGGCGGTCTGGAGGAGCTGCAGGAGCGGATCCGCACCGGCGACATCGCCGTGGACCTCTACCGGCCCGCGGATCTGCAGCTGTGGTGGCTCGCCGCGGATCTGGGGCGGGCCGGGCTGCAGTTGGTCGGCCGCGGGGTGGCGCCGCTGGCGGTGGGTGCCCTGGCCTTTCCGCTCGCGCTGCCCGGCGATGCGCTGACCTGGGGCGCTTTCCTGCTGTCGGTGCTGCTCGGGGTGCTGGTCAGTTTCACGCTGCGCTACCTCGTCGCTCTGGCCTCCTTCTGGCTCCTCGACGGCACGGGGCTGGCCCTGATCAGCTCTCTGGCCTGCATGTTCTTCTCGGGGATGGTGCTGCCGCTGCGGGTCTTCCCCGGCGCACTGGGCGAGGTCGCCCAGCTGCTGCCCTGGGCGGCGGTCCTGCAGGTGCCGGCCGATGTGCTGGTGGGCGCGCGCAGCGGCGGTGCGCTGCTGCGGGGGCTGGTGTTCCAGGCCGGGTGGGCGGTGGCGCTGCTGGCGCTGGGACGGCTGGTGCAGTCGGCGGCGACCCGCAAGGTGGTGGTGCACGGTGGATAGGGAGACACCCCCTGGCGGCGGGCCGGGGGAGTGGGCCGGAGGCAGCGGGGGCCGCCTCGCTCAGGGGATCTTCGCGTACGGGCTGATCGTGCGGATGTGGATGCGCTCCGCCCTCGCCTACCGGGCCTCGTTCCTGATGATGGCGTTCGGCAACTTCGCGGCCAACGCGCTGGACTTCGTCGCGATCATGCTGATGTTCTCGCGGATCGACGCGCTCGGCGGGTTCTCGCTGCCCGAAGTGGCCTTCCTGTACGGGACGTCCGGGGTCTCGCTGGGCCTGGCGGACCTGCTGCTGGGCAGCATCGAAGGGCTGGGCCGGCGGGTGCGGGACGGCACCCTCGACGTCCTGCTGCTGCGCCCCGCGCCGGTCTTCGCACAGGTCGCGGCGGACCGCTTCGCGCTGCGCAGGCTGGGCCGGCTCACCCAGGCGCTGCTGGTGCTCGGCTGGTCGCTGCCGCAGCTCCCGGTGGAGTGGACGGTGGGCCGGGTGCTGATGGTGCCGCTGATGGCGGTGTGCGGAACGGCCATCTTCGCGGCGGTCTTCACGGCGGGCGCCGCCTTCCAGTTCTGGGCGCAGGACGCGGCCGAGGTGCAGAACTCCTTCACCTACGGCGGCCACGCGATGCTGCAGTACCCGCCGACGGTGTTCGCGAAGGAGCTGGTGCGCGGGGTCACCTTCCTCGTCCCGCTGGCGTTCGTGAACTGGCTGCCCGCGCTGCGGCTGCTGGGCCGCCCCGATCCGCTGGGGCTGCCGGGCTGGGTGGACTTCCTGGGGCCCGTGGTGGCGGCGCTGATGTGTACGGGGGCCGGGCTGGCGTGGCGGCTCGGGCTCCGGGCGTACCGGAGCACGGGCAGTTGACGGGGCATCACGTCCGGGACGGGGCGGGGCGGCGACGGCAACGGGATCGGGAACCGGACGAGGGAAGAGGAGGACGCGCGTGGTGAGCGAAACCGCCGAAGCGGCGCCGCTGATCGAGGTCGACGGCCTGGAGAAGGTCTTCTCGGTGCGGCGCAAGGCGGGCCGGCTGCGGCGGGTGCGGCAGGAGGTCCGGGCCGTGGACGGCATCTCCTTCGGGGTGCCGCGCGGCGAGATGGTCGGCTTCATCGGCCCGAACGGCGCCGGGAAGTCCACCACGATCAAGATGCTGACCGGCATTCTGGTGCCCAGCGGCGGCCGGCTGCGGATCGCGGGCATCGACCCGTCCCCGGGGTCCGGTCTCCGCACGGGCCGCGACCGCGGGCGGACCCGGCTCGCCCGCCGGATCGGGGTGGTCTTCGGGCAGCGCACCACGCTGTGGTGGGACCTGCCGCTCAAGGACTCCTACGAGCTGGTGCGGCGGATGTACCGGGTCCCGGACGCGGTCTACCGCGCCAACCTGGAGCGCTGCACCGAGCTGCTGGACCTGGGCCCGCTGCTGGCCGTACCGGTACGGCAGCTGTCGCTGGGGCAGCGGATGCGCGGCGATCTCGCGGCGGCGCTGCTGCACGACCCCGAAGTGCTGTATCTCGACGAGCCGACCATCGGCCTCGACGTGGTCAGCAAGGCGAAGGTGCGCGGGTTCCTGCGCGAGGTGAACGCCGAGCGGGGCACCACGGTCCTGCTGACCACCCATGACCTCACCGACATCGAGCAGTTGTGCCGCCGGGTGATGGTCATCGACCACGGCAGGCTGGTCTACGACGGCGGTCTCGACGGGCTGCGGGCGGCCGGGGACGGCGAGCGGACGCTGGTGGTGGACCTGGCGCGGCAACTGCCCCCGATCGAGGGCGTACCGGGCGCCCGTACGGTCAAGGTGGACGGGCCCCGGCAGTGGCTGGCGTTCCCGGCGTCGCAGAGCGCGGCCCCGCTGGTCGCCGCGGTCGCCGCGCGCTATCCGCTGGTGGATCTGTCGGTGCGGGAACCGGACATCGAGACCTTGATCGCCGAGCTGTACGCGAGCGGGGGAAAACGGCCGGAAACCGGGCGGAGCGGGGGCCCTGCCCTCTGACGTGTCGAAGCTTTGGCTGTATGCGGCGGCCGGATCCGGGCGGATACCGGGCGGAACGGGGGCTTCAGGTAGTCGGCGCTCTAATGTGTCCGTATGACTGAAGAGCTCCCGGCGCTGCGCGCCTCCGACGCCGACCGAGAGCGGGTCGCCGAGATCCTGCGGGACGCCGTCGCCGAAGGGCGGCTGGCGATGGAGGAGTTCGACGAGCGGCTGGACGCGGCGTACCGGGCCCGCACCTACCGGGAGCTGGAAGTGCTCACCGCCGATCTGCCGGTGGGTGCGACGGCCCCGGCACCGCTGTCGCTGCGCAAGGAGAGCGCGGCCCCCGCGCCGTGGGCGGAGCGGATCGTGGACGGTGCGGAGGGCTCGTCGGTCGGCCTGGCCTTCCTGGGCGGTTTCCAGCGCAAGGGCCGGTGGACGATCGGGCGCCGCTTCACGGCGGCCTGCCTCATGGGCGGCGGCGAGATCGATCTGCGCGAGGCGGACTTCGCCGGGTCCGAGGTCGTCGTCAGCTGCTGGGTGCTCATGGGCGGGGTGAACGTCGTGGTGCCGCCGGGCGTCCACGTCGAGGTGCGCGGCGTGGGCATCATGGGCGGTTTCGACGCGCGCGAGGAGGGCGCGCCGGGCGAGCCCGGCGCGCCCCGGGTGATCGTCAGGGGCCTGGCGATGATGGGCGGCGTCGGTGTCGAGCGGAAGCTGCCGAGGGCCGAGAAGCGGCGCCTGAAGGAGGAGCAGCGCCGCCTGAAGGAAGAGCAGCGCCGCCTCGACGGTCACCCGCGCAAGGAGTTGGACTGAGGCGGCGGCCCCTGCGCCGTTCGCGTCACAGCGCGGCGGGCGCGGCCAGCTTGAGGTGGGCGAGGTTCACCGCGTTCGCCATCGCCCGGAAGCCCTCGTCGTTCGGGTGGAGATGGTCCCCGGAGTCGTAGGAGGGCCGCAGCCGCCCCGGCGCCGACGGGTCGCGCAGCGCCTTGTCGAAGTCCACGACCTCGTCGTAGACGGTCCCGGAGCGGACGATGCGGTTGACCTGTTCGCGCACCGAATTCAGCACGTTGGAGTAACCGCGGTGCCCCCCGAACGGGCTAAGGGTGCTGCCGGTGACACGCAGACCGCGGGCGTGCGCCTGCCGGACGATCTCCCGCATGCCCGCCACGATCTTCTGCGGGTCGAGCTGGCGCGGGGTCTTGAACAGGTCGTTCAGCCCGATCTCGACGATCACCGCCTTCACCCCGGTCCGCGACAGCGCGTCGCGCTGCAGGCGGGAGAGCACGCTGGGCCCGTTGTTCGGGGAGAACCTGGAGCCGTTGACCAGCAGGCGGTTGCCGCTGATGCCCTGGTTGAGGACGCCGTAGCGGGGCGCGCCGGGTTCGTTGCGCAGCCTGGCCGCGAGGAAGTCCGTCCAGCGGTGGTTGGCGCCGGCGGTGGAGGTGATGCCGTCGGTGATCGAGTCGCCGATCGCCACGACGGAGCCGTGGGCCTGGGTGCTCCACACGTCCACACCGGTCAGATAGCGCCAGTACGGGCTCTGCTCGGTGTAGGCCGCACCGGTGGCGTCCTCGGCCCGGTCGCCGCGCGCCAGGTAGGAGGTCTGCCGGGCGTACGGGTGGTAGGTGGCGGGCCCCGAGGGGGACGGGGAGTACGTCGTGACCAGCAGGTCCGCGTCGCCGGGCACCTTCAGCCGGGTCGGGTCGCTGGTGACCGCGCCGCCCGCCGGGATGGTCACCGCGGGCTTGCCGTTGAAGGACAGCCGCCGCATGGTGCCGCTCGCGGCCGTGGGGTTGCTGGGGGCCGCGGCCAGCGCCAGGGTGGCGTGGCTCACCACCAGCGGACGGGTGCCGTAGAGGTTGGAGAGCTGGATGCGCACGCCCGCCCCGCCGACGCTGGTGTGCACGACGTTGCGTATCGACATTCCCGCGTAGCCGTTGAGCGTGCCGGGCTCGGCCGCCGCCGCGGCCGCCGACCAGGTGCCGACCCACTGCCCGGAGACCGCCGGTGCGGCGGGGTCGCGCGGCTTGTGCGAGGAATCGTCCGGGCCGCCGTCGTCGCCGCCGAAGCCGACGAATATGGCGGTCGAGATCAGCACCACCACTGCCGCCAGACCGGCGAGCAGGGAGTAACCCACACTTTTCTTCATGCGGGAGGGGTCTCCTGGGTAAAGCGGAGCTGCACGCTCCGGGCGGGCAAGGGCAGCGGATGATCAGCGGCACCGTTGCGGTCCGATCGATCCATCATGATCCCACGGACCTCCGGGGCGCCGCCCGGCGCCCCGCTCGATGCCTCCCTGGCATGGACGCGGGGAACTCGTGGTGCGTTCCGGGAGTAGGTCACAGTGGGATATATGGCCGGACGGGCGGCCGGGTGTGCGGCACGGGTCGGTCCGGAGGGATGGCGGGGGCACGGTGGGAGCGGTGGAGCGGATGGAACGCACAAATGCCGGGGCGGCGCCGGGAGCGGAGCGCGTGCCGGAGCCGGGAGCGGCGCCGGCGGGCCGGACCGCACCGGGCGGCGGCTTCGCGTACGGCGCCGCCGACGAGGAGCGCCGGCGCGCCGTACGCCGGATGAAGGCGACGGCCACCGGTCTGCTGCTGGCCGTCGCCCTGGTCTACGTCCTGGCGAAATGGGCCGGGGCCTCCGGTGCGGGCGGCTGGACCGGGTTTGTCGCGGCGGCCGCGGAAGCCGGAATGGTCGGTGCGCTGGCCGACTGGTTCGCGGTCACCGCGCTGTTCAAGCGGCCGATGGGGCTGCCGATCCCGCACACCGCCATCATCCCCACCAAAAAGGATCAACTGGGTCGGAGCCTGGGTGATTTCGTCGGCGAGAACTTCCTCTCCGGCGAGGTCGTCCGCCGCCGGCTGCGCTCCGTCGGCATCGGCCGCCGGGTCGGCGGCTGGCTCGCCGAGCCGCAGAACGCCGACCGGGTCACCGCCGAGCTGTCCACCGCGCTGCGCGGCGCGCTGGCCGTGCTGCGCGACTCCGATGTGCAGGCGGTGGTCGGCGAGGCGATCACCCGCCGCGCCGACGCCTACGAGGTCGCGCCCGGGATCGGTGCGATGCTGGAGAAGATCGTCGCCGAGGGCGGCCACCGGCGGGTGGTGGACCTGCTCGTCGCCCGCGTCCACGACTGGCTGGTCGAGCACGGGGACTCCGTGATGAGCGCGGTCTCCGGCGGCGCGCCCGGATGGACCCCGCGGTTCGTCGACCGGAAGGTGGGCGACCGGGTCTACAAGGAGCTGATGCGCTTCGTCACCGAGATGCGGGACATGCCCGAGCATCCGGCGCGCGGGGCGATCGACCGCTTCCTGCGGGACTTCGCGGCCGATCTGCAGTCCGACCCGGACACCCGGGCCAAGGTCGAGCGGCTGAAGTCCGAGGTGCTGGGGCGCCGCGAGGTGCAGGATCTGATCACCTCGGCCTGGGGCTCGGTGCGCGCCATGATCGTCGCGGCGGCCGAGGACGAGCGCAGCGAACTGCGGCTGCGGGTGCGGGCGGCGCTGCTGTCCCTGGGCCGGCGGCTGGCCGGCGAGAAGCGGCTGCAGGACAAGGTGGACGGCTGGCTGGAGAACGCGGCCGTCTACGTGGTGACGACGTATCAGCGCGAGATCACCTCCCTGATCACCGACACCGTCGCCGGCTGGGACGCCGAGCACACCTCGAAGAAGATCGAGGCGCACATCGGCCGTGACCTGCAGTTCATCCGGATCAACGGCACCGTCGTCGGCGCCCTGGCCGGCCTCGCCATCTACGCCGTCTCGCAGGCCTTCGGCGGCTGACCCCCTCCCCGGGAGAAGGGCCGTGCGCCGTCCCTGGCGACTTCGGCCCGCAGGGCTTACGGTGCCCGCGTGCGGGAGCGGATACCGGTAGTCGTACAGGGGCGGCGCGCCCGTCGCTCCCGTGCCGCGCGGGCGCTGTGGACGGGGGCCGAGCTGGCCGTGACGCTCGGCGCCGTCCTGCTGCTGCTCGTCGCCCACCAGCTGTGGTGGACGAACCGTCAGGCGCGGGACGCGGCGCACGACCAGGTGGACCGGCTGGAGCGGACGTGGGACGCCCGGCCGCCGTCATCCGCCGTGCCCCCGGTGCCCGGTGCGGACGACGGGGCGGCGGCGCGGACCGTGCGCGGCGGCCCGTCGTCCCTGGCACCCGGCCGCCGCACCGCAGGGCGGCCCCCGCCGCCGCGCAACGCCGCGTACGCCGTGCTGCGCATCCCGCGGATCGGCCTGACCGCCCCCGTCGCCCAGGGCGTCGGCAAGGCCGCGGTCCTCAACAAGGGCTACGTCGGCCACTATCCGCACAGCGCCCAGCCCGGTGAGGCCGGCAATGTCGCGCTGGCCGGGCACCGCAACACCCACGGCGAGCCGTTCCGCCGCCTCGACCGGCTGCGGGCCGGCGACACCGTCCTCCTCGACACCGCCGAGGCCCGCTACACCTATGTGGTCCGACGCACCCTGCCGCGGACCACGCCCGCCGACGGCACGGTCCTCGCCGCTGTCCCGTACAGCAGCGCGCACCCCGCCTACCGCTTCACGGCGCCCGGCTCCTATCTGACCCTGACGACCTGTACGCCGGAGTACACCTCCACCTACCGGCTGGTGGTCTGGGGCGTGTTGCGGTCGACACAGTCCCGGTGAGGGCGGGCGTGGGTCGCCTAGGCTCTTCCCCCGTGCGAAACGAGACCACCGGCGGGCGATCCCCGGGTTCGAGAAGGCGCCCCGCGCTGCTGTGGCTGCTGCTGCCGTATGTGCTGTTCCTGGCGGTGCTGCCACTGGCGAACCGGGTGACACCGACGGTGTTCGGCCTGCCGTTCCTGTTCTTCTGGATGCTGGTGGCGACGCTGGCGACCCCGCTGTCGGTGGGGCTGGCGCGGCGCGGCGACCTGAAGCGGGGCCGGGGATGAACGCCACGGTGTCCACCGCGATATTCGGCGGCTTCATGGTGCTCACCGTCGCCCTCGGCCTGCTCGCGGTGCGCGGCCGGAGTTCCGGCGGGGGACTGGCCGAGTGGTCGGTGGGCGGCCGGAGCCTGGGGACCGTCTTCATCTGGGTGCTGATGGCGGGCGAGAGCTATACGAGCTTCAGCTACCTCGGCGCGGCCGGCTGGGGCTACAACTTCGGCGCCCCGGTGCTCTACGTCCTGGCCTATATGTCCTGCGGCTATGCGCTCGGGTACGTCGTCGGGCCGATGCTGTGGGCCTACGCACGCCGTCACCGGCTGGTCGGCATCACCGACATGGTCGCGCACCGCTACCGGGCGCCCTGGCTCGGCGCCGCCGTCGCCGTGCTCGCCACCGTCTGCCTGCTGCCGTACATCCAGCTGCAGATCACCGGCATGGGCGTGGTCGTCTCGACCATCTCCTACGGCGCCATCAGCCTCAACTGGGCCTATTTCATAGCCTTCGCCGTCACCACGGGCTTCGTCGTGATCAGCGGGCTGCGCGGCAGCGCCTGGGTGTCGGTGCTCAAGGACGTCCTCGTCATCGCCACCCTCGGCTTCCTCGCGGTGTACGTGCCGCTGCACTACTTCGGCGGCTACGGGCCTTTCCTGCACCGGATCACCGCCGAGAAGCCGCAGTGGCTGACCTTCCCCGGCCATGCGTCGGGCGGGCTGGGTCCGGTCTGGTTCATCACCACCACCGTCGTCAACTCCCTCACGGTGGTGATCTTCCCGACGACCGTGGCGGGCTATCTGGGGGCCCGCAACGCCGAGGTGCTGCGCCGTAACGCGCTCTATCTCCCCTTCTACAACGTGCTGTTGTTCGTGCCGATGCTGCTCGGGATGGCGGCGCTGTTCGTGGTGCCCGGACTGGTGGGCGCGGACTCCAATCTCGCGTTGTTCAAGCTGGTGGTGGACTCCCTTCCGGCCTGGGCCGTGGGGCTGACCGGGGTGGCCGCAGCTCTCTCCTCCATCGTGCCGATGGCCGTGTTCATGCTGGTCATCGGCACGATGTGGGGGAGGAGCGTGCTGGGGGCGCGCGCGAAGGTGGACATCGGGGCCGGGGAGGCTTCCGGGGACGGCGGGCGGCGGACGGACGGCGGGCGGCAGAAGCTGTGGTCGCAGGTGGTCGTGGTGGTGGCCGGGGCGCTTGCGCTGGCGCTGACCTACACCGCCCCCGACACCCTCGTCCGGCTGTCCTTAATTTCGTACGAGGGCATGGCACAGCTCGTGCCGATGCTGCTGCTGGGGCTGGTGTGGCGGCGGCTGACGCTTCGCGCCGCGGTGAGCGGCCTGGTGGCGGGCTTCGCTCTGGTCTGTGTCCTGGTCTTCGGGGGACACGACCCGGTCGGGGGGATGAACGCGGGGATCGTCGCGCTCGCCGTGAATGTGGCGGTGGCGCTCGGGGTCACCTGGCTGGGGCCGCGCGATGCGGACGGCAGGCCGGACGCCGAGGTCCTGGCGCTGGACGACGAGTTCCCCCGGGACGGCGGACTGCCGCGGGACGGGGCGGCCGGCCCTACGGCGTCGTCGTGATCTTCTTGCCCTCCTTGGAGACCGCGAACCACAGGCCCATCTTGCCCTGGCCGTTGATGTCGCCGGGCTCCTTGTCGCCGGTGAACCAGTAGACCGGCCAGCAGTCGACGGCCAGCTGGCGGGTGCCGTCGGGGCGGGTGACGGTGGAGATGAGCTTGGGGGCGATGCCGTTGAGCTTGGAGCGGTCGGCCGGCTTGGCGGGCTTCCAGGTGTCCAGGCAGGCGTCGTTGCAGCCGAACTTCATCGGCCAGGCGCTGTCCTTGTTGAAGCGGTAGAGGGTGCGGCCCTCGCCGTCGACGAGGATCGAGCCGAGCTGCGGGTGGTCGAACACCGAGACGTCGCCGGGCTTCTGCGCGCCGGCCTTCTTGCCGTCGGCGGCCAGCGCGTTCCAGGTGCCGCCCACGCCCTGGCCCTTGGTGTCGCCGGGCTTGGTGTCCTTGACGTAGCGGTAGGCGGGCCAGCCGCCGATGGTGAGCTGCTTGGTGCCGTCGGCGCGGGTGACCGAGCCCAGCTTGCTCTTGTCGATACCGGCCGGGGCGGTGGCGCCGTCGGCGGGGACCACCGGCCAGGTGGTGGCGCAGGAGCCGGAGCAGTTGGACTTGGACGGGTCCGCGGTGTCCTTGTCGAAGCGGTAGAGGGTCATGCCCTTGGCGTCGGTGACGACCGGGCCGAGCTCGGTGTCCTGGTGCAGGGCCAGCTTGCCGGCGCTGGGGGCGGCCTGCGGGGCGTTGCCGCCGGTGTCGCCGCCCGCCTGTCCTCCGGCGCCGCCCGCGCCGCCGGAGGACCCGTAGCCGTAGTCGCTGGTGCCCTGCCCGGCGGGCTGGACGTGGTCGGTGGTGGCGGTGCCGGCGCTCTGTTCGGTGCTGCTGCCGCAGGCGGCGGTCAGCGCCAGGGTGGCGACCGCCGCGGCCGCGAGACCCGCACGACGTCGAGTGCTCATGATGTCTCCTTGGTCGGTTGGTGAGTGTGTCGCTTGACGGGGTGAAGGCTGGGACGGTGGCCCGGGCGCCGATGCGGCCCGGGGCCCCGGCGGGGTGCCGTCGCCGGGGGAATACGCGCTACGGGGTGCCGGGCGTTCAACGGAGCCGAAGAATTTTCTCCGCGGGCAAAAACCTTGCCCCACGCCCCTGTTGGCGCCCCGCACCCGCACCTCAGCTGCCGCCCTGCACCCGCAGCGCGAGCGCCGGGCAGCGGCGCACCGCGAGCTGCGCACGGCGCCGCATCCGGGCCGGCAGCGGCATGCTGGCCTTCTCCGGATAGCCGTCCGGGCCCAGCTTGATGATGCCGGGCACCACATCCGCGCACAGGCCGTGGCCGCGGCACAGCGTCCAGTCGACCAGCAGCCGCTCCTGCGGCGGCGCGGCCGCCCGGGAGGGCGCGGGCGCCGGCTGGGGGACGGTGGACGGCAGCGGCCGGCTCCCGGTGACCGGCAGCGCGCCGGTCACCGGGCGGCCGCATCCGAACCCCTGCGCATGCCGCTCGAACTCCTCGGGGAAGGCGGCGAGAGCCGAGGCGACAAAGCGCGCGGTGCCGTCCGGATGGCTGCAGGCGCCGCGCTTCTCGACCGCCCGCATCCGCGCCTGGACGGCTTCCAGGGCGGCGGCGCCGCCGCCCCGTACGGCGCGGTCGAGCTGCTCGGCGAGCGCGGGCAGGCCCAGTACGCAGGGGCCGCACTGGCCGGCCGATTCGGCGCCCATCCACTGCGCGACGCGTACCGTCTCGCCGGCGGGGCAGGTGTCGTGGGGGAGCGGCAGTACCGCTCCCGCACCGAGCACCGCGTTGTACTCGGCCAGCGACTCCTTCGACAGGTTCGCGGTCAGCGCGTCGGTGGGCGAGACGAAGGTGCCGTGGTAGCCGCCGATCAGCACGCCCTGCCCCTGGTCCATGCCGCACAGCGCCAGGACCCGGGCCAGCGAGACGCCGTAGGGCACCTCCACCACCCGGCTGCCGGCGACCGTCAGCAGCAGCGTGCCGGGCTCCGTGGGCAGGCCCGTGGTGCGGTAGCCGAGTGCACCGAGCCGGGCGGCCACGGCGAGCTGGGCGTAGGTCTCGGTGTTCGACAGCAGCGTCGGCACACCGTTCAGCCCCCGCTCGCTGGAGCGGATCTTGCGGCCCGAGGGCAGGCCGGCGCCGCCGCCCAGTCCGTTCGTCATCGCGGAGCCCTCGCCGGTGACGAACCGTTCGGTCAGCAGGGTGACCCGTAACGTCGGCCGCACCGGGCCGCGTTCGTCGATGGCGCTCTGCACGGAGTTCAGCACGTCCATGCGGGTCACGCCGATCGCGACCTCCTGGGCGCCGAGCGCGTCGGCGGCCAGCAGGGCGCCGTCGAGCATCAGGTGCGGGGCGTGCAGCAGCAGCGCGGTGTCCTTGAGGCAACTGGGCTCGCCCTCGCTGCCGTTGACGACCACCGCGCCCTTGCCGTCGGCCTTGCGCATCCCGTCCATGACGGCGGTGAGCTTGCGGGCGAAGGGGAAGCCCGCACCTCCCCGGCCGCGCAGGTCGATGTCCTCGGCGAGCGCCACCAGCTCCGTGGAGCTGAGCTGGGGCAGGCCGCCGTGACGGGCGAGATGCGCCACCCGGCCCATGCGCGGCATCTCGTCGAGCCCCGCCAGCAGGCGGGGCGGGCCGAAGGACGCCAGGGTCGGCACGGGCTCCGCGGGGCCGGGAACGGCCGGGAGCGGGCGGGTGGGGGCGGGGGCGGTCATGGGAGTTCTCCTGTGTTCCTGCGTGAGTCGCGCATCCGCAGCGCGAGTCGTACGGCCACCGCGACAAGGCAGATGGCATAGCCGACGAGGGCATAGCCGGCCGCGGGACGGCCCGCCCGCAGGCCGTGCACCAGGGCCAGCCCCCAGGCGGCGTACGCGCTCATGTGCAGCCCCCGCCACCACCGGGAGGCCGTGATGCCGGTGAAGGCGCCGCGCACCGCGCCGGTCACCGCGACGGCGATGAACACATAGGCGGCGAGGGTGCCGAGGCCGATGAGGCCCGGGCGGGCGCCATCGGTGAAGGGCACCGCGGCGGCCATCGCATCGGTGTGGCCCTCGGTGACCTTGATCCAGATGTGCAGGCCGAGGAAGCCGAGGCCGGCGACGCCGGTGCCGCGGTGCACGGCCTGGGCGAGCAGCCGGTGGCCGGAGTTCAGCACCATCCGGTCGGTGGCGGCCAGGCCCCACAGCACGGTGACCGACAGGGAGACCAGCGCGAGCACCCCGGCGCCGAAGTCCAGGAAGTTCAGTACGCCGTCCATCGCGCCGGAGCGCAGCACGACGGCGAGGAAGAGCAGCAGTGCGGCCGGAAGCGCCGGGCGGAGCACGGCGGTTCCGGCGAAGCCGCCGGCCGGTCGGCGGGCCGGCGGCCCGGGTTCGTTCGGGGGACGCCGGGGGCGGGGCACGAACGGCGAGGGCCGGGCTCGGTGCGCGGCGCGGCGGCTCTGCATACGCGGTGCGGACATCGGACCTCCCGGTGTCAGGGCGCGGGTGCGGGATGCGAATTTCGATGAAATCTCCCGGGGGCGTAATTTGCCCGGGGCTTTTGTTCGGGTGACCCCCGGTAACACTAAACATTCTGTAACCGGTCGGATACGCAGGGCCGTAATCCGGATGTGTAAAAGCATCTCCGAACGCGTTCAAGCTTTCGTAAGGTTTATCGCGCTGTGACAAATTCCTGCACTGGCATCGCGGTCCCGCGGGGTGACTCCGGATGATGCCGACTCAGGCGCCCGGAGGGGCGCCAATCCCCAGTAACGGCCCCATCCCCGCCAGGATCGAGGTAGCGATGTGTGATCTCCTGAACCGCATCTGGTCGCGTCCACGAGGCGAGTGGAACCGGGTAGTCAGAAATGAACTTCCGGATCTCGCAGACAAGTTGGTCGCAGAGTTGCAACGCGGATTTCCCGCATTGTCCGCACTTCTCGGGGATACTCCCGTAGAAGAGGCACAATGGGCACTTGAACAGGCCTTGCTGACAGTTCTTGGGTACCAAAAAGAGTCGGAGAGTAAACCTCGGGCAGTACCGTCCGTGGTGACTCCGATGCCGGTGGCCCGGGCCCGCCAGGACCTGTTCGACGTCCTTGCCGGACAACGGGAGCTGCCGGAGAAGGGGTTGACCGAGCTGTCCCGTGAGGCCGGCTGGCCCATCCCCGACACCCTCCAGGCCGTCGTCCTCGCCACACCCGCCGAGGCCGCCCAGCTCGCCGCGGCACTCGGGCACGCTCTCATCGGCTCGGTCGACGGATACACCTGCCTGTTCGTCCCCGACCCGGCCACCCAGACCCGGGCCCGCCTGGAGGCGGCGCTCAAGGGACGGCCGGCCGCGGTCGGACACGTCGTACCGGCCACCGACACCGCGTCCTCGCTGCGTTGGGCCCGGTATCTGCTGACGCTGGCCCCGGGACGGGTCGGCCCCGAGTCGCGGCCCGCGTTCGTCGACGACCACCTCTCCGCGCTGCTGCTGCTCCAGGACGAGTCGCTGGCCGACGCGCTGACCTCCCGCTGGCTGGGCCCGCTGGAGGAGCTGACGCCCCGGCAGAGCGAACGGCTCGAAGTCACGCTGCTGGCGTGGCTGGAGGGCGGCGGTGCCCCCGAGGCGGCCAAACTGCTGCATGTGCACCCCCAGACGGTCCGTTACCGTTTGCGTCAGATCGAAAAGCTCTTCGGCCCGGTGCTGCGCGATCCGCGCACCCGCTTCGAGCTGGAGATGGCGCTGCGCAGCCGCCGCCTGATGGCGCACGTCCGCAGCTACCGCGCACGGGCCGGCCGCCGCGCACGGGCCGTCGCCTCGTCCATACGCCCGCTGGGCATGGCCCGTGAGGCCCGCGTCAACGGTCTTTGAGGACCGGCGGATGAAGCACCGCGCCCCTTGAGCTGACGGCCGGCCGGAACGGTGGGGGCCTTCCGGCACAGCGACAGCCACCCGGCGCCGAGCAGCGGCCCCGATCCCCGGACATCCGGGACGGGGCCGCTGCTTTGCCGTGCGCCGGGGGAGGCGTGGCCCGTTGTGCTTGTGGGCCGTACGCCGTGGGCCAGGGGCACGACCTCGGGCGGCGGCCCCTAGGGAGACGGCCACGGTCCACGACCAAGCGCCGCGACCACCGGCCACCGGCCACTGGCCACCGCTCACCGATCCCACACGGACCACCGCCCACCGAGCCCACCGCCGCCACCCCCACCACGGCCCGCGAGTGAGCCCCTTGGGGAAGATCCCCCAAGGGGCTCAGGGCTCACCGGGGTCGGTCTCAGGTGCAGTTGCGGCCGCTGTTGATGCAGTCGACCGCCTTGCTCATCAGCTGGTCCGGCATCACGTTGATGAAATCGCCGTGGTCGGTCACCGGTTTGTGCAGCTGCTCGGGGAAGCTGTCCACCGCGAAGCTGTCGCCCTGCGGGACGTCGTAGGTGATCCGCTGGGTGAGCTGCGGGATCGCCTTGAAGCCGCTGGGGCAGACGCCGTTCTGGTCCGAGAACGCCACATGGTCACGGTGGTTGCCGCTGTCGATGTCCCGGCCGTTCCAGCAGTTCTGGAAGGCGAAGGTCCGCACGACCTGGGAACCCTTGGGGCACAGCGGGTACTTGTCCTTCAGCTGCCGGTCCTCGAAGCCGGTGCAGCTCCAGGAGGCGTTGGCGTTCTTGGTGCCGTTGGTGAACGCCTTGGCATCGCCGGTGATGATCTTCATGAAGCGGGGCATCGCCTCGACCTGGCCGACCTGGCTGCCCCGGAACTTCAGGGTCACCGTGGCCGGGGTCAGGGTCGTGCCGACGTTGGCGTCCTGTGCGGCGCCCGGCTTCTGCTCCGCGGCGCCGTCCAGCTTGCGCAGCACGGGCCAGTAGTGGGTGGACTGGTCGCCGTTGTTGCAGGTGGTGTCGGAGGCGGCGAGCTTGTTGTCGTCGGCGAAGGCGTCGGTGGCCTTGTTGCCGACGTAGTCGTGGGTGTGGTGGGCGCCGTTGCTGACCCCCGGGGTCACGATGACGTTGTCGGAGTTGAAGTGGCCGTCCTCGTTGCGCCCGCACTCGGTGGTGAAGGTGCCCGTCGAGGCGTTGCCTCCCTTGGGGGCGGCGAACGGCGGGGCGTCCGCATTCGGCTGGACGGTGGTGATGTCCACGAAGTCGTCGGGGGAGGGACCGCCGGCCTGGCCCTGCTGGCCGCCGTTCTGGCCCTGCTGTCCCTGCTGGTTCGGGTCCTGCTGGTTCGGGTCCTGGCCCTGCTGCCCTTGCTGCTGACCCTGCTGGCCGCCCTGGGTCTGGTTCGGGGTCTGCCCCTGGTACCAGCCCTCCTTCACGGTCTTCGTGGCGTCGTTGCCGCCCGCGCCCGCGCCCTCGGTCACGGGCTTGGTGGTGCAGCCGCTCATCTTGATCAGATAGCCGGGACGCTTGGTGTTCTTGGCGATCGCGGTGACCATCATCCTGATGGTCTTCTCCCGCTGCGCCTTGAGCGGGGCCATGACGGCACTGCCGCTGCCGCCCATCATCTGGTGGTACGCGTCGTGCACCTGCTTGTCGAGGGCGGACAGCCCCTTGGAGACCGGGAGCTGGGCGCTGTGCGGGACGGTCCGCAGGCGCTCGCCCACATCGGGGCAGGAGATGGTGATGCCGGACGCGGTGTGCTGATGGCCGGACGCCGTGCCGGGGGTGGTCTGGTTGCCCGCCAGCGCCGTGGTGGCGTAGGCGGCCAGCCCGCCGCCGCCCAGCAGGAGGGCGGTCGCGCCGATGAGCATTCTGTTCGTCAAACGCGAGCGTTTATGGGCCTGTTGCCGTTGCCTCATGAGATCACTTCGCTTCGTCCGATGTGAGGGGTGTCGTCCTGGTCGGTTTCACAGGGGTTGTGGGCGGATCCGCAGGAACCGGGGACTGCCTGCGATCAGCTGCTGTGCAGAGTGTTGAAGTCGACGTTCCCGGTCTTCTCCAGGACCGTGATGTGGTCCAGCACGACGTCGTTGGCGCGGTCCGCCAGGGCGCGCACCATCGTGTTCTTGGTCTGGTCGCGGACCAGGGCCACCAGCCCGAAGACCTTGCCGTGGGCCCGGCGCAACAACTCGGCCAGCGTCGCGTCGAACTCCTTGCCCTGGGCGGCCTTGAGCTGCCCGAGCCAGCCCTGCTGGGCGACGTTGGGCTCCGTGGGCAGGTCGATGCCCAGCGCCCGCCCGGCCTCGTTCGACCGCTGGTCCAGCTCGGTGTGCCCCGCCACGAGGTGGTTGCCGGCCGTGCGGACGGCGGCGGTCGTCCCGCGCTGCTGCGCCATCCGGCCCGAGGGCAGCTCCCACAGCCCGGCCAGCTTGACCTTGCGTACGAAGTCCCGGTCCATCGCGGTGAGCGGACCGTAGCGGGTCTCGACCGTGCCGCCGCCGTCGTCGTCGTACGACAGGGTGGTGGTCGCCGCGGCCGCCGACTCGCCGAAGAGCTGGACGGGCAGCAGCAGCGCCGCGAGCGTGGCCACGAGCGCGGCAACCACCAGGCCGGTGGCGATGGTCCGCCCGGATGTTGCGGAATTGCTGAGGATGGACCGCACACGGCCTCCCGGTTCGTCACTACTGGAATCCCACCGGACGCTAAGTGCCGCACCACTCCGGCGGGCCCGGGTCCTCACCCCTGGACAAATTACGGCCGGGCCCGCCGCGGCACTGCTACGGTTCCGCGTGCGGGCCCGGCCGGGGTAACGGGTGACGTGCGTCGGATTTCGTATGCCCGGCCGGGCCCGTCCAGCGTGGTGTGCGCCGTGCTCAGCGTGCGTACAGGCCCGCCGCGGCCCAGCGGCGGCGGTCCCGCCGGGTGCCGGGGTCCTCGCGCTTGCCCTCCGCGTACAGGGCGTCGATCTCCGCGGCGTAGGTTCTGACGATCGCCGCCCGGCGCAGCTTGAGCGACGGCGTCAGCAGCCCGGACTCCTGGCTGAACCGGCCCGGCAGCACCCGGAAGGCGCGGATCGACTCGGCCCGCGACACCGATGCGTTGGCGCGCGCCACCGCCCGCCGCACCTCCGCCTGCAGCTGCTCCTCCGGCGTCGGCGCGGCGGAGTCGGCGCCGGGCTCGTCGCGCAGCTTGCGCCAGTGCTCCAGCGCCTCGGGGTCCAGGGTGAGCAGCGCGGTGACATAGGGCCGGTTGTCGCCGACCACCACGGCCTGCGAGATCAGCGGATGGGAGCACAGCCGCTGCTCCAGGCCCTGCGGGGCCACGCTCTTGCCGTTGCTGGTGATGAGCATGTCCTTCTTGCGGCCGGTGATGACGAGGTAGCCGTCCTCGTCCAGATGCCCCAGGTCGCCGGTCGCCAGCCAGCCGTCGTAGAGCCCGTCGCCCGCGGTGCCGTCCTCGTCGAGGTAACCGGCGAACACCACCGGACCGCGCACCCACACCTCGCCGTCCAGCGCCAGATGCACCGCGCTGCCCGGCAGCGGGCGGCCCACCGTCCCGAACCGCACCCTGCCGGGCGGCTGTACGGTGATCGCGCCGCTGGTCTCCGTCAGGCCGTAGCCGTCGTAGACGGTGATGCCCATCCCGGCGAAGAGCAGGCCCAGTTCGCGCAGGAGGGGGGAGCCGCCGGTGATCGCGGTGTGCACCCGGCCGCCCAGCGTCTGCCGGATGCGGGAGTACACCAGCCGGTCGTAGAGCGCGTGCCGGGCCCGCAGGAACGGGTCGGGGCCGCGTCCGGTGCCCCGCGCCTCCTCGGCCATCGCCTCCGCGTAGCGCACCGCCACCGTCATCGCCGCGTCGAACGTCCGCCGCCGGCCCGCCGCTTCGGCGGCCAGCCGGGCGCGGGCGCAGATCTTCTCGAAGACGTACGGCACCGCGAACAGGAACGTCGGACGGAACGAGGCCAGGGCCGGCAGCAACTCCTCCGACGACACATCGGGCTGATGGGCGAGCTTCACCCCGCCGCGCAGACACGCCACCTGCACCATCAGCCCGTAGATCTGCGCGAACGGCAGGAAGGCCAGCAGCGAGGGGCGTTCGCCGGGCGCGGCCAGCAGCCCGCCCCAGCCCGCGTAGAGGGTGTCGCACTCGGCGGCGAGATTGGCGTGGGTGATCACACAGCCGCGCGGGCGCCCGGTGGTCCCCGAGGTGTACACGATCGCCGCGATCCCCTCGGGGGAGACCGTGTGGCGCAGCCGGTGCACCTCCGCCTCGGGCAGCCGGGTGCCCTCCTCCGACAGCCGCCGGACGCAGTCCAGGTCCAGCTGCCACAGCCGGCGCAGTCTGGCCGGCTCGTCGCAGGCCTCGGCCACGGTCATGGCCTGCGCCTCGTTCTCGACGACGATCGCGGTGATCTTCGCCCCGGCGAGGATGCAGCGCACCTGCTCGGCCGAGGCGGTCGGATAGACCGGTACGAGCTGTCCGCCGATCGCCCACAGCGCATAGGTGAACAGAGTCCACTCGTAGCGCGTACGGGACATCAGCGCGACCCGGGTGCCGGGCCGTACCCCGTCCGCCAGCAGCCCCCTGGCCAGGGCCATGACCTCGTCCCGGAACTCCGCCGCGGACACCTCCTGCCAGCCGCCGGGCGCTCTGGCGTCGCGGCGGGCGAGCTGAGCGAAATCCGGCTGGTGGTTCGCGGTGTCGAAAACCGAGTCGGCAAGACCGCCGGTCCGCAGTCGAGCCGCCACGGCCGGAACGCTGATGTCGCGCACAGCACCTCCTAGGTGTTCCCCCTCGGCCCCCTGGTCCTGCCGACGTCCCGACGGCAGGGGGGCAAGTTATCGGCCGGGCTCACGGCTGCCCAGATCTGTGGCTACTCTTGAGCGGAAGCCGATAACTCTTGACGACCGGACAACCCGAGGAGGACGCCGGATGTACCGCATCCTCGATCTCTGGCGCCTGTACACCTCGGCCCTCTTCTTCCTCCTGGCCGGCTTCCTGCTCACACAGACGGGGCTCACCACCGCCCTGACCGCCGCCGCGACCACCGGCGCGCTGCTGCTCCTGTGCCGCGCCTTCCTGATCGCGGCCTGCGCCCGGCCGCTGCCACCGGGCCGGATCCGTACGGCGCTGCGCGACCGCGAGCGGCGTACGGCCTTCCTGCCCCAACGTGATCCCGACGCGGCAGGCCGCCCGCGCCCCCGAGCACCGGGCCGCGCCCTCCCGACGGCCGCGTAGGCGCCCGGTCCGCTCACCGCACCGCATCCGGTCCGCAGCACCGCACCGCCGGTCTGCACCGCCGCATCCGGTCCGGTCACCGCACCGATTCCGCGTCCGCGCGGCTCGTCACGCCGAATCCTCATCCCGGCACGACGAGACCCCGTGGAGGGCTCACCCATGTCCATGTTCGGCTTCCTCGGCGACGCGCTGGCGCACGGCGCCGAGGCGCTCGCCCCGCTCTTCGGCCCCGCGGCGATGGCCGCCACCATCGTGCTGTGCACCCTGGGTGTCCGCGCCGCGCTGCACCCGCTCGCCCGCGCCGCGGCCCGCGGCGAGAAGGCTCGTACGGCGCTCGCCCCGCAGCTCGCCGCGCTGCAGCGCAAGCACAAGGGCCACCCCGAGCGCCTGCAGAAGGCGACCTCCGAGCTGTACGCCGAGACCGGCTCCTCGCCACTGGCCGGCTGTCTGCCGACCCTGCTCCAGATGCCCGTCTTCTTCGTGATGTACCACCTGTTCACCACCGGGGGCGGCGGCCTCCTGCAGCACACACTGCTGGGGGCGCCGCTCGGCGGCCACTGGAGCCAGGCGCTGGCGGACGGCGGGCCCTTCGGTCCGCAGGGACGGGTCTACCTCGCGCTGTTCGCGCTGATCGCGGCCGTCGCCACCTGGAACTACCGCCGGGCCCGCGCCACGATGGCCAAGGCCCCGCAGCCGGCCGCGGGCGCCGGCCCGGCACTGCCCGGGATGGCCTCCATGGCCAAGGTGATGCCGCTGCTGTCCTTCGGCACGCTGGTCACGGTGGCCGTGGTGCCGCTGGCCGCCGGGCTCTACATGGTCACGACGACGACCTGGACGGTCTGCGAGCGGGCGCTGCTGCACCGGGACCGGAAGCGCGCCGAGGCGGACGCGGACGCGGCCACCGCGGCGGCCCGGCCCGAGGGGAAGCCGGCCGGAGGCAAGCAGGCCAAGGGGGCGCCGGCCAAGGCACTGGCGGCAAAGGGGACGCCGGCCAAGGGGGCGCCGGCTCGTACCAAGGCGAAGGCCGCCGCCCCGTCCGGGGACCAGGTGCCCGCCCCGGCCGACGGCGCCACGGGCACGCGGGCCCCGCAGCAGGGTCCTTCGTCGCAGCGTCCGGCACAGCAGGGTCCGGCGTCGCAGCGTACGGACCGCAAGGGCGCGCCGAAGAGCCGCGCGGCCCGGCAGCGCGCGGCCCGGGCGAGGGCCAACTCCCAGGCCGGGGCAGGCTCCCAGGCGGGGGCCGACTCCCGGACCGGGGCCGGCTCCCGGAGCAGGATTCGCCCGGCCGACGGGCCGAAGCCGCAGAAGGCCGGGGCTTCCCGCGAGGCCGTCGCGGAGACCGCCACTACCACCCGGTAACGGTCCAGTCCGTGAACGGGGTCTTGCGGACCGGACCCCGTTCTTGGACGATCGCCCAAATCGCTCGATGGCCGTCCCCCATCGGCCGGCCCGGAACTCCCCTGTCCCGGGCCGACCTTCGACCACGGGAGTGGAGCCGATGAAGCTGATGCGTGTCGGAACGGCCGGGGCGGAACGCCCGGCGCTGCTCGATGAGGCCGGGGTCCTGCGGGACCTGTCCGGCCTGGTGCCGGACATCGACGGAGCGCTGCTCGCCGACGACGGAACACTGGCCCGCCTCCGCGCCGCCGCCGCGTCCGGTGAGCTGCCACCGCTCGATGCGGCCGGGCTGCGCACCGGCCCGCCGCTGGCCCGGATCGGCAAGATCGTGTGCGTCGGGCTGAACTACCACGACCACGCCCGGGAGACGGGGGCCACGCCCCCCGAGGAGCCGATCCTCTTCCTGAAGGCCCCGGACACGGTCGTCGGCCCCGAGGACACCGTGCTGGTCCCGCGCGGCAGCGTGAAGACCGACTGGGAGGTGGAGCTGGCGGTCGTCATCGGCCGCCGGGCCCGCTACCTCGAGAGCGATGCACAGGCACTGGCGGCGGTGGCCGGCTACGCCGTGGCACACGACGTCTCCGAACGCGCCTTCCAGATCGAGTGCGGCGGCCAGTGGGACAAGGGCAAGAACTGCGAGACGTTCAACCCCCTGGGCCCGTGGCTGGTGACCGCCGACGAGGTCCCCGACCCGCAGGCCCTCGGCCTGCGGCTGTGGGTCAACGGCGAGCTGAAACAGGACGGCACCACCGCCGAACAGATCTTCCCGGTGGCCGAAGTGGTCCGCTACATCAGCCGGTTCATGACCCTCCACCCCGGCGACATCATCAACACCGGCACCCCGGCCGGCGTCGCCATGGGCCACCCGGACCCCAAGCCGTACCTGCGCGCCGGCGACATTGTGGAACTGGAGATCGACGGCCTGGGACGGCAGCGCCAGCGCCTACGCGAAGCGTAGTTTTTCTCCACGTTTTCGGCTTTCCCGCCGTGGGGGTTTGTCGCCGTTTGCCGCCCGCTTCGCGGTGCGTGCGCCGTTGCTCCCCCACGCCCTTTAGGGCCCTTTAGGCAGTGGGGGAGCAACGGCGGGAAAGACGAAGACGCGGGATTCAGCCCACGATCCGGACCGTACGGCCCTCCGCGGCCGAACGCTTCGCGGCCTCCAGGACGCGGAGGGCGGCCGCCGCCTCGGTGGCGGTCACCGGTGGGCGGCCGCCCTCGCGCAGCGCCCGTGCGATCGCGGCATAGTAGGCGGGGTAGTCGCCCGGCAGCGTCGGTACCCGCTCGCCGCCACCGCTCTGCGGGGAGGACCCGGCACCGGTCCGGCCCCAGCGGGACTCCGGCTCCACGCCCCAGTCGCCCTCCCCGTCACCGGGCCGGCGGCCCTCGCGCAGTGCGGCCTCCTGCGGGTCCAGGCCGTGCTTCACATAGCCCGCCCGGCTGCCCAGCACCCGGAAGCGCGGGCCCAGCATGGCCGCGGTGGCGCTCATCCACAGGTGGGAGCGGACGCCGTTCGCGTGCGTGAGGGCGATGAAGGAGTCGTCGTCGGCCTCCGCGCCCGGGCGGCGGACCACGGACTCGGCGTAGACGGAGACGGCCGGGCCGAAGAGGACCAGCGCCTGGTCGACGAGGTGGCTGCCGAGGTCGTAGAGCAGGCCGCCGATCTCCGCCGGGTCGCCGGACTCGCGCCAGCCGCCCTTGGGCTGCGGCCGCCAGCGCTCGAAGCGGGACTCGAAGCGCTGGACGTCGCCGAGCTCGCCCCGTTCGACCAGCGTGCGGACGGTGCGGAAGTCGTTGTCCCAGCGGCGGTTCTGGAAGACGGAGAGCAGCAGGCCGCGGTCCTCGGCGAGCGCCGCCAGTTTCTCGGCCTCGGCGGCGGTCGCGGCCAGCGGCTTGTCGACCACCACCGGCAGACCGGCCTCCAGAGCGGCGGTGGCGAGCGGCACATGCGTCTTGTTCGGTGTCGCCAGCACGATCAGATCGAGGTCCGCGGCGCGGGCGAGCACCGCCTCGGGGGTGTCGACCGTACGGACCCCGGGATGCTCGGCGCGGGCCTGCGCCTGCCGCTCCGGGTGGGTGGTCGAGACGGTGTCGAGTCGCAGGCCCTCGGTGGCCGCGATCAGCGGGGCGTGGAAGACCGAGCCCGCCAGGCCGTAGCCGATGAGGCCGACGCGGAGCGGGTCGTGAGGGGCGGCGGCGGTGCCGGTGGAGTCGCGCTTCTCGCTCATGGGCCCACTTAAGCAACGCTGTTGCCAAAGTGCAAGCGATGCGGACAATGGGTGGGTGACCTGCAATGACCTCCCCCATGACGGCCCCGTCGGCGTGCCTCCGGGCGCCAATCTCCCCGCCCTGCGCGGGCACAACGCCGCGCTGGTGCTCGGGCTGCTGCGCGCGGCCGGCGAGGAGGGCGTCAGCCGGCGGGAGCTCGCCGGCCGCACCGGGCTGACCCCGCAGGCCGTCAGCAAGATCACCGCCCGGCTGCGGGACGGCGGCCTGGTCACCGAGGCGGGCCGCCGCGCCTCCACGGGCGGTAAGCCCGCCACCGTCCTGCGACTGGTCCCCGGCGCCCGGCACGCCGTCGGACTGCATCTGGACCGCGACGAGCTCACCGCCGTCCTCGCCGACCTCGCGGGCGAAGCGGTCGGCGTACGGCGTGCCCCGCTCGCCTTCGAGGAGGGCGCCGGGCAGGTGCTCGCCACCGTCGAACGGGAGGTCGCCGCCCTGCGCGCCGAGGCCGGCGGGCCGCCGGTGCTGGGCGCCGGGGTGGCCTGCCCCGGCCCGCTGGACCACACCACCGGCGTCCTGCACCGGGTCACCGGCGCGCCACGGTGGGACGGCTTCCCGCTGCGGGACGCAGCTGCCGAACGCCTCGGCCTGCCCGTCATCCTGGACAAGGACACCAACGCGGCGGCACTGGGCCTGGCCCAGGGGATACCGGCGGGCGCCGGCTCCTTCGGGTACCTCCATCTGGGCACCGGCCTCGGCGCCGGGCTCGTACTGGGCGGCAGCCTCTACCGCGGTCCGCGCACCGGTGCCGGTGAATTCGGCCACCAGATCGTGCAGTGGGACGGCCCGCGCTGCGGCTGCGGACGGCGTGGCTGCATCGAGGCGCTGTGCCTGGCGGCGGTCGCCCGCGGCGATCTGCCGGGCGCCGCACGGGTGTTGGGCGTGGGCGCCGCCAACCTCGTGGAGCTGCTGGACATCGACCGGGTGCTGCTCGGCGGCCGCACCGTACTGGACCACCCCGACGCGTTCCTCGACGGCGTGACCACGGCACTCGCCGAGCAGGCCCGTACCCGCGGCAGGGCGGCCGGGGCCGGGGGGACGGTGCCGGTGGCGCTCGCCCGCGGCGGTGCGCGGGTGGTCGCGGACGGCGCGGCGGAACTGGTGCTGGCACCGCTCTTCGGGGACCGGCAGGCCGGCCTGGGGGGCGGGCGGGCCTCCTGAGCCTGTGCGCGTACTGACCTGTGCAGCCTGCGCATGTCCTGAGCCTGTGCACTTCCTGAGCCGGGCGGCCCCCCCTTGAGGTACCTCGCGGCCTCGCGCACCGCGCACCGCCCGTGTACCGCCCCCCTCCGCGCCGCCCCCGCGCCGCCCCTTCCGCCCGTAGTGCGAGGATCACCGCGTGGAGTTCCCGTACGGCCAGGATCCTGGCGCACCCATCCGGTCCGGCGTCCCCGAGCACGGACGCATCCCCAAGTACTACGCGGCCAAGGTCGACATCGCCGCGCTGCTGGAGGAGTTGGGCGAGGGCGAGGTGCTGCCCACCGAGCGCGAGCTGGCGCTGCGCTTCGAGGTCTCCCGCGAGACCCTGCGCCAGGCCCTGCGTGAGCTGATCCTGGAGGGGCGGCTGCGGCGGCTGGGGCGGGGCACGGTCGTCGCGGGCCCCAAGATGGAGCAGTCGCTGTCGCTCGCGAGCTATACGGAGGGCGTACGCAGCCAGGGACGCAAGCCGGGCCGGCATCTCGTCAGCCTGGACCGGTTCCCGTGTCCGCCGCAGCTCGCCGGCGATCTGGGGCTCGACGTGGGCGACGCCGTCTGGCACATGGAGCGGGTGCTGCTCGCCGACGACGAGCGGGTCGGGCTGGAGAGCACCTATGTCGCGGTCGAGCGGGTGCCGGACCTCGCCACCGACTTCGCACCGGACTCGTCCTTCTACGCCTATCTCCACCAGCGGCTGGGCATCGGCTTCGGCGACGCGGACGAGCGGCTGGAGACCGTCCTCGCCACCCCGCGCGAGGCACTGCTGATCGGCACGCCGGGCGCACTGCCGATGCTGCTGATCCACCGGCTCTCGCGGGACACCCGGGGCCGCCCGCTGGAACGGGTGCGCTCGCTCTACCGGGGCGACCGGTTCTCCTTCACCACGCATTTGGGGAAGCCTGCCGGGGCGGAGTGAAGGCGGGGTGGGGCGGGACTTTGAAGGCAGGTCCTAGGTCCGCCGGTCGAGCGCCGGCCCCCGCCTGACTCGGCCCGAGCTCCTGGAGGTCACGAGAAGATAACGGGTCTAGGCCAACTTTGGGGCCCTGTTCACCATCGCGTCGTCGGTGCGCCCCCGCCGGGTCACCCACCGCCGCGACCGTCTGGGGCATGCGAGTCATAGTTGTCGGAGCCGGCGTGCTGGGAACCATGCACGCCTGGCACGCAGTCGAGCGGGGCCACGAGGTCCTGCACATCGAGCGGGAGGCCGAGGCCCGCGGCGCCTCGGTCCGTAACTTCGGACAGATCTGGGTCAGCGGCCGGGCCGGCGGCGAGGAGCTGACGACCGCTCTGCACGCCCGTGAGCTGTGGGAGGGCATCGGCGCCCGCGTCCCCGAGCTCGGCTTCCGAGCCATCGGCTCGCTGACCGTCGTCAAGAACGCCGCCGAGCTGGCCGTCGCCGAGGCCGCCGCCCGCCGCCCCGACGCCGCCGCCCGCGGCTACCGGCTGCTCGACGCCGACGAGGCCCGTGCCCGCAACCCCGCCCTGCGCGGCGAGTTCGCCGGTGCGCTGTGGTGCGAGCGGGACGCCGCCGTCGAACCCCGGACCGCCCAACGCGCCCTGAAGGCGGCGCTGCTGGAGTCCGGCCGGTACACCTACCTCGGCGGCCGTGAGGTCCGCGAGGTGACCGGCGAACGCGCCGTACGCGACGACCACGGCGACCTCCACCGCGGCGACGCCGTCATCCTGTGCACCGGTGCCTGGCTCGGCGGCCTGGTGCGTGAGCTGGCCCCCGAGCTGCCGGTGCGCCGGGTGCGGCTGCAGATGATGCAGACCGACCCGCTCGGCGAGCCGCTGACCACCTCCGTCGCCGACGCCGACAGCTTCCGCTACTACCCGGCGTACCGGAGCGCGGCCCTGGACGCGCTCAACGCGGGCCAGGCGCAGGCGCCGGCCGCCGCCGCGCACAAGATGCAGCTGCTGATGGTCCAGCGCGCCGACGGCGGACTGACCATCGGCGACACCCATGAATACGCGACGCCGTTCGCCTTCGACACCGTCGAGGAGCCCTACGAGCACCTGACCGGGGTCGTCGAGTCGATCCTGGGCCGCCCGCTGCCCCGTATCCGCCGCCGCTGGGCCGGGGTCTACGCACAGTGCACCGACACCGCTCGGGTGGTGCACCGGCAGCAGGTCCGTGACGGCGTCTGGCTGGTGACCGGGCCCGGCGGGCGCGGCATGACCTGTTCCCCGGCAATCGCCGAGACCACCGCGAACGAACTGGGCTGGTGAGTGAGTTGACCGATATCAGCGAGATGACCGACAGCGCCGACAGTGTCGATGACCGAGAGGAGAGCACCGACCCCACCGCCATCGACCTGATCGTCCTCGACATGGCCGGCACCACCGTCGCCGACGGCGGACTGGTCGAGCAGGCCTTCGACGTCGCCGCCCGCCACCTGGGCGTCGAACCGGGCAGCCCCGGGCATGCCGAAAAGCTCGCCTACGTACGGGCCACCATGGGGGAGTCCAAGATCTCCGTCTTCCGGCATCTCTTCGGCGACGAGGCCGCAGCCCGGCGCGCCAACACCGCCTTCGAGACGGCCTACGGGGAACTGGTCGACGGCGGACGGATCGCGCCGGTCCCCGGCGCCCGCGAGGCCATCGAGGCGCTGCGGGCGGCCGGCCGCACCGTCGTACTCTCCACCGGCTTCGCCCGGGTCACCCAGGACGCCATCCTCGGTGCCCTCGGCTGGCAGGACCTCGTCGAGCTCACCCTCTGCCCGGCCGACGCGGGCGGTCGCGGCCGCCCCTACCCCGACATGGTCCTCACCGCGCTGCTGCGCACCCACGCCACCGACTCCGTCCGGCGGATCGCGGTGGCCGGCGACACCTCGTACGACATGCTCTCGGGGCGGCGGGCCGGCGCCTCGGTCGTCGCCGGGGTGCTCACCGGTGCGCACGAGCGGGCACAGCTGGAGTCCGCCGGCGCCACCCACATCCTGGGCTCGGTCGCCGAACTGCCCGCGCTGCTGGGAGTGGTGTGAGATGCCCGCCCCAGCCGCCGCCGCGGCGCCCGGCCGGAGCGCCGGCCCGTCCGCCGACCGGGCCGCGCCCCCGCCCCCGCAGTCGTCTTCGTCCTCACCCTCACCCTCGGGCATCCGCTTCGACCACGTCTCCGTCGCCTACGGCAAGCACGGGGAGCACACCGTCCTGGACTCCTTCGACCTGACCGTCGAACCGGGTGAGGTGATGGCCCTGCTCGGCCCGTCCGGCTCCGGGAAGACCACCGCGCTGCGGGCGGTCGCCGGATTCGTCCAGCCGGTCTCGGGGCGGGTGCTGATCGGCGACCGGGACGTGACCGGACTGCCGCCCCACCGGCGAGGCATCGGCATGGTCGTCCAGCAGTACGCGCTGTTCCCGCACATGAAGGTCGCCGAGAACGTCGCCTTCGGACTCAAGGCGCAGAAGACACCGCGCGCCGAGATCCCCGGCCGGGTCGCCGAGGCGCTGGAGATGACCGGGATGGCCGCCTACGCCGACCGGCACCCCAGGGAGCTGTCCGGCGGCCAGCAGCAGCGGGTCGCCCTCGCACGGGCCCTGGCCATCCGCCCCGGCGTGCTGCTGCTGGACGAACCGCTCTCCGCGCTCGACGCCCAGCTGCGCTCCGGCATGCTCGCCGAACTCGCCCGGCTGCACCGCGAGTTGCCCGAGGTGTCGATCCTCTACGTCACCCACGACCAGGTCGAGGCGCTGACCCTGGCCGACCGGATCGCGGTGCTGGACAAGGCCCGGCTGCAGGACTGCGGCACCCCGCAGCAGCTCTACCGCCGCCCGCGCACCGAGTTCACCGCGTCCTTCGTCGGCACCGCCAATCTGCTGCCGGTGACGGTGCGCGGCGACGGCGACGGGGTCGACTTCGCCGGCCGGACGCTGACCGTGCCCGTCGGCGACGGCGTGGCCGAGGGGGCCGGCGCCACCCTCTGTCTGCGCCCGCACCTCGTCGGCCTCGGCGAGAGTCCGTACGGTGACGGCCGGGGCACCACGCTGCGCGGCACGATCACCGAGGTGCAGTGGCGCGGCTCGACGCACCGGCTGTATGCGGCGGTCGACGGCCACCGCGTCCTCGCCGACGTGCGCGAACTGCGCGAGACACCGGCGCTGGGCGACGAGGTCGCCCTGCACTTCGCACCCGAGGACGCGGTCCTCATCCCGGCCGGGCTCGGCGAGGGCGGTGTTCCGCATGCCTAGGACGGATACGGCGGTGGCGGCCGGGACAGACAGGATGGCCGGGACAGGCGGGACAGGCGGGACGGCCAAGACGGTGGGGGCGGGCAGGACAGACGAGACAGCCAGGACAGACGGGACGGGTGGGACGGCAGCGTCCGCCCGGGCCACCGAGAGCGTCCGCCCTCTCGGCCACCCTGTCGGCAACCCCGCCGCCCGCCCTGCCGCCCGCCCCCGCCGCCCCGGCCCCGCCCTCTGGGCCCTGCCCCCCGTCGCCGCCCTCGCGCTGGTCTTCCTCTACCCCCTGGCCCTGGTGGTGTGGCAGTCCTTCAGCCCCGAGGACGGGGGCCACTCCACCGCCCCCTACACCACGGTCCTCGCCGAGGCCTCCTTCCGCGAGGCGCTGACGAATACCGTGCTGATCGCCGGCGGCGCCACCGCCGGCGCCCTGCTCCTCGGGCTGGCGCTCTCCCTCGTGATCGCCTTCGTCCCGCTCCCCGGAGGCAGGGCACTCGGCCGCTTCATCGACATCTTCCTCGCCTTCCCCTCCTTCCTGATCACCCTCGCCCTGCTGTTCCTCTACGGCACCGTGGGCATGGCCAACGGCCTGTGGACGGATCTGACCGGCGCCGCCCAGGGGCCGCTGGACTTCCTCCACACCCCCTGGGGCGTCCTGCTGGCCGAGGTCACCTACTTCACCCCGTTCGTGATGCGGCCGCTGCTCGCCGCCTTCTCGCAGGTCGAGACCGGACAGCTGGAGGCCGCCGCCTCGCTCGGTGCCCGGCCGTGGCGGATCGTACGGAAGGTGATCCTGCCGGAGGCGCTGCCCTCGCTCACGGCGGGCGGCGCACTGGTCCTCGTCCTCTGCCTCAACGAGTTCGGGATCGTGCTGTTCACCGGCGCCAAGGACGTCGTCACCCTGCCGATGCTCGTCTACACCAAGGCCATCCTCGACGGCGACTACACCGGGGCCTGCGTCGTCGCCGTCGTCAACATCGCGCTGTCCGCCGGGCTCTACGCCCTCTACCGGACCGTGATGTCCCGTACGGGCGGCCGTCCGGCCATCCGCACCGGAGGTGCTCACCGTGCTGGTGCATAGCAGGACCGCCCGCCGGGCCGTCCACACCCTCTTCTTCGCCCTCTTCCTGCCCGTCTTCGCCCTGCCGCTGGTGGTGATCGCCGCCGCGTCCTTCGCGAGCAACTGGAGCGGCGCGCTGCCCTCCGGCGCGACGCTGACGCACTATCGGGACCTCGCCCGCGGCGATGCGCTCGACGCCCTGCTCACCAGCGTCCTGACCGCACTGGCCGCGAGCGTCGGCGCCCTGACCGCCGGCACCTGGGCGGCCCTGGCCGCCGAACGGCTCGGCCGCCGCGCACGCCGCCTCCTCGACGGGCTGTTCCTGCTGCCCGTCGCCGTCCCCTCCGTGGTCGTGGGCCTCTCCCTCCTCGTGGCCTTCTCCCGTCCCCCTCTCCTCCTCAACGGCACCCCGCAGATCGTGATCATCGCCCACACCGTGCTGGTCACCGCCTTCGCCTACCAGTCCGTGACGGCCGCGCTGGCCCGCCTCGACCCGGCGTACGAACAGAGCGCGGCCGGCCTCGGCGCCCGCCCCGCCTACGTCCTGTGGCGGGTCAAGCTCCCCCTGCTGCTGCCGTCCCTCACCGCCGCGGCGGGCCTGTGCTTCGCCCTGTCCATGGGCGAGCTGAGCGCCACGATGATGATCTATCCGCCGGACTGGCTGCCGCTGCCCGTCCAGATCTTCGCCGTCACCGACCGCGGCTCCCTCTTCGCCGGAGCCGCACTGGCGGTCGCCCTGATGGCCACCACCCTGCTCGTCCTCCTGGGCGTCTCCCGCATCCGCACCAAGGCCTCGTACCGCTGAACCTCCCCAGTACCGCTGCCCCTCCCCGATCCCCTTGCGCTTACTAGGAGTTATCCCGCCATGTCCCTCTCCGCCCCCCGCGCCTTCCGCAAGCCGCTCGCCGCCTGCTGCGCCGCCCTCGCCCTCGGTGCCCCGCTCACCGCATGCGGTGGCGCCTCCACCGCCGACCCCCACGCCAAGGAGATCACCGTCTACAGCGCCGACGGCCTCAAGAGCGAGAAGGGCGACGGGTTCTACGACAAGGTCTTCGAGGACTTCCGGAAGAAGACCGGCATCAAGGTCAACTACGTCGAGTCCGGCTCCGGTGCGGCCGTCCAGCGCCTCGCCCGCGAACGGGCCAACACCAAGGCGGACGTGGTCGTCACCCTCCCGCCGTTCATCCAGCAGGCCGACGGCAAGGGCCTCCTGGACACCTACCGTCCCAAGGGCGCGGACCAGGTCGCCGCCGCGGACAAGGACCCGTCCGGCAAGTGGACCTCGATCGTGAACAACTACTTCTGCTTCATCTACAACAAGAAGGAACTGAAGCAGCCCCCCGCCACCTGGCAGGACCTGCTGGACGGAAAGTTCAGGAACCACCTCCAGTACTCCACGCCCGGAGTCGCCGGCGACGGCACCGCCGTCCTCATCAAGGCCCTGCACGACTTCGGCGGCAAGGGCCCGGCCCTGTCCTTCCTCAAGAAGCTCCAGGCCAACAACGTCGGCCCGTCCTCCTCCACCGGCCAGCTCGCCCCCAAGACGGACAAGGGCGAACTCCTGGTCGCCAACGGCGACGTCCAGATGAACTACGCCAACATGACGTCCATGCCGCACCAGGGCATCTTCTTCCCCGCCGCCGAACCCGGAGCGAAGCCCACCACCTTCGCCCTGCCGTACGCGGCCGGCCTGGTCAAGAACGCCCCGCACCGCGCCAACGCCCAGAAGTTCCTGGACTACCTGCTCTCCGCCCCCGTCCAGCGCCAGGTCTCCGCAGTGGGCGGCGGCTTCACCTCCCGCAAGGACATCAAGGCCACCAACGCCCACGCCACCGAACTCGCCAAGATCATGAAAAACGTCGAGATCTTCCAGCCCGACTGGAACGACATCGACAAGAACCTGAACGCGTACGTGGAGGGGTGGCGGGAGGCGACGGGGAGCTGACGGGAGCCCCGCTCACCCGATCTTCATGTCGTAGCGCAGTTGCTGGAGCTGTGCGGGCATGACCATCCGGTCCGCCTGGACCGGGCGGTCCGCGGCATCGAGCGACAGCCGGACCACCTGCAGCACGGGCTGCGTCACGTCCGACTCCAGTGCCGCGGCTTCCTCCTGGCTGGGAAGCCGCGCGCTGACGTCCTCGCGGGCCCGGACCCCGACGTAGCCGAGTTCGGCGAGCAGCGTGATCGCCCCGCCCGGGATCTTCGCCGTCCCGGCGAGCCGGGTACCGCGGGCGATCGGCAGCGGGTAGTAGGTGTCCGTCAGTTCGCACGGCCGGCCGTCGAGGTACATGATGCGCCGCCGTACGACCACCTCGGCACCGGGCTCCAGGCCCAGCACCTCCGCGATCCCGGCGGGCGCGACGGTCTCTCCGGCCTGCACGATGCGCTGGCTGCCGCGACGCCCCTTGGCTGCTGTCTCGGCGCTCCACGCATCACCCTGCCCAGGCTGACGCGCGGTCAGATACGGCACTGACGTGGTGACCCACTCGACGCTGCTCACGGCATCCTCCGGATAGGGACCAGATAGGGATAGGGATAGGGGCGGCCTTTCCCCGGCCAACTGTGCTGTCTCCCGGAACGGGAGACAATCCCGCATGCCCGGGAGGCCTTGCTGCCCTGTGTGAAGGGCTCACCGAGTCGCCCGTGACCTGCTGCGGATCTCGCCGTGAGCGGGCGGTGTACGGCGGCTGCCGGTCGTCGGCCGCCGGCCGCCGAAGAACAGGGGTGAGGGCCGGGTCGGGGCGGCGGTCTGCTGACTTAGGGTGGGTGTGTCGGCCGTATGTACGTTCCGTATGTACGTTCCGCGGATCATCCGCCGTGGTCCGCGGCGGGTGACCCACGGACGGAGACGGCCGGCGCCCCTGGTCAACACGCACGGCAGGAGTCCGGCAGTGGCAGAGCGCAAGCCGATCGAGTCATGGCTCACCGATATGGACGGCGTCCTGATGCACGAGGGCGTTCCGGTCCCCGGGGCGGACGCCTTCATCAAGCGGCTGCGCGAGTCGGGCAAGCCCTTTCTCGTGCTGACCAACAATTCCATCTACACCCCGCGTGACCTGCACGCCCGCCTGAACCGCATCGGGCTGGAGGTGCCGTGGGAGTCCATCTGGACCTCCGCGCTGGCCACCGCCCAGTTCCTGGACGACCAGCGGCCCGGCGGCACCGCGTACGTCATCGGGGAGGCGGGCCTGACCACCGCCCTGCACGACATCGGCTACGTCCTGACCGACCACTCCCCGGACTATGTCGTCCTGGGCGAGACCCGCACCTACAGCTTCGAGGCGCTGACGAAGGCGATCCGGCTGATCAACGAGGGGGCGCGGTTCATCGCCACCAACCCCGACGAGACCGGCCCCTCCCCGCAGGGCGCGCTGCCCGCGACCGGTTCGGTGGCCGCGCTGATCACCAAGGCGACGGGCGTCGACCCGTACTTCGTCGGCAAGCCGAACCCGCTGATGATGCGGCACGGGCTCAACGTCATCGGCGCCCACTCCGAGACCTCCGCGATGATCGGCGACCGGATGGACACCGATGTGCTGGCCGGGCTGGAGGCGGGCATGGAGACCTTCCTCGTACTGACCGGGCTGACCCGCCCCGAGGAGGTCGACCGGCACCCGTTCCGGCCCTCCCGTGTGGTGGACTCGATCGCGGACCTCATCGATCTGGTGTGAGCGGCGCCGAGGGGGCGTGAGCCGGGGGACCGGCGTCCGGTCCGGCGCCATGTGCGACCCGCGCCGGCCCGCAGGATGGACGGCCGGGCCGCCGTCGCCATGGACGCCCGGCGCCCCGGCGTACCGGCGTCTCGGCACCTCCCGCACCGCGGCGCCCCCCGGGGTACCGGAGCGCCGCGGACGCTCGTGGCCGCCGGACGCCGTTGCCCCCCACCCGAACGGCGCAGCCCCGGACCGTTACCGGATGCGGCCGGGCTCGCACGGGCGGACCTTCGGAGTTATCGGAGGTTCACCATGCGCTCACGGCACCTTGCTCTCTGCGCCGCGGCCGCGGCCTGCGCGGTGATGACGTCGCCCGTGTCCGGCGGGAACGCACGCGCCCCCGGGACCGGAACGGTCTTTGCCGCCCTCGCCCCGGCGGCGCCTGCCCCGGCCAGGCCGGCTTCGGCCGCCCTCGCCTCGGCGAGCCCTGCCTCGGTCGTCCCCGCGCGGGCCCCCCACCCTGCTCCCGCGGTCCGTCCCGCTCCGGCCCCCCGCACCGGCGTGCCTGCCGAGGCCTCGCCGAGTCGCGAGCTGAGCAGCACCTCGGCCGTGGGCCTGGTGCTGGCCGGGGGCGCCATCCTGGTCATCGCGGGCCAGCTGCTCCGGCTCCGGATGCGACTGCGCCGCGAGCGGCGGGGCGAGGCCGATGAGCACTGAGGAACGGGTGAGTGGTGACGGGCAAGTGAATACGGAGAAGCAGGGGAGGGCCGGGGCAAGAGCCGGGGCGCCGGCCCTGTCCGGCACTCGCGGCGCCTTCTCCTCTTCCGGCGTCCACCGTGCCTCCGGCCCTCATGCTCCTTTCAGCCTCCGTAACCCCCTCAGCCCCTGTAACCCCCTCAGCGCCCCCAACCCGCACAACCCCCACAGCGCCCACGGCCCCTTCGCCCCACCCGGCACCAGCCTCAGCCCCAACCCTGGTCACAGCCGCCACCCCGGTCGCCATCCGGCCACCACCCCCGGAAAGCTCCTCGCCGGTGTGGCCTGGGCCGTGCTGCTGCTGGGGCTGTGGCTGTGGGGCCGGGATCTGGCGGACGGGGTGGCCGCGCAGCTCGCCACGACCGGTGATGTCGCCGCCGTCGGGCGCCCGTTGGGCCGTCAGGCCCCTCCGCAGGCGCATGCGCCGCTGACCGCCGCCGTGAAGGCGGAGCCCGTGGGCCTCACCATCGACGCCCTCGGCGTACGGGAGGGCGGCATCGTCGCACGAGGCCTCGACGCGTACGGCATCCTCACCCCGCCCCCGGACACCTCCCCGGCCCTCGTCGGCTGGTACGCCGACGGGCCGCAACCGGGCGAGGCGGGCGCGGCGCTGCTCGTGGGCCGGGGCGGCTCCGGCCGCGATCCACATGCCCGGCAGGCCCTCGTGCACCGTCTGACCGCCCTCGGTCCTGGGGACCGGGTGGACATCCAGCGCTCCGACGGCAGCACCGCACGCTTCACCGTCGAGGACGTCCAGCTCTACGACCGTGACCGCTTCGACGCACGCAGGGCCTATGCCGCCCGCGACCGGGGCCGCTCCGAACTCCGGCTGATCGTCGACGAGGGAGACGGTGAGGGCGACGGAGACGGCGGTCGCGGCCACGCCGCCCCTCGCGCCCGTGGCGACGGGGCCCCGAACGTGGTCGTGGTGTCGGCCTGTTTGACGTCTCTTCAGGCGGCAGGCACACGGGGCGGCTGAACCATCACGAGCGCCATTCGTCAAGCGTCTTAGCAGCCTGTGGACAGCCCGTCCACAGGCCGACCCCGGCGGATGCCCGTGTGCCACGATGGTGAGACCGGCGGTCCCCGCCGGCCCTGTCCGATGTTCCGAGGGGGAGTGGATGTACGGCGATCTGCGACGGACGGCCGGTACCGGGCCGCCCGGCGGGCCCCGCGACGGCCGGCGGCGGACCGCGCATGCCGGGGCGGCATCGACGAGGACGGCGGTGGGGGCACTGGCCCTGCTGCTGCTCGCCGGCTGCTCCTCGTCCGGTGGCAGTGACGACAGCGTTCCGGCCAAACCGGGCCAACGCCCCAAGGCCGTCGCGCCGTTCTGGGTCAACCCGGACAGCAAGGCGGCCCGCCAGGTATCCGACTACGGCGACGAGGGCAAGGCCGCGGACGCCCGCCTGGCCAACAAGATCGCGGCGCAGCCGGTCGCGGAATGGATAGGTGTCGACGACCCCCAGGGGGAGGCGCGCGGCTTCACCCAGGCGGCCGCCAAGGCCGACCGCGAGGCGCTGCTCGTTCTCTACAACATCCCGCACCGCGACTGCGGCCGCTACTCCCAGGGCGGCGCCGCCGACGGCAATGCCTACCGGTCCTGGCTGGACGGCGTGCTCAAGGGCATCGGTGACCGTGCCACCACCGTCATCCTGGAGCCCGACGCGCTGCCGCACATCGCGGACAAGTGCACCCCGCAGCAGTTCCACGAGGAGCGCTACGCCCTGCTGACGGAAGCGGTCGGCAAGCTCAAGGCGCTGCCGCACACCAAGGTCTATCTGGACGCCGGCAATCCGCACTGGATCAAGGACCCGGGCCAGATGGTCGAACCCCTCAAACGGGCCGGCATCGACCGCGCCGACGGCTTCGCGCTGAACATCTCCAACTACCAGACCACCGCCGAGAACACGACGTACGGCAAGCGGCTGTCCGACATGGTCGGCGGCAAGCCCTTCGTCATCGACACCAGCCGCAACGGCAACGGTCCGGCCCCCGGCGGGGACGACCCGGAGAACTGGTGCAACCCGCCCGGCCGTGCCCTGGGCACCGCGCCGACCACCAAGACCGGCGACCCCCGAATAGCCGCCTACCTGTGGATCAAACGCCCGGGGGAGTCGGACGGCACCTGCAAGGGCGGCCCCAAGGCGGGCACCTGGTGGCCCGAGTACGCCCTGGGGCTGGCCCGCAGCGCCGAATAGCGGGCGCAGCGGGCGGCAGCAGGTCAGGCCGCAGCGGGCCCGGCCGGACCTGCTGCGGCCCCTGCCGTACCACTCACCGACCCTGCGTCGCCGGCACCTTCACCCACACCGCCTTCGACGGGGTGCCGTGCCCGTCGACCGCGTTCAGCATGTACCACCCGGGCGGCACCAGCGACGGGTCCTTGGGCAGGGTGACCGTCACTCCCTTCCCGCCCTTGGCCACCGTGAAGTCCAGTGCGATCGAGCGCTGTTCGACATTGGTGACGTGGGTGAACGAGCCGGGGCGCATCAGCCGCATCTTCTTGATGCCGGCCGCGTGCGGGGAGCCGAAGGTCGCGCTGCTGCCGAGCGAGACCGTCTTCGGCGCCTCCTCCGTCAGCTCGGGGCGCGACTTCCGGTAGAGGTACGGCGGGGTGTAGAGGTCGATCTGCTGCTGGAAGACGCCCGGCTTGGTGTTGTCCTTGTCGGCGTACAGGGAATCCGAGCCGAAGGTCATCACCCGGCCGTCGGGCAGCAGCAGGGCACCGGAGTGGTAGTTACGGCCCACCAGCGGGTCGGCCACCTGGCGGGCGGAGTTGGTCGCCGGGTCGTACAGCTCCGCCTTGAGGATGTTGGAGTCACTGCGGCCGCGGTAGTCACCGGAGCCGTTCGTGGTCAGCACGGTGTCGTCCGGCATGATCACGCTGCTCGGGTAGCGGGCCTTCGCATACAGCGGAGGACCGTCCTTGAAGCGGGGCGAGGGGGCGTGCAGATCCACGATGCGGGTCTTGGCCGTGGACTTCGGGTCCTCGCCGACCCCGCCTCCGCCCAGCACCATGTACCGCTGCTCCTGGGCCGGCGGCAGCAGCACCGACATCGAGGTCTCCAGGATCTTCGGATCGCTCATCCCGGGCACGACCTGGAACTTGTTGGACTTCAGGTCCCAGATGCCGGGGGTGCGGCCGATGTTGTCCGGGCCGTAGCCGGCGTTGGAACCGGTGTAGAAGATCCGCCCCTGGTCGGTGAGGAAGAGCGCCGGGTAGGTCGGGAAGAAACGTCGCTTGGGCAGGTAGGTCCACTTCTTCGTCTTCGGGTCGTAGACCTCCTGCTTGCCGGGGACGACCTGCCCGATCTCGTCCAGCCCGGAGACGGAGAGGACCTTGCCGTCCTGCAGCGTGGTGAGCGTCGGGTACCAGCGGGCCTCGTTCATCGGGTCGACGGGCACGTAGCGCTCGGCCACCGGGTCGAACTCGAAGGAGTCCTTGATCCCCTGGAAGTCCTTCTTGTCGAAGGACAGCTTCTGTGCGATGCCGTAGAAGTTGTGGGCGGCCGCGCCGGTCAGGCCGTGGATCCGGTAGTTGTCCTGGGCCCCGGTGGAGTGGCTGCGGCCGTCCTTGAGGGCCTCGACATAGACCCGGGCCTCGCTGTGCACCACCGTGACCCTGCCGGTCTTCGGATCGGTCTTCTTCTTCGCCCGCGGCACCACGACCGGGTCCTTGGAGGCGAAGGTCTTGCCGTTGCTCTTGCCGGTGAAGAGCGTGCCGGCCGGGAAGGTCTTCGGGGCGTCCGGGTCCTCGTTGTAGACGATCATGAGGCCGCCGGCCTTCTTCACATCGCCGTTCAGCTTCTCGTAGCGCTGGGTCCCGCCGGCCACCAGCAGCTTGCCGTCGGGGAGCTGGGTGTGCCCGGAGCAGAAGAGGTCCTTGGGCGTGGGGATGTTCTTGAAGGTGTTCTTCTCCGGATCCCACAGGACCGTACGGAACGACTTGGCCTTGAAGTTGGCCGCGTTGTTGCCGGAGCCGGCGACCAGCAGCACCTTCCCGGTGTGCAGCAGGGCCGCGTGGATGGTGTTGATGCGGTACTTGTCGGGGACGTTGACGACGTCCCAGTGGCCGTTCGCCGCCTTGTACTCGGGCTTGTTGATCTTGTACTGGTGGTACTGCTCCGAGGCGAAGCCGTAGAGGGCCGGCCCGTTCATCGCGGCGAGCGCGAGCACCACCGCCGCCGCTATCGCCACTCGGCGGGTGCGACGGTTCGGACGGTACTTCATGTGTGACGTCCCCCAAGGGCGATCTGCAGGGTTTGTTCGGAGCTGACGGCCGGGGCGTCGGCCTGTTCAGTGGTCTGACCACGGGCCTGGTCGGGGGCCTGGTCAGGGGCCTGGTCAGGACCCTCGGGCGGGCCGGCGGAGGGGCCGGCCGGCTGTCCGGCGGCCCGGGCGGCGGCCGGCGCCGCACCCTCCCCGACACTGTCCGTGGCACCGTCCGCAGCACCATCGGCCGCATCGGCACCCGCACCGCCGCCACCGGCACCACCCGCACCGCCGGCACCCCCGGCAGCCGCCGCCTCCCTCCGCTTCCGTTCCTCACCCCGTACGGACACCCGCCAGGCGATGATCGGCGCGGCGGTGATCAGCATCGCGAGCGTGGCCCAGGTGACCATCGCCGGGTGGCTGTGCCCCAGCACGAACGAGGCGATCAGCGAGCCCCCGAAGACGAGCAGGAAGAACAGGTGCACCCGGAACGTCCCGAAGAGCGTGTCCGGGCTGGACGAGTCGCCCTTCGGCGTCACCACGAACTTGCTCTTGCGGCGCAGCACCGTGTCGAACAGCGACCGGGCGTAGATCGGCGCGGACAGCGCGGACATCACCATGCCGGCGACCCCGCCGGAGCCCTCCGGCTCGTGCGGCGAGACATTGTGCCGCCGGTTCCAGATGTACAGGCCGATCTGCAGCGCCGAGGCATTGCCGTAGAGCATCATCCACACCGCGGGATCGATCTGCACACCCGAGGCCCCCAGACCCAGGAACAGCGCACAACTGAGCGCCGCCAGGATCCAGTTCAGCGCCGACATCGGGTAGAAGATCACCATCATGGTGTAGTTGAAGAGCCGGCCCGCGGGCAGCGTGAACGGCGCCTTCCAGAACTGCTTGAGGATCGTTTCGTACGTCCCGCGCGACCAGCGCAGCTGCTGGGTGAAGAAGTCGGTCCAGGCCGTGGGCCCCTCGCCGACCGCGAGCACGTCCGGGGTGTAGACCGAGCGCCACTTCTTCCCGGTCTGCGGATTGCTGTGCCGGTGCATCTCGAAGCCGGTCGCCATGTCCTCGGTGATCGAGTCGTACAGTCCGCCGATCTGCTTCAGCGCGCTGATGCGCACGGCGTTGGACGTACCGACGAACATCGGGGCGCCATAGCGGTTGCCGGCCCGCTGGACCAGCGCGTGGAAGAGGAACTGCTGCGACTCGGCGGCCTTGGTGACGAAGGTGTCGTAATTGCCGTACACCTGAGGGCCGATGACGAAGCCGACGTCCGGATCGCGGAAGAAGCCCAGCATCCGCTCCAGGTAGTTGGGCAGCGGGACGTGGTCGGTGTCGACGGAGGCGAAGTAGTCGTAGGCGTCGCCGTGCGCCTGCAGCCAGGCGTTGTAGTTGCCGTGCTTGGTCTTGGCGCGGTGCGGGCCCTTGGCCTGGTTCCACTCCGGGACGCCCTTGCGGCTGAAGTGGTGGACGCCCAGGCGCCGGCAGACTTCCTTGACCTCGGGGTCGTCACCCTCGTCCAGCAGCCAGACGTGCAGCAGACCGCGGTGGCGGATCTTGACCGCCGCCTCCAGCGTCTTCGTCACCATGGCGAGGGGTTCCTTGCCCGGCACGAACGAGGTGAGGAAGGCGACGCGGGTGCCGCTCTCGGGTATGACCGGGACGGGGTCGCGGGCGACCAGGGTGGCATGCGCGTTGGACAGCACATTCATGCACCGGAACAGCTCGATCAGCCCGATCGAGACCAGCATGACGACGTCCAGCGCCGGGAGGAAGTCATAGGCGGGGTAGTCGCGTTCGGTCCAGTGGTTCGGCTGCATCAGCCAGACCAGCAGCCCGAACGAGACCAGCGGCGCGGCGCCGAGCAGCAGGGCCGCCCGTATGCGGTGCGGTTCGTCCGCGAGCAGCGAGCGGTAGCGGACCTTGTAGGGCTTGTCCGGGTCGGGCCGGGTGAGCGGCCCGGCCAGCCGGCTGTAGTGCTCGTAGTCATAGCGCGGCAGCGGCTTGCGCTGGGGCCGCCGCTGCCGCTGCTGGCGTGGCACGCGCAGGCGCGCCGTGGCCGACGGGTCGTACGGGCGCTGCGGCCGGGAGCCGTCAGGCGGCGACGTCATGAGTCCATCCCCCCGCACGCAACGATGGCTGCGTGCCGTCTGTGCTGATGGCCCGAGTCCGCGGTCCCCCGCGACCGACTCGGGCGCTTTGCTGTCGGCCGCCTGCACCGTCGGACGGTTGGCAGCCGTCCTCCGGTTGCGTATGCAACGCTGCCGCGATCCTGCCAAGCGGCGATTTCCCCGTGTTCACATCACGCCATCCGGCGTGCCCGGCTGGTCCCACTCGGCTGGATGCGGCCCTCATTTCGCCGAGTTATCAGGTCAGGTTCCCTAACCGCCGTCGTGATGGCAAGAGTTGTCCAGGGAATTGTGTACAAGAGTGCGCAAGACGGGGCCGTGTGTGGCGCGAAGCACATCACTTTGATACAGGACTGACGTCAATTCTCCCGCTGTCAACGGATATCGGGGGCAATCGCCGAGGTCTCCTCGCTCTGGGTGTTCAGTAGTATCCCCTGCGTAAAGAGGGTGCTACAGGCCGGTAATTCGCCGGTCGATCCACCCTCGACCGGTAAAGCCGGCCGGAGTGCCAAGGGATTTTCGGGCGGGGCGTGACGGGGGCGCCGAGGTCGCCATCCCCTGAACGAACAGCCTGGTCAGGGGACTTGAGCGGTGGAGCGCGCGGCGCGGATCGGCGTCTGCGGGAATTCGCCGGCCGGGCGGACGAGGGTGATTCCATGGCGCGTTCGGCTCGTTTGCCGACTCCGATGAAGTTACCTCTGAGTATGCCGATTTGGCTGAAGGTGTGGTCACTTCCCGGGAGAGGGATCCCTGCTCGCCCGGCCTATTGGTGGCCCTCGCCGGGGGAGTGTCGGAAGCGCCTTCCGCGAGTGGCGGTGCCGTGATTTCCGGGATCCTGCCGCCATGGCGTCGCCGCCTACTCGGTCCGGGGCGTCCGCCGTGGGGGCCGGGATCGCAGCCGCCGGCCGAGAGGGGGCCCAGGGGATAGGTGCGGAAGGGTGTGAACGGCGGAGCGGCGCACCTGGACGGAAGGGGTGGGGTGCCGCAGGCGGGTGAATCTGTATGCGATCGGGCAATTACCGTTTGTGATCGCAAGGGATCCGGCTGCCGCCGTCCGGGGGCCCGGAGGGAGTGGGAGAGGGGGCGGTCACTCGCCCGGTCGACCCCATGACTGAGGCCCCCCGCGTGGCGAGGGGCCTCAGTCTTACGTGCGCCGCCAGGGACTCGAACCCCGGACCCGCTGATTAAGAGTCAGCTGCTCTAACCAACTGAGCTAGCGGCGCGCGCTGACCTGAAGAACTTTACACGAACACGAGAGGTGCTCCGTACCCCCGACCGCCGCACCCACGCCCTCGGCCCATGTGATCCCGGTCACCCGCCGTGATGCCCGGTGGTTCCGTCTACCTCGCCGGACGGCCACCTCATAGGGGGCAAAAGGGTCTTGGTCCGGGGCCTTCGTCCCGCGCCCCGCCCGCATTGCTCCACAAAGATCGATTTCATCGGCTCCGTGACGGTAGGCCATCCGTTGCCCCGTCAACATGCGATATCTCCTGCCGGTTGAGAGGCTGAAACGAACGTCGGGACGAAAGAACGGAGCGCGCCCGGAGGGTGTCGGCCATGGCGTCCGTCACTCCTCCTCTCCCCTTTGCAACCCCACCCTCCACAGCAACGTCTGCCAGGACGCGCGCCCCGGACCGGGTCCCCGGGACTCGCCCCTCCGTCGGAAAGGTTGATCGTCGTGGTGTCGACAGCCAAGCGCACCCTTGAGATGCAGCTCCTCCTCGGGCCGGACGAAGCGGTTCCGGTGGCCGGCCGGTTCAGCTATCGCAGCGACCGCCCCTACGAGGTCGAGGTCGCGTTCATCAGCCGTGGCCAGAAGGTGGCCACCTGGCTGTTCGCCCGTGATCTGCTGCTGGCGGGGCTGCACGACGAAGCAGGTGAGGGGGACGTACGGGTGTGGGCCTTCCGCCGGCCGGGCGCATCACATCGGGTGCACATCGAGCTGTCCACCGATGACAGCGTGTGTGAGCTGTCCGTGCGCGCGGTTGAGCTGACCGCTTGGCTGGAGCAGACCACGGCGATCGTTCCGCCCGGCCATGAGGACCGCTATCTCGACATGGACACTCACCTGGCCCGGCTGTTCGCCGGGAAGTGCTGAGGGGGGACAGAGCGATCATGATCACGACTACGACTACGACTACGACCTCGAATGCGACTCCGGCTGCGACCACGGCTGTGCCCACGGGCGGGGCTGCGGCGGGGGCCGTGAGTGCGACCAGGGCTGCGGCTGTGCCCGCGGCCCGGTCCGCGAGCACGAGCACGAGCAGGGGCAGGACACCGGACGGGTCTGCGGACGTGGCGGCGACCGCTCCCGGCATACCGACGGCCACCCAGGCCACCCAGGCCACCCCGGACGCCTCCGCGGAGTCCGCCGCCTCCGCCGCCTCCGCCACGTCCGCCGCCTCCGCCGAATCTGCCTCCGTCTCCCCGCACGACCCCTGCGCCCATGGCTTTCTGCCCGAGCGGCCGCCCGTCCGTTCCATGATCGGAACCTGGACCCGGCTGGACGCCATGGCGCGCGCGGCCGCGGTCGCGCCCGACCGTGAGGCCGCCATCGCGCTCGTCGAACGAGCCCACCGCGCGGAGGAGTTGTCCGCCCTGCGGCAGCGCGTCTCCCGCCTCTCCCTGCGCAATGCGGAGGCCGCCGCCCTGCGGATCGCGGTGATCGCGGTCTCCTGCGGCTGGGGTGGACTCGACCCGCAGGCTCCGGCCGCTCGCGAGGTCGCCGACGAGGCGTTTCTCGATCTGTGGGCGGCGATCGCCCACCGTATCGACCACGATCAGTTCGTCGCCCTGCCCACCCTCGCGCTCCACAACTGGGTCCCCGAGCGCAAGCCCCGCCGCCATATCCCCATAGACCAACTGGCCCGCACCGAAGTGCTCGTGCCGATCGTCCGCTGGGCGCCGGAGGGCCAGCCGCTCAGCCGCCTGGACCGGTTGATGCTGGCCGCGACCCGCCTGGAGGCGCACGGAATCTGGCTCTTCCGGCTCGCCGAAACCCTCGCGGGCCGGTCGCCCGACGACTCCTCCACCCCGACCGCGCTGCGCCGCCTGGTCCGTGTCCAGCACGCGCTGCGTGCCCAGCTCGTCGCCGAGGCGGCGGAACTGGCGGCCGCGCCGGCCACACCGCAGCAGCGTGCGGTGCTCGGCGCGCTCGCCGAACAGGGCGCCCTGGAGCCACCGGTCCTCCAGGCGGCCGAAGCGGTGCTGGGCATCGGCGGACGCCGTATGGGCGAGGGCAGGCGCCAGTTGCTGCGGCGCCATCTCCCGGCGCAGCACCGTGCCTGGCTCAGCGCGATGGACCGCCACTGTGCACCCGTACGGACCCTCGCCCACCGCGGCGGCCCCGACGCCGCCGTCTACCGCGAGGCCCAGGAGTCCCTGATCGCCCTCCGCCGCACCTATACGGCGCTCGTCCAGGCCGCCGCCCGCCCCACCACGGCCCCACTCACGGCGGCAGCCTGACCTGCTCCGGCCCGACCTGGCCTGCATCGGCTCGGCCCGGCTTCACCCTGGTCCGACGGGCTTGGTCTGACGTGGTCTGACGCGGCCTGTGATTGGTCTGGACTTGCCAATGCCGCAGTCTTACTCTGCTACTTGGTCTAGACCGCAGAGTCGGCATCGCAGTGCACTGCATTTCTCCCGGCACGGAACTCCCCCACGTTCTTCAGGAGCGAAGCATGCGCAAAAAGATCGGTGCGGCCGTGATCGGCCTCGGTGTCCTCGGCGTCTCCCTCCTCTCGGCGAACAGCGCCTCCAGCCACGGCTACAGCGACGCGCCGCCCAGCCGGCAGGCGCTCTGCGCCAAGGGCACGGTCAAGGACTGCGGCGCGATCCAGTACGAACCGCAGAGCGTCGAGGGCCCCAAGGGCTTCCCGGCCGCCGGCCCGGCGGACGGCAGGATCTGTTCCGGCGGGCAGCGGAACTTCGCCCAGCTGGACGACCCGCGCGGCGGAAAGTGGCCCGGCACCAGGCTCTCGTCGGGACAGGGCTACACCTTCACCTGGCGGCTGACGGCACGCCACGCGACCACGGACTTCATGTACTTCATCACCAAGGACGGCTACGACCCGAGCAGGCCGCTCACCCGCGCCGACCTGGAACCCCAGCCGTTCATGACGGTCCCCATGGGCGGCGCCCGACCGGGCGAAACCGTCCAGCACCAGGGCACCGTCCCCACCCGGAAATCCGGCCGCCACCTCATCCTCGGCGTCTGGAACATCGCCGACACGGGCAACGCCTTCTACGCCTGCTCGGACGTCGACCTCTCCTGAGGCCCCCTCCCCACCTGACGCAACCTCAGCTACCCTCCGGCGCCATGGCAGCCAACGGCACCAGCGGTCAGGAACGTTCCGGCGCCACCACCGTCGCGGAGCTCGTCCGGGCACAGTGGGGTGATCACCGGGTGGGAGCGAAGTACGGGGACCTGGTGCTCACCCATCACGAGCTGGCGGGCGGCGCCGCCGTGCGGGCGGCGCTGTTGGGGGAGCTGCTGCCACGCGGTGCCGAGCCGCACCTCGGGGTGCTGCTCGGCAACGTGCCCGAGTACCCGCTGTGGCTGAGCGCGGCGGCGCTCGCCGGGGCCGCGGTCGCCGGGATCAACCCCACCCGCCGCGGGCCGGAACTCGCCCGCGACATCAGCCACACCGACTGCGCGCTGCTGATCACCGAACGCGCCCAGCTGCCCCTGCTCGCCGGCCTGGACCTCCCGGTCCCGCCCCGGCGGATCCTCGTCGTGGACGACCCGGCCTACCGTGCCCTGCTCGAACCGTACGAGGACGCGACGCCCGACGGGATCACGGCGGCCGGCGGACGCGGACCCGGCGCCGCCCGCACCCCGACCCCCGCCTCCCGGATGCTGCTCTCCTTCACCTCCGGCTCCACCGGCGCACCCAAGGCCGCCCTGTGCACCCAGGGCCGGCTGGCCGCCGCAGGACACTCGCTGGCCAGGTACTTCGGGGTGCGCCGGGACGACGTCCACTACCTCTGCATGCCGATGTTCCACGGCAATGCCGTGATCGCCGGCTGGGCACCGGCGCTCGCCGGAGGGGCCGCCGTCGCGCTGCGCCGCCGCTTCTCGGCCTCCGCCTTCCTCCCCGATGTGCGCCGCTACGGGGCCACCTACTTCACCTACGTCGGCCGCGCCGTGCAGTATCTGCTCGCCACCCCGCCCGCCCCCGACGACCGGGACCACACGCTGCGCTGCGGCTTCGGCACCGAGGCGGGCACCGTCGACGCCGCCCGCTTCGCCGAACGGTTCGGCGTCCGCCTGACCGAGGGGTACGGCTCCTCCGAGGGCGGCGCGGCGATCCAGCACACCCCGGACACCCCGCCCGGCGCCATCGGCCGGGCGGCCCCCGGAGGCGATCTCGCCGTCGTCGATCCGGAGACCGGCGTGGAGCTGCCGCGCGCCCGCCTCGACCCGGCGGGCCGGCTGCTGAACGGGAGCGAGGCGACGGGGGAGCTGGTCAACCGTGGCCGCAGCTCCTTCGAGGGCTACTGGCGCAACCCCGAGGCGACCGCGGCCCGCACCCGCGGCCGGGGCGAAGGCCGGGTCGGCGCGGGCTGGTACTGGACCGGCGACCTCTTCTTCCGGGACACCGAGGGGTTCTTCCACTTCGCCGGGCGGACGGACGACCGGCTGCGGGTCGACAGCGAGAACCTGGCCGCCGCGATGATCGAGAACATCCTCGCCCGGTACGCCCCGGCCGCCGGTGTGGCCGTGTACGCGGTACCCGACCCGGTCGCGGGGGACCAGGTCATGGCGGCGCTGGCGCTGCGGGACGGCGCCGTGTTCGACCCGGACGACTTCGTGGCCTTCCTCGCCGCCCAGCCCGATCTCGGAACGAAGATGGCTCCCCGTTTCGTACGGACCCTGGACGCGCTGCCGGTCACCGCCACCCACAAGGTGCATCGGGTCGCCCTGCGCCAAACCGGCTTCCGGTGCCCGGAGCCGGTCTGGTGGTCCCCGGTCTCCGCGGCGGGCCCTTCCGAGTCGGCCGAGCCCGCCGCGCCCCTCGCCCCGGTCGCCCCCACCGTCCCGGCCGGCAGCACCTACCGCCGCTTCACCGCCGCGGACCGCGCCGCACTGCTGGCGCTGTACCGCGACCACGACCGGGCCCACCTCCTGGACCGGTGACCCACGACGGACGGCCGCCCGGCGGTCCGGTCCAGTGAGACACCTCAGCGATCCGGCCCGACCGTCCTGGTCGGCCCCCCGGCACAACAAAGTGGGCGTTCCCGGAGAACCGGAAACGCCCACTTGGTACGTGCGCCGCCAGGGACTCGAACCCCGGACCCGCTGATTAAGAGTCAGCTGCTCTAACCAACTGAGCTAGCGGCGCGCGCTGACGAAAGAAATACTACCTGGTCGAGAGGGGTGCTCATGACCACGGAAGCGGGTCGGGGCGCAGGGGCTCAGATCGCCAGCGACAGCAGTACCGGCGCGGCCTGGCGGTTCAGGGTGTCGGCGGCCTGGCGCAGACGGTGGGCGTGCTCCAGCGGCATCGAGAGGGCGAGGCAGCCGACCGTCGCGCCGGCGGTGATCGGTACGGCCGCGCAGACCGTGCCGACGGCGTACTCCTGGAGATCGAGTACCGGGACCGTGGGCGGCTGGCTGTCGAGCTTGTGGAACAGGACCTTCTCGTTGGTGATCGTCCGGGAGGTGAGCCGGGCGGTCTTGTGGCGCGAGAGGTGGTCCTTGCGGCCGTCGTGGTCGAGCTGCGCCAGCAGGCACTTGCCGACCGCGCTGGCGTGCGCCGTGCGGTGGAATTCGGCCCACTCGTTGACCTTGGGGGCCAGTGGTCCGTCGGCGTAGTGGAGGATCTTCACCTCGCCGTCGATGTACCGGCTGATGTAGACCGCCGCGCCGACCGAGTCGCGCAGGTGGTCGAGGGTGAGCTGGAGCTTGTCGCGCAGTGCCTGGTTGCGGTCGCCGCCCGCTCCCAGGAGCAGGAGCGATTCACCTACGACGTACGCGCCGTCGGTGACCTGCTCGACGTAGCCCTCGCGCCGGAGCATCGACAGCATGTGGGCGAGCTGGCCCGGGGAGAGTCCCGTTTCGCGGGCGATCTGCGCATCGGTCACACCGGCGGTGTGCCTGGAGATCGTTTCGAGCACGCGAAGGGCGTACTGCACCGAATGGAACGGCGCGGTCGGCTCGGGCTTCAGCGCCACGGTGTCCCCCCAGCAGGTTGTTACCGCTTGCGGCATGACGGTCGTCGGCGGTCCCGGCCGGCGCTCGTGCGGCCGGTCCCGGACAACGGCGTTGCCCTCACGATAGCGGTCAACGGCCCTCGGGGGAGGGGGTCTTGACCGAAAAGAAGCGGGCCCGCCGTTTCCGTACCGGGGTTCGAGGCTTCGGCATATGCCAAGGTCAAGGTGCTCCCGCTGTTCCGGTGCTTTGCGCCTCGCGGCACCGGTATACGCCGGGGCCGGGGAGGGGGAGCGCCCCCGAAGGGGCCGGAACCGGCCACATCTGTGGCCGGTTCCATGAGCCGGTCCGGAAGCCGGACGCCCGGTCCCCCGACACCCGGGGAGCCAAATCCGGCCGTGCGCGCCGGGCCGGCTCACGACACCGGCCCCGGCGCCCGGCGGCTGCCCTTCCGGAGCACCGCTCCACAGGACTGCTCCACAGGACTGCTCCCCGGCACCGCTCTACAGCACCGCGCTCAGGAATTCCCGGGTGCGCTCGTGCTCCGGCTCCGAGAAGATCTTTTCCGGAGCGCCGGATTCGATGACCCGGCCCGCGTCGAACATCAGGACGTCATCGGAGATGTCCCGGGCGAAGTTCATCTCGTGGGTGACGCACAGCATGGTGATGTCGGTGGTGTGCGCGATGTCCCGCAGGACGTCCAGCACCCCGGCCACCAGCTCCGGGTCCAGCGCCGAGGTCACCTCGTCCAGCAGCAGCACCTGCGGGCGCATCGCCAGGGCCCGGGCGATGGCGACCCGCTGCTGCTGTCCGCCGGAGAGCTGGGTGGGGTACTTGTCGAGGTGCTCGGTCAGGCCCACCAGTTCGAGGAGGTCGCGGGCCCGCTCCTCGGCGGCGTCCTTGCTCATGCCCAGGACGTGCACCGGCGCCTCGGTGATGTTCCGCAGCACCTTCATATTGGGGAAGAGGTTGAACTGCTGGAACACCATGCCGATGTTCTTGCGGACCTCGCGGATGTGCTTCTCCCCGGCCGGTACGAGCTTGCCGCCCTTCTCCTCGTGCGTCAGGTACGTGCCGCCGACCTTGATGGTGCCCTCGTCCGGCTTCAGCAGCGTCATCAGCAGCCGCAGGATGGTGGTCTTGCCGGAACCGGACGGGCCGATGAGGGTGACGTGCTTGCCGGACGAGACGGTGAAGTCCAGGGAATCCAGGACGGTGTGGGCCCCGAACCGCTTGGTGACCTTGTCAAAGCGGATCAGCTCGGTGCCTTCGCCGGACTCCGCCCCGGGGGAGGCCCCGTCCGCCGGGGTGGCCGATTCTTTCGCGGGGGTGTGGTCAGCGGACAAGGCGACGCTCCAGGGCTCGCAGGAGGAGGGAGGTGGGGTAGGAGATGACCACGAACAGGACGCCGACGACGGTGATCGGCTCCAGGTAGTCGAAGGTGGTGGCGCTGATGCTGTTCGCCTGGAAGAGCATGTCGGCGACGGTGATACCGGCCAGCAGCGGCGTGTCCTTGAACATCGCGATGACGTAGTTGCCCAGCGCGGGCACCACCCGGCGGAACGCCTGCGGAAGGATCACCGCGGTCCAGGTGCGCCGGCGCGGCAGGCTCAGCGCCGTGGCGGCCTCCCACTGCCCTTCCGGCACCCCGTCGATACCGGCGCGGTAGACCTCGGAGGTGTACGTGGAGTAGTGCAGGCCCAGGCCGATGACACCGGTGGTCAGCGGCGCGAAGGCCAGACCCCAGGTCGGCAGGACGAAGAACAGGAAGAACAGCTGCACCAGCAGCGGGGTGTTGCGGATGAACTCGACGAAGATGCTCACCGGCCAGGTCACCCAGCGGCTGCGCGAACGCAGCGCCAGCGCCCACACCAGCCCGAGCGCGAAGGACACCAGCGAGCCGTAGATCGTCGCCTGGACGGTGATCCACAGGCCCTTGAGGATGTCGGGCATGATCTCGCCGACGTAGCTCCATGACCAGTTGTTCACGGCTTTCCTCCGGTGGCCAGCGCCTCGGGGCCCTGCTTCTCGACGGGCAGTTTGCGGGAGAACCAGCCCTCGCCCTTGGGCACCGCCCGGCCGACCGAGGCCTTGGCGCGGCGCTCCAGCACCCGCATGATCCGGGTCAGCACGAACGCCACCGCGAAGTACAGGACGAGGATGATGCCGTAGATCTGGGCGCTCTGGCCCGTCGACAGCCGGGCGAGCTTGGCCTGGAAGGTGAGTTCACCGATGGACAGCAGCGAGGCCAGCGCGGTGCCCTTGAGCAGCTCGATCAGCAGGTTGTTGAAGGGCGGCATCATCTCGGGGACGGCCTGCGGCAGTATCACCTTCCGCAGCCGCTGCCAGGGCGTGAAGCTCAGCGCGATGGCCGCCTCGCGCTGGGCGGGTGCCACCGCCTGGACGGCGCCGCGGACGATCTCGGAGCCGTACGCGCCGTACGACAGGCCCAGCGCCAGGGTGCCCGCCCAGATGCCGACCAGCTGCCAGCCCAGCAGCGGCAGCGCGAAGAACAGCCAGAACATCAGCACCAGGGCCGAGGTGCCGCGGAAGAACTCCACGTAGACCCCGGACAGGAAGCGGACGATCCAGAACCGCGAGGTGCGCGCCAGGCCGATGCCGAAGGCGACGACGGCGGCCAGGGCGGCGCTGTAGACCATCAGCTGGATGGTGATCCACAGCCCCTCGAAGAAGAGTCCCCACAGAGCACCGGTCATTTCTTGCAGAGCTCCTTCGCCGTGAGGTCGGTCTGGAACTCCTTGGTGAAGCCGTACGGCCGGGCGATGCGCAGGAGTTCGCCGCTCTTCTTCATCTTGTGCAGCTCGCGGTTGAAGGCGTCGCGCAGCTTGGTCTCGCCGATCCGGAAGCCGTAGCCGCCGCCGTCGCGCTGGGGCTTGCCGTCGACCTCCGGCGTGAACGGCCGGGTCATCTCCACCTTGGGGTGGGCGCCGGTCTTCAGCGCCTCGATCATGGTCAGCGCGGTGCCGGCGAAGACGTCGATCCGGCCGGCCTCCAGGGCCTCCATCCCGGCGATCTGGTCGCCGTAGGTCTGGATGGTGCTCTTCTTGACGCCGTTGCCGACCGCGTAGTCGATCTCGGCATAACCGATACCGGAGCCCATCCGGAGGTGTTTCCTGGCGATATCCGCATAGGTATGGATATTTTGCGGGTTTCCCTTGGGGACGAGGAAAGCGTCCTTGCTCTCGTAATCCGGATCGGAGAAGAGAACGGCCGCACAGCGGGCCTTGTTGATGAACATGCCCGCGACGATCACGTCGTACTGGAAGGAGTGCAGTCCCGGCACCAGTGCGCCGAATTCGACCGGTACCGGCTCGAAATTCTTGATGCCCAGCCGCCGGAAGATCGTCTTGGCGACCGCGGGGGCCTCGCCGGTCAGCTCGCCCTTGTCGTTGATGGAGGCATAGGGCGGCTCACTGGCGATGCCCATACGGACGGTGCCCTTCTTCCGCAGATCCTCCAGTTGGTGCCCGCCCCCGGTCGCCCCGGAGACATCCACCCGGGAGCAGCCCGTGCCCGCTCCCATCGCACCCGCCGCGCCGAGCGCCGCCACCCCCGCGAGCAGCGTTCGCCGCCGGATGCCTTCAGTCAATTTTCTCTTGATCATTTTGGTGTTCTCCTGTGGTGGAGCCATGGGCGCGCGGCTACCCGAACGCCTGGCATATATGCCGATCGTTTCCAGCCCTTGATGCAAGCGCCCCGGAGTTGTTCCGTACGCCGGTATTGCCCACCTACGATCGGGGCATGACCGATCGCTTCATCGAAGTCTCCCTGGACAAGCGCGGCGTGAGCTGCACGGCCAAGTTGCTCGACGACCGCGCGCCGATCACCTGCAATGCCGTTTGGGACGCGCTCCCGCTGGGCGGCGACGTCTATCACGCCAAATACGCCCGCAACGAGATCTACGCCCTGCTCGCGCCGTTCGCCCCGGAGGAGCCGCCGCTGGAGAATCCGACGATCACTCCGATCCCCGGCGATCTGTGCTACTTCACCTTCACCGACACCCAACTGGGGACGAAGTCCTACGGTTACGAGACCCAGGCCGAACATCAGGGCCGCGCCACCGTCGTCGACCTCGCGCTGTTCTACGAGCGCAACAATCTGCTGATCAACGGTGACGCGGGCTGGGTGCCGGGCATCGTGTGGGGCAGCGTCGTCGACGGCCTGGACCGGATGGCCGACGCCTGCCAGGACCTGTGGCGGGCCGGAGCCCTGGGGGAGACCCTCAACTTCCGGCGGGCGTAGGGCCTGTCGTCAAAAGTCCCGCCGTCGCCGCCCCCGTCCCTTCGGGGGCGGCGACGGGACGCCGTGGTCAGCCCCTGGGGGCAGGAGGCGCGGGAATCTCCGCGGTCCCCGCTTCGTAGAGGGCGTGCGCGGCGCGCAGGACCAGTGCGTCCGCGTGCCGCGCGCCGACCAGCTGGACGCCGATCGGCATCCCGTCGCCGTCCACCCCGCAGGGCAGCGTCGCGGCCGGCTGCTGGGTGAGGTTGAACGGATAGGTGAACGGAGTCCAGCCCGTCCAGCGGGTGTGGCCGGATCCGGGCGGTACCTCGACGCCCGCCTCGAAGGCGGTGATCGGCTCGGTCGGGGTCACCAGCAGGTCGTAGGCGCTGTGGAAGCGTCCCATGGCCTGACCGAGCGCCATCCGGGTATCGACCGCGGCCAGGTAGTCCAGTGCGCTGTAGCGGGCGCCCTGCTCGCAGATCTCCCGGAGCCCCGGGTCGAGCAGCGTCCGCCGGTCGTCGTCCAGATGCTGCACCACCCGGGCCGCGCCGCTGAACCACAGCGTGTGGAAGGCCTCCACCGGGTCCGCGATGCCCGGGTCGATCTCCTCGACGGACGCGCCGAGCCCGGCCAGCGTGTCGACGGCCCCCCGGACCGCCGCCGCCACCTCCGGCGCGACCGGCACGTCCCAGCCGAGCGACGGGCTGTAGGCCACCCGCAGCCCGGAGACCGGGCCCGCCAGCGCCTCCCGGAACGACCCGCAGGACGGGCCGAGCTGGGACCAGTCCCGCCAGTCCGCGCCGCAGATCACCTCCATCATCAGCGCCGCGTCCGCCGCGTCCCGGGTCATCGGCCCGACGTGCGCCAGCGTCCCGAACGGGCTCGCCGGATACAGCGGCACCCGCCCGTAGGTCGCCTTGAGCGCGAAGATCCCGCAGAACGACGCCGGGATACGGACCGAACCGCCGCCGTCGGTGCCCAGACTCAGCGGCCCGGCGCCCAGCGCCACCGCCGCCGCACTGCCGCCGCTGGAGCCGCCCGCGGTGCGCCCCGGGTCGTACGGATTGCCCGTCACCCCGTGCCGCGGACTGTCGGTGACGCCCTTCCAGCCGAACTCCGGGGTGGTGGTCTTGCCGACGAACACCGCCCCGGACTCCCGCAGCCGGGCGACCGACGGGGCGTCCTCCTCCCACGGGCCCTCGGCCCGCACCGTCCGCGAACCGCGCAGCGTCGGCACGCCCCGGGTGAGGATCAGGTCCTTGACGGTGACCGGCACCCCGTCCACCGGCCCGGCCGGCGTACCGGCCCGCCAGCGTTCCTCCGCCTCCCCGGCGGCCGACAGCGCCTCGTCCGGGTCGATCCGGGTGAAGCAGTTCGTCGCGGCCTGTGCGGCCTCGGCGCGCTCCAGCACCGCCCGGACGACCTCGACGGGAGAGAACTCGCCGGCCGCGTACCCGGCCGTGAGCCGGGTGGCGGTGAGGTCGGCGAGGTGGGTCGGTTCGGTGGTCATACGTCCTCCGAGCGTTGGCCGCCCCGGGCGGGACGGCGGCGGGGCGGGGTGGCGCGCCCGGTCCGGCAGCCGGCGCCGTCACCGCACCGGTACGTACCCGAGCCGCTTGTCGACGAGGTTGTGCAGCGGCTTGCCGGCCGACCACTGGTCGAAGTTGTCCTGGAACTGCTCGGCGAGGGCGTCCCGCCAGCCCAGGGTGTCGCCACTCATATGGGGCGAGACGATCAGATGCGGGACGTCCCACAGCGGGCTGTTCTCCGGCAGCGGCTCCTGCTCGAAGACGTCCAGCGCCGCCGCCGCGATCCGCCACTCGCGCAGCGCCGCGACCAGGGCGTCCTCGACGACCAGCGGCCCGCGCCCGATGTTGATGAACCGGGCCCGCGGCGGCATCCGGGAGAACGCCGCCGTGTCGAACAGACCGCGGGTGGCCTCGGTCAGGGGCGCCGCGCAGATCACCCAATCCGCCCGGGGCAGGAGGCCGTTCAGGGCGTCACTCGCATGGACGAGGCCGAATTCCGGGTCGTCCCCGCGCTCCCGGCGGCCGACCAGATCGACCTTGACACCCAGTGCCAGGAGAGTGGTGCCGATGGCCCGGCCGATCGGCCCGGAGCCCACCACCACCGCCCGGCTGCCGGCCAGCCGCAGGGTCTCGCGGTGCTGCCAGCGCCGCTGCCGCTGCAGCTCCCAACTTCCGTAGAAGTCCTTGGCCATGGCGATCACCAGCCCGGCCACATACTCGGCGATCGGCTGCTCGAAGACCCCCCGGGCGTTGGTCACCAGGGTGTCGTCGGCGATCAGCGCCGGGCACAGCAGCTGGTCCACGCCCGCGCTCGCGGTGTGCACCCACCGGGGCCTGGGGCCCTTCTCGGGCCAGGCTCTGCGGATCGCATCGGAGGTGAAATCCCAGGCCAACAGGACGTCGGCGGTGGGGAGTCGGTCGGCGAGCGAATCCTCATCGGTGAAGATCACCCGAGCCCGGCCGGCGAGCCGGTCGAGCTTCGGCGGCGGGTCGGAACCGAGGACGAGGACGGTGCTTTCGGACATGGGCCAGAAACCGTTCTGAAACGTGAGCCCCTTTCCCTGGAAAGGGGCGCCGACAGATGCCTGGGATGCGAGGATTGACCACGCTAAGAAGTCGTATCTACCGTGTCAACAACGGCTCTGTTCCGACGTCCCGGCTTGATCCGGCTGCACCTCATCCCCGGCCACTGGCCTGGCCATTCCAGCCCTTCGTTTTTGTTCTAGGGGCCTTCATGGACGTCTCTTTTCTGGGTGGCCCACAGCCGCAGCTCGGCGTGGGCGTCGTCGCTCCCTTCGACTTCGCTCTCGACAGAGAGCTGTGGCGCTGGGTCCCCGACGACGTGTCCCTCCACCTCACCCGCACCCCTTTTGTGCCCGTCGAGGTCAGCCTGGATCTGGCCCGTCTGGTCAGCGAGCACGAAACGCTGCAGGCCGCCGTCCAGGCGCTGTGCGCGGTATCACCGCAGGTCATCTCCTATGCCTGCACATCCGGCAGCTTTGTCGCCGGGGTGGCGGGCGAACGGGCCATGTGCGCCGCCATGGCCCAGGCGGGGGAGGTCGTCTCCCTCACGACATCGGGCGCACTGATCGAAGCGCTGCGCGAGATCGGCGCACGGCGCATCGCCGTGGTCACGCCCTATACGAAATCGGTCACCGACTCCCTGGAGGACTACCTCGGTGAAGCAGGCATCACGGTCACCGGCCGCGCCTACCTCGGGCTGACCCGGCACATCTGGAAGGTGCCGTACCGCGACGTCGTCGACATGGCCCGCGCGGCCGTCGTCGGCTCCGCCGATGCCCTCTTCATCAGCTGTACGAATCTGCCGACCTACGACGTCATCCCGCAGTTGGAGGCCGAGCTGCGGATGCCGGTGCTGTCCGCCAATCAGGTCACCATGTGGGCGGCGCTGCGCGCCATCGGCGCCCAGGCGGTCGGCCCGTACCAGGCGCTGCTCGATCCGGTGGCGCGCCGCGGCCCCGCTGCGATGACCGGATCGGAGCAGGCGGGACCGGGCGAAGGGCTGACGGGGGCGACCCCCGAGGCCGCCTTCGCCGGATCCGCCCCGGCACCGGACGGGGAGGCCCTCGACGGTCTGGAACCCCCGCCCTATCCACCCGAGGACACGGGAGGTCTGCCCCCGGTGTGAGGCGGGTCCGTACCTGCCCGCACCACCACGGATGCTGCCGGTGTGGTCCCACCCGCCGGCAGCGCCCCTCCGCACCCCTGCGCACCCTTCCGCGCCCCTTCCGCACTTCGATGCACCACCACCCGGTGAGACACCCGTCTCCACGAAAGCCCCTGCATCGCATCCGCAGCCGTACACGCAAGGGAGAACTGCATGGCATCGGTCGGCTTCCTCTACCCCGGCTACTCCGCGGAGGATGACTACCCCCGGCTCGAATCGCTCCTGGGCGGCGGGATCCGTCTGCCGCTCGTCCACACCGATATCGGCGAGGACGCCCACCGGGTCGACGCGCTGCTGGAGATGGGCTCCGCCGGACGGCTGGCGGCCGGTGTCGACGAGCTCAAGGAGCGCGGCGCCGAGGCGGTCGTCTGGGCCTGTACGAGCGCCAGCTTCGTCTTCGGCTGGGAGGGCGCCCATGAACAGGTCCGGGAGCTGTCCGTCACCGCCGGCTTGCCCGCCTCCAGCACCTCCTTCGCCTTCGCCCATGCCGTCCAGGCACTCGGGGCCCGGCGGGTGGCGATCGCCGCCACCTACCCCGACGACGTGGCCGAGCGCTTCCACGCGTTCTTGAAGTCCGCCGGCACGGAGGTCGTCTCGACCCGCGGGAGCGGCATCATCACCGCGGCCGAGGTCGGCACCTGGGGCAGCGAGGAGGTGCTGGCGCTCGCCCGGGCGGGCGACCATCCCGACGCCGAGGTGGTGCTGCTGCCGGACACCGCACTGCACACCGCCGAGCATCTGCCGGCCCTCGAAGCGGAGCTGCGCAAGCCGGTGCTCACCGCCAATCAGGTGACGGTCTGGGAAGGGCTGCGGCTGCTCGACCGCACGGTGTCCTGCCCGGTGCTGGGCACCCTCTTCTCGCGGACGGCGCACGGCCAGGAGACACCCCGGATCTGACCCGGCGGTCCGGCCAGGCGGTCCGTTCCGGCGTTCCGGCCTGGCGGTCCGCCCGGCGACCTGACCCGGGAATAAGTGGAGAACGACTCCGGTTGTCCTCCTCGCAGACCACCGACGCGAGGAGGACCCGCACCGTGAGCGGCGAGATGGACAAGGCCCGGGACAGCGACGAGGCGAGCGGCGAAAGCGGCGACGGGATACGGGGCGCGGCGCCGGGCACCGCGCCGGTCCCCCTCTCGGTGCTCGACCTGGTGACGGTCGGCGCCGGGTACACCGCTTCCGACGCGGTCCGTACGGCCGTCGGCATCGCCCGTACGGCCGAACGCCGCGGCTTCCACCGCTACTGGGTCGCCGAGCACCACTCCATGCCCGGCGTCGCCTCCTCCTCGCCCGCGGTGCTGCTCGCCCACCTCGCCGCCCACACCGAGCGCATCCGCCTCGGCTCCGGCGGCGTCATGCTCCCCAACCACGCCCCGCTGGTGATCGCCGAGCAGTTCGGCACCCTGGAGGCGATGGCCCCCGGCCGGGTCGACCTGGGCCTGGGCCGCGCACCGGGCACGGACGGCGCCACCGCCGCGGCACTACGCAGGACGGACAGGCTGCACGAGGGGGCGGACGACTTCCCCCAGCAGCTGGCCGAGTTGACCCGCTTCCTCGACGACTCCTTCCCCGACGGCCACCCCTACGCCAGGATCCACGCGGTCCCTGGACCGGTGCAGGCCACCTCGCCCGGCGGCGTCCAGTCCCGGCACCGGCCGCCCCTGTGGCTGCTGGGCTCCTCCGGCTTCAGCGCCCGGCTCGCCGGCTCCCTCGGTCTGCCGTTCGCCTTCGCGCACCACTTCTCCGCGGCCAACACCCTCCCCGCGCTGGACCTCTACCGCGCCTCCTTCCGCCCCTCCGAGGTGCTGTCCGAGCCGTACGCCCTGATCGGGGTCGCGGCGCTGGCCGCCGAGGAGGAGCGGGAGGCCCGCCGCCAGGTCATGACCGGCGCGCTGTCCATGCTCCGGCTCCGCACCGGCCGCCCCGGTCTGGTCCCCAGCCCCGAGGAGGCCGAGGCGTACGGCTTCAGCGACATGGAGCGGGACTTCGTCGACACCTGGCTCGGCAATGTCGTCCACGGCACTCCGGACGCCGTCCGCCAGGGCCTGGACGCTCTCGCCAAGCGCACCGGCGCCGACGAACTGATGATCACCGCCAACGCTCACGGCGGCCCGGCCCGGCTCCGCTCGTACGAGCTGATCGCGGACGCGTACGGGATGTAGGGCGCCGGACGGCGTGGCCGGGGCCGGGGATGTGACCGGGGCCGGTGGGGATGGAGCCGGACCCTCGCCCTGGGCGTTGCGCGCCGTCGCGGCGGGATTCTTTTTCCGGTGCGGTCGGCCGAACGGCGTTCCGCCCGCACCGGCCGAGCCCGGTTCCGCGTAAGCGAAGCCTCCTCAGGCCCCCGTGTGCCGCCCCGCGTCGAGCAGGGCCTCGACCCGGTCGGGGGCCACGGGACGGGAGTAGAGCCAGCCCTGTCCGGTGTCGCAGCCGATCCGGCGGAGCCGTTCCGCCTGTTCGGCGCTCTCCACGCACTCGGCGGTGACCGTGAGGCCGAGCCGGTGCGCCAGCGCCACCAGCGCCTCCACGATCATCTCGTCCGCCGGGTTGGGGTGCTCCTGCGAGCGGAAGCCGCGGACGAAGGAGCCGTCCAGCTTCAGTACGGACACCGGGAGGCGGCTGAGGTAGGCGAGGTTGGAGTAGCCGGTGCCGAAGTCGTCGATGGCGATCCGTACGCCCATGTCGCTGAGCGCCTGGAGGGCCTGCAGCGGCCGGCCGGCCGAGCCCATCACCGCCGACTCGGTCAGCTCCAGCTGCAGCAGCCGCGGCGGCAGCCCGGTCTCGGCCAGGATCCCGGCGACATCCGCGACCAGGTCGGAGTCCCACACCTGACGTACGGCCACATTGACGCTGACGAACAGCGGCTGGCCGGGGTGCGCCAGCTGCCAGGCCCGCGCCTGGTGGCAGGCCCGCTCCAGGACCCAGCGGCCCAGCTCGACGATCGCGCCGTTCTCCTCCGCCAGGGCGATGAACCGATTCGGCGACAGCGTCCCGAACTGCGGGTGCCGCCAGCGCACCAGCGCCTCCACCCCCTGCGCCCGGCCGTCGTCCAGTCCGACCAGCGGCTGGTACTCCAGGGTGAATTCGCCGCGGTCCACGGCAGGGCGAAGGGTGCTGGAGAGCGCCTGCCGGGTCATCCGGTGGGCGTTGCGCTCCGGGTCGAAGAGCGTCCAGCGGGCCTTGCCGTCCTCCTTGGCCCAGTACAGCGTGGTGTCCGCGGCCTGCATCAGGCCGGTCGCCGTGGTGCCGCCTGCGGTCCGCTCCACGACGCCGATGCTCGCCGAGACCGAGAGCCGCTGCCCGGCCAGGTCGAACGGGCGCTGCAGCGCGTCCAGGACGCACTGGGCCAGCTCGGCCAGCTGGTCGGTGCCGGTGGAGTCCTCCACCAAAAGAGCGAACTCGTCACCGCCCAGTCGCGCGACGAGGTGCCCCGTCCGGCCCGGCCCGCGCTCCGCCGCGCTCTCCGCGATGCGCGTCAGCCGCTGGGCCACCGCGCTCAGCAGCCGGTCGCCGACGCGGTGCCCGAGGGTGTCGTTGACGGCCTTGAAGCCGTCCAGGTCGAGGTAGCACAGCCCGATCCGGCCGGTGCCGGACGGGGCGAAGGAGGCGGTCTCCAGCGCGGCGGACAGCCGCTCGAAGAACAGCGCCCGGTTGGGCAGCCGGGTCACCGGATCGTGCATCTGCAGATGCCGCAGCCGGGCCAGCAGGTCGTGCCGGTCGCTGATGTCCGCCACCGACAGCAGCATCCGCTCCTCGCCGCTGAGCGGTTCCGGCGTCAGCGGCTCGACGATGACCTCCACCCAGATGGAGTGCCCCTCGGGGTGTGTGAGGCGCCGGGTGCAGCGCAGCCGGTCGCTGCGGCCGCACAGCACCTCGCGGTAGGCGGTCCACACCAGCGGGTCGGCGCCGAGGTCGGTGAGGTCCGCCGCGGTGGCGGCGACCAGCTCGGCCGGGTCGGCGCCGACCAGTTCCCCGAAGGCTGCGTTGGCCGCGAGGACCAGGCCGTCGCGGTTGAGGACGGCCATCGCCAGCCGCGCGGCGTGGAAGGTGGCGCGGTAGTCGCCGAGCGAGGCCGTGGTGTGGTCGCGGCGGCCGGCGGGGGCGTGCCGGGCATCGGCGGATGCATTGGTCGTACCATCACGCTCCGTCACTGAGGGGAGCGTCGCTCCGGGCGTGCGGCCCGGACTGTCGGGGTGTCCGCTCACTGCTCGCTCCCGCATGGCGCTGTCTCGTGATGGAGGGGGGATCTCGCGCTGGAAAGTGTGGCGATCATAGAGGCTGGTGCGACGGCCGATCCAGCGACGCAGCCGTGATCATCCGCTCGCATGACGGATCTTCGGCCATTTCTGAACGGGTCTGTTCGTACCGAATGCCCCATTGGCTGTTTGTGACTTTCTGTTACGAACCGATGAAGGCGCGCCGGTCACTCGTCCGGGTCCGCAAAACAGGACGAATAGCATTAAATCGCCACAGGGTAGATGAGGTCTCCGAATCCGTCCCTGGAGGTAGATGTGCCGCGCGCCCGGACACTCGACGGGGTGGATCGCCGCCGTCTGCGGCGCGTCGCGGCCGTCGTCACCTCGCTGAGCGCGCTCATCGCGACCTCCATCGTCGCCGGGCCCGCCACCGCCTCCGAAGCCGCCCTCTCCTGCGCACTGGGGCGCACCGACGCGCACCACTCCGAGGGCCTGGACACCTGGAACGGCGCCTATCCGCGCCCGGACCGCCCGCTCAACGCCGTCATGATCTTCCTGTCCTTCCCGGACGCCCGGCCGTCCGCCGTCCCGCAGGAGCTCTCCCGCGCCTACTTCCCCGCCACCTCGAACTTCTTCGACCGCGCCTCGTACGGGAAGTTCCGGCTGCGTCCGCACATCCAGCGCCACTGGGTCCGGATGCCCCGCTCGTCCGTCTCCTACGGGATACGGCGCGACTGGGACGCCGGCCGGCGCTCCGACTATCTGCGCGACGCGGTCGCCGCCGCCGACCCTTCGGTGGACTTCGGCCGCTACGACGTGGTCTATTTCGTCGCCGACCCGGACGCCCCCGGCGTCGACTCGGACGCCACCAAGGTCGTCAACCTCGAACAGCCGATGCGCGCCGACGACCGCGATCTGCGCCGGTTCGTCACCGTCTTCGAGCAGAGCCCGCCGGACCGCAATGTCCTCGCGCACGAAACCGGGCACGTCTTCGACCTGCCGGACCTCTACCACCGGCCGCAGAGCGGCAAGGGCGACTGGGACACCTACGTCGGCGACTGGGACCTCATGGGAAGCCAGTTCGGTCTGGCGCCCGACCCCTTCGCCTGGCACAAGTGGAAGCTGGGCTGGATCGCCGACAGCCAGGTGGACTGTGTCGACCTGACCAGCCCCGCCCCGCACTCGCTGCGTACCCTGTCCGCCCCCGAGGAGCCCCGGTCCCAGCGCCGGCCGCGGCTCCTGGTGGTCCGTACGGGGCCCGACAGCGCACTGGCCGTTGAGGCACGCGGTGCCATGGGCAACGACCGCTCCCTGTGCACCGAGGGCGTCCTGGTCTACCGCGTGCGGAGCGAGACCCCTTCCGGATCGGGACCCGTGCAGGTCCTCGACGGGCACCCGGGCACCTCGGCCTGCGGGGGCACCTCCGTCTACCCGCCGCTCGCGGACGCGCCGCTGGGTGTGGGGGAGAGCATGGACGACGCCCGGGACGGCGTGCGCATCCAGGTCACGGGGCGGACGACCGACGGGGACTGGGCCGTCAAGGTCGGCCGCGGCTGACGCCCGCGGGCGGGCCGGGGTGAGGGATCCGGCCGGTGGGCAGCGACCGGGCCGGCATACGACGAAGGCCCCCACCGGAGTGGAGGCCTTCGACTGTCTGTGCGCCGCCAGGGACTCGAACCCCGGACCCGCTGATTAAGAGTCAGCTGCTCTAACCAACTGAGCTAGCGGCGCCTGCTGACGGGAAAACATTAGCATCATGGTCGGGGAGGACAAAAATCGGTTTGTCTCAGCCCGCGGTCAGCGCCGGAATGCGGTGCTGAGCTGTGGTTTCCCGCCCGGGGCCGGCCAGGGAACGGGCGGCGCGCACACAGGCCCACAGCAGCACGTCCGGGCCGGGCAGCCAGGGGCTGCGGACATCCGGCGCCACCAGCCAGCGGGAGACGGACGGGCCCGCCACGTCCTCGGCGGCCGGGAATGGGGCGGCGGGCGCGTCCCCGGCGGCTGTTCGGCGGGGGTGCAGCGGCGGGACGGTCACCGCGTCGCCGCTGCCGTGGCACAGCAGCGGGGGGACGGCGGCGGCCCACTCCTCCCAGACGAGCAGCGCCGGCAGCCGCTGGGCCGTCCCCGGGGCGGCGAACAGCAGGATGCGGCCGCGGTGTGCCGCCACCGGGCCCGAGCCGGGACCGTCGGACCATAAGCGGTCGACCATGCGGCGTCCGAAGAGCGCCGGGGCGTTGATCACGTCGAAGGCGGTGCCGCACGGCAGCGCGCTGGGGGCGGCCGGTCGGGTGGCCCACAGGGTGTGCATCTCGTCCGGGCGGGGGCTGGCGGAGGCGAGCCAGTCGGCGCCCGCGAGGGTGACGTACGCCGAGGTGGGAAAGGCCAGGGTGCGGGGGGTCTCAGGCAGCCATTCGGTCATGGGGGACAGGTCTACCGATGCGGCGGGTGCGCACTGAGCTGATTGGTGGAAAACAGGACGCGGCGCCACGGGAGCCGGTATCTTGCGCCCCTTGCATATGCCAGCGGCTCATGGTCATGGACCATGAGCCGTGGTGAGGCGGGTGGTGCGGAAGTGGCGCCCGGGGCGGCCGATGGGCCGGGGCCTTCAGTCCGGCTCGCCCGGCAGGGTGCTGCCGCTGCGCATCAGGCTGCGGCCGAACTCGATCATTTTCCGGGTGTAGTCCTCGGTCCACTCCGCCTGCTCGGCGAGGGTGGCCAGCGGCATCCGGTCGAACCGGCTGGGGTCGGAGAGCTGGGCGGCGGCCAGCGCCTGGAACTCCGTGGCGCGGTCGGCCGCGGCGCGGAAGGCGAGCGCCAGCTCCGTGGCGCGGCCGAGCAGCTCGCGCGGGTCCTCCATCGACTCCAGGCCGAAGAAGTGCTCGGGGTCGGTGACGGCCTCGGGCGGCTCGAAGAGCAGCTGCGCGGGCTTCATCCGCCGTGGTCCCGGCGCCGTACCACGCGGGTCGGGAGCCGGTCGCGGCTCGGACATGTACCTACCTCCAGATCGTGTGCCGCATTCCATTGTCCCGCCCCGCGCAAGGGGGCAGGCGCGGGTGTCCGCCGCCGCCGTTCCCCGGACGGCGAGGGGCGCCACGCCTCTCGGCACGCCACGCCCCCGAGGACGTCGCGGCCTCCTCAAGGACGCCACGCCACCCGGTGTTCCGCCAGGTGGGCGAGGACGGCGTGGTTGGCCTCCCAGCCGTCCGGGAACTTGACCGTGACGCCGAGGCGGACCGGTTCGGTCGAGGGGTGCTCGTCCAGCAGGTCGGCAACGCCCGCCCGGCAGACCACGATGCAGGCGTGCCGGTGGCGGGAGGCGAGCACGCACAGCCGGCCGGTCTCCAGATGGAACGCGGTGGCGTCAGGGCGGCCGGAGAGCGGGTGCAGCACGACCGTGACGTCGAACTCGCGGCCCTGGAGGCGGTTGGCGGTGTCCACCGCGACCCCCGAAACCCCCAGCTCGGCGAGCGCGGCGCGGACGGCCGCCGCCTGGTCGCGATGGGCCGTGCCGACCGCGATCCGGGCAGCGGTGAGCGGCACCGGGACGGCGGCCCGGCCGTCCCCGTCCCGCCGGGCCTCGCTGGTCGCGGCGCCGCCGCGATCCAGGAGCCGGCGCACCACCTGGGCCACCGCGCGGACCGCCTCCGGGTCCGTACGCGGCGTACGGCGGGCGGGGAGTTCCAGCAGGCCCCAGCCCGACTCGGCGGCCTCGTCCAGGACCCGGTCCACCCCCGAGCCGTCGCCCGGCACCCCGAACGCCAGCCGCCGGTCGCCGTGGCCGGTGCCGCTGCGGAACGGGGTGTACGGGTAGAACGCGGCGGAGACCAGCGGCGCGGCCGAGGCGGGCAGCCGCCAGGAGACCGGCAGCCGGTGCTGCGGCAGATCGGGGTTGTGGGCCAGGAGGGTGGACACCGCGCTCGCGGACGGGTCGTACGCCAGCCCCGCCCACTGCTCCGCGCCGACCACGCTGAACGGGTCCAGCTGACCCGGGTCGCCGACGAACAGGGCCCGTTCGAAGAGCCCGGCCACGCTCAGCAGCGCGTCGGACCGCATCTGGTAGGCCTCGTCCACGATGGCGTGCCGCCAGGGCTCGTCGACCTTGGTGTAGGCCCATTTCGCGGCCGTCGACACGACGATGTCCATCCCGGCCAGATCGGCGGCCTTCGCGGACGTACGGACCGCGGGCAGTTCGGCCAGCGCCGGGTCGAACGCGCCGGGCTCGCTGCTGTGCAGCCGGCCGACCGGCAGCTCGGGGTCCTTCTCGGCGAGCCGCAGCACGAGGTCGTCGACCTGGGCATTGGTCTGCGCGACCACCATCAGCGGGCGTCCGGCGGCGGCCAGTTCGCGGGCCGCGCGCACCACGAGGGTGGACTTGCCGGCGCCGGGCGGGGAGTCGACGACCACACCGCGCCGGGAGCCGTGCAGCGTGTCGTGCAGGATCGCTTCGGTGGCCGCGGCGGCCGCCGCGGCCGGGTCGAAGCTCTTGGCCGCGGGGGCGGGCACGGATGCGGGGGAGTCCTGAGGGGCCGTCATACGGCAATGCTCCCCGGGGCGGCCGGGTGCCGGGCGCGGTTCACAGGAAGTCCTCCGTGGTCACGGGGTCGGGGGCGTCGTACGGTGCCTGTGCGGGGCCGGTGGGGCCGTCGGGCCCGGGCGGGGGCCCGCCGTGGGTCCACGGGGTGTCCTCGGGGTCCGGGAGCTCCGGGCCGCCGCGCGGGGCGTGTTCGAACAGCGTCCAGCACACCGTGTCGTCCGGCTCCGGCACCGAACCGGGCTCGGGGGTCTTCCCGCGCCCCATCCCGCCCGTCAGCCGCACCACCAGGGCGCCCGGCTGCCCGGCCACGGGCGCGACGTACTCCGCGGTCTGCGTCCTGCCGTCCGCCAGGGCGCGGTAGAGCTTGCCGCCCCCGGACAGCTGCGGGCGGTCGGCCGTCCGCAGCGTCACCAGCGGGCGCGGCATCGGCCGCTTGCCCTCGGAGAAGGCCATCTCGACGGCGGTGACCGTGCCCTGGAACGCCTCGCCGGCCAGCCGCCGCCCCGCCATCACCAGCGGATCGTCCAGCGCCTCCTGGGCGTCCAGCTGGGCCTGGGCCGTCTCCCGCGCGGAGAGTTTCTGCGCGGCGGTGACCGCGTCGTCCTGCCGGGGCTGCGGGGGCTCACCGGCGCGCACCCGGTCGCGGTGCGCCGTGTACGACCAGCGGTCGCGCTTCCAGCGGTCGGCGACGTGGGCGCCCTCGGGGAGCGCCCGCAGCAGGTCGAGACCGTGCCAGACGGCGTCCCAGGCCGGCCGCAACTGCCCCTCGACCAGGGCGCGCAGCGCGTCCTCGGCGCCCGGCAGCCCGGCGTCGTAACGGGCCATCGCGGGAGCCAGCAGCCGGTTGTCGAACGCCGGGTCGGTGGCCGGGCCGGCCGGCGGGCACAGCAGCTGCCCCGCCGCGTCGCGCGCCGACTCCGCACGCTCGGCCGCCTCCCGGCCCGACATCCCCGGCGGCGGGTCGATCCAGGAGAGCAGCGCGCCCAGATGCTGGTCCTCCAGCACGCTCTGGCCGGTCGCCCAGTGGCGGGTCAGCAGGCCCGTCACGGACAGCAGCAGGCTCGCGCCGGGGACCCGCGCCCGCTCGCCGAAATGGGTCAGCCAGCGGCCCAGCAGCGGGACGTGCGGCGGCGCCGGGTACGGCGCCTCCGGCTCCTGCTCGGCCGTGCGCCTAAACCGCATCGAGCGGCCCAGCAGCCGGACGAACTCGATCCCCGCGGCGCTCGGCACGATCAACTGCGGTGCATCCGCACACAGTTCGACCTGCACCGGGACCTTCTTGCCGGTCTCCGGGTCGGTCTCCTTGCGCTCCTCCCACCCGATGGCGTCCGCGTAGCCGTCCACATACGGCAGCACCGTCTCCGCCAGCTCGGCGAGGAAGGCGAACCGCAGATCGCGGTCGCGCGGCTGCGGAACGGCCAGCAACACGGGCTTCTCGCGGTCCGTGCCGACCAGCGCGCCCAGCGGGGCGCCGGCCTCGCCCGCGGTCGTCAGCGGGACGAAGACCAGGGGGCGCGCGGACAGATGGCGGTGCAGGGCCGTGCAGCGCGGCTGTGCCCGGCCCGCGGCCACCGCCTCCATCCGGGCCAGCGTCTCGATCAGCGACATCCCGGCTCCTCCGTCCGCGGCGCCGGCACGGCGGCGCCGGCCAGTGCCTCGGCGCGCAGCGCGGCGGCCCGGCGCAGCGCCACCACGGCCGGGTCCTCCCCGCCGGGGTCCGCTCCCTCGCCCGGTTCGGCTGGGCCCGCCCCGTCCGGGCCGGCCGCCGTCAGCACCTCCTCGATGGTGCGCAGACCGCCCAACTCGCCCCGTACGCCGCGCCCCAGTGCCTCCACCGCGCCGTCCCGGCGGGCGCGCGTACGGCAGTGGAAGGCCAGTTCGCAGGCCGCCAGGCACTCGGGGGCGTAGGCCGCGCCGACCGCCTCGACGGCCTCGGCCAGCTCCTCGGGCGGGCGGGTCGCCGTCTTCCCGTCGTCCGCGAGCCGCAGGTCGAAGGTGGTCTGCGCGGGCAGGGCGGCGGCGATCTCCTCGACCCGGGTCAGACGGGCCAGCTGCCGCCGGGTGGTGGCCAGTTGCTTGCGGACGTCGACGGCGGCGGCCGTGGGGAGGTTGGAGAAGTCCTTCGGGCACACCAGCAGCACCCGGTCGCGGACGTGGACCGTACGGCCGGTGCGCGCGCCGGCGTGCCGGGCCACCGGCTCCAGGGCCAGGACGTACACCGCCGCCTGCCGCGCCGCGGCGCCCACCTTGGCGGCGTCCGCCGAACCGTCGATCATCGGGAAGGACTTGATCTCGACGACCGTCCAGCTGCCGTCCGGATGCACCACCACCGCGTCCGGCTCCACATAGGCGGGCGAGCCGGCCACCTCGACGGCCAGCATCGGGTGGTCGAGCAGCGCCCAGCCGCCGGCCGCGGTCGCCTCGCGCAGCGCCAGCGCCGTACGCGCCGCCCGGCCCGCGGGCCCGGCAGCGGACAGATCCGGGGTGGCGACCTCCTCGGGCACGGGCGCCGGGGTGCGGGGCGCCAGCCGCTCGTGCACCAGCCGCAGCAGCTCCGTGCCGCCGTCGGCCTTCACCCGGGCCTCGAAGGCGGTGCCGCGGACGAGGGCGAACTGGGACTGGCCGTACGCCGCGGGCGAGCCCAGCGCCCTGGCCAGCGCGCCCTTGTCGATGCCCGCGCCGTCCAGCAGCGCACGGCGGTGGCAGCCGGGGTTGGCGGCCAGGGCGGCCAGCGCCCGGGCGTCGAGGGGACGGGGGTGTACGCCGGGGCCGCGCAGCTCGGTGAGCCTGGCCCGGCTCACGGGGGGAGCTGCCTCCGGCGGCCGGCTCGGTGCCGCCGTCGGCGACCCGTCCGGGGAGGCGGCCGGCGCGGGGCGGCTGTCGCGGAAAACGTTCACCCGCGGAAGTCTCGCATCCGGCACTGACATGCGGGGGGACCACCCACGGACCGGCCGTCGGCGGAGACGGCTCCCGGCAGCCGCCCGTACGCGGTAGGACGCCGCCGTCCGGCCGGCCCCGGGCACGTAGTCCCGGCAGGGAACAGCCTCCCGCCGCCGGTCAGGCGCAGGGCGGCCGCCCCGGCCGGGGACAAATCGACCCGGTGCGTGATGATGGAAAGCCCGCGGCCGACGCCGCCCGCACCGAGAACGACCAGCCGGGAAGCCGGCGAGAGGTACGACCATGGCACCGCGCATTTTCCTGGCCAGGCACGGGCAGACCGAGTGGTCCCGCTCCGGCAGGCACACCGGCCGTACGGACGTCCCGCTGCTGGACGAGGGGCGGCGCGGCGCCGAGCTGCTGGGCGAGCGGCTGCACCGCGCCCCCTGGGACGGCATGCCGGGCGTCGAGGTCCGCACCAGCCCCCTGGTGCGCGCCAAGGAGACCTGCGAGCTGGCCGGTTTCGGCGACCGGGCGCGGCCGTGGGACGCGCTGATGGAGTTCGACTACGGCGCGTACGAGGGCCTGACGCCGGCCGAGATCAAGTCGGCGCGGCCGGACTGGCTGATCTGGCGTGACGGCGTGCCGGAGGGCGAGACGCTCGCCGAGGTCGCCGCGCGGGCGGACGAGGTCGTGGACTGGGCGCGGTCGGCCGACCGCGATGTGCTGGTCTTCGCGCACGGCCACATCCTGCGCGCCCTGGGCGCCCGCTGGCTGGGCCTGGACATCTCCTTCGCCGCCCGGATCCGGCTGGAGCCGACCTCCCTGTCGGCGCTCGGCTGGGCCTACGGCGAGCCCGCGATCGAGCGGTGGAACGACACGGGGCACCTCGGCTGAGGGGTGCGGGGGAGGGCGCCAGGAGGGGGCGGGGGCGGGTTCGGGGGTGGGGGAGCTGCATGGCCTGGCGCCCTCAGCCGCCGGCCGTCAACGGTCAGCCCCCAACCCCCAGCCGCCAACGGTCAGCCCCCAACCCCCAACCCTCAACCATCCGAGTCCGGCCCCGGTGTCCCGTCCCTCTCCGGCACGGCCGACGCCGCGTGCCGCTCCAGGAAGCCGGCGACCGCGCCGCAGTCGCGATGCGCCCGCAGTGTCCGGGCCGTGCCGTCGAGCATCGTCCGGATACGGGCCGAGCGGACCTGCTCCAGCAGCGCCAGCACCCGGACCCCGGCCGCGGCGGCTTCCTCGGGCTGCCCGCTGTCCGCGAGATCGCCCGCGAGCTCCGCGGTGAACAGGGCGATATTGCGGGTGAAGTGGGGGTCCTGCAACGCCACCGCCCGGCGCGCGTACTCCACCGCACGCCCTGCCTCACCCAAGGCCGCCCAGCACTGCGCCTCCAGGCCCGCCAGTTCGGCCTCGCCGTAGAACGACATCCACTCCGGGTCGCCGTCCCGCGGCCCGCCCGCGAAGTGCCGCTCCGCCCGGGCCAGCGCCTGCTCGCAGCCGGAGCGGTCCGCCAGCACCGCCCAGCCGCCCGCCTCGCGCAGCGCCAGCAGCGACAGCAGCCGCGGCGAGGCCAGATGTCTGGCGGCCTGCTGGGCGGCCTGCGCGGCGCGCACCGCCTCGCGCGGACGCCCGGCATCGCGGGCGAGAAAGGCCGTATTGCAGAAGGCGTGGGCCTCCAGGGCCGCATCGCCGCAGACCCGGGCGGTGGCCAGCGCCTCCGCGTAGTGCGAGCGGGCGTCGCCGAAGCGGCCCGAGTCATGCGCCAGCCAGCCGACGGTGATGGCGAGTTCACCGGCCCCGGCGTGCAGCCGGTCGGACACCGAGCGGCGCTGGACGCCCGCGTCCAGCAACTCGTAGGCGGCGCGCAGCGGCTGGGTGGCGCGGCGGTAGATGCCCTCCGCGCCGTGCCGGTCGTCCAGCAGCCGGATCTGCCGGACGGCCTCCTCGACGGCGGTGGCCTCGGCGGCGCCGGCGCGGCCGGCGGCCGCGGCGCGCGGGCCCGGCACAGAGACGGAAGCGGCGGCGGCAGCGGCCTCGATGGGGTGCAGTGCGGCAAAGCCCAGGGCTGCCGCCGGGCCGCCGGTGATGAACGCGCGACGCAGCACGTCGCTCTCCTCGTGGATCTGGATACAGGTATCGCGGTGGTCGGGGTCGGTTGCCAGGGGCGCGGCGCCGGCCGCCGCGGTACGCGCCCCCCGTCCGCGTACCGCCTCGCGCGGCGCGAAGCCCATGTCGGGCAGCGTGAGCCCGGGGAACATGTGCCGGAACACCCGCTCGTAGGCGTAGTTCGGACACCGGATCTCCCCGGACTCGACGCGGCCCACATAGCGGGCGTCGCACGAGACCTGTTCACCGATCTCACGGGCGGACCGTCGGACCGCCGCCGCGAACTCGCCCGGTGACAGCCGGCCGCGCAGCTGTCGGAAAGCGAGGTTCGGGCGGGCGGGTACGGTGCGGGACGACGCTGAACTTGCTGGTGGCGACGCCATGGCGGACCCTCTCCGTGCCCTCTCCGTGCCATCAGGTGACGATGCCGCCTCCTGGCGGTGCGGCGGGTTGACCGTACCGGCTGTGATGGCTCCGATACGCAGAGTTTGGCCACAAATCGGATATCTCGCGCGTGATCTGCCATGAACTGCCATCCTTTGCAGCGTTACGCCGCCGTAGCTGTTGACATGCCCGGCCGTTGAAGTCGGTGTAAAGGGTCGGGTGTGTGCAGGAGGAGGGGTTCTCCGTGTGGGAGACCGGCGTGAGCAGGGGCGGCAACGGGTCCGCGGGCCGGGCCGTCGCAGACGGGGCACCGGCCGTACCGGCGCAGGCGTGCGATCTCGTGACGGTGCCCGCCCGGCAGGGGCTGGAGGCCGTGGACATCCTCCGGCTGCGGGACGGTGTCGGCCCGGTCCTGCACGACGGGGTCTGCGACACCCTCGGCTTTGTGGTGCCCGCGGGTACCGCGGCGGGCTGGGACGTGCCGGGCAGCGCGTGTACCCAGACCTCCGGGAGGGGGATCGCGCTGGATGTGCTGTGCGGAGAAGGGGTCGCGGCGCACCCGCCGGTGACCGGCAGCGGCTGGCTGGTGTCCCCGGAGGGCGCGGGCACCGAGGCCACCGACCCGGCCGTACTGCGTGCGGCACTCGGCGAGGCGGCCCGCACCATCGAGGCCGTCGACCGCTGTCAGTGAGGCCGGCCTCCGGGCGGGCGCTCCTTAAGTCCCCTGCACGGCCGGTGCGCCGTCCCTCGCCGGGCGGGGGATGGTGGTCGCGCCGCGCCGGTCGCCGAGCCGGCGCTGTACGCCGCGCAGCAGCCGCGTCGCGGTGAAGGCCGCGCCGTGGACGAAGCGCATCGACGGGCCGAACGACGGGGCGGTCAGCAGCCCCGCGAAGAACAGGCCGGGCCAGGACGACTCGAAGCAGGAGCTCAGTTCGGGCGCCCGGCTGCCGCCCACCGTCCGCAGCGTGGTGCGCACAGGGGGGACGAGCAGCCGCAGCCGCCCGAGGTCGGGGAGGAATCCGGTGGCCGCCACCACGTGCTGGGTGTCCAGGGTCTCGGTACCGCCGTCCGCATGGGTGAGGTGGAGCCGCACCCCGCCGCGGTGAGCGGCCGCCGCCCGGATCCGGTGGTTCAGCAAGGTGGGCACCGCCTGCTCGAAGCGCTCCCGCAGCCACCAGGCGCCGGCCGGGCCCGGCGCCGTCCCGGCGATCCGCAGCCGGGTCGCGGCGGGCAGCCGGCGCACCGCCCAGGGGGCCTGTGACCACAGCCGGTTCGGCCAGCCGGTGCCCAGTGCGGAGTGCGGGTCGCGCAGCGCCCTCAGCCGGCCGCGCTCCAGTGGCTGCGGCGGGGCGTTCCAGCGCAGCCGGTCGGCGCGGGCCACCAGGCGCGGCCGGGCGCCCTGTTCGGCGAGCAGGGCCGCGGTCTCCAGCGCGGACTGGCCGGCGCCGATCACGGTGACGTCCTGACCGCAGAAGCGGCGCAGGTCGCGGTGGTCACTGCTGTGCGAGGCGAGGTGCGGGGGGAGTTCGAGCAGCGGCCAGGGGCGGTTGACGAACGGCATCACCCCGACCGCGAGTGCGACGGTACGGGCCGCGATCCGCTCGCCGGTGTCCGTGTCGACGTGGAAGCCGTCGCCGTCCGGGCGTACGGAGGTGACGGTGACCTCCTCGGTCTGCGGTACCGCCCGTTCGCCGAACCATCTGCCGTACGCGGTGAAGGTGTCGAGCGGCAGCGGGACGCCGTGCTCGGTGGCCAGGTCGTGGGCGGCGCCGTACGCGGCCGGGGTGTGGCTGCCGTCCGGGTCGGAGAGCGGGGCGGCCCAGGGCTCGGAGGTGAGGAACATGCCGTCGGGCATGTGGTCGCGCCACGTGGCCATCGGCCGGCCCAGGACCCGCAGCCGCAGTCCGGCCGCCGCCGCATGCGCGGCGATCGAGAGTCCGTAGGGGCCGGCGCCCACCACCACGAGGTCGTACATGGAAGCTCCCTGCTCTTTCTCTTGGCGCGGTACGGACGGAAGCGACCGCGGGGACGGCGCGGGTGCACCGCCGGGCGGAGGGGGTGGCCGGGCCGGACGTGCCTATCGGTTGGAGAGCGGGGACGGGTCGGGCGACCGGGACGGGTCCGGCAGGGAGACGGCCGCCGCGGACAGCGCCGCCGGGCGGCCCTGTGGCAACGGCACCGCCGCGGGGCTCCGGCGGCGGGCCGGGGCGGCGGCCAGCGCCTGCTCGTACACGGACATCAGTGCCTCGGCGCTGCGGGTGATGTCGTAGCGCCGCACCACCGGCGGAACCGGCAGCCGGCCCGGTCCGTGGCGCCTCAGCTCCCGCAGTGCGGTGGCGAGTTCGTGGACGCCGGGGCTGAAGCGGCGGGCGCCGGGGGCCTGGTCGGCGGGCAGTTCGTCGACCGCCGGGCAGCTGCCGTAGAGCACGTGCAGCCCGGACCCGAGCGCTTCCAGGACGGCCAGCCCGAACGCCTCGTCCGGGGAGGGTGAGACGAAGACGTCGATGGCGGAGAGCAGGCCGGGGATGTCGGGGCCTTCGGTTCCCTGGCCGTGGGCTCCCTGGCTGTGGGCTCCCTGATTGTGGGCCGGGCGGCCGTGGCTTCCCTGCCCGTGGTCTCCCGGTCCGTAGGCTCCCCACGCCGCGGTTCCCCGCCCGCCGGACGCGGCGTCGACCGCCCCGTCCCGCTCGCCCAGCAGATGGATCCGGTCGCCCGAGCCGAACTGCTGCGCCATCCGGCGCAGCGTCTCGCGCTCCGGCCCCGCACCCGCCAACAGCAGGTGTACGCCCGGCAGTTGGGTCACCGCCCGGACCAGTACATCGAACCGCTTGCCGGGCACCAGCCGGCCGGCCCCGCCGATCACGAACGCGTCCAGCGGCAGCCCCAGCCGGGTGCGCACCAGGGCCCGGGCCGCCGGATCGAAGGCGAAACGATGCGCCTCGATGCCGCCCGGCACCACATGGATGCGCTGCTCCGGTACGCCCCAGCGGCGCAGCCGGGCGGCGACGGTGTCCGAGACGGCGACCGTCGCCGTCCCCAGCCGTTCGGTGGCCCGGTAGAGCGTACGGACGCCACGGGTCAGCCGGCGGCCCTCGATGACCGCATCGCCCAGCGAGTGCTCGGTGGCCACCACGGCCCGTACGCCGGCCATCCGGGCGGCGACCCGGCCGTAGACGCAGGCCCGGTAGAGGTGGGTGTGCACCAGGTCGTAGCCGCCCTCGCGGATCAGCCCGGCGAGGCGGGGGAGCGCGGTCAGGTCCCGGTTGCCGGTCATGCCGAGGTGGGTGACGGGGGTGCCGTCGGCCTCGATGCCCTCGGCGACCGGGCCCGGACGGGTCAGGGTGACGACCTCGCAGTGCGCGGGCAGCCGGCGCAGCAGCAACCGCAGCTGCTGCTCGGCGCCGCCCACGTCGAGGCCCGTAATGACGTGCAGAACCTTCACCGGATGCCTCCTGGGGTAGCGGCCGGGGTGGTGGTCTCGTAGGGGGCGGCGCACGGGGGCGCGGCGGCTGTCTGCGGTCCGGCGCCCGTTTGTGGTGCCGCCGCGATCGCCGGGGCACCGGCGGCGCCGGCCGGCGCGCCCGTGCTCATCCGCGCTCCCGCCGCCACGGGGAGGCCGCGGTGCGCAGCAGGATCCGGATGTCCTGCCACGGCGACCAGCTGTCGATGTAGAGGTTGTCGAAGCGGGCCAGGTCCTCCGGGGAGCCGCCGTCGCGCAGCCCGTGCACCTGCGCAAGTCCCGTCAGGCCCGGCCGCATCCGGTGCCGGGCGCCGTACTCCGGGCAGGCCTGGGTGCACCGCTGGACGACGCGGGGGTGCTCCGGGCGGGGCCCCACCAGGCTCATATCGCCGCGCAGCACGTTCCACAGCTGCGGCAGCCCCTCCAGCGCGCTGCGCCGCAGCAGCCGGCCGGCCCGGCTCAGCCGGCCGTCGTCCGCACCCCGCCGGCTCGTCTCCTCCTGCGCCTCGCATCCGCGCAGGGTGCGGAACGTCAGCAGGGTGAAGCCGCGCCCGTCCCGGCCGGTCCGTTCCCGCCGGCACAGCACACCGGGCCCGTCGGCGAGCCGTACCGCGAGCGCACAGCCCAGCAGCACCGGGGCCGCGGCCACCAGTGCCCCCGTGGCCAGCGCGAGATCCAGGGCCCGCTTGCGCCGGCCGCCGTGCCGGGGCGGGGCGGTGTCCAGCCGGCGGCAGGCGAAGCCCCACAGCTGGTCGGTGCCCGGATGCGGCGGGCGGCTCTCGCGGGCGGCCGCCGGACCGGCCAGCCAGATCACCGAGCCCTGGTCGACGAAGCGGCGCAGCAGCGCGGCGGTGTGCGGATCACCGTACGGCGGCAGCGTGAACACCACGTCCCGCACGGTGTGCTGGATGACGGCCCGGGCGAGGTCCGGCACGGAGGTGAGCCGCGGCAGGCCCCCGGGGGCCGGGGGAGCGGCGGGCCCGCCCGGCAGCAGCGGGGCCGGCGGGACCAGGCCCACCGGGTGCATGCCGTACTCAGGATGGGCGTCCAGCACGGCGGCCAGCTGCCGGGCGGCCGGGTCGGTGCCCACGATCAGGGCGGCGCGCGGCCGGCGGCGGGCGGCGTCGCGGCGCGCCCGGTAGACGGTGGCCCGGCCGCCGCAGACCAGCAGGGTGTGTGCCGCCACCGCGCCCGCCAGCACGACCGGTGGCAGCGCCCGCCCGGGGTGGACGGCGGCGAGCACCGCGGCCGCCGCGCACCAGAGGACGGCGGCCCGGCCCAGCAGCCCCGGCAGGTCGTCGAGCGCGCTCGGGGCGGGGCCGGGACGGTAGAGGCCGGCCCGGCAGTGCAGCAGCAGCGCGGCCGGCACCAGCGCGGTGAGCGCCGCCGGCGCCGCGGTGGTGCCCAGGGCGAGCAGCGCGGCGCCCGTGGTGGCCAGGCAGTCGGCGGTCAGCAGCAGGGCGACGGTCCGCCGCCGCAGGCCGCGTCCCGGCCGGGGCGGGGGCAGGGTCTTCGGGACCGGCCCGCGGGGCGGACGGCCCGCGGCGGCCGTCGGCCGGGGCACCGCCGACGGGGGCAGGACCCGGGCGGCCCGCGGGGCGTCCGCGCGATCCGTCGTCATCGGCTGACCCGCTCCCTGCTCTCCGGGCACGCCGCACCGAGCAGTTCGCGGTACAGCCCGAGGACGGCCGCCGCGGTGTGCCGCACGTCGTACTCCGCCCGCATGTGCTCCAGGGCCCTCTGGCCCAGCGCGCCGCGCAGCTGAGGGCGGGTCAGCAGCCCGCACACGGCCTGTGCCAGGGCGGCCGGGTCCGCGGGCGGCACCAGACAGTGCGGTGCGGCCCCGGGCGGCAGGCTCTCGCGGGCCCCGCCGGCATCGGTGACCACCACGGGGCGGCCGCAGGCCATCGCCTCCAGAGGGGCCAGCGCCATACCGTCCCGGTGGGAGGGGAGGACGACCAGATCCGCCGCCCGGTACCAGGGGACCGCGTCCCGTGCCGCGCCCGCGAACCGGACACCGGGCGGTGCGGCGGCGTGCAGCAGCTCCCGGTCCGGGCCGTCGCCGACCAGCACCAGCCGGGCATCGGGGACGACGGCGCGGACCGCGGGCCAGGCCCGCAACAGCGACAGCTGGCCCTTTCGCGGACACAGCCGCCCCACGCACACCACCAGCGGTGCGTCCGGCGGCAGATCGCCGAGTGCGGGCAGGTCCCGGCGCAGCGCCCGCCGCACCGCGTCCTCACGGTATGCGGGCGCACAACGGTCCAGGTCCACCCCGTTGCGGATCACTGCCCACCGGGCCGGCACCCCCGCTTCGGCGCCCCGCAGCCGCTCCGCCTCGCTCCCGCACAGCACCCGGTCCGCCCAGCGGGCGGTGTACCGCTCACAGCCGAGCGCCGGCCGCGACGCCGTCCCGTCGGCCGACTCGAAGGACCAGCTGTGCGGCTGATGGACCGTCGGGATCCGGCCCCGGACGGCCAGGCGGGCGGCGAGCCCGGCCTTGGCGCCGTGGGTATGGACGAGGTCCGGGCCGAGCCGCCGGATCAGCCGGGCCAGCCGTCCCCTCTCCCCGGCGAGTGCCGGGCCCGGGGCGCGGCGGGCCGGCCACGGGACCACCTCGGCGCCCGCCGCGGTGGCGTCCCGGTGCAGCACCCCACCGGGCGGTGCGGCGACCACGGCCCGCAGCCCCGCCGCGACCTGGGACCGCACCAGGTCGGTGACGACCCGGGCGACCTTGCCGTCGACGGGGCGGGAGACATGGAGAACCGTTGGCCGCTCTTGGCACTGCAGGTCTTGCGGCAGCACGCACTGCTCCCCTGATGACCGAGCTGACAGAACTCTCTACGGGAATTGCCGGACGCTCCACGGGAATTGCCGGGGCGCACCGCTCAGTGCCTGGTATCGCTCCGGAGGAAGCGCGCGCCGGGCAGATATCCCCGAGGGCGGGTGGTGAAGCGGGAAATGCGCCGACAGTCGCCGGAGCGCGGTTCCGGCCTGCTGTCGAATGCGCCGGAATCACCTCCGGGAGTGCTCCGGCAGGCGGGCAGCCGCCGCGCCTGCCGGCCGAATTCGGTGACGACCGGGTTTCTCACGTCGGAGGTCGGTGCGCATACGACGTCGCGCGTGGTGCGGTCCATCGATTTCCGCATGTCGTCCTCTCCGACTTCAATCAGTCAAACTGCAGAGCACTCTGACAGAAATCATGCCGGAATCCGCGGCAGGCACGCCGGACCCTCCTCGGGGATTCCGATGAACGGAATACCGGACTTCGCCCGGAGGCGTCTTACCGCCGGACGGGCTAATAGTTACTGCCATAAGAGCTAATATCGTCCCGGACGGGGGAGCGCCCGTACCTCTGATTCATTATGTTCGTTGTGACCGGTTGCCCCCATTCACGAACTGAAAGGAGAATGGGATGAAGCGCTTTGTCAAGGCCGCCGCGGTGAGTGCGGCCAGCTGCGCCGTAGTGCTGAGTGGCGCAGGCATTGCCTCAGCCAGCGGGGAGGGTCACCACGGCGGTCGTGGTCACAACCACTTCCGCAGTGACCACCGTGCCCTCTACAACCACCGCTCCGGTGCCAACGCGGCGGGCTTCGCCGCAGGCTCCCCGGGCATCCTCAGTGGCAACAATGTCCAGGTTCCGATCAACATCCCGATCAACATCTGCGGCAACAGCCTCAGCCCCTTCTCGCTGCTGAACCCGGCGTTCGGGAACATCTGCATCAACCGGTGACCCCATGCCGGTCCGCCAGGGATGTCGGGCCGGCACGGGTCGTGATGTGCAGTTGGCGGATCACCCCGGCCTCGGTCGCGGGTGGTCCGCCACTCTGCCCGATGCGGCCGGGCGCCCCGCCCCACCGGTCGGCGGCACCTCGCTGACCAGCGGATACGGCCTCCGGGGCAGGGCCCATACTGGAGGGCATGGCGAAGAGCAGACGCGGGCGCGGCGGACCGGAGTCCGTCACCGAGACGGTGGACGGCGGGCTTGCCGAGCTACGGCCCGACCGGGACCGGGCGCGCGGCTGGACGCTGCTGATCGACGGTGCCCCGCAATCACATGTGGACCTCGACGACCCGGCATATCTGGACTTCTCCTATCAGCGGCGGCTCGGGCACGTCGCCGACCTGGCCGGACCCATGGGCAAACCGCTGCGCGCCGTCCATCTCGGCGGCGGCGCCCTGACCCTGGCCCGCTATGTCGCGGCCACCCGCCCGCGCTCCACCCAGCAGGTGGTGGAGATCGACGCACCGCTCGTCGGCCTCGTACGCCGGCAGCTGCCGTGGGACAGCGGCTGGCGGATACGGGTGCGCGGCGGTGACGCCCGGGCCGGCCTGGCGAAGATCCCGGACGGCTGGGCGGACCTGATCATCGCCGATGTCTTCGGCGGTGCGCGCACGCCCGCGCACCTGACCAGCACCGAATTCCTGACGGAGGTCCACCGGGCGCTGCGGCCCGGCGGGTTCTACGCGGCGAACCTCGCGGACGGGCCGCCGCTGCGCTTTCTGCGCGGCCAGATCGCCACGGCCCACACGGTCTTCCCCGAGCTGTGCCTGACCGCCGACCCGGCCGTACTGCGCGGCAAACGCTTCGGCAACGCGGTCCTGCTGGCCGCCGACGGGCCGCTGCCGGTCGCCGAACTGACCCGGCGGGCGGCCACCGATCCGCAGGCCGGCCGGGTCGAACACGGCCGGGCGCTGCTGGACTTCACCGGCGGCGCGGCACCGGTCACCGACGCCACGGCCCTCGCCTCGCCCGCCCCGCCGGCCGCGGCCTTCGACTGAGGCCGGCCGCGGGGCGTCCGACCGCCCCCGGCACCGCCGCGCGGCGCTGCCGGCCGTGGGCCGCTACGCCGTGGGCCCGGTGGTCTGCACGGCCGGCGGATGGCCGTTCCAGGTGCAGAACACGGACGTATGGCCGCTGCCGCCGGAGAAGTCGACCCGGATCCACCCGTTCTGCTTCCACACCTGCATCTCCCAGCCCGGGTTCGGCGTCGCCGACACCAGCTCGGCCGCCCGGCTGCCCATGTCGAAGACCACCCGCCCGCCCGCCGTGGAATAGCTCCTGATGCGGCCGTCGGTGTCCGGGACGGAGCCGCCCGGCGAGGTGGCGTCCGGGTACCCCGACCGGGGGGTGGCGCCGTGCGACGGGGCGGACGGACGGGACGGTGTGCCGTCGGCGGGCGCCGGGGCGGGGGAGGGGGAACGGGACGGCCTGGGGCGGTGGGTGGAGGAGGCGCGCGGGACGGCGTCGTCCTTCCCCGCCTGCGAGGCCACCTGGTCGGAGATCGGCAGTGCGCGCGGCGCGTCGTACGCCGTGGCGGACAGCACGGTGTGCACGCCGAACCACGACAGGGTGACCGCGGCACCGGTCGCCAGCGTCCAGGCCGCCGCATGAACCAGTCCTCGTTGCATCCGGCTCATACTGCCCCACCCGACCGCCCTGTTGCAGCCCGTCCCGCACGCCGGAGTGCGCCGCTCCTTCGTCAACCTCGGGCAAAGGAACCCGCCCGAATGGCGTACGGTGCCGCCCATGGCACGTGTGCTCGTCGTCGAGGACGACCAGTTCGTACGCTCGGCTCTGATCCGGCATCTGACCGACGCCGCCCACACGGTACGCAGCGTCGGCACCGCTCTGGAGGCGCTCCGAGAGGTGGCGCACGTCGGCTTCGACGTCGTCATCCTCGACCTCGGTCTGCCCGATCTGGACGGGGGCGAGGCGCTGAAGATGCTCCGCGGCATCACCGATGTCCCTGTGATCATCGCCACCGCCCGCGACGACGAGGCCGATATCGTCCGGCTGCTGAACGACGGTGCGGACGACTACCTCACCAAGCCGTTCTCCGTCGAGCACCTGTCGGCCCGGATGGCCGCCGTACTGCGCCGCTCCCGGACCGCCGCGGCCGGTGCCCAGGCGCCCTCACGGGCGATCCGGGTCGGCGGCCTGTCCATCGACCCGCTCCGCCGGCAGGCCGAACTGGACGGCGTCACCCTCGATCTGACCCGCAGGGAGTTCGACCTGCTGGCCTTCCTCGCCGAACGCCCCGGCGTCGTCGTCCCCCGCAAGGAACTCCTCGCCGAGGTCTGGCAGCAGTCCTACGGCGACGACCAGACCATCGACGTCCATCTGTCCTGGCTGCGCCGCAAGCTGGGCGAAACCGCGGCGCGGCCCCGGTACCTGCACACCCTGCGGGGCGTCGGCGTGAAGCTGGAGCCGCCGCAATGAGATGGGCCCTGGTCAAGGTGGCGCTGGCGGTCACCGCCATGGTCGTGGTCGCCTTCGCCGTGCCCCTCGGACTGGTCGTCAAGGAGCTGGCCCGCGACCGCGCCTACTCCAATGCCGAACGGCAGGCCGCCACCATCGGCCCGGTCCTCGCCATCACCACCGACCGCACCCAGCTCGAACGCGCCGTCGCCAGCGCCGAGACCGGCCCCGGCGGCCGGATCGGCGTCCATGTCCCGGCGAGCGGCCACCACGGCAAGCCCGCCGAGATCGGCTCCCGGCGCGCGGCACAAGCGGATGTGGCGGCCGCCGCCAAGCTCGGCCGGGCCTCCATCTCCCCGGTGCGCGGCGGCTCCTCGCTGCTCCAGCCGACCGCCGTCGCCTCCGGTATCGCCGTCGTCGAGGTCTTCGTCCCCGACGTGGCACTCACCAAGGGCGTCGCCACCTCCTGGCTGGTGCTCGCCGGGGTCGGCCTCGCGCTGGTCATCGGCTCGGTCGCCGTCGCCGACCGGCTCGGCACCCGCATGGTGCGGCCCGCGAAGCGGCTGGCCGGGGCCGCTCACGACCTCGGCACCGGCAAGCTCGGCGTCCGCGTCCCGGAGGACGGCCCCAAGGAACTGCGGTTGGCGGCCAGCGCCTTCAACGCGATGGCCGACCAGGTCGTCCAACTGCTCGCCAACGAGCGTGAACTGGCCGCCGACCTCTCGCACCGGCTGCGCACCCCGCTGACCGTCCTGCGGCTCAACGCCGCCTCGCTCGGCGACAGCTCGGCCGCCGAGCAGACCCGGGCCGCCGTCGAACAGCTGGAGCGCGAGGTCGACCAGATCATCCGCACCGCCCGTGAACAGAAGGCCCAGACCCGGCAGGCCGCCGCGGCGGCGGGCTGCGACGCCGCCGAGGTGATCCGCGAGCGGATGGACTTCTGGTCGGCGCTCGCCGAGGACGAGGGCCGCACCGTCCGCGTCGCCGGCGCGGACCGCCCCGTACGGGTCCCCGTCGCCCGCCCCGAACTCGCCGCCGCCCTGGACGCGATGCTCGGCAACGTCTTCCGCCACACCTCCGAGGGCACCGCCTTCGCGGTCGACGTCCACAACGCCGAGGACGCGGTGATCGTGCTGGTCTCGGACGCCGGCGACGGCATCGACGACCCGGACGCGGCGCTGCGCCGCGGCTGGTCGGGCGGCGGTGGGTGGGGGCACCGCCCAGCGGTAGCTGGGGGAGGTTCGACCGGCCTCGGTCTGGACATCGTGCGGCGGCTGGCCGAGTCCACCGGCGGCGATGTGCGCATCGGCCGCTCCGTCCTCGGCGGCACCGAGGTCCGGGTCTGGCTGGCGCTGGACGACCGGCGCGCCCGCACCGGTTCCCGCGGCCACCGGCTGCGCCGCACGCTCGGCGTCCGGCGCCGGCGGACCGCGCGCACCGGCTCCTGAACCCGCCGCCCGAGGGGCAGGCGCCGCCGGCTCTTAACCACTCCCTTCCGTTTCCTTAAGGCGTTCATAAGTCCCCCAACCTCCGTGCCATTCCCGAGATTTGTCCGTTTCCCTGCCGCTAGCGTGCGGGACGCACCACGGTGCACCCCTCCCCCTCCATGTGACGACAGGCAGGCACGAGATGAGTTCTTCGGCACACCGCCGGCGCAAGAGCCGCACCACCCAGCTGATCGTGAGCGGCGCGGCCGCGGTCGTCGCGACCGGCGGCGCCTTCGCCGTCGCCGGATCCGCCCTGGCCGCCAAGGCGCCGAGCACCGCCGCCGGCGCGCATGCCCCGAAGGCCGCCGCCGGCTTCGCCCCGTACGTCGACACCTCGCTCGCCCCTGCCCACGACCTGGCCGCCACCGCCCGGAAGACCGGGGTCAAGAACTTCCACCTCGCCTTCGTCACCTCCGGCGGCGGCTGCACCCCCAAGTGGGGCGGCTCCGGTGAGCTCGGCAACGACCAGGTGGCCGGCCAGATACCCGCCCTGCGCAAGGCCGGCGGCGATGTCCGGGTCTCCTTCGGCGGCGCCACCGGCACCGAGCTCGGGGCGGCCTGCGGCTCCGTGGACGAACTGGCCGCCGCCTACGGCAAGGTCATCGACCGGTTCCAGCTCACCAAGGCCGACTTCGACATCGAGGGCGGCGCCCTGCCCGACACCGCCGCCAACACCCGCCGCGCCCGGGCCATCGCCCAGCTCCAGAAGAAGCACCCCGGTCTGGACGTCTCCTTCACCCTGCCGGTGATGCCCGAGGGCCTGACCCAGGACGGGGTGAACCTGGTCGCCGACGCCAAGAAGAACGGCGTCAAGATCTCCGCCGTCAACATCATGGCGATGGACTACGGCGCCTCCTACAGCGGCGACATGGGCACGTACGCGATCTGGGCCGCCACCGCCACCCGGGGCCAGATCGAGAAGGCGCTCGGCCTGAGCGAGGCGGCCGCCTGGAAGACCGTGGCCGTGACCCCGATGATCGGCGTCAACGATGTGCAGAACGAGGTCTTCAAGGCCGACGACGCCGCCCAGCTGGTGAAGTTCGCCAAGAAGAAGCACCTGGCCTGGCTGTCGATGTGGTCCGCCACCCGCGACCAGGCCTGCCCCGGCGGCGCCGCCACTTCGGCACAGCCCACCTGCAGCTCCGTCCAGCAGAAGCCGCTGGACTTCACCAAGGCCTTCGCCAAGTACACCGGCTGACCCCCACCGACGGCCCGGCCCCCGGTCGGACCGCTCGCCCGAGAGGCGGGGCGCAGCGGGAACCCCCACCGCTGCGCCCCGCCGTCCGCGTGCACCGCCGCGCGTGCGCCCCGCCGCCCGCGGCCTGCCGCCGGGGCTGCCCGTGCGCCCCGCTGCCCGCCGCCCGCGCTCCCCAACTCCCGTACGCCGCCCGCCCGCGTCCTCAGGCCGCACCGCCGCGTACCGCCGTGCGGAACGCGATCGGGGTGGTGCCCGTCTGCCGCTGGAAGAACTTGCTGAAGTTGGGGGCGTCGGCGAAGCCCAGCCGGTCCGCGATCCGGGCCGCGGACCGGTCGCCGTGCGCCAGCAGCCGCTTGGCCTCCAGCACCACCCGCCGGTCGATGAACTCCTTGGCCCCCACCCCGGCAACGGCCTCGGTGGCCCGGGAGAGGGTGCGCGGCGCATAGCCCAGCGCGCGGGCGTAGTCGGCGACCCGCCGGCTGCGGGTGAAGTCCCGCTCCACCGCGTCCCGGAAGCGCAGATAGGTCGCGCTCGCCGCGCAGGACCCGTCCGCCTCCCCGCCCGGATGCGCGGCCCGCAGCACCAGGACGGCCAGCAGATGCCGCAGCACCTCGAGATGGATCTCCAGCGGCAGCCCGCCCAGCGCCCCGAACTCCCCGTGCAGCTGCCGCATCGCGTCGTCCACACCCCGGGCCGCGGCGCCCTCCGGATGCCGTACGGGCGGCCCGTACCAGTCCTCGACCCGGGCCGCCGTCGCGGTCGCCGGATCCAGGAAGCCGGCCTCGAAGAGCACCAGCCGCCCCTCCGCGCCCGTCAGATCACCGAAGTGCTGGACCTGCCCGGGGCGCGACCACAGCAGATCGCCCGGCGCGAGGACGTGCTCGCGGAAGTCGACGCTGTGCACCAGCCGGCCGCCGTCCAGGACCAGCAGATGGTGGAAGCCGGGGCGGTGCGGGGCGGACAGCCGGCAGGCGTCCGCGCGCGCCCGCAGCTCCGCGAGCGTCAGCACCTCCACCCCCGTCGGCCGCCCGGCCGGCGCCGAGAACGCCACCTCCGGGATCTCCGGCGACGGCTCCCGGCTCTGCTGTCGCATTCTCACCATCACCGGTCCCCTCGGCACCCCGGAATGTCCTGCTGGTCCCCCTAGCGTAGAAGACGTCAGCGCGCCCGCTGACGGAAAACGGAAGTCCACCCGGACGTCCGGACGCACACAGCAGCCGGGAGACCACCATGTCCACGATCGCGCTCTTCGGGGCCAACGGCACCATCGGAAGCCGCATCCTCCACGAGGCCCTGCGGCGCGGCCACCGGGTCACCGCGGTGGTCCGCGACCCCGCGAAGATCACCACCACCCACCCGGACCTGACCGTGATCACCGGCGACGCCCTCGACCCGGCGTCCGTCGCCGCCGCGGCGAAGGGCCGGGACGTCCTGGTCAGCGCGGTCGGCGGCGGCGACGGACCGGGCCACACCGCCACGATCAGGCCCGCCGCCGAGTCCCTGGTCGCCGGGCTGCGGACCCTCGGCGACACCGCACCCCGGCTGATCTCCGTCGGCGGCGCCGGCTCGCTGCGCACGCCGGACGGCGCACGGGTCTGGGACGCGGAGGGCCTGCCCGCCTTCCTGCTGGAGATCATGCACGCCCACGGCGATGCGCTGGACTTCTACCGCTCGGTCTTTGATGTGCGCTGGACCAGCCTCAGTCCGGCCGCCACCATCGAGCCCGGCGAGCGCACCGGCAGCTACCGCACCGCCCTCGACGACCTGATCACCGACGCCGGGGGCACCAGCCGGATCACCACCGAGGACTACGCCGTCGCCGTGGTCGACGAAATAGAGCAGCCCCGCCACGTCGGCGAGCGCTTCACCGTCGGCTACTGAGCCCCGGCCCCGCCACGGCGGCACCCGGCCCCTCGGCCGGCCGCACCGGCTCCAGCCCTCCACACCCGCAGAAACGCCAAGGCCCCCGACCAGAGGTCGGGGGCCTTGATGTGGGGTGAGTAACGGGACTTGAACCCGCGACATCCTGGACCACAACCAGGTGCTCTACCAGCTGAGCTATACCCACCATGACCGGTGCTGTGTGGTTCTTTTTCCCCACCGGCTGAGAAAAAGTGTACAGGGTCCGAAGGGGTGCTCGCGCCCAGGTTTCCTGTCCCGGGTCCGAGGGCGTGTCGTGCGGGTCACGGCGGACCCGCCGGGGCCCGCACGACACGCGCCCTGCGCCGCGCTACGGCGTGGACTGCGGCTCGGCAGGGAGGACGTGCTTGGCGGCGATGGCCTTCGCGGTGTCCGAGTCGGGACCGGGCTGCGGCACGAAGACCGCCTCCCGGTAGTAGCGCAGTTCCGCGATGGATTCACGGATGTCCGCCAGCGCCCGGTGGTTGCCGCTCTTGTCCGGGCTGTTGAAGTAGGCCCGCGGGAACCAGCGCCGGGCCAGCTCCTTCACGGACGAGACATCGACGATCCGGTAGTGGAGGTAGTCCTCCAGCGTCGGCATGTCCCGCAGCAGGAAGCCGCGGTCGGTGCCGACGGAGTTGCCGCACAGCGGCGCCTTCCGCGGCTCCGGCACATGCTGCTTGATGTACGCAAGCACCTGTGCCTCGGCCGCCTCCAGCGTCGTGCCGCCGTCCAGTTCCTCCAGCAGCCCGGAGGCGGTGTGCATCCGGCGCACCACCTCCGGCATGGTGCCGAGCGACTCGGCGGGAGGGCGGATCACCACATCCACCCCGTCGCCCAGCACATTCAGCTCCGAGTCGGTGACCAGAGCGGCCACCTCGATGAGCGCGTCATTCGCCAGCGAGAGTCCGGTCATCTCGCAGTCGATCCACACCATGCGATCGTTCATACATCTCACCCTACGGGGCGCTCGCGCTGTCCGGGCAGCACGGGGCGGACGGTTCCCCTCCCCACCGCGGTTTCCGGCAGCCGGGATGCGTACACATCCGACTGCGGCTTGCCGGCTTCGCCCGCTTCGGCGGAGGCCAGACCGTGGCCGGCCAGCGCGGCGGCGGCGAACCGCTCCGCGCCCGCCCCCAGGGCCGCCCGCTCCCGCTCCGGCCGCTCGGCGCGCTCGGCCCGCTCCGGTCTGAGCGCGGGCTCGGGTACCCCGTTCTGCGGCCGCCGTGCGCGGTAGGCCGCCCGGTAGGCGGCGGGCGAGGCGCCCAGCTGCCTGCGGAAGTGGCCGCGCAGGGCGACCGGCGAGCGGAAGCCGCAGCGCCCCGCGACCTCGTCCACCGAATAGTCGGAGGTCTCCAGCAGCCGCTGGGCCTGCAGCACCCGCTGAGTGATCAGCCACTGCAGCGGAGCGCTCCCCGTCAGGGACCTGAAGCGCCGGTCGAAGGTGCGGCGGCTCATGTACGCGCGCGCGGCCAGCGTCTCCACGTCGAACTGCTCGTGGAGGTGTTCCAGCGCCCAGGCGACGACCTCGGCGAGCGGGTCGGCGCCGATCTCTTCAGGTAATGACCTGTCGAGGTAGCGCTGGTGCCCCATATCGGAGGCGGTGCGGCGGGGCGGCACGACGAGCCGGCGGGCCAGCGCGTTCGCGGCGTCCGCGCCGTGGTCGGTGCGCACGATGTGCAGACACAGATCGATGCCGGCCGCCGTTCCCGCGGACGTGAGCACATCGCCGTCGTCGACGAAGAGCTCGCGGGGATCCACATGGACGGACGGATAACGCTTGGCGAGCGTCGGCGCGTACATCCAATGGGTCGTGGCCGGACGGCCGTCCAGCAGTCCGGCCGCGGCGAGGACGAACGCCCCCGTGCACAACCCGACGATTCTGGCCCCTTCTTCATGCGCGCGGCGCAGCGCGTCGAGCGCCGCGGGCGGCGGCGCCTGGGTGATGGAGCGCCAGGCCGGTACGACGACCGTCCCGGCACGGGAGATCGCCTCCAGCCCGTAGGGGGCGGACAGTTCGAGCCCCCCGGTCGTGCGCAAAGGCGCATCTTCGCCCGCGCACACAAGCAGCCGGTACCGCGGAACGCCTGCGTCCTGTCGGTCGATGCCGAAGACCGAGAGCGGAATGGAGCTCTCGAAAATGGGGCCGCCGCTGAAGAGGAGCACCGCGACTATTTCGCGGCGTCGTCGGGCGGCGAGCTTGCGTGCGGCATCTGGTACGGCAGCGGAGTCCTGGCTCATGGCACTTAAGCCCCCCTCGGTCGTCTCGCCCTCTCGGTCCTGCACAGTTCCCCCGCCGTTACTACCAAGATCGAATCTACTGTGTTCCGTGAGGATGGAGTGCCAAGTTCACCACCCGCTGGTATGTCGATATGGCAACTTGGCGCGAAGCATTCGATCACGAAGCGTTCCACTCGTCGGGCCTACATGGGAAGTACGCGTCTCGGCTCTGCCCGTTCGCAGTAGGGCACAACCATGCCCAGCGGTCCTTTCCTCCCTGCTCACACCAGGGTTGAGGGGGGTTCGGGGCAAGGTGCGGACCTCGGCCGGAAGTTGGCTGAAAACGGTCGCGCGGAGACTTGCAAGCGCCTCAGTCGACCGGCGTACGCCCTTCGGGGTGCCGCCCGCCTCCCTGCGCCGTCATCCCCACATATGCCCTTTGGTCCCGGTGCCTTCCGGTCTCCCGCACACGGATCCGCGCCGCGGTCCGTTCGGATTGCCGCAGCAGGGCGCGGCAGGCGCCGGTCACCGCGGCCAGACCGGCGGCGGTGCCGGCCGCACCGGCCCAGGAAGCGCCGCTGATGATCAGTACGAAGGGCACCAGGGCGCAACTGAACGCGCCCCAGCGCATGACGTCGCTCACCGGGTCGGGTGATCTGTCGGACGGCAACGGCACCGTGTGCTCCCCTCGGATCGGGCTGCTACTACAACGCCGGCGGCGATCATGGGTCACCGTGAGGGGTACGTACGGGGGCAGGCCGGGGCATTGCCATCCGCGCCACGCTCCGGCATGCTCCGGGGAACGTTCGAGGCCCCACCCCACCTCGCGCTGGCGCCCCGCGTCCGCGGCGGGCTCTGGGCAGCGGGGGAGTGGCGCCGTACTCTTGGGGTATCGGGTTGGGAAGATGATTCCCAGTCGTATCGTTCCTCTTTGAACTATGGCTCCCGCACCTCGATCGAGCCAGCTCAGTCAACTGCCGGATCAAGTCAATCGCCGTTCCCCGTTCGCCCCTCCGCAAGAGGACGTCCTCGCCGAGACACCAATGGCCGGTCACGAAATCCCCGAACCCGCGGACCGCAAGCAGGTCGCCGATCCCATGGCGGACCTCGAAGCGGCGGAAAAGACGCGCCATTCCTGCGACCCCGCGTTCCGGCACGGCGTCGTGGTCGGCTTCGACGGCTCCATGTCGAGCGAACGGGCATTGGCGTATGCAATCGGTATGGCCCGGCGCCTCGGCTCCGGGTTGATCATCGTCCATGTGGCCAACCGGCTGCCGACGACCGTCTGGGCGGGCTGTGAGCCCCCGGTCTTCGTGGACGTGCCGGATCACCGCACCGAAGTGCTCGGTCTGGAGCTGGCCTGCGCCGATCACCTCACCGAGGTCCCCTGGATCCTCGTCGAGCGCGGCGGCGACATCTGCCACGAGTTGGAGGAGGTCGGCCGGGAGTACGAGGCCGACGCGATCGTGGTCGGCTCCACCCACGGCATCGTCGGCCGGATCTTCGGCTCGGTGGCCGGCCGGCTCGCCCGCCGGGCGCAGCGCCCGGTGATAGTGATCCCCTGACGCGCCTGGCGCGCGCCGTCTCCTCGCCCCGTCGTGCGCCGCCCTGGCGCGCCGCCGCGTCCCGCGCCCCGACGTGATCAATTCTCCTCGGCTTGCGCACAGTTGAGGGGGCGTCATGCGGATGCTGTGCAGCCGCATTTCCGCCCGCGGGCGCAGGTGAATTGTGTGCCGCGGAAGGGTAGAAAACGGTCACGTGGGCGCGCCGCGTCACGGGCCCGGCGGCCGCGCGCACGGCAACTTCGTGCTGCCGGCCGGGAAGTGACGGTTCCCGCGGCGGCGGCATCCCGCCGGCGTATGGGCGACGCCGGCAAAGGGGAGGCGGCGGCTCCGCGCGCTGGTGGCACGCGCGGAGCCGCTGCTTTTGCGCCTGAACCGGCGCCGCCCCTTTTTGCGCCTAAACCGGCGCCGCTCTCGCGGAGGGGGTGGGGCGCCGTGGGGGTTGCTCAATTGTCGCTTCGGTGGGGTGGAGTGGGGGTGTGCCACGGTGACCCCGGAGCGCGCGCCCCCCCCGCGTGCGTGGCTGCTACTCCACCGTGACGGACTTGGCGAGGTTGCGGGGCTTGTCGATGTCCCGGCCCAGGGCCAGCGCCGTGTGGTAGGCGAGCAGTTGCAGCGGGATGCCCATCAGGATCGGGTCCAGCTCGGGCTCGTTCTTCGGCACGATGATGGTGTGGTCGGCCTTCTCCTGCTCCTGGTGGGCGACGGCCAGGATGCGGCCGCTGCGGGCCTTGATCTCCTCCAGCGCGGCGCGGTTCTTCTCCAGCAGGTCGTCGTCGGGGACGATCGCCACGGTCGGCATCGCGGGCTCGATGAGGGCCAGCGGGCCGTGCTTGAGCTCGGAGGCCGGGTAGGCCTCGGCGTGGATGTAGGAGACCTCCTTGAGCTTCAGGGAGGCCTCGCGGGCCACCGGGTAGCCGCGCACCCGGCCGATGAACATCATCGACTTGGCGTCCGCGTAGGTGGCCGACAGCTGCTTGATGTCCTCCTCGCTCTTGAGGATCTCGTCGATCTGCGCGGGCAGCTTGCGCAGGCCCTCGATGATCCGCTTGCCGTCCGCGACGGACAGGTCGCGGATCCGGCCGAGGTGCAGGGCGAGCAGGGCGAAGGAGACCACCATGTTGGTGAAGCACTTGGTGGAGACCACGCAGACCTCGGGGCCGGCGTGGACGTAGATGCCGCCGTCGGTCTCCCGGGCGATCGCCGAGCCGACCACGTTGACCAGGCCCAGCACCCGGGCGCCCTTGCGCTTGAGCTCCTGGACGGCCGCCAGCACGTCGTAGGTCTCACCGGACTGGGAGACCGCCACGTACAGCGTGTCGGGGTCCACGACCGGGTCGCGGTAGCGGAACTCGGAGGCCGGCTCGGCGTCCGAGGGGATACGGGCCAGCTCCTCGATCATCTGGGCGCCGATCTGGCCCGCGTGGTAGGAGGTGCCGCAGCCCAGGATCTTCACCCGGCGCACCCCGCGCGCCTCACGGGGGTCGAGGTTCAGGCCGCCGAGGTGCACGGTGGAGAAGCGGTCGTCGATCCGGCCGCGCAGCGCGCGGTCCACCGCGTCCGCCTGCTCGGAGATCTCCTTGTGCATGTAGGTGTCGTGGCCGCCCAGGTCGTACGACTCGGCCGCGTACTCGACGGTCTCCGGGGCGGACGTGGTCCGCGAGCCCTCGGTGGTGTAGGTGCGGTAGTCGTCGGCCTTGAGGGTGGCCATCTCGCCGTCGTCGAGGGTGACGACCTGGCGGGTGTGCGAGACCAGCGCGGCGACGTCCGAGGAGACGAACATCTCGCGCTCGCCGATGCCCAGGACGACCGGGGAGCCGTTGCGGGCCACCACGATGCGGTCCGGGAAGTCGGCGTGCAGCACGGCGATGCCGTAGGTGCCCTCGATGTGCCGCAGCGCCTCGCGGACCCGCTCCTCCAGCTTCTCGGCCGTGGAGCGGCCGATCAGGTGGGCCAGCACCTCGGTGTCGGTCTCGGAGGCGAACTCGACACCCTCGGCGGTCAGCCGGGCGCGCAGGTCGGCGGCGTTGTCGATGATGCCGTTGTGGACGACGGCGACCTTGCCCTCGGTGTCGAGGTGCGGGTGGGCGTTGTCGTCGGTGGGCGCGCCGTGGGTGGCCCAGCGGGTGTGCGCGATGCCCGTGGTGCCGGCGAAGCGCTTCGGCACCCGTGACTCCAGCTCCCGGACCCGGCCCTTGGCCTTGACGGTCTTCAGGCCGCCCGCGGCCTTGCCGGTGCCCTTGGCGTGGATGGCGATGCCCGCCGAGTCGTAGCCGCGGTACTCCAGGCGCTGCAGGCCCTCCAGGAGCAGCGGAGCGACATCACGTTTGCCGATGTAGCCGACGATCCCGCACATACAGTGACCCTCCGAGAAGACGTTGTGACAACAGTGGTGCCCGGCGCCCGTGGCGGGGGCGTCAGCCGTAGACGAGGCGGCGCAGCTGGCGGGCCGAGAGATCGGGCGGGGCCACGGCGCGGTGCGGCAGCTCGTGGCGGATCCGGTCGAAGATCTCCTCGTTGCGCAGTCCGTGGGACTGCAGCTCCCGATGGCGCCGGCGGACGAATTCCTCCGTCGTCTCGTCGAAGTACGCCAGCACGTCGAGCACCACCCGGGCGGCCTCACCACGCTGCAGCGGTGTGCTGCGCACCAGGTGGTCCACCAGGTCATCGTGCGGCGCCTCGGCGCTGCGGTTACGGCGTTCGAGCACCCGTCGATATTGCGGGGCGCCGCGCGGATACGCAAGAAATCTGCCCGATATCGGGCACGTCACTGAATCGGCGGCCGGAAAGTGGTCTACACCTTGACCGGAATCGAGGCTCACGGTACGCATGGTCACCGTTCGGTCGCTCCATGCCATGCACGACGTCATGCACAAGGTTCGCCGAAGGGACCGTCGATGAGACGACGCAGACTGCTGTTCTCGCTGCTGCTGGTCGCGGCGGCGGGGCTGGGAACCGCCGCCGTACCGCCACCGGGCGCCGCGCACGCCGCCGCCCCGGCCGTCATCCCACTGGACCGGGTGATCCCCGCGCCCGCGTCCGTGCACAGCACCGGGGACGCGTACACCCTCGGTGACCGCACCCGGATCCGGGTGCCCGGAGGCTCCGGCGAGGCCAGGAGGGTGGCCGGCTATCTGGCGGGGCTGCTGCGGCCCGCCACCGGCTTCGGCCTCCCGGTCACCACCAAGGACGGCCGGGACGGCATCGTCCTCCGGCTCGGCGGCAGCGGCACCAAGGGGCTGGGGGCCGAGGGCTACCGGCTCACCTCGGGCGCCCGTGCGGTCACCATCAGCGCCGCCCGCCCGGCCGGCCTCTTCCACGGCGTGCAGACGCTCCGGCAGCTGCTGCCGGCCGATGGGGAGCGGGAAGGCGCCCGGCGCGGGACCTGGCGGATCGCCGGGGGCACCATCGCCGACTCCCCGCGCTACGCCTACCGCGGCGCGATGCTCGACGTCTCCCGGCACTTCTTCACCGTCGCGCAGGTCAAGCGGTATATCGACCAGCTCGCCATGTACAAGATCAACAAGCTGCATCTGCACCTCTCCGACGACCAGGGCTGGCGGATCGCCATCAAGTCCTGGCCGCGGCTGGCGACCTACGGCGGCTCCACCCAGGTCGGCGGCGGGCCCGGCGGCTACTACACCGAGGACGACTACCGCGAGATCATCCGCTATGCCGCGGCCCGCTATCTGACCGTCGTCCCCGAGATCGACATGCCGGGCCACACCAACGCCGCGCTGGCCTCCTACGCCCCGCTCAACTGCAACGGCCAGGCGCCGCCGCTCTACACCGGCACCCAGGTCGGCTTCAGCTCGCTGTGCGTCCCCAAGAAGGAGACGTACGACTTCGTGGACGACGTCCTGCGCGAGCTCGCCGCCATGACTCCCGGCCGCTACCTCCACATCGGCGGTGACGAGGCGCACTCCACCAGCCATGCGGACTACGTGACCTTCATGGACAAGGTGCAGCCGGTGGTCGCCAAGTACGGGAAGACCGCGATCGGCTGGCACCAGCTGACCGGAGCGCACCCGGCGAAGGGCGCCGTCGCCCAGTACTGGGGCTATGACAAGACGGGCGCGGCCGAGCGCCAACAGGTCGCCGACGCCGCCAGGAACGGCACCCGGCTGATCCTCTCGCCCGCCGACCGCGCCTACCTCGACATGAAGTACGACAAGAACACGCCACTGGGCCTGAACTGGGCCGGCTACGTCGGCGTCGAGCGGTCCTACGACTGGGACCCCGGCAGCTACCTCAAGGACGCGCCCGCGGACTCCGTCCTCGGCGTCGAGGCGCCCCTGTGGTCGGAGACGCTCTCCACCACCGCCCACATCGAGTACATGGCCTTCCCGCGGCTGCCGGGCATCGCCGAACTGGGCTGGTCGCCGGCGTCCACGCACGACTGGGACAACTACAAGGTGCGGCTGGCCGCCCAGGGGCCCCGCTGGGACGCGCTGGGCATCGGCTACTACCGTTCGCCGGAGGTGCCGTGGCCCGCGAAGTGAGGGGGTGAGCGGGGGAGGAGCGGCACCGCTCACACACGCTTATGGCCGGCCCTGCCGCGCAGGGCCGGCCATAGGGACGGGCTGTACGGTCGGCCTTCAAGGGCCCGCCGTACAGCCCGCAGGCCGCCCGGTCAGGCGCTCAGGCCCAGTTCCCGGGCGATCAGCATCCGCTGGACCTCGCTGGTGCCCTCGCCGATCTCCAGGATCTTGGCGTCGCGCCACATCCGGGCGACCGGGTACTCGTTCATGAAGCCGTACCCGCCGTGGATCTGGGTGGCCTCACGGGCGTTGTCGACCGCGATCTCGGACGAGTAGAGCTTGGCGAGCGCGGCCTCCTTCTTGAAGGGCTCGCCGTGCACCAGCCGGGAGGCGGCGTGGCGCCAGGACAGCCGGGAGGTGTGGGCGCGCATCTCCATGTCGGCGAGCTTGAACTGGATGGCCTGGTTGGTGCCGATCGCGCGGCCGAAGGCCTGCCGCTCCTTGGCGTAGCGCACCGACTCGTCCACACAGCCCTGGGCCAGGCCGGTGGCCAGCGCCGCGATCGCGATCCGGCCCTCGTCGAGGATCCGCAGGAACTGGGCGTAGCCGCGGCCTTCCTCGCCCAGCAGGTTGGCGGCCGGGACGCGGACGTCGGAGAACGACAGCTCGCGGGTGTCCGAGGCGTTCCAGCCGACCTTGGAGTACGGGGCGCCGACCGTGAAGCCCGGGGTGCCGGACGGCACGATGATCGAGGAGATCAGCGGGGCGCCATTGTCCTTGCGGCCGGTGACCGCGGTGACCGTGACCAGGCCGGTGATGTCCGTACCGGAGTTGGTGATGAAGCACTTGCTGCCGTTGATCACCCAGTCCCCGCCGTCCCGTACGGCGGTGGTGCGGGTCGCGCCGGCGTCCGAGCCGCCGTCCGGTTCGGTGAGGCCGAACGCGCCCAGCACCTCACCGCTGCACAGCTTGGGCAGCCACTCGCGCTTCTGCTCCTCCGTACCGAAGTGGTAGAGCGGCATGGCGCCCAGCGAGACGCCGGCCTCCAGGGTGATGGCCACCGAGGAGTCGACCCGGGCCAGCTCCTCCAGGGCGATGCCGAGCGCGAGGTAGTCGCCGCCCATCCCGCCGTACTCCTCGGGGAACGGCAGGCCGAACAGGCCCATCCGGCCCATCTCCTGCACGATCTCGTACGGGAACGCATGCTGCTCGTAGTACTCGCCGATCTTCGGGGCGACGACGTCGTGCGCGAACGCCTCGACGGTGCGCCGGAGTTCTTCCAGCTCGGCGGGCAGACGGTGGTCCAGGGACATGAGGGTCACTCCTTGTGGGAGAGGGCGCGAAGGGTGCGGGAGGGGCTCGGCCGTCCCAGGACGTCCGCCATCCACACGCTGGTGGCGGCCAGTCGGTCCAGGTCGACCCCGGTCTCGATGCCGAGGCCGTGCAGCATCCACACCAGGTCTTCGGTGGCGAGGTTGCCGGTGGCGCTCTTGGCGTAGGGGCAGCCGCCGAGGCCGCCCGCCGAGGCGTCGACGGTGGTGACGCCGTGCTGCAGCGCGGCGAAGGTGTTGGCGAGGGCCTGCCCGTAGGTGTCGTGGAAGTGCACACCGATCCGGGAGGTGGCCACGCCGGCCTCGTTGAGGGAGGCCAGCAGGGTCTGCACATGACCGGGGGTGGCCACGCCGATGGTGTCGCCCAGGCTCAGCTCGTCGCAGCCCAGGTCGAGCAGCGCCCGGCACACCCGGACGGTCTGCGCGATGGGCACCGGTCCCTCCCAGGGGTCGCCGAAGCACATCGAGAGGTAGCCGCGGACCTGCACCTTGGCGTCCTTGGCCCGCGCGATGACCGGCGCGAACATCGCCAGCGCCTCGTCGACCGTGCGGTTGAGGTTGGCCTTGGCGAAGGACTCGGTGGCGCTGCCGAACACCGCGATCCGGCGGGCGCCCAGGGCCAGCGCACGGTCCAGGCCGCGTTCGTTGGGCACCAGTACGGGCAGCCGGTGCGGATCGATGCCGTCCAGTTGCGGGAACAGCTGCTCGGCGTCGGCGAGCTGGGGCACCCACTTGGGGTGGACGAAGCTGGTGGCCTCGACGGTGGGCAGGCCGGCGCCCGCGAGCCGGCGGATGAACTCCGCCTTGATCTCCGTGGGGACGACGGTCTGTTCGTTCTGCAGGCCGTCGCGCGCGCCGACCTCGTGGATCCGTACGCGGGTGGGCAGCCCCTCCGCGGTGACTTCCATCGGCAGTCCGGGCGCGGTCATCGGGTGCTCCCCTGCTCGTCCGCGGGCGCCGCCGCGGTCGCGTCCGCCCCGTCGGGGTCCTCGTGCGGGGTGATCACGGCCAGGATCTGGTCCATGGCGACGGTGCTGCCCGCGGTGACGTCGAGTTCGGTGACGGTGCCGGCGTGCGGCGCGGAGATGACGTGTTCCATCTTCATCGCCTCGACCACCAGCAGGCCCTGGCCCGCGGCCACCTCGTCGCCGACGGCCACCTTGACGACGGTGACGGTGCCCGGCATCGGGGCGGCCAGGGTGTCTGCGCCGTGTGCCCCCGCGGCCCCGCGCAGCGCGGCGGCCACCGGGTCGTACGAGGTCACCTGCCAGGAGTCGCCGTCCCGGCCGAGCCAGTCGCCGCTGCGGTGGAAGGTGTGCAGCACCCCGTCGACGGTGACCCGGACCTGGTCCGGTGTGACCTGCCGGGACACTTCCGCACCCGGCCGTACGTCGTGGGCGACGGGGTCGTGGCCTGGCACGCGCAGCCAGTGGCGGACCGGGGCGGGCTCGCCGCCGAGGCGGAAGCCGCTGGGCGCGGCGAACGGGTCGCGCCAGCCGCCCCCGTCCACCGCGGGCTCCAGGGCGGCCTGCCGCACCGCCGCGGCCGCCGCGTACACCTCGTCCGGCACCGCGCCGTCGACCAGCCCGGCCGCCTCGCGCTCCACCAGCCCGGTGTCCAGCTCGCCGGAGACCACGTCCGGATGGGCCAGCAGCCGCCGCAGGAAACCGGCGTTGGTGGTCACCCCGAGGGTGACCGTCCCGGCCAGCGCGGCCCGCAGCCGGCGCAGCGCGCTCGCCCGGTCCGGGCCGTGGGCGATGACCTTGGACAGCATCGGGTCGTAGCGGCTGCCGACCTCCACGCCTTGGGACAGGCCGGAGTCCGTGCGCAGCCCGTCGCCCTGCACCTCGTGCAGCGCCAGCACCGTGCCGCCGGTCGGCAGGAAGTCGCGGGCCGGGTCCTCGGCGCAGATCCGGGCCTCGATGGCGTGCCCGGTGAGGGTGATGTCCTCCTGGGCATGGCGCAGGTGCTCGCCGGCCGCGACCCGCAGCTGCCACTCGACCAGGTCGATGCCGGTGACGAGCTCGGTGACCGGGTGCTCGACCTGGAGGCGGGTGTTCATCTCCATGAAGTAGTAGGAGGCCGGGTCCTTGCCCGGGACGATGAACTCGACGGTGCCGGCGCCGCGGTAGCCGCAGGAGCGGGCGGCCTGGACCGCCGCCTCGCCCATCGCGGCGCGGGTCGCCTCGTCCAGCAGGACCGAGGGGGCCTCCTCGATGACCTTCTGGTGGCGGCGCTGCAGGGAGCACTCGCGCTCGCCGAGGTGGATGACGTTGCCGTGGCCGTCCGCCAGCACCTGGATCTCGATGTGCCGGGGCCGGTCGATCCAGCGCTCGACGAGGAGGGTGTCGTCGCCGAAGGAGGAGCGGGCCTCGCGGCGGGCGGAGGCGATCTCGTCGGCCAGCAGTGCCTCCTCGCGCACCAGCCGCATGCCCTTGCCGCCGCCGCCCGCGGACGGCTTGAGCAGCACCGGCATGCCGATCTCCCGGGCCGCTGCGGCCAGTTGGGCATCGTCGAGCCCGCTGCCCGAGGAGCCGGGGACGACCGGGACGCCGGCCTCGCGCACCGTCTCCTTGGCCCGGATCTTGTCGCCCATCAGCTCGATGGCGTCGGCGGACGGGCCGATGAAGACCAGCCCGGCGTCCGCGCAGGCGCGGGCGAAGGCGGCGTTCTCGGCGAGGAAGCCGTAGCCCGGGTGGACCGCCTGGGCACCGGTCCGGGCGGCCGCGTCCAGCAGCCGCTCCACGGACAGGTAGCTCTCGGCGGCCGGGGCCGGGCCGATGCGGACGGCGGTGTCGGCCTCGCGGACATGGCGGGCGTCGGCGTCCGCGTCGCTGAAGACCGCGACCGAGCGGATGCCGAGGGCGCGCAGGGTGCGGATGACGCGGACCGCGATCTCGCCGCGGTTGGCGATCAGCACGGTGTCGAAATTGGTGGCCATTGCTGGGGACATCCCTCTCACATCCGGAAGACGCCGTAGCCGGGCGCGGTGCGGTCCTTCTCGGGCAGCGGGGCGTTGGCGCAGGCGGTCAGCGCCAGCCCCAGCACCTGCCGGGTCTCCAGCGGGTCGATCACGCCGTCGTCCCACAGCCGCGCGGTCGCGTAGTAGGCGTTGCCCTGGGTCTCGTACTGCTCGCGGACCGGCGCCTTGAAGGCGGCCTCCTCCTCGGCGCTCCACTCCTCGCCGCGCGCCTCCAGCTGGTCGCGCTTGACGGTGGCGAGGACCGAGGCGGCCTGCTCGCCGCCCATCACCGAGATCTTGGCGTTCGGCCACATCCACAGGAAGCGGGGCGAGTAGGCCCGGCCGCACATGGAGTAGTTGCCCGCCCCGTAGGAGCCGCCGATGACGACCGTCAGCTTGGGCACGCGGGTGCAGGCCACCGCCGTCACCATCTTCGCGCCGTGCTTGGCGATGCCGCCGGCCTCGTACGAACGCCCCACCATGAAGCCGGAGATGTTCTGCAGGAACAGCAGCGGGATGCCGCGCTGGTCGCACAGCTCGATGAAGTGGGCGCCCTTCTGGGCGGATTCGGAGAACAGGATGCCGTTGTTGGCGACGATGCCGACCGGGTGGCCGTGGAGATGGGCGAAGCCGGTGACCAGTGTCGTGCCGTACTCCGCCTTGAACTCGGCGAAGCGCGAGCCGTCCACCAGCCGGGCGATCACCTCCCGGACGTCATAGGGCGTACGGGAGTCAGCGGGCACCGCCCCGTACAGCCCGGCCGGGTCGGCCTTGGGCTCCTCGACCGTCCGCACGGTCCAGGGGAGGGGGGCGCGCTCGCCGAGGGTGCCGACGATGCTGCGCACCAGGCGCAGCGCATGGGCGTCGTCCTCGGCGAGATGGTCGGTGACGCCGGAGGTCTTGGAGTGCACCTCGCCGCCGCCCAGCTCCTCGGCGGTGACCACCTCGCCGGTGGCGGCCTTCACCAGTGGCGGCCCGCCCAGGAAGATCGTGCCCTGGTTGCGGACGATCACGGCCTCGTCGCTCATCGCGGGCACATACGCACCGCCGGCCGTGCACGACCCCAGTACGGCGGCGATCTGCGGAATCCCCGCCCCCGACATCCGCGCCTGGTTGTAGAAGATCCGCCCGAAGTGCTCCCGGTCGGGGAAGACCTCGTCCTGCATCGGCAGGAAGGCGCCGCCGGAATCCACGAGGTAGAGACAGGGCAGACGGTTCTCCAGGGCGATCTCCTGCGCCCGCAGGTGCTTCTTGACCGTCATCGGGTAGTAGGTGCCGCCCTTGACCGTGGCGTCATTGGCGACGATCACCGTCTCCCGGCCGGAGACCCGGCCGATGCCGGCGATCACGCCCGCGGCCGGTGCGGCCCCGCCGTACATCCCCTCCGCGGCCAGCGGCGCCAGCTCCAGGAACGGCGAGCCGGGGTCCAGCAGGGCGTCCACCCGGTCGCGGGGCAGCAGTTTGCCGCGCGCGGTGTGCCGCGCCCTGGCCTTCTCGCCGCCGCCCAGCCGGGCCGCCGCGAGCTTTTCGCGCAGCTCGGCGGCCAGCTCGCGGTGCGCGGCCTCATTGGCCCGCCAGGAGTCGGACGCCGGATCGGCGGTACTCCCCAGCACCGGTGCCTGCTCCATCAGTACGAGCCCCCTTGCTCGGTCGACTGTCCCGGTGCCGCGGTCCGCGGCTGCCGGGCCATCCGGGTTAATGGGCGTTAACCACATCTGCCTTCAGGTTAACGACCACTAACCCGGCTGTCTACAATCGACGGCATGAGTAATGCGCAGGCCTCCGCCCCGACCAGCCGCCGCGAGCAGATCCTCAAGGAGGCGGCCCGGCTCTTCGCGGAGCGCGGCTTCCACGGCGTCGGCGTGGACGAGATAGGGGCGGCCGTGGGCATCTCGGGACCCGGTCTCTACCGGCACTTCGCCGGCAAGGACGCGATGCTCGCCGAGCTGCTGGTCGGCATCAGCGAGCGGCTGCTGGAGGGCGGCCGGATGCGGGTGACCGAGGGCGGCGAGAGCCCGGAGGCGGTGCTGGACGCGCTGATCGAGGGCCATATCGACTTCGCGCTGGACGACCGGCCGCTGATCACCCTGCACGACCGCGAGCTGGACCGGCTGCGCGAGGCCGACCGCAAGCGGGTCCGCCGGCTCCAGCGGGAGTATGTGGAGCTGTGGGTGGAGGTGGTCCGGGAGGTCTATCCCGTTTGCGTGGAGGTAGAGGCCCGGTCCGCGGTCCACGCGGTCTTCGGGCTGCTCAACTCCACGCCGCACCTCAGTGCACGCGCCGGTCTGCCGCCCCGTGCGGCCACCGAGTCCCTGCTCAAGCGGCTCGCCCTGGGAGCGTTCGCGGCGGCGGCAACGGTAGAACGGGATCAGCTGCCTGTGAAGTGATCCCGGCCGCCGGTCACCGCCGGTCGGCGGCCTCGGGATTACCACGAGAAGCCCAAGAAATGGTCATGGCAGATTTTGCGGGAGGGTAAAGGGGAATGTGCCCGGCGGCCGATTTCCCGGGAGTGGGGCGGATCTCCGGCGCTGAACCGGAGGATCTGTGTCCGTGAGGACGGCGTCAAAGTCCCGGGATCTCCGTTGATTGGCGTGCTCGGTGGTGCCAGGATGAGCCGCAGTTGCTACGCCCGTAGATGGTTGGCCCGTAGGGCCAGGCCGACGGGGGGCCACGTACAGCCGAAAGTTGCGTACTCACGGGGGAGACGTTCCGGTGCCTGAGCTGTTCATAAGAGGAACCCGGTCCACGGACTACACGATGTGTCTATGACCAGCCAATTCATGGCGGGTATTTTTCTGGGTGGGATTTTCTCCGCCGCCGCCGTCATTGTTGCGGTCATCGCCGGAAAGAGCCGGAAGGGAACTCTGCGCAAGAATTCCTTTGCTGGAGTGCGGAGTAAGGAAACCCGGAGCGGCGACGACGCCTGGCGTGCCGGGCAGCACGCGGCCCAGCGGACGTACGTGCGCCTGATCCCGGTGCTCGTTGTCGCAGCCGTCGCGTCGTGGGTCAATGCCATCGCCGGTGGGCCCTCCTGGGCCTACGTGGTGATCGTCGTGACCAGCGGCAGCGCAGATGTCGTGATCGCCGTCTCGTCCACCGCGGCCGCTCGTGCCGCGGTGCGCGAGGAGCGCCGACACCTGGGCTGAGGCGCACCTCTCCCTCTCTCCAGTCACGCCTGGGCCCCGCCCGACGCGGCGGACCGCCGCGTCGGGCGGCCGGTCATGTGTGGCAGCCGCCGGGCGCCTTCTTTGCCATGCCTCTAGACAGGGCGCCGGCCGTCGCGCACTCCGGCATGGCCAATCACCCCCACCATCAATCGACTTGCGAAGGAAAAACGATGCATTTCAAGAGAACTGCCCTACTCGCCTCGTCGGCAGCGGCACTGGCCGGAATCGTGGCCTGCGGCGCGTCGGCCGTGGCCGCTCCGCCGGCGGTGGCAGCCGCCCCCACGACGCAGGCCATGGCTACTTCCGGCGGCGCCGGGAAGCACCACGTCAAGTACTCCGACGAGGACATCGTCGGCCTGCTCATCTTCGCCAAGGGCAAGGCCGCTCACGACCACCCCGCTCTGGCCAAGCAGATCAGGGCCCGGCGCACGAAGGGGGCGGACAAGGTGACGGCGGCCCAAATAGCCGAATTCACCAAAATACTCCAGCGGATCGACTCTGCCTTCCACGAGAAGGTGACGGTCCCCGTCCAGATCAACGACCCGTTCCAGGCCAAGCAGGGCATGCTCCGGCTCAACGACGACGTCAAAAAGTACATCGCGCAGCAGAAGGCGGCCTCCACCACGGACACGGCGCGCGCCAACGGCTGGTGGTGGCACGACGTCAACGGCCTGATCGAGATCAACGTGGTCGGCGCCATCAACGCCATCGGATACGCGAATGTGGCCGGCGCGACCGAGGCGGTCGTCGCCCTGGTCGTCGTCCCGGCGGCGGTGAGCTACGGATTCGACATGAGCGAGCCCAACAGCCTGGATGCGGACGCCATGGTCTCGGCCGTGGCCCGGGACCTGTAGGCACCCGGCTCGCTGAACAGCACGAACGACGGGTGTGCCGGCCGTGGTGACGCCGCGGCCGGCACACCCCGCTGATCCATCGGACCACACGCAGCCGAGGTCGCGCCCGAATGGCCAATACGCCCCTCACAGACCCCGTGAAACCAGCGGAAGGACGGAATGCTTCGCTACGTCAACTGGTCCTGTTCGCCGGAGTATGTCTTTGTGTCTTCGGCTACCTTGCCGCTTCTCTCTTCTACACCTTGCCGAGCAACGCGCTGAGCAGCCGTCAGTCTAAAGGCGCTGCCAGGCACGCCCTGAACATTCTGACGCCGGAGAACTGGGCCTTCTTCACCCGTGACCCCGAGACCGCGCAGATCGGCGTTTATGCCCTGGGGGCGGATGGTGCGGGGCGTAATCTTTTGCGCACGCCGCAGGGTGCCCCGTCGAACCTGTTCGGCCTGTCCCGTACGCAACGAGCTCAAGGGCCGGAGCTGGGGTATCTCAATGCGGCTACGGCAGCGCACTGGATGGCATGCGACGGTCGCCTCGACGACTGCCTGCGGGAGTCGTCCGGCGGCAGAGTATGGCGAGTGAAGAACGAGAGCCCAGTCCCGACGGTGTGCGGCAACGCCTATCTCACTCAGGAGAAGACGGTGCCCTGGAGTTATCGGGAACTGGTCCCGTACTCCAGGAGAATTGTCAAGATCGCACATCTGGATATCCGATGCAGATAATGTCCGCTGTACATTCCCTCGCCGGCCGGCTTGCCGAGGGCACCGCCCGGCACGATCTCCGCTCCCGGTGGTTCGGCGTCGGGCGCAGCGTCATCGCCGTGGCCCAACTGAGTGTGCTCCTACTGACCCCCCTCAAGGCCCTGCTCGTCCCGGTCGTCGGGATGGGGGAGTTCCCGCGCTGCGATACGGTTCGCGCGGCCTCTGCGCTGTGCCTCGGTGGCGACGCGGTGGGTGCGGAGCCCCGGCGGTGGCTGCTGATCGTGGTGCTGATCGTCGCCGCCAGTGGTTACCGGCCGCGGTGGATGGTGATCCCGCATGCCTGGGCCGCGTATTCCGTCGCGGTCAGCATTTCGGTGCCCGACGGTGGCGAGTCGGTCGGCATGATCATGTGCTTCCTGATGATTCCGATCGGCCTGGCCGACGGCCGCACCTGGCACTGGCAGCGACCCGAATCTGCACTGGCGCCGTCGTGGCGTACCGTTTCGCTGGCCTTTTTTCTGGCCATCCGGGTGCAGATTGCCTATCTCTATCTGGACAGTGCCCTCAGCAAGTTCGGGGTGTCCGACTGGGCCAATGGAACGGCCGAGTACTACTTCCTGCGCGACGGCATGTTCGGTGTGAGCCGGCCCTGGGACGGTGTCCTGCTGTGGATGTCGCAGAGTTCTTTGGTAGTGGTTTCCATGACGTGGGGCGCGCTGCTGATCGAAATCGCGATCGGCGTATGCCTACTGTCCTCGGGGCGTCGGCGCAAGGCCGGCATGGTCATGGACATCGTGCTGCACGGCTCGATCATTCTCACGATGGGCCTGTGGAGTTTCGCGCTGGCGATGATCGGTTCGGCGATTGTGTGCGCGACCCCGGACCGGAACCCGGTGGAACCGGTGGCTGAAGGTTCCGGACCCGATACTGCCGGGGCCGGGGCGCACGACACAGGCCGGGCCGCCGTTCCGTGCCCGGAATGCGGTGCGCACGCCGCGTCCGACGCAGCCGTATCGTCTGTCTGACGCCGGGCAAGCGAAGTCCCGTCAGTGCGCAAAGGCGCTGACGGGCTTCTTCCCTGGCGCGATACTTGCCTATCCGTGCGTCACAGGTTCTTCGAACCGGAACGTGCTTCCGTTGCGCGGACCGAGGGTGGCCGTGACCTGCACGCCCGACGACGCTCCGGCTGTGGAGAACTCCTTGCTCGCCTCGGCGAGCCGCGCGTTCTTTTGCCCGCGGTAGCGGAAATACACGCTGATGCGGTGTGTACCGCGAGTCACAGTGACCTCGGAAGTGCCCCATTTTGCAGCATATTCTTTGCCATCTACCTCAATGACCGGATTCGTCATCAGGTGATGAAACCAGGCTGCAATAAGTGACGGTTTGACATGGACTTCTACAACTGCCGTTTGATCCGTCATGAGTTGATGCTAAATGGCCCATCGGGAGTGATCAATGATTTCCCGTGGAGATGGCCGTCGGATGGTGGAATGTTTACGCATTCGGCGTGAACTGTGCGCGGGTGGGCGCGCCCGCTGTGACGGGTGGCGACAAGGGTGTGACGGAGGACTCTGGACGTTCGTGGTGACTGGCGGGTAACCTGCGCCTGAGCAAGCGCTTAGACATGCGCTTGGCCGGCGACCTTGAGGAGGCGACGTAGCGATGCGCCGTACGGTGTTCAACGAGGATCACGAGGCGTTCCGGGAGACCCTGCGGGCCTTCATCGAGGCCGAGGTCGTGCCGGTGTACGACGAGTGGTTCGCCGCGGGCCAGGCGCCGCGCGACTTCTACTACAAGCTCGCCGAGCTGGGCATATTCGGCATCCGCGTGGACGAGGAGTACGGCGGCGCCGGCATCGACTCGTACAAGTTCGAGGCCGTGATGTACGAGGAGACCGCCCGCGCGGGTGTCACCTTCGGCGGCTCCGGCGTGCACGTGCTGCTCGGCCTGCCGTACATCAAGATGCTCGCCACCGACGAGCAGAAGAAGCGCTTCCTGCCGAAGTTCGTCTCCGGTGAGGAGATGTGGGCGCTGGCGATGACCGAGCCGGGCACCGGCTCCGACCTCGCGGGCATGAAGACCACCGCGAAGCTCTCCGAGGACGGCACGCACTACGTCCTCAACGGCGCCAAGACCTTCATCACCGGCGGTGTGCACGCCGACCGCGTGATCGTCTGTGCCCGTACCGCCGCGCCGAAGGAGGACGACCGCCGCTTCGGTATCTCGCTCTTCGCCGTCGACACCAAGGCCGAGGGCTACTCCGTCGGCCGCAAGCTGGACAAGCTCGGCCTGAAGACCTCCGACACCGCCGAGCTGGCCTTCGTCGACGTCAAGGTCCCCGTCGAGGACCTGCTGGGCGAGGAGAACAAGGGCTTCTCCTACCTGGGGCTGAACCTCGCCTCGGAGCGCTGGGGCATCGCCTTCGGCGCCTACGCGCAGGCCGCGGCCGCCGTCCGGTTCGCCAAGGAGTACGTGCAGGACCGCACGATCTTCGGCAAGACCGTCGCCTCCTTCCAGAACACCAAGTTCGAGCTGGCCGCCTGCCAGGCCGAGGTGGACGCCGCGCAGGCCGTCGCCGACCGCACCCTGGAGGCCCTGGACGCGGGCGAGCTGTCCCCGGCCGAGGCCGCGAGCGCCAAGCTGTTCTGCACCGAGGTCGCGCACCGCGTGATCGACCGGTGCCTCCAGCTGCACGGCGGCTACGGCTACATGAACGAGTACCCGATCGCCCGCCTCTACGCCGACAACCGCGTCAACCGCATCTACGGCGGCACCAGCGAGGTCATGAAGTCCATCATCGCCAAGTCCATGGGCCTCTAGGCCGTAAGGCACCGTGCACGTGAACGACGCACTGAGGTCCCTGCTCGATCTGCTCGCCCTGGAGCGGATCGAGCAGGACATCTTCCGCGGCGAGAGCCGTGCCTCGGTCGTGCCCCGGGTCTTCGGCGGCCAGGTCGCCGCCCAGGCCCTGGTCGCGGCCGGCCGCACGGTCCCCGAGGACCGGCCGCCGCACTCCCTGCACGCGTACTTCCTGCGCGCCGGCGACCCCGGCGCGCCCATCGTCTACACCGTCGACCGGATCCGCGACGGCCGGTCCTTCACCACCCGCCGGGTCGTCGCCGTCCAGCACGGCCAGCCGATCTTCCACCTCTCGGCCTCCTTCCAGGTCCACGAGGAGGGCCTGGAACACCAGGAGCCGATGCCGCCGGCGCCGGACCCGCTGACCCTGCCCAGCCCGGCCGAGATCCTGCCGCGGCACGCCGGCCGGTACCTCACCCCGGCCGTCGCCGACCGCCTGCTGGAGGCCCGCGCCGCGATCGACCTGCGCTACGTCGACGAGCCGCCCTACGCCACCGTCGGCGAGGTGCGCGAACCCCGCTCCCAGGTCTGGTTCCGCACCAACGGCGACCTGGACAAGGCCCTCGCGGACGGCGCCGACTGCGGCGACACCGTCACCCGCCCCCTGCTGGACATCTGTCTGGTCACCTACGTCTCCGACATGACCCTGCTGGACTCGATCCTGCTCGCGCACGGCCGCGGCGGCTGGGCGGTCGGCGATGTGGTCGGCGCCAGCCTGGACCACGCCATGTGGTTCCACCGCCCGCTGCGCGCCGACGACTGGCTCCTCTACGACCAGGAGTCCCCCACGGCCCAGGCCGGCCGGGGCCTCGGCAAGGGCCGCATCTTCACAGCGGACGGGCAGTTGGCGGTGTCGGTGATTCAGGAGGGGGTTATCCGGGTGCCGCGGGGGCGCGGCGAATCCGGCGGGTGAGAGCGGCGGCGGGGTGACGCTCCGGGGGCATGTCCTCAGGGCTGCCACCCGGGGCGGGACGCGTTCACGGGGCGCTTCTGCCGGGCTTGTGGATGCCGTACAAGGGCCACCCGTCACGGGTGCCGCGGTAAATGAACGCGTTCTTCTGCAGGACCCTGCCGGAGGCGACGTTGTCCGGGTGGTGCCGAGCACTGATGCTGGTGAGTCCAGTGGTGGTGAAGGCGTGGCGCAGCATGCCGGCGACGGCTTGAGTGGCATACCCGCGGCCCCATGAGTCCTCGCGCAGCAGGTAACTGAGGGTGGCGTGCCGCTCGGTGCGGCATCGCAGGCGGACCATGCCGAGCAGGTTGTCGTCGGCTGTGATGCCGAACGCCCATCGGTCAGCTGGCTCGGCGCGGGTGCAGGCGAGGGTGTTTGCCAGCAGGCCGATGGCCTCGTCGATGCCGAGTGGCCGGCGCTCGATGTACGTCAAGGAAGCCCCGCTGTAGATCCGTTGGAGAGCGGGAGCGTCGGCCATGGAGAGTTCCCGCAGCTCGATCACGTGGCCACCTTCGCCAGGGCATCGGCCAGTTCGGCAGCCGTCGGCCGGTCATCCGCCCTGCCGAGGAGGACCGGCCGCAGGAGGTTCTGGAACGCCGGCCAGGGCGCGGCGGTGTCGAGGGGGATGCGGCCCGCGGCGATATGGGCGCGGAGTTCTTCCGGGGTCAGCGGGACGGGGTCGATCCCCACCGCGGAATAGTCCAGTGGCCAGCGGCCGGTGACGCAGGTCCACAGCGAGCCGGCCAGGGCGTACACGTCGGTGACGGTACCGGGGGTGACCGGCTGGGTGCCGAGGTTGATGGACGCGGCCAGTTCCGGCGCCACGAGATGGGTGATGCCGCCGCGGAATCCGCCGGCCGGTTCCGTGCCGTGGCGCCAGGACCAGGAACAGTCGATCAGCCGTACGCCGTGATCGGTGTGGATCCCATGGGAGGGCTGGAGATCGGAGTGGACCCAGCCGGAGGCATGGAGTTCCGCCACGGCCCGGCACAGGTCCCACGAGACTGACAGGGCAATAGCTTTCCCGTCCTGGGCGGACCGCACCGGCGCGAACGCCTGCCAGGTCGAAGGCCCCCTGAACCAGCGGGTCACCAGCCAGGCCATGTCCTCGCCCTCGCCCTCGCCGGAGTCCAGCAGGTAGTCGGGCCAACCGATTGCCTCGAGGACCGCTGCCTCCCGCCGGGTGACCGCTGCCCCCTTGCCGTCGCCTGCCTTGACCGCCACCGTCCCGTCCGGACCGGTGGCCTTCCATACCGCCGCTCCACGCCGGTGGGAGATCTCCGTCAGCTCGACGGGGGCGCCGCAGGCAGCTTCGGTGGCGGCAACGGCCGCTGTGGGGAAAGAAGGGAACTCGCCCATTTCTTCACTGCCTTCCACTCGTACGGGAGCCCCTGAAACACCTCGCGTCCGTCGTCCACGGCTGTGGAGAGCGACAGAGCGAGGTCCGGGGTATCTGCCAGAAACCGGGGGTCGACACGCCGGACGGCGCAGCGCACGGCGAGGAACGAGAAGGGGGGTGACGGAATGCGACGTCCCCGCCGGTCGGTTCTTTCCTCGCCCGTCCAGAACTTGCCGAACATCAGCCCCACCGGCCCGTAGAGGTGCTTCAGCGCCCAGTGCGGCCACGCCATCAGGTCGCGATGCGCTGTGGTGTCGCCTCCCAGAAGCACGATGTTCTCGCATACCAGCCGGCCGTGCCGCCGAGTCGTCAACGGCCTGATCCACTCCGCGGCCTGCACCCCCGCGTGGAACAACTCGGCCTCGGCGGATCCGGCGGCTCCGACGATCTCGTACACCGTCCACCCTGTCAGCCCACGTGCCACCGACGGCATGAGAAAGGGGCAGTGGGAAGCCACCGCGTGGACGTAGCCACTGACGTCCACCCTCTGTGGTGCGTTGGTGCGGCTCTCGACGAGGCGGAGCGCCCCGGCGCCGGGCCGGGACGCTCCACCGAGGCGCGTGGTGATCACCGGGTGGTGGCCTTCTTCCGCTTCGGAACAGTCTCGGGGTCTCCCGGTGCGGGCGAGCAGTTCCACTCGGCCCACACCTCGCCGGTCGCCCGATAACGGTCCATGGCCTCCCGGTCGACCGTGCCGTCCGCGTCCGTGAACCAGGTGTCGGGCAGTGGCCCGAACATGTCCTCGTAGGTGGGGATCCAGGAGACCCGTCCCCTCCCGTAGCCGCCTACGTGCCGGACGACCTGCCCCGCGTGCTGAATGCTGAACGCCGCGTATGGGGGAGTGCCCAGCAGCCGGTGCCATTCGGCATCGACGGCTCCGGAGAACATTTCCGGAGCGGTATGGCCTGCCTCGGCTTCCCGGGCGCTGACCTCGAAGAACTTTCCCAGCTCTACCCGCTCCGGGGTCTGTGTGGAACTCATGATGTGCTCCTCTCGATGGGACGGTGGTGCGGTGTGGTGCATCCCCTGCACCGGCCGGGCCGGTCCCGTTGGGCGGGGGCGCTCGCCTGCGGCAGGGGAGTAAGGGGTGGGCGGATGGCAAGATGACGCCGCCGCGCGAACCTTGAAACTTCCGGACTCAGCGGAAGTCGCCTGCCGCGATCCGCTCGGCCCGGGTCCGCCGGACCGCCAACGTGGCCGGGTCGCGCACCGGCCACTCCCTGATCCCCGGATTCCGCAGGTAGGGGACGCCCTTGCGGATGTCGGTCACGATGGCCAGTCGCCCCGGGGCGTACTCGACCTCGTCGCCGACCTCCGGCAGTTTCCGGGGGCTCATCGCGTGGCCTCCGAACCCGTGGAGACACCGAGCAGGACGGTGCAGGGGCGGCATGTGTGCCGGCCGTCAGGACCGGTGACCTTCTCCCGCGCCAGGCTGTAGGTGAGGTGGCAGCACGGACACGCCTGGCCCGTGATCTCGTGGACCGTCCATGTCCGGAGAGGAGGAACGGCGTCCCATCCTGTGGTCATGACGCTCCTTCGCGGCCGGGGCGGGCCACCTGTTCGCCGGAGTTCCCGCCGAAGGGACCGCAATGCCGTCGAGGGAGCACGTGGCCTTCGCATGGCAGGCATGTCGTCCCGGCCGTTTCGGAGGGTGCCGATCGCAGGCGCCGGGCGGCATCGGCGGGGGAACGGCGGGCGGTTGATGCAGTCGGCATCTTGGTCAGTCCTCCAGTTCGTTGCTCATGCCCAGCCAACGCGGTGCAGGGGCACGGCGATTAGGGAGATCGGACGCCCTCTTCTCCACGCTCCCTAGGGCGATTTGGCTATCCCTTTGGCTGACGAGGTGGTGAGAGCGGGACTACCTTCCGTACATGGCCACCTTGCGGAACGTGACGCTCGAAGCGTGGATGAAGGAGCACGGATACAGCTCAAATTCGCTTGCCGAGGCGGTGAATTCGGCAGTCGGAGATCTCACCGGGAGAGTCGGAGGGCTGGACGGCTCGTCGGTCCGGGACTGGAAAGCGGGCCGGGTGCGGTGGCCGAAATCGGCGACGCGGGTCGCGTTGGAGAAAGTCACCGGGCTGCCCGCCACCGCCTTAGGGTTCGTACCGCGGGGCCGTGCCCCGTCGTCTGGCGCCGCAGCATCGCAGGAGGACCCCGTGGAACGCCGTCGCTTCCTCGCCGCCGGTTCAGCCTTGGCCGCTGCCGCGGCCACTCCGGCGGTCGGCTCCGGCCGTCGGGTCGGGACAAGCGATGTCGTCCGGCTCCAACGACGATTCACCGAGATCATCGCGAGCGATCACCGTCACGGCGGCCGGCTCGGTATCGAGCAGAAAGCCGCAGCCCTCGCCGACGAAGCCTTGGCTCTGACGAATTCCGGGAGCGCCAGTCAGCGAGTGCGTGCCCACGTGTACGCATGCGCGGCGGCATTCCGGTCCTCGGCGATGTGGGCCTCAATCGACGGACGGCGTTACGACGACGCGATGGTCCATATGCGGGAAGCGCAGGCGCTCGCCGAATTGGCGGCCGACCCGGCCATCAAATTCCGCATCTGGTCACATGCCGGGACGCTGTACCGCCATATGGGGCGCCCGGGTGAAGCAATGGCGGCAAATGACGTTGCCCGAAGCATCTGCATCACGCGCCGAGATCCTCTGTTCGCATCCCTCGGTCTTGCCAGGCAGGCCGCCATCCACGGCGTTGCCGGAAACCTCACTGCTGCCCGGCGAAGCTTCGCCCAGGCCCAGGACGCGATGGACCGCGCCGATCCGGGCGCCAACCGCCCCGTGTGGATGACCTCGTTCTACGACCAGGCGGAGTTGGATTCCCTCGCGCTCACCGGATATCTCGCACTCGGCGGCCATGAGACGGCCGAGGCGCACGCGCACCGATGCCTGGCGGCCCTCCGGCCCCACATGCAGCGGTCGAGGGCCATCGCCACTACTCGGCTGGCGTGCGCTCAACTCGGCCAGGGGGATACGGGGCCTGCCGTCACCACCGCCATGTCGGTGCCAGCCGATGCTGCTGTTCATCACCCGCGGGTCGCCCGGATGCTCCGCAACTTCCACATCAGGATCCACGCCATGGCGCCGAACAGCCCGACGACCCGCATGTGGAATGAGTACGCACACACCACCTGGAAGGAATCGGTATGACGTCCAGCATCGATCTGTGCACGTTCCACTCGCTCCAACCGGCCCGGCAACACCTGCTGGACGTGTACACCGATGTCCGCGCAGACCTTCTCCACCTTCCGAACTATGCGGTCACCGCCTTCGCCGAACGCCTCGACCGTCATTTCAAGGAACCAGGGTGGGTAGCGGTCCTTGCCTATGAGCAGGACGAGCCCATCGGCTATGCGTACGCCAACACGGTTGATTCCGAGGACCGTTGGTGGAAGCGCGTCACACCCGATCCGCCGACTGAATACACCGACCGGCACGTCGTAGCCCTCAAGGAAATCGGCGTTCGTATTCCCTGGCGCGGCACCGGCATCGCCCGGCGGATCCACGACACTCTCCTGGCCGACCGCAACGAGCCGTACGTCACGCTCATGGTCAACCCTCTCGCCGGAGACGGAAAGGTGCACCGTCTCTACGAATCCTGGGGATACGAAGACCTCGGCCGGAGCCAGCCGTCGCCCGCCTCGCCGGTCCTGACGGCGATGATCAGGTCCGTTCGCTGAGTCCTGCGCCGAGGCTGACATCGCCTCCCACCAGTCGCCGCCGCCGACTCAGGCCCGTAAAGACGCCGACGCCGCTCCGGTTGTCCCCGACCTGCTGTGTGATCTCCTCGCGCTGGAGGTCGGACTACGAAGCCTTCAGTGACCGGTCACCAACGGAAGCGGAACACGTGGACGCCACAAACCTCCTGTACCGGGACCCGGTCCTGTACGACATGGTCCAGTCCGACGGCACGGGGGCGGCGATGTGTCAGACCCTGATCGAGTCGCATCGGCCGGATTCCGGGACGCTGGTCGACTTCGGATGCGGCACCGGGCGGGACCTGGAGATCCTGGCCAAGCGTTTCGAGTGCATCGGTGTGGACCTCCAGCCCGGTATGGTCCACTACTCTCGCCAGGTCCGGCCCGAGCTGGACATCCGCATCGGCGACATGCGCACCGTCCGGCTTCACCGGTGCATGGACGTGGTGACCTGCCTGGGCAACAGCCTGGCCTACGTGCATGGCGACACGGAGATCAGCCAGGTCTTCGCCACGTTCGCAGCCCACGCCCGACCGGGCACGCTGCTCGTGCTGTGCTCCCCTGTCGCCCCCCCTCACCCGGTCCGAGCCGGTCACCGCCACGGTGGACACGCCCAGGGGGCCGGCGTCCGTCACGATCCGGCACGAGTGGGACCTGCGAACCCAGATCAACACCATGCGACGGCATTGGGCGCTCCCCTCGGGTGAGGAGGCTCAGGACGAGATCCGCAGGCGCGTCATCTTCCCGCGCGAGCTGGAGGGGTATGCGGAGCACGCCGGCTTCGAGGTTCTGGAGATGACCGACGGCTCCGGGGCGGGATTCACCGGGCCGACCGCGTACACGGTGGCCCGGTACGCCTGACGGTGACCGCGGCCCCTCAGCCCAGCCCCGCCGCATCCAGCAGATAGGCCGTCAGCGGGTCGTAGTGGCGGGGGCTCAGGACGTGGTCGTCCAGGGGGATGGTCACCTGGACGGTGCCCTCGGCCTCGGCGAGGAACAGGGCCGGGTCGTTGGAGTCCGCGAAGCCCACCGCGTCGATGCCGCGCTGGCCGGCGCAGCCCGCCCAGCCGTGGTCGGCCATCACCAGGTCCGGCAGCGGCCGGCCGTCGCGCTCCAGTCCGTCGAGGATCGCGGCCATCGGCTCGGGGGAGTGGGTGTGCCACAGCGTCGCGCCGCGCTCCAGCATCGCCACGTCGCCGAACTGGAAGACCATGCCGTCATCCGCCCGCAGCCCGTCCGGGATGACGACGATCTCGCAGCCCGCCGCGCGCAGCGCCTCGGCCGTCGCGCGGTGCACATCGAGCAGTCCACCCGGGTGGCCGGTCGCGAACAGCACCCGCTGTCCGTCGGCCGCCGCCTTGCGCAGCACCGCGGCCGCCCGGTCCAGCGCGTCCACGGTCAGCTCGGGGTCGATGGTGTCCTGACCCTGCCGGTGGTGCGGGTCGTCGACGACCCCGCAGCGCTCCGCCATCACGGCCAGCACATCCTGCTCGTCCGTCCAGCGGTCGCCGAACTCCAGGCCGAACCAGTAGTAGCGCTCGCCGTTGGCGAGTCTGCGGTAGTGGGAGAGGTTGTTCTCGCGGGGAGTGGCGACCTCACCGGCGATCCTGGTGCGGACGAGATGGTCGACGAGTTCGGCGCGGGAGGGGGCGGCGGCTGCGGAGGCTATCGGCATAGCGCCCATTGTGCCCGTACACCTGTTCCGGGGCGGCGGAGTTCCGCAGCCCGGACGCGGGGTGTCGCGGGGGTTTCCGGGGGTGTGGGTGCCGCGGCCCGGGGCGCGGGGGTGGTGCGGGGCGGGCCACGGGGGTGGCGCGGTTGCGGCGTCGGCTGGCCAAAACGTCCAATGGCCGCGCTCTCGTCTCCGCAAATGTCCATGGGCCATGCCCCCGGTCCTCCCTACTCTCGGCTCATGACCACCGCAGCCAGCGCATCCAACGGGCCCGTGGGCCCCGTCGACTCCTCCCGTATTCCGCGTTATGCCGGGCCCGCGACCTTCGCCCGGCTGCCCCGCCTCGACGAGGTCGGCGGCCGGGCCGATGTGGCCGTCGTCGGTGTCCCCTTCGACACCGGTGTCTCCTACCGCCCCGGGGCCCGCTTCGGCGGCAACGCCATCCGTGAGGCGTCCCGCCTCCTGCGCCCTTACAACCCGGCCCAGGACGCGTCCCCGTTCGCGCTGGCGCAGGTCGCCGACGCCGGTGACATCGCCGCCAACCCGTTCAACATCAACGAGGCCGTGGAGACGGTCGAGGCCGCGGCCGACGACCTGCTCGCCTCCGGCGCCCGCATGATGACCCTCGGCGGCGACCACACCATCGCGCTCCCGCTCCTCCGCTCGGTCGCCAAGAAGCACGGCCCGGTCGCGCTGCTGCACTTCGACGCCCACCTGGACACCTGGGACACCTACTTCGGCGCCGAGTACACCCACGGCACCCCGTTCCGCCGCGCCGTCGAGGAGGGCATCCTCGACACCTCCGCGCTCTCCCACGTCGGCACCCGTGGTCCGCTCTACGGCAAGAAGGACCTCGACGAGGACGAGAAGATGGGCTTCGGCATCGTCACGTCGGCGGATGTCATGCGGCGCGGGGTGGACGAGGTCGCCGACCAGTTGCGCCAGCGCATCGGCGACCGTCCGCTCTACATCTCCATCGACATCGACGTCCTGGACCCGGCCCACGCGCCCGGCACCGGCACCCCCGAGGCCGGCGGCCTCACCTCCCGCGAGCTGCTGGAGATCGTGCGCGGGCTGTCCTCCTGCAACCTGGTCTCGGCGGACGTCGTCGAGGTCGCCCCGGCGTACGACCATGCGGAGATCACCTGCGTGGCCGCCTCCCATACGGCGTACGAGCTGACGACGATCATGTCGCGGCAGATCGCGGCGGGGCGGGAGGGGCAGGAGGGGAAGTAGGTGCGGCAGGGGGAGCGCGCGCGGCAGGGGGAGCGCAGGCGCTGCCCGGCCCCGCTGTCCCGGTACCGGCCCGGCCGACGCCGCCCGGCCCGCCACGCACACCCGTGGCGGGCCGGGCGGCGCTGTTCACGTGCGTGAGTGCGGCGGCCTTGCTCACGTGCGTGAGTGCGAGGGCGCCGTGCACGCCCACAGCACGAGCCCGAGGCAGCTGAACGCGGCACCCAGGGCGCAGACGGCGCCCCAGCCGGCCACCGTGTAGAGGGAGGTGGCGGCGAGGGCGCCGGTGGCGCTGCCGATCGAGTAGAAGACCATGTAGCCGCCGATCAGCCGGCTGCCCGCTTCCGGGTGCAGTGCGTAGATCAGGGTCTGGTTGGTGACGTGGACCGCCTGCACGGCGAGGTCGAGCAGGATCACCCCGACCACCAGGGCCCAGAGCGAGCTGCGGGTGAAGGCCAGGGGCAGCCACGAGGCGGTGAGCAGGGCCAGGGCGATGCCGGTGGTCCGCCGGGAGAGGCCGCGGTCGTTGAGGCGGCCCGCCGCGGTCGCGGCCAGGGCGCCGGCGACACCGACCAGCCCGAGCGCCCCGATCGCGCTGTGCGGCAGGAAGTACGGGGCCTCGCTGAGCGGCAGCGCGATGCTGCTCCACAGGGTGCTGAAGGCGGCGAAGACCAACAGACCGAACAGGGCCCGGAGCCGCAGCAGTGGTTCCCGTGCGAACAGGGTGAGCGTGGAGCGAAGGAGCTGTCCGTAGCGCAGGGTTGCCGGCGGCGCGGCACGGTGGCGCGGCAGCACCCGGTGCAGGACCAGGGCGAGCAGCGCGGTGAGGGACGCCGAGGCGAGGTAGACGGAGCGCCAGCCCGCGAGGTCGGCCAGCAGGCCGGACGCGGTGCGGGCGAGCAGGATTCCGGTGACCACGCCGCTGGTGACCAGGCCGACGACCCGGCCGCGCCCGGCGGGAGGGGCCAGCGAGGCCGCGAAGGCCACCAGTGTCTGCGTGACGACCGCGAGCAGCCCGGTCGCCGCCATGCCCGCCAGCAGGACCGCCGCCGTGCGGGCGGCGGCCACCACGGCCAGCGCCGCCACCAGGAGCAGTAACTGGGCCACGATCAGCCGTCTGCGGTCGGTCACATCGCCCAGCGGCACGAGGAAGAAGAGCCCGAGCCCGTATCCGAGGTGCGTGAGGGTGACCACGCTGCCGACGAGCGCCGGGCTCATGGCGAGGTCGTGGCCCATGGTCACCAGCAGCGGCTGGGAGAAGTACACGTTGGCCACCGCCGCCCCGCAGGCGACGGCGAACAGGGTGACGACGCCACGGGACAGGGGGGATGGGGCCGGGCCGGAGCCTTCCCCGGTCCGGGCCTCGTCGCGGGGTGGGCGGTCCCGGGGCGGGCGGTGCCGGCGCCAGGGCCGGTCCCGGTGTCGGTGCTGTGTCACCGCCTCGCCGTTGCCGGGACCGTTGCCCGTTCGGTTGCCTGCTCGGTTGCCGGTTCGGTTGCCGGGCATCGGCACCCCTCCGTAAGTCTGGTTTCAACTTGCTACCAATGATGACGGGGAGACGGTAGGCCCTGTTGGTAGCATGTTGCAACCGTTGTTGGCGGGGGAGAGTGCGGGGGAAGGGAAGGGCTGGGACGCCATGGTGACCAGGACGCGTTTCGACGACAGTGAATGTCCCGTCGCCCGGTCGGTGGACGCGATCGGCGACTGGTGGTCCCTGTTGATCGTGCGGGACGCCTTCGACGGAAGCCGGCGCTTCGGGGAGTTCCAGCGCAGCCTCGGCGTGGCGAAGAACATCCTCACCGCGCGGCTGCGCACCCTGGTCGCCGGTGGCGTCCTCGAATCCGTCCCCGCCTCGGACGGCAGTGCCTACCGCGAGTACGTACTGACGCCGAAGGGCAAGGCTCTCTTCCCCGTCATCGTGGCGCTGCGGCAGTGGGGCGAAGAGAACTTCTTCGCCCCCGGCGAAGCGCACTCCCAGCTGGTCGATCGCCGTGAGGGGCATCAACTCCGCGCGCTGGAAGTGCTCTCCGCGGACGGGCGGCGGCTGGACCCGGACGAGACCACCGTTCACAAGGTCTCCGCCCGGTGAGGTGAGCCGGAGGGTCGTCGAGGCCGTGGGTCCCGGTTCGCCGTCAGCCCGGTGCCGTGCCCTGGTTCGTCGTCAGTCCGGTGTCCTCGGTGCCGTGCCCTGGTTCGTCGTCAGTCCGGTGTCCTCGGTGCCGTGCCCCGGTTCGTCGTCAGTCCGGTGCCCCCGGTGCCGCGCCCCGGTCGAGCGAACGGAGGGCGAACCACAGCTCCATACGGACGTCGGGGTCGTCCAGATCGGTGTCGAGGAGGCCGGCGATGCGAGTGATGCGCTGGCGGACGGTGTTGCGGTGGATGCCGAGGGCGGTCGCGGTGCGGTCCCAACTGCCGTGCAGGGAGAGCCAGTTGTGGAGGGTGGAGAGGAGTGCCGGGGAACCGGCCAGTGGGGCGAGCAGGGCTTGGGCGTGCTGCTGGGCGTCCGTGGGGGCGACGAGCGAGGTGATGCTGTGGGGGTCGGGGGTGCGATGGCGCACCAGGGCGGCGCGGCCCGCCAGGGCACGGCGCAGGGCGGAGGCGGCATGCCGGTCGGCGGCCGGCAGCTCCGCGACGGGGACGGGCTCGCTGACGCCGAGCGTCCAGCCGGGGTGAGCGGTGATCTCCCGGCCGGCGGGGACCAGGGCGCGCAGGGCGGGCGCGGCGCCGGGAGCGGCCGCTGCCTCGGGGCCGGGGCCGGGGCCGGGGTGCGGCTCGGGGATCGCGGCCGGCCCGCTTCCGGAGTCCGGCCCGCTTCCGGAGTCCGGGGCGACGAGCGGGGTGCCTAGAGCGGCGGCCAGCGAGGCCGCCGACTGTGTGGTGTCACGGCGGCGTTCGGCGTGGACGACGGTCCAGAGGGGAGATTCCAGGAGCGGGGCGACCTCGGCCGGGCGGGCGCCGAGGAGCAGCCGGACCAGGGCCGCCGTGTGCCCCGCGGCGGCCGGAGCGTGATGGGTGGGCGGGCCGGTGATCAGTGAGAGGAGTACGGCGGCGACGCCCGCGATGGCGTGCGCGGGCGGGTCGTGCGGATCCGCGGCGACCACCAGGGCGAGAGCCCGGCTGCCGCGGGCGCGTCCCGTCAGCGCGTAGGCGGACAGCGAGCCGCCGGGGACGGTGTCGGTCGCCGAGGCCGGGCCGCCGGCGCCGACGACCTGCGCGAGACGGCCTGCCGCGGCCCGGACGGCGGTGGCGGGGCGGGGGCCGGCGGAGCCGCCTTCGGTGCCGTCCGGGGCGAGCAGTGCGGTCCAGCCGTGCACATGGCGGGCCAGTGCGCGCAGCACGGCGCTTGCCGGATCGGGGCGGGCGGCGGCCGCGGCCAGCGCGCGCTGCGCCTCGCTGAGCCGGGTCAGCTCGCGGTGCCGGGCCTCGGTCACCGCCTGCCACACGGCGCTCTCGACGGCGGTGAACGGAGTGCCCGCCGGCACCTCGACCAGCGGCAGGCCATGCCGGTCGCAGGCCGCCACCAGGGCCCGGGGGACTCTGTCGTGCACCGGCGCGATGCCGAAGCCGAGGGCGGCGGCACCGGCCGCGACGGTCCGGGCGGCATAACCGTCGAGGTACGCGTCGAGGGCGTCGAGGGAGGGGTGGTCGGGGGCGTCAGGGCTGTGGGCGGGGTGGTCCGGGGTGGCGCCCGCATCCGCCGTGCCCGTTCCGGCCGGGGTGCCCGCGCCCGTCGCGCCGGCTTCGCCCGGGGCGCCCGCCCCCGCCGCGTCCGCCCCCGCTTCCGCCGCACCCGTATCCCCCGTCACTTCCGCCAGATGCAGCCCCGCCGTCAACAGCATCTCGCCGCCCAGGAGATACGGCACCGGGTCGGCCATCTCGGAGGTGTGCACCCAGTGGATCGCGACGCCCTCGCGCGGGCCGGCGATCTGGCGCAGGCCCAGATCCGTACGGGCAAGGAGGTCCGCCAGCGGCACCGGTGGGGTGGACGGCGGGGGGAGGGGGCGCGGCGGCATGTGCGAACCATCCACATCGGAGGGCGGTGAATGGTTGAAACGTACACTTCAGCGTCGCCTTCGCGCCTCCTAAGGTCAACCCCCGAGGCGGAGCGCTTGGACGAGACCCCCGCTCGCCAAGCGCCCGCTGCCTCGACGCCACCCCCCGCATCCCCACACCCTCGCTTCTCCCCTCTCCCCAGGCGCAGTTGGAAGGGATGGCCCATGGCTGTCGACTATGCGGTGATCGTGCTCTATTTGGCCGGAATGCTCGCCATGGGTTGGTGGGGGATGCGGCGTGCGAAATCCAAGAGCGACTTCCTGGTCGCGGGCCGCCGCCTCGGCCCGGTGATGTATTCGGGAACCATGGCGGCGATCGTCCTCGGCGGCGCCTCCACCATCGGCGGCGTGGGGCTCGGCTACCGGTACGGCCTGTCCGGCGCCTGGATGGTCTTCACCATCGGCCTGGGGCTGCTCGCGCTGAGCGTCTTCTTCTCGGCCCGGATCGCCCGGCTGAAGGTCTACACCGTCTCGGAGATGCTGGATCTGCGCTACGGCGGCTCCGCCGGGATCATCTCCGGCGCCGTGATGTGGGCCTACACGCTGATGCTGGCGGTGACCTCGACCATCGCCTACGCGACCATCTTCGATGTGCTCTTCGGCATGGACCGCACGCTGTCGATCATCCTCGGCGGGGCGATCGTCGTCGCCTACTCGACGCTCGGCGGCATGTGGTCGATCACCCTCACCGACATGGTCCAGTTCGTCGTCAAGACGATCGGTGTGCTCCTGCTCCTGCTGCCCCTCGCCGTCATCAAGGCGGGCGGCTTCGCGGCGATGAAGGCGCAGCTGCCGGACGACTACTTCGCCCCGCTCGGCATCGGCGGGCAGACGGTCTTCACCTACGTCCTGATCTACTCGTTCGGCATGCTGATCGGGCAGGACATCTGGCAGCGGGTGTTCACCGCGCGCGGCGACAAGGTGGCGCGCCTCGGCGGCACCGCGGCCGGTACGTACTGTCTGGTCTACGCGCTGGCCGGCGCGGCGATCGGCACCGCGGCCAAGGTGCTCTACCCGCATCTGGGCAGCCCGGATGACGCTTTCGCGACGATCGTCAAGGATGCGCTGCCGGTGGGGGTGCGCGGGCTGGTGCTGGCGGCAGCGCTGTCCGCGGTGATGTCCACGTCCTCGGGCGCGCTGATCGCCTGCGCCACGGTCGCCCACAACGACATCTGGGCGCGGGTGAAGCGCGCTGCCGGGACCGGGGCGCACGACGGGGCGCACGACAAGACGCACAGCGGGGCGCGCGACGAGACGCACGACGAGGTGCGGGGCAACCGCGTCTTCATCCTGCTCATGGGCCTCGCGGTCATCGTCATCGCGATCGCGCTGAACAACGTCGTCGAAGCGCTCACCCTCGCCTACAACGTCCTCGTCGGCGGCCTGCTGGTGCCCATCCTCGGCGGACTGCTGTGGAAGCGGGGCAACGCCGCCGGCGCGCTCGCCTCGGTCGCGGTCGGCGGACTGACCGTCATCGGTCTGATGATCTCGCTCGGCGTCCTCGCCAACGAGCCGATCTACTACGGGCTGATCGCTTCGCTCGTGGCGTATGTGGCGGTCAGCCTGGCCACCGAGCCGACCGACCCGGAGCTGCTGACGGCCTGGCGGGCGCGGCTGGCAGGACGGCCGGACGGTGCCGCGGACGAGGACGGTCCGGAGAGCGACGGTCCGGAGGACGATGAGGCAGGCGACACGGCAGTGGCGGTGGCCCGAATCCTGGCGCCCTTCCCCGCCACCGGGCGAGCCTGACCCCTGCCCCGTTCACCGGCCGCCCGCACGCACCCCGTGGCTCCCGGCAGCCCCCGCACATCCCGCAGCTCCCCCGCCAAGGAAGGCAGCACGCATCCCCATGAGCACCACCACCCCCACGTCCCCGTCCGCGCCCCCGCCCGCGCAACACCGGCGCAACGGCGGTGACCTGGTCGTCGAGTCGCTGGCCGCACTCGGCGCCGACACCGTCTTCGGGCTGCCGGGACAGCATGCGCTAGGGGTGTTCGACGCGCTGCGCCGCTCCGCGCTGCGCTATGTGGGGCTGCGGGTGGAGAACAACGCGGGCTTCGCCGCCGACGCGTACGCCAGGACCACGCACGGGGTCGCCCCGCTGCTGGTCTCCACCGGGCCGGGCGCGCTGATGACGCTGGCCGCGCTGCAGGAGGCGGCGGCCGGTTCCGCCGCCGTACTGGCCATCGGCAGCCAGGTGCCGCTGGCCGGGATCGGCGGCGGACGCCATGGCTACCTCCATGAACTCACCGATCAGAGCGCTTCGTTCCGCGGCGTGGTCAAGTCCGTCCACACGGCACGTACCGCCTCGCAGATCCCCTCGGCGGTGGCCGCCGCCTGGGAGTCGGCGCTCGGCACCCCGCACGGACCCGTGTGGCTGGAGATCCCGCAGGACGTCCTGCTGGCGGAGGCCGACGTGCCGCCGGTGGCACAACTCGTCGTCTCCCCGAAGGAGTTGCCGCCGCGGCCCGAGCTGATCGCGGCGGCGGCGGACCGGCTCACCGGGGCCCGGCGGCCGGTGATCCTGGCGGGCGGCGGAGTCGTACGGGCCGGGGCCGAGGCGGAACTGCTGGCGCTGGCCGAGCGGCTGCGGGCACCGGTGGCCACCACCTTCGGCGGCAAGGGCGCCTTCCCCTGGGAGCACCCGCTCTCCCTCCGGTCCTGGCTGGAGGACCGCCACACCACGGCCTTCCTGGAGGACGCGGACACCCTCCTGGTCGTCGGTTCGGGACTGGGCGAACTCTCCTCGAACTACCACACGTTCCGGCCGCGCGGCCGCGTCGTACAGATCGAGGCGGACCTCGGCAAGCTGGAGTCGAACCATGCCGCGCTGGGCATCCACGCGGATGCCAGGGCGGCGCTGGCCGCGCTGGTCGAGGAGGTGGGGGAGCGGGATGCCGGGGAGACCGGCCGCACCGGGGACGACGAAGCACCCGCCTCGGAAGAAGCCGGGGCAGGCGCGCCCGGGACCGGCCGTGCGCCCTCCCCCGAGACCGCCGGTGCACCCTCCCCCGAGGCCGCCGTATCCGATCTCCTGGCCCGCGTCCGCGACCGGATCGCCGGACAGCATCTCGACCTGGAGCAGCAGGTACTGGCCTCGGTGCGGGACGCGCTTCCCGACGGCGCGGTCAGCTGCTGGGACATGACGATCCTCGCCTACTGGGCCTGGTCCGCCTTCGACCCGCGGGGCACCAACGCGCTGCATTCCGCCCAGGGCGCCGGCGGCCTGGGCTACGGCTTCCCGGCGGCGCTGGGCGCGGCCGTCGCCGACCCGGCGCGGCCGGTCCTGGCGGTGTCCGGCGACGGCGGCGCGATGTACTCGATCGCCGAGCTGGCCACCGCCCGGCAGTACGACCTGCCGGTGACCTGGCTCATCGTGGACGACGGCGGATACGGCATCCTGCGCGAGTACATGACTGACGCCTTCGGCGCGCCCACCGCCACCGAACTCACCCGACCGGACTTCGTGGCGCTGGCCGAGTCGTTCGGCGTCCCCGCGGTCCGTACGGCCCCTGACCGGCTCCGTACGGACCTGGCGGCGGCGCTGGCAGCCCCCGGCCCCTCGGTCGTCGTCCTCCCGGTCCACCTGCGGATGTTCGCGCCGACGCATCAGGGCTCCTGACCGCCTGACGACACCCGCGGGGAGGTTTCACCGCCTGTCCGGATGGGGAGGAGGCCTCTACCGAACCAACGGGCTGCCCATCCCTCCTCGGGATGCGCAGCCCGCCGTGTTGTGGTGACTGATCTGCGGTCTGTGGCCAGAGCTTTGGCCGTGCTGTGGCGTGCGCCGCCCGGACAGGGACCGCCGGACCTGTGCTGCTCCCCGCGCGGGAGCTGTTGTTCCGGGGCGGCCCCCACCGAAGGGGTCCACATGAGTACCAGCGTTCAGTCACTGCAGCAGGAGCTGCTGCAGACCGCTCTCCTCGCCGGACAGGTGCCGGCGGCCACCACGGCGCGGGAGGTGAGCCGGACGGCGGCCCCCACCCTCCAGGCGGTCACGTCCATCCCCGTCGGCACCAACCCGGTCGGGCTGGCGTTCATCCCCAACGGCGACCTCTACGTCGCCAACTCCGGGTCGAGCAGCGTGTTCACCATCGACACCGCCACGGACACCGTCATCGGCGCCCCGATCCCCACCGGCACCACGCCGGCCTGGCTGACCGTCGCCCCCAACGGCATCGCCTACGTCCCCAACAACATCTCGAACAGCGTGACGGTGATCGACACCGCCGTCAGCTCCGTCGTCGCCACGATCCCTCTCAGCGGCGGCCCCGCCGCGGCGGGGGTCATCCCCAGCGGCAACGTCTACGTCTCCCGCTTCGGGGCGAACAGCGTGCAGGAGATCGACACCACCTCCAACATGCTCGTCGGCGCCGCCATCCCCACCGGCAGCGGCCCGGTCGGGATCGCGGTCGCCCCCAACGGCAAGGCCTATGTCGCCAACCGGAACGCCAACAGCGTGACGGTGATCGACACCGCCACCGCCACCGTCCTCACCACGATCCCCGGCTTCAACCAGCCGAACTTCGTGGCGATCGCGCCCAACGGCAACGCCTACGTCGCCAACATCGGGTCGAACAACGTGTCCGTGATCGACACGACGACGGACATGGTCATCACCACCATCCCCGTCGGCACCAACCCCTGGGGCATCACGGTCGGCCCCGACGGCACCGCCTACACGGCCAACCGCGGCTCGAACAACGTGACGGTGATCGACACCACCACCAATATGGTCGTCGGCGCCCCGATCCCGGTCGGCAGCCAGCCGATCGCGCTGGTGGTCGCGCCCAACAACAAGGTCTACGTCAGCAACATCGCCGGGGCCAGCGTCAGCGTCATCCAGTTCCCCCCGACGATCAGCAGCATCACCCCCAACCTGGGGCCCATCACGGGCGGCACGGTGGTGACGATCACCGGCACCAACCTGACCGGGGCGAGCGTCGACATCGGCGGCAACCCCGCGACCGGCGTGACGGTCAACGCCACCGGTACGCAGCTCACCGCGACCACTCCGCCCGGCGCGGCCGGCCCCGCGGACGTCACCGTCACCACCCCCGGTGGCAGCACCACCGTGGTGGGCGGCTTCACCTACGTCGTCCCCGTCCACGCCACCTCGCTGACCGCGACCCCGGCGCTGACGAAGCTGTTCCCGCCGCACGTGTACTTCCCGTTCCTGACGGCCACGCTGACCGACCAGGTCACCGGCCTTCCGGTGCCGGGCCAGCCGATCCTGTTCAAGGCCGGCAGCAATGTCCTGGGCATCGCCAACACCGACGCCCAGGGCGTCGCCCGGGTGAACGAGACCCTCACCCTGACGCTCATCCTGCTCAACCACGGCTACGAGGTCAGCTTCGCCGGCGCCATCACCCCGACGGCGATCCTGTCACCGTCCAGCGCTCAGGCCGGAGTCGTCGAGCCCTGAGCTCCCGTCCGGTCACCGGCCGGAGAGCGGCATATGTGGCACCGGCCGGAGAGTGGCATACGTGGCACCGGCCCGGTCGTGGGCAGTTGTCCACGACCGGGCCGGTGTCCGTGCGGCAGTCGTGCCGCGGCGGGGGGGAGGAGGCGGCTATCGCCCGGCCGCCCCCACCCGTCCCTGCAGCAGTCGCGACAGCGCGGCGTGCACGTCCTCGACCGAGCGGTCCGGCTGGAAGGACTGCCAGTCCAGGGCGGCCACCAGGACCATGCCGAGGAGCGCGGAGGCGGTGAGGGGGATGTCGAGCTCGTCGGAGAGTTCGCCACTCTCCACGGCCTCGCGCAGGACGGACTCGACGACGGACTGGGCGCGGCCGCGCACCGAGGTGAGGGTGGCGCGCCAGGTGCGGTTGGTGCGCCACAGTTCGGCGACGTAGAGCTGGATGAGGGCGGGGGAGCAGGCGATGAAGTCCAGGCCCGCGCGGATCATGGCGTCCAGGGCGTCGACCCGGGTGCCGCCGCGGGCGGCCGTGGTGTCGGCGGCCCGGCGCAGCGAGTCGGCGAGCAGGTCGATGCCGTCCCGCAGCAACTCCTCGTAGAGGACGTTCTTGCTGGCGAAGTTGTAGTAGACGGTGCCCTTGGCGACACCGGCCCGGTCGGCGATCTCGTCGACGGTGGTGGCGGAGAAGCCCTGCTCCGCGATGAGGGTCACGGCGGCGTCGAAGAGCCGGCGCCGGGTCGAGGTGCGGCGGGTGACGGGGGAAGCCCCCGGGGCGGTGCCGTCGACGGCACCGCCCCGGGGCCCCGGGAGCACGCTCACAGGCTGAGCTCCGGGTGGAGGTCCTTCATCCGTACGACCTGCCGGCTGCGTGCCGTGAGGGCGGTGAGCGCCAGCGCGCAGACGGTGAAGACCACCAGGACCACACAGCCCTGCTGCACGATGGCCAGGTCACCACCGGTGATCAGCCGGCGCAGGCCGTCGACCACGTAACTCATCGGCAGGAACGGGTGGATGGCGGCGAAGAACCCGGGGCTGGTCTGCACCGGGTAGGTGCCGCCCGCCGAGGTCAGCTGGAGCATCAGCACGACCAGGGTCAGCACCCGGCCGGCCGGACCGAAGAACGCGCCCAGCAGCTGGATGATGGCGGTGAAGCAGGCCGTGGCCAGCAGCAGGAAGCCGACGGTGCCGGCCGAGCGGGCCATCTCCAGGCCGAGGCCCCAGTGCAGGACGGCCATCAAGGCCAGCACCTGCACCACGCCGACGGCGTAGGCCGGCAGCCAGGAGCCGAGGGCGATCCGCCAGCCCGGGGCGCCCGCGGCCAGTGCGCGCTTGCCCAGTGCCGGGAGCAGCATGAACGCGACCATCGCGCCGACCCAGAGGGAGAGCGGGATGAAGTACGGCGCCAGGCCGGTGCCGTAGTTGGGCGCCTTGTGCATCGACTTGGCGGCCAGCTCGACCGGGTCGGCCATCACCTTGGTGCGGGTGTCGCGGTCCTTCTTGTTGTAGTCCGGGATCTTGGCGACACCGTCGTGCAGGCCGTCGGCCAGCTGGTTGGTGCCGTCCTTGAGCTTGAAGAGACCGCCGGTGAGCTTGTCCGCACCGTCCTTGGCAACACCCAGGCCGCTGTGGAGCTTGCCCGCGCCGTCGGCGAGCGAGCCGATGCCGTCGGCGAACAGTCCGGCACCCTGGGAGACCTTGTGCGCACCGGCGTTGAGCTGGTCGATCTGGCCGATCGCCTTGTCCGCCCGGTCCGCGATGCCCGGCGCCTCACGGGCCACCCGCACGGCACCCTCGTGCAGCTCCCGCACCTTGGTGCGCAGCTGCCCGAAGTCCGTGTGGGCAACGGTGTCGTTGACCTTCTCCGCCGCATCGGCGGCGAGGGCGCTGCCGTCCGCGAGCGCCTTGAGCTTGGCGCAGTCGGAGTCGGTGGAGAGCAGGCCGGAGCAGCGCTCGTGGTAGAGGTCCGCTGCGTTGTCGGCGTTCTTCCGTGCCTGGTCGGCGGCCTTGGCGGAGTCCCCGGGGAGCTTGCCGAGGGCCTCGTCGAGCTTCTGGCTGAGGTCGGCGACGATCTGTGCCTTCTCGCCGATCTCCTTGCCGTGCGCCCTGAGGTAGGGGAGGTCCTTCCGGGCGATGCCGTGGACCTTCTGGGCGAGCGTCTGGGTGCCGTCCGCGACCTGGCCGGCGCCCTGGCTGAGCTGCCGGGCCTTCGCGGCCGCTTCCGTGGCGCCCTTGCTGATCTTGCCCGCGCCCTGGTTCAGCTTGCCCAGGCCGTCGGCCAGTTCACCGGTCTTGTCCTTGGCGGTGCCGAGCCCGTCGTCCACCTTCCCGGCCCCGTCCGCCGCCTCGGCGGTCTTGTCGTGCAGATCGGAGAACGAGATGAAGATCTTGTCCAGCATGGCCCGCGCCGAGGTGGCCGAGGTCTTCGCGCGCACCTCGGAGAAGACCGTCTTGGAGATCGAGCCGACGACGTAGTTGTTGGCGTCGTTCGTACGGACCTTGAGCGCGCCCGTCTGCGGGGTGTCCCCGGAGCTGGAGGCGATCTGCTTGCTGAAGTCCGCGGGGACGGTCAGCGAGAGGTAGTACGTGCCGTTCTCGACGCCCTTGGCGGCGTCCGCGGCGCTGACGTCCTCCCAGTGGAACTTCTTGCTGTCCTTGAGGTTCTCGGACAGGTCGTCGCCCGCGGTGATCTTCTTGCCGCCGGTGGTGGCGCCCTTGTCGTCGTTGACGAGGGCCACCGGGATCTTGTCCAGGCGGCTGTAGGGGTCCCAGAAGGAGCACAGGTACAGGGCCCCGTAGAGCAGCGGGATCAGCATCAGGGCGACCAGGCCCAGGCGGGGAAGCTTTCCCCTGCCGAACCGCTTGAGCTCAAGCGCGGCCAGTCTTGGCGAACGCATGCGCTGCTTCCTCCTCGGTGGTGTGGGGCGCGTCCTGGACGGGGGCCTGCGGCTCGTCCTGCTCGGCGGTGCGGGGTTCGTCCTCGGCGGAGGCGGGCTCGTCCTCGGCGGGGGCGGAGGGTTCGTCCTTGGCGGGGTCTGCGGCCGCGGGCTTCGTCCGCGTGGTGCGGACGGCCAGGGCGTCCGCCGGAGCGTCGCTGCCGGCCGCCACGACGGTGGTGCCCTCCAGCGCGAGGTCCCGCAGCATCTGCCAGGCCTGGGCGCGTTCGGCCTCGGAGAGCTTGAGGTCCACATCGTCGACCGCCAGCAGGCGCGGGCCGTGCATGATCCCGAGGGCGACGGAGAGCCGCAGCGCCTCGATGCGCTCCAGGTCGCGTACGGCCGTCCGCAGCCCCTTGGGCAGGGTGTCCGGGTCGAGCCGGACGGCCGCGAGCGCGGCGTCGATCCGGGCCCGGGTGGCCTCCTTCTGGCGCTTGCTCCAGGGGAGCGAGGCGCCCAGGCCCTGGAAACGGTGGCCCAGCAGGGCCTGTTCCCTGAGGTGTTCGCCGACCGTGAGCGCCGGTTCGAGGTCGACGACGCCCGGTACGTGGGCGATGGCGGTACGGCTGCGCACCGTACCCATCCGCTGGGGCAGCGGGAGCCCGGCGACCGTCGCCGTGCCCTCGGTGATCCGCATCCGGCCGGTGAGGGCCAGCAGCAGACAGGTGCGGCCGGAGCCCGACGAGCCCTCGACCGCGATCAGGGTGCCCGGTTCCGCGGAGATGTCGATGCCCCGGAAGGCCCACCCTCTCGGGCCCTCCACTCCGATTCCCCTGGCGTCGACCGCCGCCCCCTGGCGGGTGGTGTTCACAAACACCCCTCCCCTTTTGATCTGACTGGTCAGTCTAAAAGTGTAGCCGCAGTCAGGGTCCGCGTGATCCACGGGGGTGGTGCTCCGGGGACGCCCGGACAATTTCCTGCCCACGGGGCAGTGACCCGAACGGGGGAACCGGCCTAGGGTGCCGTGCAGGCGGGGGCCTGATGATGTTCAAGGTGATGTCCGTGCCGCGGCAATGCGGCACGGGCGCGCACATACGACGGAGAACCATGGAACATTCGGCACAGCACCCCGTGGACCCGCCCCCGCAGCCCCCGGCGGAGCACTCTCCAGCCGCCGGACAACCGTCCGGTCCGGTGGCGTCCCGCTCCCGCAAGCTGGTCGCCCCGCTGCTCGCCACGGCCCTGGTCGCGATCCTCGCGCCCGTCTCGGCCTCGGCCTCCGCACCGGCGCCCGCACCCCAGCGGGCCGGCGGCGCCCAGGGCCCTTGTCTGAAGGGCGACGGCAGCGACGGCTGGACCGCCACCAGCAGCAAGATCGACCCCAAGGACAGCCATCACGCCTTCGTCGGCAACGGCTACCTCGGACAGCGGGTGCCGCCCAACGGCACCGGCTACGCCGCACCCGGCGGCACGACCGGCTGGCCGCTGAAGACACCGGAGTACGACGGCTCCTTCGTCTCCGGCCTGTACGCCAAGGGACCCAAGAGCGTGCAGGGCCGGCAGGCCATCGCCGCCCTCCCCACCTGGACCACCCTCGACGTCACCACCGGCGGCGCGCACCCCGACACCTTCTCCTCCGCCACCGCACCCGGCCGGATCTCGCACTACCGCCAGACGCTCTCGCTGCGCTGCGGATTCGTCCGCACCTCGCTGACCTGGACGGCCGCCGACGGCCGCGCCACCGACCTGGTCTACGACGTGCTCGCCGACCGCAACGACGCCCACACCGGCGCCGTACGCCTGCGGATGACGCCCCACTGGAGCGGCGACGCCACCGTCACCGACCGCCTCGACGGCCGCGGCGCCCGCCGGATGACGGCGTCCGATGCCGGGTCCGCCGCCGGGTCCGCCACCGGCGGCAAGGAAGCCGGCGGGCAGGGCACTGCCGGCAGGGAATCCGCCGGCAAGGAATCCGGCGTCACCGAGGCCCGCGGCAAGGAGTCCGGCGGCAAGGAGTCCGGCGGCGGCCGGGATTCCGGCCGCACCATGGACGTCGGGTTCCGCACCGACGGGACGAAGACCGAGGGCGCGGTGGCCTCGACCCTGCGCACCGGGCCCGGCGTGCGGGCCGGCCGCCCCGGACCGGCGCCGCGGGCGGACAAGCTCAGCAACCGCCAGCAGGTCTCCTTCCCGGTCCGCGGCGGCCGCTCGTACGAGCTGACCAAGTACGTCGGCGTGGACACCGCCCTCACCTCCCGCTCCCCGCGCGCCGCCGCCGACGCGGCCTCGCGCCGGGCCGCCGACCGCGGCTGGGACGCCCTCTTCGCCCGGCACGCCGCCGCCTGGCAGCGGCTGTGGCGCAGCGACATCGAGGTGCGGGGCAAGCGCGATCTGCAGTCCTGGGTGCGCTCGGCGGAGTACGGACTGCTGTCCTCCACCCGCGCCGGCAGCGGCAACAGCATCGGCCCCACCGGCCTGACCAGCGACAACTACGCCGGTGAGGTCTTCTGGGACGCCGAGACCTGGATGTACCCGGGCCTGCTCGCCGCCCACCCCGACCTCGCCAAGTCGATCGTCGACTACCGCTACAAGACCCGGGCCGGGGCCCGCGCCAACGCCGAGAAGCTGGGCTACAAGGGGCTGTTCTACCCCTGGACCAGCGGCAGCAAGGGCGACCTGTGGAACGAGTGCCACAGCTGGGACCCGCCGCACTGCAAGACCCAGAACCACCTCATGGGCGACATCTCCCTCGCCACCTGGCAGTACTACCTCGCCACCAAGGACACCGCCTGGCTGAAGTCCCGCGGCTGGCCGGTCCTCAAGGGCATCGCCGAATTCTGGGCCTCGCGGGCCACCCACAACCCCGACGGCAGCTACTCCGTCAAGAACGTGGCCGGCCCGGACGAGTACAGCAACGGCGTCGACGACGGTGTCTTCACCAACGCCGGCGCCGCCACCGCCCTGCGGCACGCCACCCGCGTCGCCGCGATCCTCGGCCAGAAGGCCCCGGCCTCCTGGAACACCATCGCCGACAAGCTGCGCATCCCCTACGACAGCAAGAAGAAGATCTTCGAGCAGTACGCCGGGTACAAGGGCACGACCATCAAGCAGGCCGACACCGTGCTGCTGATGTACCCGCTGGAATGGCCGATGTCGCAGACCCAGGCCGCCCGCACGCTGGACTTCTACGCCGGGCACACCGACCCGGACGGCCCGGCCATGACGGACTCGGTGCACGCCATCGACGCGGCCGGGATCGGTGAACCCGGCTGCTCGACGTACACCTACCTCAGGCGGTCCATCCAGCCGTTCGTCCGCGGGCCGTTCGACCAGTTCTCCGAGGCGCGCGGCGAGAAGGCCGGCGCCGAGGACCCGCACGCCGGCAAGCCCGCACAGGACTTCCTCACCGGCAAGGGCGGCTTCCTGCAGACCTTCACCCACGGGCTGACGGGGCTGCGGCTGCGGGAGAACGCGGTACACCTCGACCCGATGCTGCCGCCGCAGCTCGCCCAGGGCGTCACCCTGCGCGGCCTGCACTGGCAGGGGCGGACCTACGACATCGCCCTCGGCGCCCACCAGACCACCGTGCGGCTGACCGCCGGTGCCCCGATGCGGATCGAGACCCCGGAGGGCGACAAGATCGTCAGCCGTGGGGTGCCGGCCGTCCTGAAGACCCGCCGCCCGGACCTGGCGGCCACCTCGAACGCGGCCCGCTGCACGTCCGCCACAGCGACCTCCGAGGAGCCCGGTCTCTACGCGGCCGCCGCGGTGGACGGCAACGCCACCACTGCCTGGGTGCCCAACTCCGCGGACGGCACCCTCACCGTCGACCTCGGCCGGACCACCCGCGTCGGGCAGATCACCCCGCACTGGAACACGACCCGGCCCCGGTCCTACAACGTCCAGGTCTCCCGGGACGGAAAGCACTGGTCGGGGACCGGATACGCGGGAAAGACGCCGGCCCGGTACGTACGGGTCGTGGTGCACGGTGACCAGGGCAAGGGGAAGGACGGCAAGCCGAAGCCGCATCCGGGGATCGCGGAGCTGACGGTGCAGCGGGTGAAGTAGCCCGCTCGGCGGCTGCCGGGCCTGCTGGAGACGGCCCGGCCTGAGACGGCCCGGCCTGAGACGGCCCCCTCCCGGACCACCCGGACGCTGTGGGAACAGTGTCCGGACCACCCGGGAGGGGGCCGTCCCGCGTGCGCGGGCGTACGGGGGACGGCCCGCGCGCCCGGAGAATTGTTGCGGCGGGATGAAAACCGCCGCCCGCGGTGTTGGTGCCAGGCGTCAGGAGTCGAGGCGCGGGAGGCACCGGGTGGCGGGGACGGATACGAAAAGAGCGAGCTGGGCGCGGCGGCTGATCCGCGACTGCTGGCAGTACAAGAAGGACGTGCTGCTCGCCCTCGGCTCCTCGCTCGCCGGGATGGCCGTGCTGGCCCTGGTCCCGCTCGTCCCGAAGCTGATCATCGACGATGTCATCGTCAAGCACGAGCGCGCCCTCGCCCCCTGGGCCGCTCTGCTGGTCGTCGCCGCGGTCGCGGTCTACGTCCTCACCTACATCCGCCGCTTCTACGGCGGCCGGCTCGCCCTGGACGCCCAGCACGACCTGCGGACCCGGATGTTCGGCGCGATCTCCCGGCTCGACGGCCGGCGGCAGGACGAGCTGAGCACCGGCCAGGTCGTCGGCCGCGCCACCAGCGACCTCCAGCTGATCCAGAGCCTCCTGTTCATGCTCCCGATGATGATCGGGAACGTCCTGCTCTTCCTGATCTCGCTGGTGGTGATGGCGGTGCTCTCCCCGCTGCTCACCGTCATCGCGCTGGCCGTCGCCCCCGCCCTGTGGTTCATCGCCCAGCGCAGCCGCGTCCGCCTCTTCCCCGCCACCTGGTACGCCCAGGGGCAGGCCGCCGCCGTTGCCGGGGTCGTGGACGGCGCGGTCTCCGGCGTGCGGGTCGTCAAGGGCTTCGGGCAGGAGGAGCAGGAGACCGGCAAGCTGCGCGAGGTCAGCCGCCGGCTGTTCGCCGGACGCCTGCGCACGGTCCGGCTCAACGCCCGCTACACCCCCGCCCTGCAGGCCGTACCCGCGCTCGGCCAGGTCGCGATGCTGGCCCTCGGCGGCTGGATGGCCACCCAGGGCCAGGTCACCCTCGGCACCTTCGTCGCCTTCTCCACCTACCTCGCCCAACTGGTCGGACCGGTCCGGATGCTGGCGATGATGCTGACCGTCGGCCAGCAGGCGCGCGCCGGTGTGGAGCGGGTCTACGAGCTGATCGACACCGAGCCGTCGATCGAGGAGCGGGCCGGTGCGCACGAACTGCCCGCCGATGCCCCCGCCACGGTCGTCTTCGACCGGGTGACCTTCGGCTACGCGCGAGCGCACGACGGCGAGGGCGACGGCGACGGCGTGCGTGAGGGCGAGGGCGTGAGCGACGCCGGGAGCGAGTCCCGGGCCCTCCGCCCCGTTCTCGACGACTTCTCGCTGCGCATCGAGGCCGGGGAGACCGTCGCCGTGGTCGGCACGTCCGGCAGCGGCAAATCCACCGTCTCGCTGCTGCTGCCCCGCTTCTACGACGTCTCGGCGGGCCGGGTCCTGGTCGGCGGCCACGATGTGCGCGACCTGACCCTTCCCTCCCTGCGGGCCGCCATCGGCCTGGTGCCGGAGAGCAGCTTCCTGTTCTCCGACTCCGTACGCGACAACATCGCCTACGGGCAGCCGGACGCCACCGACGAGCAGGTGCGCACCGCCGCCCGCGCCGCCCAGGCCGACGGCTTCATATCCGAGCTTCCCCAGGGCTATGACACCAAGGTCGGCGAGCAGGGGCTGACCCTGTCCGGCGGTCAGCGGCAGCGCGTCGCCCTGGCCCGCGCCATCCTCACCGACCCCCGGCTGCTGGTGCTGGACGATGCGACCTCGGCGGTCGACGCCCGGGTCGAGCACGAGATCCATGAGGCGCTGCGCGGCGTCATGGCGGGCCGGACCACGCTGCTCATCGCCCACCGCGCCTCCACCCTGGCGCTCGCCGACCGGGTCGCCGTCCTGGACGAGGGACGGCTGGTCGACATCGGCACCACCGAGGAGCTGGAAGGCCGCTGCCCGCTCTACCGCAGGCTGCTGGCCGACCCGGAGGAGCTGGGCGGCACCGGAGGGGACCCGGCGGGTGAGCCGTCCGGGATCTTCGACGGTGAGTTCGCAGGCGGTGAATTCGCGGACGGTGAGTTCGCCGACGGCCGGCTGCCGGCCCAGGACCGGGCGTCGGACGCCACCGCCCCCGAGGCGGCGGTCGAGGCCGGGATCGAGGCAGCGATCGACGCCGGTGGAGAGACGGAGGCCGAGGGCGACGGTGCGGCAGACCGGCCCGGGGCGGCCGGCACCATCACCCCCGAGCTGTGGGTGCGCCGTGAGCAGGAGGCCGAGGCGGGCGGGGCCGGGATGGCGGCCCGCGCGGCCGTCGCCGCCGGGCCCGGCATCGGCGCCGCGATGGCCGGCCTACCCTCCCCCACTCTCGGCTCCGCTCGAGCGGGGGGATCCCCCTCCCCCGACCTCCTCGCGCAGGTCGCCGCACTGCCGCCGGCCACGGACACCCCGGACGTCGACGAGGACCGGGCCGTGCGCCCCGAGCGCTCCTACGGACTGCGCCGGCTGCTGCACGGCTTCGGCGGTCCGCTGGCCTTCGCGCTGGCGCTGGTCGCCCTGGACGCGCTGGCCGGGCTGCTGCTGCCGGTCCTGATCCGGCAGGGCATCGACGAGGGCGTCCGGCGCGGCGCGCTGATCGGTGTCTGGACCGCCGCCGGGATCGCCCTGTTCGTCGTCCTGGCGCAGTGGGCCGCGCAGATCGGCGGCAACCGCATGACCGGACGGATCGGCGAGCGGGTCCTCTACTCCCTCCGTCTGAAGATCTTCGCGCAGCTCCAGCGCCTCGGGCTGGACTACTACGAGCGCGAGCTGTCCGGCAAGATCATGACCAGGATGACCACGGACGTGGACGCGTTGTCGACGTTCCTGCAGACCGGCCTGGTCACCGCCCTGGTCTCGATGCTCACCTTCTTCGGCATACTCGTCGCCCTGCTGGCCATCGACCTCCAGCTGGCCCTGGTCGTCTTCGCCACCCTGCCACCGCTGATCATCGGCACGTACTTCTTCCGCAAGCAGAGCGTGAAGGCCTACGAGCTGGCCCGTGAGCGGATCAGCGTCGTCAACGGCGACCTCCAGGAGAGCGTGGCCGGACTGCGGATTGTCCAGGCGTTCCGGCGCGAGCGGCGCGGCGCGGAGCGGTTCGCCGCCCGCAGCGACGCCTACCGCCAGGCGCGGGTCCGCGGCCAGTTCCTGATATCCGTCTACTTCCCGTTCGTCCAGCTGCTGTCGTCCGTGGCGGCGGCGCTGGTGCTGATCGTCGGCGCCGACCGGGTCGGCTCCCACACCCTCACCGCCGGCGCGCTGGTCGCCTACCTGCTCTACATCGACCTGTTCTTCGCCCCCGTCCAGCAGCTCTCCCAGGTCTTCGACGGCTACCAGCAGGCCTCCGTCTCCCTGGGCCGCATACAGGAGCTGCTGCGCGAGCCGACCACCACCCCGGCCCCCGAACGGCCCCGCGAGGTGCCCGCGCTGCGGGGCGACATCGCCTTCGACGCGGTGCACTTCCACTACGGCAACGGCGACGAGCCGGCGCTGGCCGGCATCGATCTGACCATCCCGGCCGGGCAGACCGTGGCCTTCGTCGGCGAGACCGGCGCCGGCAAGTCCACCCTGGTCAAGCTGGTCGCGAGGTTCTACGACCCGTCAGCGGGCGCCGTCCGGATCGACGGCACCGACCTGCGCGAGCTGGACCTGACCGGCTACCGCCGCCGCCTCGGCGTGGTCCCCCAGGAGTCCTACCTCTTCGCCGGCACCGTCCGCGACGCCATCGCCTACGGCCGTCCGGAAGCCACCGATGCCGAGGTGGAGGCCGCAGCGCGGGCCGTCGGCGCCCATGCGATGGTCGCGACCCTCGACGGCGGCTACCTCCACGAGATCGCCGAGCGCGGACGCAACCTCTCGGCCGGCCAGCGCCAGCTGCTGGCGCTGGCCCGCGCCGAACTCGTCGACCCGGACGTGCTGTTGCTGGACGAGGCCACCGCCGCCCTGGACCTGGCCACCGAAGCCGTCGTCAACCAGGCGACCGCCCGCCCCCAGGCCCTCGGCTCCCCCCGGGCGGACCGGGCCCCGTCCGTCCGCCGCCGCACCACCCTGATCGTCGCCCACCGTCTGACCACCGCGGCCCGCGCGGACCGCGTGGTGGTGCTCGACCGCGGACGGATCGCCGAGGACGGCAGCCATGCCCAGCTCCTGGCCCGCGACGGCCGCTATGCGGAGCTGTGGCGCACGTTCACGGGCGAGGAGGAGGAACTGGTGGCCTGAGGTCTGTGCCCTGAGGTCTGAGGCCTGTGCGCCGTTCGGCTGATCCACCGAACGGCGCCAGGGGCTGGTGGCACCCCCGTCGCGCCGATAGGTTCAGCCCGACCTTTGCTATCCCAAGGGGAGGGTGCATGCGCAAGGCCACCAGATGGCTGCTGTCACTCGCGGTGCTCATAGGCACGGCGGGAGCCGGCAGTGCGTCGGCAGGAGCGGCCACCGCCGCCGAGCCGAAGACCGGGGACATCAAGGACCGGATCCTCGCGATCCCGGGAATGAGCCTCATCGAGGAGAAGCCGGTAGACGGCTACCGCTACTTCGTACTGAACTACACCCAGCCGGTTGACCACCGGCACCCCTCCGAGGGGACCTTCCAGCAGCGGCTGACGCTGCTGCACAAGTCGGTGGACCGGCCGACGGTGTTCTTCACCTCCGGCTACAACGTCAGCACCACGCCGTCCCGCAGCGAGCCCACCAAGATCATCGATGGTAATCAGGTCTCCCTGGAATACCGGTACTTCACCCCGTCGCGGCCCGCGCCCACCGACTGGAAGAAGCTGGACATCCGGCAGGCCGCCGACGACCAGCACCGCATCTTCCAGGCGCTGCACCGGATCTACGGCAAGAACTGGATCGACACCGGCGGCAGCAAGGGCGGCATGACGGCGACGTACTACCGCCGCTTCTTCCCGCACGACATGAACGGCACCGTCGCCTACGTCGCGCCCAACGACGTACGCAACGACGAGGACTCGGCCTACGACCGGTTCTTCAAGACCGTCGGCACCGCGCAGTGCCGCAGTGACCTCGCCGCCATCGAGCGCGAGGCGCTGGTGCGCCGCAAGGAGATGGTCGCCCGGTTCCAGGACTGGGCCGACAAGGAGAAGCAGACCTTCAAGACCGTCGGCGGCGCCGACCGGGCCTATGAAGTCATGGTCACGGACCTGGTGTTCGGGTTCTGGCAGTACCAGCCGGCCGAGACCGCCTGCGCCGAGGTCCCCAAGCCGTCCGTCTCCACCGACGGGCTGTGGGCGTGGATGGACAAGGTCGGCGGCTTCGACAGCTACACCGACCAGGGCATGGAGCCGTACACGCCGTACTACTACCAGGCGGGCACCCAGCTGGGCGAGCCCGGCTACGCCTACCCGAACCTGGCCGGCCTGCTGAAGTACCCCGGTATCAACAACTCGCGGTCGTTCGTGCCCAAGGACATCCCGATGCGCTTCGACAAGCGCGCGATGCCCGACGTCGACCACTGGGTGCGCCACCACGCGAACCGGATGATGTTCGTCAACGGGCAGTTCGACCCGTGGAGTTCGGAGCACTTCGAGCTGGGCAAGGGCGCCCGCGACTCGTACGTCTTCACCGTGCCCGGCGGCAACCACGGCTCGAACATCGCGAAGCTGGCGGAGGCCGACCGCACCAAGGCCACCGCCGAGCTGCTCGACTGGGCCGGTGTCCGGGCCCCGGCCGGCCAGGCCGCACCGCTGGCGCCGTACAACAAGCAGCTGGACAAGCAGGAGGTCCGGCGGATGCCGATGATGAGGCCTTGAGGCCTTGAGGCCGCGGGGCCTTGAGGCCGCGGGGCCGTGAGGCTGCGGGGCCGTGAGGTCTTGAGGCCGTGGGGCGCTGGGGCCTTGGGGCTGTCAGGCACTGGGGTGCTGAGGCGCTGAGGCGCTGAGGCACTGAGGTCGCATGCCGCCGCGCCACGGCGTCCGGTGGCCGCGGTGCGATGACCGGAACGGCGCGTTCCCCGGGGACAGGGGAGCGCGCCGAGTCCGTCTCCCGGTCAGTACGACAGGCCGTGGCCGATCCGGTAGAGCTCCTGGGCCGGGGCGTCGGCGCGCATGATCGCGACGGGCAGCCGCCCGGACGGGTCCCGCCGGCCGGCGATCACCCGGGCCGCCGCCCGGAGCTCCACATCCGTCCAGGAGTAGCTGGCCAGGGCCGCCCGGACACCGTCCAACCAGGCGATGTCATAAGGGTTGCGGACGGCCAGCTGCACCACCGGCTTGCCCGTGGCCAGCAGCGCGGCGACCAGCTTCCGCTGGCGGGAGTCCGCGCTCACGTTGTACGTCGCCACCACCACCGCGTCCCGCTCCCCGAGCGCCGCCACCGCCTCGTCGATCTGCCGCTGGGTCGGCGCCGTGCCCGTGGAGAGCGCGGTGGCGGTGAAGCCCAGCTCGGTGAGGGCCCTCGCCAGGACCGTGGTGGGCGGCCCGCCGGTGCCGGACGGCGCGGCCGCGTCCACACCCGCCACCAGCACCCGCCGCTCCCGCCGCCGGGAGAGCGGCAGGATGCCGGCATCGTTGCGCAGCAGCGTGGTGGTGCGGTCCGCGATCCGGTCCGCGGCGGCCAGATGACTGCGGATGCCCACCACCCGGTCCACCTCGCGGTGGGTGGTGTACGGGTCCTTGAACAGTCCGCGCCGCTCCTTGAGCAGCAGGATGCGCATCAGCTTGGCGTCGAGCTCCCGCTCGGTCAGCTCGCCCTCCTGGAGCGCCATGAGGACGGCGGCATGCGCCACGGCGAGGTCCGGAGGGTTCAGCAGCTGGTCGACACCGGCCTTGAGGGCGAGCACCGGCACCCGGGCGTCGCCGTACTTCTTCCGTACGCCCTCCATGCCGAGCGAGTCCGTCACCACGACACCGTCGTAGCCGAGGCGTTCGCGCAGGATGCCGGTGAGGATCGGGCGGGAGAGGGTGGCCGGGTCCTCGCTCGGGTCGAAGGCGGGCACGACGATGTGCGCCGTCATGATCGAATCGATCCCGGCGGCGATCGCGGCCTTGAACGGCGGCGCGTCCAGCCGCTCCCACTCCTCGGCGGTGTGGTGGATGTAGGGCAGCCCGATATGGCTGTCGGTGTCGGTGTCGCCGTGCCCGGGGAAGTGCTTGGCGCAGGAGGCGATCCCGGCGCCCTGGTAGCCCTTCACCTCGGCGGCGGCCATACGGGCCACGGCCTGCGGGTCCGCGCCGAAGGACCGTACGCCGATGACCGGGTTGGCGGGGTTGATGTTGACATCGGCGTCCGGTGCGTAGTCCTGCCGGATGCCCATGGCGTACAGCTCCTCGCCGGCGATCCTGGCCGCCGTGTGCGCATCGTCGCGGGAGCCGCCCGCGCCGAGCGCCATCGCCCCGGGGAAGAGCGTCGCGGGCGCGCCGACACGGGCCACTATGCCGTGTTCCTGGTCCGTGGAGATCAGCAGCGGGACGGGGACGCGCTGGGCGGCGGCGGCCTTCTGGATGCCGTTGGACAGGTCGGCGATCTGGTGCGGCTCACGGGTGTTGTGCGCCCAGCCGAAGTAGATGATGCCGCCGACGTGGTATTTGGCGATCAGCTCGGCGGCGTTGGCGACCCCGATCTCCTGCTGGTTCGCGGCGGCGTCGGCCGGGTCGGGGTCGGTGGCGGAGTGCCCGTAGACCCGCATGACGAAGAGCTGGCCGGCCTTCTCCTGCGGTGTCATACGGGAGATGAGGCGGCGCAGCCGGGCCCGGGTGGCGGCGGAGGGGACGGGGGCGGATACGGGCGCGGCTGCGGGGGAGAGGGGCTGGTGTCCGATGGAGGGCTTCGCGCCGCCCGCGGCAGCGGCTGCCGCGGCGGCCGCGGTGGTCAGGACGGTACGTCTGGAGTGCATGTGCGCTCCTTCCGGAGGGCTTCCTCGGAACATTGAAGGAAACTTCCAAAAGGCCACGGATAGCCGGAAAACTATTGTCGGTCAATGACTCGATTCGTGATGGCGCCCAGGTATTGCGGGGCGGGCGCGAGTATGTGATGGGGCGTCGGTGGGGGAGGGAGAGGGCAAGCGGCGGGCAGGTTGCCGGCGGGCAGGGCCGGCGGACGGGTTGACAGGGCAGGTGGTCAGGCGGGCGGGCGGACCGGAGGGCAGGATCGGCGGACGGGGTGACGGGTGATGGGGCAGGCGGTCAGGCGGCCGGGGGACCGGCGGACGAGCTGTCAGGTCAGGCGGCAAGCGCAGGCGGGCGGCGTCGTCGGGCAGGGCCGGGCAACGCCGGACAGCGTCGTCGGTCAGGCGGCCGGCGGTCAGGCGGCCGGCGGTCAGGGCGGGCAGAGAGGTTGACGGGACCGGCGGACGGGCGGGTCGGCGGAGGAGCTGTCAGGACAGGCGACGGGGGCAGTGCCGGGGCGGGCAGGCTGACAGTCCGGGCTCAGGAGTGGGTGCCTTCGCCGAGGAGTCGCTGGAGGTATGCACGGCCCGGCGCCAGCAGGGCGGGGAGGTCGGCCGCCTCCGGATACCAGCGCTTCTCGTACTCCCAGCAGAGCCAGCCTCCCGAGCCCTGGTCGTAGGTGCCCTCGGGGGCGGGTACGGGGCCGTGGGCGCCTTCGGGTTCCCGGGCGAGGGTGCTCAGGGCGGCCGCCAGCGGGAGGGTGCCGGCGCCGAGCGGGAGGGGGGTGCGCTCCTCGGCCGACGCGACGTCCTTGACCTGCACATAGCCCAGATGCGGAGCGAGCGCGGCATGGGTGTCGACGGGCTCCTCGCCGCCGAGCCAGCTGTGCTGCACATCCCAGAGTGCCCCGATCCGGCGATGCCCCACCAGGCCCAGCACCCGGGCGGCGGCCGCGCCGGTCCGGTGCGAGTCATGGGTCTCCAGCAGGACCCGGACGCCCCGCTCGGCCGCGAGCGGCGCCACCGCGGCGAGCCGACGGGCGGCGTCCGCGTCCGCCTCGGCCGCCGGGCGGTCGCCACCGCCGGGGAAGACCCGGACGTACGGCGCCCCCAGATCGGCGGCGAGGTGCACCAACTCGCTCAGCTCGTGAGCCAGCTCCTCCTCGCCCGCCGCATCGCGGGCGGCGGCGACCCGGGCGTATCCGGCAACGGCCAGGACCTCCACACCGGCGTCCGCGAACTGGCCCCGCACCGCGTCCCGTTCCTGCGCCCCGATCAGCGGATGCACCGGCTCCTCCGGATGGGCTCGCAGTTCGACCCCCTGATACCCGGCATCGGCGGCCAGCCGCAGCACCTCGGCCACCGGCATCCCCGGCACGCCAAGGGTCGAAAACGCATAGCGCATCACGGGGATCCTGCCGCCCGTACGCTCGCCGCTGTCCGTGGGCCTGTCGTCCGTACGCCCGCGGCCGTCCGCGCGCCCGCCATCCGTGTGCCCGCCGATGTCCGTGTACGTGTCGTCGGCGCGCCCGTCGCCGTCCGTGGGCCTGCCGCCATCCGTGCGCTTGCCGTCCGTGCGATCCGTGGGGGCCATGTCTGCGCTCCTTCGCGTCGCTTACGCCGTCATCGCTGTCCTTCCCGTCCTTCCCACCCTCCCCGCCTCCATCGCCCGCCTGCCCGCTCCGTCACCCGCAGGCTCACGGCGTCACCCGCAGGCTCGCGGCGCCACTCGTGGACTCACAGCATCACTCGTGGAATCACAGCGTCACCTGTGGACTCACGGCGCCCCCGTGGACTCGCGGCGCGCCCCATGCACTTCGGGCGCCCTCGTGGATTCACAGCATCAGCCGCCAGTCCTGGCCGGTCAGGTCCTGCCCGAAGCTGTGGTGCGGCGACTCGGCGACCAGCTCGAATCCGGCCCGCTGGTAGAGGGCGCGGGCCGCGCCGAGGACGGAGTTGGTCCACAGCACCATCTCGCCGTACCCGGCCTCCCGCGCGAACTCGATGCAGGAGTCGACGAGTTGCCGCCCTGCCCCGTGGCCCCGGGCGTCTGGCTCCACGAGCAGCAACCGCAGCCGGGCGACCCCCGGTCTGCCGTCCCGTACGCACATCACCGCACCCACGCGCTGCCCGCCCAGCTCCGCTATCCAGGTGCGGTCCCACCGCGGGTCGAAGTCCTCGGCGTACTCCGCGACGATCCGGGCCACCAGCGCCTCATAGCTCAGATCGAAGCCGTACTCGGCGGCGTAGAGGGCGGCGTTGCGCTCCACCATCCAGCCGAGGTCACCGGCGCGGGAGGCGCGCAGCACAACCCCGGGCACACGGCCCCCGCGCGGCTGCCGCGCCCCCTCGCCGGGTCGTGTTGCCCCCTCGCCGGGCAGTTCCACCCCCTCGCCGGGTTCTTCCACCCCTTCTCCGGGCTGTTCCGAGCCCTCTTCGAGAAGGGCGCGGACCGTGCGCATCGCCTCCACCACGCGGGTGCGGTCCGCGGCCGGGAGCCGCCGCAGCAGCGTCCCCGCGGCGTCCTGGGAACGCTCCTCCAGCAGTCCGGCCGCCTCCCGGCCGTCCTCGGTCAGCGTGATGCGCTGCCGCCGGGAATCCTGCTCGGACCTGCCGCGGGTGATCAGCTCGCGGTCCTCGAACTTGCCGAGCAGGCGGCTGAGATAGCCGGCGTCCAGCGACAGCGAGGCGCGCAGATCCGCGGCGTCCACCCGCGGATGGTTGGCGACCTCGTAGAGCACCCGCGCCTCGGTGAGGGTGAACGGGGTGTACAGATGCCGCCCGTAGTCGAGCGCGCCGATCAGATTTGTATAGAAGCGGTTGAATCTGCGCAGTTCACGGACCTCGGCCGGGGCATCGGACCGTGCCCCGCACAGCGCGTCGGGCGGCGCGTCGGATGACGTGTCGGTTGGTGTGTCGGATGGCGTCCTGGCGGTCATGGCCGACCCCTCACCTTTGACTGAGTCAATCTTGACTGAGTCAAGAGTAAGCCGCCGAGGCCTCCCCGCACATCCCTCTTTCGTGTCATTCGTTCGCCCGCGCATCCGCGCATCCGCGCATCCGCGCATCCGCGCCTTCAGCGTCGGCCCCGCCCCTTGTTCGTGTCCCGCTTTGTTCGTCTCCCGCCATGCGGTCTGGCGCCCGCCGCCCAGAAGGCGCTTACTGGAGCGGGACTGCCACCTGCTGTGCGCGAGAGGGGCCGGGCCGTGACACGCACGACCGTACGCATCGCCATGAACGGCGTGACCGGACGCATGGGTCAGCGCCAGCACCTGGTGCGCTCCCTCCTCGCCCTACGGGAACAGGGCGGCCTCGAACTGGCCGACGGCACGGTGATCTGGCCCGAACCGGTGCTCGTCGGCCGCAGTGCGCCCAAGCTGCGGGCCCTGGCCGAGCGGCACGGCCTGGAGCACTGGAGCTGCGACCTCGACGCCGTACTGGGCGACGACTCCATCGGCATTTACTTCGACGCCCAGATCACCGCCGCCCGCGAGGAGGCGGTGAAGAAGGCGATCGCCGCCGGAAAACACCTCTACGTCGAAAAGCCGACCGCGAGCAGCCACGCGGGCGCGCTGGAACTCGCCCGGCTGGCGCAGGAGGCGGGCGTCAAGAACGGCGTCGTCCAGGACAAGCTCTTCCTGCCCGGCCTGCGCAAGCTCCGCCGCCTCGTCGAGGGCGGCTTCTTCGGCCGCATCCTCTCCGTACGGGGCGAGTTCGGCTACTGGGTCTTCGAGGGAGACTGGCAGCAGGCGCAGCGCCCCTCCTGGAACTACCGCGCCGAGGACGGCGGTGGTATCGCGGCCGATATGTTCCCGCACTGGGAGTACGTCCTGCACGAGCTGTTCGGGCCGGTCGAAACCGTCCAGGCGCAGCTGGCCACCCACCTGCCGCGCCGCCGGGACGAGTCGGGCACCCCGTACGAGGCCACCGCCGACGACGCCGCCTACGGCATCTTCGGGCTGTCCGGCGGCATCGTCGCCCAGATCAACTCCTCCTGGGCGGTCCGGGTGCACCGCGACGAACTGGTCGAGTTCCAGGTCGACGGCACCGAAGGGTCGGCCGTCGCGGGACTCCGCCACTGCCGCGTCCAGCACCGCGCCCACACCCCCAGACCGGTCTGGAACCCCGACCTTCCGGCAACCGAACCATTCCGCGCGCAGTGGCACGAGGTCCCCGACAACGCCGTCTTCGACAATGCGTTCAAGGCGCAGTGGGAGCTGTTCCTGCGGCATGTCGTCCGCGACGAGCCCTGGTGCTGGGACCTGGCGGCGGGCGCCCGCGGCGTCCGGCTCGCCGAACTGGCGGTGCGTTCCTCGGCGGAGGGCCGCCGCCTGGACGTCCCGGAGCCGGGCCGTTGAACGCGCCCGCGGGGCCGCCCCCGCTCGGGCACAACCCGGACCCCGCCACCCGCCCCCACGGGCCGGACTCCCCCCACCTACACGGGCCGGACTCCACCCTCCCGTCCACCGCGCGGCCCCCGCTCCGCTCCCGTACGGTCTTCGCCGCCGCCCATGTGGTCGCCGATCCCCGCGCCGACACCACCCCGGACGGCCCGGCCGCCGTCGACTGGGACGCCACCCTCGCCTTCCGGCACCACCTGTGGGCGCACGGTCTGGGCGTGGCCGAGGCGATGGACACCGCACAGCGCGGTGCGGGCCTGGACTGGAGCGCCGCCGCCGAGCTGATCCGGCGCACCGCCGCCGAGGCCGCGGCCGTCGGCGGCCTCCTGGCCTGCGGTGTCGGCACCGACCAACTGCCGCCGCACCCGGCCTCCTTGGCCGACATCCGGCGCGCCTACGAGGAACAGCTCGGGATCGTCGAGGGTGCCGGCGGCCGCCCGGTCCTGATGGCTTCACGTCAGCTGGCCGGGGCCGCCACCGGCCCGGACGACTACCGCGAGCTCTACGGCCACCTCCTGCGCCAGGCCACCCGGCCGGTGATCCTGCACTGGCTCGGCCCGATGTTCGATCCGGCACTGGCAGGCTATTGGGGCAGCCCGGAACTCGACGCGGCCACCGAGACGTTCCTGGCGATCATCACCGACCACCCCGCCAAGGTGGACGGCGTCAAGGTCTCCCTGCTGGACGCCGCCCGGGAGGTGGCGCTGCGCCGCCGTCTGCCGCCGACGGTGCGCTGCTACACCGGCGACGACTTCCACTACCCGGAGCTGATCGCGGGCGACGACCACGGCTTCAGCCATGCGCTGCTGGGCGTCTTCGACCCGCTCGCCGCCCCCGCCGCCGCAGCCCTGCGCCTCCTGGACAACGAGGACACCGCGGGGTTCCGGGCCGCCCTGGACCCCACCGTCGCGCTCGCCCGGCATCTCTTCCGGGCACCCACCCGCCACTACAAGACCGGCATCGTCCTGCTGGCCTGGCTGGCGGGCCACCAGTCCCACTTCACCATGCTCGGCGGACTGCAGTCCGCCCGCTCCCTGCCCTACCTGCGGCGCGCCCACCAACTGGCCGACGGACTCGGCCTGTTCCCCGACCCGGAGCTCGCCGCCCACCGCATGCGGCAACTCCTCGCGGAATACGGGGAGGAGCTCGCGGCAAACGGGGCGGAGACGGAGGACGCATGAGCGACGGCCCCCGCTGCCTCCTCGACCGCCTCAGCCTCAACCAGGAGACCGTCCGGCAGTGGTCCCTGCCCGAACTGGCCGACGGCTGTGCGCGGGCCGGCGTACGGGGCGTGGGGCTGTGGCGCGCCCCGGTGCGGGAGTACGGGGCGGCCGCGGCCGCCCGGCTCGTACGGGACGCCGGGCTGCGGGTCACCAGCCTGTGCCGGGGCGGTTTCCTCACCGCGCCGGACCCGGGCGGGCGCGCGGCCGCCCTGGACGACAACCGGGCGGCCGTCGACGAGGCGGCCGCCCTCGGGACGGACACCCTGGTGCTCGTCTCCGGCGGGCTGCCACCCGGCAGCCGGGACCTGCCCGGCGCCCGGGAGCGGGTCGCCGACGCACTGGGCGAGCTGGGCCCGTACGCCGCACAGCGGGGCGTACGGCTGGCTCTCGAACCCCTGCACCCGATGTACGCGGCGGACCGCTGTGTGGTCTCCACCCTCGCCCAGGCGCTGGAGCTCGCCGAGCGGTTCCCCGCCGGGCAGGTGGGCGTGGTCGTGGACACCTACCACCTGTGGTGGGACGACACCGTCGGCACACAGATCGCCCGCGCGGGCGGCACCGGCGAGGAGGCCGCCTCCCGGATCGCCGCCTTCCAGCTCGCCGACTGGGTCACCCCGCTGCCCGAGGGTGCCCTGCTGGGGCGCGGGCAACTCGGGGACGGAGCGGTGGATCTGCGGTGGTTCCGGGAGCGGGTCGACGCGGCCGGCTACCGGGGGCCGATCGAGGTGGAGATCTTCAACCCGGCGCTGTGGGCGCGCGACGGCACGGACGTGCTGGCCGAGATCGTGGACCGCTTCCGCACCCACGTCGGCTGACGAGCGCAGGCCGGACGGCGCATGCACGTCGGACGGCGCACCCACGTCGGCTGACGCGCGCAGACCGGATGACGCGCGCAGACCGCGTGACGCGTGCACGCCGGATGACCGGGAGAGGCACACAGCAAGTGCCGGAGAAATAACTCAGCGGATGCGCGCAACCGTTGGCCGCCCACAAAGGTCATAGCTGACGCTGGTCCCGAAAGGGGAGGGGCCCGGGGGGGATCCGGGGACCGGCGTGGAGGGGGAATCGAGGGGCCCGACCATCGGACGGGCCCCTCGATGGTGCACCGCGACCCGGAGAGCGGCCCGGAGGGGACCCGGCCGCTTTCCGGATCCCCCGCCTCCCGGCGCGATGTCAGACCCCGGCGGTACGGTCGGTCCATGGTCAACGCAGCCGTGATCGAAGGGGTCCTGGAGCGGATCACCTACGCCAACGAGGAGAACGGCTATACCGTCGCGCGGGTCGACACCGGCCGTGGCGCGGGCGATCTGCTGACCGTCGTCGGCGCGCTGCTCGGGGCGCAGCCGGGCGAATCGCTGCGCATGGAGGGCCGCTGGGGCTCCCACCCCCAATACGGCAAACAGTTCACCGTCGAGAACTACACCACCGTCCTGCCCGCCACCATCCAGGGCATCCGCCGCTATCTGGGCTCCGGCCTGATCAAGGGCATCGGCCCGCGGATCGCCGACCGCATCGTCGAGCACTTCGGCACGGACACCCTCGACGTCATCGAGACCACCCCCGCACGTCTGGTGGAGGTGCCGGGCCTGGGCCCCAAGCGCACGAAGATGATCGGCGCCGCCTGGGAGGAGCAGAAGGCCATCAAGGAGGTCATGGTCTTCCTCCAGGGCGTCGGCGTGTCCACCTCCATCGCCGTGCGGATCTACAAGAAATACGGCGACGCCTCCATCTCCGTCGTCCGCAACCAGCCCTACCGCCTGGCCGCCGACGTCTGGGGCATCGGCTTCCTGACCGCCGACCGCATCGCCCAGTCCGTGGGCATTCCGCACGACAGCCCGGACCGCGTCAAGGCAGGCCTGCAGTACGCGCTGTCGCAGTCCACGGACCAGGGCCATTGCTTCCTGCCCGAGGAACAACTGATCGCCGACGCGGTGAAGTTGCTCCAGGTGGACACGGGCCTGGTCATCGAGTGCCTGGGCGAGCTGGCCGCGGACCCGGAGGGCGTGGTCCGCGAGCAGGTGCCGGGCGACGGGGACGGCGCGCCGCCGGTCACCGCCGTCTATCTGGTGCCCTTCCACCGCGCCGAGATCTCCCTGGCCGGCCGGCTGACCCGGCTGCTGCGCACGGACGAGGACCGGATGCCGGCGTTCCGGGACGTCGACTGGGACAAGGCACTGGCCTGGCTGGCGCGGCGGACGGGCGCCGAGCTGGCCCCCGAGCAGCAGCAGGCGGTGCGCCTCGCGCTGACCGAGAAGGTCGCGGTGCTCACCGGCGGCCCCGGCTGCGGCAAATCCTTCACCGTCCGTTCCGTCGTCGAGCTGGCCCGCGCCAAGAAGGCCACGGTGGTGCTGGCGGCGCCCACGGGCCGGGCGGCCAAGCGGCTCTCGGAGCTGACCGGCGCCGAGGCCTCCACGGTCCACCGGCTCCTGGAGCTCAAGCCCGGCGGGGACGCCGCCTATGACGCGGACCGGCCGCTGGACGCCGATCTGGTGGTGGTCGACGAGGCCTCGATGCTGGATCTGCTGCTCGCGAACAAGCTGGTCAAGGCGGTGCCGCCGGGCGCCCATCTGCTGCTGGTGGGGGATGTCGACCAGCTGCCGTCGGTGGGGGCGGGCGAGGTGCTGCGCGATCTCCTCGACGAGGCCGGTCCGGTGCCGGCTGTGCGGCTGACCCGGATCTTCCGGCAGGCCCAGCAGTCCGGGGTGGTCACCAACGCCCACCGCATCAACTCCGGCGTCCCGCCCCTGACCACCGGCCTGACGGACTTCTTCCTGTTCGCCGAGGAGGACGCCGAGGAGGCCGGACGGCTGGCGGTGGATGTCGCGGCCCGCCGGATCCCGGCGAAGTTCGGCCTCGACCCGCGCCGGGACGTCCAGGTGCTCACCCCGATGCACCGCGGCCCGGCCGGTGCGGGCGCCCTGAACGGCCTGCTCCAGCAGGCCGTCACCCCCGCCCGCCCCGACCTGCCCGAGCGCCGCTTCGGCGGCCGCGTCTTCCGTGTCGGCGACAAGGTCACCCAGGTCAGGAACAACTACGAAAAAGGCCTCAACGGCGTCTTCAACGGCACGGTCGGCGTGGTCACCGCCCTGGACGGTGACGAGCAGCGGCTGACCGTGCGCACCGACGAGGACGAGGAGATTCCCTACGACTTCGACGAACTCGACGAACTCGCCCACGCCTATGCCGTGACGATCCACCGCTCGCAGGGTAGTGAGTATCCAGCGGTGGTGATTCCGGTCACCACCAGTGCCTGGATGATGCTGCAGCGCAATTTGCTGTATACCGCCGTGACCCGGGCAAAGCGCTTGGTGGTGCTCGTCGGCTCCCGCAAGGCCTTGGGGCAGGCCGTCCGCACGGTATCCGCCGGTCGGCGGTGTACGGCGCTCGATCACCGGCTCGCCGGTGCGATATGAGAGGTCCCCCCTCTTTCCCAATCGGGGCGAAGGGGGGCAGGATGGGCACTCAGACGGCACTGAGTGCCGCAGACAGGCCCTATGGCCGACCCCGAGTGCACAACCAAGGCCCAAATGGGGGAAGGTATAGGCAGTCAGGGCACCTCGAAGAAGAGGCACAACGTCGGTGAGGGATGACGTGAGCGACAACTCTGTAGTACTGCGTTACGGGGACGGCGAATACAGCTACCCGGTCGTCGACAGCACCGTTGGCGACAAGGGCTTCGATATCTCGAAGCTTCGCGCCCAGACCGGTCTGGTGACCCTGGATTCCGGTTACGGCAACACCGCGGCGTATAAATCCGCGATCACCTATCTCGACGGTGAGAACGGGATTCTTCGTTACCGCGGCTACCCGATCGAGCAGCTCGCAGAGCGCAGCACGTTCGTCGAGACCGCGTACCTCCTCATCCACGGTGAGCTGCCCACCGTCGATGAGCTGGCGAACTTCAAGCAGGACATCACCTACCACACCCTGCTTCACGAGGACGTCAAGCGCTTCTATGACGGCTTCCCCCGGGACGCCCACCCGATGGCGATGCTGTCCTCGGTGGTCAGCGCGCTGTCGACCTTCTACCAGGACAGCCACAACCCGTTCGACGAGCAGCAGCGCCACATCTCCACGATCCGGCTGCTGGCCAAGCTCCCGACGATCGCGGCCTACGCGTACAAGAAGTCGGTCGGCCACCCGGTCGTCTACCCGAGCAACGACCTCGGGTACGTCGAGAACTTCCTGCGCATGACCTTCTCGGTGCCCGCCGCGGACTACGACCTCGACCCGGTGGTGGTCAGCGCCCTCGACAAGCTGCTGATCCTGCACGCCGACCACGAGCAGAACTGCTCCACCTCCACGGTCCGCCTGGTCGGCTCCTCGCAGGCGAACCTCTTCGCCTCGATCTCGGCCGGCATCAACGCCCTGTGGGGCCCCCTGCACGGCGGCGCCAACCAGTCCGTGCTGGAGATGCTGGAGGGCATCCAGGCCAGCGGCGGCGACGTCGACTCCTTCATCCGCAAGGTGAAGAACAAGGAAGACGGCGTGAAGCTCATGGGCTTCGGGCACCGCGTCTACAAGAACTTCGACCCCCGCGCGAAGATCATCAAGGCGGCGGCGCACGATGTCCTCTCCGCGCTCGGCAAGTCCGACGAACTGCTGGACATCGCCCTCAAGCTGGAGGAGCACGCGCTGTCCGACGACTACTTCGTCGAGCGCAAGCTCTACCCGAACGTCGACTTCTACACCGGCCTGATCTACCGGGCCATGGGCTTCCCGACCGAGATGTTCACCGTGCTCTTCGCGCTCGGCCGGCTGCCCGGCTGGATCGCCCAGTGGCACGAGATGATCAAGGAGCCCGGCTCCCGCATCGGCCGCCCGCGGCAGATCTACACCGGTGTCGTCGAGCGTGACTTCGTGCCGGTCCAGGAGCGCTGACCCCTCGGGGCAGGCTCTCCGCGCGCAAAAAAGAAGCGCCCCGCCTCCGGATCCCCCCACGGGTCCAGAGCGCGGGGCGCTTCCCTTGTCCCGGTTGGATTCCCCCCACGGGATCCGTCCGGGCGTTCAGGGTTGCACCGCGATCTGCCGGGACGCGCACATTCGGGAGGGCCGCTCAAAGCTCCCCGGGCACGTCGCCCCGGCCACGCGTAGCCGGGCACGATCCCCCAAGATCAGCCCGGCTGTTGCAGTGCAAGCCCCGCCGGGGTGCCTGCACTTGCCCGGTTAGACTCGCGACCCCCCTCAATGGTTACGTTCGGATGAGTGTGATCTGGGTCTCTTGCCATATGGGGGCGAATGCGGTCAAGGGCCTCCATTGGGAGATCCAGGCCCTTGGGTATGGGTGTTGTGCCGGTTGTAAGGGCTGTGTGAAGTTTCCCGGGTGCGGTGGCGTCGGCAACCGCGGAGGCCGGGGTGGCGCGTCAGGCCGCCCGCTCGACGAGCTCGTAACCGGCCTCGTCGACGGCCGCCCGCACCGCGTCCTCGTCCAGCGGTGCCTTGGAGATGACGGTCACCAGGCCGGTGGCCGCGACCGCCTGTACCGAACTCACCCCGGCGAGCTCGCCGATCTCGGACGACACCGCCCCCTCGCAGTGGCCGCAGGTCATACCGGTGACCCGGTAGGTGGTGGTCACCTCGCCGACCCGGACGTCGGTGCCGCCGGAGTGGCAGGAGTCTTCAGGGGTGCAGCAGGAGCCGTTCTCGGCCATGGGGGAATCTCCTTGTGGTGCCGATGTGTTCCGTGTGGTGCCGTGCGCCGGGGAGGTGCGGCGCGCCGTGAGCGGCTGACTCCGGTGACTGCCGGCACCTCCCGACCCTCGGCACTTTATACCCCTAGGGGGTATCGATCCAGCTTCCGGGTGCGCCCGCCACGCCGCCCCCGCGCCCCACCGCGTTGCCGCACGCCCCGCCACGCGTCAGCCTTGGGATATACGGGCTCGGGGTGGATCCGAGGAGGCGGCCGTATGGACGTACTCGCCCTCTACGGCCTGCTGGTGCTCACCACGCTGCCACCACTGATCCCCAACTCGGCGCTCCTTGTCACGACCGGAGTACTCGCCTCCCGGGGCGAAGTCTTCCTCCCCCTCGTCCTGCTGACCGTCGGGGGCAGCGCACTGCTCGGAGACCTCCTCATGTACGCCGTCGCACGGCGCTTCGGCGAGCCCGTACGGACCTGGATGCGCCGCAACCCCCGCCGCCGGGCACTGCTCGAATGGACCTCCGGCCGCATCCAGCGCTACGGCCTGCCCTTCGTGATCGCCGTACGGTTCCTGCCCAGCGGCCGGATCGTCGGCGCCCTGGCCTCCGGGGTGCTGCGCTACCCGCTGCGCAAATACGCGCTCGGCGCCGCCATCGCCGAGGCGACCTGGGCGACGTACTCGGTTGGCCTCGGCTATGTGGGCACCGCCACCACCGGCCGCCCGCTCTACGCCGTCGGCGTCGGCTTCGGGGTCTCCTGCGCGGTCGCCGCCGCCGGCGCCGCGATCCAGTGGGCCGCCCGCCGCCGCGCCCTGCGCGACCCGCCGGAGGAGAGCGGCGAGGGCGAGGGCGGCGAGACCGCCGAAGGGGGCGACGGCGGCCGGAGCGAGGGACGGGGTGAGGGGCGGGGAGGCCGGGCCTCGGCCACCGCGTCGGCGCGATTGTCAGTGGGCGGCCCTACAGTGCAGACATGGGGTTATTACGCAGAGTGACTTTTTGGGTGCGCCGCGCCACCCGCGGCGGCCCGGACATCCGCCACGGCGACCGGCTCACCCGTGCGCCGCGAGCGCTCGCACGCCTCGGCGACATACAGCGCCTCCAAGGCCTCCGCGGGCGAGCACGGGCTCGGCGCGCGCCCCGCCACGACCTCGGCGAAGACGCCCAGCTCGGTGACGTAGGCGTCGTGGAAGCGCTCCATGAACGTGGCGTACGGGTCGGCCGCCCGCTGCCACGACAGCTTCGGCTCGGCGGACGGCAGCGGCGCACGGTCGTCGAGGCCGACGAAGCGGGCGCTCTCGGAGCCGCAGACCTCCAGCCGGACGTCGTGGCCCGCGCCGTTGTAGCGGGTCGCCGTGACGGTGGCCAGGGTGTCGTCGTCGAAGCGCAGCAGCGCCGCGCAGGTGTCCACGTCATCGCCGTCGGCGAAGAAGGGCGCGCCGCGGTTGGCGCCCTGGGCGTAGACCGAGACCACCTCACGGCCGGTGAGCCAGCGCAGGATGTCGAAGTCATGAATGCTGCAGTCCCGGAACAGCCCGCCGGAGGTGGGGATATAGCCGGCGGGCGGCGGCGTCCGGTCACTGGTGCAGGCCCGCAGGGTGTGCAGCCAGCCCAGCTCACCGGAGCGCAGTGCCTCGCGGGCGGCGCGGTAACCCGCATCGAAGCGGCGCTGGAAACCGATCTGTACCGGCACGGAGCCGGCCTGCGCCCGCTCCACCACACCGAGGGTGCCCGGCACGTCCGGCGCGACCGGCTTCTCGCAGAACACCGGCACCCCGGCGTCCAGGGCCTGGTGGATCAGCGTGGCGTGTGCGCTGGTCGCGGCGGTGATCACCACGCCGTCGAGGCCGTCCGCGTACATCTCCTCGATGCTCGCGGCGGACCGTACGCCCAGGGTCTCGGCCAGCGACGCGGCACGTGCGGTGTCCGCATCCGCGACGGCGATGCCGGTGACGCCCGGGACGCTCAGCAGGGTGCGGGCATGGAACGCGCCGATGCGCCCGGTGCCGATCAGACCGATCTTCATGCCTCGGTTCCTTTCCGGGGAGGGGGTGCGGACGAGGGAAGGGGAGGTCGAGGGGAGAGAAGGGGAGGAGGGGAGGGATGGGGGGCACGGGGCAGGTGGGGGTGGGCGGCTTGGGGGAGGGGGCACTCCCGTCGCGCCTTCCAGGTTCTTTGGAACGGTTCCGCCACTGCCGGTCACGGGCACCCTGCATGTCCTGATGTCCGGATGTCAACCATTCCGCAGCCCCCGCCGGTCTCTCCCTCGTCGGCTACGACCACACCTGCCTCGCCCGCATCCGCCACCTCTTGCTCAACTCGGTGAACAACGCCGGCCACGAGGCCGGCCGACGGGCGGCGCACGCCTGTCACTATTCCCGCCCTGGCCCGCCCGGCCGACCGGCCCCCTACGCCTTCCCGCCCCGCAGTTCGCGGTCCACCGCCCGCAGCAGGGTCAGCAGCATCCTGTTCAACGGAGTGGCGATGCCGTGCCGTTCGCCGGCCCTGACCACCGCTCCGGTGAGGAACTCATGCTCCAGCGGGCGGCCCGCCAGGCGGTCGTAGAGCATCGAGGAGCCACCGTCCCGAGGAGCGCCGGCGTACAGCTCAAGCGTCCGGGAGATGTCCGCCTCGCCGATGTCCGCCCCCTCGGCACGCGCGACGACGGCCGCCTCGCGCAGCAGATCGCGGGTGAGCGCGGCCATCTCCGGGTCGGCGAAGATCCCTGTCCGCTGCTGGAGAAGAGCGGTGATCGGATTGGCCGCGAGGTTGGTGAACAACTTGCGCCAGGCGGCCGTGGTGAAGTCCGGTACCCGATGCACCCGCAGCTCGCTGCCGTCCAGCAGGGCGGCGAACCGGTCCGCCAACGGGCCCTCGGGCACATGCAGTTCGCTGGCGACGTGGTGCAGGACCCGGCCGGGCGCGGTGCGCTCCGCCGAGATGTAGACCACGGTGGGGAGGATCCGGGTGCCCCGGGGAACGAGCGGCGCGACGCGCTCCTCCAGGCCGATGCCGTTCTGCAGCACCGCGACCGCGGTGCCTTGGCCGCACAGCCGCCGCAGCCAGCCCTCGGCGCCCGCGGTGTCCTGCGCCTTGGTGGTCAGCAGTACCCAGTCGACCGGCCCCACCTGCGCCGGATCGGTGACGATACGCACCGCCGCCGGCCGGACCGTGCCGCCGCTCTCGATGCTCAGACCGTCCAGCGGGCTGCGTACGCACAGCGTGACGTCCAGCCCGGCCCACCGCGCGAGGGCCGCGGTGTAGCCACCGATCGCGCCGCCGCCGATCACCGCGATCCGGGCGGGTGCCGCTGCTGGGGAGCTCCGGGGCATACCTCGATCGTAGAGCCGGGGGAGCCTGACGGGTGGGTGCCGCCCGGGCCCCGGCGTCGCCCGGGGCGGGGCCCGGGGCCGTACCGGTGGCTCTCAGCGCCGGCCGCGCTGGCCCGGCCGCTGCGCCACCCACGCTCTGACCGTGTCGGCGAACCAGTACGGTTTCCCGCCCTCCACCAGATCCGGTTCGGGCAGCAGCCCGTGCTTGCGGTAGGAGCGCACGGTGTCCGGCTGCACCTGGATGTGCGCGGCGATCTCCTTGTACGACCAGAGCTTGCGGTCGGTCATCTCTGCCACCTCCTGAGCGCCGTACGCAGGGTCGGCCCGGAGGAGCCGGCAGGGGGCTGCGTACGGCCTGGTGATCACTCACCCTGTGCCTGGACAACGACACCGAGTAACCATGGGGGAGGGGCTGTTGATCGGCTGTGACGGAAGCCCCATGTAACGGTGACAGCCGTGACGCGAGCCGGATGGCTGTGACGGGGGCGGGACGGTCCGGAACGGGGGCGGGACCGTCCGGAACGGGGGCGGGACCGTCCGGAGAGGGGCGAATCGGTCCCGAGACGGGCGGGATGGTCCGGAGAGGGGCGGGGTGAAACGGCGTGTGGCGGGCCGGTTCCCCAGCTGGGGAACCGGCCCGCCACACGTACACCAGCAGCGGCCCGGCCGGACGGACAGCCGGCCGTGCCGAGCGCGGCCGGATCGGGCGTGCGGATCAGGCGTAGAGCGCCCGCCAGGTCTTCTTGTCGACCTTGCCGTTGGCGGTCAGATGATGCCGGGACTGGAACTTCTTCACCGCGGCCAGGGTCTTGGGACCGAAGTACCCGGTCACATCTCCCCACGGGAGATAGCGGCGGTTCGCCAGCAGGCACTGCACCTGCGAGACGCGGTCGCCGCGCTGACCGTAGACGGTGAGGGCGGTTCCGTTGTAGTACGCGCAGGCGGCCAGCGTGCCGGGCCGGCCGGCTGCCGGGCTGTCGGCGGACGCCGGACCGGTGAGCAGTCCGGCGGTCAGCAGCCCCGCGGTCGCGGTCAGGACGGCCGTGCGCTTGACGGCATGGCGGAGAGTGTCGGCATTCACGAATTCCCCCGTTTCCCCCGTTGGATGTGATTCCACCCGTTCTGACGCAGGGGGAGCGGTGCGCGGTTCCGGCGATTCCCCGGCACTTGGCGCACGCTGCCGTCAGCTCCGGCCCGGGCTCCCGCTTGGGCGCTCGCTGAGGCTTCCGTTCGGGCTCCCGTACGGACTTCCGTTGCCCGGTGCCGCCTTCGTGGCCGCCTTGCGCAGCTCGTGTTCCAGGTCCTCCAGGGCCAGCCCCTTCGTCTCCGGCGCGTACCGCTTGCAGAAGACCAGGGACAGCACACACATCACGCCGAAGAACCAGAACGTGGTGCCCGCGCCGACCGCGTCGAGCAGCAGCGGGAAGGCCAGCGCGACCCCGAAGTTGACCATCCACATCATGAACACCGCGGCGCCCATGGCCAGTCCGCGCACCTTGAGCGGGAACATCTCGGCGAGCAGCAGCCAGACACCCGTGTTGAGGGTGGCCTGCATGAACGCCATGTAGAGAACCATCAGGCCGAGCACGAGGGCGCTGACGGCGGTGGAGTGCGGCAGGCGGAAGGCGGCACCCAGCAGGGCGAGCGAGACGGCCATCCCGGCCAGACCGGCAAGCAGCATGGGCCGCCGGCCGACCCGGTCGATCAGGGACATCCCGATCGCCGTGGCCAGGACGGAGACCGCGCCGACGGCGATGGTGGCAGTGATCGAGGCGCCGGTGCCCAGACCGGTGGACGCCAGGATCTTGGGCGCGAAGTAGACCACGGCGTTGACACCGGTGATCTGCTGGACGGCCGCCAGCCCGATCCCGACCAGCAGCAGTCGCCGCACCCACGGTGTGCGCAGCTGCTGCCAGGCGCCGCGCCGGGCGTCGGCCTCCAGAGCGCGGGCCTGATCGATACGGGCCAGCTCGGCGGGTACGTCCTCGGCGGGCAGCGTACGGTGCAGCACCCGGTCCGCCTCGTCCGGCCGGCCCTTGCTGATGTACCAGCGCGGCGTGTCGGGCAGGAAGAACAGCCCGGCGAACAGGGCCACGGCGGGCAGCGCCGCAAGGCCCAGCATCCAGCGCCAGGCCGCCCAGTGCGCCAGAACGGCATTGATGAGGTAGGCGAGCAGCTGACCACTGACGATCATCAGCGAATTGAAGGAGACCAGCCGGCCGCGGATATGCGGGGGCGCGATCTCCGACAGGTACAGCGGGGTGATGACGGAGGCGCTGCCGACGGCGAGCCCGAGGACGAAGCGCGCCACGGTCATGAATGGAACACTCGGCGAGAGCGCGACGGCCAGCGCACCGCCGATGAACACGCAGCCCGCCCACAGCAGGGAGTTGCGCCGGCCCAGCGCATCGGCCATCCGGCCGCCGATCAGCGAACCGAAGGCCGCGCCGATCAGCAGCGCGCTGGTGATGATGCCCTCGCCCAGCGAGGTGAGGCCGAAATGGCTCTCCATGAAGGGGAGGGCGCCGGAGATCACTCCGGTGTCGTAGCCGAACAGGGCGCCGCCGAGGGCGGCAATGGCAGCGATGCCGACGATGAAACGCTTGGCGCTGCGGGCCCGCACACTCTCGTGCGGGCCGGCGGACGCCATCCGGCTGGTCGGAGCGGCCATGCTCAGCTCCGGTGCGCCGTGCCGGCCTGGCCGGTGGCCGGGGCTTGGGCCGGGGGCAGGGCCGGTGTCGGTGTCGTTGCCGCTGTCAGCCACGCCCTGGCCGGAGAGGGGCGGACCGGAGAGGGCCGGGCCGGCGAGGAACGCAGGGGTATGAGGCCGGTGCGGAGTGGGCCGGCGTCAGGGGCGACGTACATGGTGCGGGGCCTTTCGGTGGTGCGGGGGCCTTTCGGTGGGGGTGGGCCTTTCCGTGGGGGTGGGCCTTTCCGTGGGGGTAGGCCTTTCCGTGGAGCGGCCTAGCGTTGCAGTGGCGGCTACCGGCGATACAGCGTCGGCCGCTCGATCAGTTCGACGGTCACCCGCTCGCCGGTGGTCTGGGCCCGTACGCCCGCCTCGCACACGGCGGCCGCGGCGTAGCCGTCCCAGCAGCTGGGGCCCTCGACCTCGCCGCGCCGGGTGGCGTTCACCCAGCGCTGCACCTGCCGGTCGTAGGCCTCCTCGAAGCGCTCCACGAAACCAGGGGGGATGGCGCCACCCCAGCGGCCCGAGGTGTTGCTGAACACTCCGTGGTCGTCGCCGATCCTGGCGGTACCGCCCTCGCAGACCGCCTCGCAGCCGACCTGGTAGCCGAAACCGCAGTTGACGAAGATTTCGGTGTCCACGACCTGGCCGCCCGCGGTCTCGAAGAGGACCAGCTGCGGATCGCTGAGGCCTTCCGGTGCGGTGCCGGTGGGGGTCGGGCGCAGCACCCGGACCGCGGTGATCTCCTCCTCCAGGAGCCAGCGGGTCACATCGATCTCATGCACCACCGAGTCGTTGATCATCATCGCGTTGGTGAAGCCGGGCGGGGTGTCGGCGTTGCGGTGCTTGTTGTGGAGCATCAGCGGGCGACCGTAAGTGCCCTGCTCCAGAAGGGACTTGAGGGCGAGGTAGTCGGCGTCGTAGCGGCGCATGAAACCGACCTGGACGCGGCGGTGCCCCAGCGCCTGCTCGGCCTCCAGGACGCGCAGCGCGGAGGCCGCGTCCGGCGTCAGCGGCTTCTCGCACAGCACGGGCAGATCCCGCGCGAAGGCATCCAGCAGCGTCGCCTCGTGCGCGGGTCCCGGCGAGGCGATCAGTACGGCGTCCACCGCGGGGTCGTCCATGGCGGCGGCCGGGTCGGTGTAGGGGGTGCACCCGTCGATGCCGTCGGCGAGGTGCTTGATGCGGTCCGCGTCGATGTCGACCACGGCCGCCACCCGGGCGCCGCTGATCACCTCATCGATCCGGCGTACGTGATCGGCGCCCATCCGGCCGGTGCCGATGACCGCCACGCCGAGCGTTTCGTGCGAAGTCATGTCGTCCTCGAGTCCTTACGTTTCCTTACGCTTCCTTACGGGCTACAGAGTGTGATGTAGTCTGGGAACTGATTACTCTCCGTAATCGTTGCCGGGGTGTGAGGAGGCGGTCGTGAGGCATACGCATGCGAGACATACCTGCACGCCTGCTCGTCGACGAGGCATACCTGAACGTCGACGAGGCATACCTGAACAGGGTGCACGCCTCAAGCTGCCCATCGAGCCGCCCATCAAGCCGCCCGACGGGGTGGCGTCGAAGCCGCGGTGGCGTGCGGTCCCGAGGTGCACGGCCCCATGGCGTACAGCCTCATGCGCACGGCCTCATGCGCACGGCCTCATGCGCACGGCCTCACGCGCACTGCCTCCCTGTAGCCGATGGCTCAGGCGCCGCAGGAGCGCAGGAAGCGGCGGGTGCGCTCGGCGATGGGGAACGGCTGGTCGGGCGGGCAGGGGTACATGTCCTGCTCGACGATGGCGAAGAGGTCGACATCCAGCTCCTGGGCGGCCTGCAGGACGGGCGGCAGGGCGGGCACGCCGAGCGGCGGCTCGCACATCACGCCCTGCTTGACGGCCGGGCCGAACGGCGTGCCGTTGGCGACGACCTCGCCGAGGATGTCCGGGTCGACCTGCTTGAGGTGGAGGTAGCCGATCCGCTCGCCGTAGGTGCGGATCAGCTTGACGCTGTCGCCGCCGCAGTAGGCGTAATGGCCGGTGTCCAGGCAGAGGTTGACCAGTTCTGAGTCGGTGGCGTGCAGGAAGCGCTCGACGTGCTCCTCGGTGTCGATATGGGTGTCGGCGTGCGGGTGGACGACGATGTCCAGCCCGAACTCGTCCCGTACGCGGCTGCCCAGCCGCTCCATGCCGGTGGTCAGGTGCTTCCACTGCTCCACGGTCAGCTCGCGCGGCTCGATCTCCTCGGCGGTCTTGTCGTCCCGCCAGAAGGACGGGATGACGACGAGGTGTCCCGCGCCCATCGCCTGGGTGAGGGTGGCGACCTCGGAGACGTGTGCCCAGGTCTTGTCCCATGCGGACGGGCCGTGGTGCAGCGAGGTGAAGATCGTGCCGGCCGAGACCTGCAGGCTGCGGCGGGTGAGCTCGTCGCGCAGGACGGCGGGGTCGGTGGGCAGGTAGCCGTACGGGCCGAGCTCGATCCACTCGTAGCCGGCCTCGGCGACCTCGTCCAGGAAGCGCTGCCAGGGCACCTGCTGGTCGTCGTCGGGGAACCAGACTCCCCAGGAGTCGGGTGCGGAACCGACGCGAAGGCGGTCCAGGACGGGCGGGGCGGCATGGGGAACGGACATGCTGCGGCTCTCCTCTCGCCGGTCGGCGGTGACCGGGAGGCGCTGGGGCGGGTCGTGGGGCACAGCCTCTCTGCCGCCCCGGGGAGTGTCAAGACTTCGTCCTGACATTAGGACTTAAGGACTTTGATGCCCAGTGGGGCTCCGGTTGGTGCTCCGGTTGGGGCTCCGTGGTGCCCCGGTCGATGCCCTGCGGTGCCCGGTTGGCGCTCCACGGCGTCACGGATTGCCTCCCGAGGCGCCTCGGGGTGTCCTGGGGCGCCTTCAGGGGGCGGCGCGCTTCCGCCCTTCTGTCCCGACATCCCCCTCAACGCCCAATCCCGACATCCCCTTCGGTGTCCAATCCCGACATCCCCTTCGGTGCCCCGGCCTCGACGCCCCTTCGGCGCCCGACCCCGACACCCCCCTCCAACGTCAGTATGTAAGGACAAAGTGTTGACAGGGTCTGACTCTCCCCGTTAGACCTTTCCTCAGAGCCGAACCCGCCGAATCCGCCGCGCCGGCCGACCCGAAGGGGCGCACATGACCGAGCCGTACGACCTGATCACCATGGGCCGCATCGGAGTCGACATCTACCCGCTGCAGACCGGGGTGCCGCTGGCGCAGGTGGAGACGTTCGGGAAGTTCCTCGGCGGCTCGGCCACCAATGTGGCGGTCGCCGCGGCCCGGCTCGGCCGTCGGAGTGCGGTCATCAGCCGCACCGGAAGTGACCCGTTCGGCGACTACGTCCACCAGGCGCTGCGCGACTTCGGTGTGGACGACCGCTGGGTGACCCCCGTCGACGCCTATCCGACACCGGTCACCTTCTGCGAGATCTTCCCGCCGGACGACTTCCCGCTCTACTTCTACCGCCGCCCCAAGGCCCCCGACCTGGTCATCCGCCCCGAGGAGCTCGACCGGGACGCGATCGTGGACGCCCGGATTTTCTGGGTCACCGGCACCGGGCTGTGCGAGGAGCCCAGCCGCGGTGCCACCCTTGCCGCGCTGGAGGCCCGCGCCAAGACGGGAACGACCGTCTTCGATCTCGACTGGCGGCCGATGTTCTGGGGTGGCGAGGGCGGCGCCTCCGGGGACGGCGGCGCGAGCGGCGCCGTGGCGATGGCCACCGCCCGCCCGTACTACGAAGCCGCCCTCCGGCACGCCACGGTGGCGGTCGGCAATGTCGACGAGGCCGAGGTCGCCACCGGACTGCGCGATCCCAAGGCCTGCGCCCAGGCGCTGCTGGACATGGGCGTCGAGCTCGCCGTCATCAAGCAGGGCCCCAAGGGCGTGCTCGCCGTGCACCGCGACGGCCGTACCGCCGAGGTCCCGCCGACCCCCGTCGAGGTCGTCAACGGCCTGGGCGCCGGCGACTCCTTCGGCGGTTCGCTCTGCCACGGCCTCCTGGCCGGGTGGGACCTGGAGCCGATGATGCGCTACGCCAACGCCGCCGGCGCGATCGTCGCCTCCCGCCTCGCCTGTTCGTCCGCGATGCCCACGGCCGACGAGGTCGACGCGTTCCTCGCGGGGCGGTGACCCCCGTGGCCGCACTCGTCTCTGGCGCCTCCGTGACCGCACTCGTCCCTGGCACCCCTGCGGCCGCACACATCCCTCTCGCCCCTGTGGCCGCACCCACCCCACCTCCGTCACCCTCGTTGCCCCTGGGGTCGCCCCGCAGCCGTCCCCGCCCCACCTGTGCACTCAAGAAGGTGAGTTGAGCCTTGAACCCTCGGATCAGTGACCTCGCGACGCTGCGGGCCCGGCACCCCGAAGCCGTCGCGGAGGCCGCCGCCCGCCGCACCCGTCGCCCGCTCATCGGCGACAGCGGCCGGCTGATGATCGTCGCGGCCGATCACCCGGCCCGTGGTGCGCTCGCCGTCGGAGACCGGCAGCTCGCCATGGCCAACCGCCTCGATCTGCTCGAACGCCTGGTCCTTGCGCTGTCCCGGCCCGGTGTGGACGGAGTGCTCGCCACCGCCGACATCCTGGAGGACCTGCTGCTGATCGGGGCCCTGGAGGGGAAGGTCGTGATGGGCTCCATGAACCGCGGCGGTATCGCCGGCGCCGCCTTCGAGATGGACGACCGGTTCACCGGGCACCGCCCCCAGGACCTCGCCCGGCTCCGCTTCGACGCGGGCAAACTGCTGCTGCGCATCGACTACAGCGACCCCGGTTCGCTGACCACCCTGGAGGCCACCGCCCGTGCCATCGACGCGATGGCCGAGCGGCAACTGCCCGTCTTCGTGGAGCCGTTCCTCTCCTCCCGGATAGAAGGCGCGGTCCGCAACGACCTCGGCGCCGAGGCCGTCACCCGCTCGGTGGCCATCGCCTCCGGCCTCGGCGGCACCTCCGCCTACACCTGGCTGAAGCTGCCGGTCACCGACGACGCCGACGCCATGGCCCGGGTCTGCGAGACCACCACGCTGCCGACCGTGCTGCTCGGCGGCGACATCGGCAGCACCGTCCAGGACCAGGAAGCCGTGTACGAGAAGTGGCGCAAGGCGCTGCGGCTGCCGACGGTGCAGGGCCTGGTCGTCGGCCGCTCCCTGCTCTACCCGGCCGACGGCGATGTCGCGGCGGCCGTGGACACCGCCGTCGGCCTGCTGTGAACACCGCGATTTCCGCAGGAGACTCGAGATATGAGCACTGAATTCCACCTGACGGCCACAGCGGCGGCCGACGGCCCGTATGTGCTGGACATCGACCCGAAGCGGGCGGGCTGGGGGTACTCCTCGCTGCGCGTCCTCGACCTGCCGCCCGGCGGTCATCACTCCTTCGCGACCGGCGACAGCGAGTGGATCGTGCTGCCGCTGTCCGGCGGCTGCACGGTGGTCACCGACAGCGGTGAGGCAGGTAAGGCCGATGATGCCGGTGCGACCGATGGCGCCAGCGTGGCCGATGGCGCCAGCATGACCAGTGAGACGTTCGAACTGGCCGGCCGGGAGAGCGTGTTCAGCGGGGTCACCGACTTCGCGTACGTACCGCGGGACGCCCAGGTGCGGATCGCGAGCGGCGCCGGCGGCCGTTTCGCGCTCACCGGGGCCCGCTGCGAGCGCCGTCTGACCGCCCGCTACGGCGCCGCCTCCGACGTCCCGGTGGAGCTGCGCGGCACCGGCAACTGCTCCCGCCAGGTCAACAACTTCGGCGCCGCGGGCACCTTCGAGTGCGACCGGCTCATCGCGGTGGAGGTGCTCACCCCCGGCGGCAACTGGTCCTCCTACCCGCCGCACAAGCACGACGAGTGCCGCCCCGGCGAGGAGTCCGAGCTGGAGGAGATCTACTACTTCGAGGTCGAGTCCGCGCACGGCACGGAAGGCGTCGGCTACCAGCGCGTCACCCCCTCGAGGAACGGCCGTGGCACCGATGTGCTGGCCGAGGTCCGCAGCGGTGACGCGGTGCTGATCCCGGACGGCTGGCACGGCCCGTCGATCGCGGCGCCCGGCCACACCCTGTACTACCTCAATGTGATGGCCGGGCCCGGCGAGACCCGTGAGTGGCTGATCTGCGATCACCCCGACCACGGCTGGATCCGCTCCACCTGGCCCTCGCAGCCCGTCGACCCCCGCCTCCCCCTCTACGAAGCGCCCGCAGGAGACGCCCGATGAATGCTCCGACGACCCGCCGGCTGACGGTCGCGCAGGCCCTGGTCGAGTTCCTGGCCCACCAGTACACCGAGCGGGACGGCCGCCGGCACCGTCTGATCAATGCCTGCTGGGGCATTTTCGGCCACGGCAATGTCGCCGGCCTCGGCCAGGCGCTGCTGGAATCCGGCGCCGCGTCCCGCCAGGGGGCACCCCCCGGACCCCCGGTGCTGCCGTACCTCCAGGGCCGCAACGAGCAGGCCATGGTGCACGCCGCGGTCGGCTACGCCCGGCAGCGCGACCGGCTCGGCGCGCAGGCCGTCACCACCTCCATCGGCCCCGGTGCCACCAACCTCGTCACCGGCGCCGCGCTCGCCACCGTCAACCGCCTCCCGGTCCTGCTGCTGCCCGGCGACACCTTCGCCACCCGGCCCGCCGACCCCGTCCTCCAGCAGCTCGAAGTGCCCTTCGCCGGCGATGTCTCGGTCAACGACGCGCTGCGCCCGGTCTCCCGCTACTTCGACCGGGTCACCCGGCCCGAGGCGCTGATCCCCGCGGCCCTGCAGGCCATGCGGGTGCTCGCCGACCCCGTCGACACCGGCGCCGTCACCCTCGCGCTGCCGCAGGACGTGCAGGCCGAGGCGTACGACTGGCCCAGGGAGTTCTTCGCCGACCGGGTCTGGCGCGTCCCGAGGCCCGCCCCCGACGCCGATGCCCTCGCCGAGGCCGTACGCGCCCTGCGCGGCGCCCGCCGGCCGCTGGTCGTCGCGGGCGGCGGGGTCCACCACAGCGAGGCCGAGGACGCGCTGTGCGCGTTCGCCGACGCCACCGGCATCCCGGTCGCGTCCACCCAGGCCGGCAAGGGTTCGCTGCGCCACGACCACCCCGCCGACGTGGGCGGCATCGGCCACACCGGCACCGCCACCGCCGACGCCCTCGCCCGCGAGGCCGATGTGGTCCTCGGCGTCGGCACCCGCTACACCGACTTCACCACCGCCTCCTCGACCCTGTTCGCCGCGCCCGGCGTCCGCTTCGTGAACCTCAACATCGCGTCCTTCGACGCCCACAAGCTCGGCGGGCTCTCCCTGGTCGCCGACGCCCGGGCCGGTCTGGAGGCGCTGGCGAAGGAGCTGTCCGGCGAGCGGGTCGACGCGGAGTACGAGGCCGCCTACCGGGAGGCGAAGGCCGGCTGGGAGCGGCGGGTGGACGCCGCCTACGGGGCCGCCGACCCGTCGGTGCGGCCCTCGCAGACCCAGGTGCTCGGCGCGCTGGACGCCGTGGTCGACGACACCGACGTGATCATCAACGCGGCCGGTTCGCTCCCCGGTGACCTGCACAAACTCTGGCGCGCCCGGTCCCGCAGGCAGTACCACCTGGAGTACGGCTACTCCTGCATGGGCTACGAGATCCCCGCCGCGATCGGCGTCCGGCTCGCCGCCCCCGACCGGCCGGTGTGGGCGCTGGTCGGCGACGGTACGTATCTGATGAACCCCACCGAACTGGTCACCGCGGTCCAGGAGGGCATCCACATCAACGTCGTCCTCGTCCAGAACCACGGCTACGCCTCCATCGGCGGGCTGTCCCAGGCCACCGGCGGTGAGCGCTTCGGCACCGACTACCGCTTCCGCGCCGCGGACGGCACGTACACCGGTGCGCCGCTGCCGGTCGATCTCGCGGCCAACGCCGCGTCGCTGGGCATGCAGGTGCTGCGGGCGGCGACCGTGGGTGAGCTGCGGGCCGCGCTCGCCGAGGCGCGTGGCGCGAACCGGCCCACATGTGTCTATGTCGAGACCGAAACGGCTGACACTGTGCCGGGCGCGCCCGAGGCTCAGGCCTGGTGGGATGTGCCTGTTGCCGAGACCGCGACACGTCCGGCGGCGGTGGCTGCCCGGGAGGCGTACGACCGGCACACCGCCGGGCGCCGCCGCCACCTCTGACTCCCGCTCGAAGTCGTCACCCAGAAAGGCCCTCCGCATGAAGACCCTCAGCCACTGGATCGGCGGGAAGCCCGTCGAGGGCGTCTCCGGCAACTTCGGACCGGTCTACAACCCGGCCACCGGCGCCCAGGAGAAGCAGGTCGCCTTCGCCTCGGCCGACGAGGTCGACGCCGCCGTCCGCGCGGCGAAGGAAGCCTTCACGACCTGGGGCACCAGCTCCCTGGCCAAGCGCACCTCGGTGCTGTTCAAGTACCGCGAGCTGGTCGACGCGCACCGCGAGGAGATCGCCCGGCTGATCACCGCCGAGCACGGCAAGGTGCACTCCGACGCGCTCGGCGAGGTCGCCCGCGGTCTGGAGATCATCGAGCTGGCCTGCGGCATCCCCGAGAAGCTGAAGGGCGAGCTGTCCACCCAGGTCTCCACCCGGGTGGATGTGGCGTCGATCCGTCAGTCCCTCGGTGTGGTCGCCGGCATCACGCCGTTCAACTTCCCGGCGATGGTGCCGATGTGGATGTTCCCGCTCGCCGTCGCCTGCGGGAACACCTTCGTCCTCAAGCCGAGCGAGAAGGTGCCCAGTGCCGCGTTCAAGCTCGCCGAGCTGGCCGCCGAGGCGGGGCTGCCCGACGGGGTGCTGAACGTCGTCAACGGTGACAAGGTGGCCGTCGACGCCATCCTGGAGCACCCGGACATCGCCGCGGTCTCCTTCGTCGGCTCCACCCCCATCGCCCGCTACATCCACACCACCGGCACCGCCAACGGCAAGCGCGTGCAGGCGCTGGGCGGCGCCAAGAACCACATGCTGGTCCTGCCGGACGCCGACCTCGACCTGGCCGCCGACTCCGCGATCAACGCGGCGTACGGCTCGGCCGGCGAGCGCTGCATGGCGATCTCCGTCGTGGTGGCCGTCGGCGAGACCGCCGACCCGCTGATCGGCAAGATCAAGGAGCGCGCGGACAAGCTGCGGATCGGCCCCGGCGACGACCCGGCCTCCGAGATGGGCCCGCTGATCACCAAGGTCCACCGCGACAAGGTCGCCTCGTATGTCTCCGGCGCCGCGGCCCAGGGCGCGGACGTCGTCATCGACGGCACCGGCTACACCGTCGAGGGCTACGAGGACGGCCACTGGATCGGCATCTCGCTGCTGGACCACGTCACGCCCGAGATGGACGCCTACCGTGACGAGATCTTCGGCCCGGTGCTGTCCGTGGTCCGCGTCGACACCTACGACGAGGCCATCGCGCTGATGAACAACTCGCCGTGGGGCAACGGCACCGCGATCTTCACCCGGGACGGCGGCGCGGCCCGCCGCTTCCAGATGGAGGTCGAGGCCGGCATGGTCGGCGTGAACGTGCCGATCCCGGTGCCGGTGGGCTACCACTCCTTCGGCGGCTGGAAGGACTCGCTCTTCGGCGACCACCACATCTACGGCAACGACGGGGTGCACTTCTACACCCGCGGCAAGGTCGTCACCACCCGCTGGCCCGACCCGTCCGACGGCGGTATCAACCTGGGCTTCCCCAGCAACCACTGAGGGACGGTCCGACGGACCCACGGACGGTTCCCCGACGGGCTCTGTGACGGGCTCTGTGACGGGCTCTGTGACGGGCTCTGTGACGGACCCCCTGCCGGTGCTCACCGGCAGGGGGTCCGTCATATCGGCGTTGCTACGGTGCTCGTTCGCCGTGCATCGACACAACCGGGGGACGTAATGCCGCAATCCATGGCGCTCGCCAAGGGCGCCCGTATCACCGGCGGGGTTTTCTGCCTGCTGTTCTTCCTGTTCACGGCCTACTGGCTGGCCGCGGACGCCGGCGAGTTCGGTATCGGGGGCCTCTGGCAGGCCTGGGCCCGCCAACATGCCGGCCTGAACCAGGCCACCGCCCCCTTCCATGTCGGTCTCGCCGCGGTCCAGTTGGCGGCGGCGCTCGCGGCGTTCGCCGGCCGGCGGGTGGCCGGCGGGCTGCTGGCCGTCGCCACCACCGTCACCTTCGCCACCGCCCTGCAGGCCGCCCTCAGCACCGGCCTGCACACCAGCGACAACCGGTGGTACGTGCACGCCGACAACAACACCACGACCTTCGAAGGCGTCTTCCTCGGCAGTGTGTGTCTGCTCCTGCTGTCCTTCGCCGCCTGCATGGTGCTGCTCGCCGGTATGCGCTCCTGGCCGCGCCGCACCCCCACGGACCCGCCGAAGCGCCCGGCCCGGACGCGTGGCCTGGCGGCCGGTCTGCTGCTCGGCGTGATGGTGCTGTGGAACCTGGTCTGGCAGGGCTACATCGTGGTGCAGAGCGATTCCGCATCCCTCCCCGTGTACTACCTGGGCAAGGGCATCCTCGGCGAGCTGCTGAGCATGGCTCCCGGCTGGTCCGCCCTGGTCTTCCTGGTGCTGATGGCGGTGGCCACGCTGAGCAGCCTGATACGCGGCACGGCGGCCCGCGGCCTGGCCGTCGGGCTGGCGGTCCAGGCGCTGCCCAGCGCCCTGGTGACGACGATCGCGCTGGCCGGCAACGGCACCCTCTTCGAGACGAGCTCTGTCCTGCCGGGCCTGAGCGTCATCGGGGACGTCGGGCTGCTGCTCGACCTGTTCGGCTCGGCGGCGCTGCTCGCCTTGACGGTCCGCGGTGAGCCGGTCGCCCCCGCCTGGTTCGCCCCGGCGGCGGGCCCGCAGTTCGCCGCGCCGGGTTTTGCGGCGGCGGCCGGATCGCAGGCCTGGGCGGCCGGTCCGCAGACCCCGCAGCCCGGCCCGCAGGCCCCGCCGCCCGGCCCGCCGGCCTGGCAGCCGCCCGTCGGCGGCCCGGTGACGCCGGTCGGCGGCCCGCCGGTGCCGCCGCCTGGCACCCCGCCGATGCCGCCGGGGGCCCCGACGCCCCCGCAGGGCGGGTTCGGGCCGCCGCAGTACTGACGGGCGGGCGGCGCCCTTGTTCCGTGAGGCCGCAGCCATGAGCCCGCAGCCACGGGGCCGCCGTCACAGGGCCGCAGCCACGGGCCGCAGGCCTCGTACCGCACCCGCGGTACAAAGGCGCGAACCCTACTCCCCGGGGAGGCCGGGGTGGTCAACCCGGGGTACCGGCCGTCCGCCGCGGCCCGTACCTAGGATTCACGGTATGGATCTGCGAGGCCTCAGACCGCGCGGCCGGCGCTGGTACGCCGCCGCGGCCGCGCTGGCCGTCCTCATGGGAGGCGGCACCTGGGCGGCCGCCGCCCCGGACGCCGCGCCCGCCGTCCACCGCGCGGACCGGGTGATGACGATGCCCGACCGGCCGGGCAGCAAGAAGGAGGTGCGGATCGACACCTCCTTCTTCACGGCGGGGAGCGCCGCGCGGCGGCGGCCCGCCGTCCTGCTCGCCCACGGCTTCGGCGCCACCAAGGACACCCTCCGCCCCCAGGCCGAGAAGCTGGCCCGGGACGGTTACGCCGTCCTGACCTGGTCGGCGCGCGGTTTCGGCAGGTCCACCGGGAAGATCGGGCTGAACGACCCGCACGGCGAGGTCGCCGACGTCCGCCGGCTGATCGACTGGCTGGCCAAGCGCCCCGAAGTCCGGCTCGACAAGACCGGCGACCCCCGGGTGGGCGTCGCCGGCGGCTCCTACGGCGGCGCGATCTCACTGCTGGCGGCCGGCTACGACCGGCGTGTCGACGCCATCGCCCCGCAGATCACCTACTGGAACCTCGCCGACGCCCTCTTCCCCCACGGGGTCTTCAAGAAGCTGTGGGCGGGGATCTTCTTCACCACCGGCCCAGCGGGCACCACCGGCTCGCCGACCGCCTCCCCCTCGGCACCCGGCGGCTGTGTCCGGTTCGAGCCGGAGCTGTGCCGTACGTACGAGCGGGTCGCCGAGAAGGGCCGGCCCGACGAGGCGGCCCGCCGGCTCCTGGAGTCCCGCAGCCCCGCCGCCGTCGGCGACCGCATCAAGGTGCCGACCCTGATCATGCAGGGCCAGACCGATTCGCTGTTCCCGCTCGGCCAGGCCGACGCCATGCAGCGGACGATCCGCAAGAACGGCGCCCCGGTCGACGTCGACTGGATCGCCGGCGGGCACGACGGCGGCGACCGGGAGCTCGGCCGTCTCGAAGCCCGTACGAAGGACTGGTTCGACCGCTATCTCAAGGGCGACAGGCACGCCGCGACCGGGCCCGCGTTCCGGATCAGCCGCACCGGGGGAGTGGACTCCACCGACGGCGCGGTACGGCTGCGCGGCGCGAGCGGGGGCGGCTACCCCGGCCTGGAGAACGATCCCCGGCGGGTCCGCCTCGCGGGCCGCCCCCAGGTCTTCAGCAACCCGGCCGGTGCCGGACCGCCCGCGATCTCCGCGGTGCCCGGTGTCGGCGCGCTCGGCAACCTCTCCTCGCTGGGCGCCGGCGGCCTGTCCGTGGACTTCCCCGGCCAGTACGCCGCCTTCGCCTCGGCGCCGCTGCGCACCTCCCTCCACCTCACCGGCAGCCCCACCGCCACCGTGCATGTGCGGTCCAGCTCCCGGGACGCGGTGTTCTTCGCCAAGGTCTACGACGTCGCCCCGGACGGCCGCCGCCAGGTCCTGCCGTCCCAGCTGGTCACGCCCTACCGGGTCAAGGACTCCCGCGACGGCCGGACCGTGCATCTGCACCTGCCCGCCGTCGACCACGAGCTCGCGGCCGGCCACCGGCTGCGGCTGGTGCTCTCCGCCACCGACCTCGGCTATGCCTCACCGGCCGAGCCCGCCACCTACCACGTCGCGCTGCGGGGCGGCGCCCTGAACGTGCCCACCGCGCCCCAGGTGCGCAGCGCGGCCGCCCCGCTGCCCGCCTGGACCTGGCAGCTGCCCGCCGCGGCCGCCGTGGTGGCCGCGCTGCTGCTGCTCACCGCCCGCCGCAAGTCCGCGGCGCCCGCCCCCGATCCGGCGCTCGCCGAGGTCCCGTTGCAGATCAGCGGCCTGAGCAAGCGCTACGCCAAATCCGCCGACCGGTATGCCGTCCAGGATCTGAGCTTCCGCGTCGAGCGGGGGCAGGTGCTCGGACTGCTGGGGCCCAATGGCGCCGGCAAGACCACCACCCTGCGCATGCTGATGGGGCTGATCAGGCCCGACGAGGGGGAGATCAGGGTCTTCGGGCAGGCCGTCCGGCCGGGCGCCGCGGTGCTGTCCCGGGTCGGGGCGTTCGTCGAGGGCGCCGGCTTCCTGCCGCATCTGTCCGGCCGCGCCAACCTGGAGCTGTACTGGCAGGCCACCGGCCGGCCCGCCGCCGACGCACACCTCGACGAGGCGCTGGAGATCGCCGGCCTCGGCGACGCCCTGCAGCGCGCCGTACGCACCTACTCCCAGGGCATGCGGCAGCGGCTCGCGATCGCCCAGGCCATGCTCGGGCTGCCGGAGCTGCTGATCCTCGACGAGCCGACCAACGGGCTCGACCCGCCGCAGATCCGTGCGATGCGCGAGGTGCTGATCCGCTACGCCGCCGCCGGACGCACCGTCATCGTCTCCAGCCATCTGCTGTCCGAGGTCGAACAGAGCTGTACGCACCTGGTCGTGATGGACCGTGGCCGGCTGGTGCGGTCCGGTCCGGTCGCCGAGATCACCGGCTCCGGAGACACCGTGCTGGTCGGTGTGGCGGAAGCGGTCGGCGACGCCGTGGTGGAGAAGGTGGCCGCGCTGCCGGGTGTCGCCTCGGCGGTCCGTGCCGAGGGCGGCCTCCTGGTGCGGCTGGACGGGGTCACCACCACGTACCTGCTCACCGAACTGCTCCGGCTGGAGGTCGCGGTGGACCGGATCGGCCCGCACCGCCGCCTGGAGGACGCCTTCCTCACCCTGATCGGAGGTGACCGATGACCGCGCACACCACGGCGCGGGCGCCGGGTTACCGTCCGCGCCGCACCCTCCCGCTGCGCGTCGAGGCGCGCCGCCAGCTGCGGCGGCGCCGCACCCTGGTGATCGCCGCCGTCCTGACGCTGCTGCCGTTCGTGCTGGTGGCGGCGTTCGCGATCGGCGGCGACCCGCACGGCCGCGGCAACGGCCGGATCACCCTGATGGACACCGCCACCGCCTCCGGCGCCAACTTCGCCGCCACCGCCCTGTTCGTCTCCGCGGGCTTTGTGCTGGTGGTCCCGGTGGCCCTGTTCTGCGGTGACACGGTCGCGTCCGAGGCGAGCTGGTCCTCGCTGCGCTATCTGCTGGCCGCGCCGGTGCCACGCGCCCGGCTGCTGCTGAGCAAGCTCACCGTCGGGCTGCTGTTCAGCGCCGCCGCGATGCTGCTGCTGCCGCTGGTGGCGCTGGGTGTGGGCACCGCGGCGTACGGCTGGGGCCCGCTGCAACTGCCCGCCGGCGGCGCGCTGTCCGCGCCACAGGCGCTGCCGCACCTGGCGGCCGTGGTCGGCTACCTCTTCGTCAGCCAGCTGGTCACCGCGGCCCTGGCGTTCTGGCTGTCGACGGTGACCGACGCGCCGCTGGGCGCGGTCGGCGGCGCCGTCGGGCTGACCATCGTCGGCAACGTCCTCGACCAGGTCACCGCCCTGGGCAGCTGGCGCGAGGCGCTGCCCGCCCACTGGCAGTACTCCTGGGCGGATGCGCTGCAGCCCGGGTGGGAGTGGTCCGGGATGATCCGGGGCTCGGCGGTCTCGGTGGCGTATGCGCTGGTGCTGGGCGCGCTGGCGTTCCGGGGGTTCGCGCGCAAGGACGTGGTGTCGTGACGGCGGGGTGAGTCGTGACGGGGGTTGTGGGGCGTGACGACGGGTCGGGCGGCGGGGGACGCAGCCCCCTCACCGCCCGTGGCGGCCGCGTCAGGCTCACCACCCGCGCGGCCCGGTCACCCGCGCGGCCCGGTCAGGCCGTCGGCCCCTGCATGAGGGCGCTGACCCAGCGCATGGTGCCCTCGCCCAGCCCCTGCACATACGTCTCGGCGCTGTGCGTGCCGTCCGGCACGATCTGCAGCCGGGTGTGCACCGGCCCGTGCCCGTACTGGGAGATGAACTTCCGCACCTTCGGCAGCACCGTGTGCTCCTGGGAGCCGTCCTGGAAGGCGAGGTAGACCGGCGGTCCGCCGCGCGCGATCAGCCGGCGGGCCAGCACCTCCGGGTTGTTCTCCCGCTCCGCCTCGGCGTGGCCGTTCCACAGCGGCGAGTCGGGCACGATGTCCGGCCCGTTGGGTATCGCCACCTTGAAGGTGTCCGGGTGCTGGAGCACGTTCTTCAGGGCCGCGAACCCGCCCGAGGAGGAGCCCATGATGGCCCAGGCGTCGCGGGTCTTGAGGGTGCGGAAGTTCTGCCGTACGAGATCGGGCACGTCCTGGCTGAGCCAGGTGCCGATCTTCGGCTGGCCGGGTATGTCGCTGCCGTCGTAGTACTGCTTGTCATTGGGGTTGAGCACCGGCATGACGACGATGAAGGGCAGGCTGGAGCCGTTCTTGGACCACTGGGCCAGGTTCTCCTCCAGCTTGAGGTCGGAGCCGATCCAGTAGTTGACGGGGAAGCCGTACGCGCCGGGCAGCGCCTCCATCACCGGGAAGCCCTTGTGCGCGTTGCGCTTCTCGTAGTACTCCGGCGGTGCCCACACCCACACCTTCCCGGTGAAGCCGGACTTGGGGCCGTGCAGGGTGGTCACGCCTATCGGGGTGTTCTCGCCGGCCCCGCCGACCCGGCTCTCCTCCTCGAAGCTGATCGGACGCGTCGGCCACTGCACCAGCGACCGCTTTCCCGGCGGCGTGGCATGCAGCGCGGCGCCCGACTTGGGGCCGCCGAACCGCAGGGGAGAGGCCTGGGTGGCGCCGCTGCCGCAGCCGGACGTACCGACGAGGACGGTCAGGGTGATCAGCGTGATCACCGCGGGGAACAGGGCTTTGCGCACGGGGCCTTCTCCTTGCCGACATCCGGGAGCTGTCCCCGGCTGGCCAGCAAGAGGGGGCGGTGCGGGCCCGGGTTTCCTTCCGGGGGTGTCGGGTTGCTCGCACCCCGGTGCGGAATCCGGGCATCCCCTTCGTGACCTGGGACGCTTTACGCAGGCAGGGAGGCTGGTTTACCGGGATTTTCCCGGTGGGCGGGCGGCGGGACGCGCGGAACCACGCCTGTTCCCGTGGCCCGGAACGTCCGTGTCCGGCCCGTATCCTCTCGCTATGACCTGGTCGCGTGCGCTCAAGAAGGCGGCTCGTTCCGGGCTGACCATCGAGCGGACCAAGCTCACCCCGCTGATCGCCCTCCGCGGCGCGGCCGGCGTCGCCCTCGTCATCGGCCTGTGCCTGTGGCGCGGCGACCCGACCCTCGCGGTCTCCTCCGCCTTCGGCGCGTACGCCTCCGGGATCGTCACCTTCCAGCGCAGCATGCGGCCGCGCCCGGTGCTCGCGCTCGCCGTCGCCGGAGCGCTGGCCCTCTCCACCTTCCTCGGCTATCTGGCCGCGGCCCGACTCGTCTCCTTCGTCCTGCTGCTGGCCGGCTGGACCCTGCTGGCCGGGATGGCCTGGGCGATCGGGCCGGTCGCCGGGCTGATCGGCACCCAGACCGTGGCGATCATGCTGGTCACCGTCACCCTGCCGACGTCCGTCCTCGGCGCGCTGGAACACGCCGCCCTGATGTTCTTCGGCGGTCTCGTCCAGGCCGCTCTCATCATGGTGTTCCCGGTCCGGCCCTGGGGCGTCCAGCGCGATGCGCTCGCCGACGCGCTGGCCGACGAGGCGGACTACGCCCGGCGGCTGCGGCACGACCCGGTCGCCCCGTTCGACCCGTCGCCCCTGATGGACGCCCGGCTCGCCTCCGCCCTCACTCCCCGTCAGGCCAGGCGCCGTCCCGTACAGCTGCACGGTCCCCGGGGGCTCGCCGAACGCGTCCGGCCGGTCCTCGCCTCCCTCGCCGACCCGGTCGTCGGCGCCCCGCTGGAAGGGCCCGAACGCGACCGGGCCCGGGATCTGCTGGGCGCCGCGGCCACCGTCCTGGACGCCGTCGCCCACGCGGTACGGCACGCCCGGCCGGTCCGGCTGCCCCCGGAGGCGATGGCCGTCCTCGAAGTGCCCGCCACCGGCCCGATGCTCCACGGGGCCGCCCGGCGCTCCGCCTACCGTCTGATCTCGCTGCTCGCCGACGCCGTCGAGCTCACCGACGAGCCGGTCCGCTCCACCCGCCCCACCACCGAGGCCGAACGCGGCCATCTGCTGCGCCCCAGCGTCCCCCGGCTGGTGCCCGGCGCGCTGCGCTCCCTGCACCGCGAGGCCCGCTGGTCCTCGCACATCCTGCGGCACGCCCTGCGGGTCTCCGCGGTCGCCACCGCCGGCTATCTGCTGGGCACCGTGCTCCCGTTCGGCCACGGCTACTGGGCGCCGCTGGCCTCGGTCATGGTGATGCGCCCGGACTTCGCCCAGACCTACTCCCGCGGCATCGCCCGCTTCATCGGCACCCTCGTCGGGGTCACCGTCGCGGGCGCGCTGATGGCCCTGGCGCATCCGGGCAGCTATGTCAGCGGCGGGCTCGCCGTGGTGAGCGTGGGGCTGATGTACCTGCTGATGCGCACCGGCGTCTCGGTGACCTCGGCCTGCGGGGCCGCGTATGTCGTCTTCCTGCTCGGCCTCGCCGGGGCGGGCTGGGAGCAGACCGTCCAGGAGCGCGTGGTGCTCACCCTCCTGGGCGGGCTGCTCGCGATGCTGTCGTACGCGCTGTTCCCCGCCTGGGAGACCCCCAAGCTCCGCGACCGGCTCGCCGCGTGGCTGGAGGCCAACGGGCGCTACGCCCTGGCCGTGTTCGACCTCTACGCCACGCCCGCCGAACGCCGCCCCCGGCAGATCCGCGACGCCCTGCTGGACTCCCGTGCGGCCCGCGCGGCCTGGGAGGAGAGCGAGGCCCGCGCCGAGAAGGAACCCGTGCGCCACCGCGGCCTGTCCCCCGCCTCGGCGAAGGCGGCCGGCGCCGCGCTCGCCACGATGGGCCGGGTCACCATGATCCTGGAGGTCCACCTCCCCGAACGCGATGCCGCGGCCTCACCCGGTGCCACCGCCTTCGCCTTCGAACTGCGCGCCTGCCTGGAGGAGGCCACGCGCGCGGTGCGGGAGCGGGACGCATTGAACTGGAGCGAGCTGCGGGCCGTATGGGAGAGGTGGGACGCGGAGGACGAGAGCCGTGGTGTCGCCCTGCGCGTCGCCGACCTGCAGCTCGACGCCCTCGACGACCTGGCGGAGGCGCTGTCGCGGGAGCCGCGGGCGGACGACGGGTCCGACGACGGGGCGGACCGCGACGCCCCGGACGGCGGTAGCCGGTGAGAGTGAGGTGAGGGAACCATTCCGGGCCCCCGGTAGTCTTATTGATTGCCCGCAATGAACGCCATTGCTCGCCCATGGGGTTGTCTGCGGCGCAATGCCCCAGGACCCCCACTCCGTCGCGAGAGAGCACACGAACCCCCCATGGCGTCCAGCACTTCGTCCGGAACGTACGACATAGGCATCGACCTCGGCACCGCCAACACCCTGGTGTACGCCCGCGGCAAGGGCGTGGTGCTGAACGAACCGTCCGTCGTCGCGGTCAACGCCGCCGGCGAGGTGATCGCCGTGGGCGCGGACGCCAAGCGGACCATCGGCCGTACGCCCTCCGGGATCACCGCGATGCGCCCCCTGCGGGACGGTGTCATCGCCGACTTCGACGCCGCCGAGCGGATGCTGCGCGCCCTGATGAAGAAGGCCCTGCCCAGCCGCCGGTTCTCCCGGCCGCGGGTGGTCATCTGCGTCCCCTCCGGCGTCACGGGCGTCGAGCGGCGCGCGGTCATCGACTCCGCCCGGGGTGCCGGCGCCCGCGAAGTGCACCTCATCGAGGAGCCGATGGCCGCCGCGATCGGCGCCGGCCTCCCCGTGGACGAGCCGGTCGGCTGCATGGTGGTGGACATCGGCGGCGGGACGACCGAGGTCGCCGTCATCTCCATGGGCGGCCTGGTCACCGCCCAGTCCGTACGGGTCGCCGGCGACGCCCTGGATGCCGCCGTCGCCGCCCACATCAAGAAGCAGCACTCCCTGGCCATCGGCGAGCGCACCGCCGAGGACATCAAGATCGCGATCGGCTCGGCGGTCTGGACCCCGGTCGACATCGGCGAGGACGGCGCACCCGACCGCCCCTTCTCGTACACGGTCCGCGGCCGCGACCACATCAGCGGCCTGCCCCGGGTCCAGGAGATCAGCGAGGAGGAGATCCGCGAGGCGCTGGCCGAACCGGTCGAGGCGATCGTCCGCGCCGTCCACCGCACCCTCGACGAATGCCCCCCGGAGCTCTCCGGCGACATCGTCGAGCGCGGGATCGCCCTGACCGGCGGCGGCGCCCTGCTCCGCGGCCTGGACCACCGGCTGCGCGAGGAGATGGGCGTCCCGGTGACGGTCGCCGACGATCCCCTGGACTGCGTGGTCAACGGCACCGCGAAGTGCGTCGACGAATTCGCCAACCTGCACGGACTGTTGACGGGCGCGAAGGAACAACCGCGGCGGACGGTGCGGTTGTAGGGAGAGGCCGAGGGCTGTCTTCGAAGACCGGCCCGAGGGCGCGGGGCTCCCGTCCGGCCGGTTTGCCGTCCCGGCAAGATTCCTCGCCTGCACGGTGCGGGCACCGCCATGATCATGGGGAGCGGTCGCCGGGACCGCGGGCCGCGCCGGACCGGGGCCCGCGCGCCCGTGGCCGCCGCCCGCAGGCGCCGCCACCACCGGCGTCGCCGCACTCCCGAGGAGGATGCATGCCGCAGCCCGCCAAGACCCCGTCCACGCCGCCCGCTTCCCCGGGCGCCCCTGTACCGCAGCCGCCGGCCGGCCCGCTGCCGGCGGCGACCCACCGTACGGTCGACGTCCCCGGCGGCCACATCCACCTGGTGGAGCAGGGCAGCGGCCCCCTCGTCCTCATGGTCCACGGCTTCCCCGAGTCCTGGTACTCCTGGCGCCACCAGCTCCCCGCGCTCGCCGCGGCGGGCTACCGGGCGGTCGCCATCGACGTGCGGGGCTACGGGCGTTCCTCGAAACCCCGTGACGTGGCCGCCTACCGGATGCTGGCCCATGTCGCCGACAACGTCGCGGTGGTGCGCGCCCTCGGCGCCGAGACCGCGACCATCGTGGGCCACGACTGGGGCTCGCCCATCGCCGCCAACACGGCGCTGCTGCGGCCCGACCTCTTCACCGCCGTGGCGCTGCTGAGCGTGCCGTACACGCCCCGCGGCGGGACCCGGCCCACCGAGGGCTTCGCGCGGATCGGCGGCCCCGGGGAGTTCTACGTCAGCTACTTCCAGGAGCCGGGCCGGGCCGAGGCGGAGATCGACCCCGATGTCCGCGGCTGGCTCGCCGGGTTCTACGCGGTGGCCTCGGGCGATGCCGAGCCGCCGTCCGGCGGGGATCACATCGGAGGGTTCTCGGTCCTGCCGGGCGGCAAACTGTCCGACCGCTTCCCCGCCGACAACCCCCTGCCCCTGCCCTGGCTCACCGACGCCGATCTCGACTTCTACGCGGGCGAATTCGAGCGGACCGGCCTGACCGGCGGGCTCAACCGCTACCGCAACGTCGACCGGGACTGGGAGGACCTTGCCGCCTGGGACGGGGCACCGCTGCGGCAGCCGTCCCTCTTCATCGGCGGGGAGCACGACGCCCCCACCAACTGGAGCGCCGGCGCCATCAAGGCCTTCCCGCAGACCCTCCCCGGCCTGTCCGCCTCGCACATCCTGGAAGGCTGCGGTCACTGGGTCCAGCAGGAACGCGCCGAGGAGGTCAACCGCCTCCTCCTCGACTGGCTGGGCTCCCTGCCGGCGAAGCCCGCCGCGCGGCCGGCTTCCTGAGCGCCGCCGCGCGGACGGCGTCCTACGCGCCGCCCCGCTCCCTGCTCATATAGGCCTCCAGGCCGTCCAGGATCCGTTCCAGTCCGAACTCCCCTGCCCGGTCGCGGGAGGTGGCATCGGCTCCGGCGTCGGCGACGGCCGCGGCGACCGCGGGAAAGCGGTCGGCGCGGCCGGCGAGGAGTTCGTTCAGCGCGGCGCTCATGACCTCTTCCGGCGCCTTGGCCCGCGCGCTGCCCAGCCCCATCGAGGCCGACACCTGGGCGAGGTTCCGGATGTGGCCGTGCACCACGACCACGGCGTCGAGCTGTTCGCCGCCGGTCAGGCCGGTGTCCGCGAGCGCGGCGAGGGCGCGCTCGGTCCAGCCGAGCTCGTGGGGGCCCATGACCCGGGGGCCGACGGCCGCGCCCAGCAGCCAGGGGTGCCGGTGGTAGACCGCCGCAAGCGCCTTTGCCCAGGTGCGCAGCGCCGGCCGCCACCCCCCGCGGTCGTCCTCGTCGGGGCCGGCGGGCGCGGCCACGCCCGGCGGTTCCCCCATCGCCGTATCGATCATCAGCGCGATCAGTTCGCTCTTCCCCGGCACATAGCGGTACAGGGACATCTTGGTGAAGTCCAGTTCGGCCGCGACCCGTTGCATGGAGACCGCCCCGAGTCCGCCGGCGTCGGCGAGCGCCATCGCCGTACGCGTGATCCGCTCCAGGCTCAGCGCCGGCTTGGGGCCCCGGCTGGGCCGCTCCCGCCCGCCCCACAGCAGCTCGACACTGCCCGCCTGATCTCCGAACACGCTGTGCTTGCCGTCGTCTCCCGCCATCCCCGCATCCTAAAACTGTGTCCGGGGTATACAGAACAGTGTCCGTCGGATACAGTTTCTTTCCTCGGTACTCGGTACGACGGATCGATCGACGGGGGAGTGTGCGATGACGTACGAGATGACGGGTGAAACGGCAACGGGGCGCGGGGATGCCGCCCGGCCGGACCGTGAGCGGGAGCGGCGAACGGTGCCGTTACCGGGGCGCTCCGTTCTGATCTCCGGCGCCAGCGTGGCCGGTCCGGCCCTGGCCTACTGGCTCGGCCGCTACGGCTTCCGGACCACCGTGGTCGAGCTGGCCCCCGCCCTGCGCGGCGGCGGCTTCGCGGTCGACTTCCGCGGGGCGGCACAGCTGACGGTCCTGGAGCGCATGGGCGTCCTGGACGACATCAGGGCCCACAGCACCGGCGGCGGCGACCCCCTCACCTTCATCGACGGGCAGGGGCGTCCGCTGGCCGCGGTGCCTCCCGAATTCAGCGGTGGCGAGGTCGAGATCCTCCGCTCGGAGCTGTCCCGCATCCTTCACCGGCACAGCCTGACCCCGCCCGGCGTCCCCGCCACTCCCGGCGGCCACCGGGCTCACCACGCACCCGGCAGTCCGCCCGGGGGCCCGGCCACGCCCGAGTACCTTTTCGGCGACTCCCTCGCCTCCCTCACCCAGACCGCCGACGGGGTCCATGCCACCTTCGAACGGGGCGCGCCGCGCACCTTCGACCTGGTGATCGGCGCCGACGGTCTGCACTCCACCGTGCGCCGGCTCGCCTTCGGCCCCGAAAAGGACTTCGTCCGGCACCTCGGCTACTACGTCGCCGCCTGGGACCTGCCCGAAGACGCCGGAGACCTGGGCGCCCGCCCGGTCGGCTACGGCGAACCCGGCCGTCTGGCGACCGTCGGCCGCACACCCCGCCGCAGCGGGGAACGGGGCTATGCCGGCGAAGTCTTCTGTGTCTTCGCCTCCGAGGAGGAGCTGATATCCGACCGGGGCGACCCCCGCGCCCGGAAGCGGGCGATAGCCCGGGCCTACGAAGGCGCCGGCTGGCGGACGCCGGAAATCATCGCCACACTCGGGCAGGCCGATGACGTCTACTTCGACTCCATCAGCCGCGCCGATGTGCCGTGGTGGTCCACGGGCCGTATCGCGCTCCTCGGGGACGCCGCCCACGGCGCCACGGTCGGCGGTATGGGCACCGGCTCGGCGATCATCGGCGCCTACGTCCTCGCCGGAGAACTCGCCCTCGCCGAGGGGGATCACCACACGGCCTTCGCCCGCTACGAACGCGCACTGCGCCCCTATGTGACCCGGTGCCAGCAAGGCGGCCGCGGGGCCGGGGAGTTCCTGGCCCCGGTCACCCAGGAAGCCATCGATGCCCGTAACGCCGCCCTGAACTCCCCGGCCGCCGTCGCCGCCATGCTGCAACAGGGCCATGACACCTCCGCGGCCCTCGCCCTGGAGGACTACCCCGCGCTGGTCGCCGCCGCGGTCCGCGCCCGGTGGTGAACTTCCCGGCTTCACGCTGAGCCGAATGGGCGTTCCGGCGTCAACGCGATTGTCCGGCGCTCCCTCTTCTGGGTTACTGGTGATGCCTGGTCGGTGGGCCGTCCATCCCCCTCGGGCTTCCGCGGCCGGCCCACCCTCCAGCCCTTTTCGCTGTGGGGCCCGGGGGACGGCCGGCAGCACGACGGCCCCGTCGCACCGCACGGTGCGACCGGTCGCTGTACGCCGTGTGTGCCGGCCCCTCCGTACGGCCGGCCGCTGCCAAGTGCCCGGGTCCCGGCCCGTGAGTCGTCACGAACGGGCCCGGCAGCGAGCTCACACAGCAGGAGGACTCCATGTCCACACCCACCATCCAGCCGGCCCTGCCGGCGTTGCCTCCCGGACCCGTGCTGCTCGGCGTACTGCCCAGCTCGGGGCCGACCGCGGGCGGCAACACCGTGCAGCTCGTCGGGCTCGGCCTCGGAGGCGCCACCAGCGTCCTCTTCGGGACGTCGACGGCGACGGTCGTCGGGCAGGACCCGCTGGGGCTGACCGTGACGGTCGTGGCCCCGGCGCACGCCGCGGGTGCCGTGCAGGTCACCGTCACCACCAGCGGCGGTACCAGCAACCCGGCGTCGTACGTGTACCTGGCGCCCGTCCCGCCGACGGCCGCGGTCATCACCCCCAACTCGGGGCCGGTCGCGGGCGGCACCGCGTTCGTCATCGCCGGAACCGGACTGCAGGGCGCCACCGTCACCATGGGGGGCAACGCCGCAACCGTCGTGGGCACGGACCCCACCGGCAGTGTCCTGTTCGGCGTCACCCCCGCGGGACCCCCCGCAGGAGGCAACGTCCCGGTCGTGGTGACGACCCCGGGCGGCACCGCGACCGTCCCCGGCGGCTACACCTACCTGGCCGCGCCTCCCACGGTCACCGGAACGGTGTCGCCGTCCTCGGCGGCGGCGGGCGCCACCTTCACCATCGTCGGGACCGGCCTCCTCGGAGCGACCGTGCTCTTCGGCGCCGCCCCGGCCACCGGAGTGGTCGTCAACGGGGGCGGCACGTCCCTGACCGGGACCGTCCCGCCGGGCACGGTCGGATCGACCGTGCAGGTGACCGTCCAGACGGCGGCTGGCAGCGCCAACGCCGGGTCGTTCACCTACCTGTGACGGCCCGCCCCACCGTCTGACGGCCCGGGAACCGGCCGGCGACGGCGGGCCGCACCCGGCCCGCCCGGACCCGGCCCGCCCGGACCCGTGCGGCCGGCCCGGCGCCGTCATCCCGCGGGGGGACGCCGCAAAGCGGTTCGGCCCCCGCCCGTCGTGCGGGCGGGGGCCGAACTCGCCGGAGGCTCCCCATGGCTCTCCCCGGACCGCACCGGCCCGTCGGGGGGCAGGTAGCGCCGGGCGTCCTGCGGCGGGCGCCCGGCGGCGCCGCACAGCAAGGGCAACGGAAGTCCCGCGTCCGCCATCCATGTCAGCCCGGTGTGGCGCAGATCCTGCCGTCGGAGGTATTCGTGACCGAGCTCGGCCACCACATCGTCCCAGCGGGTGGCGTCCCGCAGCACCGCGGCGGTGAACCGGCGCCGCTGCGGACCGGTGAACAGCCGGGCCGCCGGCGTGTGCCGGGCCGCCTCCAGCCGCCCGGCGGCCAGTTCCCGCGCGGCGGGGCGCAGCGGCACCACCCGGTGGTGCCTGCCCCGGCAGGCGCGGTCGTCCAGGCCCTCCGGCTCGGAGACGGTGAAGCGCTGGACCTGCCAGGTCCAGGTGCTCAGATCGATGTCCTGGGCCTGCAGGGCGGACACCTCGCTGAAACGGGTACCGGTCCAGGCGGCGAACCTGACGATGTCGCCCCACTCCGCCCAGCCGTCCGAGGACCGCTGGACGAGAGCGGCCGCCAGCCGCTCCAGCGCCGGTACGTCCGGCAGGGCCAGCGCCCTGGGAGCGGTGCGTTCGCTCTGCGCCCGCTGGTACTCCTGCTGCCAGCCGGCCACCCTGGCCGGATTGGCGTCGAGCACTCCGTCCCGCACGGCCTGTTCCAGGACCCGCACGAGCACGGCAAGGCTGTTCTTCACCGTCGACAGGCCGCATTCGTCGGCGATCCAGCAGTGCAGGGCGCGGTTGACGACGCGTCGGGTGACCTTCCGGACCGGGACGTGCCCGATGCTGGGAACGACACGCAGCCGCCATCCGGCCTGGTAGGGGGACATGGTCAGGGGCTCCAGGCCGTGCATCGCGGCCGGCCACCGCCGTTCCCCGTAGTCGGTGAGCGACATCGTGAGGGTGGCGGCCTCCCAGGGAAACCGGTCCCCGGCGTTATCGTTCATTATCGAATCACCCTTGTCTGCTGGTGAGTTATTCGGCCGCCCGGTACTGATGGCGTGTTGCGCTCTTGAGCGGAAAGCGGCTCCCGGGGAATCGTGCTGACTTCATGCCGGCGGGCGGTGGTGAACTGCGGCCCCCGGTACGGAGCGCATTGGCGCGCGGTCCGCCGGGGGCAGGGAACAACAGCCGGCCACGGCCGGAAAAGGAGCCGGACTCACCGGTGTGAACGGCTCGTACGGCGGTCTCCCAGGACTCTGTCGCCGCTACCGGAGAATGGTGAACTCCTCTCCAACAGGACCGTGAAGGAGGGGAGTTGAGTTGCACGGTGAACGTTTGCCGGGGTCGTGGCGACTTCCGGTGCCTCCCGTCGTCGTCGGCCGGTTTCCCGCTGCCTATGGGCGGCACGTCAGTTGCTGTTGTGCTCCCCATACAAGAATGACAAGCGACGAGCTTGCTGCTGCGCACGGTGTTACTGCGCCACCGGGCAGGAGCAGTGAGCAATCAAACGCTTCATCAGTCATGAGTGGAATAAAGGCATCTCCTCGTGCCATTGCGCAAGTTGGTACGGCTTTGTTCTTTTCGCGCTGCTCCGAACGGGTGGCCTTATCGGTTGACTGTTGTAGCCCGGCGAGCCGCGTGGATAACTAGTCGCATCCAACCGGTGGGCCGCCCATCCTCTCCGGGGAGCGGCACCTGGCCTACCCGTTGGCCCGGCCCAGCGCCTGGTTGCGGTCAGACCGAGATGCCGTATGGGCGTCCCCGGTAGAGGGTTTTGGATCCGTCAGCCGGTGCCGATTCGTCGGCACCGGCTGGTCGGCCCCCACATTCGGACAGGGGGCTTCATGCGAACCATTTCCATCCTTCGCTGGGTCAACGGTCTACGCGCCTTGACCCCGGGCCTCACCGTGACAGCACCGGTATCCGCCCGCACCGCCGCCCCCACCACCGCAAACGGCACCGCACCGACGTCCGCGAGCGGCATCACCGGCCATACCGCCGGCCCCGTGGGAGACCTCCGCGCCCGTCCGGCCGTCCCCGTGGACGCAGCGGTCCGGTACGCCGCCCCGCACACCGCCGCCTGCCCGGCCGGCGCCCCCCTTCCCGGCTTCCTCCACGAGACGCAGCCGGCCCTCTGAGACCGGCCCGGCCGCCCTTCGGCCGCACCCCCGGCGCCACTGGCGCCCCCGGGCCCCCGGCCCCCTTCCCGTAGCCGTCCGGCCCCGCCCGCCCGGCCGCGGCCCCGCAGCGAGCTGCGTGCGGCTCCCCCGACCGCCCATCTGAAGCCTGCCCCCACACACCCACTCCGACAGCACACCGGAGGACAGCATGGCGCAAAGAAGAATGGTGATCCTGGTCGACGGGCCGGAGGGAAATGGCCTGCCGCAGTATGCGCGCGACAATGCGGGCGACCCGATAAGGATCCTGCGCGGCAACGGGTATGAGCGCTTCGAATTCTACGGCGAATACGCGGACTTGGGCGGAGAACCGGTCCCCGTGTACCGCTGGTGTTACCGCACAAGAATCGCCGAATAGGCGCTGTGCGTCCCCGGGAAACAAGCGATGCGCAGAGGAGAACAACCATGTGGAACCTCGTGAGGGACGGAGTCCTGTCGTGAACCGAGAATCCGGTAAAGACGCAAGCACAAGTGAAGAGCGGAATGTCGTGGTGACCGGCGTCGGGTTCTGCCTGCCCGGTCGTACGGAGCCGGTTTTCACCGCCGACGACATGTGGGACGTCGTCTCCAACGGCCGGTCCTGCCTCAAGCGTGACGAGGTGTATTACGGCTCGGTCGAGCTCACCCAGGCGATGTTCGACGAACGCCTCCCGGACGTTCCGCCGTTCTTCTCCCAGCATTACACCCCGGCGCACCGTTTCGGCCTGGTGTCCATGGCGGAAGCCACCGCCGATGCCGGGCTGGCTTTCGGCGGTGGCGCGCTGAGTGAAGCCGCGATTCTGGTCGGACGCGGAGGTGTGGACTCCAACGTCGAAAGCTATCTTTCGGTGCTGAGTGCCGACCCCGGAAAGACCTCCGCGCCGGACGCCATGGAATTGTTCGTCGCGGCCCAGCAAGCCGTGACCCCTTCCGATGTCGCCCTCGTGCAAGCGGCGCTGACCCAGTCCAACGGCCCCTGCTACACCGTCTCGTGCGGCTGCGCCTCGTCCGCCGTACAGATCGGCAACGCCCGGCGGATGATCGCCCACGGCGAGGTCGACGTCGCGGTGGTGACCGGGGTCGACGTCTTCAACGTCCACCTCATCCAGAACATCCAGCGGCTGCTGAGCGGAGCCCAGCAGACCTACGACGCCCTCCGCACGACCGACATGCCCGAACTGCTGCCGTCCTTCACCTCCCTGATGCGGCCCTACGACCGCCGGGCGGACTGCATCAACCACGGCGAGGGCGCGGCCACCGTGATCATGGAAAGCCGGGAACACGCCGCCCGGCGCGGGGCACATGTCTACGGCCAGGTGCTGGCCACCGCCATGACCCGCGACGGGCTGGCCAACCCCCTGGCCTGCGACGAGACCGGCGCGGAACTCGTCACCGCGGTCCGCCGCTGCCTCGGCGACCGGTGGCAGCTGCGCGACATCCCGTACGTCCACGGCGGCAGCGACGGCAACGTCGTCGTCACCGCCTTCGAGGCGAACGCCATCAAGGAGCTCTACGGAGCCGACAACGACGTCCTGATGACGTCCCAGGAAGGCTGCTTCGGCCACAACGGCGCACCGGCCGGCTGCCTGGGCGTCGCCATGACGCTGATGATGATGGAGCGAGGGCAGGTCTGCCCCACCGCCAACTGCGAGCAGCCGGCCGACGGACTGCCCTTCGACCCGGTCCCCGGAGTGCGGCCGCGGCCGCTCGACTTCGACTACGCGCTGAGCTTCAACTACCAGGTCGGCGGTGTGAAGAACGCCATTCTCCTCGGCAGTCCGGAAGCCGTGTGACCACGGGCAGATCACCTCCCACGTACGGAGACCCCGATGAGCAACGACATGCACGGCCCGGGCGCCGAGACGCGCCCCACCCACGAGACAGACCGGATCGCCGTGATCGGCATGGGCTGCCGGCTCCCCGGCGACACCGACTCGCCCGCGGACCTGTGGCGGCTGCTGGTCGAGGAGCGGGACGCGGTGGGCGAACTGCCCGCGGAGCGCCGGCGCCTCGTCCCGGAGGACTCCCCGGGCCCGGGAGCGGCCCCGACCCCCCGTCAGGGCGGGTTCCTGCGCGAGGTGACGGGCTTCGACGCCGCCTTCTTCGGCGTCGCCGGCCGGGAGGCCGACGTCCTGGACCCCCAGCACCGCCTGCTGCTGGAAGTCACCTGGGAGGCCCTGGAACACGCCGGACTGCCACCGGACCGGATGAACGGCACCCCCACGGCCGTCTTCGCCGGCATCAGCTACAGCGACTACATGGACCGGCTGGCCGGGCAGCCCCAGGAACTGGAGGGGTCGATCCTGACCAACGGCCATTGCGTGGCGGCCGGCCGGATCTCCTACCTGCTCGGTCTGCAGGGGCCGTGCGTGGCACTGGACACCGCCTGCTCCTCCTCACTGGTGGCCGTGCACCTGGCACGCCGGGCGCTGATGGCCGGCGAGTGCGACCTCGCGCTCGCCGGCGGCGTCACCCTGAGCTTCCAGCCACGGATCACCCGGTCCTTCGCCCGGATGGGCATGCTGTCAAAGGGCGGGCGCTGCCGGACGTTCGACGCCGGCGCCGATGGATTCGTACGGGGCGAGGGCTGCGGCGTCGTGGTGCTGAAACGTCTCTCCGACGCCGTACGGGACGGTGACCGGGTCCTGGCGGTACTGCGCGGCTCGGCCACCAACCAGGACGGCTCCTCCGAGGGGCTGGCCGCCCCGTCGGTGACCGCCCAGACGGCCCTCTACCGGGAGGCCCTGGAACAGGCCGGCGTCGACCCGCGGGACGTGGGCATGGTGGAGGCGCACGGGACGGGCACCCCGGTGGGCGACCCGATCGAGTTCGCCAGCCTCGCCGAGGTCTACGGCAACGGGCCCGGCCGCTGCGCCCTGACGTCGGTGAAGACCAACGTGGGGCATCTGGAACCGGCCGCCGGCATCACCGGACTGATCAAGAGCGTGCTGTGCCTGCAACGCGGCACCATCCCCGCGAACCTGCACTTCCGGCGCTGGAATCCGGCCATCTCCGCGGCCGGCACCCGCTTCTTCGTCCCCACCGAGCTGTCCGCCTGGCCGCTGCGGACGCCCACCCGGCTGGCCGCCGTGTCCTCCTTCGGCTTCTCGGGCACCAACGCCCACGTCCTGCTGGAACAGGCCCCCGAACGCCCCTCGGCCCCGCAGCAGGACTCCGGGCGGCCGTCCCGGGGCGCCTGTGATGTCTTCCTGGTGCCGGCCGGCTCCCCCGACGTGCTGCCGGCCGCGGCCACCCGGCTCGCGGACTGGATGGAGGGCGACGGCGCGCACGTCCCGCTGCGCGACCTCGCCCACACCCTGGCCCTGCGGCGCTGCGCGGGCCACGGCCGGCTGGGCGTGGTGGCCTCCGGACGCTCAGAACTCCTCACGGCCCTGCGGTCCTTCGCGGCCGGGCAGCGGCATCCGGCGGTCGTCACCGGCGCCGTGGGCGCCGCCGTGGCGCGGCAGCCGGTGTGGGTGTTCTCCGGCCAGGGCTCCCAGTGGCCCGGCATGGGCCGGCGGCTGCTGAAGACCGAACCGGCCTTCCTCGACGCGCTGACCGAGGTCGACGAGCTCATCAGGGCGCAGAGCGAGGTCGCCGTCCTCGACGTGGTGCACGGCGGCCGGCCCGTCCACGGATGCGGCACGGTGCAGCCGGTCCTGTTCGCCCTGCAGATCGCCCTCGCCGCGACCTGGCGCTCGTACGGCGTCGAACCCGCCGCGGTGATCGGGCACTCCATGGGCGAGGTCGCGGCGGCGGTGGTGGCCGGGGCGCTGACCCTGGCCGACGGGGTCCGGGTGATCTGCCGGCGCTCCGGGCTGCTGAGCGATATCGCGGGCTCCGGCAGCATGCTGAGCGTCGGCCTGGACGCCGACACGGTGCGGGCCGAACTCGCCGACAGCGCGGCCGGCACCGTATCGGTCGCCGTCCTGTCCGCACCCGACTCCACCGTCGTGGCCGGACGCACCACGGAGGTGAGCCGGCTGGCCGCCGCCTGGGAGGCCCGCAAGATCCCGGTGTTCCCGATCGCCGTGGACGTCGCCTCGCACTGCCCGCTGGTGGACCCGGTGCTGCCGGCCCTGCGGTCGGCCCTGGCCGGTCTCGACCCCCGCTCGCCCAAGGTGCCGTTCTACTCGACGGTCGTCGACGCCGGCCGGACGCCGGCCTTCGACGCGGACTACTGGTGCGACAACCTGCGCCGCCCGGTGCGCTTCGCCGAGGCGGTGGCGGCCGCCGCGGCCGACCGGCACCTGGTCTACACCGAGATCTCGCCGCACCCCGTGGTCACCCACTCCATCGAGCGCAGCCTGGCCGGTCTCGTCACCGACCCCGTGGTGCTGCCCACCCTGCGCCGTGAGGAGGACGAGCAGGCCACCTTCCGTACCCAGCTCGCCGCGCTGCACTGCGCCGCGGTGCCGGTGAACTGGCGGCGCCTCTACGACGACGGCAGCCTCGTCGACGCCCCCACCGTCACCTTCGACCGCCGCCACCACTGGGCCGACACCACCGCCTCCACCGCCCCGCCCGCACAGGCCGCCGAAGCCCCCCTGGCTCAACTGCCCGGCCGGCACACCGAATTCCCCGGCGACCCCGTACGGCACTGCTGGCGCGCCGACGCCGGCACCGGGGCGCTGCCCTGGCTCGGGGACCACCGGGTGCACGGCAACGCGGTCCTCCCCGGGGCGGCGCACTGCGGGCTGGCGCTCGCGGCCGCCTGCGAGGTCTTCGGCGCAACGCCGCACGAAGTGGAGGTCACCGACGTCCACTTCACCCAGCTGCTGCGGCTGGGCGAGGCCACCGAGGTCTCCACCGCCGTCACCCTGACCGGACCGGACCGGGCGCACTGCGAAATCCTCGCCCGGAACGAGAGCGGCGACTGGGAGGTGCAGGCCGACGCGGTGCTGCACCGGCTGACCGTACGGCCCGAGCTGCGGCCGAGATCCGTCGACGCGATGGCCCTGCGCCACCCGGTGCCCCTGGAACCGGCCGCCCTCTACGAGAGCCTGCGGCAGCGCGGCCTGGAGCACGGCCCGGCGTTCACCGGCGTCCTGGAACTGCACACCGGCCGCCACAACGACAGCTTCTGGGCCAAGGTCGGGGTGCCGCCCGAGGCCGCCGCTCCCGCCCCCGGCCTGCCGGTCCACCCCGTCCTCCTCGACGTCTGCGCACAGCTCGCCGTGGCGCCCCTGGTCAACGAGGACGACCGGTCGCTGGTGCTGCCGGTGAGCATGCAGGCGGTACGCATCCTCGGCGACCCCGCGCAGGCCGCGTACTGCCACGCCCACGTCAGCGAGATCACCGCACAGGCCATCGTGGCCAACGTCCGGCTGCTGGACGACAGCGGCGCCGTGGTCCTCGTCGTCAACGGCCTGCGCTTCGCCCGGCGGGCCGTCCGCGAGACCCCGGAGGTCGACGACTGGCTGCTCGGCATCGGCTGGCGGTCGGCACCCCGGGCGGCGCCGGACGGCGGCCACGCCCCCGGGAGCTGGGTCGTCGTGGGCGAAGCGGACGGCTCGGCCCAGGCGCTGGCCGCCGCGCTGCGCTCCCGCTGCGCCCGCACGGTGGTCTGGGACCGCCCGCTGGACGACACCCCGCTCGCCGCGTTCCGCGACGCCCTCACCGGCCGGCTGTCCGCCACCCTCGAAACCCCGCGCGGGGTGGTGCTGGTGTGCGCACGGGCCGAGGGCGGGGAGCCGACCGTGCAGTCCCTGTGGCGCACCCGCAGGCTGCTCGGCGCGATGCAGGCGATCACCGCCACCTCCTCGGCACCGCGCCTGTACGTCGTCACCCGGGGCGCCCGCAGCGTACTGCCCGACGACGAGGTCGACCTCGGGCAGAGCGCGCTGCGCGGACTGCTGCGGGTCGGCGCGCTGGAACACCCCGAGATCCGGCCGGTGCTGGTGGACGCCGATCCGCACGAGGCCGATCCCGAGGACGTGGCCCTGGAGCTGCTGGCGGACGCGGACGACGACGAGGTCGCGCTGCGGGCGGGCCGCCGGCACGTCGCCCGCCTGGAACACGCCGCGCCGAACGGCGGGCAGGACCAGGCCGCCACCCCGTGCACCGTGCGGTACGGCGAGGACGGCTTCCGGCTGCGCGCGAGCCGGCTGGGCGACCTGTCGAGCCTGGAGTACGCCGCCACCGGCCGGCGCGCACCGGCACCCGGCGAGGTCGAGGTACGGGTCACCGCCGCCGGCCTGAACTTCCGCGATGTGCTCACGGCCATGGGCCTGCTCCCCGGCGACCTGGACGTCCGCTACCGGATCGGATTCGAGTGCTCCGGTGTGGTGAGCGCGGTCGGCGCCGGGGTGGAACGCCCCCAGGTCGGGGACGAGGTGATCGCCGTCGATCTGCGCGGCGGCGCCTTCGGCTCCTTCCTCACCCTCCCCGCCGATGCGGTCGCCCCCATCCCCTTCGGCATCGAACCGGCGGCCGCGGCCGGGCTGCCGATCGCCTTCCTGACCGCCTGGTACGCGCTGCGCCACGTCGCCCGGCTCGCCGCCGGGGAGCGGGTGCTGATCCACTCCGCCACCGGCGGTACCGGCCTCGCGGCGATCGCGGTGGCCCGGCTGCTGGGCGCCGAGGTGCTGGCCACGGCCGGCAGCGAGGACAAGCGGCGCTATCTGCGGGGCATGGGCATCCGCCACGTCATGGACTCCCGCACGCTGGAGTTCGGCGAACGCACCCGCGAGGCGACCGGCGGGGAGGGCGTCGACGTCGTCCTCAACTCACTGTCCGGGGCGGCCATCCGCACCGGCCTGGAGACGCTGCGCCCCTTCGGCCGGTTCGTGGAGCTGGGGGTGCGCGACATCATGGCGGACGCCCCGCTGGGGATGCTGCCGCTGCGGCACAACGTCACCCTGAGCACCGTCGACCTGATCGAACTGCACCGCAACCGCCCCGACACCTTCGCCACGGTGTGGAAGGAGGTGCTGGGCGCGTTCGAGGAGGGCCGGCTCAAGCCCCTGCACTGCACGGAGTATCCGCTCGCGGAGGCCACCACGGCCTTCCGCACCATGGCGGCCGCCGACCACATCGGCAAGCTGGTGCTGACCGTGCCCGACGAGGGGGAGGCCCCCGCGGTGCTGCCCGAAAGGGACCTGCCCGTGGAGGAGGGCGGCGCCTACATCGTCACCGGCGGACTGCGCGGCCTGGGCCTGGCCACGGCGAAATGGCTGGCCGCACACGGCGCCGGCCATGTGGTGCTCAACGGCCGCAGCGCCCCGGAGCCCGAGGCCGCGCGGACCCTCGCCACGGCGATCGGCAGGACCGCCAAGGTATCGGTGGTCCTGGGCGACATCGCCGATCCGGATGTCGCCCGGCGGCTGGTCTCCACGGCCGTCACCGGGGGATTCCGGCTGCGCGGGGTGGTGCACTGCGCCATGGTGCTGGACGACGCCGTGATCACCAATGTGGCCGACGACCAGCTGGAACGGGTCTGGCTGCCGAAGGTCGTCGGGGCCTGGCACCTCCACCACGCCACCCGGGACCACCCGTTGGACTGGTTCGCGGCGTTCTCCTCGATGGCCTCCCTGCTGGGCAACCCCGGCCAGGGCTCCTACGCGGCGGCCAACTCCTGGCTCGACGGGTTCGCGGCCTGGCGCTCCGCACAGGGGCTGCCCACCGTGGCGGTCAACTGGGGTCCGTGGGGCGAGATCGGTGTCGCCACCGACTTCAGCCGCCGCGGCTACCGCACCATTCCCACGGACCACGGCCTGGCGGCGCTGCGGACACTGCTGGCCCGCCGGTGGGTGCAGACCGGAGTGATCCCCGGCCCGCCGGACACCTGGGTGCCGCCCGCCGGCCGCCATCTCCCGTTCTTCAGCGCGGTGTCCGGCGAGGCCCCGGTGGACCGGACCCCGCCGCCCGAGGAGACCGAGGACATGCGGGCCCGGCTCGCCGCCCTGCCGCCCGGCCTGGCCAGGAGAGCCGCACTGGAGGAGCATCTGGCGGGCCACGTCCGTGACGTGCTGCGGCTGGGGGAGAGCTCCCTCGACCCGCAGACCCCGCTGAAGTCGCTGGGATTCGACTCCCTCCTGGCGATGGAGCTGCGCGTCCGCATCGACCGCTCCTTCGCCATCTCCCTGCCGAGAAACTTCGTCTGGGAACACCCGACCCTCGCCGCCCTCGCCGTCGGTATCGCCGAGCACCTGGGCCTGGAACTGACGGCGAACTAGCCTCTCTGGCCCCGCAGGCCATCGGGGGCCGCAGACGCCCGGCGGACCGCACAACGGCCCGCCGGGCGTCGGCGTGCCGGGGGCCGGGGGCCGGGGGCCAGGGGCTGGGGGAGCCGGGGGCGGGGGCGAGCCGACCGGGGGCGGGGGCGAGCCGACCGGGGGAGCGATGCCACGAATTCACTCACCTCACCGCCTTTACCGCCTCTTACCTCCCTCGCCGCCCCTCTGCCCTTCCCCGCCTCACTTCCCTCCCCTCTCACCTCTCTCCTCTTTCCTCCTTCCTCTCCTCGTTTCACGCAAACGGATGCCGTAATTCCGAAGCGCCGGGATTTCTGGTAGATTCTTGCCGCCCGGACTCCGGCACCCCTCCGCGCATTACCGGAAATTCCATTACCGGTAATGCGCAACCGTTTTTTTATGGTGATAGTATTTCGCGTCCCCATATCCCCGCCCCGCTCCCGGCGCTGCATCGCGCGCCTTCCCGGGCGGACTCCCCGAATGCTTGAATTATCGGGAAAGAGCGAGGTCAGAAAGCGGCCCGGTACGCACCGGAGGCGACGCGGCACACTGCGAAGGCCGCCGCCAGGGCAGATCGAGCGATGGCGCTGGCCGTGTTTCATGAGGCGAAAGCGGCATCGAGGTCCATGAGGCACGTACGAAAGGGGTAGTCATGTTACCCACCACAACGCATGCGGCCGAAGTCATGGTGACCGCCCGGCATATCGCGAGCTGGCCCCAGGAAAGGGGAGCTTTGATTCCCGCTGACTGCTGGAGTTCCGTGCAGTGCGTGGTATTTCGTCTGCCGGCGGTGAAGCGGGCGGTGCCGATCTGCCGGAACCTGGTCCGCGCCTGGCTCGACGGGCAAAGCATCCATGACGACGACACATGCTATCCGGTGTTGCTCGTCCTGTCGGAACTCTTCTCCAATGCCGTTCAGTATTCCGCCAGCAGATACATCACCTGCCGGATATGGAGGTCGGAAAGCCTGCTGCACATCGAGGTGCACGACCGCGGCGGCACACCGTCGGTCCCCCGGATGCGACGCCCGGGCCAGGCCCAGGAGCACGGCCGCGGTCTGGAACTGGTCGCCAAGTCGTCCTCGCGGTGGGGCCGCAGAACCGAGGCCGACAACGGCTGCACCGTATGGGCCGCGATACCGCTGACCACGAGTGTGCGAAGCGGCCTGGCGCCGTAACGCACACGCACCCCACCTCACCCACCCCCCACCCCGGTCGGCCGGCCGACCGACCGGACCTTCACGGCGACCGTTACGCATCGGCCGCCACGCCGCCCCCTCCGGGGTGGCTCCCTACCGCCGACGGTCAGGCAGGCACCGGCTCCGCACCACCTCCCCGCGGGACGGAACCAACCGGCCGGCCGTCGGCACCGCAGGGCGGGCACCCCGCCCGCCCCGCCCGTCCGCCCCCACCGGACGCCTCGACCCCACCGGACGGGTCCACCTGACGGCTCCACTCCGCCGGACGCGCGTCACCGGGGCACCCGCACTCCGCTCTCCTGGACCAGGGCGTCCAATTCGCGCACCGGCTGCGCGTCCCCGTACGGCCGCAGCTCGTCCCTGAAGTTCTGCAGGTACCGCTCGCCGAGCGCCGACTTCAGCCGGCTGAGCAACCCCACCGCCTGCACACCGGCCCGGCACGCCTCCTCGACGTCCCCGGCCTGTACGGATGCCGAAGCGAGCAGCAGCAGATCGATGGCCCGGCGGCGCACCCGGGTCCGCGGGTGCCGGGCCAGCGCCTCCTCGGCCCGGCGGGCGGCCGGACGCGGCTGCTTCAGATCCCGGTAGCAATGGGCCAGTTCATCCGCCAGATAGGCCCGGTCGAAGTGCGCGATCCACTCGGGACTGTCCCCCGGAACGACATGCGCCATGGCGTCCGTGGCTTTGTCCGCCAGTATTTTGCACATCCGCGCGTCCCCGAGCATGGCGTAGCCGCGGGCCTCGGTCACGTAGAACATGGCCTGGGCGGCCAGCGGGGCGCGCCCCCGGGTGCCCTCCTGCGCGGCCCGGGCGAGCTGCACCGCTTCCCTGGCGCAGCCGGCGCCGACGGCGAGATGACTCAGACCGGCCGCCAGCACATAACCGCCGTAGCAACGGTCGTCCGCGGCCTGCGCGAGCCGCAGCGCCTGGATGTAATACCGCTGCGCCAGGCCCGGTTGCCCGGTGTCCAGCGCCGTGTACCCGGCGAACTCCGTCAGCCGGGCGGCCGCGGCGAACAGCTGCCGCCCCGTGGTCTCGCCGTAACTCCCCTCCATCAGCCCGGACAGCACACTGCTGAGGCACGAGACCACCACCGGCCGCACATACCCGCTGCCGACCCGGTGGTCGAGTTCGGCCAGTGCCTGGGTGGTCGCCCGCACCAACTCCACATCGGTCATTCCCACCCGCGGCCCCAGCCGCGGGCTGCGCGCCACCTGCGGGTCGGGGGAGCTGATCAGCCAGTCCCTGCTGGGTTCCACCAACGCCGAGGCGGTCATGGCGGAACGGGACAAAAGCCCCCGGGATTCGGCGTCCATGTGCCATAGTTCACGGACCTGCTCCAGCGCGTCCTCCACGGTCGCCGCGAAGTGCAGTCCGACCCCACACGTCACGCTGTTCCCGTTGGCCATACCGATCTCTTCCGTCGAGACCGTACGGCCCAGCCGCCCGCTCAGCGCCTCGGCGATGATGGCGGGAACCCGGCCGCGGGGCCGCTGACCGCCCAGCCACCGGCTCACGGACGTCTTGTCGTACCGCAGATCCAGACCCTGTGCCTCTCCCAGGACGTTCACCTGGCGGGCCAGAGCGGAGTTGGACAGCGAGGCTTCCTGGATGAGGGACCGCAGTCGCTGGTTGGTCTGACGCGCGACGAGTGGTCGGGCGGCCATGGTTCGCCTCCAAGCACATGCCGCCAACGGTTCACGTTGGCATATCCAGAGAGAACGGGATGGAACAGTCAATACCCAACAAGCGGGACTGAATCGCGATGACCAAAGTCAAGTAGCCGCCTGGGCGTTGCGCCCAGTAGCGCAGGCGCACCCGGGGGCTCCAGCCACCCCCCACTCACGCCGTACTGCCCCCCGCGCCCCCCACCACCCCCGCCGGCACCCACCCTCCGCCCGCGCACAACCCACCCCACCGAGCGCCGGCCGGATGCCCTGCGGCCGCGACCGACGAGCCTCAACTCCACCGCACAGCCGCTGCTTGACGGAGGATGGCGGGCAGCGGGCAGCGGGCAGCGGGCGCCCGAGTCAGACGGACGCCCCGAAAGCGCCCCCGCCTACGGTGTACGAGGCCGACCACGGGCCACGAACCACGGGCCACGAACCACGGGCCACAGATCACAGCACGAATCACAGATCGCAGGTTGCAGACCACACACCACACACCACACACCACACACCACACACCACGGAGACCGCCACCGATGACCGAGGAAACCAAGCCCCTGCTGGACCCCCTCACGGCCCTGTCCCGACAAGCCGCCGCGTACGACTGGGCAGCCAACAGGGCGTTGACGCTGGACCAGCGCTACCGGGAACGGCAACTGCCCCTTCTCCACAACCGGGCCAGGGCGCCTCTCGGCCCCGAAACCGGTGCGGCCGAGTACTGGCCGCCGATCCGGTCGGTAGTGATCCCCCTGGACAGCCACCGGCTGGCTGCTGACCCCGGCATCACCGCCTTCCTCGACGACCTCCGCCGCAGCGACGTCGCCCCGCTCATCTGGTGGCCGGGACTGGCCTTACGGGCCGACCGCATGCACGCCACCCTCGCGGGAGGACTGGAAGAAACCCCGGACCCCCTTGCACGCCCGACCGCACACATCGAAGTAACCGTCCGCGGTCCATGGATCGGACGCTTCAACACGGGCAGGATCTACCTCCCCGTACAGGTAGCCGACGCGGAATCCGCAACCACCCTCGCCCGACTCCGCACCAGGACCGGCGCTCCCCATCGTCCACTCCTGGCCGGCTACATACAGCTCACCGACGACGTCACCGGAACCGCCTACCGGCAGCTCCGCGACCTCGTGACCACCCACCAGAGCCGCATCGCCGTGCGCCTGCCGCTGACCGAACTCTGGCTGATGGACACCATGGACGACCTGGTGCTGCGCTCCCACCTCACCACCCGCATCCCGCTGCGGATCAGCTCCTGACCCACGCACTCGCCGAACACGGGATTCCGCCGCGTTACCAGCCCGCTCGGTCCGGGGCTCCGCTGATCAACGCGACCGCCCCCGGAGCACTCGACACTCCGGGCCGCCGTCGCTTGGCTCCTCTGCCGCCGCCCACGAAGCGAGCGGGTCGCCTGTCGAGCCAAGCGGCGGTCTTGCGTCTGCCGATTCAGACGCTTTCGATGTTTTCGAAGTAGGCGATATGCGCCCGGAGATCTTCCTCGATCTCTTCCTGACTTCCCGCGGCCGGCAGCCCCCAGTGGGTCTCGTCACCGACTTCCATCGCTCTCTCGCTGCTGAACCGGATGAGTCCGGGGGAGGGGCTGAATTCATCGCGCAGCCAGGTCGCGAGGGGAGCGGCTTCGCCTGGCGAGACACCGATGAGCGTGATGCAGCCGCACTCCTCGACGGGGATGGTGGCCATGCCCTGGACGTCGATTCCCTGCCCCACTGTCACCTCGAAGTCCAGGTAGGTCCGGCCCTGGAACATCGTGGGCATCCTCTGCGTGACAGCGTCGGGAAACCGGCGCTTGAGGGCCGCTTCGAAGCCTTCGAAGGTCATGTGCCACGAGTTCGCCTTGTCCACCGGCGGATAGAAGAGGAGGGTTGCACGGTCTTCGTCGTCAGTCATGGGGGAGTCCGTCGTCTCAGGGGTCGTAGTGGGTAGTGCCCTTTTACGCCTGCCATGGCCGCTTCCGCCCAGCACCGGCTGCTCCCACGGAAGGGCGGGACGGAAGAAGCCGGCCTTGTGGACGTCGATGGCGGTCGGCGCGGGTGCGATGCGGTCCGCGTAGTTGTTCCAGCCGAACGGATCCGCCTCCTCCGCCCCGGCATCCGACCGCCCGCCGATGCCGCCAAGCACCCTCTGGCCAGCAAAAAGACCCTCCCGAAAGGAGGGTCTTGAAAAGCGCCCCCGGCAGGACTCGAACCTGCGGCCAAGTGCTTAGAAGGTGTGCGAGCCCCAGCGATGTGCTTACCGGCCTATTCGCAGGTGGCGTCGAACCAAAGTAGGGAAAAGCACTTGGCCCGAGATTTCTTGGAAGCTTGACACCAGTGCCGTGCCCCGGCCGTGAGCAGCTGCACATATCCTGAGCGGACGCCGAGGCTCCGTCCCCTCCCAGGAGGGGACGGAGCCTCTCTCGCTGGGGAGCAGCGCTGAGAACTACTTCTGCTCAGCGGCAAGCTGCGCGGCCAGCGCATTGAACGCTGTGACATACCGGTTCGCGGCGGCCAACTCAGTTCGATCGGGCTTCACGTTCCAACTCTGCACGTTGCCGTTCCCGAAGGTCACGTTGATCGCGGCTGCACCTTTGTTCTTCCGGCCGGTGGCAGCCGCTGAGACGCCCAACGTCGCGACCCCCGCCACCAGTCGTGTCGCAGTCCACCCCTTGTGCGCGTCGGCATTGAAGAACTCGGCCCGCCCACCGGCGATAGGTCCAAACGTCGTGATCCCGCACTCGGAGGTGGCCCAGGGGTGCATGAACGCCGCTTGCTTCAGCTGAGTCTCGGCGGGGTGATCTGCGCGCCATTCCCTGAGAGCTTCCCTGGCTTCCCTCTGCGCGTCTCGTTGTGCTTCACGCGACGCTCGCCGTTCAGCGCGTTGAGCCGCCCGAGCCTCAGCCTTCTGCGGATCACGATTGAACATAGGTCACCTCGTTCTGTGGGCTGCCACGAATGCCCTAGAGCTGTCGGGCCGGCCTGCGCTGGCCGGGTTGCTGACCACGACTGCCGGGGCCGCCGGATGGTTGTGCGTCACCGGGGCATATTCGTGTGTTCTGAGAGACGCCGAACGAGCTTGGAGAACATCACCGTGTATTCACCGTGGCCACCCGCAGAAACCCGGTGGCAGCCGGACGGCGTCGGCTCTCTCGCCGACCACCGGGGGAGGGGCCGACGCCTGCACAGGAGCATCCGCAGATGCCCTGAACAGCAAAAGGACCCTCCCCGTGGGGAGGGTCTGTTCTGGCGCCCCCGGCAGGACTCGAACCTGCGGCCAAGTGCTTAGAAGGCACCTGGTGGGAGTGCGAACAGTGGGGCTCTGACCTGCACGGATGCGAAAATTCCGCTAGCTAGCAGTTCAACTTTCGAGGTTTTCGGGAAGCTCCCATCAGAGCGTCCCTGGGAAGGGCCTCCCGTCGGATCCGAACCCCGACCCTCGCTTGGGATCGAATCCTTGTTCGGCGATGTTCGTTCCTGCCGCGTGGTGCTGTTCTCCCTGGTCAGCGCCACGCGATAGGAGCGTGAATCCAGTCTGAGGTGAATGATGGTCAGCCGTCCGCTCACGCATCGCTCACGCATGGGGGGTCTGACCTGTGGTGGTGCAGACGCCGGTGGGCAGGTGAGTTCAACCAGAGCGGAAACATCAACGCCTGCAGGTTCATGCTGGTGGCGGTGGGCTAGAACTTGAACTGACCACCTCTTCGTCCCGAATGAGGTTCGAGGAGGGGCCTGACCGGGACTGGTCAGTATTTGTCCTGGTCAGACGGCTGGTGTGGTGTGGTAGTGATGGGGGTCAGTGGGTGTCCGGAGGAAGATCATCTCTCAGATTTCTCCCAAGGGGCCGTGGGCGCTGTGCTCCGCGCAGGTCTCGGCAACGGTTGCTGCCGCGAGTTCGCAGATGGCGCCGACTGATGCGGCGAAGGCGCCCGCCACATCGGGTCAGGTCCTGGTGGCGGGCCACGTAACGCTGGCTGCGGACATGACGGCTCGGTCATCTTCGTGGGTCCTCCGGGAGATGGCCGTACAGGCGGTACCCCATCTCGTCGGGGTGCCGTGTGACGCGAGCCAGTCGCCAGGCTGCCTCGTACGACATACGGCCGTGGTTCTGGGCACGGATGCGCACCGCCAGCACGCTGGTGACCGGATCGAGGAGCCAGCGCAGGAGCGTCACCTTCACTGGAACTCGCCTGCGATGGCGGTGAGGGCACGGGCGGCGTCCTCATCGCCGAATGCCTTGATGGTGCCGGCGAGCAGGGTCAGGAGTTCCTTGCAGCCTTCGGGGGTCAGTTTGCTGACGAAATCGTGGAGCACCTGAGCAACAACGACCCACCGCTGTCCGGGTTGCCACTGTCTGACGGTGCGGACCAGTTCTTCGAGATCTGTACCGGTCGGTGGCCCGCCTAGACGTGGCCAGTTCTCGGCCGCGCTTTCCAGGGCTGTGTAGAGCCGGGCAGTGGCGGGGTTGGCGAGGATGTGTTCCTGGAGGAACTCCTCCCGTGCCCGGGCCTGGCGACGGGCCAGCTTATCCAGTTCGAGCTCGCGGCGCAGCAGCTCTTCCTGACGATGGTGCTTCTGCCGCAGTTGTTCCGCGGCGAGCGCGGCCAGCCGGGTTGGTTCGTCCACATCGATGCTCACGGTGGCGTCTACGACGATCACGCCTTCGTCACCGATCGGCAGGGCTTTGGTGAGCGCGGTTCCGATGTCTTGCTCTGCGGCATTCGGGCGGAGGACATCACATTTTGCTGCCGCCTTGTCGATGACTGCTCTGACGAGTCTCCCGGCAGCTCGCGGATCTGCAGGAACGTCGGTGTCGTCAGGGCGCCGCCAGGTTGCCCGGACGTCCACGCAGAAGCAGAGTGTCGGGTCCGTGCTGCGTGGCCGGTCGGAGAAGGCGGAGACCCATGTGGTGGCACCCGGCTCGGAGGCGTTTTCGGGGACGGGACGGCGCTTCATGCGGCTTCGGACTCCTCCGGCTCGTCAGCCTCGGGGGCTTCCGTCAGCAGGCGCTTCTGGACCTTGGCGAGGTCGGCGTCGAGGAGGGAGGAGAGCTCCTGTTTCAGGTGCGACCGGTCGGGTGAGTATGGGCGGTTCTCACTCTGGACCCAGACCTGGGAGCAGGTGCGGAGGGCTTCGCGCAGGGTCGGGCCTTCAGGACCGCGAACGTCCACGGCCCGGCGGAGGGTGTCGAGGATGAGTGATCGCAGCGGCGGCTGCTCGAGGGCCGCGTCGAGCCACAGGTAGATGGCGTGGTCGAGTTCGCGATCTCCCGCCGGTCCAGTCGCTTGACGCAGGAGGGTGCGCCATCCAGTGACCAGGCCGGCGACGGGCGGGCGGAATTTCTCGTCCTCGTCGGTGTCCGGTGTCGTGTCGTTGTGCAGAACTAGCGGCACTCGGTCGGCCTTGGGCGCGGGAGACGCGGCGAGAGCCGCGAACGTGCGCTGGCCCACGGTGTCCCTGATCTTCTCGTCGCCGCACCAGTCGACGACGTACCCGAAGAGGGTCTTCCGGACGGAGGTGTCCGCCCATAGCACCTGGATCGCCTCGCGCAGGCTGCCCACGACCTCCTCAAGTCCGATGTTCGCCACACGCTTCAGGCGGCGGAGCGCCTTTCCGGTGTGCCGACGTCCGAACTGCCCGGTGCAGACCTCGACGACCGCCTGCTGGAGGGAGGGCTCTTTACGTTTGGCCCAGGACAGCAACAGCGTGTGTACGTATGGCGCGCTCGCGGCGTGGATCGCCGCGTTGTCGAGCAATCCCACAGCCAGAGGCCACAGTTCTCTGTCTGTGCCGTGGGCGTACCATGCCTTGACGATCTCCTCCAATGGCTCCTGCCTGCGATGACGCACGGCCCAGCGCAGCGCGAACTCACCGATGCGGGCCGCCAGGGCACGGCGGGCGTCCTTGGTGATGGTCTCCAGCGCTTCCTTGTTCGTCCCCGCGTCGTCGATGGGTACCTGCGCGAGCCACTTCAAGAAGGACGTGCGAGCCAGAGGGCGGTCGTTCCAGAAGTACTCGATCGCGGCGTCGTCCCAGTGCGGGCGGTCGAATCGCAGGGTGCCGTCCCCCTCGCGCCGCGCCTTGATCGCCTTGGTCATCGCGATCACGCCCGGGGCTTGCTGCCCGTGGATGGGGACGGAGTCCTTCTTCTTGTCGAGCGTGTCGGTCAACTCCGCGGCCTTGGCGTACACATGGCCCACTGGGTCGCCGCGCAGGACGGCCGCGGCCAGGAGGAAGTTCCGTTCGAAGCTGGTCCGGAAGTGGCCCTCCGGTTCGTGCCACTCGTAGAGCGCGTCCTCCCAGTTGCTCAGGACGGCCACGACGTTGGCGATCTGTGCGTCGAGGGAGAGGGGCCGCTCGGCGGAAGTCTGCTGTGTCGATTCCCGGGCTAAGTCCAAGGGGACTTCGGCAGCGTGACGTTCGGCCTTTCGGTGCTCATCGAGCATGAGAGAAGTGACGTTCAGGATGTCCGTGGGCATCATGCCGTCGATGAGTCGGCGTATACCGGTGTTGCGGAGCCAGGCACTGACGGGGAACGACGGCTCCTGCGCGAGCAGCCAGCGGGTGGCGATGTCGTGCGGGCGGATCTTGCCCAGGTCCGGGGCTACGCCTGGCGGTGCGCCGTGGCTGATGCGCTGCCACTGTTCCGGGCGGGTGAGAACGATGAGCCGGTTGTCCCGCCGGGTCAGCCGCTCGCCGAGCTTGCCCAGACCAGAACCGAAGGTGTCGGCGACCTGGAAGCCGTCCTCGTCCGGCGGCAGTTCGAGCAGGAACCCGCATCCGTGGTCGTGAGGTAGGCGTCGTGCGGGGAAGTGCTGGGAGCCGCCGAAGGAGAGTGGGCGCACTTCTGTGATCAGACCTTCTTCCACGAGCTGGTCGAGAAGGGCGTAGGCGGTCGTGGTCCTGCTGCTGTTCGGCGGACGGTTGATGACCAGCACGGACCCCGAGGGCCGGAGGGACGCCAGTGCCTGCGCGAACGGGCTGCGGCTCCGGTCCGCGCCTTCGAAGTGGGGCTCGGCATAGACCTTGCGGATCACCGCCAAGTACTCGGAGTCGATGGGCGCGTCGGCGTCCAAGGTCTGCTCGAACACGTACTTCGTGCCGATCATCTCGCCCAGATTGATCAACGCACGCTGTAGTGTGGCCGCTTGCCCGACCGCCTCGATCGCCTCGGGGGACGGTGATGCCGTCCTGCCCCGCTCAGCTTCTTGCTGGGCCAAGGGCTCCGGGCTGCTCGGTGGGGCGGCGGGGGCAGGTGGATACGGCGGGAGTCCGGAGACGGACTGTGCGCCCGGCGCCGTCACCGCGGCCGCGCGGAAGTCCGTTGATGGCTCGGTATTGGCCACTGAGCCCGTCGCGTGTAAGCCAGCCGAACTGCCGTATTGTTCCACGATGTTGGTTTCTTCTTCATCTGTGTACCGGTCAAGCAGTGGTGGACGCACGCGCGAATCTTCGGTAGCGCTGTGCGGCACTCCAGTAGCCGGAGCGGGCTGCTGATGCGGAACGCCCGGTTCGTCGTCGAAAGCCATCGGTCGCGTCGCCTCTCAGCCGATGGTTCCGTCGATCTCGGTGCCTACTTGTTCCGCCGACGCCTCGATCACCTTCGCGGACTGGTCCACGCGCACGCGGGCCTGTCGGGAAATGCCTTGCGCGCGTACGCCGACCTGGTGGCCGGCGAGGTGGTCCGTCCGTTGTGTGACGGAGACTCCCGGGCGGGCAGGCCGCTCTTCCTCGTTGCCAAAGGGCAGCTGCCGCCCATAGATCTCCTCCAAGTCCAGGCGCAGCCCACCCAAGAGCTCCCTGAGCTCGGGATCGCCTCCCTGTAGCAGCGCAGGACGCGTCAGATACACCTGGAGTGCTCCGCGGGCTTCGGTGATGCGCTCGATTCGCGCGGCGGAGAGTTCAGCTGAGTGGACGGTAAACGGCCCGCTTCGTCCTTCCACCTCTTCCGGTTCCTCTAGGGGAACTCGGCCCGAGCGTCGATCGAGGACCGCCCCGGCCCGATCGAATAGGAATTTGACCGCCTCGGTGAGCGCGGTGCCGACGAGCATCGGAAACGTCAGTGGATCCATGGCTGTATGCCCTCCCCGTTGATTGCGCACCCCGCGGCCTACCTGCGGGCGCAAAACCTGACTGACGGTACGTTCGCTGTCACTCAGAGAGAAGATTCGTTCCGGTCGCCGGAGATGCCGTCTGAAACGCCCCTGTCGTTCATGTGTGCGATGTTCTTGACGTGGGCGTCGTCCCGCGGCACCTATTCCATGCACATATGGCAGGCGAACTTCCGGCTGGAATCATGCGGAATCGCCCGTGTGCGATCTTGCTGGCGTGGCCGAAATGCGTCAAAGGGGCGCACGACTCTTCCGTGTCCGGAACGGAGGGCGCTTTCGCGACATCGGCATCGACACGGGGGTCGGGCGTGGGCGCAAACGGAGCAGGCCAGACATGAGGCCTGCGCTGCGTCTAGGTCAAGCTGGAGCTGACACATGCCTTCTATCACGACAGCCGATTCCGTGGGCTGCCCCGGGAAGGCTGCTACGCCTACTGTCTCGACCTTGCCCGCTTCATGGTCGGCCCTTCGCTCAACGTCCGCTCCCACCCTCGGTGGTTTGACGAGCGCCAGGCGGTGCGCCAAACGGGGGCGGAGCATGGTCATCGACTGACGCGGTTCGCTTGCGCCAAGGACAGCCGCCTGCGCGCCGTAGCCACCATGGCGATACGCGTGGCGATCGTCGTATCGGAACGCCGCGACGGTGACAGCATCCAGTTCCGCAGAGGCTTCCCGAGCAGGGCTTCTGTTTGCGAAGCTCGACCAAGCCCGCGTCAAGTGGCCCGGTTGGCCCTGCCCCCTCGGATCTTCACGCCGTTGAACCTCTGATCTCCATCAAATCAGTCCGCCGCGCCGTGACTGAGCCGGAGCATGGTGGTATGTCGATTTGGTACCGGCCTGTTGGTCTTGTACGCGCCCACTGGAAGCTCGCCTTCTTGCCGGTCGGGTTTGTGCTGAACCTCTGGGGCAACCAGCTTTATGAGGCGGGGCGCCAGGCCGTTGGGGCCGTGATCTTTGTCTTCAGTATCGCCCTCATTGTTGTGGCGGGACGTCACTGGCGAAAGATCTCTCCTGGTTTGCAGGCGCCAAAGGCTATACGCCGCATACGTAGTCGGCTGCGTCAGTGGTTGACAATGACTTTCCATACGCCCGTATGGTTCAGTCGTCGAGAGAAGGCGAAAGTGGTGATCTGGGGGATTATCGCGTTCAAGATCTCCTTCTACCCACTCAATGTGGCTGACAGAATCATCGCAGCTCCAGAGCAATTCATCGCTCGCTACGGGGACGCTCAGAAGATGCTGGCCTTCTGCCTCCTCTTTCCTTACTTGGCGCATTGGTTTGAGCCGAAGGATAGACTCCTTGAGCGGCTGGAGGGGCGTGTCCTTCGAGCCATGGTCAGCCGGACGGTCGGGAACTTTAACGGAGCATGCGGTGTGGCTATTTTGCTATACGCCGTGCTGCCGACGATTTCTCGTGACTACACCAAGGTGCTACCAGCTCTAGCGGTCACTGTCGCAATTGCCACCGTGGTGGCCACGCACAAAATGTGGACCCGCTACCGCAAATTGTGCACGCAGGCGTACAAGAACATCCAGGCCCTGATCCGGGCGCTGGAGCAATCGTCCGGAGCCGGAGCGCATTTGGAAGTTATGGCTGCCTGGGGGGTGGTGGAGTTGGATTTGCGAACTCGCGTGGATACTGGCTACGTCTTCGGTATGCGATTCGCCCCGAAAGTGATTATCTCCGCAATCGGCGAAGCGGTTGAGAAGGTGAACAGTGGGCTGCCCGGTCATGAGGACGCCCGGGCTCAGGCGCTGGCTGACTTGAAGATCATTCGAGATGTGTGTGTTGAGCGGATTGATGCGGTGGCGTGAAGCGGTTTGTGGATCGAGCTGGTGCGCAGCATCTGCGGATGCATCTTCTCGTTGGAGAACGTTAAGGATTGCGATAACAGCGCCTCGCGGGAACCTCAGCCGACCGGACGGCGGGGTGGTAGACGTGCCAGGCTGGTCGCTGAGGGGCCTCGTGCTGTTTCCAGACCGGCACTTAGCTCGTGCAACAGGGCCGCGGCGCCAGCCTCGTTCCCGGGCCTCAGTCCGGTACTCGCCCTCGCTGAGCTGATCGGTGACCGCCGTCTCGCTCCGCTTCAGCAGGAAGATCCCGTTGGCCCGTCTTGCCGGACCTTCCAATCTTGCGGCGGCGCTCTGTCACCTGCCAACGCTGACGTCGGTGTTCGAGGACTGCCTTCCACAGGTCCAGGCGATGGCGAGAATCCTTCGGCAACGTGAAGCGGAGGACTCCGAGGACAAGGGCAGCCACCAGCACGGGCGCGGACCCCGGGTGGTCGGTGAGGAACGGCATGGATCAGCCCTTCCCGTCGCACAGGTCGAGGGAGGCGGTGCCCAGCACCACCCGGTAGGTGTCACCGTGGCGGGCAAATCTCGCGCCCTTGACCCCGGCCTCCCGGTGGGTCAGTGCCAGAGCCAGGTCGCGGGGTTCGGGATAGCCGGTCCAGCGGCACTCCCATGAGTCGCCGGCGCCCCAGAGTCGACGTACGGGACCGTGCCGAATCACTTCCGGCTCCTTCCGGCGTTCAACTCCGGGGCGCTCCAGAGGGTCCCAGGACAGACTGGTCGCCCAGCGGCCACACCGGTCAACCAGGTTGTAGCGAGAAACGAGACCTGCCAGCAGAGTGGTCGCTTCCCCTGAGATGGGGGGGATGGCTGCCAGTGCGCGGCGCTCGTGCGCGGTGAGGTCGTTGTCCAGCGTTAGATAGGGGTGCCGGGGTACGAGGCTGCGCCTGTTGCCGCGCTGGCATCCGGCTGGGTCACCGGTGATGGTCAGCAGTGCACCGGTGGGCAGATGGCGTAGACAGACGGAGCGCTGCCCATGGCACGTGTATGTGACCTCGTGCCGTAGCCCAGGGACGCCGCGTGAGCCGGCCCCCTGGGTGGCTAGCAGCCGGGTGGCCACGTTCTCCGGGGCGCGCTCCGCCACTATCACCAACTGGTCCCTGCGGGGCGACATCACCGGGTCGTACGAGGCGACAACCGAGTAGTTCCACCTCGCCGTCGGACCGGTGTACACGTTGCCGTTGAAAAGCGCGAGCGCTAGTAGGGCCCGGAAGGCGCGCTGGTCGTCCGAGCAGTGGTCTAGACCCAGCCCGTGGGTGTCGCTGCTGATCGCGGATTCGGCGGCGGCTTCGCTTTCCCCGGTGTACTGGACGCGAAGCGGGATCCGCTCCGCGGGCGGCATGGTGTGGACAGGTAGTCCACCCAACTCGCGCGCGGCGGTCAATCGTGCCTGCTGGAAGGGGATGACTTCCCTGGACTCGCGCTGGATGCGTCGTGCGAGATTAACGATGTCCCTGTCGAGCGTCACGTCCGGCTCCCATGGGCGTGCTTCAGCGCTCCCGCCCACTGCGCCCCATTAGGAGGAACGAGAGTTTTCAATCACGCGCGCACTACGGCGCTTTGCGCCCTCAACCCTGGATAGCTGCGGGAGGAACCCAGGTCCGACGTAACGGCGAGCGTGTTCGCCTGACCGAAGCATAGCGTCTTGAGGGCGCGTTGGACGAGGGTGTGCTCCGCTTGCGGAGCACACCCTGACCGCCTTTCAGTGCAACCAGTTCGTTACTCCCATGACACTGGCCGCCACCGTGCTCGCGAACGCCAGCAATTTGAGCGGTGCGCGATCAAGAGTCACATGCAAGGGGCCGCAACGAAGCTCCAAGGCCGGCCTGGGCGAGGGCGGCTCCGACGGGTAGGCAGCCTGAGTGTCAGGAACAACGTGAGAGTTCAGAGGCTTGGGCACGGCTTCTCCGGTTCTTCGGGCTCACGGCACATGTCGGCCGTAGGCAAGCGGCTGGCTCGGTGATTCGAGCGCGCCCACCTTCGAGCCCCTGCTACTTAGCACCGCAAGTCGCTCCGGCCCGCTTCCTGTCGTTGCCGTCGACTCTGGCCACTTCCTGCAGGCAAGGTCATACGGGCGTGACCTGCAGTTTCTTCCACTGCTTTGCAGCTTCGAGGCGAGCAGTCGAGCACATCAACTTTTGAAGTCCGCTCTGAGACAGGCACGTTGCGACAATCGTGGTTGTCCCCACCGGGAGTGCTGCGACAACTACGGTTGTCCTCATGTGTTCAGTGAGCGGTGATGATTTCCGGTTCGATTCGGGCGTCATGGCGGAGCCATGGCGTTCGCCTAGCGCAGTCGAAGAGGCCCGAATACGGGACCAGTTGAGGGATCTGGCCCGCAACATCGCGGGATGGACCTCGGCGCGTGGCCAGGAATGCCTGACCAACGGACACGAACCCTCGGCTAGGGCGGAGGTGTTCGCAGACTGGCAGCTCGCCTACCTGCACGCTCTGCGGCAGGTGTATGAAGCTGCCGAGGTCCTTGCCGCTGAGGCTGCGCTGACGAGGGGGTGGGTGAATGTGCTGACGAAGAGTGAGATCGCTGCCTTCTTGATGTGCCTCCAGCTCGCCTCCGAAGAGGAGTATCGATCCATTTCATGGAAGGAGCGGGCTGGCCTTTTAGGGCTGTCGCGCGACGTGTATGACGCCATGCAGGTCCTTGAGGCATACCGACTTATCAACATCATGAGGCCAAGGGGCCGCAGGGAGGAGGGTACTTGGCGCGGATTCAGCAGCGGCGGCCAACCGTTCTCAAATAAGATTCGCCTGAGCCTTCGCGGCCTATGGAGACCGGCTCACGAAGTTGTCGACGCGGCGGTTATAAAGACCGCTGTTCTAGGTAAATGGTCCAGGCCCCTCGGTGGGTAAGTCAGGCGTGTATACCGAGCAGTTGCGCGCCAAACGCTCGCCCGCGCTTTGCGGAAGGGGTAAATTGTCCAATCGTGGTCCCAATTCCGCGTCTCAGTCGAAGGTGAGCGCGCGGAAGGCATTCCGGATACGGGTCAGCGGCTCGCGGTCGCGGGTGTAGTAGAGCTTGTTCGTCAGCAGGGCGGCCCAGGTTCCCCGTTTGGGGGAGATCCACATGCCGGTGCCGGTGAATCCGTAGTGCACGTAGGTGCGGTCGGCGGGGTCGGTGCCGGGGGCGGGGTGCCAGAAGAGACCGCGCACGGGCTCCAGGGTTCCGGTCTGGACGCTGAGCGATTCCTCGACCCAGGTTGGCCCGAATCCCGGCGCTGTGGGGGCGGTCGTGGGGTCGAGCATGTACCTCAGGAAGTGGGCGAGGTCGTCGAGGACGGAGAAGGTGCCGGCGATGCCGCAGACGCCGCCGAGGAGGCGGGCGGAGAAGTCGTGGGCGGTGCCCTTGAGGTGGCGGCCGGTGTCCTCGTCGAGTTCGGTTGGGGCACAGCGGACGGACAGCTCGGGTAGCAATGGGCCGAAGCGGGTGTGGATCATGCCCAGGGGCTGCCAGATGCGGGTGCGGGCGAGTTGGTCGAGGCTCTGGCCGGAGAGGTGTTCGGCGAGGTAGCCGAGGATGAGAGCGGCCCGGTCGGTGTACTCGACGGCCTCGCCGGGCGGTCGGTGCAGGGCTTCGTGGAGGACGCCAGCCCGGATGGTGGCTGGGTCGGTGCCGTAGAGGTTCTTCAGCTGGGCTCGCAGTGGTACGCCGGCGGTGTGGGTGAGCAGGTGGCGGGCGGTGGCCTGGCCGAGGGGTCGGCCTGTGGCCTCGGGCCAGAAGGTGCCGAGGGGTTCGTCGAGCGGGAGGGAGCCGTCTTCCCAGAGGGCGCCGACCGTGGACCAGACGGCCAGGATTTTGGTCAGGCTGGCGACGTCGAAGACCGTGTCCGGCCGCATGGGGCTGTCCGGCTCGGCGGGATCGAGGACACCGACGGTGCCCGCGGCCTTCGTGCCTGTGGCGTTGCCGGTGGCCCACACGGCGCCGGGGTAGACCTTGTCGCGGACGCCGTCCGCCACGAGCTGCTTGATCCGGTCGGTGCTGTCTTCCATGAACATCTCCGATGTCGCGGTGCGGGCCCGCCCGTCAGCGTAGTGACGCGGGCGGGCCCGGCCGGGGAACGTGGCGGGGCGGTCAACTGATCCGGTGGCCGAGCTCGGTCAGGGCTCTGGCGGTGGCGCTGAGCGGGTAGTGGGCGGCGTTGCTCCGCCCGGCCTGCCGCAAGACAGCGAGCAGCCCGGGTGTCGTACGAAGGCGGTCGACGTCTCGGGCAACGGCTGCGGGGCGGGTGAAGTCGGTCGCGGTGCCGGAGGCGGCGAGCATTTCAGCCAGGCCGGGGACGGGCTGGTAGAGCACGGGCAGGCCGCAGGCTTGGGCTTCGAGGGCGACCAGTCCCATGGCTTCGAGGGTGGTGGAGGGCATGACGAGCAGGTCGTGGTCGGTGAAAGTTCTCCACAGCTGTGGGCGACGGAGCCAGCCGAGGTACCGGATCTTGATGCCGGACTGCTGTACGCCGCGGCTGAGGGTGCGGAACTGGTCTTGCGGGGCGGCGATGCTCAGCTCGACGCCCTGTACGGCCGCCAGGGCCAGCAGCAGGTTCTCGACGCCCTTCTCCGGCGTGAGCCGCCCGGCGTACAGCAGCCGGAAGGGACTGTCTGGCGGACGGGGGCCTCTGCGCGGCGGGTTGGCCAGGAGCCGGTCGGGGATGCCCCAGGGAATGTGGGCGATCTTCGCGCGGTCGGTGGTAGGCGCGATGCGCAGGAGCCGGTCGGCCATGGCCGGTGTCGGCACGACGATGGCGTCGGCGAGCCGCACGGATTCGGTCAGCACGTTGTGCTGGTGGCGGTGGGCTTCGGCGAACAGCAGGTCGGTGCCATGCACGAGTGCGATCCGCGGGTGCTCGCGCAGGGCCCTGATCAGCGCGGGGGTGCCACCGAAGGTGAGGTGCTGGAGGTGAAGGACGCCGATGTGGTCCGGGTCGATTCCCTCGGCCAGGGACCGTTGGAGGGCTGCTACGTAACGGTGGAAGGCCGGGCCTTCGAGACACTTGCCGACGACTGGCAGCAGGTCGAGCCCGGTCGGCAGTTGGGGGCCGGGGCTGGCGGGGGCGAGCATGAAGGCTCGTGCGGGAATGAGGGGCCTGTCCCCGGTGTAGAGGTCGAGGAAGAGCTCGACGCTGCCGCCGGGGCTGGGGAAAGGGAGATCGAGGACGGTGGCTACCTTGGCGTTCATGGTCGGCAGCCCCCAGGGATTTCCTCGTACAGGCGGGAGGTCTCGATTCCTCGGCTGGCTGTGTACTTGAGGCCGTGCTGTTGGTAGCTGGCCGCAGCGCCGAGGGGCTGCAGGAAGACGAGCTTGCCGAAGGTCATGCCGGGATAGATGCGGACCGGCTGGCTGGCGCGGATCTCCAGGGTCCAGCGGATGGCGTGGCCTTGGTGGCCGAGTGGGGCGGAGACGTGGACCCAGATCCCGAGGGCGCCGGTGGTGCGGTCGCCGTTGAGGAGCTGTGCGTAGGTCTCCGAGCCGGTCTTCTCGTGGGTGACGCCGAGGTAGAGCACACCGGGTTTCAGGACGAAGCCCGTGCGGGGGATGGCGATCTCGGTGGACGAGGTTGGGGCGGCGGCGTCGAGGTCTCCGTCGCAGATGCGCAGGTGGGTACCGAGGCGCCAGTCGTAGGCATTGGGGGAGAGCCTGTCGGGGTCGTACGGGTCGATGGTGATCTCGCCCGCGGCGTGGGCTGCGGCAATGGCGGGGCCAGTGAGGATCACGGCGCCACCGCTTCCAGTGGGGCGACGTCCTGCCAGTAGGCGGAGGGCTTGGGCCCGCTGGCTGCCTGGTACTTGCCCGAGTAGGGGGTGATGGGCCCGACGGCGACGAAGAACATGATCTGCCCGATCTTCATGCCCGCGTAGACACGTAAGGGGCGGATGGGGGAGAGCATCAGAGTCCATTGGCCGTGGAAGCCGATGTCGCCGATGGGGGCGGTGATCTCGACGAACAAGCCGAGCCGGCCGACGGAGGAGCGGCCGAACAGGAGGGGGACGAAGGTGTCGGAGCCGACCTGCTCGACGGTGTGGCCCAGGTAGAGCTGGCCGGGTTTGAGGACATAGCCGTCGGCGCCGATCTCGATGCGGTGGGTCGGGTTGGGCTGGTGGGCGTCGAGGACAGGGGTCTTGTAGGTGAGCAGGGTCGGGCCGAGGCGGACGTTGTAGCTGTTGGGGTTGACCTGCGCGTTGTCGAAGGGGGTGATGCGCAGGCGGCCGTCCGTTGCGGCTGCGGTGATCTCGGGGCCGGTGAGGATCATCGGTGAGGTCCTTCGGTCAGGATCCGCTGGAGGGCCTGGCGGAGACGGAGACCGGCTTGGTGGGTGCGGCCGTCCAGGTAGCTCTCGGCGAGGTAGTCGGTGGACAGCACGGTCGGCAGATGCGGTGGCAATGGTGCCGGTTCGGTGATCAAGGGGCCGGCGCTCTTGGTGAGGTGCGCCAGCAGCGCGCCAGGGTTGTCTCTCAGCGCGTCGGGGACACGGGTGTGGACGAGCTGGTTGTTGAAGGGCTCGATAATGAGGAGGTCGCCGAAGGTGAGGACGTCGTCGAGCTGAGTGGAACGCAGGGCGGTCTCGTTGAGGACGACGGCTTCGGCGCCGAGGGCGGTGTGGAGTCGGGTGGCGAGGCTGGAGAGGAGGCGTCGTCGATCGAGAGCCTTGCCTCGGTACGGCTCGGCGACGGCGCCGATCGGCAGGGCCAGGCGATCTCTGAGGTCCTCGATCCGGTCATGGACAGAGGCGAGTTGGGGCGGTAACGCTGTCGTGCCGGTCGTGTCGGGGAAGCGGGCGGTGTGCCCAGTCCATCGTGCGGGGGCCGGTCCGGCGAGGGCGTAGCCGACGCCCAGTTCGCGGCCCTTGAGGACGAGGGTCTCGCCCACTCGGGTGGGGCCGTACTGGTCGCTGTGGCAGTGGCCGGCGAAGATCACGTCGAGGAAGGGGCAGGCGGCAGCCAGTTTGAGGTCCTCGTCGAATCCGGAGTGGCTCAGCACGACCCAGGCGTCGACCTCGTGGTGGTGCGCCAGCATCACTTCGCGCAGGGCCTGGACCGGGTCCGTGACTCGGTGCCCAGCTCGCTGCTCGACGGGGATGGAGTGGAACGCCTGCTCGCCGATGACCGCAGTGATAGCGACGCGCCGGTTGCCGATGCAGACGGTGTGCAGGCGGCGGAAGAGCGGTTCGCCGGTAGCGGCCTCTACGGCGTTAGCGCACACGGTGATGTCCCGGACCGCGGGTTCGAAGTGGTGGACCCATCCGTGGTTCCCGGGCGCGATCACGTCGTAGAGGCCCTGGAGGATTGCGGTTTCGATACGGCCGTGGCCGAGGCGGTAGTAGCCGCTGCCTTCGAAGAAGTCGCCGCAATCGACGATCAGCGTGTCCCGCCGGATGGCGTGCAGGTGGGTCAGCATCGGCAGGGCGTTGTCGAACGAGGAGTGGACATCGGTGGTGGCGGCGATCCGTTGCAGTGCGCGCGGACCGGTCACGGGGTGACCTCGCAGATGTCGGCGCCGAGTGCGAGCAGCTTGGTGGGAAGGTCAGCGTGGCCTCGGCGGAGCTGTTCGAGGCCGCCGAGGGTCGTGACGCCGCTGGCGGTGAGGCCGGCGATGAGTAGGGCCGACCCGGTGCGGATGTCGGTGGCCTCCACTCCCGTGCCGATCAGCTGCTGTGGCCCGGTCAGGCGGCACTGGGTGGGGGAGGTCTGGTGGATGTCGGCACCGAGGCGAGCGAGCTGGGGGATCAGATTGCTGTGACGCCCGGGGTTGATCGCGTCGGCGAACAGATGGGTGCCGTGCATTCCCAGCGCCAGTGCCATCAGAGCGGGTTCGAAGTCGGCATCGAGCCCGCGGGGAGAGAGCGAGGCGATGGCTCGCAGGGGCTGGTGGGTGGGCCGAGTGCCCTCGGCACGCACGTGGAGGGCATCGTGCTGGGCGTCGACGGGAATGCCGAGCCAGCGCAATGCGGCCACCATCGGCGCCACGTCCTTGCTGCGTACGCCCTCGACGCGGCCGTTTCCGCGGGTGGCAGCGATGGCGCAGGCCAAGGTGCCTGCTTCCACCTTGTCTCCGGGGACTTCCCAGGCCACCGGCTCCTGTGCTGCGGAGGCGGGCGGAGTCAAGGAGAGAACGCGCTCGTCGGCCCGTGTCTCCCAACCGGCCACCTGGAGTGCTTGCAGGACGCTGATGACCTCGGGCGAGAGGTTGGGCTGGCCCAGCCGCAGCGGTCGCCCGGCGATGACGGCGCGCAGAATGGCCGCGATGGTCGCGCCGCGGGAGCGGAACGGCAGCATCACCGACACCGAGCCGGTGCGGCTCTCACCGGCTTCGACGCTGTAGCCGTGGTTGTTCATGATCGTGCGGTCGCCGAACGCCTCGTACACCTTGAAGTGCTGCTCCATCCCGCGCTCACCGATCCGGCAGCCGCCCGGCCAGGGCAGCACGGCCCGCCCATGTACGGAGAGGAGGGCGGGAACGAGGTAGTACGAGGCACGGATACGGGCTGCCGTGTCGTGGAATTCCGGCGCGATGTGCATGCCGTCGCTCGGCAGGATCAGGACCGTGCTCGGCTTGCCGACCGGATGGGTGATGCCGTGGCCGGCGTGCTGGAGCAGCATCAGCATGGCTTGAACGTCGTCGTTGGCCGGGACGTTACCCAGCTGGATGGGGCGGCGCAGGGTGGCTGCTGTCGCGAGGAGCGGCAGGGCGGCGTTCTTGGAACCGTCGACCGTCACGGACCCGGAAAGCGGCGGTCCGGGACGGATGGCGATCACCTCGGAGGTAATGGCGGGTGTCCGGGCGGTTGTCACAGTCATCTCCTCGAAAAGCGAACCTGCAGTGGGATGTGGGGACTTGCAGCGGCATGCAGGCGGACCTCGGCCCAGCACCGCTTGCCAGTCGCGGTCAGCTCGACGCCGTACCGGTCGGCCAGGGCAGCGATGAGGAACAGGCCCCGGCCGTGCTCGTCGTTCTCGCCGGGCGATCGGGGCCGGGGAAGGCTGCGGCTGCTGTCGCTGACCTCGACCCTTACGGCGTTGCCATCGCAGCCGCCGAACAAGGTGATTGCGCCCCGACCTGCGTACTGCACGGCATTTGAGAGCAGTTCGCCGGCGATCAGCTCGGCGGTGTGCAGTGCGTTGCTGTGGGCCGGCAGGCGCCAGTCACGCATCTCGGTGGCGAACTGCCGTCGCGCCGACGCCGCAGCTGCCGGGGTGTCGGAGACTGACAAGCGGATGTCGTGCACTTCCATGAGGGCCTCCTGGAGGGGTGCGGCTGGACCAGGCAACCGCTCCAGAACAGGTCGAAACCAGTCCGTGTGCCGACGCTGCATCACTTATGCAGGAGCTGCATCACGGCCAATTAGCTCTCCCTTACGCTCGGTTGAGCAGGCAGAATCGGCGACGGCGGGAGGAGCCGTGGCACAGATGGCCGAAACGCAGAGCGAGGCGAGACGGATCGGCGAAGTGATCCGTCAGGCACGCGTGTTACAGCGGCGCTCGCAGAAGAACGTCGCCACCGCACTGGGGTATCACCAGTCCAAGGTGAGCCGCTTGGAGGCGGGATGGGGTGTCCAGGACGTCCGCATGCTGCGTGAGGTCGCGCGGGTGCTGGACATCCCGCTGCACCGCATTGGTCTCGCTGCTGCTCCGGATACCAGCCCCTCCGACCCAGAGACAACCGAGGACATGCATCGCCGTAACTTCCTCGCCGCGGGCATCGCGCTCGTCACCCCCGCCGTGCCTGCCGCCGCCCACCAGGATCTGGTCCAGTCCCTTCTCCCTGGCCCGAGCCCCGTGGCGGCACGTCCGGTACCGGACCTGCCGGAGATACGTGATCACGTCACAGCCGCGCGCCGCCTCTTCTGCACCTGCCAGTACACGGAACTGGAGCGCACGCTGCCCGGACTGATCGGGCAGCTCCGGCAAGCCATCAGCGATGCCCCGGGCTCGGCCGACCTGTCCGGACTGCTGGCCACGACCTATCAGACCTCGGCGAGCCTGCTGCTCAAGCTGAGCGATCACGGCAACGCATGGCTCGCCGTCGGCAGGGCCATGGCCGAGGCCGAGCGCTCCGGGGATCCGGTGGTGCTCGCGTCCAGCGTCCGGGTACATGCCCACGCCCTCGCCCGTGATGGCCACACCACCCAGGCCGTCACACTCGTCCGCCACACCGCCGACCAGCTCACGGGCGCGTACGATCAACGATCCCCGAAATACCTCGCCGCGCTCGGCCTGCTGCTCCTGCGCGGCGTCACCGCCGCCAGCACCGGCGCCGACCGCTCCGCCACACAGGACTTCCTCACCGAGGCGAAGGAAGTCGCCCGTTACGTCGCGCTCGACCGCCCCGACGCCTGGGCCAACTTCAGCCCGACCAACGTTGCCCTGCACGGCGTCAGCGCGGCCGTCGCCTTCGGCGACGCAGGAATCGCGCTGCAGACCGCCCGACCCCTCATGCGACGCCACATCCCCGTGCCTGAGCGCCGCGCTGCCCTGTGGGTCGAATCCGCCCGCGCCTACAGCCAGCAGGGCCGCCTCGCCGACGGCTACCAGGCACTACGCATCGCCGAGAGCTGCGCGGCCCAGGACATCCGCCGCCCGGCCGTCCGGGAGCTGGTCGCCGACATGGCCGCCCGCGACCACCGTCGTACCCTGCCGGAACTGCACTACTTCAGCCGTCGACTGGGAGTCCCCGCGTGAGCGAACAGCCTGACCAGCAGACCAAGAAGCCGTTCCTGTACGTCGTCGTGTGCGCGTCCGGAATCGCCGGCGACGTCGGCAAGCTGATCACGGCGGCGCAGGAGGCGAACTGGGATGTCGGTGTCATCGCCACCCCACAGGGCCTCGGCTTCATAGACACGACGGCGATCGAAGCGCAGACCGGCTATCCCATCCGCTCGGCCTGGCGCTCACCCGGCGACCCCCGGCCCCTGCCGCCCGCCGACGCCATCGCGGTCGCGCCGGCCACCTTCAACACCATCAACAAGTGGGCGGCCGGGATCTCCGACACCCTCGCGGTGGGCATCCTGTGCGAGGCGTACGGCCTCGGCATCCCCACCGCCGTGCTCCCGTACCTGAACACGGCCCAGGCCGCCCACCCCGCGTACCGGCAGAGCTTGGACCGGTTGCGCGCGATGGGCGTCTTGATCGGCTCGTACGATCCCCACCGTCCGAAGGCCGGTGGCGGAGCGGACCGTTTCCACTGGGAGGAGGCGTTGGAGCTGCTCGCTCCGGAGGTGCCGGGGCGAGCGTGATCACCGTCGCCGGAGTCGGTTCGCTTCCTGGTGGGCGGCGGCAGCGGCAGGGACAGCAGGGGCGGGTTCGGTACGAGGACGCCGCGACCTGGGCACCGACACGGGTTGGGTGACGTAGCCGAGGTGCTGCAACCGCCAGACCAGGACTTCGCTGATTGACTCGGCGCTGTCCAGTTCCCGTTGTGCAGCGGCCTTGGCCAGCAGGGCGGCGGTGTCGTGGCCGACGCGTTCGGCCTGGTCGAGCACGGCGGCCAGTGCGTCCCAGCCAGGCTCGGCTCGGAGGCGCTCTGCGAGGTGGGGGAGGGCCGTGCGGACCGTGGCGGCGTGCTGTCGCCGGGACTGTGCAGGCAGGTGTTGGCCGTAGGCGCGCATGGCGGCCAGCGGGCTGGCGGCGGTTGCCTGGTAGGCGGCGCGCAGGTGGGTTGCCGCCTGCTGGGAGGCTTCGGCCTGCTGGGCGTGGCCGCGGGCTGCGTGCCAGCGGGCGGCCGCGATGACGGTCAGGATCATGAGGTCGAGGACCATGGCGGTGGCGGCGCCGTCCTGTCCGCGGCCGAGAGCGGACCCGGAATGGACGATCTGGTGAGCCGCGCGGCGCAGGGCGTACATCTCCTCCTTCTCGGCGCGGATGTGCGAGCGAGTGGCCCGCTCGAAGTGCACTGCAGCCGCCCGCAGTTCGGCCTGCGTGGGACCGAATGAGGTCTGGGCGAGCGCATCGAGGGCCTCGCCGACCCCGATCAGCTGAGCAGCTGCCGCACCGTCGTCGCCGGCTGTGAGGGACGTCAGGGCCGAGTCGGTGGCCTCGGCGGCGAAGTGGCGGGCACGGACCGGTGCGGAGGCGCCGCTGAGTTCCAGGACCGCGGGCGGCTCGGGCACGTCCGTGGTGGCTGTGAACCGCTCGCGGATCCGGGGCAGGGAAAGGTCCGGTGCGAGCTTGGAGCCGGAGAACCAGATGGGCTCGCCCGCCTTGTTGCGGTCGCCGACCTTGGCGACCGAGTAGCCGAGCACATCGCCGGAGGGAGCGATGCGCTTCTTGACGCGGACGCCTTCGGCGGCGAGCCGGTCGAAGAACTCGTCCTCGTCGGCGGCACCGGACAGGGCACGGTGGACGTGTTCGCGCAGCAGCTCGCGCGAGGCGGCGTCCTGGCCGAGGCGTTCGGCCTTGCGGCGTTCGGCGCTGGTGGGGCGCTTGGCCGCAGTGCCATCACCTTCCTTGAGCCGGCGGAGTCCGAACTCCGTCTCGATCTTGCGGCATTCGGCTTGGGCTCGGGTGCCGTCCTTGTGGTGGCGGGGACGGGTGCGGTCGGCGCGGACGAGGGTGGCGACGATGTGGATGTGGTCGGGGGCGTGGCGGACGGCGATCCAGCGGCAGGCTTGGTCGTCGCCCTCGGGGGCGATGCCGGTGGCGTTCAGCACGCGGCGAGCGACCGTGGCCCATTCCTCGTCGGACAGGGCCCGGTCGCCGGGGGCGGTGCGGACGGGGCAGTGCCACACATGCTTCTTGGGTGCCTTGTCGCCGAGGGCGTCGACCCACAGGTCGAGGTCGGCGGCCAGCTCGCCGAAGGTGGCGTTCGGGTCGCGGCCGGGGTCGGGCAGGTGGGGGTCGTAGGCGGCGACGAGGTGCGGGTCGACGTGGGCTTCGATGTCGCTGGTTCGGTAGAGGTAGTGGAGCAGGCCGATGGTGTGGCTGCCGCGGGAGACGTCGGGGACCAAGGCGTTCAGCTCACCAGCTTCCGTGCGGCCGTACGGACCTCGGTGGCGGCGTCGGCGACGGCACCGGCGGCGCGGTCGATGTGGAGGGCGTCGCCACCGGAGTTGAGGACCTTGGCGATCTGGTTCAGGTTGTTGCCGGCACGCACCAGCTGGATGCGGGCGGCTTCCAAGCGATCGAGGGCATCGTCCTGGTCACGATGGGGGCGGCCGTGCAATTCGGCGTGGACGGCCTGGGCGATGAAGCGGGCCTTGGAGACGCCCTTGGCGTCAGCGGCCTTCTGGATGTTGGCGGCTTCGACGGTGCTGGCGCGGAAGGTCTGGCGCTCGGAACGCTGCTTGGGCTGGCGGGAGCGGCGCCGGCCCTGCTTGGCCCTCTGCTCGTGGCCGCCCTCGGCCACGGGCTGCTGGTCCTGCGCCCCCTGGCGCGGGGCCTCCTCCGCCACCCCCGGGGCGGAGGCAAGCGCACTGGACCGGCCCTTGGACGGTCCAGTGCTACAGCTTGCTCCGCCTGGGGCTGACGTGGCGGCTTCCGTGTTGGGACCGGTGGGACCTTCGGGGTGCGACTGGTGCATGAGGACTTTCTGGGGCGTTGGGGCGAGTGGGGATTCGGACTATGAGTGCACGGCGGTTGTGCGCCGGCGCGCTCGTCCCGCTTGGGGAAGGGCACGGTCGCCTTCTGGGTGGGGCGGCGATGAGGAAGGGGACCGATCCCCACAACTCATTGCGTTTGGGGACCAGAGCTTCTGGCGTTTGGTTCCGCGTCCCGCGAGGACGCGAAGCGGCGGTGCCGCGACGGCCCCCGTCCCCGGTGCGTGTCTCCGGCTCCTGGTTTCGGGGACCAGGCTCGGGGCCGCGCGAGCGGTGACCTGGGCCTTTTGTTGGGACCGGTCCCCGAATCTGCTGTGTCCGATGGGGACCGATCCCCGAAGCGTCTGGGGACCGGTCCCAACTTTCGACCGGGACCGGTCCCCGGTTCTTGGCGGGACCGGTCCCCGACGGAGTGTTAGGGGGACCGTCCCCGGCGGGGACCGCAAGCGGGACCAGTCCCCTGGTAAGTCCCGGCTCGTCCCCTGAGTCGGTGGTGCACGGTCCCGAACCATCTATGGCTTTCGGTCCCTTGTGCGGTGGGGACTGTCTCCGGGACGGTCAGTTTTGTGACCGGCGCCTGCGGTCGGGACCGTTGAGGACGACGCGTTCGGTCATCTCGGCGAGGCGGGAGGCGATGCGGTCTCCGAGGGCGGTGCGGAGGGCGTCGGTGGGGAGATTGGTGGTGATGAGGGTGGGGCGCAGATGCTCGTACCGGTGGTTGATGAGCCGGTAGGTGAGCTCCTCGGTCCACTCGCTGTTCTTGGCCGCGCCGAGGTCGTCCAGGAGCAGCAACGGGCAGCGGACGAGGGTCTGCAGGTCGCGTTCGGCGTCGTGGCCGGAGCGAGGGCGCAGGCGGGCGTACAGGTCGGCGGCGGTGACGGCCTCCCAGCGCAGCCGGACTCCGGCGGTGAGCAGGGTGCGGATGGCGCCGTATGCCTGGTGGGTCTTGCCGGTTCCGGTGGGGCCGGCGATCAGCAGGGAGGGGCCTTCGGCGATGCCCGGTGCGCGGCTGGGGCCGGGGCGTCCGGCGGCGGCGATCGCCTTGGTCCAGGCGGTGACCTGCTGGTGGTCGCTCAGCGCGTGCCGGTATCGGGCGGGGATGCGGGCATCGGCCAGCTCCAGGGCGGTGACCGGTTCGCTCGGGGGCTCTTGCGTGGTGGCGGCGTCAGGGTCGATGCCGCGTGCGGTGAGGATGGCACCGAGCCGCTCGGCGAGCGGGCGGAGGCGGTCCGGTGCGTGGGTGAGGGTGGTGGTCACAGTTCACCCCCGTAGGCGGCGGCGACGTCGGTTGGATTCGTCCACGACCGGTGGGCGGTCTCAGATGCGGCCTGGGCGGCGTTCATGGCCTCGTGGACGAAGCTGGGCAGGGTGCTGGGGTGCATGGCCTTGGCCCGGTGACGGTCAAGACCGGCACGTATGTGGTCGGGGGCTATGCCCTCGCCGAGGAGTTTTTTGACTTCGCTGCCGAGGTGTCCGAGCACGCCCGCAGGCGGTCGGTGGCTGCAGGCGGCCGCGTACTCGCCTATGAGGTCCTTCGCCGAGACGGTCTGGGGTGCGGGTGCGGGGGCGCTCGCGCCCCCCAACGGGGTAGATCCTAGTGACCTGAGTCGGAGATTCGTCGTTAGTTGGGTATGAGTCGTCCAGGCCCGAAGATTCCGCCGTTGTCGGTCACTGATGCCCAACGGACCGTGCTGGAAGGCTGGGTGCGTCGCCGCTCAACGGCCCAGTCTCTGGCTCAGCGCTCAAGGATCGTTCTGGAGTGCGCGGAGGGGCACTCGATCATGGAGGTGTCACGCCGGCTCGGTGTTACTGCGGACATGGTCCGCACCTGGCGGCGGCGCTTCCTCGAACGTGGCCTGGACGGCCTGTCCGACGAACCACGGCCCGGCGTCCCACGGAAGATCACCGACGCGGACGTCGAGCGTGTCATCGTCAAGACGCTGGAGGAGAAACCGAAGAACGCCACCCACTGGTCGACCAGGTCCATGGCGGCGGCCACGGGCATGTCCCAATCCGCCGTCTCGCGGATCTGGCGGGCTTTCGCCCTGGCCCCGCACCGGTCGCAGACGTTCAAGCTCTCCACCGACCCTCTGTTCATCGACAAGGTCCGTGACGTGGTGGGCCTCTATCTCGATCCGCCGGAGAAGGCCCTGGTCCTGTGCGTGGACGAGAAGTCGCAGATCCAGGCCCTGGACCGGTCCCAGCCCGTGCTGCCGATGATGCCCGGTGTCCCCGAACGACGCAGTCACGACTACGTCCGCGCCGGCACCACCACCCTGTTCGCGGCCCTGGAGGTCGCCACGGGAAAGGTGATCGGCTCCCTGCACCGGCGCCACCGGGCAGTGGAATTCAAGAAGTTCCTCGCCAAGCTCGACAAGGAAGTCCCCGCCGGCCTTGACGTGCATCTGATCCTCGACAACTACGTCACCCACAAGACGCCCGCGATCAAGACGTGGCTGCTGGCGCACCCACGCTTCCACCTGCACTTCACACCGACCAGTTCATCCTGGCTGAACCTGGTCGAGCGATGGTTCGCCGAGCTGACGCAGAAGAAACTCAAGCGCGGTGTCCACCGCTCCGTCCAGGCCCTCGAACGCGACATCCGCAGCTGGCTCGCCGACTGGAACGAACACCCAAAGCCCTTCGCCTGGACCAAGACTGCCGACGAAATCCTCGACAAAGTCGCCGCATACTGCCGACGAATCTCCGACTCAGGTCACTAGATCCCTGTTCCTAGATCCTAGATCCGGACCGTGAGCACTCGTCGAAGGCTCCGTGAGGTCTCCCTGCGTCAGCGCTGAGGACTCACGGAATCGGCCCTGACCTGCATATTCGTCGCTCATCGTGTCTTCCGTGACACCTCCGGGTGCCGGTGCGGAGGGCTCAGTGAGGGGTGTGTGCGTCGGCGGTGAGGGCTCACGCGGAACGCTCTGATCGTGGTGGGGGCAGGCAGGATGGCGTACCCCGCTGGGACGGTTGACCTTCTGGTGCTGGGCGAAGGTGACGACGTGTAGGTACCGCTTGCCGTTGGCGCCTTGGTAACGGCAGACCAGCTCGGCGGTGTGGAGCTGGGCGAGGTCGTCTTCGACGCCAAGAGGGCCGTGTTCGGGGCGCAGGGACCACAACAGGCCGGCGATGACGGCGGGCTGGTCGCGGAACCGGCCGTAGTCGTCTGCCTGGGTGAGCAAGCCGAAGAACGTCCGCTCGGCGGACAGAGAGACCGCCGCGAGGGACTCCGAATGGAACGCCTCGGGCTTGATGGTGCGGATACGGGCGATGTCGATCGACCACCTTCGTCGCAGATCGGGGGAGGGAATTCGGCGGTGCCAAGGGCATGGACAAGACAGCCACACCAGGGGCGCAAAAGTCCAGAGTTGGTTCTAAAACTCTGTACTACTTCCGGGCCGGTCGGGAAAAAGTAGACCCGGATCCCCGGTTGCCGAAATCGACCCTTCGAAATCTCCGGCGGCCGGTGCATCGCTCACAGCAGACGAGAAAGGGTTCCCGCTGTCGCGGAACGCAAGCTACAACACATCCATGCCGCCGCGTTCTCTCGAAATTGGTCCCGCAGGAAGGGTCATCGCCCGGGCAATCGTGCGCGCCCGTACCGCCCGCAGCTACTCCCAGCGTCAGCTCGCCGCCCGTGTAGGCGCCCTCGGCCGGTTCATGACCGCCACCGCGCTCTCCCGCATCGAACGCACCGTCCGACGCTGCGACATCGGCGACTTCGTCACCATCGCCACCGCGCTCGGAGCCTCCCCGCACACCCTCCTCGCCAGCCCTCCGAGAGACCGGGGCCATGCGGAGCGGGCGGAAACATAGCCGACGATCGCCGGTTTCCCAAACCGGCGATGCTCCGCATCATTGAATATCCCGGCACCTCAGCGTGCCGTCTTTCGGTAATCCACTCTTTCCATGCGAGGAAACCCCCTTTGCCCCGACCCCTCATGAGCCCTGCCCGAAACCCCCTCGACAACGAGGAGGCGGGGCGCTGATGAATGGCTCCAGCCGCTCGCGCGACAAAATGACCGTGGATGAACTCTGCGCCGAGCTTCAGGTATCGCGGTCCACCTTTTACGACTGGCGTCAGAAAGGCAGGGCGCCACGATGCGTGAAACTTCCCAACGGGAGCCTGCGCATCCGCCGCAGTGACCTGGAGAACTGGCTCACCGACTGCGAGGGCAGCGCGTGACAAACCGGTCCTTCAAGGTCCGCTTCTACAAGACGGAGGTCTACAAGGGAAAACGTGGCACGACCTACACCGTGCGCTGGTCGGTGAACGGGAGGCGGCACGGCGAGGCGTTCAAGACTGCCGCCTCGGCCGATTCTTTTCGCGCCGTCCTCCTCGTCGCCGCCAACAACGGAGAACCGTTCGACCAGGACACCGGCAGGCCGACGTCGCACGCGGCATCGGCGGCCGAGGTCACCTGGTACGACTTCGCCCTGCGCTACGTGGACATGAAGTGGTCCCGAATCTCGGCCAACAACCGCATCAGCACAGCCAAGGCCCTGACCAAGGCCACGCTCGCGCTCCTGCGAGTCGAACCGACCCAGTACGACCCCATCGAAGTCCGCAAGGCCCTGCGCGAGTACGCCTTCAACAAGAACCGCCGGGACGAGGCCCCCTCCGAGCTACGAGCCATCCTCGCCTGGATTCGGCGCAACTCGCTGCCGATGAGCGCCTGGGAGGACACCAAGCACGTCGACGCCGTGCTCCACGCCATCGACACCCGAATCGACGGCACGCCTGCTGCCGCAAGTTCCGCCAAACGCTATCGCCGCGTCTTGAACGTCGTCCTGCGCTATGCCATCCGCCAGAACGTCCTGGCGGACAACCCGTTGCCCAAGGGGAGGGACGAGAACGCCGCCCCGAAGACCTCCGGCGCAGTCGACAAGCGCTCCCTCCTCAACCCCGGGCAGGTGGCTGCCCTGCTCGTCTGGGTTGCCTCCCGCCCGCGCACCGGTCACCGGCTCACGGCGTTCTTCGCGACGCTCTACTACGCCGGACTCCGCCCTGAGGAGGCGGTGGCGCTCCGCGTCGAGGACGCCGTTCTCCCTTCCAGCGGTTGGGGTGAACTCCGGGTGCACACCGCAGCGCCCGAGGTCGGCAAGCAGTGGACGGACGACGGCGAGGTCCACGAGACCCGGGATCTGAAGGGGCGGGCGTCAGGGGACACCCGCACCGTGCCCGTGCATCCCGCCCTCGCATCGATCCTCCACACACTCGTCACCCAGGACCAGCTCACCGCGGGAGATCTCTTCTTCCCCGGCGAGAAGGGCGGCCTGCTCGCCGGCTCCGTCTACCGGCGAGCCTGGGACAAGGCCCGCAAGGCAGTCCTGGCGGAGCAGGAGTACCGGTCGCCCGTTGGCAAGCGGGTATACGACCTCCGCCACACGTGCCTGACGACCTGGCTCAACCATGGCATCCCGCCGGCACAGGTCGCCGAATGGGCAGGCAACAGTGTCCCGGTGCTGCTTTCCACTTACGCGCGCTGCATCACCGGACAGACCGCTGAGCTACAGCAGCGCATCGAGGGGCCTCAGAAGCTCCCTGGCGTGCCACTGGCTCCAGGCCCCGGGGGCTCGCTCTCTCCGCCTCTTCCGAGGGCGCAGGGCCGCGCACGCTGATTGCGACGGCGACGACAGGGCACACACGCAGAGGGCCCGGCTTCGGCCGGGCCCTCTGCCTATGCCCGTATGCCGAGTGGGCGAGGAGGGCCGTATTGGGCTTCGGAAGGCCAGGCGCCGCATGCCACCGGGCACGCCGAAACTTCGGGAAGTTTTCGGGAAGAACAGCCGCCGAAACCCGCCCCGGACCGGTTCCAGCCGGACGGGTCGGCCTCCCTCCGCCTCCGGCATCCGTCGGCCCGCCGAAGCCATCAAACACCCTCTGAGCAGCAAAAAGACCCTCCCCAAGGGAGGGTCTTGCGGTGCGCCCCCGGCAGGACTCGAACCTGCGGCCAAGTGCTTAGAAGGTGTGCGAGCCCCAGCGATGTGCTCACCTGCGGTTTTGCAGGTGACGCCCAACCGATTTAGGTAAAGGCGCTTGGCCCATCTCCTCTCGGATTTTGGCCAGATCGCGCCCCCTCAAACGGGGACCGCCCCGGGCGCCACTGTAGGACGCCCGGGGCGGGTAGGGCGCGACTCCGCCATCTGGACGGACCGGCGTACCTCGCGCAAGGGACCGTGCCGCGCCCTGTTTGGGGGTGGGTGATCACCAACCGGTCCAGGGTCCACGTAGTGATCATGCTTCCGCAATGGCATATGCCGAGCTTCACTCGAACGGGTAGTCGAATGCGTTGTTCGCTACTGAGCGGGGGCCGGTGCGCGGTTCCTCGTCTGTTGGGGGTTGCGACGGGTGCGGCCGGCCGGGAGTGCGTTCGGGCCATGATTGAGCCCCGGCCATCTGCCACGGGGGGAGCAGACGACCGGGGCCCGGGTGGCTCACTGCGGCCCCGCGGGGGAGGCACGACCACAGCGGCCGGTGAACGGGACGCCCGGGGCGATCCGGGGGTGATCAAGCGCCGGGCGAACCTGTCTCGGGACCGTCAGTCCGACGGCCGGATGGAGGCCAGTACGCGGCCGCGCAGCGGCTCGGCGGTCAGCTTGTCCGCGAACTGCCATGAGTACGTGGTGAACTCTTCCTCTTCGATCTTGAGGCGCTCGGTGCTCGTTCGGAACAGGAACCGAAAGTCGAAGTGGAGATGCGTCGGCTCGGCTTCCGCAGCATTCGCCGGGATCGGGCGCACGTCGATGTGCAGCGGCACCTCGTCGTGACGCTCGACCTGCGAGCGGTCGATGCCGGTCTTATCGACGAGGTCACGCAGCGCTGCGGCGAGCAGTGTCGTGTCGTCCGGCTCGACGTGCCCGCCGGGCCGCAGCCACTTACCACCGAGCGCCTTGTGATGGAGGGTGAGCACGCGACCGTCGGGGCGGAGTAGAACCGCGCCGGCGGTGACGTGCCCGCGGAACTCGTTCCGTGAGGTGATCCGGTTGCCGACGATGTCGAGCATCTCGGAGATGATGGCGAGCGCGTCCTTGTCCTCCGGGTGGCGAGTCAGGTAGGCGTCGAGGGTGTCGAGTACGTGCATTGCCTTGATCGGCATGGAGTTCCTTCGTGGTACAGGCGTCGCTCGGGCCGCCCGACGGGTTCGGGAGAACACCGTCGGGCGGTCCCGCCTCGCCGCCTGGTTTAGGTGTTGAGCAGTTCAATCTCGATCGCCAGGGCGCCGAGCGGGGCGGCTCGCTCTGTCTCAGAGCGATCGGCGCCCCGGCTCGGACGGACGTGCGTACATCCGGCAGCACCTCTACAGCTCTCACACGACGCGAGGGCAGCCTGCGATTCCGTCATGCACCCGGGACGACCGGCAGGTGCCAACTGGGGCCATCCTCGGAGTTCTCAAGCCAAATTCGTTGACGGTCCGGCTCGACGCTGACCCCGAACCGGGTTGCGGCCGGCGACCCCGCTGCGTGCCACAGCGCGAGAGACTGCTCGACCTCGCCCCACAGCGACACCGGGCCACCCTCGCGCACCAACCAGCCGTCGCCGTCCCGTGACAGCACCGCGAAGGAATCGTTCGCCGCGTCGAGGACGAAGGTACGCATGCGCCCGTCGTCGCCCGCCATGTCGAACGTGCGGGCGTTCGGCATCGCAAGCTGAGCAACGAACCCGCTGTCGGGCATGCGCAGCACGCCGGGCCCGTGCGGCGTCTCGCGGGTCTTGCCGTCGTCGTCGGCCGGCAGCATGCCGAGATTCGTCGGCGCCTCATGCTGCCGCGCCATCATGAACGCCGGATCGGCCGCGACGAAACGGCCCGTCGCGTGCTGTCCGTCCTCGACGACCAGGCGCACGAGGCCGAGCGAGCGAAGCCACCCGCGCAGCGTCGCCACGATGAGCCCGCCCGGCACGGTCTCGCGGACCCACGCCCACGGGATACCGCGTACGCCCATGGTGGCGATTGTGCGATCGGCTGCCGCGGTGCAGTCGGCGCCGGCGAGCCCGTTGCCTGTGATCAGGCGAGGGGCGTAGCCGCAGCGGTCGAGGGCGGCACGGGCTCGGCCGGCGACCCCCGGGTCGGTCTCGACCGACGTGATCTTGTCCGGCCCGAAGCGGTGGCACATGAGCGCGGTCGAGTAGCCGGTGCCCGTGCCGTACTCGGTGACGGTCGACTCGTCGTCGCCGTCGAGGACGTCGAGCATCTGCACGACGAGCGAGGGCAGCGTCGAGGACGACGTCGGGGCGGCGCCGCTGATCGGCTGCGGGTCCGACCAATCGATATCCTGCCCGTCGAACTGCGTGATCAGGGTCTCGTCGCTGTAGACCCGGCGCAGCCACGCCTCGTCGCCGACGAGCTCGGGCGTGATCGGCACGTATGTCGTGATGCCCGGGGCGTCGTTGGGCACGTAGAACGCGGGCGCGCACTCGTGCCGGGGCACGGCCTCGACCGCGGCCCGCCACGCTGCGGGCAGCTTGTCCTCGGCGGCGAGCTGCCCGGCGAACTCGTGCCGCAGCTCGGTCGCGAGATCAGGTTCGGTCATGGGTGCCTCGTTCCAAGAGATCGGCGAGTGCGGCGGTCATGGGCAGGCCCGTCGGGGGTTCCATCCATGCCCACTGCCCCGAGGGGTTGCACTCAATGAACGTCCACGCGCCATCGGCGGACAGGGTGAAGTCGAACGCGCCGAAGACGAGCCCGAAGTGCCGCAGGTACGCGAACAGTGCGCGCTCGACGCCGGGAGGGGCCTCGACGGGCGTATATGTGTGGGTGGTGTAGTCGGTGCGCCAGTCGAGCAGACCGGAGTCGATCCGCACCGCGAACACCCGCGCGCCGATCACGGTCACGCGGACGTCGGCGACCTTGTCGACGCGGGCCTGTAACAGGTGCATGGTCCCGGCGATACCGTCGTCGATCTCGTCCTCGGCGACCTCGTCGACGAGCACGGTCTGCGCGTGACCGTCGACGAGGTACAGCGGCGTCGCGAGCGGCTTGTAGATCACGGGTCCGTGTTCCTTGACGAACGCGCGGGCGTCGTCGGGCCGGTTCGTGATCAGGGTCGGCGGCAGCACGAACCCGGCCTCGGCCGCGGCGGCGAGCCCGGCCGGCTTGTACTCGGCGTCGCCGATGCGGTGCGGGTGGTTGACGTACAGGCAGTCGGGCAGCGAGACGAGCACGCCGCCGAGCCCGTACCGAGCCTGCGCGGCGGCAAAGCGGGCGTCCTGGTCGTCGAGGTGGGGGAAAGCGAACCCGGACGGGCGCCGGTAGTACAGCGCCCGCACGCCGTCGAGTTCGGCGACGCGGGTCGGGGTCGCGAGACTGCCCCGCCACCGTGCCGTGCTGCCGCCGATGTGGGCGGAGCACGACAGGGTGGCGGGGAAGTGACCGCTGTCGAACCGCACGACCGGGACGCCCCGGCCGTGCAGCTCGGCAATCACGAAGTCGGCGGTCGGGTCGTCATCGTTCGTGACGACCGCGACCGGGCGAGCGTCGTCTCGTGTCACTGGTCGGTGTCGTTACCCGTGTCCGAGTCGGTGTTGCCGGCGCCCTGCCCGTCGGGCGAGGTGCCCGTCGACGGGTTGGTGCCGCTGCTCGTACCGTGACCGGGCGACGCGACCGGGACGCCGGCCGCGTTGAAGTAACGGCCGGTCTGCGTCGCCGGGTCGATCTCGACGCGGGTGTGCTCACCCGCGACGGCCGGGTACGGCACGAACCGGCGGGTGCCCCACGGGCGGGGCGTGCGGTGGCCCTGCGGGAGCGGGGTTCCCGTCGGGATGCGTTCCGCGTAGTTGAACATCGCGTTCCTCTCGTTGGTGGTTCGGTCGGATCATGCGATGGAGCACCGCCCCCGCCGGCTGTCCTTTTTCGGCGGGTGCGGGGATCGGGGCGCCGCCTACGGGCGGCGGGTACGTGGGGGCGGTTCTGTACGCGACGGCGGCGGCCTCGACGCCGGCGGCGTACGCGTCGGTCTTGAATTCGCACCACACGGTTTTGCCGATGCGCGGGTGACGGTCTACGCCCCACGCGTCGGACAGTTCCTTGACCACGAGCAACCCGCGGCCGTGCTCGACGGTATGGCGCACCTCGCAGATGCGGCAGACACGCGGCATGTCTCGGCCGAAGTCGTACACCTCGATACGGACGCTCGCGGTGTCGGCGATCAGCCGGACGCGGAACGAGTGATCGCGGGCGCCGTACCGGACTGCGTTCGTCGACAGCTCGGAGGCGCAGACGAGCATGTCGTCGAGCCGGTCATGTTCCGATCCGAGCTGGGTCAACTGTCCGGAGATGAAGGCTCGTACGGCTCCGGGGGCATCGGGGGTGGGGGCGTACAGGATTTCGGCGGTGTGCGGCTCAACCATGACGGCCCCTCATAACGCCCACAGCAAGGATGAATGCGAGTGCGAAAAGGCACGTGAGATACGTGATCTGACGCCGCAGGTCCCGGCGCATTAGCTCACCTCGCAAAGGGCGAGCAGCCGTCGGCGCGGTTTCCGGTGTCGGCCGGCGCCCGCATAGGAGCGAGCGCTCTCTGCGGGTACCGGGGACGGCGCGGGCCTGCGGACCGGAAGGGGGTAGACGCACAGCGTGTAACGCGCGTCGTAGTCGGTGACGACGAGCTGAAAGGGGTGTCCCCCGGCGAGGGTGCGCATGGTGTCGTCGTATCGCTCGTCGCTGTCGGACCACGCGCGCAGGTCGTCGTCGGGGCGCGGGCAGCCGGGGCCGGCCTCGGTCACCGGTGCCCCGCCGAGGTACGGCTCGGCGGGGCCCGGGGACAGCAACCGGGCGTAGCGTCGCGCGGTACTGCGGGCCCAACGGGCGGCGAGTCGGGGCGTAGCGGCGCGGTAGGTGGTGAGGGGGATCTCGCGGCGGTTGCCGGCGAGACCCTCGGCGACAACTTCGCACCGGTAGGCATGGGGTGGTGGCACTGTCGGACCTCCGCGGCCGGTCCTGCTGTGGGAGTGCTTCGTGTTGGGCCCCGCCTCGCCGGCCGCTCGTTCTTTCGGTCGGCGAGGCGGAACGGCTGGGCCGCCCGGCGGGAGTCACGGGGGATTCTCGACCGCCGGGCGACCCTGCTTAGGGGCGCCGCTGCGTAGTTCGGCGTTGGCTGGTGACCGTGGCGAGTCCGAAGTACAGCCGGTCGCACGTCGCCGCCGCGTCGAGGTACTCGTCGACCTCGGCGCGGGACGCAGTCGACGACAGCTCGTCGAGCCCGACGGCGAGCAGTACCTGACCGAGCCCGGCGACGACCTGCGTCCATCGGGGGTGTTTCGGTAGGCGTAGCGCGTACGGCGAGCCGTCGAAGTGCACGAGAGTGACACCGCCGTCGTGAACGGTTACCCGCTCGCCGACGTCCGGCAGAGCGGGACCGGGCGGGCGGGCGCCGAGCGACGCGGCAACGATGCTCATCTGCCGCTCGACCTCGACCGGGTTGGCGTCCTCGAACTGTGGCGCCGGGTAGGTCAGCAGCACGGGCGAGAACACCCGCCCGTCGATGGTGTGGTCGAGCCACATGCGCGCATTGATCGTTGCGATCAGACCGGGCGTCGGCGAGGGAAGAGCGAGCGTGGTCATCAGTCGCGCCCCGCTTTCCGCATGAGTACCTTTGTGACGGATTCGACGAGGCTGTCGGGGTCAGCCGGCAGCAGCGCGTCGAGCTCGCAGACGACGCGTGATCCGCCGGGGCCGGACGCCCCGGGGTAGATCTGCTTCGTCAAGCCCTGCGACGTGCCGCAGATGGCGCACCGGGCACGGGTGTAGGCGCTCACCGGGCGCTGTCCAAATCCCTCGTTGCGAGCGCCGCGGCATACGAGCCGTACAGCGCGTTTCCGTCGGTGAGGATGGTGCCCGACGGCGGGACGATCCAGGTCCGCGAGTTCTGCGTGCGCGGCGCGACGATCGACGGGTGCGGTACCGAGATCGTGTTGCCGGCCGTGACGACGGTCGCCTCGGGCAGGTCCCAGTCAGCGACCGAGCCGGCCGGCACGAGCACCTCGACGTGCGTCTCGTTGTGCAGCACGGGCCCGACGGTCGCACCGCTGTCGCGAAGGTGCTGGACCGTCCGCCACCCGAGCGGCCGCGACATCCGGACGACGTCCCACCCGTGCCCGGCCGGCACGACGGCGAGTTCGCCCTTGTCCCACGCCATCAAGGCGTCAACGATGTTTGCGCCGGTGCCCTTAAGCCATTGCAGCGGTACCGAACTGTCGACACCGGCGGCGGCGTCGGCGAGATCCGCGCGGCGAATCTGTTCCTGTGGGCTTCGTGGGGTGCGCTCCGGCATCCTGTTGTTCTCGCTCATACTCTGCTCCGCTCGGCGGTACGGGATGACCGCACGCCGCAGCGCGCGGTCGCGAGAAAGGCAGCGTGCTCGGCGAGCCAGTCGAAGAGCTGAGCTCGCGTGTCCGCGACGTCGTCGCAGGTGTGATCCAGCGCAGCGACGATGCCCTCGGCTCGTCCCTTGGCGATCGCTTCTCGGACCGAGTGCCACATCGGACGCTCGTCGAGCGGGGTTGAAAGCGGGGCGCTGTCGAGGATCTCGCCTGCGACTATCCACTCGCGGGCGTTCGCGAAGCGGCGCAGTTCAGCGAGGATGGCCGTTGCGCTCGTGCGAGGTCCATCGACGCACGCGTAGAGAACCACAGTGGTTCGGCCGGCGGCAGCGTTCCCTAATCCCTGTCGGCGCCGCGTCTGCGCGGGGGTCCTGATCATGCCTGTAACGGTCCCGCTACAGCGCGTATCCGTACAGAACGGGGGCGTACGACTTTGAACATTGCTCTGAGGCGAAGTCGCTCGTCACGTACGACTCAACGCACCGGGCGCGCGAAGAGTCGTACGCGGCGTACGAGTTGAATGCCTGTCAGAGCGCATTCTTGGCTGTCGCGGTCGGGAACCCGGATGTGCCGGGAACGGTGCCGATCAGCTTGGACACTCGACGAAGGCGAGCCGTCGACGCCTTCCCGACCTTCGACACGATGACCTGCGGCAGGGCCTGATGCCGTGCCCAATGCGGGGCGTTCCGAAGGGCCGATTCGAGAGTGTCGAGGCTCGCATCCCACATGCGGGCGTCAGCCTGCGCCATGGCCTTATCGAGCTCGTATCGGTTCTGTGCTGCTTTGCTGAGCTGTCCCGTGTCATGGATGGAGTCGATCAAGGCAAGCGCCTTGCCGGTCTGCCCCAATGACACGTTGATGCCGACCGCCTGAGTGCTCGCCGACACGGGCCCGAAGAGCGTCCCGTGCGCCCGCACTTCCTGCCCCATGCGTGCGCCCGTGGCGTGCGACTGCGAGAGGTAGTCGGCTGCCCGGTCCTTGTTGCCCATCCTGCTCGCCACGACCGCGGCGAAGTTGATGTGTGAGCCGTAGACAGTGAGCTGCTCGGGGGTCGCACGAGAGAACCGCGGCTCGATGTCGACCGCAGCGCGCTCGGCGAGTTCTAGCGCTTCGGGCAGCCGGGCGTCACGCAGGTACACCCAGGATCGGCCCGAGACGACGAGCGCCTTTCGAAGATCGTCGCTCGCCTTCTCCGCGGCTCCCTGAGCGTGACCGATGGCTGCGTATGCGAGGTCGCGCACGCCCATCAGATTGGCGACGTACGCACAGATGCGATACGCGTCGGCCACCAGCCCCCACGCGGCGGCCTCTTCGCCGGCAGGCTGCTCGTGCAGCCGCGCGGCCGCCGAGCGGAGGAGAGGGGCGCCGATCGCGCCCGCTTCGGCGTAGTGGCCCTTCCAGTAGAGTTCCCAGCCTTGACGGGTGATCTCTTCGAGCTCGTCGAGGGTCGGTGCCTCGATCGTGGGCATGATCCCCGCCGCGGTGTCGTGCACCGCGTGCGAAAGGTCGCGCATCATCGTGCGGTCTTCCTGCCTCAGCGCGCGGCGCGGTGCCTGTTGCCCGAGGATCACGGAAGTATCGACGCTGAGCGCAGCGGCGATCTTGAGTAGGGTCGGCAGCGAAAGACGCTTGTCTTGCTCGGCTGCCTGGATGGTGGGGAGCGAGAGGCCCGTCATTTCCGCGAGATCGGACTGCTTGATCTCGCCGCCTCGAAGGATCTTGATCCGCTCGCCGTCGCTGTAATCGGACCACTGCGGCATACTGAGTACTCCGTTCCTTGCTCGACACTTGGAACGGTACGCCTCGAACCACCTTCGAAGCGACAGAAGTTGACCCCTGCCACCGGCGGGGGTCTTCGTCTGTTCGGGGGCAGGGCTGGCCCTGTCCTCCGGAAACGACGAAAGCGCCCCCGCCCGGCCGTGAGGCCAGACGAGGGCGCAGTCTTCATGAGCGGCGGCGTTCCGCCGGCAGTCCGAGGACGCTCGGGCTCGGTGGCGGTGATGGGTCGTCGGGGGGCGGTGCGCCGGCCCTGCGGCATACGAGCGCGTCGGGATCATCCGGCGGCGGTCGGAGGCTGTACCCGTCAGGGCATGTCTGCCCGTTGCGTCCGTCGGTTCCGTCTTTGCCGTCGACCCCGTCGCGTCCGTCCTTACCGGACTCGCCTGCGGGTCCGGCCGGCCCCGGGGGACCGGTCACGGTGGCGCCCGGCTCGCCCTTCGCACCGCTCGGCCCGGGGACCGGTGCCGGGGTCGACCCGGTCCTGCCGGGCTCGCCCTGGTCGCCCTTCGCTCCCCGGGCGCCGCGCGGTCCGGCCGGCCCGGGAATCGGAACCGGGACCTTCGCGCGGTCCGGCAGATTGTCGACCGCGGCCGCGGGGTCCGGCGCGGCCGGTGTGCCGCCCTTCGCCTTGATCTGTGCTCGCAGCACACGGACGTCGCCGGCGAGGGTCGACACCGCGTCGCCGCGGCGGTTCGCCTCGCTCGCGAGCTGCTCGGCGCGACCGTCGGCGTCGTCGATCCGCAGCCACACGAGGACGATCGCCCCGGACAGTACGAGCAGCACAGAGGCGACGGCGAACGTCCGCCACCGATGCGCGAGGGCGGCCTGAGCGCGTGTCACGTCGGTTGTCCCCCTAGCTCGACGATGCGCTCGCGCAGCCTCGCATTCTCGGCCGTGAGCGTCGTGATCTGCGTCTGTAGCGCCGCCTTATCGGCTCGCTCGCCGGCGAGCTCGGCGTACGCGGCGGCGAGCCGCGTCTCGTTCTCGGCGAGCTTCGCCTGCGCCTTGTCGCGTTCCTCTTGAAGTTGATCGACGAGCATCGAGTACCCGCCGAGCACGGCCCCGGACTGCGAGGCACGGTTGGCGCCCCGTTGTCCGACGATGGCGGCCGCGGCCGCTGCGAGCCCGACGACGATGGTCCCGACGGCGCCGAGCGTCGCAGCTTCCACGCGTGTGCCTCCGGTGGTGCAGGGTGAGCAGAGAGCACCCTTACGGGGCGAACGGCCCCTCGGCGGCGTCGGCGTTCGGCCCGAGCCCGACCGTCCGGGGCGGGGTCGCCGGGTCCTTGCTCTTCGGCAGGGTCGAGCCCGTGCCGAGCCGGCCTATCCGACCGGCGACCCATGACTTCCCGGCCGCCAGGACGAGGGCGACGGGTGCCGCCCACCACACGGACACTTCGGCGAGCGCGGTCGCGAGGATGCCGAGGACAACCTCGGTGCCAGTCCACAGCGCCCGCTCGACGACGTCGTACTTCAACTTGCTCCCGAACATGAGTCTTCTCCTTACGGGGGGTGTCAGGCGACGACGGTGAATCCGTGTGCCTTGCCGAGCCGGTCGAGCGAGGTCTTGCCGGGGGTGCCGTCGGCCGCGCCGCCGGGCGCCGTGCCGGCGTAGCCGTACCGGAGTTGCAGCAGTGAGTAGGCGCTGCGGGTGGCCGTGCCGAAATGCCCGTCGGCGTAGCCGGGCGCGAGCAGCCCCTCGGCTACGAGGGCGTCTTCGACGATCTCGACGCCGGCGTACGACACGGGCGTGCCGCTCTTCGGCGGGTCGACCTCGGATGCCTTGACGAGCCGCGAGAGGCTGACGACCCGCTTCGCCGCGGTGCCCGCGGGCAGCTTGAGTTTCTGCCCCGGCTTGATCTTGTTCGGGTCCTTGATCCCGTTGAGGTCGGCGAGCGCCTTCGCGGTCGTCCGGTGCGCCGCAGCGATCTCCGACAGGGTATCGCCCGTCTTGACCGTGTAGGTCGCCCCGGACGTCGACGGGGTGCTGCTCGCCGCCTTGTACTTCGGCCGGCCGTAGCCGACGATCGTCGCCGCGGTCCGCACGCGCCGCGCGCAGACGTTCGCCGAGTTGCCCTCGATCGTGAAGACGTTCCCGCCGCTCACTCCGGTGACGATGCCGACATGGTCGATCGCTCCGATCGAGTTCGAGCCGGCCCAGTCGAAGAACACGATGTCGCCGCGCCTGATGCCCTTGACGTCGGCATGCCACTGTCCGGCGTCCTTGAACCGCTGTGCGTGCCACGGGGTGTACGCGTAATCGGTACCGAAGCAGACCGTTTCTCGTTCGCCGGCGTCGACCGCGCAGCGCGTGATCATGGCATCGCACCATGCGAAGTTGCCGGCGAACGCGTTGCCGTTCCGCTCCCGGTACCACGCCTGTATCGCGTTCGGCTCGCCGGTGCCGAGCCACTTCTCGGCCTGCGAGAGCATCCCTTCGAGGCTCATGCCGCGTTGCCCCCTTCGGGTTCCGCGGCGGGCGCCGCGTTGGCGGCCGGCTCGTCGTCCTGGTCGGCGGCGGCGTCCGAGGTGTGGAACACACCGGCCATGTCCGGCGGTCCGAACCGCTCGCGCAGCAACGTCTCTTCGTTCTCGACGGTCGGGCCGTTGCCCGTACGCCGGATGAGCCGTGCCTGCTCTTCCTGGTCGGGCCGGCCTTCGACCGGCCGCTCTTCCTGGCCCATGGGTGAGCCCTCCTTCGGGCATGAGAAAAGCCCCGGCCGACCGGCACGGGGCGAGCTGTAGAGGCGAGGTGCGCTACGCGGCGCGGGTGGCCTGCCCGGCGGTCGCGGTCGCCGTGTTCGAGGCACTCGACGTCGACCACTGCGCGGTGACGACGAGCTGCTGATCGGCCGTGCTGTCGCGCGTCACCGCGGCGTCGGTGAGCTCGTGCTGTACCGCGCCGGTCGTGCCCGCGAGGTGATGCGACAGCGATGCACCGCCCGCCCAGGTGCCCGAGCTGCCCGGCGCGATGGCCAGCAGCACGCCCTCGACGCGCCATCCGCGGCCCGAGATCGCGCTCGACGTCGTCACGGCCGTGAAGGAAGCGATCACCGCGCCAGCGGTGCCGCCGAGTCGGACCCGGACCGTCAACGTCGGCGTGCCCGTCGTCGAAGCGGTCCCCTGTGCGGTGAAGCGGTACGCCGTGCCGGCCGCGGCGTCGTTCCCGGGAATCGTCCATGAGGCGAGCACGGTCTCGGCGGTCGTCGAGGCGACCGTCGCGAGCGTGGATGCCGAGGGAGCGTCGGCCGTGTTGCCGCGTCGCACAGCGCCGGTGACCGTGCTCGTCACGTTGATGCCGGCGAGCGTCGTCGCACGGGTCCGCACGTTCCGGATGATCGGCCGGTTCGTGTTCGTCGAGATCTGCACGCCGTAGCCGGTGAGCGCGTAGACGTCGCAGTCGTCGATGACGATGTCGGTACCGTCCCAGATGTGCACGCCGTTCGCCGCGGCACCGGTGACCGTGCAGCCGGCGATCGCGACGTCGGTCGCCGACGCGGCCGGGGTCGAGCGCGAGTCGGCTGTGATGCCGGCGCCACCGGCCCCGTTCACCGTGCAGTCGGCGACGCGGCCGCGGCGGGCACCGAATTGGCTGATGCCCGTGCCGCCCGCGTTGACGACGACCACCTTCTGCGCGGTGTAGTCCTCGACGTTCATGAGCCGGACGCCGATCCCGGCGACGTCCTTGATCGTGATCTGATCGAGGGTGAGCAGCCCTACGTACCCGGTGTCTTCGCCCTCGACGCGAATCGCGGCGTCGTACGAGCCGCCGCCGACGAACGTCATGTCGCTGATGGCGAACCCGGTGAGCGGCTGCGACCCGGTGATCGTCGGCGAGCTGCCCCCGGCCGGCGTCCGGTGCGAGGCGGCCGACGAGTCAAGGGTGCGCACGCGGATACCGGCCCCGCAGCCGCGCATCTGCACGCCCTCGATCACGACGCCTTCCCAGGTGTACGCACCGATGGCGAACTGCGTGCAGCTCTCGAAGCGGCAGTTCTTCACCCGCACGTCGCGGTGCGGCTTGTTCGGGCTCGCGCTGTGGGAGCCGATGCCGCGCGGCCAAGGGCCCGTTCCTGCGGTCCCGGACGGGCCGACCGTGCAGCCGTCGATCAGAATGTCGATGCACGGTGTGTCGTCCGCCGGCCCGAAACCACCGAAATAGGCAGTTCCTTTGGCGAGGTCGAGCTGTATTGCCTCACTGAAATCGCGGCCGCCCGGATCGATGTACCCGAGGAAGTTGCAGGTCAGGACCCGCCCGGTCTTGATCGAGTTGTACTCGATCCCGTGATACCCGGGGAGGTCGAGCACGGTGGTGTCGCGCACGGTGACGTTGGTCGCGTGCCCGAACGACATGCACATGTTGCTCTGAGGCACAGACTTGCCAGCCATGTCCCAGACACCGCCCTCGACGACGATGTTCCCGTGCCCGGTGTATCCGCCGAACGTCTGGTCGCTGTCGCCGTTGAGCAGCATCGTCACGGCGGCCGCGCGGACCATGCGGGCGCCCGGCATGAGCGTCAAGCGGGTGTTGCGCCGGATGCGCAGCGGCAGCGTTGCGAGCCGGTACGTCCCCGAAGGGACGATGACCCACCCGCCGCCCGCTGCGTACGCGGCGTCGAGCGCTGCCTGCACGGCCGGGGCGTCGTCGTGCGTGCCGTCGCCGAGGGCGCCGAGCACACGGGGGTTGTAGATGCGCATCCCCGCGAGGGACAACGACGAGGGGGTGAACGTTCCGCCGACGGTCATGTTCCCGGCGACGTCGAGCTCGTCGACGTTCGCGCCGCCGGTGACGTCGAGCCCGCCCACGACACCGAGACCGGCGGCCGCGGTCAGTGGTGCCTCGACCGTTCCGCCGTCGGCCTTCGAGAGGGAGTCGAGCGCCGCGGCGAGTGCTTCCTGCGCGACCTCGCGCCCGGCCTCGTACCAACGGAGCGGCTCGCCGGCCGCGTTGTTGTACTCGAATTCGATCGCGGGTACGTCGGTCTTGAACGGGCGCAGCGCCCCCGGCTGCGACGAGCCGGCCGGGTTGGTTCGTAGCTCGCCGATCGGGGTCGTTCCGTCGACCTCGTAGAGCGCGGTCACGAGCTGCCCCGTGCCCGCGACACGGACGAGCACCGGATAGTCGGGCACGACGTCGCCGGCCGCGGTCGTGAGGACGTCGGCGGGCGTTCCGCCGAAGGTGTAGAGCGCCACGGGGGCAGCCCCTTTCAGTCGATCCAGTACGAGCCGCTGATGTTCACCCAGGGAGTGCCGGCGGCGGTCGGCCCGTCCTGCGACCACCAAAGGACGGTGCCGGGGTCGCCGAGCGACGAGGCGGTGCCCACGTCGAGGACTTCGAGCTTTCCCACGCCGATCACGACGTCGCCCTGCAATGAGCTTGTTGCGGCGTAGGCGCCGATCTGTTCCTGTGGAATGCAGTCGTCGGGGACCTTCGCGATCCCGACGCCGTTCTGCGGGATCACGGTCCCGTCGGTGCGGGCGATCCGGCCGCGCAACCACACGTGCGAGCCGATGCGGCGCACCTGGGGTGTGTAGGTGTCCCCGGTGTATCCGGTGACGAGCTCGATCGGGCGCCACGCGGGGTCGGGCTCGTAGACGGTTGCCCAGACGTTCGAGGTCGCCGACGTCTTGAGCCACAGCGACCCGTCTTCGGCGGTGACCGCGGTATGCAGTGGGGCGTCGGCGTACAGCGCGTCGCGCTCGGCTTGGTCGGCGACGTGCTGCAAGAGGTGCGGGTCGATATCGGCGCCCATCTCCATCAGCGCCCCGGGCCCGACCGGCGCATCACCCCCGCCGGGAATCCTGATCTTCGAATGGCCAACGGTTGCCACTTCGGCGCCTCCTTACGAGAACGTGATGGTGATCGAGCCGCCCGTGAACGAGGCGTAATCGCGGCTGCCCTTCGCGTAGATCGCAAGCCCCTTTCGCGTGCCGCTCGCGAGCTTTGAGCGCCAGTCAGCCGGCAGCGGTGCTGTGCCTTGCGCTCCGACGCTGAGCGAGAGCAGCTCTTCGGGGCCCTCGTCGAGGTCCAGAGATGAGGGCGGCGAGTTGTGGTCGTGCAAGTACAGGTGCATCGGGCGTTTGGCGTTGTCGCCCGATCCGCGGCGGCGGGTGAATGAGACCGTCATTTTCGCGACGGTCTTGCCCGAGCACGCGTCGGCGATCTTTGTGCCGTAGAACCACGCACCGCGCAGATTTCCGCCGCCGGTGTAGTCGCCCTGAAACGGGTAATCCCGGTAGTCGTCTCGCCTGCCGTTTCGCCATGACCCGGACGAGGTCGCCGTGACCGTGACGGGCTTCGGCGCCCGGCCGGCCGGGGCGTCCGGGGAAGTGTCCGACTGCGCCCCGAGCTGTCCGTACAGCTCGACTTTCCCCTCGGCACCCTTGCGCAGGTACAGCGCGTTGACCTGTTGCCACCCGTCGCCGGGCGGCGCCCCGGTGCCCCATGTCGCCGCCCGCACTACTTGCTCGTCGAGCGCGACCTCGGTCGCGAGTCGCCTGATCGTCGCCTCTTCGGTCGCGCCCGGGTCGTCGCCGAGCCGCCACAGCACGACCGGCCGGGCGCCTGGCCGGACCGCGACCCAGTCACCGGCCCTGCGATTGCGGTAGCTGTCGGCGCAAACGACGTCGGTCACCAGGGCGCCGCCCAACATCACGTTGACCGTGCCGGCGTCGGTGACGTCGACGACCTCGGCGGACACCGTGCCGCCGCCACTGTGGCTCGCCGACCGCGCGCGGGCGAGATTCTCGCCGAGCTGCCGCGCTGCGTCCGTCATGAGAGCCTCCGTGCGGTCGTCCTGGTCGTGCAGCTCATCGACGCCGAACCGAGCTCGTACGGGCACGAGTCGATGATGTGCCGCTGCCACTCGCCCGGCCGCACCTCGACCTCGACGACGTCCCCCGGTTCGAGCCCGGGGTGACACACCGCCGTGAACGAGAGACTCGACTGCACGCCGAGGGAGTCGGCGAGCTTCGCCCGGCCGACTGCATACGCCTGCGCCGTCGAGGTGATCAGCGGCGACGAGTAGCGCTCGACGCGCAGCCGTACGCCCGTGAGCCCGAGCCGCTGCGGGGCGAGCGGGTCGCCGATCGGGTCCGGGCCGGCGAAAGTGAGCGAGTTCGGGTCGTCGTCCCACACATAGACCGGGCCGACGGCCGGCGCCCCGTCGCCGCCGTCCCCGCTGATCGCCCACACGTTCACGAGCCCCTCGGCCGACTGCTCCTCGGCCGGCTCGACCACGGCGACGCCATAAGGGATACGCCACACGACGTCGTCGGCCAGCGTCGGCACCGGGGCGAGGGTGATCACCCCGCGGGCGTCGGCGAAGATCTCGCCGCCGAGCGCCGCGGCGATCCCGGTCTTCGTGCCCGAGCTGTCGGTGCCCGTGCTGAGCGCCTGCCATCGGTCCTCGTCGACAACGAACCGCGGCACGACCGTGCCCCGGTCGACGCCGCGGCGCCATGAGACCGGAGCGTTCGGCAGCGCCTCGCCGACGAGCACCGGCACGACGCCGGCCGCCGTGTCCGGGCCGATCGTGCGGGTCGTGGGAAACGAGGCACTGCGAATCGCGTCTTCGAGCCCGAGCAGCTCGACCGTTGCCCCGAGCCGCGTGCGACGGGCCCGGTCGACGACGTAGACCCCCGCCGGAATCCACTCGGTGTCCATGCGCGGGCCGGCGATCCCCTGCCACAGACGCACCTGCGTGGCGACCGTGTTGATCCCGTCGCGGCCGACCGGCACGCCGACAAGCTCGGCCGAACCGCTGTAGCGGCACTCGGCGGTGCGGTCGGGCGTGATCTTGGCGGCGCCGCACTTCACCTCGGCCCATGTGCGGCCGCCGTCGTTGGACCATGCCGCGCGCCGCGGCCGCCGAGCCGTCCGCAGCAGCGCCCCGTACGCCCCCGGCGAGACCGGCAACATCAGGTGACCCCGTTCGTCGACAGCGACGCCCACGAGCTGTAGCTCGAAGCGACCGCATTCCAGTCGGCGAAGAGCTCGGCGAGCGAGCCCCACGACCACGAAGGCAGGCGCATCGGCTGCCCCGCAGTCGCCGGCCGCTCGATCGGCTCGATCGTGAATGTGTACTGCATCGACGGGGCGTCGACCCCGAGCTTCCCGGTCGGCTTCTCCGTCCAGTCACCGACGACGAAATACCGGTCGACATACAGGTACGCGGGGCGCACCTGCGCGAGCAGCACGCCGTCGACGAGCAGCTTCCGGACCCGTTTGATCTTCGTCGCCCCGGTCACATCGACCGTGACCTGAATGGTCGGCGCCCCGCCCGTGTCGTACGCCGTCGCCCGGTACGGGCTGCCGGCGACGTCGACCGCGTCAACCCGACCGGCGCTCGACATTCCCGGCCAATCGACGATCATCACGCGCGCCGAAAGGGCAGGCGTATCAAGGGACTTGAGCCACAGATCATCGTCGTCGCCGGGCTCGGGCGCCGGCACCGTGACCGACAGGCTCGACGAGGGTCCGCTGCTCCCGTCCTTATAGATCGCGGTAGCGGTGTAGATCACGGCCACGCCGAGGGGCGACTCGTGATCGTAGGCAGTGCCGACGCCCTCGATCGCCCACGCGGCGTCGCCGCTGCGTACCGGTACAGGCGCGGCCGCGCCGGGGTCCTGGCGGACGATGCGCACCTGCCGGACGTCGACGGCGTCGGCGAGCGCCGTGCCGGCGGTGTAGTCCACCGACAGCACGACCCCCGCCCACGGCTCGTCGACGATGGCGGCGAGCCATCCGTCGGGCGAGGTGACCCGGTCCGGCGGCGTCACCTGCGGCGCACTCGGATCGACGATCATCGGCATCGGGTTACCTCCCCTTCACTCCGGCTCGGCTGCGCTTGCGGACGTCGCTCAACCCCGCATCGACCCGGTCATCGACGACAGCGACGAACTCGCGCTCGCCGACCTTGAGCACGACCGTGTCGCCTCGTTGCAGCCCGGCGGCCGCTGCACTGGACTGCCCCGAGGTGACCGGCACGGGGACGGCAGCCGCAGCCATGCGCCCCGCGGCCCGATCGACCTCGGGCAGGCTGCGGACCATGCCGCCGACGAGCCCGGCGCCGACTTGCCCGCCGACCTCGTCGGTCACCCTCGACGGCGACTTGATCTTGAGCTCACGCTTGATCGACTTGACCATGCCGGCGCCGAGTCGGTTCATCTGCCGTTGCAGCTCGTCCTCTTGAGCCTGTAGGCCCGTGAGGAACCCTCGGCCAGCCTGCGCCCCGGCGTCGTACATCGCGTCGGCCATGGTCCGGCCGTAGGACGTCGACAGCGCCGAGCCGCTCTTCGCGAGGGCGTTGAGCTGCTTGATCTGCGCGGCGTTCGCGCCGGCGACGAGCCCGGCGAGGTCGCTGTCGGGACCGGCCGCGACAAGCTGCGAGATTAGGCTTTGACTGACTCCCTTCTTCGAGGCCGATTTGATCTGTCCCTGAAACGTCTTGAGCGCGGACTGCCGCGACTGCATGCCGGTGATCAGGTTCCCGACCGACGTCGGGTCGCTGACGTTGGACAACCCGATGTAGTCCGAAGCGCTCTTCTTCTGATCGGTGTACGACTGCTTCGCCGCGTCGAGTCGGCTGCCGACGCTGTCCCGGCTCTTCGCGAGCGCCTGCAACTTCGTCGACGCCTTGTTGACCGTCGTCGACAGCGACCGGCCGGCGCCGCCTGCCGTCTTGAGATCGGCCGCGAGGTTCTTCGCCGCGGTCGAAATCGACGAGGCGCTGCCGGTGAGCGACTTCGTGAACGACTTGAGATCGCCCGGGACTTCCTTGCGTGCCTTCGTCCTGGCCGTGCCGCTCGCGAATCCGCGGGCGCCGAGCCCGGCCGCCATGTTCAGCGACGTCGGGCTGTCGTAGACCGTCTCGCCGCCCTTGAAGCGGACGAGTTCGGGCCCCCTTTCACCCACCCAAGCCAGCTCACCTGCTCGCGGCCGGCCACCCGCCGCGTATCCGCCCGGCCGGTTGTATGCCTTCGCGAGCGAGCCGTACCTCGACAACGCGTACCGCATGCTCGCGTAGACATTGGCGAGGGGATCGAAGATGCCGCGTCCGGCGAGTTTGCCCGCATAAGCGGCAAAGGTTGGGGGAATTACCTGCATCAACCCGCGTGATGCAACGCCGTTTTTCGCGTTGATATCCCAATTGTTGATGGCCTTTGCGTTGCCGCCGCTCTCCTGATTCATCCGGCGCAGCACGACCGGCAGCAGACTCGCCGGTTGCCCGACGAGCTTGAGTGCCTGCAAGACGACGCTCGACCAACGCTTGACGCCGGACCCGCCGACGTCCGCCGACGAGCCGCCGAACAGACCCTTCGCCGCGTCGACAATCTTGTCTTTGAGCCCGCCGAGCATCTTCGCCGGAACCTTCGCGAGCAACTTCGCCCAGGGCGACGAGCCGATCGCGCTGATCTTGTCGCGAATGAACCCGGTCGCTTTCTCCCACATCTTCGAGGGGTCCGAGAGGAAGTCGACGCCGTCCATCACGACGCCGCCGATCTTCTTCGCCGCCCCGCCGAGCCAGTCGACAGCCGAACCGATCACGCCGCCGTCGGCCATCAGCTGAGCGCCGGCGGCAGCGTGCAACGCGCGGGCCCGACCGCGGTACCGCGGGTCGGTCGGGATCACGAACTCGGGGTACTGCGGCCGGCCCTCACCGACGATCGCCGTCGGCTTATTCACCTTCATCGGCGCGGCCGGCCCCCACGGGCCGACCGTGCCGCCGGCCGCGAGCAGCTTGGGAGCCTTCGGCAGCGGGTCGAGCCCGACCACGCCGGCGACCTTGTCCCAAACCGCTTTAATTCCCCGCGTATACACCCATTCGATGATGAAATTCACGGGCTTTGCGGCGATCGACTGCACCTTGCCCCACGCCTTGCCGATCGCGTCCTTCGCGAGCTCGAAGGCTTCACCGAAGAGCCCGACCCCGCGTCGTCCCGCGTCGAGCGTCGGCTTGAGAGCCTTCGACCAGAGCCACGACGCAGCCCCGCCAATCCCGTCGAACGCAGGCTTGACCGCGTTTCGGTACAGCCACGACCCGGCCGCGCCCAGTCCATGGAACGCAGCCTGAGCGAGAGCGATATTCGGTTTGATGATCGAGGTAGAGACCCACGACACCGCCGAACCGACGCCGTTCATGGCCGGTTTGATGGCGTTCGCGTACAGCCACGATCCGGCCGCGCCGAACGCGTGAAACGTGCCGACAGCGGCACCGATCACCGGCTTCAAGATCGCGCCGTACAGCCACAGGCCGACCGCCGCGATTCCTCGAAACGCCGGAGCGATCGCCGCATTCCAAAGCCACAACCCGACCGCGCCGAACACCCGAAAACCGAGCACGAGCGGCGCGATCACAGCGACCGCGACGATCGTGAACAGCACCTTCGCCGCCGTGCCGATGAACCCGAAGACGGGCGACAGCACGCTCGACCACAGCCATGACGCCACCGAGCCGACTGCCTGTAGCCCCGTCCAGATGCCGGAGAGCGCCGGCCGCAGGAACGAGTTCCACGCGACCGACGCGGCTGTCTGGATGCCCGCCCACGCCCCTTGGACGATCGCCCGGAACGTCGCACTCTTGTTGTAGGCGACAACCAGGGCAGCGCCGAGCGCCAGAATCCCCGTGATGATCAGCCCGACCGGGTTCGCTGACATCACGGCGTTGAGCACGCCCTGCGCGATCGCGTACCCACGGGTGACCGCGGCCGCCCCGAGAATGACGCCCCGATAGACCGCGAACACTGCGGTCGTCGCCCCGGTCGCGAGCGCCGAAGCGCCCATCGTGAGCGCGATGCCGCCGACGGCGACACCGAGCGGTATGAGCCACGCCCCGTAGTCCTTGACCCACTGCACGCCGCCGGCGAACGCCGAGCCAACGCCCTTGACAGCGGGCACGAGTGTGCCGGCGAGCGCCCCGCCGACCGTCTGCGCGGGCGGCAGCACGTAGCGGTTCAAGAACCCGCCGAAGCGCTCGACGGCGGGGATCGCGTACCTATTCGCGAAGTTGGCGATCCCCTGCAACGCGGTCCGCTTGAACACCTCGATCTTCGAGGTCGCGGTGTCGTGCAGGCTGTTGCCCATCTTGTCGGCCGCCCCGCCGACCTCGCCGAGCCCGGCGGCCGCCTTCGAGGGGTCCATCGCGAGAAGCGCGCTACCAAGGTCTTCCGCCTGCGTACCGAAAAGGGCGGTCGCGGCTTGCGCCTGTTTCACGGGGTCTTTGATCCCGCGCAACCGGTCGAGGGTGAGATCGAGGACGCCGTTCGCGGCGCTGCCGCCCTTCGCGAACTTCGCTGCCATGTCGGACGCGTTGAGCCCGAGCGCCTTGAATCCGCCGGCGGTCGTCGTGCTGCCGTCCACTGCACGAATGCTGAACTCTTTGATCGCGTCGGCTGCGAGGTCACCATCGCGGGCACCCGCCCGAAGCGCCTGATTTATCAGCCCGATTGACGACGACCCGTCGAGCCCGGCCTTTTTGAACTGCACCCCGTATTCATTGATGGTGTCGAGCAGATCGCCCGCTTTATCGGCGCCGCTTTGGAATCCGCGGGTGATGAGGTCGAACGCTTCCTTACCGTTCGCTGCGAGCCCGGTCTTGATGAGCTGTCCCGCAGCCTTCGCCGAGTCGCCTACGTCGGCGTCGAACGTGTCAGCCAAATTGAGAGCTGCCTTGGACAACCCGGCGAGCTGCTTCTTAGGCGCATTGATCGAGGCGACACCGTTCGAGGCGAGCGCCTTCAAACTGTCGTTGACCTGATCGATCGACTCGCCGTACCCGCGGGCGTAAACCGACCCGGCGATCTTGCCCGCCCGAGCCGACTGCTTCTCGGACAGCCCGAGCTGCGCCCCCAACTTTGCGTTGCTCTTATCCTGTTCGACCGCTTCGGCGAATCCGGCGGCGAATAGCGCCCCGGCTCCGGCGGCGACACCGATAACGCCCTTTTTCAAGGCGCCACCGATGCCGCCGAGGAACCCCTGCCCCGTCTCCTGCCCGGCTGCTTGCCCGACGCGCTGCGGCTCGTTGCCGAATTGCTGACTCAGCAGCCGGCCGAAATCGCGCACCTCGGGAACGATCGACACGTAGCCGACGCCAATCTCGACCGGCACGCCGCATCACCCCTTCCCGGGGAGTACCTGAGAATTGATGTGCGCGTACGCAGCCCGTGCTCGCGCCCGCTGTTGCTCGGCTTTCGCCTCGGTCTCTTCGGGCAGCGGGTCGCCCGGCCGCCAACCCGGCTCGGGCCACGGTTGCGCCGGCTTCTTCGGGTCGCGATTGGCGTTGAGAAACGCCGTCAACAAGAGATTGAGCAGATCGCGAGTGTCGGCGGCCGCCCAATCGGATACCTGCCAGTGATGGCCGGCTGCCGCGCGTGCGGTAGCCGAGTCGGGCGGCAGTTGCTCGACCATGATCCGCAGCAGCCGCAGCGTGATCTCGCCCCGCCAGAATGCGGCGAGCGGCCCGCCGACCCCGTACTGCTCGCCGCCGTAGTAGTGCAGTAGGTCGGCCTCGACGGCTTCGGGATCGTCGCCGAGGACGTCGAGCACGCTGAACTCGTAGGCTTCGGGCCCGTCGCCCTCGTCGCCTACCGCCTCGTAGGGCGGTGCTTAGTGAGGGTGTCCTGCATCTCCGAACGTGCCGCGACGTAGACGAGCATGAGCCCGTTCGCGTTGCCGCCCGACTTGATGAACTCGCCCCACTGGTCGCCCAGCAGAATGCGCGCCCTCGCTTCGTCTCCTTCGGCCGCGTCGATCTCCTTCGCGAGATCGTCCGGGGTGAACAGCGGGTGCGGGAACGTCCAAATCTTCCCGTCGTCGGTCTCGACCTCGACGAGCTCGCCGCCGACCGCTTCGGCGTACGACGCCTTGACCGCCGACAGCTTGAACCGGGCCTTGTTGGGCTTCGACATGATCGTGCTCTCTTCCTCGGGTGAGTCTGCGGGTGAGCTCACGAGGGCGAGGGACGGAGGGGCTCACCCAGAACCGCCGTCCCCCGCCCGATCACGGGGCAGCGTCAGCCGCCGGACGGGGGAGCGAACGACCTCCAGCCGGGCCCATCGATCCAGTTGCGGCACGGGGTCTTGAGCACGGGATCGCGATACGCGGTGAACGTCACCGGTCGCTGCGTCTCGGTGCTGCGCGCCCACTGCTCGTCATCGCGCGAGGTGAGTCGGGCCCGCGGGAAGAACTTGATCACGTAGATCTCTTCGCCGCTGTCGTTGTAGTCGAGGCCGATGAAGAGCAGCCGGCGGTAGGGGTTCTTCGGCGTCGCGGGGCGGTCCCACTGCCACGCCGAGCCGATCGTCGGCAGTGCACCTGTGCCCGACAGCGGCAGCCCCTCGAAGAGCGCGACCGTCGCCTGATTGGTTTCCTGTGCCGCGTACTGCGCGCTGAGCACGTCCGACTCGACGTCGGAACGGGTCGGCTCGACCGCCTGCGACGAGGTGACGTCGGCCATCGACAGATCACCGGTGAACGTAACCCCGTCGTCGGTGGTGTAGCCGACCGGGACGTAGCCGGTAGGGATCGCCGTAAGGGTGCCGTCGGACGAGTTGAACGGGGTCGCGACGACAGCCGCCGAGTAGTCCGCGGCGTAAACAGCCTGCATGAGCTGCTTGCGGATGTAGTCGTTCCTGAGCCCGTCTTCGAGGACCGGCGGGGTCGGTGTGGACATGCGTCCCTCCAATGAAAACCCCCGGCCGCGACGCGGTCCGGGGGTGTGCTGTCAGGGCGGGTGAGCCCGTGTTCAGGTGGCGAGGCTCTTGCCCCGCAGCGAAATCTCGACGGCGAGCGCGTACCGCGGCGAAGAACTCGCCGGGTCCGGCAACAGGTTCGGTCCGCCGACCTCGTCGACGTCGTACGCGGTTGCCCCGCGCCATCCGGGGATTGCGCCGAGCAGCGCCCGCGCAAGCTGCATGAGGTCGTGCGCGGCTTCCTCGGTCGACCCCCAACAGTGGACGTCCAGCCGCGGCCGGTCGGTCACGACGTCCCGCTGCGCCCCGCCGATTCGCTCGACCCGGACGAACGACATCGGTCGCGGTGAGGGCACTCGCGTGCCTACGTGCACCGGCTGCCCGTGCTCGGCGAGCCCCGCTCGCAGGTAGTCGGCGACGACCGCCGCGGCGTCCGGGAAGACGATCGGCGGTGTCATCAGTCGGTGTCCCCCGCGGCGTCCAGACCGCGAAGCAGCGCCCGCCGCGACACCTCGGGATAGGGGGTCGAGTAGTCCCCGATGACGGCGCCGCGGGCCCGCTTGTCGCCAGCCTCGACGTCCGTCCGGAACTGCCCTTCCCAACCATCGGACTGCGCGGCCGCCGCCGCGGCGTCCTCGACCGCCCGGGTCTTCCGCTCGATCAGCGCGTGCGTCTCCGGCGTCTTGAGTAGACCTGCGATGTTGCGCCGGTTGGGCCGAAACCTTGAGCGTGCCATGGTCACCCCTCCGCTACCTTCAGCCTGATCTCGTAGTGATGCAGCTCGGCCGGCTCGTACGCCGGCCCAGGGGGCCCGATCACCTCGAAGTCGACCCCGAGCCAGTGCACGCGTGCCTCGCCGCGCACCGTGAGCGGCTGTCCGCTGGTGTCGCGCGAGTTGCACAGCATCAGCCATTCGCCGATCTGCGCGTTCCGTTGGTCGGTGTCCTCGGCCCCGGTGGTCTGCTGCAACCATGCGTTCACCGCGGCGTGCGTCGAGGTCGTCCAGTCGTCGACCGTGTTGCCGTACCGGTCCGTCGCCGTCCCCGGCTGCTCGATGTCGACGAGGTGCGGCAGCAGATCGTCGGGGATCACAGGAACCGCCCTTTGCACAGCGGGTCGTACTGCCAGCCGGGCAGCCCGTCGTCGCGCAGCCCGAGGGAGTACGCGGCGTCGGCATTCGGGTCGTCGAGCGTCTCGGGCTGTAGCAGTGCGATCTCGCCCTCGGTGAGGTAGAGCCCGCCGGCCTCGCCGAGCGTCTCGGCGTACTGCCCGATGCTCCTCTGCCGGTAGCCGCCCGGGTTCGCCATGACCCGGCGAGCGACGGCGACCGCGATCGCCGTCGCTGTCCCCGGGTCCGGCTCGTATCCCGTCGGAATGTGCCGCCGCATGAGTGCCGAAGCGTCGTCGAGGTACGCCTCGACCTGCGAGCGCTTCGGCTCGACAAGGGTCACGCCGGCACGCGCCTCGTAGTCCTCCACGGTCGCGAACGGCGCCATGCCCTTACTCCTCTCGCTCGACGACGCCGGCCGCCTCGCACGCCGCGATGACGTCCTCGCGGGCCGCGCCCTGGTCGACGTCGACGCCCTTGCGTTCCGCGAACGAGCGCCATACCTCGACGCCCGAACCCTTGCCGGACCGCGGCGGCGCCTCGACGGTGCCCGCGCCCGGGGGCGTGGGCACCTGGGCAACGTCGATCGCGTCGACGACGTCGACCCACGCCTTCGGGTTGGTGATCTGCTGGACCGCCCACGCCGGCACGTCGTCGCCGGGTTCGAGCACGACGGTCCGACCCTGAAGATCACGGACGTGCACGGTCGCGACGAGCTGCTGCTCGCTCATGCTGCTCACCCCTCTCAGGCGACGTCGGCGCAGAACGTCAGGTCGGGGTTCGCGAGCACGGGCAGCCCGATCGCCGCCGCCTTCGTCCAGAGCGCCGGCGGGTCCTTCTCCGCGTAGACACCCGAGACGATGCCCGGCTCTTCGCCGTCCTCGATCCCGTAATCGCCGTCGAGAGACTCGGCAGTCGTGCCCCACAACGTGGCGCCGAGGTCGGTCGACTCCGGGTCGTTGGCGTCGCCGGCGGCCGGCAGCAGCAGCACGCGGTCGTCGGGGATGATCCGGGTCGCGGTTCCGTTGACCCGCACCTGCGCCTCGTACGTCGAGATCGGCGGGAGCGAGTACGCCTGTAGAACCGAGTTGATCGAGGCGACACTGATCACCGAAGGCTGCGAGACGCCGCCCGCGTACACCAGGGCGCGCAGTTCGTCATTCCGCATCATCAGCGCGACGACTCGATCGCTCGTGACGATGGCGCCGGGCGCCTCGCCGTTGGTCGCGATGTAAGTCGCCTTCCACGCCATGAGATCGGCGAGGATCTCGGCGGCCGGGTTCGTCCACGCGGTTGCAGCGACGACTGTGTGCGACACCTTCCTGCCGAAGTCGACGGTCGCGACGATGCCGTTCTCGGCGAGTTCGAGCTTGCCCTTGTAGAGCACCTCGCCGCGGGCGAGTTCCATACGCGCGGACACCGCCCGTGTCATGCGCAGTGCGTCACGCATGAGCGCGTTGCGCACCTGTCCGCCGAGGCGACGCTGCCGCAGCCGGTCGTACTCGTTGAGCCGCAGCTTGCGGGAGATCGGCGGCAGTTCACCGGAGACGCGGGTGATCCCGGGCCGCGCAGCGATCTGCGACTCGGTGTCGTACGACCGGAACGACGCCGCCTCGATCAGCCCCTCGCCACCCCGGGTGAAGCGGTATTCAAGGTCATCAATCGGATTGTTCGGCAGCCACCGGGCGAGCGTGAACTGATTCGCTGCGCGGTCGGCCTCGCCGGCGCGCACGTAGCCGGTGAGCTCGGCGGGGGTGATGTAGTCGGTGTTGATCAGCACGGGTTACTCACCCCTCTCAGAAGTAGGTGATCCGGCCGGCGACGTCCGTCTTCCCGGCAGCGTCGACGGGGCGCGGCAGCTTGGCCTCGACGACGCCGCCGTGCCAGAAGAGAGCGCCCTGCGGGTCGATGGTGTTGACGGTCGGCGACTTCACCGCGGTGAAGAGGTGACCGACGAGGGTCTCGCGACCGTCGGCCGCGGTGTTGTCATACGGTCCGAACAGCCCGGTCGCGGTGATCCGCCCCAGGGGCAGACCGCTCGGGAAGTAGCCGTTCGGGTAGTGCGTGGCCGGCGTGAACGCCGAGGTGTCGAGGGTGATCGTCCTCGCGTTGCTCGTTCCGTGCGCGGACGCGAGCCACGACTGATCGTCTTGACCGAAGGTCTCGGTCGTGGTGGTGAGGTTCATCGGGAGACTCCCGGTGTCAGGTGTTGGTCTTCTTGCCGTGCTTCTCGGCCCACAGATCGCGGCCGGCTGCGACGCTGGTTCGGCGGCGGTCCTTCGAGCGGCCGCCGCGTGCGCCCTGATCGAACCCGCGCCGGTCGCGGCCGCCGCGGCGCGTGTCGCGCTCGTCGTCGCGGTCGTCGTCCTCGTCGTCGTCCGTGCCGGATGCCTTCGGGGCGAGGCGCTTCACGAGTTCGGCGAGACCGTCCTCGTCGACGTCGCCCTCGTCGGTGACGTACCGAGAGAGGTTCACGTCGTCGGCGACGTCGCCGGCGTTGGGGATCAGCCCCTTCGCCGCGGCGAGGAAAGCCTGCCGCGCGAGCTTCCCGCCGTTCTTCGCCCGCTCTTCGGCGAGCGCTTTGCCGACAGCTTCCTCGATCTTCCGCTCTTGCTCGGGCAGTCCCTCGCGCCGCAGTTGATCGCGTTCCTTCGCCGCGTTCGCGTTCTCACGGGCACGGGCCTCGTGCTTGCGTGACTGCGCCTTCCACTTCTCGGCCTCGCTCTTCCAGTCCTTACCGTCGTCGCCCTTGTCGGGCTTGTCGTCTCCGGCGTCGTCGTCCTGGTCGTCGTCGCTGCCGTCGTCGGTCTCGTCCCCGCCACTGTCGCCGCCGTCCTTGTAGAAGAACGGCGAGAACAGACCGGTCGGGTAGGGGTGAGTCCAGCCGGCGGCCGCCTCGATCCCGGGCAGCGTGGGCAGAGTGCGCGTACGCATGGTGGTGTCTCCCGTGTCGGGTGAGGGTGAGCAGTGATGCGCCGTGTCGGCGTCAGTCCGCGCCCGGAGCGTCCGGTTTCGGGACGTCCTTCGGGCCGGTGAACTCGTGCCGGCGGACGGCCAGCATGGGCCCGATCTCGCCGTGCTCGCGGGTGATGATCACGTTCCGGTAATCCGGCTTGCGGCCGCCGCGATCCGACTCGCCGAGGTCACGCGCGATCGCGTCGTGCGCCTCTTGCAGCAGCCCCTCGTCGATGATCTGCCCCGGGTCACGGTCGCCCGGTAGGGGTTCCGGCTTGCAGTGGCAGCCCGGATGAATCGGCATGAGTTTCTCGACGCGGTACCGCTGCGAGCTCGCGATCACACACAACGCGCAATTCTTTGGGCCGGACAGCCGACGCCGGTAGAACCGCGCGCCGCCGCGACGCATCGTCTGCTGCGCCGCATGGGTGCGGGCGAGCTGCATATCGGTCTCGGTGATTGAGCGCAGCCGGACACCGCCGGCGGCGACCGCGTCGACCATGTCCCTACCTTCGCCGAGCGCCGACCACACCGACGCGAACGGCCGGGCGTAGACGACCTCGGGTGCGACGCCGCGCAACGCATCGTCGAGCACGACGCCCGCGGGCGCGGCCGCACCGCCGAACATGTCGGCAACCATGCTGGCGAGGTAGGCATCGGTGAGCGATCCGATCTGCTGCTGCGCGCCGAGCACGGCCGGCAGCACGTGCTCGACGAACAGCGTCGCGTCGGCGTCGCGGTAGCTGCCGAGCGACTCGAAAGCGTCGGTGACGAAGCTGAGCAGCCGCTCGCGCAATCGGTCGGTGAGCGTGTCGTACTGCTGAGAGAGCGCCGCCTGCCTCGCCTCGCTCACGCTGTCCCACCGGTCCCCGTGCCGGCCGCCGGCTGCTGCTGCGGCGCAGCGGTCGGTAGCAGTGAGGCGCCGAGCAGTGCGTCGGCCGCGGCGCCCGCGGTGATACGCCGCACGCGCTGCGGCGACTCGCCCATATCCTCGGCGAGCACGCCGAGCGGGTAGCCGATCCCCTTCTTCTTTACCGCGGCGTCGGCGAGCACGGCCGGGTTGAGCTGCCGCGGGTCCTGCCAACGCACCTCGGCCTCGGTGAAGTCGCGCTCGACGCCGGCCTGCCGCGCACACAGGGTGAAGACGTCCTCGATCGCCTCGCCGAAAAACGCCATGTGTTCGCCGACCTTCGCGAGGTGCAGCACGTCGAGTGCCTGCACCGTGTCGGCGCTGATGTTCACGAGGTCGGTCGCGAAGTAGTACGCGGGGGTGTTGCTGATCAGCAACAGGTTTCGGATATCGGCCTCGTGCTCTTTCAGAAATCCGCTCAAGTCGGTCGCGTCGAGCTGCCCGAACCGCGTCGCCTCGCCTTCGCTCGCCCACACCGCCGAGGGCGAGGGGACGAAGGGCTGCTCGACGACTTCGAGCCCGGTGAGCGGGTCGACGCGCTTCCGGAACTTGTGGCCGGTGACGTACTTCTGCCGGAAGGCTGAGTACCGGGCCGCGGTCATCCGGTTGAGTACACCCAGGTTGAGCCGGTCCTGAATGTCGATCACGCCGGCGAACTCGGGCTCGGGGTCCTCGCCGAGCTCGGGCCGGCACGGGAAGTCGACCATCGGCAGACCGCCGAGGTCGTGCTCTTGCTCGTCGCCGTCTTGCTCCCATGCCTGCCGGCCCCATGGCAGCCGGCCGGGCCCGCGCTCCTTCGTCTTGTACCGCACGAGCACGTCGGGCAGGTACAGCGTTGCCCGGCCGACCCGCTCGACGTCGTCGTACCAAGCCTTGAGCCCGGCTCGACGCTCGCCGGTCGCCGGGTCGTGCTCGACGATGCACTCGCGCGGCGTCTCGGCGGTGATGAGCGGCGACGGCCGGGCGTTGTCCTCGACCCGGGTCGGGTGCGGCCCGACGATCATGTAGCCGACCGACTGCGTAAGGGCAGTTCGGTACACCTGCTTCTGCCGGCTGTCGAGCCGGTTGAGCTGCCACCACCGGGCGGCGTCGTCGTCCGGGTTCCCCTCGCCGTCGGTGACCCCCAACGCCCGCAACCTGTGCACGGGAGCGTTCGCCACCGTGCCCATGAAGTTGGTACGGCTCTTGCGCTGGAACGCCCGGAACGCCTCGCCGACGTTCCGCGGCAGCTCGGGCAACGGGTGTCGCCCTCGGTAGTAGTCCCACCACGTGTCGAGCTCGGACGTACGATCACGCATCTGTCGCCCGAGACGAAGCAGCCACCAGTCGGGAGAGTCGACCTCGTCACTCAGCATGTCGCCCCCTCTCGGGCTCTCAGAACGTGAACCCGCCCATCGGGGCAGCCTCTTCGGCGAGCCCCTTCGCGACCGCTTGCGACCGCGCCTCGAAGGCGAGGATGCTCGCGACCGCGGCATCGATCTTGCGCGGCGAGTCGGGGTTCTCCTTCATGATCTGGATGCCCGTACGCCCGTCTCGGCGACGGGCGTTGAGGAAGTGCCGGGTCAAGGCGTACGACCCGTCGTAGCTGACCTCGCGTTCGAGAATCGCGTCGAGTAGGCGCTGCGTTGCCCGCACGATGTGAATCGCGCGGCCGCCGGTCATCCACCACTCGACGGGGTGATCGCGGGTCGCCTTGACCGCGAGCTGCGTGCCGTACCGGGCTTCCCAACCGGTCACGTGCTCCTGCCACTTCGCCGGGTCAGCGAACATGCCGACGACCCGGTACCGATCGAAGGCGCTCTCGACCGCGGCGAGTACTTCGGCCTTCGGCACCTCCCAGTTCTCACCCGCGGCGCCGGCCGGCTGCTCCCACACGCCGAGCTCGAAGAGGTGCCCGTCGGCGACGCGGCAGCCGATCAGGGCGGTCGCGTCGGTCACCTTCCGCGAGCGCTTGCGCGAGCCGTCGAAACCGAGCGTGATCATGTCGCCGTCGGCGATGACCTTGTCGAGGTCGCTCACGGCGATCAGCTCGGGTTCGGCGAGCCATGCGTCGGCGGCCGCTTCGGCGAGGTTGAAGAAGTACCGCCGGCTGTCGCTCGGCGAGTTCCGCGGGTCGAAGATCTCATCGACGATGCGATCGAGATCCATCACGGCGGCGAAGTCGCCGTACGACTCGCCGAGCGCCGAGCGCACCGCAGCCTCGTCGGTGAGGTCGATGCCCTCGGGCGCCTGCCGGTGATCAAAGAGCAGCCGCTCGCGCCGGGTCTTGCCTTCCCGGATGAGCTTCGCGAGCGTGTGTGTCTCCTCGGCGACGGACCCCTCGCCCGGGGCGTACATCGTCGACGTCTCCAGCGACCACGGCGACGCCTCTTTGCGCTTCGCCATGTTGCGCCGGACCGTCGCGTACATGCGGCGCAACTCGGGCAGCACGTACAGGTGCGTCTCGTCGAATACGACGAACGTTTCCTTCCCGCCGTCCTTCGCGGCGTTGGACGCGGTCGACGGAACGATCTCGCCGCCGTCCGGAAGGATGACTCGGGTCACGCCCGCGGCGTCGCTCGGCAGATCCTCGCCGAGCGGCCCGTCGGTGAGGTTGTACAGAACATTGTCGTAGGTGTTGCCGGCCTGCCCTTCCTCGGTGGCAAGGCACCGGATGAACGGGTACGTGACGAGCCGACCCATTGGTTCGCCCGGCTCATAGCGGTACTCGAAGTCGCGCCACCGGAACCGTTCGCCGCCCTCGGCCCACCCGGCGAACCGACACGGCCCGAACGCCTCGAAGAGTACGAAGCGCCCGGCCGTACCCGACTTGTCGCGCCCCTTCGCCCGAGAGAAGAACGTCGAGTCGTACAGCCGACGACCGGACCCGTCGAGGGCGTAGGCGTCGACCGTGAGCGCCGCGAGCTCATCGTCGAGGGGAACGCCGTCGGGGGAGTCGGGATCGAGGGGGCGCCCCTGGATGTCCCCGGGCCCGTGCACGCAGAAATGCTCTTTCCACGCGAGGGCGAGCCAACCTAGCGAGCGGGTGCGGTCATGGTCCCGGGCGCGAACGAGCTCACGGGGCATCGGCGATCAGCCGACGCCGGCGGTCGGCGAGCCGGGTCACCGGCCGCGCGTCGGCGGCCGCGGCGAGCGGCTGCTCGTCGTCCTGGTCGGCATCCTCGACCGGCACGTACCGGATGCGAAGATCGCGCCGGGCGTCGAGGGTCGTGCCGATCACGCGCTCGCGCTGCCGCAGCTCGCCGGCGAGCCGGACGTCGCCGGCGAACACGGCGTCGGCGACCATGGCGGTCGTGATCGCGAACTGCCAGTCGCCGTCATCCCAGAGAACACAGTGCGGCATACCAGTGATGCGCTCCCACCACACGCGGGTGAGCTGCTGCAACGGCTGCATTTCAGAGCAGCGCCCGAGCTCGCGATCGGTCCACTCAACCCGCCGCGACTCGGGCAGCTCGGGCCGCGGTCCCTCGTACCGCTCGTCGGCGACGGTCGTCCACTCGTGCACCGCAGCGACCCTGTTGCGCTTCGGCCCATCCTTCGGCTTGCGTCCGGCCACAGCCATCGGTCTACCTCCCGTGTCGGGTACGCCGCAGCGCCCCGTGTCGGGAGCCGCTACAACAGTTCGTGAATGACCTCGGACAGATCACCGAGCCGGCGAGGCGTGTTGCCCCAGGTGTCGCCCGTGACCGCGATGTACCGGCCGGTCCCGTACAGCTCGACCGTGCCGGTCCCGACGCTGATGCGCCGGCCGTGCGGCAGCTCGCCAAGTCCCCAGACATGCAGCCCGTCACCGGACACCGATCGCTCGACCCATGTCGGGCCGGCGGCGTCGACGATGCGCTGCGCCCAGGGGGCGAGCCGGTCGCCGTACAGACAGTGGTCGAGGTCGAGGCATACGACGCCGTCGCCGTCGAGGACGAACCCGAGCCCGGCGCCGGCGGTCGATGCCGCGGCGTCGCGGTAGCGCGACCACGTCTCGGGGTCCGTGCTGCTCGCCGTGTTCCCGCCTACAGTGATCGGCAGCTTCCGCGAGGTGCGGCGTACCCAACGGGGCCGGCTCGTGAGTTCGTCGGGCAGGGTGCGGCGGGCGCGGTGCGCCGCAACCCGGCATCGGCCCGAGCAGTACAGCGCGTTGTGCGCATGTCGGGCGCCGAGGTGTCCCTCGCAGTGCTCGCAGCGGCGCGTGTTCATACCCCCATCCTACCGCAGATGTAACGGCAAAAGGGGCTCTGACCTGCGGTTATCCATTCTGCAGAATGGGGTCGAGGGGGTGAGAGGCGCTCTGCGATGCCCAGTCGCCGCGCCATCGAATCACCCTCCCCGACCCCTGCCCGTCCGCCCACGGGCAGCACAGGGGGTGCCATGCCCCGGAATCCCGGGGTTTCATACGCCCGGAGAGCCGCAGCACCTCCCGGGCCCCCGAAGGGGCGAGGGGAGGGAGTCACCCCCCAGGGTGATCACTCACATCCTGGCCGGCCTTCCTGATCAGATGAGCCCCGGGTGTCGCTCGGCCGGTCGCTGCGTACGCTCCGCCCATCGAGCCGCGTTCCCTTGGCGTGACGTCTTGCGGGCGTGGCACTCGGCGCAGAGCGCTTGCAGCATCTCGGGTCGGTGATCGTGCTTGTCCCCGATGTGGTCGACCTGGTTCGCCGGTCGCATGCAGCGTCGGCCGTTCTCGAACCATTGGCATCGGTAGCGATCACGTGTGAGGACGAACGGCCGTATCTCGCTGTACCAGTTGGGCGGCAGCTCGGCCCGTCGGTTGCTGCCTGCCCATCGGCCGCTCATGTGTCGTCGTCCTCGTCTTCGTGGTCGAGTTCGTTGTCCTGGTCGGCTTGCTCGATCGTCGAGTCGAGGGCGACGCGGTCGAGGTCAAGCTGCCTGCCGAACCCGAACGCACTCGGGCTCGGGCTTGGTTGGGGTGCGAGGTCGACGAGGAGTCGGCGCGCGGTGCGCTCGATCTGCCGCAGCAGTCCCGGGTCGTCGCCTTCGGCTCTGATCTCTACCTCGCGTTGCCCGTCGGTGAGCCGTACGCGCATGGGTGACAGCCCCTCTCGGCGGGGTCCGGTTGTGGGGTGGGGCGCGGTGATGGCGGCGCCGGGCGGGGCCGCGTGGGGGAAATGCGAACGCCCCCCGCTGTGTGCGAGGGGCGTTGGCGTAGCTTCTGCGTCCGGGCATAGCGGACTTGCCGACAAGGGTGCGACACGTGATCGTCGGGCGTCAAGTCACGGGCGGGGGCAGAGAGAGCGTGTCGTGCGCTCGCGCGATACCGCCTGCACGTAGCGCTCTCTCAGCAACCCCCACGTACGGGAGTGGAGTGGAGTGGAGCACACGCGCGTGAGTCCCGAGGGAGTCCCCCGGGGACAGAACGGCATGACCTGTGCACTTGCCCGGAGATCACAGACTTTTCGGGGGTGAATCGTCACGGAATCCGTGACGATTCACCGCGGGAAGCGCCCCGATTCCTTGGGCGTTCGTGACCGCCACGACGAGCCCCTTCCGGCCGTTAGAGATAGGGGCCGATCTGCTCGCGCTTCGGTCGCGGCTGCTGCTCGGCCTTCGGCTTGTTGGCGTCGCGAGAGTTGACCGTGCGCACGTATCCATCGGTCGTCTCGAACCCGTGCCGGGTCATCTGCTGGGCCACTTGTACGGCGTTGAGGCTCGGCAGCGCATTACGGATGCGCCGCACTGCATCGGCCTTTGACAGTCCGGCCCCGGCGAGTGCTTCGTCGACGATGCGCTCGGTCCGATGGGTGTCGTCGACCTCGGGCTGCCGCGGCGCATCTGTCGGCCGACCTGCGGGGCCGGGTGCACCCTCGGCAGTCGGCTCGGGCAGTATGGCCGGAACGGGCGCCGTGGTGATGGCTTCGGGCTGCTGCACGGTGATCACGAGGTGCTGCGTAGGGGGCGCCTCGTAGTGATGCGGTCCCGCATCAGCCCGTGTCACCGTGATGCCGCTCGGCCGCGGCACGCGGTCGAGGACGATCGCGACGTCGACCTCGGTCACTTCCTGTCCGTACTGCCGCAGCACGTCGGCGAGTTGCACGAGGGTGAGCTCGGGCCGGGCCTCGTGCATGATCTTGATTGCCTTGCTCGGAGCCATGCCGGTGAACTCGGATGCGAGCAGCTCGCCCGACTCGCGTACCCCGGTGGCGGCCGGCTCGTCCTCGTCGCCGGCGCCGGTCACGTGCGCGACGGCGCGGCGCTTCGTCGCCTCCCACGCTTGTTCGCCGGCGAGCAGCCACCCGAGCCACCCGAACACGGGCCAACGCATCGGGTGCTCGCCGCGCGCGATCCGGTGTCGTGCGCGGGTCGCGGCCCACGACTGGTCGAAGAGCAACAGCAGCCCCGCTGTTGGGGCGGCAAACATGAGCGTCGCCCCGAAGCCGCCGCCGATGTACTCGGCGTGCAGGCGGTTCAAGTACATCGAGATCACCGCTTGCAGTAGCGTCACGAGCCGGGGCCCGAGCGCGCTGCGTCCCTCGCGGACCGCCTCGCTCGCGAGGTGCAGACAGGCGAGCGCGATGCCGTCGAAGCACGCGGCGACGAGCGCGGCGAGGAACCCCGGAACGCCGTACATGTCGTGAGCGACGACGTACAGGGACCATGCCACGATGCCCGCGGCGGCCGGCGAAATGATCCCGAGTGCGATGCGCCACCCGATCCGATTGCGAAAGCGGCTGGTGCGACTCGGTCCTTCGGGGGGTGAGGTCGGATGCGCCCGGCTACGATTCTTCACGGATCGGCCCTCTCGGCTTAGCGGCTATGGGCGGGTCCGCCCCGGCCATATGGCGTCCTCAGCGCCGGCCGGGGCTTTTCCGTATGTAGGCGCAAAGCTAGAACCTGACTTGCCATATGGCAAGTCAGGTGGGGAGAATTCATGCCCATGACCGATGGAGGGGAGGCACCCGACATGGTGTCGTTCCGTGAATGCGCCCGGCGCGTTGTCGACGAGGGAATCGCCCCATCGATGACTCATCAACGCGTGTCGCAGCTAGCGGCACAGCCGGGGTTTCCTCCGGTCGTCCCGGTCGGCCGTTCGAAAGCGGTCGACTGGAACCTCGCTCGTCCCTTCTTCAAGGCTCTCGCCGAGCGAGCAGCGGCTCGGGACAGCCGACGCCGCATCGAGCCCGACGAGCAGTAGCGCACGACCGAACGGACCCCGCCGAAGGCAGATCGGCGGGGTCCCCGTTGCTGCGTGGCGGGCCTATGCGACATCGCGGTTCTTCGCCGCGGCGCGCTGCCGACGCCGGTCCGCGGCCCGCTTCCGGCGACGCGCGCCAGCGTCGAGCGCCGCTTCGAGGGTGGCGAGCTCGTGCGGCTCCGCCCATGTGCGGCGTCCGTCGAGCAGCTGCACCGGGGCGCCGCACTCGATCCCGTTCTCGCACGTCACGGTCGGCGCATCGGTGCCGCCACGGTGCATCGTGAGTGTGGCGCCGCACCACGGGCACGGCCGGTCTTCCATGGGGAAGCCGCGGCGCTGCTCGATGCCGATCGTCCGCTCGATGCGCCGTGCTGCCTCGCGGGCGATACGGCTGATGCGGTCGCGGTGCGCCCCGTTGATGGGCAGGCACGGGCCGGGCTTGTCGGTGAGCCGTGCGAGCAGCCATGCGGCCGCCCGCGGCGCGCTGCGTCCGCCGACGTTGTAGTGCCAGCGCTGCGGGTCTGCCTCGTCACGAGCGGCGAGCAGTGCGAGGTCGCGACCGACCGGGTCGGTCGGGTTCGGCCGGCGCGGCGGGGCGACCTTTGCGCGCTGCACATCGGCGGCGATCTCGTCGGCGACCGAGCACAGCGCGACCTCGACCGATCGGCAGGCGTCGACGACGTGCAGTCGCAGCGGGGCGGGCTGCTCAGCGAGCACCAGGTGCTCGCGCTCGACCGCGGGTGCGGCGACCTCGGCGGCGTCGTGCTCATCGAGGGCGCGAAGGTAGTCGCTGCGCATGGCGGGCGGCCATGGGGCGGGCGTGGTGGTGTCGATCAGGTCTCGCATGTGCTGCCAGTGGTCGAGGACGATCCGAAGGTCTTCCGCGGCGGTACGGGCGGTGTCCTGCATGGTCATCGCGTCCCCCCGCTCTTCGCCGGCTGTGGGGTGCTGTGCGGCATGAACCGGGCAACCTGCCGGATCGCGTTCGCTTCGGCCTGATCCCAGGTGCGGCGTGCGTCCTCCAGCGCGCGGCGGCGCTGGTTCATGAGGTGGTGGTGCGCCTCGACCGCCTCGGGCAGCGACGTCGGCGCATCCTGTCCGAGCTGCCTCTCGATCCGGCCGACCGCTGCGGCGTCAAGAATCGCGTCGAGCTCGATGAAGCGGGCCGCATCGTGGTGCGGCTGCCGGTGCCGCCATGCCCGCACCCCGTCGAGGGCGGCGAGCAGTACCTCGTCGGACACGAGCGAGGGATACAGCGGGGCGAGGATGCACCGGCCAGTGCAGGTGTGCGTCTCGGCGCACTCGGGCCCGCACTTCCTCTCGTCAAGGGCGGTGAATATGTCGGTCATTGGGTCCTCGCAGTGGTACGGGCGGGCGGGGTGAAGGTGTCGATCGGCGGAAGGTCTTCGAGGCGCCGGTGCGGGTCGATCACGGGCGGCCGCCGATTGGCCGGCCGGCCGTAGCCGGCGAGCAGCATGAGCTCGGGCTCGCCGTCGTCCTGGTCGTCGAAGAGCTCGGCGAGCTCGTCGTCGGTCATCTCGTCGAGAGCGTCGAGGGTGTCCTCGTCGAGGTCGCCGGGGTCGAAGTCGAAGGCGCTCACGAGGCGCCGCCCGGGTTGCGGGAGAGCCACGACAGCACGGCGTCGAGTACGACCTCGACGCGTTCCTCGTGCCGGGATGCGATGCACCGGCAGGCGCCCGGCCGATGGCACTGCGGGCACCGGACCGGCTTACCGAGGGCAATGTCGATTACGCGGCGCAGCGCGATCGGCGCCTCGGCGGTCGGGAGCGAGTCGGCCGGGTCCTCGTCGACGAACTCGACCTCGGTCGCGCCGCCGTGACCGTGGACGTGGTCGACGGATATGCGGCCGCGATCCCAAAAGACGATTGAGGGGTGCTCGCCGCGCCACCTGACCGAAGCGGTCCCGTCCGGCCACAGCGCCCCATCGGCGACGATCCCGGTACCGCTCACCCCGGACACGTCGATATGACGGCGCAGGACGAACAACCGGGGCGGGGCGACCGCTTCATCGGGGCGGACGATGCGGGCCCCTACGAACTGCGGGCCGGCTGCGATCTGCTGTGGATTCTCGGCGGTCATTGAGTGATCCCTTTCTCAGCGCTACGCGGACCGCAGGGCGGGCGTAGAGGTGCTCGTGCGGCTTGTGGTGTGCGTCAGCCCCGACGAGGCGCCCAGACGGGCGCACAGCGGCTCGGCGGTGATGTGCCACCCCTGCGCCATGAGTGCGCGGACCGCGCGCCGTGCCTGCGCTTCGGGGGTGGCGTCGGGGAACTCGGCGACGACTTCCTCGATCGACCCGGCGATCACCGCGGCGCACGCGTCGGCGATCTGCCGCTGCTCGGCGTCGCTCATGCGCTCGCCCCCTGCTGCTGCGCGACGAAGTGATCGCGCTGCCGGTCCGGGTGCGTGTTGCCCATGACCCGTTCTCGCCCCAGCGTCTTGCAGGGGCGGTCGGCGTCCGCCCCGCATGTCGGGCAGCGCACGCTGAGCTCGGGCGGTCCGGCCGGCTTGTCGCGCTTCGGGAACATGGCTGCCTTCGCCGCGCGATAGCGGGGGTTCGCCGGGGCCGGCTCGTCGAGCGTCCGGCCGACGCGGGCGAGTTCTGCCCTGACCCGGGCGGGCGGCTCGACACCGGTGACGACCGCTGATCGGTCGGCGCGCAGTGCGAGCACGTACCCGTCGACGTCGTCCGGGTCGGCATCCGGCGCCCGGCGTTCGGCGTGCCGCGCCATCCGGTCACGGGCGACCGTGCGCCACCGTGCCGCGATGTCCTTCGGCATGACCGCCCATGCGCTCTCGGCGTAGTGGCGGCCGACCGCCTCGCCGGCGAACGGATACGGCACGTCGATCAGTGCCGCGGCCCAGAGGCGCACCTGCGCGATCTGCTCGGTCTCGTCGGTCTTGACGACCCGGTCATCGATGAGGCTGATTTCGGCGAGCAGCCTGATCACTTCCTGCGTGTCCATCGTCAGACCTCCCCGGTCTGTTGCATGAGCCGCGCGAGCCCCTCGCGCTGCTGCTGTCCCTTGGTCTGCTGTTCACGCCCTCGCCCGTGGGCGTGGGCACCAGGGTCAAAAGGAACGACGACGCCCGATTCGGTGCGCTCGTTCTCGGCCCACTGCTGCCACCTGCCACCCCACGCGGCCGCGCGGCGCCGGTCGTCGAGCTGCCGGCGGACGAACTTCCGCGTGACGGCGACGAGCTGCTGCTGCGTGAGCTGCTCGCGGCCGGCGTCGGACCGGGCGAGCTGCGCCGCGGCGACGTCTTCCTCGCTCGGTGCCCAATCGGTGGGGATCAGAGAGTGAGCCGGCTCGGGGGCGCGCCCGCTACTACCCGCACCGTTCTCTCTCTCAGCAACCCCCCGCTTAGGGAGTGGAGTGGATTGGAGTGGATCACGCGCGCGTGAAGTCCCGGGGGAGTCCCCGGGGGACATACCCCGTTGACCTGCGTATTCGTCAGAATCGGGGGGAGAAAAAGAATCCGAATCGTCGTCGATTCCCTCGCGATCCGTCTGGGGATCGTCGTCGAAGAGCGACGGATTCCTCGGCGGCCGACCGGGGGCGTCGCCGGCCCCGCCCGACGCCCGTTGCTTGCGCTTCTTGTCCGCGGCCTTCGCACGACGCCGCTCCACCTCGGCGCGGGTCGGGTTCCCGTTCCGGGCGTAGTCGTGCATGCAGTAGTCACCGGCCGGTGGCTGCGGGCAGCTCGGGCAGTCGTGCCCGGTCGCATGCCACAACCCGACGGCCGTGAGCTTCTTGATCTGCGGCGCCGTGCCGTACATGGCAGCGACGAGTCCGGGCACGATGCCATCGGTCAAGTGCTGCGCCACGTAAGAGCCGCACCGCATCCACAGCCCGACCGCAGCGTTACCCGCCTTGATCATTTTTGGGTGGCTGTGGGCGCTGTCGTCGACGTTGAACCATGGCATCGGGTGTACCTCTCAGAGGGTGAGCTGCCCGGCGGGCACGGGCGGGGCTTTGCGGGTCTTACGGGCCGCGGGGTTCCGCGGGGGTGCCACCGGGGCGGTACAGACGTGGTCGATCACGTGCGGGTGCGGGCAGCCGGCGGGGTGCGGACTGCCCGGCCACCGAAGGTCGAGCCCGCCGCCGACGGCGCGCACGCACCAGTCGAGGCGGTTCGGCTCGCACAGCGCGGCGGCCGCGGCCGCGGTCATCTGCTCGGCATCGGCGACGACGTCGAGCGCCGCCCGCCGGCCGACGAGCTGGCGCAGCACGGGAAGGGAGCAGCGGGGGCAGCGCATTCGCCGCGCCCCGTGACTGCCCGCCGCCGGCCGTGTCATCCGTACTGCTCGACTCGGCCGGCACGACGCTTGCGGTCGCTGTGCACCTCGAACTCGCCCTCGGTCGGGTGCGACGCGAGAGCTTCGGCGACGGCTGCCTCGACGTCCCGCGAGCCGGGCCCGAGCTCGTCGAGGGTGCCGTTCATGCGGCGGCGCCGCATCATGGCGCGCATCACCTCGGCGACGAGCCCGGCCTGTTCGTGATCCTGAGCGACCTCGGCGACCGTTATCCGCAGCTTCACCTGCGGGTCTTTGTCCTCGCCTTCGGCATGCCCGACGAACGACTTCGAGGTGAGCTCGACGACGGCGAACACGCTCGTGCCGGGGTTCTCCCACAGTCCCCGGCGCTGCGCCGCTGTGAGCGCCGCCTGTAGCCATCCGGCGTTGCCGTCGACTTTGACCTCGGGCAGCTTGTCGGGGTCGAGGTCGTGCATCGTGATCACTTCCTTTTCTTGCGGGGGTTCTTGCGACGGTGGTCGCGCATGGCGGCCGCCGCCCGTACCTCGTCGAGCGGGCACTCGTCCCGCATGTGGCGCTCGGCCCGAACCGCCATCTGCCGCACCTCGTCGTGACCGACGGCGTCCTCGGCGAGCTCGCTGCACCGACAGTTGAAGTCGCCGGATGCGAGCGCCCGCTTGTGGTCGAGGCGGACCCGCAGCCCGAACCCGGGCCGCGGGTTGCCGATGCTCGGGCCGACGCCATTCACGCCGCACCTTCGTTCCCCAGGAGCAGCGGCACCTCGGGAAGGACACGAGCGAGCAGCAAGCGCAGCGCGGCCTCGGCTTGCAAAGGGACGACGCCGTTACCGAGCGCCTTGAGCCGGGCGTTTCGTAGTGCTGCCTCGCTCATTCCGGGCGCGGCGGGCACCGAGCAGACGTGCCCGGCGGCGAGCCCTTGCATCCACTCCGAGAACTCAGCGGCTAGACGTCCTCGATCGTCAGTTGGCCGGGGGTGAGGGCGCCCGAGGATCGCTTCCCAACGCCGGATCGCGGGTTCGTACTCACCCCATTCAATGTCGGAGTGACTTGGCTGTAGCTCTCGCTCGCCCCGACCCCGTCCGACGCGATAGGCGCCGGCATCAGCCTCGCTGCCGCGCTCGGCAGCGTCAGGTCGCCCGAACTGCCCCGCTGATTCGGTCCGCCCTTCTCCCCATCCGACGCTCTCGGTGTAGGGAGCAGTCGAGTCGCGTCCGTCAAGGTCATTCCCTGCCCGTTGCCGTACGCCGATCCGTCCGGCCGGTAGTTCGCCGTATGTCGAGAGTCGCTCGCCATCGGTGTCGGCAGCAGAGCGACCGCCGTCCGCAAGTCCGGTCCGCCCGTTCCGTGTTTCCCCGCGCCGTTCGTGTCCGACGTGCGCGGTGTCGGCAGCAGTCGCAGCGTGTTCGGCAACTGCCCCGAGTATCCGTCGCCCTTCCAGTCCCGGGCCGCTGGCGTCGGCAGGCCATGCGAGGACGAACTCGCGGAAACGTTCGTGGGGAGCGCCGATCTCCGAAGCGCGTACGCCCGCCCACTCCGCATCGAACCCGACGGTGGCCAGGTCGCCGAGTACGGCACCGAGTGCCCGCAGAAGAGGCTCACTTCCTGCGTACTCCACACAGCACGGGCAGGGCTCCACTCCGCTACGTGCCTTCGTTGAGAGGATGCCGCGAACATTCTCGATCACCACCAATCGGGGCTGTAGCACTGCGATCGCGCGCAGCATGTAGTGCCACAAGCCCGAGCGCGTGCCGATCATGAGTCCCAGCCGTTGCCCGGCGGATGAGAGGTCGGTGCAAGGGAAGCCACCGAGAAGGGCGTCGATCGGCCCGAGGTCGTCGAGCACGCGCTGCCAGTCGATGGCGCTGATTTCGCCGAGGTTCGGCACGCCGGGCCAATGGTGGGCGAGGATGCGCGCGGCGTACTGGAACTTGTCCTCGGGGTCGTACTGGCAGTGCCAAGCGATCTCGCCGCCGAGCACTGCCTGCACGCCGAGGTCGAGCCCGCCGTATCCGCTGAACAGCGATCCAATCCGCAGAGTCACGGTGACACCCCCATGACGTAGCGCTGCCGGTAGGCGTCCGGCCACTTCGCCTTGCAGAGCCGATCGCGCTGCGCCTGCGGCAGCGTGAACAGCGGCATTCCGCACCAGTCGTGAGCAGCCGCGCGCAGCCACCACGCGTCGCACATGTCGCCCCCGCGGCCTTTCGCGTCGAGGTCGCCGGGAAACTCGGCGCCGGCCGCGAGGTAGGCGGCCGCCGCCATGCGGACCTTGTCGGCGCTGCCGTGATCGCACGCGAAGCTCTTAAGCGTCGCGGGGACGATCAGCGCGTACGGCACGTCGGCGTCGACGAGCTCGGCCTTAACGACGCCGTGCACCTGACCGGTGATCCCGGCCGACATGGCGTGCGTCGGCAGATCCTCGACGACGGCGAGGTGCGGCCGGTGCTCGGCGAGCACGGCCCGGATGCGGTCACGGATGACGCACAGCCGGCGGTCGCCCTCCTTCGCCTTCGTCTTGATCCGGAACGTCGAGCCGTCCGGCAGCGCGACGCCCGTGCTTTTCAAGGAGAGGTCGAGCCCGATCACCCGCAGCTCGACCGGGGCGAAGCGCACCTCGTCGAGGGGCGCGAAGGCGCCGGGGGAGAGCAGCCCGGGGACACTCATCACTGGTCACCCGCCGACGTTGTGCGGCACGTCCAACAGGTGTGAGAGCCGTCCTCGTGCATGGCGCTGTACTGCTCGCGTTGGCAGGCGCCGCAGTAAGCCATCGCGCACAACTCGCCGCCGACGGGCGGCTCGTCGATGGCGGGCGGCTCGGCAGTTACCCGGCGCGGGGCGAGGCGCACCGCCCATGTGATCGCGGCCGACGCGAGGACGAGCACAGCGAGGAGGTACGGGTTCGTCATGCCGCACCGCCGAGCGGGGCGATCGGCCCGTACAGCGACCGCACGACGTCGAGGGGCTCACGCCCGTCGCCGTCGGTCGCGCGCATCATCGGCGTGCCGGCCCGGTCGAGCACGCCCGTCCAGCGCCACACGCCGCCCGCGGCGTCGCCCCACTTGAGGGACAGGTCCCACGCGTGCCCGCGTCCGTCCGTCCACACCTTCCGGTCGGTGTCGAGCCGGCTGCCGTGCCCGGTCACCGGCTCGGGTGGCCGGTCGTGCTGCTGCTCGGGCTCGGCATCCGGCGTGCACGGATACGGCGGGTGCGCCGCGATGAGCTGATCGGCGATCGTGCGCAGCACAGCGGCGGCGAGGGCGTCGCACATGCCCGGGTTGATCACCTCGACCTCGCCGGTCTTGTTCATGGTGAGCACGAGGGCGTGCTCGTCGAGGTCGAGCATTCGAATCTTGGGGATCATGCAGCTTCACCCACCCAGGGACGGACCGGCCACGACCCGTCGACCACTGCGGTCCGGTCGGTCTTGCGGAAGTGCGTTTCGAGCCCGGCCGCTTGCTCACGCGCGAGCCGGATTTGCAGGTGATGCAGCTCTTCGAGGTCGAGCCCCTTGAGCTCCTGGAACCGCGGCCGCCGCTCAGTGCGGATCGGCTCGGGCCAGTCACCGCGGCGCATGTGCGCGAGCGTCCCGATCCGGTACGCCACCCGCGCGGCGATCAGCGCGTCGTACTCGCAGCCGTGCGCGTCGTCCTCGACCCACGGCAGTTCGTAGACCTGCGCGAGGGTGACGAGCTGCCGCGCACCCTGTGTCTTCGACGGGCGCTTGCGGTACGGCAGCACGTGCGTGTCGAGCACGCGCGTGTCGAGCACCGGCCACAGCACGTCGTCGGTGAACCGTTCGAGCAGCGTGGGAAGTTCGTGCCGCCGGCACTCGCGGTCGAGCAGTGTGAGGTCGTACGCGACGTTGTGCCCGACGATCGGCACGCCGGTGCCGAGGGCATCGGCGAGGGTCTGCGCGACCTCGTCGACGACGTTCACCGCGGGCGAGCCCTTCGCCCTCGCGTGCTCGGTCGTGATCCCGTGCACCGCGGCCGCCTCGTCCGGGATCGGAATCCCGGGGTCGGCCATCCACGACGACGGCTCGGTACCGGCGCCGCCGCCGAGCCTGATCGCCGCGGCGGTCACGATGCGATCGGCCTCGACGTCGACGCCCGTCGTCTCAAGATCGAAGGCGCACATGCGCCCCATGTGCCAAGGGGTCACCGCGCACCCCCGCCCGGCTGCGCGACCTCGGGCCACGCCGCGGCAGGATGCGGCATCGGTGGCTCGTCGTCCTCGACAACCTCGCCTTCGTAGACGCCCTCGGCGTCCGGGCCGGCGTCGTCCTGGTCGTCGTTCACCACGCCCGTGCGCGGGTCGATACCGGCCTCGACGTCCCGCGAGATCTGCATCAGGTCCCGCGACAGATCGTCGGTGCCGTCGCGCTTGACGTGCCCGGCCCTGTTGGCCTTGTGCCACACCTGCCGTACTTCTTCGGCGGTCCGGCAGCCGCGCGCTTCGGCGAGGTAGTCGGGCATCTCAGCGGGCGCCGCCTCGATCGCCGGCCGGGTGAGCGAGCTCGGGTCGAGCGCGGCCGCCGTCGACAGGGGGCCCGACAGTGCGTGCTTCAACTGAGGCACGGCAGGCACGAGCTTGACGACCGGGAAGGTCTTCGTCTCGCCGTTCTCGACCCGCGTCGTCTGCTCGATCCACATGCGGACCGGCATCATCGAAGCGCCGCCCGTGGCTTGCAGCACCGTGTCGACGCTGCCCGCCATCCCGTCAGCCGCGTAATACGAGTGCGTGTCGAGCCGCCACACCCCGAGGTCGGGCAGCTCGGGCAGCATCACCGAGATACGGCTCGTCGGCCGGCACACCTCGCGCGGCGACCGCCGGTGCCACTCAGGCCCGTACCGAGCGAGGCAGATGCACGGCTGCCCGCTCTTCTGCTCTCGCTCGCCGTCGCAGCGGCGCACACAGCCGCCGCCACCCCACATCTCGTACGCCTGCGACAGCGGGTCGCCCGAGGGCATGATCGCTCGGATCTCGCGCGCCCGGGTGATCACGCGGAACTGTTCGATCTTGCTCCGCTGAGGGGTCCACGGCTCGACGTCGCCGCCCCACTGCTCGGCGGCCGCGGCGACGTAGTCGCGGCTGTGCGAGGTGAAGATGAACGTCTCGGACCGGACCGCGCGGGCCCGCTTCTTCGGGTCCTCGTTCGGCACGCTGTAGCCGGTACGGATGCGACCGAGCTCGACCGCCTGCTTCTTCATGGTCATGATGCGCGAGCCCATGTCACGCCGCCTTTCGGGGATTTGCGCCCGGTGCCCATGGCGGCAGAACCGTCGGGTACGCGTTGGGCGCGTTGTGCAGATGCCGGGCGCTGCGCAGCGCACCGAGAAAGGCCCGGTACACCGCGCGGTCGCTCGGCAGCTCGACCAGCCGGTAGCCGCGGGGGCGAATGTTGAGCACGGCAGTGCGGCGTGGCCGCGGCGCGGGAACCTCGGAGTCGTCCGCGAGCAGCGCGACGGGGGCGTACTTGTATGCGGCGAGTTGGTAGGGCTGCTCGGCGTAGACCGTCGTCGCCGGCTTCTTCGCGCTCGTCTTGTAATCGATCAGCCACAACTCGCGGCGCCCGCCCGGACCGGTCGGCAACCACAGCCACAGATCGCCCGTGCCGGCGTAGCCGTGCTCGCGATCGAGCACGGTCGTCTCGACCGCCTCGACGTCGCGCTCGAAGTCCACGCGCCACAGCCGGAAGAACCGGGCGAGCTGCCGCGCGTACGGCTCGACCTCGGGATCGGCCGGGTACGGGGAGCCGATCACGATCGAGTGCGCGCGGTGATGCACGCGGGTGCCGAGGTTCGACGCCCGCTCGCGGTTCACGTTCGGCAGCGCGACGAGTTCGCGCCGCAGCCGGGTCGGCTCGGTCCGGGCACGGCGGGCGACCTCGATCGGGTTCGCGATCACCGCGTCGGCGACGAGCCCGGCGCCCCACGGGACGAGCGCGGGCTTGTGCACCGACGAGCCGGTGACGTTCGTAACCGAGATCAGGTCCGGGCCCCCGGCGGGGTCGCGGTAGTAGCGGCCCCGCTCGGTGGCGACGGAGTTCTTCGGGGCGGTCACCGGGCGCTGCCTTCGCGTTCATCGACCAGGGCGCGAACGGTCTCCGGCAAGATCGTGAAAATGGCGCCGCCGATCCGCATGCGGGCGCCGCCCATCTCGTCGACGAACTGCTCGACGAGGCTGTCTCGCTCGTGCTCGGCGTAGCCGGCGCCGTCGAGGTGCCGCTCGTTCTCGGCGGCGACGCCGAGCTCTGCGATCCTGGCGAGTTCGGCGTCGATGCCCTCGGGGTCGTCGGCGTAGTTCTCGGCGAGCTGCCGCACAAGGCTCTCGACGAGGTCGGACACGTCGAGTTCGGCACCGAGCGGCGTCCGGCGAACGCTGATACGGAAGGCGCCGGGAATGATCGTCTGCCGCCGATACCGCACCTTCGCGGCGAGGTAGCGAAGTCGGTCGCGTGTGGTCAGTCGCACGTCGAGTCGTCCTTTCGCGTACGGGAGTTGCGTGCACGGGCCGTGTCGAAGGCGCCGGCGAGCATCAGCAGCAGCGCGGCCCCGACGCCCCAGCCGAGGGCGTCGAGCAGCTCGCGGAAGTCGGCGGCGGTCATCGGGCGGCCGCTGCTTCGAGGGCGGCGTCGGTCGAGGTGCCGTGCACGGCGTCGGGGTTCGTGCTCACGGGGTCACCGGCCGGCGAACTTCGGTGAGCACGTCCTCGCCGTCAACGACCGCGACGTGAACGCGAATCGCCACGGTCGAGCCGTCGGCCCGGGTCGGGGTCTTTGTGTGCAGCGACCACAGGGCGACGGCGTGGGCGCCGGCGCTGCGGTGAACTTCGCCGCCGAGCGTGAACATCCACCGACCGAGATCGCGCGTGTCCGTCACGGTGATGTGCACGGCGTCGGTGCGCGGGGTCATGGTCGGGGCGGGAAGCGAGAGGTAGTCGAGCATCGCGGCGACGGCGAGCTCGTTGCTTGCCTTCCGGTCGAGGTCGGAGAGCTGCCGGGGGCGCTCGATAGGCTGCGCGCTCAAGGCGAACCGCCTCACTTTCTGCATGCTGGGTGCGGCGCGAGCCGATAGGGGCGGTCCGGATGCCGGTCCGGGCCGACCCCGACCCGCGTCGGGGTTCTTAGGCGGCAGCGCGCTCGCTCTTGCTCGCCGCGTACTGCGCGAGCTCGTCCCGCGTGCGACGCCGCTTCGTGGCCTTCTCCGCGTCGCTCTTCGCCCGCCGGGCCTGCGCCGACTTAAGAGCGAGCTCGGTGTAATGCGCCTTCCGCAGCGACTCGGCGACCGCCTCGATCTGCGCCTCGCTCGCGTCGGGGTGCATCTCGCGCGCCTTGTCCAGAAAGCGCGTGTGGTGGCTTGCCTTACGGGCGGCGGCGGTACGGGCCGATCGGTCCGTCGTGCCCGCCCAGCTCTTGTGAGCTGCGAGCCGCATCTGCATCGACCGCTCGTTCGTGTTCATGCCGTTTCCCTTCATCGACGCCCTCGCCCATGGGCGTGGGCAGTGGCTTAAAAAAGAGAGCCCCCTCGTGCACGCTGAGCTCGCCACAGATGCGGCGCGCGATTTCGGGTGTGACAGTGGTGCGCTCGCCGGACAGCAGCGCGTGAACCTTGCTCTTCGAGATGCCGACCTGCTCGGCGAGTTCCCTTATGGTCAGGGGTCTGCCGAGCGGCGCCCAGTGCATCAGCAGCCGCAGCAGTTCGCTATCGGTCAGGTGAAGTCGGGCAGGGGTCATGGGTGCCTCCGTCGAGCTGCCCACGATCGTGGGCAGCCCCACTAAAGCACACCGCTTGTGCGGTGTCCACGATCGTGGGCAGCTAGCAATTTCGACAGAATCCGGCCCGAGTTGAACCTGTGACCCACGAGCCGCCCGCGATCGTGGACAATGGCATTCGAGCGCACCATTGTTGCGTTCCCCGACCAGCATCTTTACGCGTCATCCCCTGAGCGGGGTGTGGACCTATGTGTTCGGAGAGGCGGAGGTTATGCCCGAGCAGCGCGACGCACTCACCGAACTCGTGAAGCAGCACGTCGGCACCGGGAAGCGTTGGAGTACGCGAGAGTTCGCTGCGGTCGCTGTGGACCCCGAAACCGGTTGGGCGCCCGGTAAGAGCCTCGTTGCGAAGATCGTCGGCGGGCAGAACTACACCATCACGCCGAAGCTCGTTTCGGCGCTCGCGGCTGGCCTTGAGCTGCCGCGCGAGGTCATCGGCGCGGCTGCGCACCTCCAGACGATCGGGTATACCACCGAAGAGCTCACCGGCGACGCCCCGGCAACGCTGCTGCGCACTATCGGCCCGGTCGCCGGCTCGGCCGAGAAAGCTCGCGCCGTCGCCGATCGTTGGGAAGCTGAGGCGGCGGTCTCTACCGACGGGTAACCGTCAAGATCCTTTTATCACTGAAGAGTCACGATCGAAGATGACGCACTGCTACAGGTGTTACCCCTGCGCACACGGGGACAGAACCCGTACAGTGGCCTGACCTCGCGCGTTCCGAACGCCTGTGCGATCCGGTATGTCCGGGTGCCGAGCGGGTTAGGGGGTCAGGTGGCGCATGTCCGTGTCGAGTCGGTGGACCTCGACGAGGGGATACCGATGCTGTACCGGGATTGCGGTACACATGTCCGGCTCGCACATGACCCACAGCAGATCGACGAAGCCGCAGCGCTCGCGCTGCTCTGCGTGCACGTGCCACGGCTCGTCGGGAACCTCGAAGTTCAGCGGCTGAGCACCTAACCCCCCACGCGCCCGCCGCCCGTGACGTCCTGGTACCGGCTCAAGAGAGCCGGTCGCCGGGGCTCAACCTTTTATGGGCCATCCGCGCCCGCTCGGCGCCGGCCGACGCTGCGTACCGCGAGAGCATTTGTCGGGATTTCCATCCTGTGATGCGCATGAGGTCGTCTTCATTCCCGCCGCCGACTTTCCACTGATGTGCGAAGGTGTGCCGGAATTGATGCGGGTGAAGCGGCTCGATCCCGGCTTGTGCGCACCGCCGCTTGAGCATTGTGCCCACGCCCCAAATGGTGATTCTTTGTCCCTTGTTGCGGTCGCCCCACCAGAGCCACATTTCATCCTCCAGCGGCTTCCCCTTGTGCTTCGCGGCCGCCCGCAGGTAGCGGTCGAGGGCGGTCGCGGTCGCCCGGCCGAACGGGACACTGCGCACCTTGTTGTTCTTGCCGAGCACCTGCAACACCATCAGGTCGAGGTCGAGATCGGACACGCGCCGGTTCGTTGCTTCTGATAGCCGCACGCCCGTGTCGAGGAAGAGCATCAGCAGCGCCGTGTCGCGCCGATCCGCGTACGTCTTGCCCTTGCACGTCTTGAAGAGCTTCGTCAAGGCGTCGTCGCTGATGACGGGCACCTCGGCCTCGGGCAGTGTCGGGGGCTTCATCGTCCGCATGGGGGACCGGTCGAGCTCTTCCTCGTCCACCATCCAGTTGAACATTGTCTTGAGGCTGCGGAAGTGCTGATGTGCGTTGCTCGCCGACGTCCGCTTGAGCGTGGCTGTGATGTACGCCTCGACGTGCTCGCGGTGAATCTTGTCGAGGTCGGCCGGTGCCGGCCGGCCTTCGGTCCCGTCGTCGTCGACGGGCGGCCGGTAGCCGCTCTCTTCATCGAGCAGGAACTCGCCGAACTTCGCCGCGGCGTTGGCGTAGATGCGGATCGTGTTCTCAGAGAGGTTCCGGGACCGCAAGGAGCGGACCCATGAGGCGGCCATAGGGGCGAGGTTGTACCGCGCGTCTGTCATGGCAGAACCATGCTGCCCACGATCGTGGGCAGTCAAGGCGCTTGGTCAATGAGCGATGTGCTTAAAGCCAAAAAGCCGGTTGATCAGCGTTAGCGCTGGTCAACCGGCGTTTGCGCCCCCGGCAGGACTCGAACCTGCGGCCAAGTGCTTAGAAGGCACCTGCTCTATCCACTGAGCTACGGGGGCCGGGTGTGGGCGTGGATCACGGACCGCGGACAAGGATAGAGGTCCGGGTGCCTCGTCCCGGTTGCTTCACCTGCGTGGCACGTTGTGGAGGTTCGGTGAAGCGGTCCCGATAATCGCAGGCAGGTACGAATCCTGCATCGCTTTTGGCGTCCCGTGCGGCGGGTGTTGTGCACTCGTTATGCCTGTGCCTCGCTTGTCGCGAACGTCCCATGGGTCACTCATCCCGTTCTGTGGCGATTCTTGCGGCGCGCACAAGGGGTTATACGCTTCAAAAACCCAACGAAATTGGGCATTCTGCACATGTGGCGACCTTGGACGTACGACCCCGGCTGATCGACGCACTGTCCGTTCTGCGTAACCGCGTCGACGCCGCACGCTTTCCACTGCCACTGCGGGGTGCCGCCCGGGCCCGGCGCAACCGGGCCGAGCTGCTGGCCCAGCTCGACGACTATGTGATTCCCCGCCTGCGCTCTCCTCAGGCCCCGCTGCTCGCGGTGATCGGCGGATCGACCGGGGCGGGCAAGTCCACGCTGGTGAATTCGCTGGTGGGACGGCGGGTCTCGGAGGCGGGGGTGCTGCGGCCGACGACGCGTACGCCGGTGCTGGTCTGTCATCCCGATGATCTCCATTGGTTCGCCGGGCCGCGTGTCCTGCCGCAACTCGCCCGGGTGTGGGTTCCTGAGCAGGACGACGGCGGCGAGGACGAGTACGCGGCGGGTGGTGATGTCCTGGGGCGGGGCGACTACGGGGTGCACGGTGCGGGCGGAGTCGGCGGGGGCGGGGGGTACGGCGCTGGGGCGTTTGAGGGTGTGGGGAGTGGCAGGGGTGCAGGGCCGGGTGGGGGAGCGGGCACGGGTGCGACGGGGGGTGGGGGTGAGGCGGGGCTGCTCACGGTGCGGATCGAGACGGACCGGGCCCTGCCCAGTGGGCTGGCGTTGCTGGACGCCCCGGACATCGATTCGCTGGTCGCGCGCAACCGGGAGCTGGCCGCGGAGCTGATCTGCGCGGCGGATGTGTGGGTGCTGGTCACCACGGCCGCCCGGTACGCGGATGCGGTGCCCTGGCATCTGCTGCGTACGGCCAAGGAGTACGACGTCACGCTGGTGACCGTGCTGGACCGGGTGCCGCATCAGATCGCCACGGACATCTCCGGGCGGTACGCGGAACTTCTCCAGCGCGCCGGTCTCGGCCATGTCCCGCGGTTCACCATTCCCGAGCTGCCCGAGTCGGCCGGCGGCGGGAGCGGTCTGCTGCCCGCCACGGCCGTGGCGGCGCTGCGGGGCTGGCTGGAGCGGCATGCCCAGGATCCGGTGGCCCGCACCGCCGCGGCGGACCGTACGGCCGCCGGGGTGATCGCGTCGCTGCGCAGCCGGCTGCCCGCGCTGGCCGGGGCGGCCGCCGCTCAGCACGCCGCGGCGCTGCGGCTGGCCGGCCGGGTCGAGGAGGCGTACGAGCGGGCCGCGGAGCGGGTACGGCGGGAGGTCGCGGCCGGTGAGGTGCTGTCCGGGGACGCCCGGGCCCACTGGCGTGACCACGGGCCGGGCGGCCGGTCGGACGAACTGCTCGACGCGTTGACCGACGGGCTGACCTCGTTGCTGACCTGTGCCGTGGAGGAGGCCGACGAGCGGGCCGCGAGTGCCTGGCGGCAGGATCCCGCGGCCACCGAGGTCTCGATGTCGGCCGCCGCGGGCGCGACGGGCGCGGGCGGACGGCTCGGCGTGATCGTGCGGCGCTGGCGGCGCTGTCTGGAGGAGCTGGCCGAGGAGGAGACCCGTGAGGCGCGTGGCGGGCAGGCCGGTGACCGGGCGGGGTCGGTGGAACCGGAGGAATCGGCGGCGCTGTTGGCCACCGCCCTGCTCGGCGGCCGGCGGGCCCGTACGGCGGGCGAGAACCTTGCCGACCTCTTGGGGGCCCAGACCGCGCTGCGGCTCTGCGACCGCGGTGCCCGGCTCCTGGCCACGTACGTCGAGCGTGCCCTGGACGGCGAGCGCGAGCGGCGGCTGGCACCGCTGGACCAGCTGACCGTGCCGCTGGACCAGCAGGCGGAGCTGATCGCCGCGCTGTCCAGGGTGCAGAGGGAGCGGCAGGAGGAGTCGGAGAGGCGGAAGCGGGCGTCGGTGCGGGACGAGGACGAGGGCGAGCGGGAGAGGGCGAGGGAGAAGGGGATGGAGCGGGAGATGGAGAAGGAGAAGGAGGAGGTGTCGGGGTGAGGGATTCCGAGGCGGCGGTCGGTTCCGGTGAGAGGCAGGGGAAGAGGCAGGAGGTGGGGGCGGGGGAGACCGAGGAGAGCGCGGGGCAAGGTGTGGCTTCGGGGGAGTGGGTGATGTCGGGGGAGCTGGGGACTGAAGGACCTGGAGGAGACGAAGGAGCCGAGGGGGCTGAAGGGCCCAAAGGGGCTGAGGAGGGCGGCGCGCTTGTGGAGGCTGTGGGGCCTGGGTGGGACTGCGACGGGGGCCGGGACCGGGACCGGGAAGCGTCCGCGGGGGATGAGCCGATGGTGCGGGCGCCGGCTGCGGTGGTGGGTGGGGCGTGGGATGACGGGTTGATTGCCCGGCGGGCGCGGGGTGTGGGGGTGCCCCGGCCGCTGGGGCGGCAGATGGGGAGCGAGGAGCGGGTGGAGACGCCTGTGGGGGCAGGTGTGGGGGCAGGTGTGCCGTTGTCGGGTGAGAGCCATGTTGCGTCAGGTGCGGGGGCGTATGGCGCGTCGCCTGCTGCGTCACGGACCGCGTACCGTGCCGAGGCCCGGGGGGACCGCCGTGGTGACGACCGTGGTGGTGCGATGGTGCAGCCGCGTTCGCCGGCGGGTGCGGAGGGTGAGGGCGCGGGTGCGTACCGGTGGGTGGCGGGCGGTGGGCGACGGGCCGTCGGGGGTGGGCTGCGCGGGCGGCTGGACGCCTTGCGGGAGTTGATCGCGCTGTCCCGGTCCCGGCTGGACGGGCGGGCGCTGGAGGGCGCGGGGCGGGTGCTGGAGACGGCGGACGAGCGCTACCGGCTGTCCGGTGAGCACACCGTCGTCGCCATCGCGGGGGCGACCGGCAGTGGTAAGTCGTCGCTGTTCAATGCGCTGGCCGGGGCGAACCGTTCGCAGGTCGGGCCGCGGCGGCCGACGACCGCGGAGCCGGTGGCCTGTGTCTGGCCGGGCAGCCGGTCGGGCGCGGAGGGGCTGCTGCACCGGCTGGGCGTGCCCGCGCACCGGCGGCACGCCCCGGCGGACGGCAGCTCCGAGCTGCACGGACTCATCCTGATCGACCTGCCCGACCACGACTCCTCGGCCACCGAGCACCGCGCTCAGGTGGACCGGATGCTGGAGCTGGTGGACGCGGTGATCTGGGTGGTGGATCCGGAGAAGTACGCGGATGCGGTGCTGCACGAGCGCTATCTGCGGCCGTTGGCGGGCTACGCCGAGGTCATGTTCGTCGTCCTCAACCAGGTGGACCGGCTGCCAGGGGACGCCGCCGACCAGGTGGTCGACGATCTCCGCAGGCTGCTGGACGAGGACGGGCTGGCCCTCGGCGAACACGGGGAGCCCGGGGCGGCGGTGCTCGCACTGTCCGCGGCTACCGGCAGGGGGGTGGGTGAACTGCGGGAGGCGCTGGGCCAGTTCGTCGCGGAGCGGGGAGCGGCGGACCGGCGGCTGGCGGCGGATGTGGATGCGGCCGCCGAGCGGTTGCGGTCCGTATATGCGGCACAGGGCCGGGTCGGGCTGACCGAGCAGGCCCGGGCGGAGTTCGACGACCGGCTGGCGGAGGCGGTCGGAGCGGTGGCCACGGGGCGCGCGGCGGAACGGGACTGGCTGCGGTACGCGGAGCGCGCGTGCGGGTCACCGTGGGCGCGGATGCGGGGGTGGCGGGGGAGCCAGGGGAGCCGGTGGCGGCTCCGGGGCTCCGGGGGCGGGACAAAGGGCGCCGAGGGTATCGGGGGAGGGCTGACGGGCGCCGGGCTGACGGGCGCCGGGCGGGCGGAGGCGGGCCGGACCGATGCGGGGCGGACCGATGCGGGGCGGGCCGGCGTTGGTCAGGCCGGTGCCGGTGCCGGTGCCGGTTGGGCCGGTGGCGGTCGGGCCGTTCCGTGGCGCAGCGGCATGCGGTGGGGTCTGGCCGGGCGGCAGGGGGTGGCCGGTGGCCTGCCGGTGTCCGGTGGTCTGCCGGTGACCGGTGGCGCGGTCGGTGAGGGCGCGGAGCCGGCGGTGGACGGCCGGGCGGCGGCGCGGCCCGTGGTGGAGCAGGCCGTCCGCACGGTGGCTGCCGAGGCGGCGTATGGATTGCCGGCGCCCTGGGCCCAGGCGGTTCGGGAGGCGGCGGACCGGGGGGCGTACGGCCTGCCGGAGGCGTTGGACAAGGTGGCGGCGGATGCCGAGGAGGCGCTGCGGGGCGGGCCGGGGGTGAAACCGCGATGGTGGAAGGTTGCCGCCTCCTTGCAGGGGCTGCTGTCCGTACTCCAAGTCGTCGGTGTGCTGTGGCTGCTGGGCGCGGTCACGGGGGTGGGCGGGGCGACGGCTTGGGTCTCCGGCCTGCTGCCCGCGCTTCTCGGCTCGGCGGGCGGGCCCGCGCTGGCGTGGCTGTGCCGGGTGGTGGCACGCGGCCCGGCCAGGCGTTACGGGCAGGACGCCGAGCGGCGGCTGCGGAGTGCGGCGGCCGGGTGCGGCCGGGCGCGAGTCCTGGAGCCGGTCGCCGCCGAGCTGTTGCGCTATCGCGAGGTACGGGAGCAGTACGCGGTGGCGTCGGGCGCCTGAGGGCGGCTGAGGGTGACTGTGCGAGGGGCGTTGCGTTGCCTGGCTGCGGCTGCGGCTGCGGCTGCGGCTGCGGCTGCGGCTGCGGCTGCGGCTGCGGCTGCGGCTGCGGCTGCGGCTGACAGCTCTGTGCCCGGCGGCTGTTTCCTGGTGGCGGGGCTCGGCGGCGGCGTCTGACGGTTGGCATGGGCACGTGACGGTGGGCGCGGGGCCGTGGGCCGGGGCAGCGGATTCCCTCTCCCGGGTGGCCGAGTTGTCCACAGCCGGTCGACCGTCCACAGGCCGCCGCGGCGCCCGCCGAATCCGTGCAGCATGAGGTCAACGCAGCGCGAGCGGCAATGACGGGAGCGAGCGCATGACGCGGGGGAGGCGTGTTTCGTGAACGAGACGATGGTGACGCTGGTGGGGAATGCCGCAACAGCGGTGGAGCACCGGCAGACGACGGCGGGTGTGACGGTGGCGAGGTTCCGGCTGGCGGCGACATCCCGTCGCTGGGACAGGGCGCAGGAGCGCTGGACCGACGGGGAGACGAGTTTCTACACGGTCCGGTCGTGGCGCGCGCTCGCCGACAATGTCGCGGCGTCGGTGGCGGTGGGGGAACCACTCGTCGTCCAGGGGCGCTTGCGGCTGAGGGAAGGGGAGCAGCCGCCGGAACGGGGCGGGCAGCGCTGGTTCTCGGCGGAGGTCGACGCCGTGGCGATCGGCCACGATCTCGCGCGCGGCACCGCCGCCTTCCGGAGAGTCGTCCGGCCGCCGCGTACGGACGCCGACCACGGACCGGTTCCGTCATCCTCACCGCACCTCTCGCCTCCGCCGCGGCAGGAGACGCCCGGACAACAAGATCCCGGACAACAAGAGCCCGGGGAAAGGATGTTGCCCGCTGACCGGACACCGCCGGGCGCCGCCGGGGCACCGACGGAGCCGACAGAACCGGCGGAATCTGCGGAATCGGCAGAGGGGGGACCGCCGGCGGCCGGGGAAGTGCCAGCTGCCGGGGAGCCACCGGCGGCCGGAGAAGCACCGACACAGGCCCGGGCACAGACGCCCGCCGGAAGACCGACAGCCGCAAGGGGACCCGCCCAGAGACCGGCACTTGCCCAGAGACCTGCCCTCGCAAAGCAGCCCGCTACGAGACCTGCACCCGCAAAGCAGCCCGCCACGAGACCTGTACCCGCAAAGCAACCCGCCACGAGATCCGCACTCGCAAAGCAACCCGCCACGAGACCGGCGCCCACCGGGCGGCAGCCCCCTGCCAAGCGGCAGTCACCCGCCAAGAGACGGGCTACCCAGGCGACTTCGTCACCGTCCGAACCACCGGAAGAGGCCGTTCCGTCGGCCTCGACCGCAACCCTTACGCCCGAGAAGGTCGCTGTGTCCAGAAAAGTTCTGGTGATTTGTCGATAATGGCAGGCCAGGGTGCCCGTTGTCGGTAACGATTGCGATTCGGATCGCTTATGGGATGCCATTACTGGGGACCCTGATGCGCCTGCTCCTTAAGATCCGACAAGTACTCACGGGGGCTGACGTGTTCGGCTGTTGAGTTCTTTGGGATCTTTCCGGCGAGGCATCCTCTCCCACTCGACCGCCTCGCCCAGAGGGGAAATTCATGCTTTCGATGAAGAGGCGGGGCGCAGCTCGCCTTGCCGCCGCGGTCGTGGCCTCGGGCCTGGTCGCGGCGGGTGCGATAGCCACCGCGGGCACTGCCGCGGCGGATGACGCGACCCCCACGCACGGGGGTGCCACCGCCACGCTCGGCGGTCTGAAGACGTTCGACCAGGCGGTCGTGCACAACGACGGAGGGGACCAGCGCGTAGGCGCGGGCCTCTTCGAGATGGCGGTCGACAACGGCGGCACGCTCCAGACGTACTGCATCGACATCCACAACCCGACGCAGCAGCAGGCGAAGTACCAGGAAGTGCCCTGGAGTGCCTCGTCGCTGCACAACAACGGGGACGCGGGCAAGATCCGCTGGATTCTGCAGAACTCGTACCCGCAGGTGAACGACCTGGCCACGCTCGCCTCCAAGGCCGGCGCAGGCAACCTCACCGAGAAGACCGCCGCGGCCGGCACCCAGGTCGCGATCTGGCGCTTCTCCGACCACGTCAAGGTGGACGCGGTCGACCCGGCGGCCGAGAAGCTTGCCGACTACCTCGAGAAGAACGCACAGAACGTCGGCGAGCCCAAGGCGTCGCTGACCCTGGACCCGCCGGCGGTCTCCGGCAAGTCCGGCAGCAAGCTCGGCCCGGTCACCGTGCACACCAACGCCGACAGCGTCACGGTCTCCCCGGCCGCCGGTGTGCCGGCCGGTGTGAAGGTCGTCGGCAAGGACGGCAAGCCGGTCACCAGCGCGACCGACGGCACCCAGCTGTTCTTCGACGTGCCCAAGGGTGCCGCCGACGGCAGCACCTCGCTGACCGCGCAGGCCGCGACCAAGGTCCCGGTCGGCCGTGCCTTCACCGGCATCGGTGAGCACGCCAAGAGCCAGACCCAGATCCTGGCCGGTTCCAGCGAGTCCACGGTCTCCGCGGCCGCCACGGTCTCCTGGAAGAAGCAGGGCGCCATCCCGGCGATCACCGCCGAGAAGGACTGCGCCAAGGGCGGCGTGGACGTCACGGCGGCCAACAAGGGCGATGAGGCGTTCCGCTTCCAGCTCTCCGGCAAGACCTACGAGGTCGCCCCGGGCAAGTCGCAGACCGTGACCGTTCCGGTGGGCGAGGACCAGCCGTACAACATCACCATCAAGGGTGAGGGCGGCTTCAAGAAGTCCTTCTCCGGTGTCCTGGACTGCAAGACCGCCGGCAGCGGCGGCGGCAAGCCCTCCTCGCAGCCCAGCCCGGCCTCGGTCGGCGGCAGCACGGGCGGCGACAAGGGCGGCGACCTCGCCGAGACCGGTTCCAGCAACGCCACCCCGATGATCGCGGGCATCGCGGTCGTCCTCGTCGTGGTCGGCGGCGGCGCGGTGTTCTTCCTCCGCAAGAAGAAGACCGGCACCCCGGCTCAGTGACACCAGGGACCCGGTGACCCGGTGACCCGGAGTCCGGTGGTACCCGACCGGCTCCGGTGAGAGCCGGCGAGCAGTGACCACCGGCGGCCCGCTCGGTGACCCCAGGGTGAGCGAGCGGCAGCCGGTCGGTGGGTGACAAGGCCCCGGAGCGCAACGGCGCTCCGGGGCCTTCCGCGTCCGGAAGAGCGCTCAACGCCGACAGAACGCTGACAGAGGGCAACCGGGCGGGTACCGCGTCGTAGCGGGTCGGCGCTGAGCAGGGGCGCTCTGACCTACTCGTTTCCGCCAGAGCACAGGCGTACGGCAAGATGGGTGTATCTGCCCTTCCCATGGTCACGGCGTATGACGGCCCTGGGGCGGTGGCGCACAGACCTGATCCATCCAAATCTGCCGGACGGTTTCTCTTGGCTGAGTACATCTACACGATGCGCAAGGCGCGCAAGGCGCACGGCGACAAGGTCATCCTCGATGACGTGACGCAGAGCTTCCTGCCCGGCGCAAAGATCGGTGTCGTGGGCCCCAACGGCGCGGGTAAGTCCACGGTGCTGAAGATCATGGCCGGTCTTGAGCAGCCGTCGAACGGTGATGCGTTCCTCTCCCCGGGCTACACCGTCGGCATGCTCCTGCAGGAGCCGCCGCTGGACGAGTCCAAGACGGTGCTGCAGAACGTGCAGGACGGCGCCGCCGAGATCATGGGCAAGCTGCACCGCTTCAACGAGGTCGCCGAGCTGATGGCGACCGACTACTCCGACGCGCTGATGGAGGAGATGGGCAAGCTCCAGGAAGACCTCGACCACGCAGGCGCGTGGGACCTGGACACCCAGCTGGAGCAGGCCATGGACGCGCTGGGCTGCCCGCCCGGCGACTGGCCGGTCACCAACCTCTCCGGTGGTGAGAAGCGCCGCGTCGCGCTCTGCAAGCTGCTGCTGGAGGCCCCCGACCTGCTGCTCCTCGACGAGCCCACCAACCACCTGGACGCCGAGTCCGTGCAGTGGCTGGAGCAGCACCTCGCCAAGTACCCCGGCACCGTCGTCGCCGTCACCCACGACCGGTACTTCCTCGACCACGTCGCCGAGTGGATCTGCGAGGTCGACCGCGGCCGCCTGCACGGCTACGAGGGCAACTACTCCAAGTACCTGGAGACCAAGCAGACCCGTCTCAAGGTCGAGGGCCAGAAGGACGCCAAGCGCGCCAAGCGTATGAAGGAAGAGCTGGAGTGGGTCCGCTCCAACGCCAAGGGGCGGCAGGCCAAGTCCAAGTCGCGACTGGCCCGTTACGAGGAAATGGCCGCGGAGGCCGACAAGATGCGGAAGCTGGACTTCGAGGAGATCCAGATTCCGCCGGGCCCGCGTCTGGGCAATGTCGTCGTCGAGGTCGACAAGCTCAACAAGGCCTTCGGCGAGAAGGTCCTGATCGACGACCTGAGCTTCACCCTGCCCCGTAACGGCATCGTCGGCGTCATCGGCCCGAACGGTGCCGGCAAGACCACGCTGTTCAAGATGCTGCAGGGCCTGGAGACCCCGGACTCCGGCGACATCAAGGTCGGCGAGACCGTCAAGATCTCCTACGTCGACCAGAGCCGCGAGAACATCGACCCCAAGAAGACCCTGTGGGCCGTGGTCTCCGACGAGCTGGACTACATCAACGTCGGCCAGGTCGAGATGCCCTCGCGCGCCTATGTGTCCGCGTTCGGCTTCAAGGGCCCGGACCAGCAGAAGCCGGCCGGGGTGCTCTCCGGTGGTGAGCGCAACCGCCTCAACCTGGCGCTCACCCTCAAGCAGGGCGGCAACCTGCTGCTCCTCGACGAGCCGACCAACGACCTCGACGTCGAGACCCTGTCCTCGCTGGAGAACGCGCTCCTGGAGTTCCCGGGCTGCGCCGTGGTCGTCTCCCACGACCGCTGGTTCCTCGACCGCGTCGCCACGCACATCCTGGCGTACGAGGGCGAGTCCAAGTGGTTCTGGTTCGAGGGCAACTTCGAGTCCTACGAGAAGAACAAGATCGAGCGCCTCGGTGCGGACGCGGCCCGTCCGCACCGCGCCACGTACAAGAAGCTGACCCGGGGCTGACCGCCGTGCGTCACCTCTACTCCTGCCCCCTGCGCTGGTCGGACATGGACGCGTTCGGCCATGTCAACAACGCGGTGTTCGTCCGCTACCTCGAAGAGGCGCGGATCGACTTCATGCGCCGGCTGGCGCCGGGGGACGGCAGCCCGTCGTTCACGGGCGGCTCGGTCGTCGCCCGGCACGAGATCGACTACGTGCGGCCGCTGGTGCACCGGCCCGCCCCGGTGACCGTCGAACTGTGGGTGACGAAGATCAGCGCCGCGTCGATGACGGTCGGCTACGAGGTCAAGGACGAGGACGCGCTCTACCTGCGCGCCTCGACCGTCGTCGTCCCGTACAACTTCACCGAGGAGCGCCCGCGCCGCCTCACCGCGGAGGAGAAGGCGATCCTCAAGGAGTATCTGGACGACGCGTCGCACCAGTCGTCGCAACCGAAGGGGACCGTTGTGGTATGACGGTGCTTCACCTGGCCGACGCGGGGGAGGCGGCGGATCTCGCCGCCTTCCTCGCCCGGCTGATCCACTACGACAAGGCCGCCGCGGTACGCCTCCAGGCCGGCGGCGGGGTGCTTGCCGTCTTCGGCCGCCCGCCGTCCTTCGAGGTGCTGGCGATCCGCACCGCCCGGCTCGCCGGGAACGGATCCCGGGAGGCCGGGGACAGCACTCCGGACGCCGGGGAGGGCACTCCGGGCGCCGGGAGCGGTACGCCGGGTGCCGGGAACACCGCTGTGGACGCCACCGTCTCGGCCGGTGAACTCCTCGACGGCATCGAGGAGTCGGCGGGTGTGGTGACCGTGCCCGCCGCGGTCACCGGCCCGCCCTGGACCGGGCTGCTGCCGCCGCGCGGCGGCTGGCAGCGGGTGCCGGGACTTCCCGCGCCCGAGGCGCTGGTGCGTGCGGTGGCCGGTGCGGTCGCCGAATTCCGGGCCCGTGACGAGGCGCTGCCGCCGCAGCACCGTACCCGCAGCGAACGGGACCGTATCGGCCGGGAGATCTGGTCGCGGACCCTCGGCGACACCCACCTTCCGCTGCGTGCCGCCCATGCCGCGCAGTCGCTGGGCTTCTTGCGGCCGGTGCGGGCGGGTGCGCTCGTGGGGGGCGGTACGTCTTCCGGAGCCGCCGACCCCGGCGCCGCTCCGCAGCCCCAGCTCCAGCCGCTGAGTCTGCTGACCGCGGGCGGCTGGCTGCGGCTCAGCACCCCGTACGGGTCGGTCGCCGTACGGGCCGGGGGCCCGGAAGGGCTGACCGGGCTCTCTGGGCTCACGGTGACGCCTGCCTGACGAGGCGGCGGTGCGGACCGGCTCGCGCCGGCGCTGACCGACTCGTCGGCGCGCTTACGGCCGTATCAGTCCGCGCCGACGCCCGTACGGGTATCGGTCCGCGCCGATGCCCGTACGGGTATCAGTCCGCGTCGGCGCCCGTACGGGTATCGGTACGCGTCGGCGCGTGTACGGCCGTGTCAGTCCGCGGCGTTGATCATCGAGGCGGCCGCGTACGTCAGGTAGTTCCACAGCTGTGTGGCGTGGGCCTCGGACAGGTCGAGGGAGTCCACCGCGTCCCGCATGTGGCGCAGCCAGGCGTCGTGGGCGGCCCGGTCGACGGTGAAGGGGGCGTGCCGCATCCGCAGCCGCGGGTGTCCGCGTCCGTCGCTGTACGTACGGGGGCCGCCCCAGTACTGCATGAGGAAGAGCGCCAGCCGCTCCTCGGCGGGGCCCAGGTCCTCCTCCGGGTACATCGGCCGCAGCAGCGGGTCCTCGGCGACTCCCTGGTAGAAGCGGTGTACCAGGCGCCGGAAGGTCTCCTCGCCACCGACCTGTTCGTAGAAGGTCTGCTCCTCGAGCGTGCCGCGTGGAATCTTGTTCACCCGTCCATGGTGGCAGACGCCCCGGCCGAGGACTTCGGTCGTAGGACGGAGAGACCGGTCACGGCCGCGGCGGCGACCGGGAGGGCGGCAGGAAATGTGGCCGGAATGCCGCGGAACTGCGTCCGGGGCGTGATCGGTTGATCACGCCCCGGGATCACCCGTGGTCCGCTGCGGGTCAGCCGCGGCGGACGGTCAGCGTCGTCCAGGCACCGACGTGCACCCGGTCGCCCTCATGGAGCGGCACCGGCACATAGGGCTGGATCGGGTCCTCGGCGAGGTTGATCGTCGTGCCGTTGGTGGAGTTCTGGTCCACCACCGCCCAGCTGCCGTCCTGCTGCTGCACCAGCAGCGCGTGCTGGTGCGAGACGCCCGGGTCCTCCGGCGCGCTGCCCAGATCGATGTCCGGGGCCTCGCCGGTGCTGTTCCGGCGGCGGCCGACCGCGATCTGGCCGTTGGCGAGCGGGAGCACCTGCTCGGGGGAGTACGAGGGCAGATTGAGCCCCGCCGCCTCCGGGCCGCTGCGGCCCATCATCGCCATGAAGTACTCGCGGTCCGGCGCGATCGCCACCACCCAGCCGTTGCCGACGACCGGCTGCGGACCCTGCGGCGGTGCGGCGGGCCCCTGACCGGGGCCGCCGTTCCACTGCTGGTCGGGTCCGGGCTGCTGCTGCGGCGGCATCTGCTGCTCGAACGGCGCGGACTGCTGCGGCTGCTCGTACGGGCCGGGCTGCTGGTCGTACGGAGCCTGCGGCGGCTGCTGCTGCTCGAACGGGGGCTGCGGCTGCGGCGGGAACGGCGACGGCTGCTCGAACGGGGCCTGCGGGCCCGGTCCGGGCGGCGCGGGTGCCATCGGCGGGGGGCCGGGCTGGGCGTTCGGCGGATTCAGCGTCCAGTCGTCGCCGCCCTGCTGCTGCGGGGGCGGGCCGGGCTGACCGGCCGGACCGGGACCGGGCATGCCGGGGAAGCCGCCGGGGCCGGGCTGACCGGGAGCGCCGGGGCCGGGCTGGTCGGGGAAGCCGCCGGGGCCGGGCTGACCGGGGAAGCCGCCGGGGCCGGGCTGACCGGGGCCGCCGTGGGGCATGCCGTGCGGAGGCTGGGGCTGGGGCTGGGGCTGCTGCGGCGGAGGGAAGCCATAGCCGCCCTGGCCGTCCTGGCCGCCCTGCGGCCCGGGTGCGGGCGGCGGGAAGCCGTAGCCGCCCTGGCCGCCCTGCGGGCCCGGCTGCTGGGTGGGCGGCGCGTAGGACGTCGGGGAGTTGGTGAGGAAGTTGTAGCGGCAGCCCTCACAGAACGGCGCCATCGCCTCACGCGGGGTACCGCACTGGGGGCACGTCTCGGGCTGGCCGGGCTGGCCGAACTGAGGGGGTCCGCCCTGAGGGCCCGGTGCGGGGGGCGGGAAGCCGTAGCCGCCCTGGCCGCCCGGGTTCCCCTGACCGCCCTGCATGCCGGGGCCGGGAGCGGCCGGACCGGGAGCCGCGGGGCCGGGGGGCGGCGGGAAGCCGTAGCCGTCCTGGCCGCCCTGGGTGCCGGAGCCGCCGGGGCCGGGTGCGGGGGGCGGGAAGCCGTAACCGCCCTGGCCGTCCTGGCCTGACTGACCGCCCTGGCCGTCCGGAACGCCGGGACCACCGAAGCCGGGGCCCGGGCCGGGGCCGCCGGGCGGCGGGCCGGCCTGTCCGGGCGGGGGACCGGGCTGTCCGGGGGGCGGACCGGGCTGTCCGGGCGGCGGGCCGGGCGGCGTGTTCAGGAAACCTGCAGGCAAGGAGGGCGGCGGGGGCACAGCGCCCGCCATCCGCTGGCCGCACACCTCGCACCAGTCTTCGGCCACCGACTGGTGGCCGCTCGGGCAGGTCGGCATGTCGGTTCTTCCCCCTCCGTACCGATGTGCTGCGGTGGAACTGCTCGGTACTGATCGTGGCTAATTCTTCATGCGAACGGTTCTCGTCGAGCGCGTCTCGAGAGTCATCTCGTCCGCTTCGGCGACCTTCGCCTTCAGTCGCACAGTACCGGTCGCCGCATCGACGACGTCCACCACCTTCGCAAGGAGTTTCGCACTCTCCTCGTTCCCCGAGGCGCCTGCCAGCTGCACCGCACGGCCCAATTTCGCCGTGGCGCCGTCGGTATCACCCGACTTGCGGGCATCCAGTCCACGCTGGATGAGATATGCCAGTTCCGCCTGTCCTGTGTAGTGCGCGACCTGCGGATTGATCGATGTGGAAGCGGTCACATCGTCCGTCCACACGGCGCGTACCAGCCCCTGTGCCAGGCGCCGCGGCGGGGTGGCGGACGGGGCGGGGCCGTCCGGCGGGGAGATGATCAACGAGACGCGGCCGGCCAGCATTTCCTGGCCGACGGCGGCTGCGGGGACCCGCAGGCAGAGGTGGTAGTCACGGGACTCGTCGCCCCAGGAGCCGGTCGGATAGTCCCCCGACCGCGGGCCGGAATCCCGGCGCCGGCCGGTCAAGTCCGCCACGGCGGGCGCCACTTGCCGGACGAAGACGGTCTCGGCGCCCAGCGGGGTCCACAGCCGCAGGGCGACATCGGCGATCTCCTTGCCCATCGCCTTCTCCATCAGCCGGGTGAAGTCGGCGGCGAGGTGCGCCGGATCGGCGACGATATCTGCGGTGCCGAGCAGCGCCGAGGCGATCTCGGTGACCTCCTTGACCTCCCAGTCCGTGCCGACACCGCGGGCGTCGCAGGTGAACGAGCCGGCGCAGGCGTCCAGGGCGGCGCGCAGCTCCTGCGGCGACTCGTGTTCGTTGCGGCCGTCGGTGAGCAGAACGGCGTGCCGGACACCCACCCCGGCACCCGACAGCAGCCGGCCGGCCAGTCGCAGCCAGGTCCCGATGGCCGTACCGCCGCCCGCGCTCAGTTTCCGCAGCGCTTCCTTCGCCCGTGCACGGGTCGCCGCACCCGCCACGGCCAGCCGGCCGTCACCGGGGAAGATCTCGGCGGCCCGGTGTGTTCCGGCCACCACCGCGAAGCCGGCACCGTCGCGCACGGTGTCGATGGCGGCGGCCGTCGCCTCCCGGGCGCCGCGCATCTTCTCCGGCGGAAGGTCCATCGACCCGGAGCAGTCCACCATGATCACCACTCCGGCGTCCGGCCCGCCGGTGCCCACCGGGCGGACCGGCCGGCCCCCGGTCGTGCCGCCCCCGGTCGCGGTGACCGTCACGATGGCGTGCACCTCGCGCCCGCCCTCGGGCAGGTAGGGGTTCTGGTACACCTCGGCACAGAAGCGCGGCACACGGGACTTGGTGAAGTTGGCCATCCGTTCCGCTCCTTGAGACGCCGTAACCGGTCGATCGGGGCTGTCGGGGCTGTCGGGGCTGTCGGGGCCGTGCTGCGTCAGGCGGGGTGCGGGGTGCGGGGGCGCACGATTTCGGCCACAGGGCGCGGCGTACCGCGTACGTCGCGCCCTGTGTCGTGCGCCCCACCGTCATCCGAACCGTGGTCCGGACCGGCATTCCACCGGGGCGGTGGTGAGCCGGTCAGGCCGATCCTGCCCGCTCCGCGGGGGCCGGGAACGGCACCAGCGCCACCGTGACGTTGTCGTGCCCGCCGCCGTCGAGGGCGTGGGTGACCAGCGTGCGGGCGCTCTCCAGCGGCCTGCTGGGTGCGTCGTACGGCAGCACCGCGGCCATCTGCTCCGCGGACTCGGCGTAGTTCCACAGCCCGTCGGTGCACACCACCACGACACCGGGTCCGTCCGGCTGGAACGTGGCGGTGTGCGGCTCGACCTCGTACGCGTCCGCTCCGAGCCAGCCGGTGATGGCGTGCGCCCGCTCGTCGGCGTTCGCCTCGGCCTCGGACATCAGGTTGTTGGCGACCATCTGGGCGGCCCAGGAGTCGTCCTCGGTGAGCCGGGCGGGCGGAGCCGTACGGTCATCGGGGATCCAGTAGGCCCGGCTGTCGCCGACCCACCCCACGGTCAGCAGCCCGCCGCCGACCACCGCACCGACGAAGGTGCAGGCCGGGGCGTTCTGCCGGCGATGTTCGTCATGTGCCGAGGAGGGGTCGGGGGCCAGCGCGTCGACGGCCGAGGAGGCCGCCAGGATGGCCTCGTGCATGGCCTGTTGGGGATGGGTGCCGCGCGGCAGCGACGCCCGCAGCGCCTCGCCGGCGGCCTCGGACGCCGCCGTGGACGCCTCGTCCGGGCGGGTCGCCGAGGAGACGCCGTCACAGACCACCGCGACCACGGCGGGGGTGCCGTCGGGGAGCGCGGCGGCGCGGAGCGCGAAGAAGTCCTCGTTGCGGTGGTGGCGGTGGCCCCGGTCGCTGACCGCCGCGATGCCCGCCAACTCGCTTTCCATGTGGTCGCGTTCACGGGGCTGGGCGTGCCCGCAGTGCTCGCAGTAGCCGTCCGGGCCCACGGCGCCGGAACGGCAGACGGCACAGCGGGCGGTGCCGTGGGCGGGGGTGCCGGACGGGGCACCGGCCGCTGCCGGCCCAGCCGCGGGACCACCGGCAGGCGCGTCGGCGGGTGCGCCCCCTTCCGCGGCCCCCGCCGGTGCACCGGGCTCCGCGCCCGCCGCGTCGGCGACCGCCTCGTATCCGGCGACGCGCGGGTCGACGGGCGCGGCGGCGTGCGGGTCCACCGGCGGGACCACGGGCGGCGGCGTGTCGGCCACCGGCGGGCCACCGGCCACCGAGGGCGCATGGCGGGGCAGCGGCGGGGCGTTACCCGGCACCGGTACCGGCGACGGTGCGGGCACCGGCACCGTCCCCGCGTCCCCGTACGGCAGACGGGCCTGCGGGTCCGGAGGAGGCGGCGGCCCGGCCGCACCGTAGGCGGCCGCAGGACCGGGCGGCGCCGGCGGCTGGGGCGGTACGGGAGGTACGGCGCCGGCGCCGTGCGCGGGCCGGGCGCCGTACGCCGGCGGCGCGGCGGACGCCGGGAGAGCGGCGCCGCACCGCCCGCAGAAGTTGTCTCCCGCAGCGCACGGCTCGTCGCAGCCCGGGCACCGGGACGGCTCAGTCACACCCATGTCACACCCACGTCCTGGGGCGGAAGCGGTTGGCCCGTTCCACCAGTTCGATCCTTTTCTCACCACGCTGCGCCAGCCGCGCGAGCAGGCGGTACGACCGCTCCAGGCCGAACCGCAGACCGCGCTCGTCCAGCGGGCAGCCGAGCAGCGAAGGCCGCCCGGCCGGGCCCGCCGGAGCGTCCGGCCCGGCACCGTGGCTACCGGAGAGTACCCAGTCCAGGGCGCTGCCCAGTACCTCGGTGGTGAGTTGTTCCCTTCGTTCGGCGTCCAGACCGAAGCCCGCCAGCGCCTCGACCTGTTCGGCGGCCGCCCGCAGATCCGCCGTCAGCGGATCGCGCGGCGGCCGCCCCCGCAGCCGGGCGCGGACCGCCGCGATCCGCGCCGCTATGTAGTGGATGGACGCCTCCGGGACGGACTCCAGCGCCCCGACCGCGCCCGTGCGGTCGCCCGCCGCCAGGTGCACCCGGGCCAGTCCGAACGCCGCGCCGACATAGCTGCGGTCGGTCGCCCACACCAGGCGGTAGTACTCCACGGCGTTGTCCAGCTGGCCCAGCAGCTCCGCGCAGATCCCCAGCGCCAGCTTCGGCGCCGGCTCGCCGGGGAAGGCGTCGTAGACCGCGTCGAAGGCCAGTGCGGCGCCCTCGCGGTCACCGGTCGTCAGCGACACCAGGCCGCGGTGCCACACCACCCGCCAGTCCGCGCCCCCGGTGCCGGGCTCGTCGCCGCCGCGCCACGCGGCGGCCCACTGCCCGGCGGGCTCCGCCGCCGCGATCTCCTCCAGCGCCCGCTGCGCCCCGGCGCCGTCCCCCGTCTCCAGACGGGCACGCAGCGCACGCAGCCGGACCTCCAGGGACTCGACCGGCACCGAGCGCAGGGCGCCCAGCAGTTCGGCGGGCGCGGCGGCCGGCAGCCCGGCCAGCAGCCCGGCGTGCGGATCGTCCGGATCCACCCGAGGCGCCGGCAGGGCCAGGGCGGCGCCGGCGACATCCAGGGGGCGCAGTGCCGGGCCGCCGCCGGCCGGCTGTGCGGGGCGCGCCGCCCCCCGCGCCCCCCGCGCCCCCCGCGCGCCCAGCGCCCCCCGCGCGCCCAGCAGCGAACTGTCGCCCTCCGCCGCGGCCATCAGCTCCGTGTCGACCACCCGGAGTTCGGGCCCGAACAGCGGGGACAGCGCGGGCCGCGGCTCACCCGACTGGAGCGCCACCACCTCGCGCAGCACGCCCGTCAGCTGCTCGGCCATCTCCTCCGCCGAGGCAAACCTGCGCGCCCGGTCCGGGTCCGTGGCGCGCACCAGCAGCCGGTAGAACGACTCGTAGCTGCGGAACACCTCGATGTGGTCCGGATCGGGCAGGGAGTCCGCGAAGACGTTCGTATAGCCCTGGAAGTCGAAGGTGAGGACGGCGAGGGTGCGGGCGACGGTGTAGAGGTCGGAGGAGACCGACGGGCCCAGCGCGGCGATCTCCGGTGCCTGATAGCCGATCGTGCCGTAGACCGGGCTGTGGTGGTCGTCCATCCTGCGCACCGCGCCCATGTCGATCAGCCTGAGCCGGTCGTGCTGCTGGATGGCGTTGTCGACCTTGAAGTCGCAGTAGAGGTAGCCGCGGCGGTGCAGGTGGCCGAGCGCTTCCAGCGCCTCGATGCCGTAGGCACAGGCCTGTTCGACCGGCAGCGGGTCGCGCCTGCCCTGGGGCGTGCGCCGGTCGTTGGCGAGCTCCTTGAGCGATTTGCCGCCGACGTACTCCATGACGATGTAGCCGTCGAGACTGCCCGTCGCCCGGTCGAGGTGTTCCACGAAGTTGTAGATCCGCACGATGTTGGCGTGCTCGATCTCGGCGAGGAAGCGCCGCTCGGACATCGCCACCGCCAGCGCCTCCTCGTCGCCGGTGTCCAGCAGCCCCTTGAGCACCACCCACCGGCCGGAGACCGCGTGGTCCGTCGCCAGATAGATCCAGCCGAGCCCGCCGTGCGCCAGACAGCCCGCGACCTCGTACTGGCCGTGCACCATGTCGCCGGGCCGCAGCTTGGGCACAAAGCTGTACGGGTGGCCGCACTTGCCGCAGAAGCCTTCCGTGGTGCCCGGCTGGTCACCGCGCGTCCGGCCCACCGGCGCACCGCAGTCGGTACGGCTGCAGAACCGCTTCCGCTCCGGCACCTCCGGATGCTCCAGCACCGCCGTACGCGGATCGGGCCGCGGCACCTCCGGCACCGTCACCAGCCCCGCGCCCAGCCGTCCCCGCGCCGCCCCGGAGGACGCGCCGCTGCCCGCGCCGCGCACCGACACCGCCGCCACACCGCGCTCCGGCACCCTGCCGGACACCGACCGCGAGTGCCGGCCGGGCACCGAGCGCCGCGAGGGCGAGGAACGGGCGGTGCGTGTGCCGGGGACAGCATCCGTGCCGGGGGCTGGGGCGGGGGAGGGGACCGTCAGCAACGCCCCCGCCGCCTCGCGGCCCGCCGTGCCGCCGGTGAGCTCCCGGCCCGTCAGGCCCGTGGGCGGCGAGGACAGCAGCCCGTCCGGCGAGACCACCGGCGCCAGCCCGCACAGGTCGCAGTACAGCTCACCGCCGCCGACATCCTCGTAACTGCCCGCGCACTCCCGTCGCTGGCAGCGCTCGTCGGCCCGCTCCGTCACACATCCCCCTTGTCCTCCCGCTGCGGCGGAACCAGTGCCTCCGCCGCCGCCTGCTGATAGCGCCACACCGCCTGCTCGGCCGCCCGCAGATCACACGGCGCACTCCACAGCATCCGCCGCGCCAGGTCGTACCGCTCGGTCAGCAGCGGATCCTCCGCCAAACCGTGACGTGCGAGCTTCGCCCGGTACGCGTCCAGCCGGCCGCGCAGCTCGGCCCGCACCGCCAGCGGCGCGGTCACCGCCGTCAACGACTCGCGGGCCCGCAGGAGTTCGTCCTCCGCCCGCTCCTCCAGACGGTCCAGCAGCGGCGAGAGCCGGTGCCACTGCGCCCGTCTCCGGTAGCCGGCGGCCGCGGCGAGCTGTTCGTGCAGCGCCGTGGACGGGCCGCTGACCGCCGGCACCTCCGACGCGGCGATCTTCGCCAGCACCTCGCCCCGGGCCTGCCGCGCCTCGGTCAGCGTGCGGTCCGCCCGCGACAGCACGTCCCGCAGCTGCATCAGCCGCTGCTCCGCGTCCTGCCGTACGTCCAGCACCGCCGCCACCTCACGCCGGATGTCCTCCAGCGCACGGGCCGCACGGTCGTAGCGCACGGTGTCCGGACGGCCGCCGCCCGGCGCCGAACTCCCCGTCGACGTCGACACCCAGAACGCCAGCGGATCCGCGATCACCCGCTCCCGCAGCCGCAGCAGCTCGTCCGTGATCCGCTCCAGGTCGTCGCCCGCCGGGTGCTCACCGGGGCGTACGCCCACCGAGTGCGCCAGGGAACGCGTCCGCTGCAACTCGGCCGACAGCAGGTCTATCCGGGCCGGCAGCGCCGACCAGACCGCATCGGCGGCGACGATGACGTCCAGCGACTGCGCGTACAGCCCGTTCATCCGCTCGACGAGCCCGTCCAGAGTGAACCGTTCGCCCCCCGGGGCCGGGCCGCCCGGTGTACCGTCGCTGGCCGTGGCCGTGGCCGTGCCCGCGGCCGGATCCGGCACCGTCACCGCGTCGCCGTACAGCAGCCCGGTCAGCTCCGCCAGGTCCTCCGGGGACGGCCGGCGCCGCCGCTCCCGCAGCTCACGCGCCTGCTCCAGCGCCGCCGTATAGGCATCGAACAGCGTCCACAGGAGGGTGATGGACCGCTCCGCCGCCGCCCAGCGCTCCTTGGTGGTGCCGGCCAGCTCGGCGCCCTCCAGCAGCCGGCGCCCCGCGTGATCCTGCAGGGCGAGCAGTGACGTCTCGATCGCCTCGTACTCGGCACCGAGCCGCTCCAGGGCGCGGTCCACCTGCTCCCGGTCCTGCACCAGGGCATCGGGCTCCCCCGGAGAACCGGGGAAGGGCCTGGGGACCCCCATCGATCACCTCTCCAATACGCGTACGGTGCACGGCGTTTGCCGCGGCCGGGCGGCCGCTGCGGTCTGCTCCTCCCCCCGACCTCTTCCATAGTGACGGCATCCGGCCCTCCCGGGGCGATCAGTGGCACTACTCCGCTCCTTGGAGCGATCAGTCGCGGTACTCCGGCGCGGGCGGCCCCGATATGCCCGGCAGATCGGCCTTCAGCCACGTGCGGTACGCCCGCATCCAGGCGCTGTGTCCGCCGCCGCTCCGGTAGTCGTCCAGGACCTTGTTCACCCGCCGCACCAGATCGGTGTCGTCCTTGTTCATCGCCACGCCGTACGACTCGTCCGTGAACGGCTTGCCCTTGAGCTCCACCCTCGGGTCCTGCGCCGCCTGCGCCGCCGCCAGCGCGCTGTCCGTGACCACCGCGTCCGCCTGGCCCAGCTGCAGCCGCACCAGACAGTCGAGTTGGCTGGGCACCGTCAGCACCTGTGCGCCGTGCGGCTGCGCCCGCAGCGCCGTCTCACCCGTCGAACCCGCCGCCGTGCACACCCGCCGGCCCCGCAGCGAACCGTCGAACGCCTTGATCGCCGAGTCGATCGGGGCCAGCACCTGCTGCCCCGCCTGGAAGTACGAGGTCGAGAACGCCACCTGCCGCTTGCGGGCGCAGTTGATCGTCATGGTCCGCACCACCATGTCCACCGCACGCTTCTGCAGCGCCGGGATCCGCTGGTTGGTCGGCACCGTCTTGAAGACCACATGAGGATGCGGCCCCAGGATGTCCTCGGCGATCGCCTGTGCCAGATCGATGTCGAAGCCCTCCAGCGTGCCGGTGGACGGATTGCGGTAGCCCCACCGGTAGGTGTTCTGGTCCACGCCGACGACCAGCTGGTCCCGCTCCTTGATCCGCTTCACCGCCGCACCGTCGTCCGCCGACGGGCGCAGGCTCGCCGCGGCGTCCCGCGCCGTGCACGGCGCGGCGGCAGGTGCGGCCGGCGCCGCCCCCGGCCCGTACGCCCGGTGGGCCGCAGCGGACGGGGAGACCCGGCCGGGATCGCGCCCGGCCCGCCCGGCGTCGCCGCCCAGCACCGGCACCAGCACGGCGGCGACCGCGGCCATCACCCCCATCCCGGACGCGACCGGCGCAAGGACGGCACGCAGATTCACCAGCTCTCCCGCGCGCACCCGCATGCCCCTCTCACCAGGTCTCCTCACCGGTACTCCGCCAGCCTGCGGCCGATCCCCAGCACCGCGCCCACCGCCGCCGCGGACGCCAGCACCCCGGCCCCCACCGCGAGCCCGTCCAGCGCCCCGCGCCCGGCGTCCGCCGCCGACCGGAACTCCGCCTGCTCGTGCACCAGCGCCTGCTGCAGCCCGGCGGCCACCCGGTCGAAGGACTGCCCGGTGGACCCGTCCGTGCCGATCACCTTGGCCAGCGCCTGCGGGTAGTCGCCCTTCTCGTCCGCCGTCCGTGCCTCGCCGTGCCGCGCCCGCCACTGCCGCAGGCCGGCCAGCGCCGCGCGCACCGGACGCCGCCCCGCCTCGTCGTCGGCCAGCGCCAGCGCCGCCCCCAGCCTGCTCTTCGCCGGCGCGGCCCCCGGCCCGTCCCCGCCCGCCAGATCCGTCATCCGGGAGCGGAATGCGGCCTCGTAGAAATCCTGCTGGCCGTGGGTCAGCACCGCGCCGCGCGCCACCAGCGTCAGATTCTCGTCCCCGCGCGCCTGCAGCGCATCGATCCGCGCCTCGTTGAGCACCCGCAGCGACCGGGCGCCGTGCTCGTACGAACCCGTCAGCCCCGTACGCGCCACGGTATGCGCCGCCACCAGCCACACCAGCACCACCGCGGACGCCGCCGTCGCCGCCAGCAGGCCCCGGTTGAACACCCGGTTGGTGCGCCGGTAGTGCCGCCGCTGCGCCCACCCCAGCGCCCCGAGGGCCACCACACCCGCCGTCACCGCGTACCACGGCCGGGCCCCGGCCGCGCCGTAGTCCGCCGTCAGCCGGTCCGTCTCCGCGTCGTACAACGCCCTTGCGGCCGGGAGGAGCTCGGTGCGCATCTGCTCGTTGGCGTACCGCAGATAGGCGCCGCCCAGCGGCAGCCCCTGCCGGTTGTTCGCGCGCGCCGTCTCCACCAGCCCCGTATAGCGCGGCAGTCCGCTGTTGAGCTTCGCGATCTGCGCGCCGGTGCCGGCCGGACCGCTGCTGTGGGCGGCCGCCTTGACCAGCAGCGCGGACGCGGTGGAGATATCGGCGGCATAGCGGTCGCGGGTCGCCCGGCTCTCCTTGGCGCCGGCCAGGAAACCGGCCGCGGCCGTCGTATCGGCATCCGCCAGCGAGCGGTAGATGCTCGCCGCGTCCGTGGTCAGCGGCTGGCTGCGCTCCACCACGTCGTCCGCGGCCGCCGCCCGGTCCGCGACCTGCCAGGCCGTGACCGCGCCGGACAGCACCACCAGCAGGGCCAGTACGGCACCGATCACCCGCAGCCGGCCCGGCTCCGTCGTCGCCGCGGCACGCAGCTCGTCCAGCCCCTCGGCCCAGGCCGTCCTGCGCCCGGCGGCGGGCGGTGGCGCGCCGCCGGCCGACCCACTGGTGGCCGGCACGCTGGTGCTCGACACGGAACCTCCCCCCGGTCGCTGATGTCGGGACCGGATCCCGCGCTCGGCGCCAGGAAGCGCTCACGAGAAGAACCGGTGCATGGGCAGCAGTATGTCCGCAGCCACTGACACACACACCGCGAATGCCCCGATCTTGTTCGGAGATCTTGTTCGAGGGGGGTGTCCGGGCCGCGGACCGGCGGGCCCGCCGCGCCGCGGGGACCGGCACTACAGTGGGCGGGGAATCGTCGGACATCAGGTGACACCGGGCCCCGGACACCGCGCCGAAGGGGGAGTGATCCCGTGCAGTCGGTCCGCAAGGGCAGGGTGTCGCTGGTGGAGAGCGCGACCGACGAGATCCGCGCCCAGATCGTCAGCGGCGCCTGGCCGGTGGGCAGCCGCATCCCGCCCGAGAGCGCCCTGTCCGAAACCCTCGGGGTCAGCCGCGCCTCGGTCCGCGAGGCCGTACGGTCCCTGGTGCACGCCGGCCTCCTGGAGCCCCGGCAGGGCGACGGCACCTTCGTGCTCTGTGACGACGACAGCGCCCTCGCCCTCCGCCGCCGTCTCGAACGCGCCGAGCTCAGCCATGTCACCCAGGTCCGCCAGGGCCTCGACGTGGTCGCCGCCCGCCAGGCGGCCCAGCACCGCACGGACCGCCAGCTCGCCGGCATCGAAGCCGCGCTGGCCCGCCGCGGGGCCGCCCTCGCCGCGCAGGACGGCGAGGCCTTCACCGCCGCCGACGCCGAGTTCCACGTCCTGGTCGCCGAGGCGAGTGACAACCCCGTCCTCGCCGACATCTACCGCTCCCTGAGCGCCGCCCTGCGCGAGGAACTGCGCCGCGCCGCCTGCCTGGACACCGCCACCGCGGCTCCCGACGACCCGCACTCCCGCCTCACCGACGCCATCCGCGACCGGGATCCCCGGGCCGCCGTGGACGCCGCGGTCCTGCTCCTGGCCGGTCACGTTCGGGACCTGGCGCTTCCGGTGGGGGACTGAGGGGCGGGCGGCTCCGCCTGCCACGCCGCCCGCAGCCGTCCATGAGCGCCCGCCTCGGCGCCCGCCCGGTCCAGCGTGTCCAGGGCCGCCCCCAGCACCGGCGGGGCGGTCACCACACGGGGCACCGCGTTGGGGGCACGCTCCGCGAGGAGCCGGGTGATCCGGTCGTGGAGGAGCGGGTGACGGGCGGCCAGGACGCCGCCGCCCAGCACCACGGGGACCTCTTCGCCGAGAAGACCGAGGCGCTTCAGGGCGACGGTGGCCAGAAGCACGATCTCCTCCGACTGGCGGGCCACGAGGGCGCGGGCGACCCGGTCACCGGCGCCGGCCACGGAGAAGAGCAGCGGCACCAGTTCATGGCGGCGGTGGCCGGGGAGGGCCCGCAGATGGAACGCCTCGATCAGCTCCGGCATGCCGCCCAGGCCGAAGTGCGCGGGCAGGGCGTGCGCCAGACGGGTCGGTGCGCCGCGGCCGTCCTCGGCCCGGGCCGCGCACCACAGGGCCTCCTCGGCGAGGAACGCCCCGCCGCCCCAGTCGCCGGAGAGCCGGCCGAGGGCCGGGAAGCGCGCCATGGCACCGTCCCGGCCGACCCCCACGCAGTTGATGCCCGCCCCGCACACCACGGCGACGCCCGCCCGCGCCCCGACGTCCGGCAGCCCGGCCCGCAGCAGCGCGAAGGTGTCGTTGCGGACGCTGACCGTGCGCGCCCATCCCCGGCCCGCGAGCTCGGCGGCCAGGCGCTCCTCCTCGACGGGGAGATCGGCGCCCGCGAGGAACGCGGAGAGGTGTCCGACCCGGCCCGCCGGCCGGGCCTGCGCCAGAACCGAACGCACCAGCGGCGCCAGGACGTCGACCGCCGGACCGGTCCCCACCGCCGGCGGCCGGAAGCCACCGCCGCGCGCCGTGCCGAGCAGCCTGCCGTCCGTGGCCACCAGCGCCACATCGGTCTTGCTGTTGCCCGCGTCGACGGCGAGCGCCGTGCCGGTCAGGCCCACGGGAGGTGCGCCCGGTTGTGCGCGAGCAGTGCGTCGGTGAGCCGGTCCGCGTGGTCGGTCCGGCCGATCAGCGGGTGGGCGAGGAGCGCGGAGAAGACGGCGTCGCGCCCGCCGGCCCGGTCGGGTCTCCGGCCGCCGACGCCCCACAACGCGGCCTTGAGGGCGAGGTGTTCGTAGGCGGTGACATGCGCGACCAGCCCGGCGTACAGCGGCTCCAAGGGGCGCACGGGGAGGGGCATGGCGCCGGTCGAGTCCACGGTCGCGGGCACCTCGATCACCGCGTCGTCGGGCAGGAACGGCAGGGTGCCGTGGTTGAGGATGTCGACGATCTGGGTGTCCCCGGTGTCGCGCAGGAGGGAGGCGGTCAGGGCCACCGCCGCCTCCGAGTAGAAGGCGCCGCCGCGCCGGGCCAGCAGCTCCGGCTTCTCGTCGAGCGCCGGGTCGCCGTACATGCCGAGGAGCTTTCGTTCGAGGGCGGCGACCTCCGTCGCGCGGGACGGCGCGTTGCGCAACTCCCGTACCACCGCGTCGTGCCGGTAGTAGTAGCGCAGGTAGGAGGAGGGCACGACGCCGAGGCGGTCGAGCAGTGAGCGGGGCAGGCGCAGGTGCTCGGCCAGGGCGTCGCCGTGGTCCGTCAGCAGCCGGGGCAGGACGTCCTCGCCCGCGACGCGTACCGCCCGCTCCCAGGTGAGATGGTTGAGGCCGACGTGCTCCAGCTCGACCTCGCCGGGGGAGACGCCCAGCAGCCCGGCGAATCTGCGCTGGAAACCGATGGCGACATTGCACAGCCCCACGGCCCGGTGGCCGTGGGTGAGCAGCGCCCGGGTGACGATGCCGACCGGGTTGGTGAAGTCGACGATCCAGGCACGGGGATTGCGGCGGCGCACCCGTTCGGCGATGTCCAGGACTACGGGGACCGTGCGCAGCGCCTTGGCGAGGCCGCCGGCGCCGGTGGTCTCCTGGCCGACGCAGCCGCACTCCAGCGGCCAGGTCTCGTCCTGGTGGCGGGCGGCCTGGCCGCCCACCCGCAGTTGCAGCAGCACCGCGTCCGCGTCGTCGGTGCCGGCGTCCAGGTCGGTGGTCCAGGAGATCCGGCCCGGGTGGCCCTGCTTGGCGAAGATCCGCCGGGCCAGGCCGCCCACCAGCTCCAGCCGGTCCACCGACGGGTCGATGAGGACCAGTTCCTCCAGCGGCAGCACCTCGCGCAGGCGCGCGAAACCGTCGATGAGTTCGGGGGTGTAGGTGGAGCCGCCGCCGACCACGGCGAGCTTGACGCGGGGGTGCTCGGTGCGGGGGCGCGGGGTGCGTCCCTTGGGAGACGGCATACGGATCAGCCCTTCACTCCGGTGAGCGTGATGCCTTCGACGAAGGCCTTCTGTGCGCAGCGTGCGGAGAACAGGAAGCATGCGGAGAACAGGAAGCTTGCCAAGACCGGGAAGCCTGCCGAGAACGGGAAGCGTGCGAAGAACAGGACGAGGGCGCCGCGCGCGGCGTGGATCCGCGGGCCACAGCCCGGCGCTCAGCCGGTGTGGAACACCGCATCGCGTGCCCCGGCGAGCGCCGTCCGCAGTGCGCCGAGGAGGATCGGGGAGCCGTCGACATGGCTCAGGCGCAAGGCGGGGCGGGACAGCGGGAGCCCGGTGAACTCCTCCTCGACCAGGGCGCGCAGCGCCTGGCCGCCGGCCCGGGCGACCTCGCCGGAGAGCACCACCAGCCGCGGATCGACGACCGCGACCACGGCCGCGATCCCGGTCGCCAGCCGCCGCGCGACCTCGGCACGGACCCCGTCGTGCGCCATCGCCCCTTCGACGGTACGGGCGTCCGGGGCCCCGTACTCCCGGGCCAGCGCGAGCACGACCGGCGAGCCGACCAGCCGCTGGAAGCCGCCGCCGGCGTCGTCCGCCTGCGCGTCGCCGTGGTCACCGCCCCGGGACAACGGGGCGCCGGGCAGCGGCATATAGCCGATCTCGCCCGCGCCGCCGGTGGCCCCGCGCAGCAGCCGGCCGCCCAGCACGAGGGCGGCGCCGACCCCCTTGTCCGCCCACACCAGCACGAAGTCGTCGACGTCCTGTGCGGCCCCGTCGTACTGCTCGGCGACCGCCGCCAGGTTCACATCGTTCTCGATGGCGACCGGTGTGCCCAGCACCCCGGCCAGCTCCTCCTTCAGCGTCCGCGAGTGCCACCCCGGCAGATGCGGCGCATAGCGCAGCCGTCCGGTCCCCGGGTCCAGCGCACCGGGTGTGCCGATCACCGCCCCGTGCAGCTGCCCGCGTTTCAGCCCGGCCCGGGCCAGCGCCCCGTCGACGGCCCGCGCGACCAGCCGCGCGGTCCGGTGCGGCGTCTCCCCGGCAACGGCATCGGCGTTGACCCGTTCCTCGCCGAGCACCTGCCCGGTGATGTCGGCGACCGCGGCGGTGATCCCCAGCGGATCGACGGCCAGCGCGGCGACATGCGCCGCCACCGGGTCGATCTCGTACAGCTGCGCGCTGGGCCCCGGCCGCCCGGTCACATTCCCGGTCGTCCGCACCAGCCCCGCGGCCTCCAGCCGCGCCAGCAGCTGCGAGGCGGTGGGCTTCGACAGCCCGGTCAGCTCCCCGATCCGCGTACGGGTCAACGGGCCCTGCGACACCAGCAGATCGAGCGCGGCCCGGTCGTTCATGGCCCGCAACACCCGCGGCGTCCCGGGCGTTCCCGGCCTCCCCGGCGTGCCCCGCATCCCCTGCGCACTGCGCCCCCCGGCCATGATGCCGCCCCTCACCGTTCGCCGACGGCGCCGGAGCGCCCCCGCCCGCCGAGCATCTGTTAAGAAACCTTCCCATTGCTCCTTCGGGAAGCTAAGCGGCGGGCCGTGGCGGCGTCAACGGTGCGGACCGGACGGGTTCGCCGCCCGCCGCCCCCTCTGGCCGCCCTCTGCTCCCGGACACCGCGCCGGCGCACAGCACCGGCACAACGCGGAGGGGCGTACCCATGCGGTACGCCCCTCCCGTCGACGGTCCGGGCCGTCAGGTCCGGATGGCCGGTCTCCCTGCCTCACTTCCCCATCTTCGACGGCGCAGCGATCGGGGTCGTCGCCAGGGACTGCGGGGACTGCGGGTTGTTGAGGGCCGAGGGGGCGGCCATGCCGGCCGTGGGGTCGGCGGCCTCCTCTTCCTCCTCCCCGGGGGCCGGGCGCGGGGCCAGGTGGACGCCGGCGGCGTCCAGCGCGCGCTTGATGCGCCAGCGCAGTTCGCGCTCCACGCCGGGGGCCTTGCCGGGCATGGTCTTGGCCGAAACGCTGATGGTGACGGTGTCCAGGTGGACCTCGCTCAGGCCGAGGACCTCCACCGGCTCCCACAGTTGCTCGTTCCAGGGCTCGGCCTTGGACATCTCCTCGCCGGCCTGGGTGATGGTCTCGCGGGCGCGCTCCAGGTCCTGGTCGGCGGCGATCACCACGTCGACGGTGGCGGTGGCCCAGCCCTGGCTGAGGTTGCCGATCCGCTTGACCTCGCCGTTGCGGATGTACCAGATCGCGCCGTTGGGGCCGCGCAGCTTGGTGACCCGCAGGCCGACCTCGATGACCGTGCCGCCTGCCACCCCCGCGTCGATCTCGTCGCCGACGCCGTACTGGTCCTCAAGGATCATGAAGACGCCGGAGAGGAAGTCGGTGACGAGGTTGCGGGCGCCGAAACCGATGGCCACACCGGCCACACCGGCACTGGCCAGCAGCGGCGCCAGGTTGATCTTCAGGACGGAGAGCACCGTCAGGGCGGCGGTGCCCATGATCACGAAGGAGGCGACGCTGCGCAGCACCGAGCCGATGGCCTCGGAGCGCTGTCTGCGTCTCTCGGCGTTGACGAGCAGACCGCCCAGCGCGGTGCCCTGGGCGGCGGCCACCGTGCGGTTCATCCGCTCGATGAGCTTGGTGATCGTGCGGCGGATCACATGCCGCAGCACCACCGCGATCACGATGATCAGCAAGATCTGCAGGCCGGACGTGAGCCACGTCCCCCAGTTCTCCTGCACCCAGCCGGCGGCGTTGGTGGCCTTGTCCGTGGCGTCGTCGAGCGACGTCGGGCCGGATGAGCCGGGCGTGGCGGCGCGCAGGGGCGCGGCAGCGGCCGGCGAAGCGGACCAGAACACAGTCGAACCTTCCGTGTGGGACAGCAGACCCGGGCCCCGGCGGGACACCGTGAACCGGGCTGACCAACCACACTAACGGGGCAACAGGAGCGGTCCGCGCCCTTGTTCGAGTCGGATAGTTGTGCGCAGGGCCGGAATGAGCCGTATCCGGCCGGACGTGCCGGTGTGTGGTGGAAAACACCTCCGACCCGTTACTCGGTCATGGTGGCGCTCTCACCAGGCACCGGGGGACACTGTGGGGAGATCGTCCCGGCGCGAGCCACGCGCCGCCGGCGTACAAGGAGGCACCCGTGCCGCATGTTCTGGTCCTCAATGCGTCGTACGAGCCGCTCGGCGTCGTACCGCTCCGCCGCGCGCTCATCCTCGTCCTCAACGAGAAGGCTGTCAGCCTCGAGGAATCCGGCGCCCTGATGCACAGTGCGACCCATGTCATACCCGCTCCGAGCGTGGTCCGCTTGAAGCGGTTTGTGCGGGTGCCCTTTCGAGGCCCCGTTCCCCTGACCCGCCGGGCGCTGTTCGCCCGTGACGGCGGGCGCTGTATGTACTGCGGTGGCGTCGCAACCAGCGTCGACCACGTCATCCCGCGCAGCCGCGGAGGTCAGCACACCTGGGAAAACGTCGTCGCCGCGTGCCGGCGCTGCAACCACGTCAAGGCCGACCGCCATGTCGCCGAGATCGGCTGGCGGCTGCGGCACCAGCCCGCCCCGCCGTCGGGACTGGCGTGGCGGATCATCGGCACGGGCCATCGTGACCCGCGCTGGCTGCCGTATTTGCAGCCGTACGGCGCGGATGACGCCCTGGCCCGGATCGACGCCGTATCGGCGTAGGTCCGGGTTTCTGCGTCCTGACGGTGGTGTCGCACGTCCCGCACCTCTCGTGCGGCGCGCACAGGCCGTGCGTCCCGCTCCGGCCGGGGCGGACGCCGCCGGATCCTCGCCCCGTGGCCATCCGCCGCGGTGACGAGGATCCAGCGGCGTCCACGACGGCCGCCGGCGCACCCGCCGCACCGCACCCGCCGCACCGCACCCGCTCCCCCGGCGCCGCTCGCCGGGCACCGTTCAGTGCTTGTCGTTGCCCGGGTGCCGTGCCTCCGCGACCGCATACGCCTCCACCGACCACAGCGAGTAGCCGAAGCGGGTGGCCCGCTTGTCGCCCTGGATGCGGACGAACCGGGCGTTCCCGGCGTCCATCCGGACGGACTCGCGGCCGCCCTTGCCGTCCCGGACCGTGGCCGCCGTGCGCCAGCTGCGGCCGTCCGGCGAGACCTGGATGCGGTAGCGGGCGGCGTAGGCGTCCTGCCAGTTCAGGACGAGCCGGCCGAGGCGGGTCGGATGGGCCAGCGCGAACTGCAGCCAGGCGCCGTCCTCCGGGGCGGAGGACCAGCGGGTCCGGGGGTTGCCGTCGGTGGCCGCCGACGCCGGGAAATCCGCGGTCTCGTCCCCCGAGGAGGTGGCGACGGTGCCGCGCGCCAGGTCCCTGTCACCGGTGCGGGGATAGGCGCGCACCGTGAGGGTGCGCTCCGCGCCGCCGAACTCCACCGGGATCTCGTACGTCCCCGAGCGGGCGTTCTCGGGGATGTCGACGGTGACGCGGACCGTGGCCGTGCCGCCGCGCGGTGCGGTGACCACCTCGGGGGCGTGCACGGTGAAGCCCTTGGGCGCCTTGACCGCCAGCTTCCCGCGGACGTCGCCGGGGCGGCGGGAGTAGATCAGGGCGTCCACCGTCGCACTGCCGCCGGTCCGGGCGTCCGACTCCTTGCGGGACAGTTCGAGCCCGGCCGCCGGGGTGTCGTCGAACCAGGGCGTGAAGGCCTGCACGGAGGGCGCGTGCGCGCTCTTCGCCCAGGTCAGCCGTACCGCGTCGGCACGCAGCCGGGGCGTTTTCGCCTCGGTCCAGCCGCTGGCGGAGAGCCGGTGGAGGCGGCGCCAGCCCTCGCCGGGGACATGCGCCTCCATGGAGACGGCGGCCGCGGACGGGCCCGGGGCGGTCAGCGCGGTCACCGCGGCGAGCGGGCGGGTCCGCTCGAAGGGGACGGTCAGGGACGTCCGGCCGTCGCGCTCGCCGGTGCCGGCGCCGGCGCCGTCGCCGGGATCGGGGGCGGTGCGGCGGGCGCCGGTCCAGGCGTCGGCCTCGGTCATCGCCCGCTCCAGGAACGGGGCCAGCACCCCCTTGCCGACCGTCGCCGGGCTGTGCGCGCACTCCTTGCGCAGCCGCTGCGCCGTGCGCTGGGCCGGCCAGGCGGCGTCGCCGTCGTCATGGGCCTGCGCCATGAGCGTGTCGACGGCCTGGACGCCGGCGCTGCCGTAGCGGGCCAGCTGCTCGGCCCACGGACGGACCTCGGCGGCCAGGTCGGGGCGCAGGTCCCGGGGCGCGGTGCTCATGGTGCCGAACGCGGCCCGCAGCGCCTTGGCGGCCTTGGCGAGATCCGGGTCCCGGCCCGGCCGGCCGTGGTTGACCGCGATCTCGCGGGCCTTCCAGAAGCGGTCGATCAGGGGCTGCAGATAGCCGGACTCGGTCCGGTCCAGCAGCGAGGAGGAGGCGTTGCCGGCCAGCGCGCGCAGGGCGGCACGGGAGCGCGGATCGCCGCCCGCCAGATCGTCGACGGCCGCGTCCCAGGACCGGCCCGGGTGGTAGTCGCGCGGATTCCACGCGTAATCGGCGGCCGTGAACAGCGGGATGCGCGAGGCGAGCGGCTGCTGCATGGCGTTGGCCAGCAGCGCCGTGGAGCCGGTGGCGACGGCCGGCTCCCGGCCCCGGTAGGGCCCGAGGAAGATCCGGTCCTGGGCGTAGTCGTTGACCGGGTAGTTGTCCATGGTCTCCAGCGGGTGGCCGAACACCTGGCGGGCGGTGGACAGCTCGCCGCCGGTGATGGTCCGCGGGACCACGCCCACACCGGTCCAGGCCACCTCGATCCGGTCGCCGAGCGCGTCGGACAGCGCCCGGCGGTACGCCGTGGAGCCGTCCTGGTAGTACTCGGTCGGCATCAGGGAGAGCGCCCCGGCCTGCGGATGCCGCTGCGCCAGGTGCGCGGCGAGCGCATTGGCGACCCTGGCCTGTGCCCGTGCCGCGGCCGCGGGGCCGGTGCCGAAGGCGTCCGCGTCGGCGTCGCAGTGCCATTCGCTGTAGCTGACGTCCTGGAACTGCAGCTGGAAGGAGCGCACGCCCAGCGCCCACATGGCGTCCACCTTGCGCCGCAGCGCCCGCAGGTCCTCCTCGGACGACAGGCACATCGCCTGGCCCGGGGCGACGGCCCAGCCCAGCGTGACGTGGTTGGCCCGGGCCCGCTCGGCCAGCGCCCGGAAGCCGGCGCGCTGCCCGGCCGGGTAGGGGTCGCGCCACCGGGCCTGGCGGTACGGATCGTCGCCCGGCGCGTACAGATAGCGGTTCTGCTTGGTGCGGCCCATGAAGTCCAGCTGGGCGAGCCGCTGGGCCTGGCTCCAGGGCTGCCCGAAGAACCCCTCGGTGGTGCCGCGCACCGCCGTGCCGGGCCAGTCGCGTACGGCCACCGAGGCCAGCTGCCTTTGGCCGTCCCTGTGGGTGACCAGCTGCCGCAGGGTCTGCGCGGCGTGGAAGAGGCCGTCGGCGCCGACGCCGTCCAGGGCGACGGTGTCCCGGCCCGCGACCCGGCCCACGGCCAGGCGGTAGCCGCCGGCCGGCAGATCCCCGCGGGCCGGTGCCCGCAGCGCCCGCAGCGCGTGAGCGGCCTGCTCGCCGCCGACGTGGATCACCGGCCCGTGCGCGGGCAGCCGGTCGCCGGGCGCCTGCTGCCGGACGGTGTGCACCCCGGCGTCCCGCAGCAGGCCGCGCAGCGCGTCCAGGGTGTGGGGGTCGGTGTCCGAAGCGGCCACCAGCACCGCCTCGCGGCCGAGCGGCACGGCGTCGCCCAGCTCCTGCATCGACTGCGGGCGCGGCCAGACGGCGGGGGTGTGCCCGGCGCCGGCCGGCCGGTCGGGCCGTTCGGGGGCGCCGACGGCGGGGTCGGCGGGCGCCGCCTGGGCGCTGGGCACCCCGCCGAGCAGACCTCCGATGACCGCGGCGGCCAGGGCGGTGGTTCCGGCCACCCGCGCACGGGCGCCCGCGCCGTTCCCCCTGCCGCTCCTACCGATACTTCCGACGCTCCATACGCCCCGGCCTCGCACGGCTGCTCCTCGTCCCGTCCCTCGTTCGCCGGTCCGCACCGGCGCCCCGTTTATCCCCGCCGATGCCCGTTCGGGCAGACCTCCGGCCGTGAGCCCACCATTGTGGCGGTTCGGGTGTCAACCGGGCGAGGGCGGGGGCCCGGAGGGGCGGAAGGGGGGACGGGTTCCGGCCGGTGCCGCGGGCGGGATCCAGGGGGCTCGCGGGCGGAATCCGGGGGGCTCGCCGGCCCGCAGAACTTCCGTCCCGGAGCCCGGTTCCTCCGCGTTCTGTGCGTCTCCCGGCGCCCGGCGCAGTGAAATCGCCTGCGTGAGGCATAATGTGACGTGGGTCACGTTTCGTGAGCAGATACGTCTGCGATCGTGTCGAGTGGGTAGGGCCCACGTGTCCCATTACCGATGAACGGGAGGCCCTCGTGGCCGCATCCGCTCAGCTGCTCCTCGACGCCCTGTCCTCCAAACCGGGAGGTGCGACGATGGAGTCCGACATCTTCGACGGGCTGTCCGACCCCGATTCCGGCCTGGACGGTTCCGGATCCTTCAGCTTCGTCGAGCCGCCCCTGACCAGCGAGCCCCCGCTCGCCGACGCCGCCCCGCTGACCAGCGAGGTCCCGATCTCCGCCGAGCTGCCGCTGACCAGCGAGCCGACGGCCGCCGGCCACGGCACGGAGTCCATGGAGGTCTGAGGACCCATGGGCCGCGCGCGGCTCGCCCGGCTGCACGGCATCGCCACGTCCTACGAGCCCTCGCCGGGCCGGAGCGTCCAGATCACCGGCGACACCGTCGTCGCCGTGCTCGCCGCACTGGGGGTCGATGCCTCGACCCCGCAAGCCGTCCGCAGCGCCCTGGCCGCGTACGAGGACCGCGCGGCCCGCGCCCTGCTTCCTGGCACCGTCGTCGCCCGCCCCGGCCGGCCGCCCGACCTCGCGCATCTCCCCGAAGGCACCGCCTTGCGGGTCGAGACCGAGGGCGGGGCGGCCGCACAGGACACACCGGACCCGGCGGCGTCCGGTCCGGCGGCCCTCGCCCGGCTGCCCCTGGGCGTCCATGTGCTGCACGCCTGTGCCCCCGACGGCCGCGCCGCCCGCGCCCGGCTGATCGTCGCGCCCGACCGGGTGCCCGCACCGGCCGGCCACAGCCACGGCTTCCTGGTGCAGCTCTACTCCCTCCTGTCCCGGCAGTCCTGGGGCATGGGCGACCTGGGGGATCTCGCCGACCTCGCCGCCTGGTCGGGGCGCGCGCTGGGCACCGGCTTCCTCCAGCTCAACCCGCTGCACGCGGCCGTCCCCGGCCCGCCCACCGACCCCTCGCCCTACCGGCCCTCCTCGCGCCGCTTCCCCGACCCGGTCCATCTGCGGATCGAGGACATCCCCGAGTACGCCCGGCTCACCGGCGCCGCCCGCTTACGGGCCGACGAGCTCGCCGCGCGGGCCCGTGCGCTGCGCGAGGGGGTGCTCGAAGAGGGCGCGCTGATCGACCGGGACGCCGTCTGGGCGCTCAAGCGCGAGGCCCTGGAGCTGATGTGCGCGGTCCCGCTCACCCCGGGCCGGCGGGCCGCGTACTGCGACTTCCTCGCCGAGCAGGGCGAGGCGCTGGAGGACCACGCCACCTGGTGCGCGATCGCCGAGCGGCACGGCCCCGACTGGCGCGGCTGGCCCGACGGGCTGAGCGATCCGCGCTCCCCGGGCACCGCCCGGCTGCGGCCGCGGTTGCTCGACCGGATCGACTTCCACAGCCGGCTCGTCTGGCTCACCGACCAGCAGCTGGCCGCCGCGCAACGGACCGCGCGGGAGGCCGGGATGGGCATCGGGCTGGTGCACGACCTCGCCGTCGGCGTCCACCCTTTGGGTGCCGACACCTGGGCGCAGCAGGGCGCCTTCGCCGCCGGGATGTCGGTCGGGGCGCCGCCGGACGCCTTCAACTCCCGCGGCCAGGACTGGGGGCTGCCGCCCTGGCGCCCGGACGCGCTGGCCGCCGCGGGCTTTGCCCCCTACCGGGAGCTGCTGCGCGGCATGCTGCGGCACGCCGGGGCGCTGCGCATCGACCATGTGATGGGCCTGTTCCGGCTGTGGTGGGTCCCGGAGGGCCGGCCCCCGACGGACGGCGCCTATGTCCGCTACGACGGTGAGGCGATGCTCTCGGTGCTGGCCCTGGAGGCGCACCGGGCCGGCGCCGCGGTGATCGGCGAGGATCTGGGCACCGTCGGGCCCGGGGTCCGTGCGGCGCTCGCCGAACGGGGCGTCCTGGGGACGTCGGTGCTGTGGTTCGAGCGGGATTACGACGGGGGTGGGGAGGCCGGCGGAAGGGACGGGGAGGCCGGGGAGGGTCCTTCCTCGGCGCCCGCCGCTGAGCCCGCCACCCCGGAACCCGCCCCGGCCCCGGCCCCCGCCGCCCTGGCCCGCATCCTGGCGCCCGAGGAGTGGCGCAGCGCCTGTCTGGCCACCGTCACCACCCACGATCTGCCGCCCACCGCGGCCCGGCTGACCGGCGAGGACGTCGCGCTGCGCGAACGGCTCGGGCTGCTCGCCGGGCCGCCGGAGCGGGAGCGCTCCCGCGCCCGCTGTGAACGCACCGAGTGGCTGCGGGAGTTGGTGCGGCGCGGCCTGCTGCCCGAAGGGGCGGCCGACGAGGAAGCGGCCGTCCGGGCCGCCCACCGCTTTCTGCTGCGGACGCCGGCGCGGATGGTGGGCATCTGGCTGCCCGACGCGGTGGGGGACCGCCGCCCGCAGAACCTCCCCGGGACATGGGACGAGTACCCGAACTGGCGCCTGCCGATCGCCGGCCCCGACGGCCGTCCGCACACCCTGGAGGAGCTGGCCGCCTCCCCCCGCCTGCATGCGCTGATGCGCGACGTGTCCGGCGGCCGGTGGTAGTCCCGCCCGGCGCTCCGGAGCGCACGCCCCGGGAGCCCGCTCCCGGGCACCCGGCCGCCGGTTGTGCCACCCCCCGCGCGCGGGGCGCCGGGGCGTCCGATACGTTGACTTCGTGAGCAACAAGGTCAAGAAGAATGTCCTGCGCGCCGGAACCATCACCGCCGGCACCGCGCTGATGCTGCTGATGTCGTCCCCCGCGTTTGCGCTCACCCGCGACGACGGTGACGACCCGGGTCCGGGCCTGAGCGTGATCCAGACGCTCGGCCTCTATGTCGCTGCACCCATCGTGCTCTTCCTGATCATCGCCGGGCTGGTCGTCGCGGGCGACAAGTCCCGCAAGAAGGCCCAGCCCAAGGGCTGACGCCGGGCATCAGTGACGCCTTGAGGGCGCCCCACGGTCACAGGACCGGGGGCGCCCTTCGTCATGCCCGGATCCGGTCCGGGGCGAGGCCGTACCGGGTCCGGACCGAGGCCTGACCGGCTCCCTTTCCGGGCGCCCAACGGTGACAGAACCGGGCGGCGCCCTTTGTCGTACCCGGCTATTTCCCCAGGTGGAAAAGGGGTTGCGGGGCGGCTATCGCGCGCTTTTCGGCCGGTTTGAACGGGGGGAGGTGTTTAACCGGCCCTAACCTACGATGACGTAACCTACGCAGCCGTAGGTCAAACCTACGGACCCGTAGGTCGTCGTCCCCTGGAGTTCCCCCGTGACCATCGCCCCCGCCCGCCATAACGGAGAGCTCGGCCAGGCCGCCTGGAGCGACGCCCAGTTGCTCTACGCGCTCGAAGAGGTCGTCGAGAAGGAACTCAACCGCCATCTGAAGATCGCCAAGGACTGGATGCCCCACGAGTACGTACCGTGGAGCGACGGGCGCAACTTCCCCGGGCCGCTGGACGGTGACGCCTGGGACCCCGAGCAGTCCAAGGTCAGCGACATCGGCCGGATCGCCCTCGTGGTCAACCTCCTCACCGAGGACAACCTCCCCAGCTACCACCACGAGATCGCCACCCTCTTCGGCCGCGACGGCGCCTGGGGCACCTGGGTGCACCGCTGGACCGCCGAGGAGGGCCGGCACGGCATCGTGATGCGGGACTACCTGCTCACCAGCCGGGCGGTCGACCCGGACGAGCTGGAGCGGTTCCGCATGGCCCACATGTCGGAGGGCTTCGAGTCCGACAACTCGCACAGCATGCTGCACTCGGTGGCGTACGTCGCCTTCCAGGAACTGGCCACCCGGATCTCGCACCGCAACACCGGCCACCACTCCGGCGACCCGGTCTGCGACCGGATGCTGTCCCGGATCGCCACTGACGAGAACCTGCACATGGTCTTCTACCGCAACCTCCTCGGCGCGGCCTTCGAGATGGCCCCCGACCAGACCATGTGCGCGGTGCGCGATGTCGTCACCGGCTTCCGGATGCCCGGCCACGGCATGCCCGGCTTCGAGCGGTCGGCCGCCCGGATGGCCATCGGCGGGATCTACAACCTGCGGATCCACCACGACGACGTGCTGCAGCCGGTGCTGCGCTACCTGAAGGTGCTGGAGATCGGCGGGCTGGGCCCGGCCGGGCTGGCCGCGCAGGAGGAGCTGGGCCTGTTCATGGACGGGCTGGACGGCCAGGCGCGGAAGTTCGACGAGCGCCAGGCCGCCATCCTCGCCCGCCGCGAGGCCAACCGCCGCGGCTGACCCGGCCGGCCGCCTCCGCCGCCGTCCGCGGGCGGGTGCGCGCGGCGGCGGGTGCGTACGCTGCCCGCATGGCCGACTGGGACCTCAAGAAGCTGCGCATCCTGCGCACCCTCCACGAGCTGGGCACGGTCACCGCGACCGCCGAGGCGCTGCACCTGACGCCCTCGGCGGTCTCCCAGCAGCTGACCGGCCTGGCCAGGGCGCTCGGGGTCACACTGCTGGAGGCGCACGGCCGGCGGGTCCGGCTGACCGACGCCGCGCAGCTGGTGCTGCGGCACGCCGAGGCGGTCTTCGCCCAGCTGGAGCGCGCGGACGCGGACCTGCTCGGCTACCTCCAGGGCGAGGCGGGCCAGGTGCGGATCGGCGCCTTCTCCACGGCGATCCCGGCCCTGGTGGTCCCGGCCGCCTTGGAGCTGCGCCGCAGCCACCCGGGCCTGTCGGTCGTCGTACGGGAGGCGGAGGCGGAGGCCGCCTACGAGCTGCTGGCCGAGGGCAGCGTCGATCTGGCGCTGTCGCTGGCCGCGCACGCCCCCACCCCGCGCGACCCCAAGTTCAGCCGGGTCTCACTGCTCGCCGACCCGCTGGACGTGGCGCTGCCGGCCGGCCATCCGCTGGCCGGCGAGCCGGGGCTGCGGCTGGCCGACCTGGCGGACGAGCCCTGGATCTTCGGCAGCAGCGGGCCCTGGTCGCAGATCACCACGACCGCCTGCGAGAGCGCCGGCTTCGTGCCCGAGCAGGCGCACGCCGCCGCCGACTGGAGCGCGATCTGGGCGATGGTGGCGGCGGGGATGGGAGTGGCGCTGGTGCCCCGGATGGCGATGGCGGGTGGCCTGGGCGCCGCCGGGCGCGGTGCGGAGGAACCCGGCGTGCGGGGCGGGCGCGAGGGCGGGGGAGTGGCGGTGCGGGTGCTGCACGCCGACCAGCCGCGCCGCCATGTGGTCGCCGCCGTCCGCCGCGGCTCCGAGGGGGCGCCGGGCCTGGCCCGGGTGCTGGCCGCGCTCCGGCAGGCGGCCGCGGCCCAGACGCCGGAGGACCCGACCGTTCAGCCCGGCTGAACATATTCCTCAAAAACTTTCGATGGACCTGAGCGGTAGTGCGCTGCGACCGTGGAGTCGTCCGCACCTCTCACCCCGTCGAAAGGCAACGATGACCGCCCACCCGGCCGCCGACCCCACCGATCCGCACGCCAACGACGCGAACCCGTACGGCGGCGGAGACCCCTACGCCGACTACCGCGGCGGGGACTTCCCCTTCACCTCCCTCGTCGACCTCGCCGACCGCCGCCTCGGCGCCGGGGTGATCGCCGCGAACGACGAGTTCTTCGCCGAGCGCGAGAACCTGCTGAAGCCCACCCCGGCGGTCTTCGACCCCGAGCACTTCGGCCACAAGGGCAAGATCATGGACGGCTGGGAGACCCGCCGCCGCCGTGGCACCGACGGCGACCACCCCTTCCCGGACGACGACGCGCACGACTGGGCGCTGATCCGGCTCGCCGCCCCCGGCGTGATCCGCGGCATCGTCGTCGACACCGCCCACTTCCGCGGCAACTACCCCCAGCAGGTCAGCATCGAGGCCACCGCGCTCCCCGGCAGCCCCGGCCCCGGGGAACTGCTCGCCGGCCAGGTGAAGTGGGAGGAGCTGGTCCCGCGCACCCCCGTCCGCGGCCACGCCGCCAACGGCTTCGAGGTCACCGTGGAGCGCCGCTTCACCCACCTCCGCCTCAAGCAGCACCCCGACGGCGGGATAGCGCGCCTGAGGGTCCACGGCGAGGTCGTGCCGGACCCGGAGTGGCTCGATGTGCTGGGCACCCTCGACCTGGCCTCGGTGCTGCACGGCGGCACCGTCGAGGACGCGTCCGACCGCTTCTACTCCTCGCCCGCCCAGCTCATCCGGCCCGATCACTCCCGCAAGATGGACGACGGCTGGGAGAACCGCCGCCGCCGGGTCAAGGGCACGAACGACTGGGTCCGCTTCCGGCTCGCCGCCCAGGGCGAGATCCGCGCCGTGGAGATCGACACCGCCTACCTCAAGGGCAACTCGGCGGGCTGGGCGGCCCTGTCCGGGTGCGACGGCGACCCGGCCGACGAGGCCTCCTGGTTCGAGATCCTGCCGAAGGCCAGGCTCCAGCCCGACACCCCGCACCGTTTCCGGCTGCCGCGGGCCGTGACGGCCACCCACGTACGGCTGGACGTCTTCCCCGACGGCGGCCTGGCACGGCTGCGCCTGCACGGCGACCTCACCGCGGCCGGCCGCGCCGCCCTCGGCAGCCGCTTCGACGCCCTGGGCGGCTGAGCCGCACCCCGCTCGCACCGGGCCCCGCGGGAGGGGGCGGGGCCCCGCGGAGGTGACACGAGGAGGGTCCGGCCCGCATCCGCGGGACCGGACCCTCGGTGGACGGTCAGGCCCGCATCCGCGGAACCGGACCCTCAGCGGACGGTCAGGCCGCCGCGTCCGCGGCCTGCGCCTTCAGCGCCCGCTCGATGCCCGAACGCGACTCGGTCATCAGCCGGCGCAGCGCCGCGCTCGGCTCGGCCGACGCCAGCCAGGCGTCCGTGGCGTCCAGCGTCTCCTGCGAGACGTGCAGCGCCGGGTAGAGGCCCACCGCGATCTGCTGCGCCATCTCATGGCTGCGGGAGTCCCAGATGTCCTTCACCGCGGCGAAGTACTTCTCGGTGTAGGGCGCCAGCAGCTCCCGCTGGTCGGTCTGCACGAAGCCGCCGATGACGGACTCCTGCGTGGAGTTGGGCAGCCGGTCCGACTCCACCACCGAGGCCCAGGCCTCGGCCTTCGCCTCCGTCGTGGGACGCGCCGCGCGGCACGTCACGGCGTACCGCTCGCCCGCCGAGGTCTTGTCCCGGTCCAGCTCCGCCGCGATGGCCTTCTCGTCCGCCCGTCCGGTGGCGGCCAGCCGGTGCAGCAGCGACCAGCGCAGCTCGGTGTCCACGGCGAGCCCGGAGACCTCCTGCGTGCCGTCCAGCAGGCCCTGCAGCAGGTCCAGTTGCTCGTCCGTACGGGCCGAGGCGGCGAACGCACGGGCCCAGGCCAGCTGGTGGTCGCTGCCCGGCTCGGCCGCCCGCAGCTGTTCCAGGGCCGCCGCCGTCCAGGTCGCAAGCCCCGTCTCGCGCCACTCCGGAGCCGCGTACAGGTCCAGCGCCAGCTTCACCTGGCGGTGCAGCGACTGGACGACGCCGATGTCCGTCTCCTTGCCGATGCCGGACAGCACCAGCGACAGGTAGTCGCGGGTGGCCAGTTCGCCGTCCCGCGTCATGTCCCAGGCCGACGCCCACGACAGTGCGCGCGGCAGCGACTCGGTGAAGTCGCCGAGGTGTTCGGTGACGGTCTTCAGCGACTCCTCGTCCATCCGGACCTTGGCGTACGACAGATCGTCCTCGTTGAGGAGGATGACGGCCGGCCGGGCCGTGCCCACCAGCTGGGGAACGGGGGTCAGTTCGCCGTCCACGTCCAGCTCGATCCGCTCGGTGCGGACCAGCTTGCCGCCCTGGAGTTCATAGGCGCCGATGGCGATCCGGTGCGGCCGCAGCACGGGCTCGCCCTTGGCGCCGGCCGGCAGCGCCGGGGCCTCCTGCCGGACCGCGAAGGAGGTGATCACGCCCGCGGCGTCCACCTCGATCTGCGGCCGCAGGATGTTGATCCCCGCGGTCTCCAGCCACTTCTTCGACCAGGTCTTCAGATCCCGCCCGCTGGTCTCCTCCAGCGCGCCCAGCAGGTCCGACAGCCGGGTGTTGCCGTAGGCGTGCGCCTTGAAGTAGGCCTGGACGCCCTGGAAGAACTCGTCCATGCCGACATAGGCGACCAGCTGCTTGAGCACGCTGGCGCCCTTGGCGTAGGTGATGCCGTCGAAGTTGACCAGGACGTCGTCGAGGTCGTTGATCTCGGCCATGATCGGGTGGGTGGACGGCAGCTGGTCCTGCCGGTACGCCCAGGTCTTCATGGAGTTGGCGAACGTCGTCCACGAGTGCGGCCACTTCGAGCCCGGGGCGTAGGCCTGGCAGGCGATCGAGGTGTAGGTGGCGAACGACTCGTTCAGCCACAGGTCGTTCCACCACTCCATGGTGACCAGGTCGCCGAACCACATGTGCGCCAGTTCGTGCAGGATCGTCTCCGCGCGCACCTCGTACGCCGCGTCCGTCACCTTCGAGCGGAAGACGTACTGGTCGCGGATGGTCACCGCGCCGGCGTTCTCCATCGCGCCGGCGTTGAACTCCGGCACGAAGAGCTGGTCGTACTTGGCGAAGGGGTAGGCGTAGTCGAACTTCTCCTGGAACCACTCGAAGCCCTGCCGGGTGACCGCGAAGATCTCCTCCGCGTCCAGGTGCTCGGCCAGCGACGGCCGGCAGTAGATGCCCAGCGGCACCGTCCGCCCGTCCTTCTCGTAGCTGCTGTGCACGCTGTGGTAAGGACCGGCGATCAGCGCCGTGATGTAGGTCGAGATCCGCGGCGTCGGCTCGAAGCGCCAGAGGGTGCCGCTCGGCTCCGGCGTCGGCGAGTTGGAGATCACCGTCCAGCCCTCCGGGGCCTTCACGGTGAACTGGAACGTCGCCTTCAGGTCCGGCTGCTCGAAGGAGGCGAACACCCGCCGGGCGTCCGGCACCTCGAACTGCGTGTAGAGGTAGGCCTGCTGGTCCACCGGGTCGACGAAGCGGTGCAGCCCCTCGCCGGTGTTGGTGTAGGCGCAGTCCGCCACCACCTTCAGCTCGTTGCGGCCGGCCCGCAGCCCCGGCAGCGCGATCCGCGAGTCCTTGAACACCGCTTCCGGGTCCAGTGCCTCGCCGTTGAGCACGACTTCGTGCACGGCCGGCGCCACCAGGTCGATGAAGGTGTCCGCGCCCGCCTCGGCCGCATCGAAGCGCACCGTCGTCTCCGACCGGTAGGTGCCACCCCCGTTCCCGTCATCGGCCGGGGTACCGCCCTCCTGTGCGCCGGAGAGGTCGAGATCGATCTCATACGCGTCCACGGTCAGCAGGCGCGCCCGCTGCTGCGCCTCGTCGCGGGTCAGATTCGTGCCAGGCACCAGGTCATCTCCTCGTAAGCGGCCTCGTAAGCGGCGTTTCCGTCATCCTTCCACGGCAGGGGCCCCTTGATCGTGGGCTGCTCGGGATCGGCCGCCGCCGGGCCCGCGTCCGCCGCACCGCGCGCGGAACCGAAGCCGGAACGGCGGGTGCCCGTACGGAGACTCCGTACGGGCACCCGCCGTGTGCGAGCAGCGGGCGTCAGCCGCGCAGCTCCGCGGCGACCAGCTCCGCGATCTGGACGGCGTTCAGCGCCGCGCCCTTGCGGAGGTTGTCGTTGGAGAGGAACAGCGACAGGCCGTTCTCGACGGTCTCGTCGTTGCGGATCCGGCCCACGAAGGACGCGTCCTGGCCGGCGGCCTGGAGCGGGGTGGGGACGTCGGAGAGGGTGACGCCGGGGGCGCCGGCCAGCAGCTCCTGGGCGCGCGCCGGGCTGATCGGGCGCGCGAAACGGGCGTTGACCTGCAGCGAGTGGCCGGTGAAGACCGGGACGCGGACGCAGGTGCCGGACACCTTCAGGTCCGGGATCTCCAGGATCTTGCGGCTCTCGTTGCGGAGCTTCTGCTCCTCGTCGGTCTCGTTCAGACCGTCGTCGACGATCGCGCCGGCCATCGGCAGCACATTGAAGGCGATCGGGCGGACGTACTTGTCCGGCTCGGGGAACTCCACGGACGCGCCGTCGTGCGTCAGCTTGGTGGCGTCCTGCTCGACGGCCTTGCGGACCTGGCCGTCCAGCTCCTCCACACCGGCCAGACCGCTGCCGGAGACCGCCTGGTAGGTGGCGACGACCAGGGAGACCAGACCGGCCTCCTCGTGCAGCGGGCGCAGCACCGGCATCGCGGCCATGGTGGTGCAGTTCGGGTTGGCGATGATGCCCTTGGGCCGGTCGGTGATCGCCGACGGGTTGACCTCGGAGACGACCAGCGGGACCTGGGGGTCACGGCGCCAGGCCGAGGAGTTGTCGATCACGACCGGGCCGGCGTCGGCGACCTTCTCCGCCAGCGCCTTGGAGGTGGCGCCGCCCGCCGAGAAGATCACGATGTCCAGCGCCGAGTAGTCGGCGGTCGAGGCGTCCTCGACCGTGATCTCGGTGTCCTGCCAGGGCAGCGTCCGTCCGGCGGACCGGGCCGAAGCGAACAGCCGCAGCTGCTCCACCGGGAAGTTCCGCTCGGCGAGGATGCCTCGCACCACGCCGCCGACCTGTCCGGTGGCTCCGACGATTCCGATCCTCATGGGACTCCTTCTTTCTGGCCTGACATGGGTGTCTGCTCGGGACACCTGCTCAGTAGTGCCTCCATCATGTGTGTGATACCCGTCGCGTTGTCCAATCCGTTCCGTTCCGTGGCGGGTCGGGAGGCCGTACCGGCGCGTAGTGCGCCGGGGTGCTCACGGTGCGTACGGGGCGTTCCGCGGTGGGGGCGCCAGTGGGCGACGGCGCGGTCCCCGGGGCGGTCTCCGGGGCAGTCCTCGGGGCGGCCCCCGGGGCGAGTGGTCCGGGCGGGGCAAGGGGTGGCCGGGGGTCGCGGGCGGTCCGTGGCGGGTCCGGTTACCCCGGGGGGTGAACAGCCGGTGACCGCCGGCCGCACCGCCGGGCAGGGCTCCATGACCGGAAGGTGACCGGCGGATCCCTGTGCGGTGATGGGTTCTCCGCGTTGCCACGGCGTTCACGCGCAGGTCATCCCCGATGCCAACCATCGCAGATGACAGGGCAGTTGTGCTGCCCGGCCGCCTTCGCGTTCGCACCCGGGGAGCCTTGCGTATGTCCCGTACACGGTCCGCCGCCACCTTCGACCGCCGCGCCTTCCTCACCGCCACCGGAGCGGTCGGTGCCGCCACCGGGCTCGGGCTCGCCTTCGGCGTCGGCCCGGGCCGGCAGGCCGAGGCCGCCACCGTGGCATCGGGCCCGGCCCCGGCCGCGCCGGTACCGGTCGACGCCCCCGCTGTTCCCCGTACGCCGTACACCCGGGGCACCACCCTCGCCGGGGTGTCCGCCCCGCGCGGCAGCGGAGGCTACCGCCGGCTCGGGGACGGCCCCGCCTGGGACCGGGTGGTCCGCGCCGACCTCGCCACGGCGCACGGCGGCCGCGAGGCGCGGCGTACCGCGCTGGCGTCGTTCGTGCAGTTCACCGATCTGCACCTGGTCGATGTGCAGAGCCCGCTGCGCTACGAGTACCTGCGCGCCGAGACCGCCAGCGCCTGGCGGCCCCAGGAGGCGCTGTCGGTCGCCGGGGCCGTCTCGCTGGTCGAGCGGGTCAACGCGCTGCCCGGCGGGCCCGCCACCGGCGCCCCGCTGTCCTTCGTGATGACCACCGGTGACAACACCGACAACAACTCCAAGCTGGAGCTGGAGTGGTTCCTGACCACGATGAGCGGCGGCAGGATCACTCCGAATTCCGGCGACCCGCGCCGCTACGAGGGCGTCCAGGACAGCGGACTGGCGCTGTACTGGCAGCCGGAGCGCGCGCTGCGCGACGCCGACAAGAAGCTGGGCTTCCCGCGGCTGGACGGGTTCCTGGCGGCCGCGATCCGCACCGTCCACAGCCCGGGCCTGCACCTGCCCTGGTACTCGACGGTCGGTAATCACGACTCGCTGCCCGGCGGGTGCTACGCCCCCGGCGACCCCTTCTGGACCGAGATCGCCACCGGTGGCCGCAAGCTGGAGACGCTGCCCGCCGCCGAGGCCGCGAAGGTCTGGAAGGCGGTCAAGGACGGCCTCGACCCCGAGGGGGCGGACTTCAAGCGGCTGCTGACGGCGCACGCCAAGCAGGCCAGGAGGGTTACCCCCGACGAGCGGCGCGCCCCCTTCACCCGGGCCGAGTATCTGCGCGCCCACCTCGACCCGGCGCACACCGGTCCCGGTCCGCACGGCCACGGCTACACCTCCGCCCATCTCGACGAGAACCGCCTCTACTACACCTTCAAGGTCTCCGACGACGTCCTCGGGATCAGCCTGGACACCACCGACCCCGGCGGCCACTACACCGGCTCGGTCGGCGACGCCCAGCTGCGCTGGCTGGAAGGGGTGCTGAAGCAGAACGAGAAGGGGGACAAACTGCACGTCCTCGTCTTCAGTCACCACACCGGCAAGACCATGAACAACACCCGGCCCGACCCGGCCCGCCCGCACGAGAAGCGGCACGGCGGTCCGGAGCTGGTCGAGGTGCTGGCCGCGCACCCTCACGTCGTCGGCTGGATCAACGGCCACAGCCACAAGAACGAGATCATCGCGCACGGCAGCTTCTGGGAGGTCTCCACCGCCTCGCACATCGACTTCCCGCAGCTGGCCCGGGTCGTCGAGCTGGTGGACAACCACGACGGCACGCTGTCGCTGTTCACCACCCTGATCGAGTCGGCCGCCCCGCACCGCACGGACTTCGGCGACCTCTCGCAGACCGGGCTGGCGGCCCTCTACCGCGAGCTGTCCTTCAACGCCCCCGAGGCCCGCAGCGACCTGGCGGGCACGGCCCGGGACCGCAATGTCGAGCTGCTGGTCAAGCGGAGCTGACGGCGCCGGGGACACCCCCTGACGAGTCCATTACGGACCCTGACGAGTCCATTACGGACCTGCCGGAGTCCATTACGGACCCCTGCCGGAGCCCCTGACGGACCCTGACGGGGAGATCCCCCTAACGTGGCAGCACCGCCACATACGCGCTCGGCTCGCGGTCCCCCGCCGCCATCAGCGCCGTACGGATCACCGCGGCCTGCTGCTCGGGGGCCGTGCGCAGGGTGCGCGGCAGGCAGCGGACGACGGTGATGCCCAGCCGCTCCAGATGCTCGCGCTTGTGGAAGAACGGCGACTGCAGCGGGTCCTCCTCGGGGCGCGGCGCCCGGGTGTCGATCTCCAGGGCCACCGCGTGCTCCGGCCAGAAGGCGTCCACGCCGCCCAGCTGCGGCCCGCCCGGCAGCCGCAGCTCGACATTCCACAGCGGGTCGGGCAGACCGTGGGCGCGCACCATCGCATAGAGCCGCTGCTCGGCCAGCGCCCGGCCCTCGGCCAGCAGGGTGTCCACCGCGTCCACCACGTGCGGCCGGGTCAGCAGCCGGGCCCGGCTCAGCTCCCGCACCACCGAGGTCGCCTCGCAGTGGCCGCCGCGCACCGCCTCGGTCAGCAGCCGGCGCACCGTCGTGGCGTCGGTGAGCGAGCCGACCGCGTCCGCGACCGCGCGCGGCACCGGCGCGGCCGGCACCCCGGTGATCTCCTGTGCGACCGGCAGCTCCACGGTCCGTACGATCCGGGCGAAACCGGTCGAGCGCAGCCGCCGGGTGCGGGCCACCAGGACCTCGATGCGGTCCAGGGCGAGCAGCGGGGGCGCCTCGGTGAAGCCGTGCAGGGCGAGCGCCGCCAGACCCGTGATCATCGCCTCGGGGGCGCCGTCGGACCCGTCGCCCTGCCGGGGCACCGCCGGCCCCCGGTGGCCGGCGTACAGCAGGGCCGCATGCAGCCGTTCCTCGCTGGTGGGCGGCCCCGCGTGCAGCAGATAGATACCGGGGAGGAGTTGTTGCCAGGGGCCGCCGGCCCGGCAGCGTTCGGTGGTCTCCGCGGCCGGGACGCCGTGCTCGCGCAGCTGCCGGGTGGTCATCACCCGGCACTGCGCCTCGGAGAGGTGACGGAGGGGGAGGGGGGAGAGCGGGGTGTCGTGGTTCATGTCACCTCGATTCCCGCGCCCGCTCCGCCCCCTAACCGCTGTTACACGCCCGTACCACAAACCGGACAACCCTGTACTAAAGTACGGGCGTTCGACTGCCGAAAGGGGCTGGTCGCCCCGGGGGTTACGGCCTCGGCCCGGCCGCCTCGTCACAAGCCTGTGCCCGCAGTGCCCGGGCCAGATCGTCCCGCTTCTCCAGGACCAGCCGGCGCAGCGCGGGCGCCGCCTGCGGATGCCCGTCCAGCCAGCCGTCCGCGGCGTCCAGGGTGTCCTGGTCCACCAGCCAGGCCGGGAACAGCCCGCGCACCACCGCCATCCCGATCTCGATGGAGCGCTCCCGCCACACCCGCTCGATCGCCGCGAAGTAGCGCGGCCGGTAGGGGGCCAGCAGCTCCCGCTGCCCGAACTGCGCGAACCCGGCGTTCGTCGCCTCCACCAGGGCGTTGGAGAGCACATCGGACTCCACGGCCTGCTCCCAGGCCCGGGCCTTGACCTCGGCCGACGGGCGGGCGGCCAGGCAGCGCACCTGGTGGCGCCTGCCGGAGGCGGTGTTGTCGCGGGCCAGCTCGGCGCCGATCAGGCTCTCGTCCGCGACGCCGTGCGCGGCCAGCGGCTCCAGGATCGTCCAGCGCAGCTCCTGGTCCACGTCCAGGCCGTCGATCTTCGCGGTGCCGTCCAGCAGGCCCCGGAGCAGCTGGAGATCGGCGGGGGCGGCGGCGAGGGCGATGAAGTGCCGGGCCCAGGCGAGCTGATGGCCGCTGCCGGGCTCGGCCAGCCGCAGCTCGTGCAGCGCGGCCTCGGCGAGCTCCCGGGCGGCCTGCTCCCGGCGGTCCGGCGCGGTGTACAGCTCCAGCGCCGTCTGCGCCTGTCCGTGCAGCGACTGCAGCACGCCGATGCCGGTCTCCCGGCCGGCGAACCGCCGCACCAGGTCGAGGTAGTCGCGGGCCGGCATCAGCCCGTCGCGGGTCAGGCCCCACAGCGCGGCCCAGCACACGGCCCGCGCCATCGGGTCGGTCAGATCGCCGAGCCGGGCCCGCAGGGTGGCCAGCGACCCCTCGTCGAAGCGGACCTTGGCGTACGTCAGGTCCTCGTCGTTGACCAGTACCAGTTCGGGGCGTTCGAGGCCGGCCAGCTCGGGTACGGCGGTCCGCGGCCCGTCCACGTCCACCTCGGCGCGGGCGTAGCGCACCAGCGACGGGTCCGCGCCCTGGCGCCGGTAGAGGCCGACCGCGACCCGGTGCACCCGCAGCTGCGGGTGCGAGGGCGCCGCCTCCTGGAGGATGCTCAGCTCGGTGATCCGGTCCTGCGCGTCATAGGTGACCTGCGGGGTGAGGGAGTTGACGCCCGCGGTCTCCAGCCAGGCCCGCGACCAGGAGGCCAGGTCCCGGCCCGAGGTCTCCTCCAGCACCGCCAGCAGGTCGGTGAGCCGGGTGTTGCCGTAGGCGTGCCGCTTGAAGTAGCGCCGCGCGCCCTCCAGGAAGGCGTCCTGCCCCACGTACGCCACCAGTTGCTTGAGGACGGCCGCGCCCTTGGCGTAGGTGATGCCGTCGAAGTTGAGCTTGGCGTCCTCCAGGTCACGGATGTCGGCGGTGACCGGGTGGGTGGAGGGCAGCTGGTCGGCGTGGTAGGCCCAGGACTTACGGCGGTTGGCGAAGGTGATCCAGCCGTCGGCGAAGCGCGTCGACCCGACCAGCGCGAAGGCGCCCATGAAGTCCGCGTAGGACTCCTTGAGCCACAGGTCGTCCCACCACTGCATGGTGACCAGATCGCCGAACCACATGTGTGCCATCTCGTGCAGGATGACGTTGGCCCGGTGCTCGTAGGACGCCTCGGTGACCTTCCCGCGGAAGATGAACTCCTCGCGGAAGGTGACACAGCCCGGGTTCTCCATGGCCCCGAGGTTGTACTCCGGGACGAAGGCCTGGTCGTACTTCCCGAAGGGGTAGGGGAAGTCGAAGTGGTCGTGGAAGAAGTCCAGGCCCTGCTTGGTGACGGTGAAGATGTCGTCCGCGTCGAAGTGCTTCGCCAGGCCCTTGCGGCACAGCGCGCCCAGCGGCACCTCCAGCTCCGTGCCGTCCTCGAACGTGCGCCGGTAGACATCGGAGACGTAGTGGTACGGGCCGGCGACCACGGCCGTGATGTACGTCGAGATCGGCTCGGTCGTGGCGAAGCGGTGCCGCCCGCCCTCGGCCTCGCCGTCCTGGGCGCCGTTGCTGAGCACCCGCCAGCCCTCGGGGGCGGTGACCTCGAAGGTGAACGGGGCCTTCAGATCGGGCTGTTCGAAAGTGGCGAAAACCCTGCGGGCATCGGCCGGCTCGTACTGGGTGTAGAGGTAGACCTCGCCGTCCTCGGGGTCCACGAAGCGGTGCATGCCCTCACCGCTCCGGCTGTAGGCGCACCGGGCGTCGACGACCAGGGTGTTCTCGGCGGCCAGCGCGTCCAGCGTGATCCGGGTGCCGTCGAAGACCGCGGCGGGGTCCAGCTCCCGGCCGTTGAGGGTGACCGAGGTGACCGACGGCGCCAGCAGGTCGGCGAAGGCCGGGGCGCCGGGCTCGGCACAGCGGAAGCGCAGCGTCGTCAGGGAGCGGAAGGTCTCCGCTTCCGGGCCGGACGCGACCGCTGAGCGGACGTCCAGCGCCACGTCGTAGGCGTCGACGCTCAGCAGCCGGCCCCGCTCCTGCGCCTCGTCCCGGGACAGATTCTCACCTGGCACGGCGTGACTCCCTCGTCCTCGTCTCGAATATCGAACAACGGGAATCATGGCACGCCCGCCGTCGGTTGAACCTTCCACGGAACAGCACCGTGAACCGACCAGCACAGCTCTCATGAGGAGACCCCGTGTCCGACGCCGTGAAGACCCCCGCCGACTTCTGGTTCGACCCGCTGTGCCCCTGGGCCTGGATGACCTCCCGCTGGATGCTGGAGGTGGAGAAGGTCCGCCCGGTCGAGGTGCGCTGGCATGTGATGAGCCTGGCGGTGCTCAACGAGAACCGGCTCGACGAGCTCCCCGCGCAGTACGCCGAGAACATGCGCCCCGGCGGCAAGTCCTGGGGCCCGGTCCGCGTGGTGATCGCCGCCCAGCAGCTGCACGGCGACGAGGTCGTGGGCCCGCTCTACACCGCGCTCGGCACCCGCATCCACAACGAAGGCCTCGGGGTGAACCCGGAGAGCATCGCCGCCGCCCTGGACGACGCGGGCCTGCCCGCCGACCTGATCGCGTACGCCGACAAGGACACCTACGACGCCGAGCTGCGCGCCTCCCACAAGGCGGGCATCGACCTGGTCGGCCAGGAGGTGGGCACCCCGGTCATCGCGGTCCCTGGCCACGACGGCGAGCAGATCGCCTTCTTCGGGCCGGTCGTCACCCCTGCCCCCAAGGGCGAGGAGGCCGCCAAGCTGTGGGACGGGACGCTGATGGTCGCCTCCATCCCCGGCTTCTACGAGATCAAGCGGACCCGGACCCAGGGGCCGGTCTTCGACTGATCCCCATCGCACGGGCACATGGGAGCGCCTCCGCACGTATCGGACGTGCGGAGGCGCTCCGTCATTCCGCCTGCCGGGTGAGCGGTGAGAAGACGATCACGAGGCAGGACGACCGGGGCCGTGCCTTACGGCGCCAGCAGCAGGCTGTGCGCGCGCTCCTTGGCGGTGGCGTACCGCTTGGCGACGTCCTGCCAGTTCACGACCTGCCACATGGCCTCGATGAAGTCCACCTTCTGGTTCTTGTACTGCAGGTAGAAGGCGTGCTCCCAGGCGTCGAAGACCAGGATCGGGACCGAGCCCTGCCCGACGTTGCCCTGGTGGTCGTAGATCTGCTCGACGACCAGGCGGCCGCTGACCGGCTCGTAGGCCAGCACGCCCCAGCCGGAGCCCTGGGTGGTGGCCGCGGCCTTGGTCAGCTGGGCCTTGAAGCCGGCGTACGAGCCGAAGCTCTCGGCGATGGCGTCGGCCAGCTCGCCCACACCGTCCTTCTCGTGCGGCTCGCCGCCACCGTCACCGGTCATGTTGTGCCAGTAGATGCTGTGCAGGATGTGGCCGGAGAGGTGGAACGCGAGGTTCTTCTCCAGGCCGTTGATGTTGCCCCACGCTTCCTTGTCGCGGGCCTCGGCGAGCTGCTCCAGGGTGTCGTTCGCGCCCTTCACGTACGCCGCGTGGTGCTTGTCGTGGTGCAGCTCGATGATCTCGGGGCTGATGACCGGCGCCAGCTCCGCGTAGTCGTACGGAAGTTCAGGAAGTGTGTAGGTGGCCATGCCGATCCCGCCTCCAAGCTGCTGATGAGCAGTAGTTGCAATCCATGTGCAAGAGCACGCTATCAGCAGGAGTGATCACCGGCCGGTTGCGGTGGACCGGCCTGGTCCCAAAGACGGAGGCGGGGCGGGACCTCGGAAGGAGGTCCCGCCCCGCCTCGGGGGAGTGGGGGAGCGCTACGGCCCGGCCGGGCCCGCGTCCCTGGCCAGCAGCCGCTGCCGGATGAGCCCGATCACGGCCAGTACCACCCCGAAGCCACCGGTGAACAGCAGCTGGATCCGCTGGTTCTCGTCGCGCACCATCAGCAGCAGCACGGCGACGATGCCCGCCAGCGCCACCCAGGTCAGGACCGGGAAGGCCCACATCTTCACCACGAGCTTCTCGGGCGCCTCGCGCTCCAGCCGGCGCCGCATCCGCAGCTGGGCGGCGGCGATGAAGCCCCACACCACCAGGACGGCCGCGCCGACCATGTTCAGCAGCCACTGGAAGACCGTGGTGGGCCACAGGAAGCTGAAGAGGACCGCGAGGAAGCCGAAGGCGGAGCACAGCAGGACGGAGCGGCGCGGGACGCCGCCACTCACCTTGCCGAGGAAGGCCGGGCCCTGGCCGCGGGAGATGAGGGAGTAGGCCATCCGGGAGGCGCCGTAGAGGTTGGCGTTCACCGCGGAGAGCAGCGCGATCAGGATGACCACGTTCATGATCTGGCCGGCCGCCGGGATCTTGAGGTAGTCCAGGACCGCCACGTACGGGCCGCTCTTGGCGATGGAGGGTGCGCTCCAGGGGATGACCGTGACGATGACGGCCATCGAGCCGACGTAGAAGAGGGCTATCCGCCACATCGCGGTGCGCACGGCGCGGGCCACACCGCGCACCGGGTCCTCGGACTCGGCGGCCGCGATGGTCACCGTCTCCAGCCCGCCGTAGGCGAACACCGACGCCAGCAGACCGACCATCAGGCCGTCGACGCCCTTGGGGAGGAAGCCGCCGTCACCGGTGAGGTGCGAGGTGCCCGGGGCGTGGGTGCCCGGGAGCACGCCGAAGATGGCCAGCAGGCCCAGGATCAGGAAGAGGCCGATCGCCGCGACCTTCAGGGCGGCGAACCAGAACTCGAACTCACCGAAGTTGGAGACCGCGGTCAGGTTGGATCCCGTGAAGAGCAGCATGAACAGCAGGACCCACACCCAGGGCTGGGTGCCGGGGAACCACTGGTGCATCACGTCCGCGGCGCCCAGCGCCTCGGCGGCCACCGCCACACACAGCAGCGCGGTGAACATCCAGCCCACCGTGAACCCGGCCCAGGATCCTATGGAGCGCTCGGCGTGCACCGAGAAGGAGCCGGAGGCCGGATTCGCCGCGGCCATCTCGCCGAGCATCCGCATGATCAGCATGACCAGCGCGCCGGAGACGGCATAGGCCAGCACGATCGACGGACCGGCCGCCGCGATGCCGGCGCGGGAGCCGACGAACAGGCCCGCGCCGATCACCCCGCCCAGGGCGATCATCGAGAGGTGGCGCTGCTTGAGGCCGTTGGACAGCGTCGAGCTGTCGGGGCCGGCGCCCTGGACCGCGTCGCCGTGCTCGCGCGCGGATGCGGCGGACGAGGGTGTCCGATTCATGTCGTACCTGTCCCAGTAGGTGAGAGCGGAGCAAGGCGATACTGCGTTCCCCCGGGCCGCGACCGGTGCGACGGTGCTGCCGGCCCCCTGGACCCCGCCGGTGCGGACGGATCGCGCAGGGCCTGCCGACGGCGCTGCTCCGGGGTCCTCGGCAAAGCGGGCTCAGTTTGAGCGCCGCTGTCCGCTCAGGGCAACAGTCGTGCAGCGAATGTTCGGTATTCAGACGCGTTCGGCACCGTGTGTGTTCAACGTGTGGTCGATTGTGACGGGGGGTGATCTCCCGACGCGGGGTGATTTCTCGCCTTGACGGAATCAGCGGCGTCCGCGACGCTCCCGGAGCGCGCGTGCGCCCGCGACGAGCAGCACCAGAGCGGTCGCCCCGGCCGACCACAGAAGCTGCGGCCTGGCCGTGTCATCGGTCAGCATCAGGATCAGCACCGCGCCCATCGCCACCAGCGCCGCCCAGGTCAGATACGGGAAGCCCCACATCCGCAGGGTCAGCTTCTCGGGCGCCTCGCGGGCGATCCGCGGACGCAGCCGCAGCTGGGAGACGGCGATCAGGCCCCAGACGAAGAGCAGCACCGCGCCGACCGCGTTGAGCATGTAGAGGAAGACCGAATCCGGCCACTCCAGATTCAGCAGGACGGAGACGAACCCGAACGCCACCGAGGCGAGCACCGCGCGGCGCGGCACCCCTCCGCCACTCCCGGCCTCTCCCGAGCGGGCGGACCCTCCCGACACCTTCAGCAGCGCCCGCGGCGCCTCGCCCCGCTCGGCCAGCGAGAACACCATCCGCGAGGAGCCGTAGAGGTTGGCGTTCAGCGCGGAGAGCAGCGCCACGAACACCACGATGTTCATGATCTGCCCGGCGCCCGGCACGCCGATGCTGTCCAGCACCGCGACGTAGGGGCTCTTGCCCGGCTGCATCGACGACCAGGGCAGCAGGGTCACGATGACCAGCATCGAGCCGACGTAGAAGAACAGGATGCGCCAGACCGCGCTGCGCACCGCCCGGCCCACCGCCCGCGCCGGATCGTCCGACTCGGCCGCGGCGATGGTGACGACCTCCAGGCCGCCGAAGGCGAACACCACGGCCAGGACCCCGGAGACCACCCCGGACCAGCCGTGCGGCAGGAAGCCGCCGTGTCCGGTGAGGTTCGCCAGGCCGACGGGCTCGGTGTCCGGCAGCACCCCGAAGACCGCCAGCAGGCTCAGCGCGAGGAACAGCACGATCGCGGTGACCTTCAGCGTGGCGAACCAGAACTCGAACTCGCCGAAGTTCTTCACCGAGGCCAGATTGGCGACGGTGAAAACGATCATGAAGATCAGCACCCAGCCCCACTGCGGCACCGCAGGGACCCAGCCGTTCGCGATCTGCGCCGCACCGGTGGCCTCCACGGCCAGCACCACGACCAGCAGGAACCAGTACAGCCAGCCGACGCTGAAGCCGGCCCAGCGCCCCAGCGCCCGCTCCGCGTGCACCGAGAACGCCCCGGACGCCGGCATCGCCGCCGACATCTCGCCGAGCATCCGCATGACCAGCATGGCCAGCGCGCCCGCGATCAGATACGACAGCACGATCCCGGGACCGGCCACCGCGATCCCCGCGCCGGAGCCCACGAACAGGCCCGCGCCGATCACTCCGCCCAGGCCCAGCATCGTCAGATGGCGCTGCTTGAGGCCCGCGGCCAGCGGCTCTTTCCCGTCGGCGGCCGTCCCCGGGGAGGACTCGACGGCGTGGGTCGGTGCGTCGTGCATGGGCTCGTACTCTCGCAAGGGCCGGGGCGGCGGGGCCGCCGGCGGGTTGGGGGAACTCCACAGGTCACCGCGGGGCGCGCCCAGTGTCGCCGCAGGTCGCGCGCTACCACAAAACCGGCGTCCAAAGAGAGCCCGGGCCGTGATGAGCATCACGTGACCTGCAATGACGCCGCACGGCCCGCCCGAGCCCGGCATTCTGGCGGTGATGCGGAACTCCTGTTCGGAACTCTCCAAGCGGGCCGGTCCGGCTTTGTCGCCGCCACACGATGATCTCCGGTGGTCCCCTGGACTAACGTCAGCGCGTCCCGTCCTGTCCCTCTCACACCCGCGGAGCCCCGATGAGCACTGCCGCTCTCTCTCGTCCTGGCGCTGTCCTCGCCGATCTGCTGCCGGCCGCCACCGCCTCCCGCGCCCGCGTCCGTGACGCCGCGCTGGTGCTCGGCGGCGCCGCGCTCACCGGTATCGCGGCCCAGATCGCCGTCCCGGTCCCCGGCTCCCCGGTCCCGGTCACCGGCCAGACCTTCGCCGCCCTCCTGGTCGGCGCCTCGCTCGGCGCGAGCCGCGGTGCGCTGTCGCTGGCGCTGTACGCCCTGGCGGGACTGGCGGGCCTGCCGTGGTTCGCCGGCGGCACCTCCGGAGCGGGCGGTGCCACCCTCGGCTACATCGTGGGCATGCTGCTCGCCGCCACCGTCGTGGGCGCGCTGGCCCGCCGCGGCGGCGACCGCGGGGTGCTGCGCACCGCCGCCACCATGGCCGCGGGCACCGCCGTGATCTACGCCGTCGGCGTCCCCTACCTGGCGCTGAGCACCGGCATGTCCCTCGGCCAGGCCGTCGCTGCCGGCCTGGTCCCGTTCCTGATCGGCGACGCCCTCAAGGCCGCGCTGGCCATGGGCGCGCTGCCCACGGCCTGGAAGCTGGCCGGGCGCCGCGGCTGAGCGGGCCGCACACCGCACACGAAGAGGCCGGGCCCCGTGCGCACCCTGGCGGTGCGTACGGGGCCCGGCCCCTTTGCGCGCTGCCTGTCTTACGCCCGGTCCGTCACCCCGGCGCCGGCGCCAGGGGCACCCGCCCCGTCCGCCCCGTCCACCGCGGCCGTCCGCGGCCGCCGCCGGTCCAGGAGCAGCCCGACCGCCAGCACCACCACGGCCGCGACCACCGACAGCACCATCTGCTGGCGTCCGTCCGGGTTGTAGAACATGTAGCCGATGACGAAGACGATCAGCGCGATCGTCGCGTAGGTCAGCCACGGGTACAGCCACATCCGCACCGTCAGCCGCTCCGGCGTCTCCCGCTCGATGACCCGGCGCATCCGCAGCTGCGAGAAGCAGATGACCAGCCACACGAACAGCGCCACCGCGCCCGACGAATTCAGCAGGAACTGGAAGATGGTGTCCTTCGAGGTGTAGCTGAAGATCGTCGCCACGAAGCCGAAGGCGACCGACGCCCAGATCGCGACCGCCGGCACCCCGCCCTTGTTGACGGTGGCGAACGACTTCGGCGCATCGCCGCGCTGTCCGAGCGAGAACGCCATCCGGGAGGCGGTGTAGAGCCCGGAGTTCAGACAGGACAGCACCGCGGTCAGCACCACGACGTCCATCACGGTGCCCGCGTACGGAATGTCCAGCGACTCCAGCACGGCCACGTACGGGCTCTTCTCCACCGCCTTGGAGTTCCACGGCAGCAGCGTCACGATCACCGCGATCGAGCCGAGGTAGAAGAGCGCGATCCGCCAGATGACGCTGTTGACGGCCTTGCGGACGGCCTGCACCGGGTTCGGTGCCTCGCTCGCCGCCAGCGTGACGATCTCGCTGCCCATGAAGGAGAAGACCACCAGCAGCATGCCGGAGAGGATCGCGCCGGGACCGTGCGGCAGGAACCCGCCGTGCCCGGTCAGGTTCTCCGTACCGACCGGGGCACCGCCCGGCGGCAGCCCGCATATCGCCAGCGCGCCCACCACGATGAAGACGACGATCGCGACGACCTTGATCCCGGCGAACCAGAACTCGAACTCGCCGAACGACCCGACCGAGATCAGGTTGGTGCCGGTCAGCACGATCATCACCAGCAGCGCCCAGGCCCACTGCGGGACGGCCGGGACCCAGCCGGTGAGGATCGAGGCGGCCGCGGTCGCCTCGACGGCCAGCACGACCGACCAGAAGAACCAGTACAGCCAGCCGATCGTGAAGCCGGCCCAGCGGCCCATTGCCCGGTCCGCGTACGCGGAGAACGATCCCGAGGTGGGCGAGGCCGCGGCCATCTCGCCCAGCATCCGCATGACCAGCACGACCAGCAGACCGGTCAGCGCATAGGAGAGCAGGATGCCGGGGCCGGCGGCCGCGATACCGGCGCCGGAGCCGACGAACAGGCCGGCGCCGATGACACCGCCGATGGCGATCATCGACAGATGGCGGTTCTTGAGCCCTGCCTGCAGTCCGTCCTGCGACTGTCCCCCGGTGGGCCCGCCGCCGGGGGTGCCGGGGCCGGGGACCGAGGTGGAGGTGGGGGTGCCCCCTGCTCCTGGAGAGCTCGGGGAAGGGTGCGCGCCCATGTGACCGTCCTTCGTGCGTTCGCGGATGGATCCCCCGCATTAGATCTTCGTTAACCGTTGATTGGAAGGTCTGCAGTCGGATTGTTGTGTGAAACCCGGGATGGTTTCGCGCTGTGCTTGCGTACGGAAGGCAGAGAGTCGCTTTCTGTGCACACAGCCCGCAAGACCCAGCGGCGCCTACCCGCCGCCGCACATGTCACACTCATCGCATGCGCGTGTACCTCGGCTCCGACCATGCAGGTTTTGAACTCAAGAACCACCTCGTCGAGTGGCTCACGGCCCACGGCCACGAGCCCGTCGACTGCGGTCCCCACCTCTACGACGCCCAGGACGACTACCCGCCGTTCTGCCTGCGCGCCGCGGAGAAGACCGCCGCCGACCCGGACAGCCTCGGCATCGTGATCGGCGGTTCCGGCAACGGCGAGCAGATCGCCGCCAACAAGGTCAAGGGCGTACGGGCCGCGCTGGCCTGGAGCGAGGAGACCGCCAAGCTCGGCCGCGAGCACAACAACGCCAACGTCATCTCCGTGGGCGGCCGGATGCACACCCAGGAAGAGGCGACCCGCTTCATCGAGGTCTTCCTCGGCACGCCCTACTCGGGCGAGGAGCGGCACACCCGCCGCATCGACATGCTCTCGGCCTACGAGACCACCGGCGAGCTGCCCGCCATCCCCGCCCACCACCCGCAGGGCTGACCCCCCCCGTACATCCCGTCGCCCGCCCGCCCCGGCCGCCGGGGCGGGCGGGCGCGCCCACTGGAGGACACCCGTGCCCGAGGGGCATACGATCCACCGCCTCGCCCTGGACCACCGCGCACGCTTCGAGGGCGCACCGGTACGGGTGAGCAGCCCCCAGGGCAAGTTCGCGGACGGCGCGGCGCTCGTCGACCGGCAGGTCATGACCACCGCCGAGGCGCACGGCAAACATCTCTTCCTCGGCTTCGGCGTGGACCGCTGGATCCATGTCCACCTCGGCCTGTTCGGCAAGCTCGGCTTCGGCCCGGCCCCCGCCCCGCCGCCCACCGACACGGTGCGCCTCCGGCTCGCGAACCCGGCCGCCTACGCGGACCTCCGCGGCCCCACCACCTGCGCACTGATCACCGACGACGAGAAGCACGCGATACACGACCGGCTGGGCCCCGACCCGCTGCGCCCCGGGGACGACGGCAGCCGCGCCTGGCAGCGGATCTCCCGCAGCCGTACGACGATCGCGGCGCTGCTGCTCGACCAGAAGATCATCGCCGGGGTCGGCAACGTCTACCGCGCCGAGGTCCTCTTCCGCCACCACATCGACCCCTACCGCCCCGGCCGCGACCTCACCCGCACCGAATGGGACGCGATCTGGGCCGACCTGGTGTTCCTGATGGCCCAGGGCGTCAGGGACAACCGGATCGACACCGTCCGCCCGGAACACCTGCCGGAGGCCATGGGCCGCCCGCCCCGGGTCGATGACCACGGCGGCGAGGTCTACGTCTACCGCCGGGCCCACCAGCACTGCCACCTCTGCGGCAGCGAGATCCGCACCGCGGGGCTCGCCGCCCGCAACCTCTTCTGGTGCCCGGGCTGCCAGCCCTCCACCGGCGGCTGACCGCCGGGGCGGGCCGGACCGTTCCTCAGAACCCGTGCGGCAGCCAGGGCGCCACCTGTGACCCGAAGGCCCGCGAGGCCGCCGCCGACGCACCGGACCGCAGCTCGCGCACCCGCCCCGCCGCCGCCAGCGCGAGCAGCGAGAACCCGCCCAGATAGGCCGAGCCCAGCTCCCGTACCGACAGCGCCAGATCGGCCGGGGCCGCGGTCCGCTCGCAGACCGCGCCCTGCGCGTCGCCGGACAGCCGCCAACGCCCCTCGTTCCAGGGGCAGAACGGGTCCGAGACCTCCAGCACGACGTCCACCGGCGTGAGGTACGTCCGCGCCGCCAGCGCCGCGCCCACCTCCACCGGGCGGACGAACAACGACTCCTGCAGCCGGATGCCGCACCGCCGCATGTCCGGTACGAGATGCAGCAGCGCGTCGTCCACCGGCCGGCCGGGCACCGACACCGACGTCGTCAGGTCGATCCCGAACAGAAAGCGCCACAGCGCCGCGTACCCCACCGGGTCCAGCGCCTCGACGTCCCGGACCAGCACCGTCCCCGCCGGCCCGGCGTGGTCGTGCTCCGGCTTCACCGCGAAGCGCGCGTACCCCACCACCTCGCCGGCCGCCTCGGCCACCACGCACTGCAGCACCCCCGCCCCGTCCCGCCGGTCCGGCTCGTCCAGCACGGGCAGCCGCTCCCAGCCGGGCCGCCGGGCCAGCATCCCGGGCCGGCCGGGCACCAGACGGGCGTAGACCCGCTCGCAGTCGGCCACCGCGGCCGCCGGATCGACCAGCCGCAGCCGTACGTCCTCCACGCCGGGCAAGTCGGGGGCGGGCAGCCGCACGGTGTCCACGGCCAGCTCCATGTCCTGGGTCGCGGGCCCGTAGCCGAACCGGCCGTAGATCGCCGGTTCGGAGGCGGTCAGCACCGCCAGCGGCTCACCGCGCTCGCGGACGTCCGTCAGCTGGTGCCGCATCATCGACCGCAGCAGGCCGCGGCGGCGGTGCGTGGCGTGCACGCTCACCGCCGTCACGCCGGCCACCGGCACCTCGGCCCCGCCCGGCACCGTCAGCCCGAAGGAGAAGGCCCCCGCCGTGCCGACACAGTCGCCGTCGTCCCAGATGGCCAGGGCCCGTTCGACCTCGGTGAGGGCACGCCGGAGCGCATGGAGCTCCCCGGACGGCGGCACCCCGCCGAACGCCCGCTCCAGCACGTTCGACCAGTCGTCCCACTCGGTGTCCCGCAATATCCGCAATTCGCTCGCCATGGCCCATGCCTAGCAGGGCGCCCTCCGGCCGCGCGACCGCATTTCGAACGGCGTTTCCCGGCTATTCTCCGGGGCGACGTGCGGCGAATCGACGCGCCGCCGAACGGGTGGATAAGGTCCCAGAACAATGACAACCGGCCAGGGAACGGAAGCCCTGACGGCCCGGGTGCACAAAGGCCTGCACCGGGCCCGCATCGGCGTGCGCAAGGCGGGCGTGGACTACTTCCGCGGCGACGGCTCCGACCGGTTCGCGCTGGCCGTCCTCCTCCTGGCCATACCCGCCCTCGCCGCGGGCACCCTCGGATGGCCCGAATGGATCGCCCCGACGGCGCTGGTCCTCCCGGTCATCGCCGGCGGACTGCTGCTGCGGCCGGCCAACCTCCTGATCCTGTACGCCGCTTCCGCGGCCGCGCTGGTCGTCGAGGCCGCGCTGTTCGGCCCGTACGACAAAGGGCCGGAACGGATCACTCCGGGCACGGTCCTGGTCGTCGCCGCGGTCGGGTTCGCCGGCCTGCTGATCGCCCAGTTCCGCAGCCGGGTCGGGGTGCCCTGGCGGCGCGGCGGCACCATGCTCTTCGACCTGCGCGAACGGATCCGGGTCCAGAGCACGCTGCCGGCGCTCCCCGAGGGCTGGCACCACGAGATGGCGCTGCGCCCGGCCGGCGGCCAGTTCTTCTCCGGCGACTTCGTGGTGGCCTCCCGCACCCACGGCGGCCAGATCCTCGAAGTGGTGCTGACCGATGTCTCCGGCAAGGGCATGGACGCGGCCTCCCGCGCGCTGCTGCTGTCCGGCGCCTTCGGCGGCCTGCTCGGCTCGCTGCCGCCGCACGGCTTCCTGCCCGCCGCCAACGGCTATCTGCTGCGCCAGGACTGGGACGAGGGGTTCGCCACCTCCATCCATCTCGTGCTCGACCTGGAGTCCGGCGACTACGAACTCCTCTCCGCAGGACATCTGCCGGCCCTCCAGCTCAGCGCCGGCAGCGGCCGCTGGGAGGAGAAGCCGGGGGAGGGGCCGCTGCTCGGCGTCTTCGACGGCGCCCAGTTCGACCCGGTCAAGGGGAGGCTGCGGCCGGGCGATGTCCTGATGCTGTTCACCGACGGCCTGGTCGAGTCCGCCGACCGCGATATCGCCGAGGGCATCGACCGGCTGACCGGCGAGGCCGACCGCTATGTCGCCAGTGGTTTCGCCGGGGCCGCCTGGCATCTGATCGAGGCCGTCGCCAAGGACGTCAACGACGACCGCGCGCTGCTGCTGATCTGCCGGGACGCGTAACACGGAGACGGGTCACACGAGGACGCGTCACACGAGGGGGCCGGCGCCCGGGGCGGACTCCCTGCCGGCGCCCAAGGCGGGCGTCCCGCCGGCAGCCATGGAAGGACGCCCGGCCGCCGCCGCGACGGCGCGCGTTCATGCGCTGACGCGGGCCCGCGCCGTGTCGGCCGGATCCTTCCGGAACGCCCAGGCCATCGTCGGCTCCATCGCGAAGCGGAACACCCTGCGGACCGGTGGGGTGCACAGGGCCGTCACGATGGCTCCCGCGAGCAGGGTGACCGCGATCTCGCCGAGCGGCGAGTGCAGCCACTTGTAGTCGTCGAACCAGCCCCAGAACCGCGAGCCCTTGGCCAGGAAGCCGTGCAGCAGATAGCCGTACAGCGTCCCGGCGCCCAGCACCGTGAACCAGGTCCGCCGGGTCGGCACCCAGGAGAAGAAACAGGCCGTCATCACGATCGAGCAGCCGAAGAGCGCCAGCGTCATCACCACGCCGATCCACCAGGTGGTGCCCAACTCCTGGGCGCTGTCGCGGTGGTAGAACCACGCCGAGCTCATCCGCGGCGCCGCCCAGTAGGCCATCACCAGCGCAGCGGCGAAGACCGGCAGCGAGGCGATCCGCACGGCCCGCCGCTGCACCATCGTGAAGTGCTCGGGCCGCAGCGCCAGTCCCAGGACGAAGAACGGGAGGAACTGCAGCACCCGCTGGAGGTCCAGGTCGTCGCCGATGTCGGGGGACACGGACGCCATGACGGCGATCGCCACCGCGAGCGGAATCGGCCAGCGCACGATCTTCCACAGCGGGGTGGTCAGCCGCCAGATGAACAGGGCCACCAGGAACCACGTCAGGAACCAGGGGTCGAGAAGGCTGATGGGGTGCCCGGGATCGTCGTCCGCCCAGCGCTTGAAGAACGCATAGGCGGTCTCGAAGAGGACGTAGGGGACCGCGACCCCGGTGACCAGCCGCTGCAGCCGGTCCTTGCGCATGTCGAAGCTGCGCGAGAAGTAGCCGGAAATGATGATGAAGGCCGGCATGTGGAAGGTGTAGACGGTCATGTAGAGCGCCTCGGCGGCGCGACTGCCGTCGGTCAGCGGCTCCCATGCGTGCCCCATCGCCACCAGCACGATGGCCAGGTACTTCGCGTTGTCGAAGAACGCGTTGCGGCCCGCGCTCTTGGGTGCGGGTGGCGCCGCGCCCTCGGCACCCTCGGCGCCGTCCGCGCCGGACGACCGGTCCGTGGGCTCCGGCCGGTCGGTGCCCTCCGCCGCCCGGGCAGGGGGAAGTTCGGTGCGCGGTTTCGGGGCAGCGGGAAACATTGGAGGCACGATAGCGGCGGTCGGCGAATGCGTAAAACCGCCTCTGAGCCATTCCCCTTTTTCCTTGGGTTCCGCCGCGGACGGGGCACGGATAAAGTCCGCCATCGCTGCGGAGGGCTCACACCAGCCCTGTCCGGTTCGCCCCCTATCGTCACCCCAAATCGCCCTGTAACCCCCGCAAACGACTCGGGGGGAATGTCCGATTCCTTGGTCTTATGTCCGAACGCTAATACGCCTTGATGGCGCACTTCAGGGCAGTGACGGATGCCACGGACGGGAATTCCCCATGGCCGGAAAACGATCAGAATGCCCGGGCGGAATGGCCGTGGTGCGCTGTGGTGGAATTCCGACGCCGTGTCAGGCGGAGAAATTCCCGGCGCCGGCCCGGCATGGCGTGCTCCGTCCGCCCGTGGCCGCCCCGCGGACGCCGCCGCGCCGCCCGCGCGTCACCCTGCCGCAGCGCCGTGGCCACCATCGGCTGGAATCGGGCAAAGCGTTGGCCGATGATTCGTCACCGGCCTGCAGTGGGCATGGAGTTGGTGGCACGATGGGTGCAGGGGGGTATGCGCGGCATGCCCCCGGGCCGGTGAGGCGTTCCGACCGAGGGTGTGATCAGTGTGGCTCTTTCGCTGTCAGTGGTGCTGATGTTGGGGATCATTCTGATCGTCCTGATCAGAGGGAAGTCGATCAAGGCGGGTCCGGCGTTCGTCGCCATACTGTTCGGCTTCTTCCTCGCCTCCACGGGCATGGCCCCGTCGATCAACAGGTTCCTCAACTCGATTGCGAACACCATCAACCACATCACCTTCTAGGCGGTCCGCCTCCGGGTGTCCGCCGGCCCCGTGCCGGGCGCTGCACGGGGTTCAGCCCTCCGACGCCTCGTCGCCCCCGGTCCGCGCCACTGCCTCGCGTACGGCTTCCTCGCTCCGCCCCACCAGTGCCGAACCGTCGTCCGCCGTGATGATCGGCCGCTGGATCAGCCGGGGGTGTGCCGCCAGCGCCGCGATCCACCGCTCGCGCGCGGCGTCGGTGCGCTCCCACTGCGCGAGGCCCAGCTCCTTGGCCTCGCTCTCCTGGGTCCGGGTGATGTCCCAGGGCTCCAGGCCCAGTCGCGTCAGCACGCCGCGCAGGTCATCGGCGCTCGGCGGGTCCTCGAGGTACTTGCGCACGGTGTAGTGGGCGCCCTCTTCGTCCAGGATCTCCACGGCCGAACGGCACTTGGAGCACGAGGGGTTGAGCCAGATTTCCATGCGGGCCACCTTATGGGGGCCGCGGCCCCGGCGCGAAGGGGTGTGCGGACACCCGGTGGCGCATTCCGGAAAGCGGAAAACCCCAGGCCATCCGGCCCGGGGTTTCCTGGTGAGAGCGGGCGACGGGAATCGAACCCGCGTAGCTAGTTTGGAAGACTAGGGCTCTACCATTGAGCTACGCCCGCGAGCGCCGCAGGTCGCAGGACCTCGGCACGCAGTGCATCCTAGCGGGTCGCGGCGGTGCACCGCACATCCCCTCGCGACATCCCCTCACACGGACGAGGCGCGCGGCCGTCCTCGCCCGCACATCGCCCCACGAGGCATCCCGGTAACTGGCAGCCGGACCGCCTGCGGCCATGTACCCTACGTGTCGCACCGACGGGGTGTGGCGCAGCTTGGTAGCGCGTCCGCTTTGGGAGCGGAAGGTCGTCGGTTCGAATCCGGCCACCCCGACCAGCAGCAGGTCAGCCCGACAGCACGGAGCCGGGCGGAGCTTTTGCCCACCGCGGCGGCGCCGCATCCGAGCGGCTGTTCAAGATCGCGTTGTGGGCGCCATCCTCCTTGCGGTTACTATGCAAGCTGCGTGCCCGTGTGTCTGTGTACCGGGCGCGATCGGCCGGACCCGGATCAGCCGGGCCCAGGCGGATCTCACGCAGAACCCCAGAAGTCAGCCCCAAGGAGACCGAACCGTGAAGAGCGCCGTGGAGACCCTGAACCCGACTCGGGTTCGGCTCACTGTCGAGGTGCCCTTCGAGGAGCTCAAGCCCAGCCTCGACGCGGCGTACAAAAAGATCAACCAGCAGGTCACGGTGAAGGGCTTCCGCCAGGGCAAGATCCCGGCCCGGGTCATCGACCAGCGGTTCGGCCGTGGCGCCGTGCTGGAGGAGGCCGTCAACGACGCGCTCCCGAAGTTCTACACCGAGGCGGTCAACGAGGGTGAGCTCAACGTCCTCGGCCAGCCCGAGGTCGACATCACCGAGCTGAAGGACGGCGAGCTGCTGGCCTTCACCGCCGAGGTCGACATCCGCCCCGCCCTCGAGATCCCGGACTACTCCGGCATCGAGGTCGAGGTCGACGCCGTCGAGGTGTCGGACGAGGACGTCGACAAGTCCGTCGAGCAGCTGCGTGAGCGCTTCGCGACGACCAGCCCGGTCGAGCGCGCGGCCCAGGACGGCGACGTCCTGACGCTGAACCTCGAGGCCAAGGTGGACGGCGAGGTGCTGGAGGACGGCGTCGCCGAGGGTGTCTCGTACACCGTCGGTTCCGGCGAGCTCCTCGACGGCATCGACGAGGCCGTCACCGGTGTGGAGGCCGGCAACAGCGCGACCTTCACCTCCGAGCTCAAGGGCGGTTCCGCCGAGGGCAAGGAGGCCGAGGTCACGGTCGAGGTCACCGAGGTCAAGTCCCGCGAACTGCCCGGGCTGGACGACGACTTCGCCCAGCTGGCGAGCGAGTTCGACACCCTCGAGGAGCTGCGCGCGGACAGCCGCAAGCGCCTTGAGCAGATGAAGAAGTACGACCAGGCCACCCAGGCGCAGGAGAAGGTCCTGGACGAGCTGCTGAAGCTCGTCGAGGTGCCGATGCCGGAGAAGCTGCTCGCGGACGAGATCGAGACCCGCAAGCACAACCTGGTCAACCACCAGCTCGGCCAGATGGGCCTCGACCTCGCGAAGTACCTGGAGATCCAGGGCAAGAGCGAGGAGGAGTTCGACGCCGAGACCAAGGAGCAGGCCGAGAAGGGCATCAAGACCCAGTTCATCCTGGACGAGCTGGTCAACAAGGAGAAGCTGAACGTCAGCCAGGAGGAGCTCACCGAGCACCTCATGCGCCGCGCGCAGTCCTCCGGCATGTCCCCCGACCAGTTCGCCCAGGCCGTCGTCGAGGGCGGCCAGGTGCCGATGCTCGTCGGTGAGGTCGCCCGCGGCAAGGCCCTCGCGGTCGTCGTCGAGGCCGCCACGGTCAAGGACAGCAACGGCGAGCTCATCGAGCTCGACGACGAGGACGAGACTGCCGAGACCGTCGAGACGGTCGAGGTCACCGAGGCCGACGAGGCCGAGGCGGGCGCGGAGGAGAAGCCCGAGGCCTGAGCCCCGGACACCGCCCTGCGCCTGCGCGCAGTTCTCTGACCACGGGCCCGAACACGCACGTCCGCGTGTTCGGGCCCGTGGTCGTACCGCCCTGTGAGCCTGCGCTCACAGCGAACAGTTATCGATGCGGGATGGCGTTGTCCGACCTGCGCGTTAGGGTCCGTAGATACGAGGGCAGGGGAGTCCCTGAAACCGCGCCGGGGCCACACACGGCGCCGCCTCCCCACGCCCCAGCAGACGACGCTGAGACGGCCTGGAGCCGTCCGACAACGAGCAGGTGGACACGTGACGATCCCGATGCCTTCCGCCGCCGCTGAGCCGACCTTCGGTGGCCTCGGCGACCAGGTCTACAACCGGCTGCTCGGCGAGCGGATCATCTTCCTCGGCCAGCCGGTCGACGACGACATCGCCAACAAGATCACCGCGCAGCTGCTTCTCCTGGCCGCGGACCCGGACAAGGACATCTTCCTCTACATCAACTCCCCGGGCGGCTCGATCTCGGCCGGGTTGGCGATCTACGACACCATGCAGTACATCAAGAACGACGTGGTGACGATCGCGATGGGCCTCGCCGCCTCCATGGGCCAGTTCCTGCTGAGCGCCGGCACCCCGGGCAAGCGCTTCGCGCTCCCGAACGCCGAGATCCTCATCCACCAGCCCTCCGCGGGCCTGGCGGGTTCCGCGTCGGACATCAAGATCCACGCCGAGCGGCTGCTGCACACCAAGAAGCGGATGGCGGAGCTGACGGCCTTCCACACCGGTCAGACCGTCGAGCGGATCACCCAGGACTCGGACCGCGACCGCTGGTTCTCCGCCGATGAGGCCAAGGAGTACGGCCTGATCGACGACGTGATGACCTCCGCCGCCGGCGTTCCGGGCGGGGGCGGCACGGGCGCCTGAGCCCCGTACCACTCGCCCTACAGCCCCCCAGCCCACTTGATCGCCACCAGGACGGTGAACACCACGATGAACAACTTCCCCGGCAGCGGCCTCTCGCAGGGCGCGGAGTCCGAGTTTTCCGGCCCGCGCGCCGAATCCCGCTACATCGTCCCGCGCTTCGTCGAGCGCACCTCGCAGGGCGTGCGCGAGTACGACCCGTACGCGAAGCTGTTCGAGGAGCGCGTGATCTTCCTCGGCGTGCAGATCGACGACGCCTCGGCCAACGACGTCATGGCGCAGCTGCTGTGCCTGGAGTCGATGGACCCGGACCGGGACATCTCGATCTACATCAACAGCCCCGGCGGCTCCTTCACGGCGCTCACGGCCATCTACGACACGATGCAGTTCGTGAAGCCGGACATCCAGACGGTCTGCATGGGCCAGGCGGCCTCCGCCGCGGCCGTGCTGCTCGCCGCCGGTACCCCCGGCAAGCGGATGGCGCTGCCCAACGCCCGGGTGCTGATCCACCAGCCCTACAGCGAGACCGGCCGCGGCCAGGTCTCCGACCTGGAGATCGCCGCCAACGAGATCCTGCGGATGCGTTCGCAGCTGGAGGACCTGCTGGCCAAGCACTCCTCCACGCCGGTCGAGAAGATCCGTGACGATATCGAGCGTGACAAGATTCTGACCGCCGAGGAGTCCCTGGCGTACGGTCTGGTCGACCAGATCGTCTCGACGCGGAAGTCGTCCGTCTCCATCGGCTGACGATCTGCGCGAAGTGAGCCGGAGCGTTGCCCCCTTGGACCGGATCGGGATCGAGTGAACCGAGTCGGTCCAAGGGGGGCCCGAACGGGGGGCCCGGCAAGGTACCGTCGATAGGCAAGCACCCGGGTCCGTGGAGCAATACGGATCCCAGGCGAAGGGGAAGCACCTCGTGGCACGCATCGGTGACGGCGGCGACCTGCTCAAGTGCTCATTCTGCGGAAAGAGTCAGAAGCAGGTGAAGAAGCTCATCGCGGGACCTGGTGTGTACATCTGCGACGAGTGCATCGACCTCTGCAACGAAATCATCGAGGAGGAGCTCGCCGAGACCTCCGAGGTGCGGTGGGAGGAGCTCCCCAAGCCGCGGGAGATCTACGAGTTCCTGAACGGCTATGTCGTCGGCCAGGACCCCGCCAAGAAGGCGCTGTCGGTCGCCGTCTACAACCACTACAAGCGGGTGCAGGCGGGCGAGAACGGCCCCGGCCGCGGCGAGGAGGGCATCGAGCTCGCCAAGTCCAACATCCTGCTGCTCGGCCCCACCGGCTCCGGCAAGACGCTGCTCGCCCAGACCCTCGCCCGGATGCTCAACGTCCCCTTCGCGTTCGCCGACGCCACGGCGCTCACCGAAGCCGGCTACGTCGGCGAGGACGTCGAGAACATCCTCCTCAAGCTGATCCAGGCCGCGGACTTCGACATCAAGAAGGCCGAGACCGGCATCATCTACATCGACGAGATCGACAAGGTCGCCCGGAAGAGCGAGAACCCGTCGATCACCCGCGATGTCTCCGGCGAGGGCGTCCAGCAGGCGCTGCTGAAGATCCTGGAGGGCACCACCGCCTCGGTCCCGCCGCAGGGCGGCCGCAAGCACCCGCACCAGGAATTCATCCAGATCGACACCACCAACGTCCTCTTCATCGTCGGCGGTGCCTTCGCCGGCCTGGAGAAGATCATCGAGGCCCGGTCCGGCGCCAAGGGCATCGGCTTCGGCGCCACGATCCGCTCCAAGCGCGAGATCGAGTCCAAGGACCAGCTCCAGGACGTCATGCCCGAGGACATGGTGAAGTTCGGGATGATCCCGGAGTTCATCGGCCGCCTCCCCGTCCTCACCTCGGTCCACAACCTCGACCGCGAGGCCCTGCTGCAGATCCTGGTCGAGCCGCGCAACGCGCTCGTCAAGCAGTACAAGCGCCTCTTCGAACTCGACGGTGTCGAGCTGGACTTCGACCGCCCGGCCCTGGAGGCCATCGCCGACCAGGCCATCCTGCGCGGCACCGGTGCCCGTGGTCTGCGCGCCATCATGGAGGAAGTCCTCCAGGCGGTGATGTACGAGATCCCGTCCCGCAAGGACGTCGCCCGGGTCGTCATCACCGAGGACGTCGTGCACTCGAATGTGAACCCGACCCTGGTCCCGCGGGGCCGCGGCGAGTCGGGGGAGCCGCAGGAGAAGAGCGCGTAGGCGCTCCGCGCACACCACAAGAGCCGCCCGGCAGCGATCCCGCTGCCGGGCGGCTCTTGTGTCGTCGCCGGGTCGGTGGCGGTGACCGACGCCGCTACTTCTCCTTGCGGACCTCGGTACGGATCTTGGCGGTCTTCTCGGAAAGCTCCTCCGCGCCGGGCGTCGTGGCGGTGGTGCCACCGGTGGGGGACGGCGCGGACGCGGCCTGGACGACGCCGATGGCGCTGCTGTCGCCCCAGACACAGGTGGAGACGGTGACAGGCACGGACACCCCGCTCTGCGAGATCGTGATCTTCTGGGTCCGGCACTTCATCACCGAGCCGTCGAAGTCGCTCGGCGAGTACGTGGTCGTCGGGGTGACGTCCTCGATCTTGGCGCCCTTGCCCTCGAAGGACTTCTTCTGTCCCTCGTCCACCTTGGCGAACACCTGACCCACGGTGCCGTCGGGGTCGGCGACATTGCCGTACACGCCGCTGACCGTCAGCTGCAGGCCGGCGCCGCTCTTGTAGCCGGAGCTGAGGCCCTTGGCGTTCGTGATGCCCATCGCCCTGGCTTCCTTGTCGTTGGTGAAGTCCTCGGCGGTCCCCGAGCTGCCGGGCTTCTGCACCTTCTCGAACTGCCCGCTCAACAGGCTGTCCGGCAGCGAGATCGTGTAGGGCTTCACCTCCCCGCCCGACCCGAACGCGAAGTAGGCCCCCACGCCGATCGCCGCGACGACCGCGACCGCGCCGACGATCAGGCCGATCTTCTTGCCGTTGCCGCCGCTCTCCGGAGCGCCCTGCGGGATCGTGCCGTAGGGGGTCTGCTGGCCGCCGTACGGAGCCTGCTGGCCGTAAGGCTGGCCGCCCTGCTGGGGGTAGCCGTAGCCCTGCTGCGGGGCCTGCTGCGGGTAGCCGTAGCCCTGTTGCTGACCCGGGACCTGGCCGCCCTGCTGCGGGTAGCCGTAGCCCGGCTGCGGGGCCTGCGGCTGCTGCGGCTGGCCGTACGGGCCGGGCTGCTGGGGCGGCTGGCCGTACGGGCCGGGAGGCGGCTGGTTGAAGCTCATGGAGCGGTTCCCCTCGTGACAACTGAAGCCAGTTGAGTGCTGCGTGATGTTTATACGCTTCCGACATCCTGTATGACGCCGCTGACAGCCGGTGCCCCGGGGGCGAAACCGATTCGAAGCTGCGACATCCGCGCCCGTACACTGTGCGTCGTGACCGAGAACACTCAGCAGAGCAACCACAGCGCCCCCGAACTGCCGACTCAGTACACGCCGGCCGATGTAGAGGGGCCGCTGTACGAGCGCTGGGTAGAGCGGGGTTACTTCGAGGCGGACGAGAAGAGCGACAAGCCGCCGTACACCATCGTCATCCCGCCGCCGAACGTCACCGGCTCCCTGCACCTGGGGCACGCCTTCGAGCACACGCTGATCGACGCCCTCACCCGCCGCAAGCGCATGCAGGGCTACGAGACGCTCTGGCAGCCGGGCATGGACCACGCCGGCATCGCCACCCAGAACGTCGTCGAGCGCGAGCTCGCCAAGGAGGGCGTCTCCCGGCACGACCTGGGCCGTGAGGCGTTCGTCGAGCGGGTCTGGCAGTGGAAGAACGAGTCCGGCGGCCAGATCTCCGGCCAGATGCGCCGGCTCGGCGACGGCGTCGCCTGGTCGCGGGAACGCTTCACCATGGACGAGGGCCTGTCCAAGGCCGTCCAGACGATCTTCAAGCGGCTCTACGACGACGAGCTGATCTACCGCGCCGAGCGCATCATCAACTGGTGCCCGCGCTGTCTGACCGCGATCTCGGACATCGAGGTCGAGTACCAGGACGACGACGGCGAGCTGGTCTCCATCCGCTACGGCGAGGGCGAGAACTCCATCGTCGTGGCGACCACCCGCGCCGAGACGATGCTCGGCGACACCGCGGTCGCCGTCCACCCGGAGGACGAGCGCTACGCCCATCTCGTCGGCACCGAGATCGAGTTGCCGCTGACCGGCCGCCGGATCCCGGTCGTCGCCGACGAGCACGTCGACCCGGAGTTCGGCACCGGCGCGGTCAAGGTCACCCCGGCGCACGACCCCAACGACTTCGAGATCGGGCGCCGGCACGACCTGCCCAACCTCGCCGTCCTCGACGAGCGCGGCGTCATCACGGCGCACGGCCCCTTCCAGGGCCTGGACCGCTTCGAGGCCCGGTCCGCGATCGTCGGCGCGCTGCGCGCCGAGGGCCGGATCGTCTCCGAGAAGCGCCCGTACACCCACTCCGTCGGCCACTGCTCGCGCTGCAAGACCACCATCGAGCCGCGGCTGTCGATGCAGTGGTGGGTCAAGGTCGGCCCGCTGGCGCAGGCAGCGGGTGACGCGGTCCGCGACGGCAAGGTCGCGATCCACCCCAAGGAGATGGAGTCCCGCTACTTCGGCTGGGTCGACAACCTCCACGACTGGTGCATCTCGCGGCAGCTGTGGTGGGGCCACCGCATCCCGGTCTGGTACGGGCCGAACGGCGAGGTCGTCTGCGTCGGACCGGACGACGAGGCGCCCAGCGGCGAGGGCTGGACGCAGGACACCGACGTCCTGGACACCTGGTTCTCCTCCGGGCTGTGGCCGTTCTCCACGCTCGGCTGGCCCGAGCAGACCCCGAGTGTCGAGAAGTTCTACCCGAACGCCGTCCTGGTCACCGGCTACGACATCCTCTTCTTCTGGGTCGCCCGGATGATGATGTTCGGGCTGTACGCGATGGACGGCACCCCGCCGTTCCACACCATCGCGCTGCACGGCATGGTCCGCGACCAGTTCGGCAAGAAGATGTCCAAGTCCTTCGGGAACGCGGTCAATCCGCTGGACTGGATGGACGCCTACGGCTCGGACGCCGTCCGGTTCACGCTGGCGCGCGGGGCGAACCCGGGCGTCGACGTCCCGATCGGCGAGGACTGGGTCCAGGGCTCGCGCAACTTCGCCAACAAGATCTGGAACGCCACCCGCTTCGCGCTGATGAACGGCGCGACGGTGGAGGGCGAACTCCCGCCCGCCGAGCAGCTGTCGGCGACCGACCGGTGGATCCTCTCCCGGCTGAACTCGGTCGTCGCCGAGGTCGACGCGTACTACGACGACTACCAGTTCGCGAAGCTGTCGGACACCCTCTTCCACTTCGCCTGGGACGAGGTCTTCGACTGGTACGTCGAGCTGTCCAAGACCACGTTCATGGCGGGCGGCCCGGCCGCCGAGGCCTCGCGCCGGGTGCTCGGCGAGGTCCTGGACGTCACGCTGCGGCTGCTGCACCCGATCGTGCCGTTCGTCACCGAGACCCTGTGGACGACGCTGACCGGCGGTGAGTCGGTCGTGATCGCCGACTGGCCGAAGGCTGTGCTCGTTGCGGGGGCGGACGCCCCGGGCGGCTTCCGGGACGAGGCGGCCGAGCGGGAGATCGAGACCGTCCAGCAGGTCGTCACCGAGGTCCGGCGCTTCCGCTCGGACCAGGGGCTGCAGCCCGGCCAGAAGGTCCCGGCGCAGCTGGAGCTGTCCGGCACGGCGCTGGCCGCGCACGAGGCCGCGATGCGCTCGCTGCTGCGGCTGCAGCCGGCCGGTGAGGGCTTCAGCGCCACCGCTTCGCTGCCGGTCGCGGGCGCGACGGTCGCGCTGGACCTGTCCGGCGCGATCGACGTCGAGGCCGAGCGCAAGCGGCTGACGAAGGACCTGGGCGCCGCCGAGAAGGAGAAGGCGCAGGCCACCGCCAAGCTCGGCAACGAGGCGTTCCTCGCCAAGGCGCCGGAGAAGGTCGTGGACAAGATCCGCGGCCGGCTGGAGGCCGCGGAGGCGGACATCGTCCGGATCACCGCGCAGCTGGCGGCCCTGCCCACGGCGTAGCCGCGGGTCCCGGGCCGTCCCCGTGAGCGTCGTGTGCAGGCCCCTCGTCCTCACGGGCGGGGGGCCTGCGCCGTCCCGGCCCCCGCCGGCCCCGTTCGCGTACCGGCCAGAGCAGGACATACGCCGTCGAGGCGGTCACGAACGCCAGACGGATCAGGCCCCGGGCGGCGTCGTCGGGTACGGCGAAGACGCTGCCGTAGAGGATCAGCAGGGCCAGCCAGCTCCACCAGGGGACCAGCCGGCGCTGGCCGATCACGTCCCACAGCAGGGTGCCGAGCAGCACCGACGCGGTGTAGTACGTGTAGACGCTGGGGTCGAGGACGATGCGGGCGTTGGCGCCGAGCAGCACCACCGCCGCCCAGCGTCCCCGCCACACGGCGACCGAGCCCAGTGCCAGGCCGAGCGCGGCCTGGGCGGGGCGGTCCCAGCCCGGGGTCTCGGGGTCGCCGACGCCCAGCCAGCGCAGCGCGGACGCCGGATGGTTGGGGATGGCGAACTTCGCCGCGGCGAAGGACTGCGAGTCGCCGATGAAGAACGGCAGCCACGCGAGGGCGACCAGGCCCGCGCACCACACCCCGGCGCGCAGCCACTTCTCCCTCGGCAGGGCGAGCAGCAGCGGGAGGAAGGCCAGCGCGGTGGGTTTGGAGTCCATCGCCAGGGCCAGGCAGACGCCGGTGAGTGCGGCGTTGCCGCGGGTGAGGGCCCGTACCGCGAGGGCGGTGAAGAACAGCGCGAGGACGTCGTCGAGATGCCCGAAGCGGACCGCGACCTCGATCCACATGGGGATGAAGGCCAGCCCGGCGATCAGTACGCGCTGCCGCAGCCGCTGGTGGTTGGTGCCGGTGCCCAGGAAGTGGAAGGCGGCGCTGCGGCCCGCCAGCACCACGATGACCAGGCCGAGCAGCGACATCAGCGCCGCGGCCAGGAACTGCCCGGTGGCCTCGGGGAAGGGGTTGAACAGGCCGGCCGTGAGAAAGCTGAGCGGGCCCATCTGGAGCTCGGGGTGGTGCGCGTAGAGGTTCAGGCCGCCGGAGCCGTCGCCCGCGTCGCCCTGGTAGATCAGTTCGCCGCCGGTGCGCAGATAGTGCCAGGAGAAGCCGCCGTGCGGTTCGACGAGGACGAACCACAGCACCGTCCAGGCGGTGAGCAGTATCAAATGCATCCGCTGACTGATTGCCGGCACCCGTCCTCAGCTCCAGCCTTTCCGTGCGCTGTGTGGTGATGATCTTGATCCGGGGGCATGGACAGCCCGCCGTGGAAGAGGGCGAAAGACGGCGGAAAGTTGTCCCGCAGGGGCCGGTACGGCGGTTCTCATCGCGCTCTCATAAAGCCCGGGCACGGTGGAACGGAATGCCGGAATGCCGGAATGCCCGCACCACTGCCCGTCCACCACCGAGGAGCCGCGCTCCATGAACAAGCCCCTGCGCCGGGCCTCGATCTTCTGCCTGGCCCTCATCGTCGCACTGATGGGCTGGGCCACCTGGATCCAGGGTGCGAAGGCCGGCGAGTACAAGGAGGACCCGCACAATCCGCGGGTGGCGATCGGCAAGTACGCGGCGCCGCTGGGCAACATCCTCGTCGGCGGGCAACCCGTGACCGGCTCCGCCGCCACCTCCGCCACGTTCAAGTACAAGCGGACCTACCGCGACGGCCCGCTCTACGCCCCGGTCACCGGCTTCACCTCGCAGATCTTCGGCCACAACCAGCTGGAGAGCCTCTACGGCAACCTCCTCGACGGCTCCGACAGCCGGCTGCAGAGCCCCGCCGACGCGCTGACCCGCACCCGGGCCAAGGGCGGCGACGTGGCCACCACCATCGACCCCGCGGTCCAGAAGGCCGGCTACCGGGCGCTGGACGGCAAGAAGGGCGCCGCCGTCGCCATGGACCCGGCCACGGGGCGGATCCTGGGCATGGTCAGCACCCCCTCGTACGACCCGGGGACGTTCGCCGGGTCCGCCGGGTCCGACCAGAAGGCCTGGAAGAAGATGTCCGCCGACCCGGACCACCCCGAGGTCAACCGGGCGCTGCGGCAGCCGCTGCCGCCCGGTTCCACCTTCAAGCTGGTGGTCGCCGCGGCCGCGCTGGAGAACGGTCTGTACTCCTCGGTGGACGAGCCCACGCACAGCCCCGACCCGTACACCCTCCCGCACACCCGCACCAAGCTCACCAACGAGAACCGCGCCGCACCCTGCAAGAACGCGGACATCCGCACCGCGCTCCAGTACTCCTGCAACACCGTCTTCGCGAAGATGGCGGTCGACCTGGGCAAGGACAAGGTGAAGGCGCAGGCCGAGAAGTTCGGCTTCAACGACGCGAAGGTGGACACCCCGGTGCGGGGCGGCAAGAGCGTCTACCCCTCCGGCATGGACGAGGCGCAGACCGCGCTGTCCGGGATCGGCCAGTTCGACGACCAGGCGACCCCGCTGCAGATGGCGATGGTCTCCTCGGCCCTCGCCAACGGCGGCGAGCTCAAGAAGCCGCAGATGGTCGACAAGCTGACCGACGGCGGCGGCAACACCGTCCAGGACTTCGGGCCGGCGGCGTACCGCGGTGGGAAGGCCGTGTCGGCGCACACGGCCGGGCAGCTGAAATCGGCGATGCGGACGGTCGTGGACAAGGGCACCGGGTCCGGCGCGAAGATCGGCGGACTGACTGTCGGCGGCAAGACGGGCACCGCCCAGCACGGTGTCGACAACAGCGGTACGCCCTACGCCTGGTTCGTCTCCTACGCCGAGGACGGCAAGGGGCACCGGGTGGCGGTGGCCGTCATGGTCGAGGACGGGCATGCCGCCCGCAACGAGGTCTCCGGCAACGGGCTGGCGGCGCCGACCGCGCGGGCCATGATGAAGGCGGCGCTGGCGTAGGCGGCACGGGCGGAGGCGAGGGGACGGCTCCGGCTTACGGGTCCGGCGCCGGGCCCGGCGTACGGGCGCGGGCCGGGGCCGGCGTACGGGCGCGGGCCGGGGCCGGGGCCCGGTCGCGTCGGCCCCCGCCCCCGCAGGCGGCGCGGTACCCGGGAGGGGGCAGCGCAGCGCACCGCTGTCACACCTGCCTCGTAGACTGGTCGGCGTGAGCGAGCGCCCCCAGAACGACGACCCCGACCCGAACGAAGCCTTCGACGACCTGGTCGAGGCGGAGACCACCCTTCCCCAAGATCTCGACTCCGCTCGGTCAGGGGAGACCCCAACCCCCGACCTCGCGGTGATCGAGGCCGGCAGCCGGACCCTGCGCGCCCAGGCCGGGCCGCCGCAGGGGGACGGGATCCCTGCCCGCCCGGCCGACCCCGAGGTCGACCGTGCGCTGCGCGCCGTCGAGGACGAGCTGGCCGGCCGCTGGGGCGAGACCAAGCTCGACCCGTCGGTGCAGCGCATCGCGGCGCTGCTGGACATCCTGGGCGAACCCCAGCGTGCCTACCCGTCCATCCACATCACCGGCACCAACGGCAAGACCAGCACCGCCCGCATGATCGAGGCCCTGCTGTCCGCCTTCGACCTGCGCACCGGCCGCTACACCAGTCCGCACGTCCAGTCGATCACCGAGCGGATCAGTCTGGACGCCGCCCCGATCTCCGCCGAGCAGTTCATCGAGACCTACCGGGACATCGCCCCGTACGTGGAGATGGTCGACTCCCAGCAGGAGTACCGCCTCTCCTTCTTCGAGGTGCTGACGGCCATGGCGTACGCCGCCTTCGCCGACAGCCCCGTGGACGTCGCGGTCGTCGAGGTCGGCATGGGCGGCACCTGGGACGCGACGAACGTCATCGACGGCGATGTCGCCGTGGTCACCCCGATCTCCCTGGACCACACCGACCGGCTGGGGGAGACGCCCGAGCAGATCGCCGTCGAGAAGTCCGGGATCATCAAGAAGGACGCCACGGTCGTGCTGGCCCAGCAGCCGGTGGACGCGGCGTCGGTGATGCTCAAGCGCGCGGTCGAGGTGGACGCCACGGTCGCCCGTGAGGGCATGGAGTTCGGCGTGCTCAGCCGCGAGGTCGCGGTCGGCGGCCAGATGCTGACCCTGCGCGGACTGGGCGGTGAGTACCCCGAGGTCTTCCTGCCGCTCTACGGCGCCCACCAGGCCCACAACGCCGCGGTGGCGCTCGCCGCGGTCGAGGCGTTCTTCGGCGTCGGCTCGGACCACGCCCGCACGCTGGACATCGACACCATCCGCTCCGCGTTCGCCGCGGTCAGCTCGCCCGGCCGGATGGAGGTCGTACGGCGCAGCCCGACGGTCGTCCTGGACGCGGCCCACAACCCCGCGGGCGCGCGGGCGGCGGCCGAGGCGGTCACCGAGGCGTTCGGGTTCAGCCGGCTGGTGGGTGTCGTCGGGGCCAGCGGGGACAAGGACGTACGCGGCCTCCTGGAGGCCTTCGAGCCGATCTTCGCCGAGGTCGTGGTGACATGTAATTCCAGCCATCGTGCGATGGACCCCGATGAGCTGGCGGCCGTCGCCGTCGAGGTCTTCGGCGCCGAGCGGGTCCAGGTCGAGCCGCGGCTCGACGACGCCCTGGAGGCGGCGATCACCCTCGCCGAGGAAGAGGGCGAGTTCTCCGGAGCGGGTGTGCTGGTAACCGGCTCGGTGATCACGGTCGGCGAGGCCCGGCTGCTGATGGGAAGGGGCTGATCATGCGCATCCTGTGTGCGAGCACCCTGATAGGTGAATTCTTTGTGATCGGCTTCGCGGGCCTGGTCGCGATGCAGATGACCGATCTGCCGGCGGCCACGGTCTGGACGGTCAGCGGCATCGGGATGCTGCTGAGCCTCCTGCTGTGCGGGATGCTCGGCCGCCCCGGGGGCGTCCAGCTCGGCTGGGTGCTGCAGCTCGCCCTGATCGCCGCCGGTTTCGTGGTCCCGACGATGTTCTTCCTGGGCGCGGTCTTCGCGGCCCTGTGGTGGGCGTCGGTCCACTTCGGCCGCAAGATCGATGAGGCGAAGGCCCGTGGGGCCGCACAGGCAGAGGCGTCGGGCGAGCCGGCCTGAGGGATGACGCCGGCCCGGCCCCCCCGGCCCCGGGGAAGGTGGCCGGGGGCGGCGCCGCCCGGGGCCGGGTCACCCATGTAGCCTCGGTTCACCCGCTGACCATTGTTCATATCCAGGGAGTTCCTCCGTGAGCCAGCGCACCCTCGTCCTCCTCAAGCCCGACGCCGTCCAGCGCGGTCTGGTCGGCGAGATTCTCGGCCGTATCGAGAAAAAGGCCGGCTGGACGATCACCGCGCTGGAGCTGCGCAGCCTGGACCGCGCGCTGCTCGAGCAGCACTACGCCGAGCACGTCGGCAAGCCGTTCTATGAGCCCCTGGTCGCCTTTATGTCCTCCGGACCGGTGGTTTCGATGGTCGTCGAGGGCGAGCGGGTGATCGAGGGCGTGCGCACGCTCGCCGGTCCGACTGACCCGATTGCCGCGCCGGGTGGGTCCATTCGTGGGGACTTCGGAACGATCACCCGAGAGAATCTGATCCATGCGTCGGATTCCGAAGAGTCCGCAGAGCGTGAAATCAAGATTTTCTTCCCCGGCGTCTCCTGACGAGTCGTCAGCTGCACACCCCTCGTGACCAGGGGCGACCGAAAAAATCATCGGTCGCCCTTTGGTGTATACGACACGATCGGGGGAACGCATCATCGCGACACGACGTCACCATTAAGGGGGGCGGGTGCGTGTACGGCTGACAATGGCGAAACAGCCTCCCGACGTGTTCGAGTGGGCGCACTACGAACTACGATGGAGGCTTCCGCGCCGCACAGCGCATCACCTCCTGCCGACCTCCAGTAAGCATTCGCTCCAGTTGGGAAGGCCAGACGTATCCTCATGGGGAACAACATGTCGTTCATCGGCCGTGACATGGCTGTCGACCTCGGGACCGCCAACACGCTGGTGTACGTCAGGGGCCGCGGCATCGTCCTCAACGAGCCGTCGGTCGTGGCCATCAACACCAACACCGGCGGGATTCTCGCGGTAGGTGCTGAGGCGAAGAAGATGATCGGGCGCACGCCCGGCAACATCGTCGCCGTAAGGCCCCTGAAAGACGGCGTGATCGCCGATTTCGAGATCACCGAGCGGATGCTCCGCTACTTCATCCTGAAGATCCACAAGCGGCGCTATCTGGCCCGCCCGCGGGTCGTCGTGTGTGTCCCCTCCGGCATCACCGGAGTGGAGCGCCGCGCGGTCATCGAGGCCTCGACCCAGGCCGGCGCACGCCAGGTCCACATCATCGAGGAGCCGATGGCCGCCGCGATCGGGTCCGGCCTGCCGGTCCACGAGGCCACCGGCAACATGGTCGTGGACATCGGCGGCGGTACGACCGAGGTCGCGGTCATCTCGCTCGGCGGCATCGTCACCGCGCAGTCCATCCGGGTGGCCGGCGATGAACTCGACAACGCGATCATCCAGCACATCAAGAAGGAGTACAGCCTTCTGCTGGGCGAGCGCACCGCCGAGAGCATCAAGATCACCATCGGCTCGGCGTACGACCTCGAACAGGACGAGCACACCGAGATCCGCGGTCGTGACCTCGTCTCCGGCCTGCCGAAGACCGTCGTGATCTCGGCCGCAGAGGTCCGCAAGGCCATCGAGGAGCCGGTCAACTCCATCGTCGACGCGGTCAAGACGACGCTCGACAAGTGCCCGCCGGAGCTGTCCGGTGACGTCATGGACCGCGGCATCGTGCTCACCGGAGGCGGCGCCCTGCTCCGCGGCCTCGACGAGCGCCTGCGCCGCGAGACCGGTATGCCCATCCACATCGCCGAGGACCCGCTCGACTCCGTCGCGCTCGGCTCCGGCAAGTGCGTCGAGGAGTTCGAGGCGCTGCAGCAGGTCCTCGACTCCCAGCCGCGCAGGTAGCACGGTCCGGGTCCCGCGCCGCGGCCGCCGAACGGCGTCCGCGGCGGCCGGGACCCCTGGCGACCGCGGCCGGTCCGCCCGGCGGATCGCTGGTATACAGGCACAACATCCCGACAGACACGGTGCACTGACGCTCCATCATCCGGGCACCGTCACATCAGGCACAACGCTCAACTCCCGAACGAGACCGGCGGGGCCCGCAGCCGGCCGGTCCTACGAGGAAGGACACGGCCGCCGCACGTGAGGGACACACGAGAGAGCCGGCTGCTGCTGGTGCTGCTGGTCGCGATCGCGTTCGCGCTGATCACGGTCGATATCCGCGGCGGCGAACAGTCCCCGCTCGATGGTGCCCGGCAAGCCGCCGCCTCTGCCTTCGGCCCGGTCGAGGGCGGCGTGGCCCGCGTCGTCAATCCGGTCGGCAACGCCATCGGTGCCGTGCGGGACTCCGGCAGCCGGCACAACCGGATCAGCACGCTGGAGCACGAGAACGAGGCGCTGAAGGCCAAGCTCGGCTCCTCCGACCGGAACCGCACCCGCGCCGCCGAGCTCGACAAGATCCTCAAGACCGCGGGCACCGGCCAGTACGGCATCAAGGGCGCCCAGGTCATCGCCATCGGCTCGGCCCAGGGCTTCTCCTGGACCATCACCATCGACGCCGGCCGCCGGGACGGCATCGCCCGCGATATGACCGTCCTCAACGGCGACGGTCTGGTCGGCCGGGTCACCACCGTCGGCGCCGACACCTCCACCGTCCTGCTGGCCGCCGACCCCGACTTCACCGTCGGTACCCGGATGGAGAAGACCAACGAGATCGGCTTCGCCAACGGGCAGGGCGTGCGCTCGCTGCGCGTTCAGCTTCTCAATGGCAAGGCCAACATCAAGCGGGGCGACCGCCTGGTCACCTTCGGCTCCAGCCGGGACAAGCCGTTCGTGCCCGGGGTGCCCGTCGGCAGGGTCGTCAAGGTCGAGCCGTCCAACGGCGATCTGACCCGCACCCTCCAGGTCCGGCCCTTCGTCTCGTTCTCCCAGCTCGACATCGTCGGCGTGGTCGTCGCACCGCCCCGCCAGGACCCCCGCGACACCGTCCTGCCGCCCGCACCCGCGAAGCCCAAGCCGACGCCGACGGTCACCGTCACGGCCACCCCCTCCGCGAGCGCTTCACCCAGGAGCTGACCGATGCGCATCAACCGGATCCTGCTCTCGGCCCCGCTGGTGGTCGTCGCCCTCGTCATCCAGGTCACCATTCTCGCCAGACTCCAACTTCCCGGTGCGGTACCGGATCTGCTGCTGCTCGTCGTGGTCGGCCTCGCGCTGGTCTACGGCCATGTCGGCGGCGCGCTGGTCGGCTTCTTCGCCGGGCTGCTGGCCGACCTCGCCCCGCCGTCCGACCACGCCATCGGCCGCTATGCGCTGGTGCTCTGCGTCATCGGCTACGCCGCGGGCCTGACCAAGCCGGACTCGGGCCGGCACCGCTCGGCGACGCTCCCGCTGCTCGTCGTCCTCGGCGCCGCCGTCGGCTCGACGCTGATGTACGCCGGGGTCGGCTCGCTGGTCGGTGACACCGCCGCCCGCCACGTCGGCATCGTCGGACTGCTGCTCAGCGCCACCCTCTACGACCTGCTGCTGGCCCCCTTCACGGTTCCTCTCGTGATGGCGCTGGCGCGGAAGACCGAGGGCGATCTGCTGGCCGGCGACAGTTCCGGCAGCCAGAGCGGCGGGGCCGGCAGCCGCGATGCGGGGTACGGCTGGCTCACCACCGGCACGGGACTCAAGGCCAGCCGCGGCGCCATGAAGTCCCTGCGCACGGGCACGGGCATCGGCAGCCAGCGCGGCAGTCTGCTCGGCAAGTCGGCCCGCGACAAGGTGGGCCGCATCAAGGGGGTCAAGCGACTGTGACGCCCTGTCTCCTTCCGATCACCACCCCTCGTGGAGGCGCTGCGCGCCATGAGTAATCTCCCGGAAACCCGGACCTCCCGGGTCAGCGTCCGGCTCATCGCGATCCAGATCCTGGTCTTCTCCCTGCTGCTCACCCTCGGCGGCCGGCTCTGGTATCTGCAGATCCGCAACGGCCAGGAGTACGCCACCGAGGCGAAGAACAACCACGTCCAGCAGGTCATCGAGCCCGCCACCCGCGGCTCGATCCTCGATGCGCGCGGGGTGCCGCTGGCCGACAACCAGACCCGCCTGGTCGTCTCCGCGAGCCGTACCGATCTGCTGAAGATGAAGGACGACGGCAAGGCCGTGCTCGGCCGGCTGGCCAAGGTGCTCGGGATGTCCGAGAAGGAGATCCGCAACAAGGTCCGGCTGTGCGACGCCAAGACCCCGCAGCCCTGCTGGAACGGCTCGCCCTACCAGCCGATCCCGATCACCGACGAGGCCACCACCCAGCAGGCCCTCCAGATCCGCGAACGCTCCGAGGCGTTCCCCGGCATCAGCGCCGAACCCACCGCCGTACGCCGCTACGCCGAGCCCGGCAACGCCAACACCGCCCAGGTGCTCGGCTACCTCTCGCCGGTGACCGACGAGGAGATCAACAAGGCCAAGAACACCCGCTCGCCGTTCCTGCGCTCCGACCAGATCGGCCGGTCCGGTCTGGAGCGGACGTACGACCGCTATCTGCGCGGCAAGGCCGCCGTCACCCGCTACGAGGTCGACAACCTCGGCCGGGTGATCGGCCAGGCCAAGAGCGAGAAGGGCCAGGGCGGCGCGAGCGTCGTCACCAGCATTGACGCACGTGTGCAGGCCATAGCGGAGAAGCAGCTCGAGCAGGCCATGAAGGATGCCCGCAAGGTGCACGACAAGAACACCGGCACCAACTACAAGGCGGATTCGGGCGCCGTGGTCGTGATGGAGGCCAAGACCGGCCGGGTGGTGGCGATGGCCTCCAACCCCAGCTACGACCCCAACGCCTGGGTCGGCGGCATCTCCGGCAAGGACTACGCCCACCTCACCGGCAAGGACTCCAACTACCCGCTGCTGAACCGCGCCATCCAGGGGCAGGCCGCCCCCGGCTCGATCTTCAAGGTCATCTCGACCACGGCCGCGATCAACGCGGGCTATGACTTCAACGGCCACTACCCCTGCACCAGCTCGTACAGCATCGGCGGCCAGACCTTCAAGAACTTCGAGGGCGAGGGCCACGGCGACATCAGCCTGGGCCGGGCGCTGGAGGTCTCCTGCGACACCGTCTTCTACCGGCTCTCGCACGAGGAGTGGAAGAAGGACGGCGGGGACAAGCCCAAGAAGGACCCCAACGACTGGTTCTACAAGACCGCCCACCAGTTCGGCCTCGGCAAGGAGACCGGCATCGACCTCCCCAACGAGGTCACCGGCCGGGTCCCCGACCGCAAATGGAAGACCGACTTCTGGAAGGCCAACAAGGACGGCTGGTGCAAGCAGGCCAAGGCCTGGCCCAAGAAGAAGGACTTCGGTACCAAGCTCGCCCGTGAGGGCTGCCTCGAAGGCATGAAGCTGCACGCCTACGACTCCATCAACTACGCCATCGGGCAGGGCGACACCCTCGTCACGCCGATCCAGATGGCGACCATCTACGGCGCGATCGCCAACGGCGGCACGCTCTACAACCCGACCGTCGGCAAGGCCGTCGTCAGCCCCGACGGCAAGAAGGTGCAGCAGATCAAGCCCACGCCGCACGGCAAGCTGCCGGACAGCCCCAAGACGCTCCGGCAGATCGATTCCGCGCTGGCGGGTGTGGCCACCCGCGGTACCGCCGCCTGGCGCTTCCAGGGCTGGCCGCAGGACAAGATTCCGATGCACGCCAAGACCGGAACCGCCGAGGTCTACGGGAAGCAGACCACCTCGTGGTTCGCGACGTACACCAAGGACTACACGATCGTCATGACGATCGCCCAGGGTGGTACCGGCTCCGGCGCCTCCGGTCCGGCCGTGCGCAACATCTACAACGCCCTGTACGGAGTCGACGAGAAGGGGGGCATCAACCCGAAGGCCGCCCTGCTGCCGAGGCCCCAGGGCTCGCTCCCCAAGATCGAGGGTGACGGGACCATCGAGGCTCAGCCCATCAAGCCGTACGTCCTGCCGTCGCCGTCGCCGTCCGCATCGGAGAGCCCACAGTGACGACCAGCCCTACCTCCCGGGCGTTCTCGATCCGGCGCTACACCCCCGAGCTCGGCACCTGGGGCAAGCTGACGGCGCGCGATTCGGTGCTGCGCAAACTGGACTGGACGCTGCTGCTGTCCTGTCTGGTGCTGTCGTTGATGGGGTCGCTGCTGGTCTTCTCCGCCACCCGCAACCGCACCGAGCTCAACCACGGTGACGAGTACTACTACTTCCTGCACCATCTGCTGAATCTCGGTATCGGCCTGGCGCTGGCCGCCGCCACGATCTGGCTCGGGCACCGCACCCTCCGCGGCGCGGTCCCGATCCTCTACGCCCTGTCGGTCGTGTTGGCGCTGCTGGTCCTGACGCCGCTGGGCGCCACCATCAACGGTTCGCGTTCCTGGCTGGCGATCCCCGGCGGCTTCTCGCTCCAGCCCGCGGAGTTCGCGAAGATCACCATCACGCTCGGCATGGCGATGATCCTGGCGTCCCGGGTCGACGCGGGGGACAGCTCGCACCCCAGCCACCGCACCGTCGTCACCGCCCTCGGCCTGGCGGCCGTCCCGGTCGGCGTGATCATGCTGATGCCCGACCTCGGTTCGGTGATGGTGCTCGGCGCCGTCATCCTGGGCGTCCTGCTCTCCTCCGGTGCCTCCAACCGCTGGATCCTCGGGCTGGTCGGCACCGGCGTCGTGGGCTGTGTCGCCATCTGGCAGCTCGGACTGCTGGATGCCTACCAGATCGCCCGCTTCGCCGCGTTCGCCAACCCGAGCCTCGACCCGGCCGGCGTCGGCTACAACACCAACCAGGCCCGGATCGCGATCGGCGGCGGCGGACTGACCGGCTCCGGGCTCTTCCACGGCAGCCAGACCACCGGCCAGTTCGTCCCCGAACAGCAGACGGACTTCATCTTCACCGTCGCCGGTGAGGAGCTCGGTTTCCTGGGCGCGGGCCTGATCATCGTGCTGCTCGGTGTCGTCCTGTGGCGCGCCTGCCGGATCGCGCGCGAGTCCACCGAGCTGTACGGCACCATCGTCGCCGCCGGGATCATCGCGTGGTTCGCCTTCCAGTCCTTCGAGAACGTCGGGATGACCCTCGGCATCATGCCCGTCACCGGCCTCCCCCTGCCGTTCGTCTCCTATGGCGGCACCTCCATGTTCGCGGTCTGGATCGCGATCGGGCTGCTCCAGTCGATCCGGGTACAGCGCCCCCTGTCGGCCTCGCGCTGACGCCGTCCCACGGCGGGAGACGCAACGCTGTCGGGGCGCAGCTCACTGCTCGGGGCGCACCTCGCTGCCCGGGGCGCGGCTTTGCCGGTGTCCGGCTCACGGCCCGAGGTGGAGGTCGAACCACAGTGAGGCGGGCCGCGGCAGGTCCTCGGGCGGCGTCGTGCCCCAGTCGTCGGCGAGGCGGCCGGTCAGCAGGAGCCCGTAGTCGTCCGGCTGCCCGCCGGGCGCCGGCGGGGGAATGCGGACGGGAGCCCGGCCGTGCACGCTGATCCGCAGTCCGTGCCCGGTGGTCAGCATCCGCAGCAGGATGTCCGCCGTGTGCGGTGTGTGCAGATGCGCGCGGGTCACCGCCTCCGAGGTGAGCAGCACGGCGGTGTCGAGGAGCGGGAAGAGCGGGGTGCGGCGCAGCACGGCGTGGACGAAATCGCGGGCGGCCTTCGGGGCGGTGGGTGTGCTCGGCGCGGTGAGAATGTACGGTCGGGCGCCTGCCGAGACGTGGAAGCGTGTCCGGGTGACGGGCGCGGTTGTGGGGTGCACGGGTGTCTCCCTCCCCTGGGGGCGAGTGAGCGGCGATCGGTTTGCACGCTTGATTCGTACTCTGCGTACTCGATTCGTCACACAGAGTAACGCAAGTGGTGCGTTCGGCGCTACCCGTTGCCGTGGATCCCCCTGCCGTGGATCCCCCTGCCGTGGATCCCCCTGCCGCGGATCCCCCTGCCGCGGATCCCTCTGTCGCGGATCCTCCTGTCGCGGACCGTGCGGCAGGGTGCCTGCCCTTGTCGGCTCGGGTGGGTGGCCTGGGCCGGGGCGGGTGACTAGCCTCGATGCATGGCGGACACCGTGCGGGAAATCGAACGGAAGTACGAGGTTGACGGCGGTGCGCAGCTGCCCGACCTGGCCGGCGTCGACCGGGTCGCCACCGTCGCGGAAGCGGGCGTCGAGGAGCTGGACGCCCGCTACTACGACACTCCTGACCAGCGCCTCGCCGTGGACGCCATCACGCTGCGCAGACGCACCGGCGGCAGGGACGCGGGCTGGCACCTGAAGCTGCCGGTCGCGCCGGGCGTCCGGGACGAAGTGCGGGCGCCGCTGTCCGATGCGCCGCCCCCGGAGCTGACCGCGCTCGTCCGGTCACGGGTGCTGGAGGGGGAGCTGGTTCCCCTCGTCCGGCTGCGGACGCGGCGCACGGTCCGGGTACTGCGCGATGCTGCGGGCGCACCGCTCGCGGAGCTGGCGGTGGACGAGGTGCACGCACAGCGGGCCGGGAAGTCCGCCAAGGGCAAAGCGGGCGCGGCCGGGGTCCGGTGGCGCGAGATGGAGGTGGAGCTGCTCGGGGGCGGCGACAGCGGGTTGCTGGACGAGGTCGGCCGGGCGCTGGTCGCGGCCGGGGCGCGCCCGGCCTCATCGGAGTCGAAGCTGGCGCGGGCGCTCGCCGAGACGGGCCTGGCGCGCGAGCGCCCCGCGCGCCCCGGCGAGGGCGAGGGAACGTCCCGCCCCCGAGGCTCCGGCAAGCGCGGAGGTGAAGCCATGGCGGCGAAGAGCAAGACCACGAATGGGAAGAACAGGACCACGGCCGGGAAGAGCAAGACCACGGCCGGGAAGAAGAAGCAACTCACTGCCGGGGACGTGGTGCTCCGGTATGTCCGCGAGCAGGTACGGGTGATCATCGAGCTGGATCCGGCGGTACGGCGCGATCTGCCCGACTCGGTACACCGGATGAGGGTCGCCACCCGCCGGCTGCGCAGCGCCTTCCGCTCGTACACGAAGGTGCTCGACCGCTCCGCCACCCGGCCCGTCGGCCTGGAGCTCCAGTGGCTGGCGGCGGAGCTGGGGGTGGACCGGGACCGGGAGGTGCTGACCGCGCGGCTGCAGCAGACGCTGGCCGAGGTGCCCCGCACGCTGCGGCTCGGCCCGGTGGACGCCCGGCTGCGGATCTGGTCCGAGCGGCGCCGGACCGGCGCGCGCAGGGAAGTGCTCTCCGTTTTGGACGGACCGCGCTATATGGCGCTGCTGAAGACCCTGCACGCCCTCCTGGAGGCGCCGCCGCTGCGCCCGGCCGCGGACCGGCCGGCGTCCGAGGTGGCGGCCGGGGCCGTCCTGAAGGACTACCGGCGGCTGGCCCGCCGGGTGGAGGCCGCGCTGGCGGCCCCGGCCGGGCAGGCCCGGGACGAGGCGCTGCACGGCGCCCGCAAGGCCGCCAAGCGGACGCGGTACGCGGCGGAGGCCGCCCGTCCGGCGCTCGGCGGGCCGGCGAAGAAGTTCGCCCGGCGGATCAAGCGGGTGCAGCAGCTGCTGGGTGACCACCAGGACGGCGTGGTGGCGCGCGGCGCGCTGCGCGAGCTGGCCACCCAGGCACAGCAGGCCGGTGAGGGCGGCTTCACCTTCGGTCTGCTCTACGGGCGTGAGGAGGCCCGCGCGGCGGACCGGGAGCGGGAGCTGCCGCGCCGGTGGAAGAAGGCCTCACGGCGCAAGCACCGGGCCGCGCTCCGGCCGTGAGCGCACGGCGGCGGGCCGCCGCACCGCACGACGGCCGGCCGCCGCACCACGCGCCCCCGCCGGCCGCCGCACCACGCGCCCCCGGCCGTCCGCCTGCTGCCTGCTCCCCGGGCGCTCCGTGGGCTGCCGGATCGCCGTGCGAGGGGGCGGCTTCGAGCGGTTACGCTTGAGAGTCGCCCCCTGCCAGCTCACGAAGGTTCGAGATGTCTGCCGAGTCGGTCTTCCCGCAGCTCGAGGCCCTGCTCCCGCATGTGCAGAAGCCCATTCAGTACGTCGGCGGTGAGCTGAACTCCACCGTCAAGGACTGGGACTCCTGTGATGTGCGGTGGTCGCTCATGTACCCGGACGCCTACGAGGTCGGTCTGCCCAACCAGGGCGTCATGATCCTCTACGAGGTCCTCAACGAACGCGAGGGCGTGCTGGCCGAGCGCACGTACAGCGTGTGGCCGGACCTCGAAGCGCTGATGCGTGAGCACCACGTCCCGCAGTTCACGGTCGACGCACACCGCCCCGTCGGCGCCTTCGACGTGCTCGGTGTCTCCTTCTCGACCGAGCTGGGCTACACCAACCTCCTCACCGCCCTGGACCTCGCCGGCATCCCGATGGAGTCCAAGGACCGCACGGAGGACCACCCGATCGTCCTGGCGGGCGGCCACGCGGCCTTCAACCCCGAGCCGATCGCGGACTTCCTGGACTGCGCGGTCGTGGGCGACGGCGAGCAGGCGGTGCTGGAGATCACCGAGATCATCCGCGCCTGGAAGGCCGAGGACCGGCCCGGCGGCCGCGACGAGCTGCTGTTCCGCCTGGCGAAGACCGGCAGCGTCTACGTCCCCAAGTTCTACGACGTCGAATACCTGGCCGACGGACGGATCTCCCGCGTCGTGCCGAACCGCTCCGGCGTCCCGTGGCGGGTGTCCAAGCACACCGTCATGGACCTGGACGAGTGGCCCTACCCCAAGCAGCCGCTCGTCCCCCTGGCCGAGACCGTGCACGAGCGGATGTCGGTCGAGATCTTCCGTGGCTGCACCCGCGGCTGCCGTTTCTGCCAGGCCGGCATGATCACGCGCCCCGTACGGGAGCGAAGCATCACCGGCATCGGCGACATGGTGGACAAGGGCCTGAAGGCCACGGGATTCGAGGAGGTCGGCCTGCTGTCGCTGTCCTCCGCGGACCACACCGAGATCGGCGACATCGCCAAGGGGCTCGCCGACCGGTACGAGGAAGACAAGATCGGTCTGTCGCTGCCGTCGACCCGGGTCGACGCCTTCAACGTCGATCTTGCCAACGAGCTGACGCGCAACGGCCGTCGCTCCGGTCTGACCTTCGCGCCCGAGGGCGGCTCCGAGCGGATGCGCAAGGTCATCAACAAGATGGTCTCCGAAGAGGACCTGATCAGGACCGTCTCCACGGCCTACGGCAACGGCTGGCGGCAGGTGAAGCTGTACTTCATGTGCGGTCTGCCGACCGAGACCGACGAGGACGTGCTCCAGATCGGCGACATGGCGGTCAAGGTCATCGCCGAGGGCCGCAAGGTCTCCGGACAGAACGACATCCGCTGCACGGTCTCCATCGGCGGCTTCGTCCCCAAGCCGCACACCCCCTTCCAGTGGGCGCCGCAGCTGTCGGCGGAGGAGACGGACGCCCGTCTCGAAAAGCTCCGGGACAAGATCCGCGGCGACAAGAAGTACGGCCGCTCCATCGGCTTCCGCTACCACGACGGCAAGCCCGGCATCGTCGAGGGCCTGCTCTCGCGCGGCGACCGCCGCGTCGGCTCGGTCATCCGCGCCGTCTACGAGGGCGGCGGCCGCTTCGACGGCTGGCGCGAGCACTTCTCGTACGACCGCTGGATGAAGGCCGCCGAGGAGACGCTGCCCGGCTTCGGCGTGGACGTCGCCTGGTACACCACCCGCGAGCGGGAGTACGAGGAGGTCCTGCCCTGGGACCACCTCGACTCCGGCCTCGACAAGGACTGGCTCTGGGAGGACTGGCAGGACGCGCTCGACGAGACCGAGGTCGAGGACTGCCGCTGGACCCCGTGCTTCGACTGCGGCGTCTGCCCCCAGCTCGACCTCGACATCCAGATCGGCCCCACCGGCAAGAAGCTGCTGCCACTGACCGTCGTCAAGTAGCGCCTCCCATAAGCCTCTTCGGCCCGGCTCCCCCGCACCCGGGGGAGCCGGGCCGTGGTGTACTCCCGCACAATGACGTGATGTCACCGAAGCTCATCGCCCCCACCACCCGCGCCCATGCCTCCTTCCTCGCCGCGATGGACGAGTTCCGTGCCGACGGCGCCGAGCGGGTACCGCACTCCAGCCTCGGCCGCGAGCTGAGCACGTGGGCCGGCCGCTGGGCGAGTGCGGAGGGGTTCGCGGAGTACGTCGATGCGATCAGCGGCGCACCGGGCGAGGAACGCGCCGACGGTGTGGTCCCCAAGACCACCCGGTGGTGGGTGGCGGACGGCAGCTATCTGGGACGGGTCACCTTCCGCCACCGCCTCACCGATGAACTCCTCCACTACGGCGGCCACCTCGGCTATGCCGTACGCCCAAGCGCCCGCCGCCGCGGCCACGCCACCGCGATGCTGCGCGCCGCGCTGCCCGTCGCCCATCACGAGCTGGGTATCGACCCGGTGCTGATCACCTGCGACCACACCAATACCGGCTCGCGTAGGGTCATCGAGGCCTGCGGCGGGATCTTCGAGGACCGGCGCGGGGAGAAGCTGCGCTACTGGATCCACGCGGCCGCGCCCGCCGCCGGAGAGGAGCCGCGCCGGGGCTTCTGAGGGGCCGCGGGACAGGCGGTACGGCGCGGGAAGAACAAGGGGGAGGGGTCGAATGGAGCCCACTGGCAACGACCGGCGGGTGCCCGCCCGTTATGAGCCGGGCGAGGGCTGTGTGACCCAAGTGGTCCGTATTCCGGTACGGATCGTGGTGCTGGTGCTCGTGGTGCCGGTGCGCCTGGTGTGGGACGCGCTGACCGCCGCCGGCCGGGCCGTGGACCGGAGCGTGCTGCGCCCCCTCGGCCGCGGCCTCGCCCGGCTGTGGCGCACCCTCGTGGTCGTCCCCGTGGCCTGGGCCTGGCGCACCCTCGTCGTGCTCCCGCTCGGGTGGACCTGGCGCACGCTGGTCGTCGCCCCGCTGGGGTGGCTGTGGCGCGCCGTCCTCGCCCCGGCCGGCCGCGGGACCGGCAGGGCGGTGGCGTGGCTGGTGCGCCAGCTGCTCGTGCTCCCCGCGCGGTGGCTGTACGCCCATGTGCTGACGCCGGTGGGGCACGGCCTCGCCTGGCTCCTGAGGGGACTGGGCGCGGCCCTGCGCTGGGTGGGGCTGGCGTTGTTCGTGTGGCCGTGGGTGACCCTGTGGCGGTATGTGCTGGCACCCGTCGGCCGGGGGATCGGCGCTGCCCTGGCGTGGCTGGTCCGCCTGCTCGTCGTCGTCCCCGCGCAGTGGCTGTACGCCCGTGTGCTGTCACCGGCCGGACGGGGCCTCGCCTGGCTGGTACGCGGCCTCGGCGCCGTTCTCGCCACCCTCGTGCGGTGGCTCGTGGTCGTGCCGCTGGTCACCCTGTGGCGGTATGTGCTGGTGCCCGCCGGGCGCCTGCTGGCCGCCGTGGTGACGGTGCTGGTGCGCGAGACGGGAGCGGCGCTCGGGCACTGCTGGCGGGCCGCGGGAATCGTCTCCAGGGCGATCGGCCGGATTCTCGCCACGGTGCTGCGGTGGGTCCTCGTCGAACCGCTGCGGTGGGTGTACCGCAGCGTGCTCACCCCTCTCGGGCACGGCATCCGGGACGGCGTCTGGCGGCCGGTCCGGCAGGCCCTGCGCACCGCCCGCGCGGCCGTGCGGCAGACCCGCAGGGAGATCCGGCGGGCGCTGTTCGGCGCCCCCGCCGAGCCCCGGCCGGCCACCGCCGCCGAGCCCGGCGGGAACCGCGAGCCCCCGGCACACGTACTCTAGGTAGCAGTACGACCGCACTCACGAAGGACTGAACGACACTGGGCAAGCGACAGCCCGAAGGCCCGCCGCCCGCACCGGCGGTGCAGCGCATCCGACTGCGCTACACCAAGCGCGGCCGCCTCCGGTTCACCAGCCACCGCGACTTCCAGCGCGCTTTCGAGCGGGCGCTGCGCCGCGCCGAGGTCCCCATGGCCTATTCCGCGGGCTTCACCCCGCACCCCAAGGTGTCGTACGCCAACGCCGCCCCGACCGGCACGGGCAGCGAGGCCGAATATCTGGAGATCCAGCTCACCGAGCACCGCGATCCGGACACGCTGCGCACCCTGCTCGACGCGTCGCTGCCGGACGGGCTCGATGTGACCGACGCGGTCGAGGCCCGCACCAGCGGCCTGGCCGACCGGCTCCAGGCCTCGGTGTGGGAGCTCCGGCTCGACGGGGTCGAGCCGGCCGAGGCCGGCCGCGCGGTCGAGGCGTTCCTCGCCGCCGACGAGGTACTGGTCGAGCGGCGGACGAAAAACGGCATGCGGACCTTTGACGCGCGGGCCGCGGTGACGCGTCTGGAGGCCACCGGTCACGCCGGCGATAGGCCCGACGGCAAAGCCTGTGCGATACTGCGGCTGGTTGTTCGGCATCTGACACCTGCCGTTCGACCCGACGACGTCCTGTCCGGCCTCCGAGCTACGGCCGACCTGGCGCCGCCGGTCCCCGCAGCGGTGACCAGGCTGGCGCAGGGGCTGCTCGATGAGGAGACCGGCGCGGTGACCGACCCGCTTGAGCCCGACCGCGACGCTGCCACGGCCGCCCCACCCACGGCCGCCGGGCTGAGTGCCGCGAAGGTGACGAGCGGGGCTTCCCCGGCAGCCGGGGACGGTACTGCGTAGGACCGCCGTCGTCGCGTCGCCGATCAGCCAGGGAGCCACCCCGGTCCGGCAGACGCACTGACCAGGAGACTTTCGCCGGTCCCTGCCCTACGGGGATCGGCGAGCGAGACGACAGCTCCCGTGCGGCGCCCACGCCCCGGACGGCGGGACCGCGCTCATCACGCGGACCGCGGCCGGAATCAGGCGCGGCGCCCGGGAGCGTGACGGGAGAACCGCCCGCATGCTCGAGCCCATTGAGCCCACCCGCGCCACGCAGTCCCAGGACCGTGGCGCCGACGACAACCACTCACCCAGCGACACGCTGCCGCCGCGCCGCCGGCGCCGTGCGGCCTCCCGGCCGGCCGGTCCTCCGGTCGCCGGTGGCGCCGCCGCAGCCGAGGTGGTGAGCACCGAGGCCACCGCCGCCTCCACGGCCGGTACGGCCCTCGACGAGGAGGCCGCCGCCTCCGCGGTGACCACCGGGGACGAGGCCAAGCCGGCCCGTTCCCGCCGCCGCGCGACCCGTAAGGCCACCGCACCCGCCGGAGCCCCGCAGCCGGCCGGTGACGAGGCGGCCGAGGCCCCTGCCGAACCCGCCGCCGAGACGCCCGCGGCCGCCGCCGAGGTGCCCGCCGAGGCGCCGCAGACCGAGGATGCCGCGCCGCGCCGCGGCCGCCGCCGGGCGACCCGCAAGGTGACCGCCCCGGCCGGTTCCCCGCAGCCCGAGGCTGGTCAGGAGCCGGCCGCCGAAGAGCCCGCCCCCGCCGCCCCGGCCGCCGTCGAAGAGCCCGCGCCCGCCGCGCAGCCCGCCCCGGCCGCCGCCGAGGAGACCGAGGACGCCGCGCCGCGCCGTACCCGCCGCCGGGCGACCCGCAAGGTCACCGCTCCGGCCGGAGCCCCGCAGGCGAGCGACGCCGGCGAGGCGATCGTCGAGACCGCCGCTCCCGCCGCCGAGACCGCGGCACCGGTCGCCCCGGCCGAGCGTGCCGAGGAGACCCCGGCCGCCGCCGAGGACGCGGGGCCCGCCCGCTCCCGCCGCCGTGCCACCCGTAAGGCCACCGCTCCCGAGGGTGCGCCGCAGGCCGCCGGACAGGCCGTGGAAGCGGAGGCCGAGCAGGCTCCGGCCGCCGAAGCCGAGACCGCCGAGGACGAGACCGCCGCCGAGACCGCCGAGGTCGAGACCGCCCGGACCGAGACCGCCGAGGCCCCCCGCCGCCGGGCGCGCCGCCGTGGTGAGCGTGCCGCCGAGCCCGCCGCCGAGGCGCCCCGCGCCGAGGAGGAGCCCGCACAGGAGGCGCCGCAGCGCGGCCGCCGCCGGGCCCAGCGGCCGCCGACGGCCGTCTTCCAGGCGCCGGTCTTCACCGAGCCGATGTTCCAGACGCCGGAGACCGCGGCCGCCGCCGCTGCCGCGGCGCGCCAGGAGGAGACCGCCGCCGAGCCGGCCGTGGAGGAGCAGCCCGCCGCCGGAGCCCGCCGCCGTCGCCGCCGTGGCGCCCCGGCCGAGCCCGAGCAGGTCTCCGCCGCCCCCGCCGAGGAGCCGGCGGCCGAGGAGGCCGAAGCAGCGGCCGAACCGGAGACCGAGCAGGCCGCGAGCGGCCAGGGCGAGGACGAGTCCGACGGCCGCCCCTCGCGCCGCCGCCGCCGTGGTGGCCGTCGCCGCCGTCGCGGTGAGTCCGCCGAGGGAGCCGAGGAGCAGTCCGCCGAGGACCGCGGCGCCGAGGAGCGCGAAAGCGAGCGGGCCGAGCCCGAGGAGGCCGACGAGCAGCCCGAGGCGGAGGACGAGGCCGACGAGCAGCCGGGCGGCGGCTCCAGCAGCAGCCGCCGTCGCCGTCGCCGCCGCCGTCGTACCGGTGACGCCGGCGAGGACGGGGCCACCGGCACCGACGACCCCGAGCGCACGGTCGTCAAGGTCCGCGAGCCCCGCAAGAAGGACGAGAGCACCAGCGCCGACGAGGTGCAGTCGATCAAGGGATCGACGCGCCTGGAGGCCAAGAAGCAGCGCCGCCGGGAGGGCCGCGAGCAGGGCCGCCGCCGGGTGCCGATCATCACCGAGGCGGAGTTCCTGGCCCGCCGCGAGGCCGTCGAGCGGGTGATGGTCGTCCGCCAGAGCGGCGAGCGCACCCAGATCGGCGTCCTCGAGGACAACGTGCTCGTCGAGCACTTCGTCAACAAGGAGCAGGCGACCTCGTACGTCGGCAATGTCTACCTCGGCAAGGTGCAGAACGTTCTGCCGTCGATGGAGGCCGCCTTCGTCGACATCGGCAAGGGCCGCAACGCCGTGCTGTACGCCGGTGAGGTCAACTTCGAGGCGCTGGGCATGGCCAACGGCCCGCGCCGGATCGAGACCGCGCTGAAGTCCGGCCAGTCCGTGCTGGTGCAGGTCACCAAGGACCCGATCGGCCACAAGGGCGCCCGGCTCACCAGCCAGGTCTCGCTCCCCGGCCGCTACCTGGTCTACGTGCCCGAGGGCTCGATGACCGGTATCAGCCGCAAGCTGCCCGACACCGAGCGGGCGCGGCTGAAGCAGATCCTCAAGAAGATCGTCCCCGAGGACGCGGGTGTCATCGTGCGCACCGCCGCCGAGGGCGCGAGCGAGGACGAGCTGGCGCGCGACGTCCAGCGGCTGCAGGCGCAGTGGGAAGAGATCCAGAAGAAGGCGAAGGCCGCTTCCACCAGCTCCCCCTCGCTCCTCTACGGCGAGCCGGACATGACCGTCCGGGTGGTCCGCGACATCTTCAACGAGGACTTCTCCAAGGTCATCGTCAGCGGTGACGACGCCTGGCAGACCATCCACGGCTATGTCGCGCACGTCGCCCCGGACCTCACCGACCGGCTGCAGAAGTGGACTTCGGACGTCGACGTCTTCGCGACGTACCGCATCGACGAACAGCTGATGAAGGCACTGGACCGCAAGGTCTGGCTGCCCAGCGGCGGTTCGCTGGTGATCGACAAGACCGAAGCGATGATCGTGATCGACGTCAACACCGGGAAGTTCACCGGTCAGGGCGGCAATCTCGAGGAGACCGTCACCAGGAACAACCTGGAGGCGGCCGAGGAGATCGTGCGCCAGCTGCGGCTGCGCGACCTCGGCGGCATCGTCGTCATCGACTTCATCGACATGGTGCTGGAGTCCAACCGGGACCTGGTGCTGCGGCGGATGCTGGAGTGCCTGGGCCGGGACCGTACGAAGCACCAGGTCGCCGAGGTCACCTCGCTCGGCCTGGTCCAGATGACCCGTAAGCGGGTCGGCCAGGGCCTGCTGGAGTCCTTCTCCGAGTCGTGTGTGCACTGCAACGGCCGCGGCGTCATCGTCCACATGGACCAGCCGACGACGGCCGGCGGCGGTGGCAAGCGCAAGAAGAAGGGCAAGGGCGACCGGTCCGAGCCGCACGTCCACGAGGCCGAGGCCGCCCTGCCCGCCGGGGAGGGCGCTGTCGCGGAGGCCGCCGCCCCCGAGCTGGAGCCCGCCCCCGTGACGGAGGCCGAGCTGCAGCCCGCGGTGGAGGGGACCGACGAGTGGTTCGGCAGCCCGGCCGAGGCCGAGGCGGCCGCCGGACGCGGCCGTGGCCGCCGCCGGGCGAGCCGGAAGGTGTCCGCTCCCGCGGGCGCCCCCAAGGCCGCCGGTGAGGCCGCCGAGATCGTGGTCCCCGCCGAGCCTGCCCCGCAGGCCGAGCCGGAGCAGGCCCCCGGGCCGGTCACCGAGGCGCCGGCCGCGGAGCCCGCACCGGCCCGTCCGCGGCGTCGGGCGACCCGGAAGGTGTCCGCTCCTGCGGGTGCCCCCGAGGCCGCCGGTGAGGCCGCCGAGATCGTGGTCCCCGCCGAGTCGGCCCCGTCGGCCGAGCCGGTCGGCGAGCCGGAGCCGGCCCGGGCCGCGGAGCCCGCCGAGGCCCAGGCGGAGCCCGCAGCCAAGAAGACCGCGAAGAAGACGGCGGCCAAGAAGGCCACCGCCAAGAAGACCGCGGCGAAGAAGACCACGGCCAAGAAGACGGCGGCGAAGAAGACCACCGCCACCGCCAAGAAGGCCACGGCGAAGAAGACCGCCACCAAGAAGGCCACGACCAAGAAGGCGGCGGCCAAGAAGACCGCTGCCGCCGGGGAGTCGTCGGTGGCGCAGACGGAGGGCGTGGCGTAAGCCGCCGCGCAGCACGGGCCGTGCCCCGGACCGCCGGCGGTCCGGGGCCGGTTTGACCCCCTGGTCAAGGCCCCGTAACCTTGACCGTCGGTGTCTATGACACCGAAACCCCTGAGCACACACCTCTCGGTCCGCCGAGGGAGGCCGCTCGTCCACTCGGATTCCACGGGCCCCATCCCGAGCCCGTGTGAGCGGCTGGCATCAGAGGATCCGTTCCTAGCGAAAGAGAGTTCCGCGTGTACGCGATCGTGCGCACCGGCGGACGCCAGCAGAAGGTTGCTGTTGGCGACGTCATCGAGGTTGACCGCATTTCCACCAGCAAGGTCGGCGACACCGTCGAGCTCTCCACGCTGCTGGTTGTCGACGGCGACTCGGTCACCAGCGACCCGTGGGTCCTGGCCGGCGTGAAGGTCCAGGGCGAGGTCGTCGACCACCACAAGGGCGACAAGATCCGGATCCAGAAGTACAAGAACAAGACCGGTTACAAGAAGCGGATCGGCCACCGCCAGCTCCACACGGCGCTGAAGATCACCGGCATCGACGCTCCGGCGAAGTAAGGGACTGAGGAGACATGGCACACAAGAAGGGCGCATCGTCCACTCGGAACGGTCGCGATTCCAATGCTCAGCGGCTCGGCGTGAAGCGCTTCGGCGGTCAGGCCGTCCTCGCCGGTGAGATCCTGGTCCGCCAGCGTGGCACCCACTTCCACCCGGGCACGGGCGTCGGCCGCGGCGGCGACGACACCCTGTTCGCGCTGGCTGCCGGTGCGGTGCAGTTCGGCACCCACCGCGGCCGCAAGGTCGTGAACATCGTTCCGGTCGCCGAGTAATTCCGGCCTGACCGAGCGATAGCTCAGCATCAGCATCACTCAGGGGCGGACCGCCTTCTCCCGCGCGAGCGGGAAGGCCGGTCCGCCCTTGCGTGTTAGTACAGAGACATGCGCGCTCCACCGCGACAGCGACATGCGCGCAGCGCAGCGACATACCCGTAGTTATCTGGAGGCACCCCCACCATGACCACCTTCGTGGACCGCGTCGAGCTGCACGTCGCCGCGGGTAACGGAGGCCACGGCGTGGCCTCCGTGATGCGGGAGAAGTTCAAGCCGCTCGGCGGCCCGGACGGCGGCAACGGCGGCCGTGGCGGTGACGTGATCCTGGTCGTCGACCAGGACGTCACCACCCTTCTCGACTACCACCACCACCCGCACCGCAAGGCCACCAACGGCCAGCCGGGCGCGGGCGACAACCGCTCCGGCAAGAACGGCCAGGACCTGGTCCTGCCGGTCCCCGACGGCACCGTCGTCCTGGACCGCGCGGGCAATGTGCTCGCCGACCTCGTCGGCCAGGGCACCACCTTCGTCGCCGGGCAGGGCGGCCGCGGCGGCCTCGGCAACGCCGCGCTGGCCTCGGCCCGCCGCAAGGCCCCCGGTTTCGCGCTGCTCGGCGAGCCCGGTGAGGCCCGCGACATCGTGCTGGAGCTCAAGACCGTCGCGGACGTCGCGCTGGTCGGCTACCCGAGCGCCGGCAAGTCCTCGCTGATCTCGGTGCTCTCCGCCGCCAAGCCCAAGATCGCCGACTACCCCTTCACCACCCTGGTGCCCAACCTCGGTGTGGTGACGGCCGGTTCGGCCGTCTACACCATCGCCGACGTCCCCGGCCTGATCCCCGGCGCGAGCCAGGGCAAGGGCCTGGGCCTGGAGTTCCTGCGGCACGTCGAGCGCTGCGAGGTGCTGGTGCACGTCCTGGACACCGCGACCCTGGAGTCCGACCGCGACCCGGTCTCCGACCTCGACATCATCGAGGAGGAGCTGACGCAGTACGGCGGCCTGGACAACCGGCCCCGGATGGTCGTCCTCAACAAGATCGACGTTCCGGACGGCAAGGACCTCGCCGACCTGGTCCGCCCCGACCTGGAGGAGCGCGGCTACCGCGTGTTCGAGGTCTCCGCGGCCGCCCACACGGGCCTGAAGGAGCTGTCGTTCGCGCTCGCCGACGTCGTCTCCAAGGCCCGCGCCGCCAAGCCCGTGCAGGAGGCCACCCGTATTGTCATCCGGCCCCAGGCCGTCGACGACGCCGGCTTCACGGTCACGGAAGAGGGCGAGAACTTCTTCCGCGTGCGCGGCGAGAAGCCCGAACGCTGGGTCCGCCAGACCGACTTCAACAACGACGAGGCCGTCGGCTACCTCGCCGACCGCCTCAACCGCCTCGGTGTCGAGGACGCCCTGCGCAAGGCGGGCGCGCACGCGGGCGACGGCATCGCCATCGGCCCCGAGGACAACGCGGTCGTCTTCGACTGGGAGCCGATGATGGCGGCCGGCGCGGAGATGCTGGGCCGGCGCGGCGAGGACCACCGTATGGAGGCGCCCCGGCCGGCCGCGCAGCGCCGCAGGGACCGGGACCTGGCACGGGACGAGGCCGACCAGGAGTACGAGGGCTTCCGGCCCTTCTGAGGCCGCCGGGCGGGCCGCCCCGGTACCACTGCCGGGCGGACCGCCCCGGCACCGCGGCCACGGCCACGGCCACAGCAACGGGGAAGGCCCCGGGAGGAGAACTCCCGGGGCCTTCCCCGTTTCGGTGTGGTCCCGCGCCGCGGCCGAAGCCGTGAGCGGCCCGCTGCGGCCTAGACGGCGGCCGTGGTGTCCGAGGCGCCGCTGGCCTCGTTCTCGGCCGTCTCGGAGGCGTCCACGTCCTCCTGCGAGCGCTGGCCGGGGATACCGGACAGCCGGTTCTCCATCCGGATGCGCCGCTCGTCGGCCTTCGCGGCCAGGTCCAGCGCGGCCTGGTTGAAGCGGACCGACGACGGCGGGTCCGACGGGCCCAGCAGGTGCTCCTTGAGCTCGGCCCGCTCCGCGGCCAGGGTGTCCTGCTCCGGGTTGCGGACCGCGTCGAGGAGGCCCGCCACCTCGTGCGCGCCGGGCGTGAGGATCGTCGCGGCCCGCACCGTCGGGAAGTTCGCCCGGAAGTCGTCCTCGCTCATCCCCGAGGTGTTGGCGACCGCGTACGGCTTCTCGCTGCTCAGGTAGTCGGAGACCACGCTGGAGACATCGCTGATCAGCACGTCGGCCTGGTTGAAGCAGCTGAAGATGCCGGGGCGGGCGGTGGTGATGATGCGGTGCTCCCACCGGGGGAAGGAGTTCCAGTACGCCGCCTCCCAGGCGGTGACGGCCGCTTCGACGGCGGCGGCGCGGCCCTCCTCGGGGGTGCCCTGCAGCCCCATCCGCTCCAGCTCGTCCGCGCTCTTGCGGAACGCGGAGGTGGTCAGCGCATTGAGCTCGTCGGCGCGGCGGGCCAGCTCGGCGGCGGCCTCCGGGCCGGGCCGCTCCCCGCTGCGCCGGGTGTTCGCCTCCGTGATCATCGCCTGGATGCGGGTGTTGGCGGCGCCCGCGCGCGGGTCCACGGAACCGGTCATCGGGTGCGGCTTGTACAGCAGCTGCACGTTCTCGTCGGCGAGCAGCTCGCGGACGATGTTCTCGCCCGCCAGGATCACCGAGGTGTTGCCCGGGTTGCCGTCCCAGCCCTCCCAGGTCGGGGCGTACAGCACGGTGGTCATCCGGCCGGCCGGGGCGCCCGCGTACGGCTGGATCGGGGCCAGCTGGGGACGGCCGACCTCGATGACGTCCTTGTCCTCGACGCCGATGTCGGCGAGCTGGTAGCGGTCACGGGCCGCCGGGCCCGCCACCCACACCTCGTCGTACGCCTTGGCGTACGGGTTGCAGGAGGACAGCTTGTCGCTCTCGCCGTGGTTGGTGAAGGCGTGCTTGATGGAGGGGATGCGCAGGATCTGCGAGGTCTTGCCGGAGTTCGCCGGGTGCAGCAGGACCTTGAGCGTGGAGTGCTCCAGCCGCATCAGGTTGGCGACCTTGGGAATGCAGACGATCGGCACGTCCGTGGCCTCGATCTTCTGCACCATGAAGCGCTCACGGAGCACGATGATCGGGTTGCCGTCCAGGGAGGCCAGGGTGCTCAGCCACATGTTGGCCTGGTAGGCGGAGGAGGAACCGCCGGAGAAGTACATGCCGACCGTCGGCCGGTACCCGGCCAGCCAGTCGTCCAGCCACGCCAGGGCCTGCTTCTCGCTGGCCACCCGCTTCTTGGGCAGCAGCCAGGTGCTCAGGTAGAGGGTGCCGCCGGCGGACAGGGTCAGGGAGACGGCGAGGCCGATGCCGCCCCAGTACGCGTCGGTGGTGATCGAGGTGAGCATCATGCCGACCGTGGTGGGCACGGAGAAACGCAGCAGCCGCCGGCCCGTCTGGCGGGAGAGGATGCGCGGCGGGGCGTCGCACAGCCGCAGCGCGCTCGCGTCGATGTTACGGGTCACGAACGGCAGACTGCGGGTCCTGCGGACCAGCACCGCGACCGCCTGGCACACGAAGTGGGTGCCGTAGAAGAGGAGCAGCGTGATGGTGAGCGGCGCCTGCTCTTCGAGCGGGTTGATGCCGTCGATGTGCAGCAGGCCGACCAGTATCAGCATGTCGCGCAGCAACTGGCGCACCGTGACGTCGAACCGGATCCGGCCGAGCACCGCGAGCAGGCCGGGCTGCTTGTGCTGGAGGACCAGGTCGAGGCCCAGGTTGACCACGGATGCGGCGATGAACAGCGGGATGACGGGCAGCAGCGCACCGACCAACTGGGCGGTGAACGCGACCATCATCGCGAAAAGTGCCGCGAGCTGGACGGCTCGGCGGGGGGCGATTCCGGCGGAAGGCACGGGGGAGGGCTCCTGGCAGCACGAAAGGTCAAAGGGGAGGCCGAGGGGGGCGGCCGGGTCCCGCGCTGCGACACCGCCGGAGCGGCGAAACGGGACCGATGGACACCCGACCGTATGACCTTGTTGGCCTTGGTGACAATCTGCTGTGGCTCTCATCACCGCGAAAGCGGACCAATCGAACGCAACCTCTTGGCCTCGGCTTCCCTCTTAAGGAAAACCGCGCGGGCGGGGAAAGGCACGGAGGCGAGGCCCGGCATTTCGGCCCCTATTCTGCGCCCTTTCCCGGGCGCCGGGTCCGGCGGGTCCGCGCCCGCAGGGCGTCCGCCAGGCAATATCACGAAGCGCCCGGGGTCCGCTCTGCCGTAGATTGCGCCCGTAGGGCCGTGGTGCGGGTCGGGCGGTAATCCCCCGTACGGCGGTGAGATCGGCGAGCACAGGGGTATGCAGGTGGCAGGCGCAAGGCAGGACGTGAAGGACGCTCGCCGGATCGTGGTGAAGGTCGGCTCGTCCTCGCTGACCACGGCCGCCGGGGGACTGGACGCGGACCGCGTGGACGCGCTGGTGGATGTGCTGGCCAAGCATCAGGACAAGGAGATCGTGCTGGTCTCCTCCGGAGCCATCGCGGCCGGGCTGGCCCCCCTGGGACTGGACCGCCGGCCCCGCGACCTGGCCCGGCAGCAGGCCGCCGCCAGCGTCGGCCAGGGCCTGCTGGTCGCCCGCTACACCGCGTCCTTCGCCCGCTACGGCCGCCGGGTGGGCCAGGTCCTGCTGACCTCCGACGACACCAGCCGCCGGGCCCACTACCGCAACGCCTACCGGACCCTCGACCAGCTGCTGGCCATGGGCGCCGTACCGATCGTCAACGAGAACGACACCGTCGCCACCGACGAGATCCGGTTCGGCGACAACGACCGGCTGGCGGCCCTGGTCGCCCATCTCGTCCGCGCCGACCTGCTGGTGCTGCTCTCGGACGTGGACGGCCTCTACGACGGAGACCCGTCCGCCCCCGGCACCTCCCGGATAGCGGAGGTCGGCGGCCCCGCGGACCTGGAGGGCGTCTCCATCGGCAGCGCGGGCAAGGCCGGGGTCGGCACCGGCGGCATGGTCACCAAGGTCGAGGCGGCCCGGATCGCGGCCGCGGCCGGCATCCCGGTCGTCCTGACCTCCGCCGTCCACGCCGCGGACGCCCTGGCCGGCGGCGCGACCGGCACCCACTTCCTGCGCACCGGCCGCCGCTCCGCGGACCGGCTGCTGTGGCTCGCGCACGCCTCCACGCCGCGCGGCGCCCTCGTCCTGGACGACGGCGCCGTACGGGCCGTCGTCGAACGGCGCTCCTCGCTGCTGCCGGCCGGTATCGCCTCCGTGGACGGCGAGTTCTCCGCAGGTGACCCGGTCGAGCTGCGGGACGCCGAGGGCCGCGCGGTCGCCCGCGGGCTGGTCAATTTCGATGCCAGGGAAATCCCCCGTTTGATGGGGCGTTCGACCCGCGATCTCGCCCGTGAGCTGGGCCCCGCCTACGAGCGGGAGGTCGTGCACCGCGACGATCTGGTGCTGCTGCACCCCTGAGGCCGCGCCCCGGCGCCCTCCGGCCGAGGGTCGTCACGCTCCGTGAACCCCTCCCACCGCGCGGTGCGAAGAGCCGGTCTTTCCGTGGAGACCTTGGGGAAAACGCCCCCGCGACGGGCCGCGGGCTGGTCAACTTTGTTGCGGGGACGCCGTGGGGGAGCGGCGCCCGCAGCGCGCGAGCGCACCCGCCGACGTACGAGGCTCCGCACCCCCGAGGGCGGAGCGATTCGCATCACAGGAGGCCGCCGGTGAGACGAGGGCGCCCAGGGGCGCTGCCCCGAGGGACGGCGGAGCGCACGCTGACCAGCGTCGGATCCGGCGAGGACACCGGCCGGCCGGACGAGCGGAGCGCACAGCGGGACGGGGCGGCACAGCGCGGTCCGGACGCCGGGCAGCGCGAGACCTCCCGGCTGTGGCACATCACCCTCAGCGTCTCGGGCGCCGAGGCCCCGCTGAAGGAGGTCCGGCGGGCACTGGAACAGCTCGCCCACGACCATCCCTTCCTGCTGACCAGCCGCTACGCCAACGACCACGCCGAGATCCGCTACTGGGAGGAGGCGCGGGACCTGCACGACGCCGCTGCGGTCGCGCTGCGGCTGTGGGGCGAGCACCGCTCGACCGCCAAGCTGCCGCCGTGGGAGATCGTCGGCCTGGAGGTCATCGACCGCGAGACCTATCACCAGCGGGTAGCGGAGGGTTACGGTCCGCCTCCGGCGTCCCCGGTCGGCGTCCACCCCTTCTGACCCTCGGTCGTCCGCGTCCCGCGCTGTGAGATACGGCGTGGCCGCGGCCCGCCGCCCCGTTAGGCTGCGGCCATGACCAGCAGCGCATCGCACTCCTCGCCCGTCTTCGAGACCGCCCGCCGCGCGCGGGAGGCCGCCGCCGTCCTGGCGCCGCAGCCGCGTACGGCCCGTGACGCAGCGCTGCTCGCCATCGCCGACGCCCTGGTGGAGCGGACCGACGCGATCGTCGCGGCCAATGCCGAGGACATCGCCAAGGCGCGGGCGGCCGGCACCGCCGAGTCGGTCGTGGACCGGCTCACCCTCACCCCCGAGCGGATCGCGGCCATCGCCGCGGACGTCCGCCAGGTCGTGGCGCTGCCCGACCCGGTGGGCGAGGTGGTGCGCGGCTCGACCCTGCCCAATGGCCTCGACCTGCGGCAGGTCCGGGTCCCGCTCGGCGTGATCGGCATCATCTACGAGGCCCGGCCCAATGTGACAGTGGACGCCGCCGCCTTGTGCCTGAAGTCCGGCAACGCGGTGCTGCTGCGCGGCTCGTCCTCCGCGTACGCCTCCAACAGCGCCCTGGTGGACGTGCTGCGCGACGCCGTCCGCAGCACCGGGCTGCCCGCCGACGCGGTGCAGCTGGTGCCCGGCGAGAGCCGCGACTCGGTGCGCGAGCTGATGCGCGCCCGCGGCCTGGTCGATGTGCTGATCCCGCGCGGCGGCGCCTCCCTGATCCGTACGGTCGTCGAGGAGTCCACGGTCCCGGTGATCGAGACCGGTACCGGCAACTGTCACGTCTACGTCGACGAGGCCGCCGACCTCGACATGGCCGTCGACATCCTGGTCAATTCCAAGGCCCAGCGGCCCAGCGTCTGCAACGCCGCCGAGACGGTGCTGGTGCACGCCGGGATCGCCGAGAAGTTCCTGCCGCGCGCCCTGGAGGCGCTGACCCAGGCCGGGGTGATCGTGCACGGCGACGCCGCCTGGCAGCAGGCCGGCCCCGGGCTGGTCGCCCCCGCCACCGACGAGGACTGGGCGACGGAGTACCTCTCGTACGACATCGCGGCCGCGGTGGTGCCCGACCTGGACGCCGCGGTGGCCCACATCCGGCGCTGGACCTCCGGTCACACCGAGGCGATCGTCACCACGTCGCAGGCCGCCGCCCGGCGCTTCACCCAGTTGGTGGATTCCACCACCGTCGCGGTCAACGCCTCGACCCGTTTCACCGACGGCGGCCAGTTCGGCTTCGGCGCGGAGATCGGCATCTCGACGCAGAAGCTGCACGCCCGCGGCCCGATGGGACTGCCCGAGCTGACCTCCACCAAGTACATCCTCACCGGAGACGGCCACACCCGCTGAAGCGTCCCCGGATTCCCCGTTCTCCCTGCCCAAAATGAGCGCCCGGGGCTAACCTGGACGGGTGCCGGACGACGTGGGGGGCAAGCCGTTCCCGGACGGTGAAGAGCCCGACGAGCACCACCACGGGAGCCACGGAAAAGCGGACGAAGAATTCGCCTCCGTGGTCTTCGACGAGGAATTCGTCCGGTCGGCGCAGATTCATGAACCCTCGGCGGTCGAGCGGATGCTGGCCGCCGCCGAGGCGCGCGCGGAGGCCGAGGCGGCCCGCTCCGGCCCCGGCTTCGGCCCCGAGGGTGACGACGTGGACGAGACCGGCCTGCGCAGCCGGCGCCGCGTCCGCGGGAGCGACGACTTCGACGGGTACACCGACTACGCCGAGTACGAGGACGACGGCGAGTTCGGCGACTACCCGCCCTACGGCCCGTACGGCCCCTACGGCGGGGCGCTGCGCCCCTACCGCAGCAGTACCCGCTGGCACCGGCCGGTCGCCTGGGTGCTGGCCGTGGTGATGGGCATCGGGCTGGTCGCGCTGGCCTTCAGCGCCGTCTACCGCGGCTCCTCGGGACGGACCCAGAGCCCCGCACCGGCGCCCACCTCCAGCGGTGTGGACGCCCCGGCCACGGGCGTCGTGGACAGCGTCCGCACGGCGCGCCCCGGCCTCCCGTCGGCCGAGCCGCTGCGTCCGTCGTTCCCGGCGGTCCCCAGGCCGCACTGACGCCGTGACGCGGTGCCCGCAAAACGGGTTTTCGAAACGGAATCCCGCCGCGAAGTTGGCCGCCGCCCCGGCGTTTACCTTCGCCCCGGCGGACCTACTCTTGTTGTATGACCGGGCCTGGGGACCCTCCCGAAGGGACGCCCAACGGCGCCCCGGGAGGCGGTGAGGACGAATACCGATCCGTCGTCTTCGACGAATCGTTTGTCCGCGCTGCGCGACTGCAGGAATTCTCCGCGGACGAGCGGCTGGGCGAACACCATGCGCCGGCCGTCAAAACCCGGCACGCCTGGATGCGGCTGGGCGGCTCGCGGCAGGCCGTCCTGCTGGTGCTGCTGATCGTCCTCGCCTTCGGCACCGCCGTCTACATGGGCGTGCGCCATCCCTACAAAACCCCGGAGACGGTCCGGGCGCAGCCGCTGCGGTCCGCGGTGGTGCCGCTCGCACCGGCCGGGGACGTCCCCGGAGCGACGCCGGGGGACCTCTTCGCCCACAGCCCCGCGGCCAATTACCGGATCGGCGCCGCGGGCGTCAATCTGCCCCCCGTCACCCGCACCGAGCACTTCTCCGACGGCCAGATCGTCGCCGCCCTGACCGTCGCGAAGGACTACCTCGTCCGGTCCTCGCTGGACCCGGACACCCTCACCGGCGGGTCCGTACGGCCGGTGCGGCTGCTGCTCGACACCGGCCAACTCGACCAGTTCGACCGCAGCCTGGCGCGCCCCGACGACAACGGCCACGACGCGGCGACCGGGTGGCTGATCCGCTTCGACCCCCGGCAGACCCGGCTCGCCGACCGGAACGTCCGGGTCAACGGCACGCTGGCGGCGTCGGAGTTGAGTCCGGACGCGCTCGACGTCACCGCCGACTACACCTTCGTCTACGCCGTCCGGCCCGCTCCCGGCGCGCCGGCCGACGCCCCCGGCCAGGGCGTCGGCAAGCCCACCCCGGGCGCCGCCTCGCTGGTCACCGTCCGGCGTGAGGTGCACTTCCGGCTGAGCCGGGAGAACCTCAACGACCACCGCCTGGAGGTCGTGCAGAGCAGCCTGCAGGCCGGGCCGCTGGCCTGCTCCTCACGGCCCGCCGACGCGCTGCGCCCGCTGTTCGCGGGACAGCACGCCGGCCAGGACCGGCCCCGGGGCACCGACCCCTACGCCAGGGACCGCGCCAACCCCTCGCTCTGCGGTGAGCTGGCGCCCTCCGCCCAGCCGAAGCCGAGCCGTCCGCTGCGTTAGGAGGCCTCCGGACCTGCGTCAGGAGCCCTCCGGGCGGTCGCTCCCGTCGGAGCCGTTGCTGCCGTTGCCGCCGCCCTGGCCGTCGGAGCGTGCGCCGCCCCGGAAGACCGTGTCGCGCAGCTTGCCGCCCAGATCGCCCGCACCGCCCGCGATGTCGCGCACCAGGCCCATCAGCGGGTCCTTGCTGTTGCGCACCGAGTCGGCGTAGTGGGCCGCGGAGTCCCGGAACGAGTCGGAGACCGAGGTGTCCTTGTCCTCGTCCCGGCGCGGGTAGTGGCCGTCCATGATCCGCTGGTAGTCGCGGCTGGCCGCCCACTTCTTCAGCTCGGCCGCCCGTACGGTCGTGAACGGGTGGCTGCGCGGCAGCAGGTTGAGGATCTTCAGCACGGAGTCGCGCAGATCGCCGCCGGCCTCGTACTCGTCCGCCTGCTTCAGGAAGGCGTCGACGTTCATCTCGTGCAGATGATTGCCGCCGGCCAGCTTCATCAGTCCGCGCATCGAGGCCTGCAGGTCCTGGCCGACCAGCAGCCCGGCGCGGTCGGCGGAGAGTTCCGACTTGCGGAACCACTCGCGCAGTGCGGTCACAATCGCCATGATCGCGACATTGCCCAGCGGGATCCAGGCGACCTTCATGGCCAGGTTCGTGAGGAACAGCAGAATCGTGCGGTAGACGGCGTGCCCGGACAGCGCATGCCCGACCTCGTGGCCGATGACCGCCCGCATCTCCTCCTCGTCCAGCAGCTCGACCAGACCGGTCGTCACCACGATGATCGGCTCGTCCAGACCGATGCACATGGCATTGGGCTGCGGGTCCTGATTGACGTACATCGGCGGGACCTTCTCCAGGTCCAGGATGTAGCAGGCGTCGCGCAGCATGTCGTTGAGGTGCGCGAACTGCTGCTCGCCCACCCGCACCGAGTCCGACAGGAACAGCAGCCGCAGGCTGCGCTCCGGCAACAGGCCGCTGAGCGTCTTGAAGACGGTGTCGAACCCGCTCAGCTTGCGCAGCGCCACCAGCGCCGAACGGTCCGCCGGGTGCTCGTACGACCGCGACGAGATTCCGGGGAATCGCCGCCGGTCCCGGCTCGGAACGTTCGCGCTGCCGCCTGGGCTCTCCGTCATTGGGGCCTCCCCCTGTTCGACTGCGTGTGTTTCACACTAGAGGACGCCGCCGACAGGAGAATGGATGCTCGGGCGTACGCTGGCGATCGCACCAATGACCGCACGGGCCCGTACGGATGAGCGCACGGGCCGTACCCGAGGGAGCGCACCGTCATGCCGTATCCGAGCGTGCTGCTCGCCGCAGCCCAGGAGACCGCCAGGGACGGCGGACCCGGATGGATCCTGCGCACCGTGATCGTCGTCGGCTTCGTGGGCGCCGGCCTGCTCGCCTGGTTCCTGCTGCGCGGCTACGGCCAGGACTGACCCTCCCGCGCGCGGCCCGGACACCTCCGGGCGGAGTCGCCGTGAGCCCGCGGTGAGACGCCGCTTACGATGTGGTGGAAGTCTCTGCCCGACCCCAGCCCGGATTGGTCCTGCCGACGATGAGCCTGCACACCACCGCACAGTCCCTGGTTTCCCTCGCCGCCGATTCCGGACACGAGGGCGGTCACAACAGCCTCAGCCCCTTCGTGACCGGCGGCGGCGCCCTGTTTGTCCTGCTCCTCCTGCTCTGGATCACCACCCGCTTCAACCGGGACCGCTGAGCCCGGCACCCGGCCCCCGGCATCGCGCACAGCCCAGTAGGGTCTGCACGCATGGGAGAGCACACAGGGCCCGTGAAGCGGCGACTCGGAGTGATGGGCGGCACGTTCGACCCGATCCATCACGGACACCTGGTCGCCGCCAGCGAGGTGGCCAGCCAGTTCCACCTCGACGAGGTCATCTTCGTGCCGACGGGACAGCCGTGGCAGAAGAGCCACAAGAAGGTGTCCCCGGCCGAGGACCGGTATCTGATGACGGTCATCGCGACCGCGTCGAATCCGCAGTTCTCCGTCAGCCGCATCGACATCGACCGCGGCGGCAAGACGTACACCATAGACACGCTGCGTGACCTGCGGACCGAGCACCGTGACGCGGATCTGTTCTTCATCACCGGCGCCGATGCGCTCAGCCAGATCCTGACCTGGCACGATGCCGCGGAGCTGGTCTCGCTCGCCCACTTCATCGGGGTGACCAGGCCCGGCCATGTCCTCGCGGACCCCGGGCTGCCCGCGGGGGCGGTGTCGCTGGTCGAGGTGCCGGCGCTGTCCATCTCCTCGACCGACTGCCGGGCGCGCGTCGCCCAGGGGGATCCGGTCTGGTACCTGGTGCCGGACGGTGTGGTGCGCTACATCGACAAAAAACAGCTGTACCGCAACGACCGCTGACGGGGCTGACGGAAAGGGGCACCGGTGAGCGACCGACAGGATCCGTACGGGCCGCAGGACCCGTATGCCCACGACCCCTATGGCCAGGAGCAGGGGCATACGGGCTACACCTACGACGCCTACGGGCGGCCGGTGTACCACGACGCCGCGCAGCCGTCGTACGAGCAGCAGTACGACGCCTACGGGCAGCAGACCGCCCCCTCCGCCTATGAGGGCTACGACCCCTACGGCGGCCACCAGGGCGGTCACCAGGGCGGCGGCCAGGCGCCGCAGGGATACCAGGAGCATCAGGGGCACCGGGGGCAGGCGGAGTACGGCTACGACGCGTACGGCCGTCCGCAGGTGCAGGACCACCCCGGCTATCCGCAGCAGTACGACCCGTACGCCCAGCCCCAGCAGCCTCCTCAGCAACAGCCCGTTCAGCAGCCGCACCAGCAGGAGTGGATTCCCCAGCAGGCGCAGCAGTCCCCGTACGAGCAGACCTCCTACGCGGACGGGCCCCGCTACGACGAGCCCGCTCCGCAGCGCCAGGACCAGCCGCCCCGGCCGCCGGAGCGGCACCGGGCCCCGGCGGACGACGGCGACGGGGCGGGCGGCGCCGGCGGTGCGCCCGGCTCCCCGGGCGAGGACCCGGAGTACCGCACCGAGCAGTTCTCCTTCATCGAGGAGCCGGACGAGGACTCCGAAGACGTCATCGACTGGCTGAAGTTCACCGAGAGCCGCACCGAGCGGCGCGAGGAGGCCAAACGGCGCGGCCGCAGCCGCATCGTCGCGCTGTCCGTGGTGCTGGCCCTGCTGGTCGCCGGCGGCGTCGGCTATCTGTGGTGGGCGGGCAAGCTGCCCGGCCTGGCCGGTCCGGGCAGCGGCCAGACGGCCGCGGCCGCCGGGCAGAAGCGCGACGTCCTCGTGGTCCATCTGCGGGACACCAAGTCCGGCAACAGCTCGACGGCGCTGCTGGTGGACAACACGACCACCCACAAGGGCACCACCGTCCTCCTGCCCAACAGCCTCGTCGTCCCCAAGGACGACGGCAGTTCCACGACGCTCGGCAAGTCCGTCAAGGACGACGGCACCGAGCCGACCCGGGACTCCCTCAACAGCCTCCTGGGTGCCGACCTCAAGGCCAGCTGGCGGCTGGACACCCCGTATCTGGAGAACCTCGTCGAGACGGTCGGCGGGATCACGCTGGACACCGACGCCACCGTGCCCGGAGCCAAGAAGGGCGACTCCCCGCTCGTCAAGCAGGGCAGCGCCCAGGACCTCAACGGCCAGGCCGCTGTCGCGTACGCCACCTACCAGGCGCCGGGCGAGCCCCAGACCCGGCAGCTGCAGCGGTTCGGCCAGGTCATGCAGGCGACCCTGAAGAAGGTCTCCAGCGACGCCGACGGCGCCACGGCCACCGTGAAGTCGCTGCTGCAGGTGCTCGACCCGCCGCTCACCGAGGGCCAGCTGGGCAGCTCGCTGGCGCAGCGGGCGGAGCTGGCGAAGACCGGTGCGTACGGCACGACGCTGCTGCCCGTGCAGGCCGACGGCACGCTCAGCCAGGCCGCCGCGGCCGGTGTGGTCAAGGACGTGCTCGGCGGCACGGTCAAGAAGACCGCCCCCGACGCGACCGCCCGGGTCGCCGTGCGCAACGCCACCGGCACCAAGGGCGCCACGAACAAGGCGCAGGTCGCGCTGCTCAACGGCGGCTACAGCTTCGTCGACGCGGGCACCGCGGGCCCGGCCGCCACGTCCAGGATCACCTACGCGGACACCGCCCAGAAGGCCAAGGCCGCGGAGGTCGCCAAGACCCTGGGCCTGCCGGCGGGCGTGGTCACCCAGGGCAAGGGCGCCTCGAACGCCGACATCACGGTGCTGCTCGGGCAGGACTACAAGGGCTGACGGGTCACCCGCCCGGTGCCCGCCGGTGGAGACCGGCGGGCACCGGGCGGCCCCGGCCACCGTGCCGCCCCTGCCCAGTGAGTGGTGCCGTTCCTGCCCGGCCACCGTGCTGACCGGCCCGGACGCCGTAACCGACCCACCGGTTCGAAAACCCAGTCGGGAGTGTCGGTGGTCCGTGAGACCCTTGAGGGGTACTTGACCGCCGATCCGGTCGTCCACGGGGACTGCGGCACGCGCCGCGGCTCAGTAGTGAGCTAGCTGCCCCTGCCCGGCCGGAGAGGCTGCCCCTCGACCCGGAAAGCCCCTTGTGACCGCCACGGACCGTTCCCTCGAGCTCATCAACGCCGCCGCACAGGCCGCGGCCGACAAGCTCGCGCACGACATCATCGCGTACGACGTCAGCGACGTCCTCTCGATCACCGACGCCTTC